>JALUXX010000067.1 GCA_027013145.1 Gammaproteobacteria bacterium | reverse complement strand
TGGCGCGGATGAAGCTCGACGCGCGCCCGTGGTCGGCAGAGAAGCTTCTGCGCAAAGGCGGGAAGCAGCTCACCTGGGTCGCCTTCTCACTCTGGACGGGCTTCACCTTCGTAGGCTTCTTCGTCCCCATCCGGGAGCTTTCGGTCAACGTACTGCACGGCTCTCTCGGGCCGTGGGAGACCTTCTGGATCCTGTTCTACGGGCTCGCCACCTACGGGAACGCCGGTTTTCTGCGCGAACAGGTGTGCACCTACATGTGTCCCTACGCCCGTTTCCAGGGCGTGATGTTCGACCGCAACACCCTGATCATCTCCTACGACGAGGCGCGCGGCGAGCCGCGCGGATCCCGGCGCAAGGGGACCGACCCCCACGCCGCCGGGCTCGGGGACTGCATCGACTGCACGCTGTGCGTGCAGGTGTGCCCCACCGGGATCGACATACGCGACGGGCTTCAGTACCAGTGCATCAGTTGTGCCGCCTGCATCGACGTCTGCGACTCGGTAATGGACCGCATGGGTTATGCCCGCGGGCTGGTCCGCTATACCACGGAGAACGCACTCGATGGCAAGCCCTCGCGGCTCCTGCGCCCGCGCGTACTGATCTACACGGCGGTGCTGCTCGTGCTGTCCGGGGCCCTGATCGGCTCCGTGCTCACGCGCGTGCCTGTGCGCCTGGACGTATTCCACGACCGTCACACCCTGTATCGTGAACTGGACAGCGGCGCCATCGAAAACGTCTACATGCTGCGGATCATGAACATGGACTCCAGACCGCACGACTACCGCGTCAGCGCATCTGGGCTGGCCGGCCTGCGCGTGCGCGGGGCCCCGCCGCGGATCGAGGTCCCACCGGGATCGGTGCGCGAGATCCCCCTGCGCCTGGTCGCCCCGCGCGCCTCGCTCACGCGGCCGGACGCGCCGATCACGATCCGCATCGCCGCGGTGGGACAGGCCCGCATGAAGGCCACCGCTCCCAGCCGCTTCCTCGCCCCCTTCGCGAGCGACGACCATGCCGACTCCGATTGACAAAGACACCCCCTGGTACCGCAACGCCACGATCTGGCTGATCATTGCATTCCCGCTGAGCGCGGTGATCACCGGTTTCCTGGCGCTGTACTACTCCATCGTCAGCGACACCGGACTGGTGACCTCGCACTACTACCGCAAGGGGCTGGAGATCAATCGTGTCCTCGACCGGGATCACGCGGCGCAACGCCATCGGCTCACGGCCGCGTTCCGGCTCGACCGCGCCGGTGATGACATCCGCGTGCGCCTGACGAGCGCCGAGCCGGGCTACCGCCTGCCCCACCTGGTCCGGCTGCGGCTGATGCACGCCACGCGCGCCGGCTTCGACGCCGCGCTGGTCCTGCATCGGACCGGACCCGGCCGCTACGCCGCGCCGCTGCCGCGGCTGGTCCCCGGTCGCTGGTACATCCAGATGGAGGCCGCCGACTGGCGCCTGTTCGGGTCGATCCACTATCCGGAACAGACCGCGGTACGCATCCGGCCCGTCGACGACGGCGGCGCCGCACCCTGAACCGCCCGCCGCCCGGAGCCGGCGCCGATTAGCCGGGCGCGGCCCAGGCGCCGGCGCGCTCCACCGCCCGGTGCCAGTCCGCCGTTTTCGCTTCGGCCTCGTCGCGCGACATCTCCGGCTCGAACGTGCGACCGGGACGCCAGGTCCGGGCGAACTCCGCGGCATCCTTCCACACCCCGGCCGCGAGACCGGCGAGGCCGGCCGCGCCCAGCGCGGTGGTTTCGGTCACCGCCGGCCGGACGACCGGGACGCCCAACAGATCGGCCTGGAACTGCATCAGCAGATCGTTCGCCGTCGCCCCGCCGTCGACCCGCAGTTCCCGGAATCGCATCCCGGCGTCCGCCTCCATCGCCCGCAGCACATCCGCCGACTGGTAGGCGATGGACTCGATCGCCGCACGGGCGAGGTGACCGGCCCCGCTGCCTCCGGTGAGACCGAGGACGGCGCCGCGGGCATAGGGGTCCCAGTGCGGGGCGCCGAGACCGCTGAAGGCGGGGACGAGATAGACGCCGCCCGCATCCGGGACCGATGCGGCGAGCGCCTCGACGTCGGCGGAGCGCTCGATCAGGCCGAGCCCGTCGCGCAGCCACCGCACCACGGCGCCGGCGGTGAAGACGCTGCCCTCCAGCGCATAGGTATCCGTCGCGCCGATGCGCCACGCCGGCGTCGTCAGCAGGCGGTTGCGCGAGGCGAGCGGGCGCCCGCCGGTGTTCATGACCAGAAAGCAGCCGGTCCCGTAGGTGTTCTTCACCATCCCCGGCTCCAGGCAGGCCTGCCCGAAGAGCGCGGCGTGCTGGTCGCCCGCCAGCCCCGCGATCGGCGCCTCCACGCCGAGCAGCGCGCCGGCGTCGGCGAGGATCGCGCTGCTGGCGCACACCTCGGGGAGCAGTGCGCGCGGGATCGACAGCAGCGCGAGCAACTCCTCGTCCCAGTCGCCGGTATGCAGGTCGAAGAGCAGGGTGCGCGCGGCGTTGGTGGCGTCCGTCAGGTGGCGCCGGCCGCCGGTGAGGTGCCAGAGCAGCCACGAATCGACCGTGCCGAAGGCGAGTTCGCCGCGCTCGGCGCGCACGCGCGCCCCCGGCACGTGGTCCAGGATCCAGCGCAGCTTGGTCCCGGAGAAGTAGGGATCGACCACGAGCCCGGTCTTCTCGCGAAAACGCTCCGCGAGCCCGCGCCGCTCCAGGTCCGCACACAGATCCGCAGTGCGCCGGTCCTGCCACACGATCGCGTCGCATACCGGTCTGCCCGTGGCGCGATCCCACACCACGGTCGTCTCGCGCTGGTTGGTCACCCCCACGGCCGCGATCGCCCCCTCGGGCAGCCCCGCGCGACGCACCGCCTCGCGTGCGACCTCCGTCTGTGTGCGCAGGATCTCCTCCGGATCCTGCTCGACCCAGCCGGGGCGCGGAAACCGCAGCTCGAGCTCGCGCTGCGCGAGCGCGCACACCCGCCCCGCCGCATCGAACACGATGGCCCGCGAACTGCCGGTCCCCTGATCCAGCGCCAGGACGTGGTTCACGCCGCCCGTCCCCCGACCCTTGCGATCGGGGGATTATCGTCCGCCGGCCACAACGGGGCAACGCGGCCGGGCGGGCGCCTCAGCGCCGGCGCTGCAGCAGCAGGATACCCGCGACCACGGCCAGCACCCCGACCAGCACCCCGGTGCTGGCATAGGGATGGCTGCGCACGTAATCCCCCGCCTCGGAACCCCATTCGCGCGAGCGCCGCACTGCGCGCCGCGTCGAACCGCGCATGTACGCCCCCGCGCGGCCGAGCCCGTGCGCCGCGCGATCGACCTCGCTGCGGACGGCCCCGACCGCGCGGTCGATCGCCGCATGGGCCGCAGCCGCCTGCTGCTGGAGATGCTGTTCCAGGTCCATTGCCGTCACCCTCCTTCGCCTCACGCCGTTGTGCGCCCGGCCGGAACCGGGCCCCACGCCGAAAACTTCGGGCGCCGCGGCGATCCGCCCGCGCCCGTATTCGTTAGATCAGGGTACGAGAGGAAAATTCAAGTACCCCCCGGCCGCAATCCCCACCCGGAACCGGGACGGACGCGGACCCCCGCCCCGGGCCTGTTATAATGCCGGCGCCGCCGACCTCGTCCCGCCGAAGGTCCCATGGGTACTTCCGCCGCACGGATCCGCGAGATCCCCTACAATTACACGTCCTTCTCCGACCGGGAGATCGTCCTGCGCTACCTCGGCGAGGAGGGGTGGAGTGCGGTCAACGAACTGCGCGCCAGCCGCCGGACGGGGATCTCCGCACGCATGCTCTTCGAGGTCCTGGGCGACCTGTGGGTGGTGGAGCGCAACCCCTATATCCAGGACGACCTGCTCGAGAACCGCAAGCGCTTCGCCTCCCTGGTCCATGCGCTGCACCACCGGCTCGACCAGATCGTGGCGCGCGCCAACGGCAACGCCTTGGCCTTGGACCTCGCCGGGCGTGCGCGCGCCGCGGTGCGCCGCTTCGAGGACTGGTTCCCGCAGACGCGCCGCCTGCGGGCGCGCGTGCGCCGGCGCCTGGCGCGGGTCACGCGCAAGGACAACATCGATTTCAGCGGCCTGGCGCGGGTCTCGCACGCGACCGACGCAACGGACTGGCGCGTGGAGATGCCTTTCGTGGTCGTCAGCCCGGCGAGCGAGGCGGAGGCGCGCGAGGTGGTGGCCGCGTGCCTGGAACTGGGACTGACCGTCATTCCGCGCGGCGGGGGTACCGGGTACACGGGCGGCGCGGTCCCCCTGGACGAACGCTCTGCGGTCATCAACCTCGAGAAGCTCGAGGCCCTGGGCGAGGTGGAACCGCGCCTGCTCCCCGGACTGAGCGCGCCGGTCGCGACGATCCGCGCCGAGGCCGGAGTGGTCACGCGGCGGGTGGCCGAGCGCGCCGAGGCGGCCGGCTACGTCTTCGCCGTCGACCCCACCTCGCAGGACGCCTCGACCATCGGCGGCAACGTCGCCATGAACGCAGGCGGGAAGAAGGCGGTGCTCTGGGGCACGACCCTCGACAACCTCGCCTCCTGGCGCATGGTGCTGCCCGACGGCGACTGGCTCGAAGTCGAACGCGTCAACCACAACCTCGGGCGTATCCACGAGCAGGAGACGGTGGAGTTCCGCTTGACCCGCCTCGCGCCGGACGGGCGTCGCCCGATCGGTGCGCCCGAGACGCTGCGCCTGCCCGGACACACCCTGCGCAAGCACGGGCTCGGCAAGGACGTCACCGACAAGTTCCTCGGCGGACTGCCGGGGATCCAGAAGGAGGGCTGTGACGGGCTGATCACCTCGGCGGTGTTCATCCTTCATCGCATGCCGAAATACACCCGCACGGTCTGCCTCGAGTTCTTCGGCACCGACCTGGAACGTGCGGTGCCGGCGATCGTCGAGATCAAGGAGCATCTGCAACGACGCCCGGACGTGGTCCTGAGCGGCCTGGAGCACCTCGACGAGCGCTACGTGCGCGCGGTGAACTACAGCGCCATGGCGCCCCGGCGCGGCCTCCCGAAAATGGTGCTGCTGGCGGACCTCTCGGGCGACGAGGAGGATGCCGTCGGCGCCGCCGCCTCCGAAGTGGTACGCATGGCCAACACGCGCGGCGCCGAGGGGTTCATCGCCGCGAGCCCCGAGGCCCGGCGGCGTTTCTGGGCGCCGCGGGCGCGTACTGCGGCCATCGCCGCGCATACCAATGCCTTCAAGATCAACGAGGACGTCGTCATCCCCCTCGCGCGTCTCGCCGAGTACAGCGCCGGGATCGAGCGCATCAATATCGAATACTCCACGCGCAACAAGCTCGAAATGGTCGAGGCGGCGCTCGAATACCTCTCCGGGGACCTGCCCGAACTGC
>JALUXX010000066.1 GCA_027013145.1 Gammaproteobacteria bacterium | reverse complement strand
ACCCAATCACGCTAAGCTCACCCATGGTCTCCTCCTCACTCTCACCGATGGTCCCAGAATCCACTCCATCTTGGCGCATCACGACGCCGAAGTAGAGGGGGAGGAGACCATCCCATCGGATGAAGCGCAGCGGAATCCGGGAAGGGAGGTTTCTCAGCAACGTGATTCCCCGGATTCCGGCCTGCGGCCTGCATCCGGGCTACGATGGCGCGACGCGTCCCCCAACGCGACGTAGCGATGTAGCCCGGATGAAGCGCAGCGGAAGCCGGGAAACGTGACCGACCCGGCAGTTTCGAGGCTTCGCGTTCAAGAAAAACGGGCCTCTGCCGCTAACGGGTCAGGGACTCTTTGCCCGAGGCCGGCCGTAGTGATCCGCGTCCTGCTCATCGACAGCCACGTGCTCGTGCGCGACGGCCTGCGCCGTCTGCTCGAAGACCGCGGCGAATTCGCCATCGCCGGGGCGGTCGCCGACGGCCGCGAAGCGGTGGCGTTCCTGCGCCGCCGCGCCGCCGACGTCGCGCTGGTCGCGGTGAACGTGCCCGAGATCGGCGTGGTCGAGGGGATGCTGCGGCTGCGTCGGTACCACCCCGGCGTGGGGCTGATCCTGCTCACCGAACACGTCAACTTCGCGGTGCCGCGGGGCTGGGCGCGGCGGGTCGTGGCCGGTTTCCTCAGCAAGGACGCGCCGGTGGATGAGGTCGCGGCGGCGATCCGCGAGGTGGCCGCCGGGCGCCGCTTCGTCGGCGGGGATCTCGCGCGCCGCTGGGCCCTGGACCGGCTCGACGGGGACGCGGGCGCGGCCTTTCGCGAACTCTCGCAGCGCGAGCTGCAGGTGCTGCTGCTGGTAGCGCAGGGCAAGTCCGTCGGCGAGATCTCCGATCGCCTGTGCCTGAGCCCGAAGACCATCCACACCTACCGCCAGCGCCTGCGGGGCAAGCTCGGGGTCCGCTCGGAGGTGGAAATGGTCCGCCTCGCGCACCACCACGGTATGCTCGGCGACGTCTGATCGCGGCGTCTGCGCCGCGCGCGGGCGTGCTAACATGGAGCCCCGGCCGCCTGCCGCACGGTACGGCGCGCGCGGGAGTGCCCGCGCCCCCCAAGGACGAGGTCGCCGCCCATGAGTGAATCCCGTATCCGCGCCCCGGAGCTGCCCGACACCCTGGAGTGGGTGAACTGCGACGCGCCCGTGCGCATCGCCGACCAACGCGGCAAGGTGGTCCTGCTCGACTTCTGGACCTACTGCTGCATCAACTGCCAGCACGTCCTGCCGGATCTCCACTATCTGGAACAGAAGTATCCGGACGCGCTGACCGTGATCGGCCTGCATTCGCCCAAGTTCCCCAACGAGAAGGTCACCGCCAACGTCCTCAAGGCGGTGAACCGCCACCACATCCGCCATCCCGTCGCCAACGATCCCACGCGCACGGTCTGGCGCCAGTACGGCGTGCGCGCCTGGCCGACAATCATCTTCATCGACCCGGAGGGCTACGTCGTCGGCGCCCTGCCGGGAGAGGGGCGACGCCGGCAGCTCGATGACCTGATCCGGGAACACCTCGACGCGGCCGCCAAGCGCGGGCTGCGCGGCGACGGTGCGATCGCCGTGCGCCCGCGCCCCGAACCCCGCGGGCCGCTGAGCTTCCCGGGCAAGGTCCACGCGGCGGGCGGGCGCGTCTACGTCAGCGACACCGGCCACAACCGGGTGCTGGAGCTGCGCCCCGACGGCTCGGTGGTGCGCATCTTCGGATCGGGTTCACTCGGGCTCGTCGACGGCGCGCTCGAGGAGGCCTCCTTCAACGAACCGCAAGGGCTCGTGCGCGCCGAGGAATACCTGTACGTGGCCGATGCCGGCAATCACGCCGTGCGCCGCATCGACCTGCTGCGAGGGGAGGTGCAGACGGTCGCCGGGACCGGGGAGCAGGGCCGTTACGCCGGCGAACGCTTCACCGATCCGCTCAAGGCGCCGCTCAACTCCCCCTGGGATCTGGCCTACGACGACGGGCGGCTCTACATCGCCATGGCGGGCCAGCACCAGATCTGGTGCTTCGACCTCAAGCGCAACGTGGTGGAGGTTGTCGCGGGCAGCGGGCGCGAGGACCTGGTCGACGGGCCGTTGCGTCTGGCGGCACTCGCGCAACCCTCGGGCCTGGCGTGCGCCGGCAGGCACCTCTACGTCGCCGACGCCGAGGTCTCGGCGTTGCGGGTGATCGACCTCGAGCGCAATCGGGTCGACGCGCTCGTCGGCATCGGGCTGTTCGAGTTCGGCGACGCCGACGGTATCGGTCTCGACGCCAAACTCCAGCACCCGCTCGGTGTGGCGGTGGACACGGACCGCGGGCGGCTCTGGATCGCCGACACCTTCAACCACAAGCTCAAGCGCCTGGACCTCGGCACGCGCGAGGTGCGCAGCGTGGACATCGGCATCCCGCTGGCCGAACCGGGCGGCATCGATCTCGAGGGGGATGCGCTCTGGATCGCGAATACCAACGCCCACACCCTGGTGCGCGTCGACACCGACGGGGGCAAGGCGGAGGTCGTCGACGTACGCCTGTAGGAGGCGGCCCGCGTCGGTGGCGACCGGTACCCGCCGTCCGCCTCCCGTATAATGCCGCCTATGGTCGATGCCGCAACCGCAGCGCCGTTCGAGCCGCGCGCGTTTCTGCGCACGGTGCCGCACCGTCCGGGGGTGTACCGGATGGTGGATGCGGGCGGCGGCGTGCTCTACGTCGGCAAGGCGGCCGACCTGCGCAAGCGGCTGGCGAGCTACTTCCGCACCGCGGAGCCGGCGGCCAAGACACGCGCCATGCTGGGCCAGATGCGCCGCGTCGAGGTCACCGTCACCCACACCGAGGCCGAGGCGCTGCTGCTCGAGGACCACCTCATCAAGGAGCTGCGCCCGCGCTACAACGTCCTGCTGCGCGACGACAAGAGCTATCCCTACATCCGCGTCACGACCGCGGACGAGTTTCCCCGCCTGGCCTTCCACCGCGGGCCGCGGCGCGCGCCCGGGCGCTACTTCGGCCCCTATCCCTCGGCGCACGCCGTGCGCGAGAGCCTCAACCTGCTGCAAAAGGTCTTCCAGGTGCGCCCGTGCGAGGACGGCTTCTTCCGCAACCGCTCGCGCGCCTGCCTGCAGCATCAGATCGGCCGCTGCTCGGCCCCGTGCGTGGGCGCGATCACCCCGGAACGCTACCGCGAGGACGTCGGGCGTGCGCTCGCCTTCCTCGAGGGCCGGGCCGACAGCGTCATCGCCGAACTCGGCGCGCGCATGGAGGAGGCCGCCGCGCGCCTCGACTACGAGGAGGCCGCGCGCTGCCGCGACCGCATCGCCAGCCTGCGCCGCGTGCGCGAGCGCCAGTACGTGAGCGGGGAGGGCGGCGATCTCGACATCGTCGCCGCCGCCGTACGCGGCGGCGCGGCCAGCGTCCAGGTGTTCTGCGTGCGCGCCGGGCGCAACCTCGGCAACCGCGAGTTCGTCCCGCAGGTGCCGCCCGGCGCCACCGTCGCCGAGGTCCTCGGGGCCTTCCTCTCGCAGTATTACGGGCGCCGCGGGGGCGGGGACGCGATCCCCGCCGAGATCCTGGTCAACGCCTTGCCCGAGGACTGCGCCCTGCTGGAAGAGGTGCTCTCGGCGCAGGCCGGGCGGCGGGTTGCCATCCGCGCCCGGGTGCGCGGTGAACGCGCGCGGGCGCTGCGCATGGCGGTGCTCAACGCGCGCCAGGCGCTGGGCATGCGCCTGTCGAGCCGCGGCGGCACCGCGGCGCGGCTGGAGTCGCTGCGCGAGGCGCTCGCGCTCGAGGAGACGCCGCGGCGGCTGGAGTGCTTCGATATCAGCCATACCATGGGGGAGGCGGCGACCGCCGCATGCGTGGTCTTCACCGCCGCCGGCGCGCTCAAGTCGGATTATCGGCGCTTCAACCTGCGGGGCATCGCCGCGGGCGACGACTACGCCGCGCTGCGCCAGGCGGTGAGCCGGCGCTACACGCGCCTGCGCAGCGGCGAGGCGCCGTTGCCGGATGTGCTGTTCATCGACGGGGGGCGCGGACAGGTCGAGCAGGCGCGGCGCGCGCTCGAGGAGCTGCAGGTCGAAGGCGTCGCGCTGTTCGGCGTCGCCAAAGGCCCGGCGCGGCGCCCGGGCGACGAGGTCCTGCATCCGGCCGGCGGCGGCGCGCCGCTGCACCTCGCGCCGGATTCCCCGGCGCTGCATCTGATCCAGGAAATCCGCGACGAGGCCCACCGCTTTGCGATCGCCGGCCACCGCCGCCGGCGCGCGCGCGCACGCGGCACCTCGCCGCTGGAGGCGATCCCGGGTATCGGGCCGCAACGGCGCCGGCGCCTCCTGCGCGCCTTCGGCGGGTTGCGCGAGCTGGTGCGCGCGGGCGTGGACGACCTCGCCGGCGTCGAGGGGATCAGCCGCGAACTGGCGCAGCGCATCTACGACGCACTGCACGGCGAGGCCCCGTCGCCCGGGACGCCGGGCATGCCCGCCGCCGCGGGTCGGGAGGCGCCGCGGCGATGATCTGGAACCTCCCCAATCTGCTCACCTGGCTGCGCATCGTGCTGATCCCGGTCTTCGTGCTGATCTACTACCTCCCGTTCCAGGGCGCCCACGCCACCTGTGCGGCGCTGTTCGCCGTCGCCGCGGTCACCGACTGGCTCGACGGCTTCCTCGCCCGCCGCCTCGGCCAGACCTCGCGCTTCGGGGCCTTCCTCGACCCGGTGGCGGACAAGCTCATGGTCGCGGTGGCGCTGGTCCTGCTGGTGCAGGACGACCCGCACTTCGTGTTCGTGCTGCCGGCGATGGTCATCATCGGCCGCGAGATCGCCATCTCGGCCCTGCGCGAGTGGATGGCGCACATCGGCGAGCGCATGCGCGTGGCGGTCACCCTGGTGGCGAAGTTCAAGACGACGGTCCAGATGGCGGCGCTGGTACTGCTGCTCTACAAGTACCCGATCGGCACGTTCCCGACCTACGCCGTCGGGCTCCTCCTGTTGTACGTGGCGGCGGTGCTGACCCTCTGGTCGATGTTCATCTACCTGCGCGCAGCCTGGCCCGCCATGGGCGGGGGCCGCTGAGCGCCCGTACCGGTGCCCGCACGGCTTGACAGCCCGGGGGCGCGGGCTACAATCTTCCGTCCTGCGCGGGAATAGCTCAGTTGGTAGAGCACAACCTTGCCAAGGTTGGGGTCGCGAGTTCGAGTCTCGTTTCCCGCTCCAGTTTCCCTGCCAAACAATCGCTTACCTCCTCGTCACCGACCCCGTTGTCGGAAAAGTTTACAGGGGTCGGGCCGCTGCTGCGCGCACAAGTGGCGGAAAAATAAATTGAATTCCGCCGAGCCCGGATTCCTGGCTCGGGCGGGGGCAGGTTTTCGCGTCGGAAAACTTGACAAACGCGGGGCGGGCCGCCGCGCCGTCATGGCGGGGCGGCTTTAATCGACTGTTTTTACGATCGATTGTTTCCGCGGCACGATTGTTGCTCGCTTAATTTCCGGGACATTGCGTCCCGCGGCTTCCGGCGCCTGTTCGGCCGGGGTCCGACAGAACGATTACCGCGGCGGTTGCGGCGCCGGGGAGGAGGGCGGAGATGAGTGGACTGCGGGCCATCCGGATGTGGGTGGGCGGCGCGGCGTTGGCCGCGGGGCTCCTGGGTGCGGGGGTCGCCTCCGCCTCGACGCTGCCGGTGAGCAAGCTGTGGGTGACGGGCGGTTCGCTGACGGTTGCGATTACGGGGGACGGCAGCTATTCCACCGGGCCGCTCACCATCTCGCCGCCGGTCGATATCGTGATGGGGACCTTCCAGGACCCGATCCTGAGCCTCCCGAACCTGACTTCGAGCAGCGGGAGCATCACCGGCGCCAAGATCTACTCGACGGGGCTCTATGGACAG
The DNA here is from genome assembly GCA_027013145.1 of Gammaproteobacteria bacterium. Lineage (GTDB taxonomy): Bacteria > Pseudomonadota > Gammaproteobacteria > 21-64-14 > 21-64-14 > BMS3Abin12. The sequence continues at coordinate 22,384 of JALUXX010000066.1, read as the reverse complement.
CTCGCCCCGAGCGGCACGGCCGATCCGGGGACGGGGGCGCTGTCCGTCGATCTGACGAGCGTGCGGCTCTCCGGCTCCGTCACAAGTGTGAAGTACGGGACCTTCAGCCTCGACGTCCCGTTGTTTTCGTCGCCTCTCAGCGGTACGTACACGCCGGGTAGCGGCGCCTATTCGCTGAGTATCGACCAGACGACTACACTCAACATCGCACCGTTTTCCCTTTCCTTTCACACGACCGGGACGTTGTCCGGCACGGTCGCCGTCGTCCCGTTGCCGGCAAGCCTTGCGCTGATGGTGCCCGGACTGCTCGCGCTGGTCGGGGTTGCCAGGCGCCGCGCCGCGCGCTAGGCTTTTCCGTGCGGCCAGGGGGGGAATGGGGGGCCTGCAATGGATGCTCGTCTGCCGATCCGTGAAGGGACGGCCCGCGCCGCCGGTCGCGCGGGCGCGGTCGCCGGGGCGTTCCTGACCGGCACGTTCGCGGTCCTCGCGAACCTTCTCCTGCCCGCCGCCGCGCACGCCACCCCGATCCCGTTGCAGACGCTGGTCGTCTCGACCTTCACCCTGCACGTCGATTCGCCCGCCCTCGGCAGCGGCGACTTCCCGGTCCCCGCGGGCGCGTTACCCGCCGATCTGCGCCTGGGCGTCTATCAGGATCCGATCCTGCACCTCGGCGGGGGACCGACCGACGTGCGCGTCTTCTCCGCGCCCGGCCCGGACGGCCTCCCGGCGCCGAGTGCGACCGCGGACGCTGCGACCGGCACCCTGGCGGTCGACTTCCGTTCGCTGCAGGTCGCCACGCGGATCGACAGTCCGGCCGGGCCGTTCCTCTTCGGCGGGCCGTTCGTGCCGCTGACGCTGCCCCCGGCGACGGACCTCTACGACCCCGCGACCGGGGCCTTCTCCCTGACCTGGGACGCCACGGTCCCGGCCGTGGTCGGCATCCCGGTACCGGGCGACCTGCGGGTACGCATGGCCGGCACCGCCGTGCCCGCCTCGATCCCGGAGCCCGCCGTCCCGGCGCTGCTCCTCGCCGGCGTCCTCGGCGCCTACGCCGGCCGCCGCCGTCGCGGCATCGCGTCACCCCCCGGTTGCTGAGCCGTCGACCGCCCGCGGCTCGTCCCGCCCCGGCTGCCCGGCACGCGGCGCCTGAGGTGGACCCTCCCGGCGCGCCCCTGCTATCATCCCGCCCCCGTCGGCACCCGCGGCAGGACAGCGGATGAGAACCGCGGGCCGGACCCCGGCTAGGTGGCAGAGTGGTTATGCAGCGGCCTGCAAAGCCGTGTACCTCGGTTCGATTCCGGGCCTAGCCTCCACCCATTCAACACCTTCCCTCCCCGGGTCGGTGACAAATGCGTCTCATTCCGTTTTTCGCGCCCCCCTTGCAAGGGTCGTATGAACCCCCGCATTGCCTCCGGCATTCTTAAACGGTCTCCGTCGGTCGTACCGATACCCGAGATTCGGGCCAAGCGCGGCCTTTGGGTACAATCCGCCGTGCCACCATTGCCCGGGTGGCGGAACAGGTAGACGCTGCGGACTTAAAATCCGCTGGCCTTGCGGCCATGCCGGTTCGACCCCGGCCCCGGGCACCAATCCGAACCCTTCGACGTGAGCCGGCATCGATCCTCGATGCGCGTAGCCGTGATCCTGTTGATCGCGTCTCGCCGGTCGCGACGGTACGGGGCAGGAGCGCCGCGTGCGACCGGCCGGGCGATTCCAGGGACAATCGCGGCGGTGGGCCACCTCGCAGTCGGGGACCACGACTCCCGCAGTCGCCCCCCGGCAGGCACCAGGCTGCTCAATCCAACAAACAGTTGGTTGCAATTCATATCTAATAAATTTTATGCTATATACCCCATTGGCCATTGTTTATATGGCTTCTATTGGGTTTCCGGCAAGGCCGCCGGGGCGCGGTGACGGGGTCCGAGCCGCCGGCGATCCGAACGGGGAGGGAGGCGGCGCCGGTGCGGGAAGGGATCCGGAACGGATTCGCGGTCACGGCCCTGCGGGAGCGGTCGGCGCAATCGTGGGCGCTCCTCGGCTGGATGCTCGCCGCGTTGCTGGTCATCCCCGCACCCGCCGCGCGTGCGGCCGCCCGCGTGGGTCCGCTGCGGATTCGCGTACGCCATGGAATGACGATTGCGCTGCTCGCCGTGCATGGGGCGGCGCGGTACCGCTGGCGCACCACCGAGCGGCCCGCGCGCCTGGTCCTCGACCTGGAGGGCATCGCGTCGAGTGCGGCGCTGCGGGCGGGGCCCGGCGGAATCGTCCGTCGGGTTCGCTCCGCGCGCCATGGCGCGGGAGACCTGCGGCTCGTATTCGACCTGCTGCGGCCCGCGCCGGTGCACGTCTCGGTGCGGACGCGGGGCGTGCCGGGGCCGGAGCTGGAGATTCGTTTCGGCCGGCGCGTGGCCGAACGCGCGCGCCCGATCGCGCGACCCATGCGCCCCCGGCCTCCCGAGCGGCTGCGCCGGGTGACGGCGCTGCGGACGCCGGGGCGACGGGGACCGGTCATCGTCTGCATCGATCCGGGCCACGGGGGCACGGATCCGGGCACCACGGGCCCGGACGGCCTGCACGAGAAGACCGTGACCCTGGAGGTCGGCCGGCTGGTGGCGCGCCGGATCGACGCGACGCCGGGGATGCGCGCCGTGCTCACGCGCGATGGGGACTACTATGTGAGTCTGCGCGAGCGCGTACTCGATGCGCAGCGCCACCACGCGGATCTTTTCGTCTCGATTCACGTCAACGCCTTTCCGCGCTCGCCGGAGGTGGAGGGCGGGGCGGTCTACATGCTGTCGGAACACGGGGCCAGCGATGCCGAGGCCCGCATGCTGGCGCGCACCGAGAACGCCGCCGATCCCACCATCGACGGCGTGCACTTCGCGCCGCACGACCCGCGGCTCAACTACGTGCTCACCGATCTCCTCCAGAACCAGGCCATCGCCGCCGGTGACCGGCTGGCGGGGGACATCCTGCATCAACTCGGACGCGTCGAGCCGCTCTACGAGCCGCATGTGCAGCGAGCCAATTTCGAGGTGCTTCGTGACCCGATGATCCCCTCGGTGCTGGTCGAGACGGCCTTCCTGTCGAATCCGCACCAGAGCCGGGAACTGCACGAGCGGCGCTTCATCGATCGGCTTGCGAACGCCATCTACCGCGGCATCCGTGGCTACGTCGACACCCAGTTCCGGTACCGCGAGGGTCAAGAGTACGTGGTCCGCCGCGGAGACACCCTCTCCACGATCGCGGCGCGCTCAGGGGTGAGCCTGCATCGTCTGCAGGCCTACAATCATCTGTCGGGTAACGACATCGCGGCCGGGCAGGTGCTGCACATTCCACCGGGCTCGAGTTGATCCGGGAACGGCGGCCTGTCCCGGGCTCCGGTAGGGTTCAGGACACGGCGGCGGGGCCGATCCGAGGGTGGAGGAGGTCGCCAGCGAGTGTATCCCCAAACCCGACCGCACAGGGCCGAGCGACGGCGGCGGATGCCGTGGCGCCGTCGCGGTGCCGCCGTGCTCGCGCTTTCCTGCGCCGTGCTCGCCGGCTGCGCGGGCGTGCCGCGGCGGGAGGCGCGTACCGCGGGCGGTGCAGGGCAGGGCTACTGCGTGGACGGCTACGGGTGCTACCGCGTACTGCCGAGCGCGGAGGGTTACGAGCGCACCGGGATCGCGTCCTGGTACGGGGTCGGGGCGGCCGGCAAGCCCACGGCGAGCGGCGAGCCCTACGACCCCAACGCCATGACCGTGGCCAGCAAGGAGCTGCCCTTCGGTACCTGGGTGCGGATCACGAACCTGGACAACGGGCGCGAGGCGGTCGCCATGGTCAACGATCGCGGGCCGTTTCACCGCGGACGCATCGTCGACGTCTCGGTGGCGGTGGCGCGGCGCCTCGCGCTGATCGGGCCGGGCACCGCGCGCGTGCGCGTGCGCGCCATCCCGGCCGCGGAACTCGACGAGGCGCAGCGGGAAGCGGCGCGGCACGACGCCCGGCTCGCCGTGCGCTACCGCCGGACGCACCCGGTGATCCACCTCCTGGCCGACGGGGTCGGGCTGGCGGCGCGCGGCGGCTTCGATGTCGTCCGGGGCGGGGTACGGCTCGGATTGGACGTCACCGGGGACGTGCTGCGGGCGGTGCTGCCGTGACCGGCGGGCCACCGGCCCGCCCCCACGATCGCCGGGTTGATCCCGAGCGCAACCGTCGGGATAATGCGCCGGTCTCCCACGCAGCGGACCGCCCGGGTCTTTCCGCCGCCGCGCGGGCCCCAGCGGGACGCGGGGCGCCCGGCGCCGGCCGGGACCGTCCGACGGAGTATCGATGAAGACTTCCCCCATCACGCACCGCCTGCGCGAGCTGGGCTCGGGCGTACGATTCCTCTCGCGTGCGGTCAGCTCGCGCTATCACCCGTTGCTCGCTCAAATGGTGGTCACGCGGCGGTGCAACCTGAGTTGCGGCTACTGCAACGAATACGACGACCACTCCCCGCCGGTGCCGCTCGAACGGCTGCTGGCCCAGGTCGAGCACCTGGCGCGGCTGAAGACGGCGGCCGTGACCCTCACCGGGGGCGAGCCGTTGCTCCACCCCGGGCTCGAGGAGGTGATCCGCGCGGTGCGCCGGCACAGGATGATCGTGACTATGATCACCAACGGCTTCCGCTTGAGCCGCGAGCGCATCGAGCGCCTCAACGCCGCCGGACTTCAGGGCATGCAGATCAGCATCGACAATCTCGAACCGGACGAGATTTCGATGAAGAGCCTCAAGTCGGTGGAGCGCAAGCTCAAGCTGCTGGCCGAGCACGCGCGTTTCAAGGTCAATGTCAACTCCGTACTCGGGATCAGCGACGAGCGCACGCGCGACGTGATCGTCGTGGCGGAGACCGCGCGCCGTTTCCGCTTCTTCCATTCGGTCGGCGTCCTGCATGACCATACCGGGACCCTGAAGCCGTTGAGCCCGGTGCAGCAGGCGGCGTACCGGCGCGTGACCGAGATTTCCCCGTCGTTCACGCACCACATCAACTACTGGCTGTTTCAGCGCAATCTGATGCACGGACGGCCCAACGACTGGAAGTGCCGTGCGGGGGCGCGCTACCTCTATATCTGCGAGGACGGCAAGGTCCATTGGTGCTCGCAGCGCCGCGGCTATCCCGGCACGCCGCTGCTCGAATACACGCGCGCCGACCTGCGGCGCGAGTACCACACCCAGAAGGGCTGCAGTCCCGCCTGCACCCTGAGTTGCGTGCATCAGATGAGCATGTTCGACCGCTGGCGCGGCACGCAGAACATCGGCGACCCCGGACCGCGCGCCGGACTTGAGCGCGCCTGAGCGGCGCGGGATGCCGGCCATGCCGTTGCGCGCCCGCCTGGAGATCGCCGCCTACGTACTCTTCGGTCTGCTGGGCGCCGCCGTGGTGCTCACCGGAGCCGCCCGTGCGGGCGCGTCGGCCGTCGTGTTGGGCCTCTTGGGCCTCGCCTTCGCCCTTCTCGCCGCGCTGCTCGTCGATGCCTTCTATCCGCGCTCGAATCTCTTCGGTCCGGCGGTGGTGCGCCTGCCGCGCGGGGCGAAACGGGTGGCGCTGACGTTCGACGACGGGCCGGTGGAACCGTATACGGCCGAGATCCTCGATATCCTCGATTGCTACCGCGTGCGCGCGAGCTTCTTCTGTATCGGGGAGAACGTGCGCCGCAACCCGGAACTGGCGGCGGAGATCGTGCGCCGCGGCCATACCCTCGGTAATCACACCGACAGCCACCGGACCCTGCTACGCGCCGGGACGGCGACCGCACTGCACGAGGTCGACGCCGCACAGGCGGCGGTACGGGCGGCGTGCGGCGTCGAACCGGTCTACTTCCGCTGCCCGAAGGGGTACAAGAACCCGGTCGTCGTGCGTGCTCTGCGCCGGCGCGGCCTCACGCTGGTCGGCTACGGCTACCCGATCTGGGACGTGCAGAATCCGGCGCCCCAGGTGTTGGTCGACCGGGTCCTGGCCCGCGCCGCCGACGGCGATGTCATCGTCATGCACGACGGATTTCCGCCCGCCCGGCCCGGACGCCGCGACAGCCTGGTCGCGGCCCTGCCGCGTATCCTCGAGGGGCTGCAGGCGCGCGGCCTCAGGGCAGTCTCGCTCGACGAGGCCCTGGGCGCGGCCGGCGCGGGGTCTCAGGGCCGTTCGCCCGCCGCTTCGAGCAGCACGTCGTAGACGCGGCGCGCGACCGCCTTCGGTTCGTACTCGCGCTCGACGCGGGCGCGCCCGCGCCGACCCATTGCGCGCGCGCCGTCGCGGTCGCGGTACAGGCGCTCAAGGGCCGCCGCAAGGGCCGCGACGTCGTTGACGGGCACCCAGAATCCCTCCTCGCCGTCGCGCACGACCTCCACGGCACCGCCGTGGGCCGAGGTCACTACGGGGACTTCCAGGGCCATGGCCTCGAGCAGCACCCGGCCGAAGGACTCCGGTTCCACCGAAGGAAAGACCAAGGCGTCGAAATCCGCGACATAGGGACGTACGTCGTCACGATACCCGGTGAACACCACCCGCTCGGCGATCCCGAGATCCGACGCGGACCGTGTGTAGCGGGCCAGGGCGTCATGGTGCAGGCTGGAGTCGTTGCCGCCGACGATCGCCAAGCGCGCCGGCGGGCAGGCGGCGGCGAAGCGGGCGAAGGACTGCAACAGCCAGTCGATACCCTTTTTGCCGTGGATGCGGCCGACGAAACCGACGACGAAGTGCTCCGGCTCGAGGCCGAATTCGGCGCGCAGACGCGGCGCCACGATGCGGCGGTCGAAGCGGGCGGGGTCGAGGCTGTTTGGGATGATGCACACCTTGGCGGCGCTGCGGCGGCGGTAGATGCGCGCGGAGGCCTCGGAGTTACAGATGATGCGACGTACGATGCGTCGTCGTCCGAGCCAACTGTAGAAGGCGCCGTCGACCCACAGGTGGTGGCAGGCGCGCGAGTGGAAGACGACCGGGACTCCGGTGCGCGCGCCCAGCGCCGCGCCGAGCGGTTTGGCGAGCATGTGGTTGCAGTGGATGACCGCCGGGCGTACCTCCTCGACGACGCGCACGAGCTTGCCCAGGGCGCGCCAGAGGGCATAGCCGTTGGCGGGCAGGTGCGCCCAGGGTGCGTGCACGCGGTCGGGCCACGCGTACGGTGAGCGCGACAGGCGCTCGACGAACTCGGGCACGAAGGCGAGCCGGGCGGCGGTCTCGAGCCGATCGGCGATCACCCCCGGCTCCGGCAGTGCCACCACGGGGCGGATGCGCGGGTCCGGGACGCGGAGCAAGGCGTCGAGGCTGCGCCCGGCGCCGCCGCCGTGGATGCAGCTGTTGAGGAACAGGACCGTGGTCGGGTTCGTGGCCATCGCCGGGGGTGCCGTTGTCGCCTGAGGTGCCTTCCGTCGCCCGGATGACCGTTGCCGGCGGATCGGGCGCGCCGCCGGCTTCGGCGCGCGGCGTCCGTCCGGCGACGGGATCCGGTCGCGGCCCGTGCCGACCGATTGAATCGGCCCGGGGCGCCTGCGAGAATAGCCCATCGCCCCGCTCAGGTCTCGGTCGCCCGGGCCGCTGTGGGGTGGATCCCGGGGCGGATGTCGCCCGGTGCGCCCGCCGCGGGCGGGACGGCCCGCCGGGTGCGACGGTGCGCTTGCCCTTTCCCCGCGTTTATTGTACCGTCACGCGGCAGTCAGGATTTTAACAGCCTGTTTATATTTGGCTTTTTTAGCCCAGAGAGGTGCGGGATGGCCAAGACGCCCAAAACGCCCAAGATTCGGATCGCGATCGCCGGGGTGGGCAATTGTGCGAGTTCCCTGATCCAGGGAATCCATTACTACACGCCCGAGCGTTGCGCCGAGGGCGTCATCGGCCTGATGCACGTCGAGGTCGGCGGCTACCGCCCGTGCGACATCGAGGTCGTGGCCGCGTTCGACATCGACAAGCGCAAGGTCGGGCGCGACGTCCACGAGGCGATCTTCGCCAAGCCCAACTGCACCACGGTGTTCTGCGGCGATCTGCCCCCGAGCGGCGTGACGGTGCGCATGGGACCGGTGCTCGACGGCGTCTCCGAGCATATGGCGAACTACGAAGAGAACCGCACCTTCGTCGTCGCCGACGTCCCGGAACTCTCGCGCGAGGAGGTCGTGCGCACGCTCAAGGAGAGCGGCACGGAGATCCTGCTCAACTATATGCCGGTCGGCTCCGAACAGGCGGCGCGTTTCTATGCCGAGTGTGCGTTGGAAGCGGGCGTCGGGTTCATCAACAACATGCCGGTGTTCATCGCCAGCGATCCGGAGTACGCCCGCCGTTTCAAGGCGCGTAATCTGCCGATCGTAGGCGACGACATCAAGTCGCAGCTCGGCGCGACGATCACCCACCGTACGCTGACCGACCTGTTCGCCAAACGCGGCGTGAAGCTGATGCGTACCTATCAGCTCAACACCGGCGGCAACACCGACTTTCTCAACATGAAGAATCAGACCCGCCTCGAATCGAAGAAGATCTCCAAGACCGAGGCGGTCCAGTCGGTGGCCGAGACGCGCATCGCCGACGAGAACATCCACGTCGGGCCGAGCGACTACGTGCCGTGGCAGAACGACAACAAGCTCTGCTTCCTGCGTATGGAAGGGCGCCTGTTCGGCGACGTCCCGATGGACATCGAGCTGCGGCTGTCGGTGGAGGATTCCCCGAATTCGGCCGGGGTGGCGATCGACATGATCCGCTGCTGCAAGCTCGCGCTGCTCAGCGGCGAGGGCGGGGTGCTGGAGGCGCCGTCGGCCTACTTCTGCAAGCACCCGCCGCGCCAGTTCACCGATGACGAGGCCTACGAGATGACCGAGGCCTTCATCCGCAACCACCGGATCGGTGCGAGGGCCGTGGGATGAACTGTCTGATCGTGGCGGCGGGTCAGGGGACCCGGCTGCGCGAGAAGGGCGAGAGCAAGCCGCTGATCCCGGTCAAGGGCGTGCCGCTGATCGAGCGGGTCATCAACAACGCGCGCCGCGGCGGGGTGCAGTCCTTTCATGTGGTGAGCGGCTACCGCGGCGAGCGGCTGCGCGCCGAACTCGACGCCTTCGCCGCGCGCGAGGGCGTGTCGATCACCCACATCGTCAACGAGGACTGGGAGCGCCCCAACGGGGTGTCCGTCTACAAAGCGAAGGAGTACCTGAACGGGCCGTTCCTGCTGACGATGTGCGACCACCTCGTGCAGCCGGACATCATCCGCGACGTACTGGCGGCCCCGCGCGAGCCCGACACCGTCACCCTGTGCGTGGACCACAACCTGAACAGCCCGCTCAACGATCCCGAGGACGTCACCCGCGTGCGCTGCGCCAACGGGCGCATCCAACTGGTCGGCAAGGTCATCCGCGACTACAACGCCATCGACACCGGGGTGTTTCTGTGCACGCCGGTGATGTTCGACGCCCTCGAGGAGAGCTTCGCGCGCGGCGACGAGAGCATCTCCGGTGCGATGAACGTGCTCGCCGAATGGGGCAAGGCGCGCAGTTTCGACATCAAGGACCGCCTCTGGGTGGACATCGACGACCCGGCCGCGTTCCGCAAGGGCGAACAGCTCATCGATCAGGGCCTGCTTTGAGCGACCCCGGGGCGTACCGCGAGCGGCTGCAGGCGGCCTCGCGCACGCCCGAGATCGAGGAGTTCACCAATCTCCGTGTGATCCATCCGGCCTCGCGCCGGCTGACCCTCTGGTTGGCGCGGCTCGGCGTGGCGCCCAACGCCGTATCGCTGGCCGGGATGGCCTGCGGGATCCTCGCCGGTTTCGCCTACGAGCACTACGCGCGCGGGTGGGGCGCACCGCTCGGCTTCGCCCTCATGGTCGCCTGGCACGTCCTCGACGGGAGCGACGGCCAGCTCGCCCGCCTCACCGGGCGCCAGTCGCAGTTCGGTAAGATCATCGACGGGATCTGCGACTATGTGACGTTCATCGCCGTCTATACGGGCCTCGCGCTGGCGATGGCGCCGCGGCTGGGCCCCGAGGTGTGGGTGCTGGTGGTGCTGTCCGGAGTCGCGCATGCGGTGCAGTCGGCGGCGTATGAGTTGCAGCGGCAGGAGTACGACTTTTGGGTCCACGGCAAACAGGCGGCGGAGCTGCCGCGCCTGGAGGCGTTGCAGGCCCGCGGCGGCGGTCCGCTGCATCGGCTCTACGTCTGGTACGTACGGCTGCAATATCTGACCGCCGGGGGCGCGGTCCCGTTGCGGGAACGCCTGGCCGCGGTGCTCGCCGCCCGGCCCGCGGCGGCGCCGAAGATCCGCGCGCGCTATCGCGAGGTCTTCGCCGCGCCGGTACGCGCCTGGGCGGCGCTCTCGGCGAACTATCGTACGCTGGGGATCTTCGCGGCCGCGGCCGCGGGGGTGCCGTGGTTGTACTTTCTGTGGGAGCTGATCGGACTGAGCGCGATCCTGGCGTGGCGCGTTCACGCCCAGCGCCGCTACTGGGAGCGGTTCGCGCGCTTTCTCGACGGGCTGGAGCCCGGTGCGGGCGCTGCGGCGGCGGACCCCGCCGGCGACGCGCCCGCCGCCGGACCGCCACACGCACAGGCGCGCGGCTGACGGCGGTCCCCCCGCGCGGCCGTGGGGGTCGCACCGATGTCTGATCCCGCGCCGCCGGCCACCGTCGGCGACCGGCGCGGCGCCCTGGGCCGCGGCGTGCTGGTCAATGCCCTGGGCATCCTCGTCAAGGTCTCGCGCACCGGCTACCTGATCCTCTTCAGCCGGCTCCTCGGCGCCGACGGCTTTGGGACCTATCTGCTCGCCTTCGCGCTCCAGGAGCTGGTCGGCAAGGTCGGGATCCTGGGCCTGCAGTGGGGAGCGAAGCAGACGGCCGGGGCGCTCATCGCCGACGGCACCGGGTCCGCGGTCCGCGGGGCGGTGCTGCGCATCCTCGCCGCGGCCCTGGCGGCGAGCGCCGTGGCGGCCCTGGCGCTCTATTGGTTCGCCCCGGCACTGGCGGATGCGTTCGGGCACCCCGGCGCGGCCGCTCCCCTGCGTGTGTTCTCCGTGGCCATCCCGTTCATGAGCGGGATGTATGTCCTCGTGTACTCGTTCCGGCCGCGACTGGAGATGAAGTACGAGATGTACGTCACCTCGGTGATCGAGCCGCTGACGGTACTCGCCGCCGGTGCGCTGCTCCTGGCGTGGCACCGGCGCGTCGAGATGGCGGCGCTGGCGCACGTCGTCGGGGCGGCGGTGGCCTTCGGCGCCGCGCTCGCGGCCTTCCGACGGGTGTACCCGCGGACCGGCGTGCGGGGGGGCGGGCGCATCGACGGCGCACTGCTCGCGCACGGGAGTTTCACCATGGGCGCGGTGGACCTGCTGGGCAACCTCAAGACGCGCATCGACCTCCTGGTGCTCGCGCGTTTCTTTCCGGCCGAGGTCATCGGGATCTACGGCGCCGTGAGCGAGATCGCAGGGGTGCTGCGCAAGTCGCGTGCGGCGTTCGATCCGATCGTCATGCCGATCGCGCAGCGGCTGCATCGCAGGGGCGATCGCGCCGGCCTGCAGCGCGAGACCGGGCGCGCGGTCGGTTGGGCGCTGCAGGCGGGGTTGGGACTGCTGGGGATCGCCGTGCTCGCGCCCGAACCGCTGCTGGGGCTGTTCGGAACGGGGTTCGGCGGGCCGGTGTTCGCGCATGCGCTGATGATCCTTGCGGCCGGGCAGTTCGTGTATATGAGCCTCGGCCTGAGCGAGGGTATCCTCGCGATCACCGGCTTCGGTTACGTGAGCCTGCGCAACATGCTCGCGCTCATCGGTGCCGACCTCGTGCTGCTCGCGCTGCTGATCCCCCGCTTGGGCCTGCTGGGCGCGGCGGCGGCGACCGCCTCGACCACGGTTGTCGTGACGCTGTGGCGCGCGCGCCAGGCGCGGCGCCTGCTCGGTCTGCACATACTGCAGCTCGCCCACCTGCCGCTGTTCGCCGGCTGGGCGTTCGCGCTGGGTACCGGCCTCGGCGTGCGCGCCACGGCCGGCGGCGGTGCGCTCGGCGAGGGGCTCGCGTTGGCCGCCTTCGGGCTGGTCTATCTCGGGTCGACGCGCGTGCACGGTCGCGCCCGCGCCGCCGCCGCACCGGCCGGTTGAGCGGTCGGCCCGCCGGCAACGCCTGACCCGGACCGCATCGGACCGATCACGGACGCCGGCCGGGCAAGCCCGGCCCTACCGGTCCCCATGCCGGCCCCGGCACACGTAGGGCGGGCCTTGGCCCGCCGGCAACGCTTGATCCGGACCCCAACGGACCGATCACCGACGTCGGCCGGGCAAGCCCGGCCCTACCGGTACCCCCGCGCCGATCCCGGCACGCGTAGGGCGGGCCTTGGCCCGCCGACGACGAGGATTCAAACGACGTCGGTTCGATCGACGCCGTCGGCCAGACACGCCCGACCCTACGGCGCGAGGGCGGCCCAGGTGCGGGGGCGGCGCACGAAGGCGAGGCCGGCGGCGGCGAGGCGGGCGGCGCGGTCGGGGTCGTTCAGCAGGCCGTCGAGGGCGCCCACCAGATCCTCCACCGAGCCGGGATCGACGAGCAGCCCGTTCCCGCCGTCGTGCACGATGTCGGGCACGCCGCCGCTGCGCCCGGCCACCACCGGCACCCCGCTCGCCATCGCCTCCAGGTAGACCAGCCCCAGACCCTCGACGCTGGCCTCGGCGTCGAGGTAGCGGCTCGGCATCACGAACACCGTCGCCAGCTGGTAGTGCGCGGGCAGTTCCGCCTCCGGCACGCGCCCGGCGAAGATCACCCGGCGGCCGAGCCCGCGGCGCTGCGCGAGCGCCTCCAGGCCGGACCGCTCGGGCCCGTCACCGACCACGAGGTAGCGCAGATCGGGATGCGCCGGGGCCAGCCTGGCCAGGGCCTCGATCACCAGGTCCACGCCCTTGCGCCGGACCAGCCGGCAGACGGTCAGCAGGAGCGGCCCCTCGCCGAGGGCGTAGCGGCGGCGCAAAGCGTCCGAGGGCGGCTGCGGGCGGAAGTCGCGCAGATCGACCGCCGGCTCGACGATACGGATGCGCTCGCGCGGGACGCCGAACCCGGCGATCAGGCCCGCGGTGTAGCTGCTGTTCGTCACCACGCCGTGCGCGCGGCGCAGGGCGGCGCGGATCGCCGCGCGCAGGGGGCGGTAGCGCGCCGGGCCGAGCAGGTCGTTCCCGTGCACCCAGACCAGGTAGGGCGTGCCGGTCAGGCGGCGCAGCACGAGCGCGGCGAGCGCCGTCGGGAAGGTCTGGCCGCACTCGATCAGGTCGAAGGGCCGGCGCCGGTGCTCCCGGTACAGACGCAGCGCCGGTCCCAGCGAGCGCACCGCATCGCGCCAGCCCGCGGCGCGGGCGCCGGGCACCGCGGAGCGGCGGGTGGCGTAGGGCTGGGCGGCGTCGAACGCGGCACAGCCCGACACCGCGGGGGCGAAGACGGTGAGGGCACCGGGCTCGTACTCCGCGGCCCGCAGGTGCAGCAGCCGCTCCACCCCGCCGGGGGCGGGCATGAACTCATTGGTGAGGAGTGCGCGCCGCAGGGGCGCGGGCGCGACGGGAGGGTCGGTCATACGACGGATCCGGCACGGCTTCGAGGCGGGGGCCGATGATAGCAGAGGTTCGCACAGGCGCCCGGCAGGGATGCCCGCAATGCACGGCTTCGCGGTTGCGGCCGGCGTGTCGCGGGCAGCTTACGCCCGGGCGGGGTAGGTTGGTGCTGGAAATCCGCCGCAGGTGCCTGCCGGAGCATCGCAAGCCGTTGTTACGAAGCCGGATCTAATCACTGTCAGAAGATTTTACATCCTTCGGACTTCGGGTCGGCGTAGGGTTCTCAGCGTTTTTCTATCGGAGTAACAGTGACATAGAAACGACGGCGACCCTCGATACGTATGGAGCGGCTGCGGGCAGACGTTCTGGAGGGGTTTGGTGCGTCCGATTACTTTACACGTCATTTTTCAACCTACAGACACAATTCTTTAATCGATTGTTTTTTCTGTACTATTGTATTCTGGCATGGAATTTGTTTTGTACATCCCCGACGACACTCGATTCCAACGCACGCCAATCTCGTGCGGATTCATCTCGGACAGACGCAGGGGGGTAACGAGACATGAGGACACGAATCCTGGGAGTGATGGGGGCGGTCTGCCTCGCCGCGAGCGGCGCGGCCCAGGCGGGGGCCATTTACCTCACCGGCCACGACGTGCTGCTCCACAGCGGCCAGCGCGGGTACGACGGCGTCATTCTGGATTTCCTCCGCGGGTCGACCCCCCGCAGTTCCTATTCGATCTCGGTGGTCGGGAGCGGTGCCGGTTTCGCGAGCTTTACCGGCGGCTCCGGCTTCACCGGCATGGCCAGCGGCAGCGCCATCACCACGGGGACGGCCTCCAGCTTCTCCTCGGTGAAGTACTTCAAGACCGGCACCAGCGCGGACTGGAACACCATCCTGGCCGCCGACGCGCTGGTGCTCCTCTCGCACACCTCTTGCGGAGGCTGCGACCTGTCCACGGCCGGTTCCGGGGAGGTCAACTCCCACGCCGCCGACATCGCCTCGCGCTTCAACGCCGGGATGGACATCTGGGCCAACTCCGGCGCGCGCCTGGCGACCTATTATGACTTCCTCCCGCCGGGTGCGACCAGCACCGGGGCCTCGATCTCCGGGTCCAGCGGCTTCACGGCAACCGCCGACGGCACCGCCATCGGCATCACCAGCACCATGATCAACGGGTTCGCGACCCACAACCGGTTCCCGACCTTCGCCCCGGCGTTCACCGTGTTCGAGACCCGCGGCAGCGAGGACATCTCGATCGGCATCAAGGACGCCGTTATCGGCGGCGGCGGCATCACGACCCCTCCGCCCGGCGGCACGCCCTCCGTGCCCGAGCCGGGCACCGTGGCGCTGCTCGGGCTGGGTGCCTTTCTGCTGGCCTGGTCGCGGCGGCGGATGGCGCGGCACTGATCTTCGGCACTCCTTTCAAAGGGGGGAAAGCGGCCTTCGGGCCGCTTTTTCTTTGGGCGTGCGCCCGCGCGCCGCTGCAGTGTCACCGTGGCCCGCTATGAAAGTATGGGTTCAATTGAACCCAATGGATTGCCCACCACAACCGGGTGTTAGCAGCGTTTTTGCACTCGGATAAAGAACTGGTACAATCCCCACGCCGCGCGCCGGCACCCGCAGCGGAGGATCGGTGAGCCCTGCGGGCGGGGATCCGCGGCCGTGACGGCCCCGTCCGGACGCAATCCGCGTGCCGGGCGGGTTCCTGTAGAAGAATGCGAGGAGAACGATGAGCACACGGGGTATCTTCGGCGTACTGGCCCTCGGTCTGGCCTGTTCACTCCCGCTGGCGGCCTCCGCGGCGGGCAACGCGGCGGCGGGCAAGGAGAAGGCCTTCCTGTGCATGGGGTGCCACGGGGTCCCCACCTACGACACCGTCTATCCGACCTATCACGTCCCGAAGCTGGGCGGCCAGCACGCGCAGTACATCGTCAACGCGCTCGAGGAATACAAGCACAACCGGCGCGCCTACAAGACGATGCACGGGATGGCGGTCAGCCTGAGCAAGCAGGACATGGAAGACATCGCCGCCTATTTCTCCCACTTCCCGGCCGACAACCACTGACCAGAGTGCACCGGCAGAGTCCGGAAACCGACGCGAAAGGGCACCCATGAACCGACTGCTTGGAATCCTCACCGCCACCGCCGCGGCGTTCGTCTTTTCCGCCACGGCCCACGCCGCCGGCGACGCCGCGGCCGGGCAGAAGCTCGCCGTCCAGCGCGGCTGCACCGCCTGCCACGGGAAGGACGGCAACAGCACCAATCCCCAGTATCCGCGCCTCGCGGGCCAATACCCCGACTACCTCGCGCAGGCCCTGCACGAGTACCAGAGCGGCGCGCGCAAGAATGCGATCATGAACGGGATGGCCAAGGGACTCAGCGCGGGGGAGATTCAGGATCTGGCCGCGTACTTCGCCTCGCAGAAGGGCCTCGTGCCGCTGACGCAGCCCGACTTCCACTGAGAACCCCGCGCGACGCGCCGCCCGGGGGCCGGACTCACGCGCGCGGGACGGTGTCGACGCACTGCGGGTCGAGATGCCAGTGCTCGGCGATGCGCACCGCACGCATCTCGTCCTCCGGGTGCACATAGACGCTGAAGCTCCCGCCGCGGCGCCCGGCCCACTCGGCGAACGCCTGCCAGCGTCGGCCGCAGGAGCGCTCCCCCAGCTCCGAGGAGACCACCGCCACGCCGATCAGCACCGTACCGTCGGACCCGTCGGCGGCCAGGTCCGGTACCATCGGCGCGTTCCAGACCGGGATGTGCAGCGCCTCCGGCGGCGGGTAGCCGGGGAGGTCCCGCACCCGCAGGTTCCGGGCGCCCGCGGCCCCCAGCCGCGCGACGCAGGCGCGCAGCAATTGCTCCTTTTCGTGTCGTACCGCTTCCGGCAGTTGGACGGTCTCTCGCATCGCCTCCCCTCCGTGGACCCCCGGTGGACCCGGGCGCGCCCCGAACGCGCGCCCGCACCTGCTGACGCTTACGGCAAATACCTTACCCCCACAGCCCGGATGCAGCGAAGCGGAATCCGGGATCCGGCGGGCGTCTTCCCCGGATTGCGGCCCTTCGGGCCTGCACCCGGCTACAAATGGCCGCCCGGCACTTGCGCAAGCACCCGTAGCCCGGATGCAGCGAAGCGGAATCCGGGGGCCGGCGGGCATCTTCCCCGGATTACGGCCCTTCGGGCCTGCATCCGGCTACAAATGGCCGCCCGGCACTTGCGCAAGCACCCGTAGCCCGGATGCAGCGAAGCGGAATCCGGGGGCCGGCGGGCATCTTCCCCGGATTACGGCCCTTCGGGCCTGCATCCGGGCTACGAATGGTCGCCAGCATCCGCGTAAGCCTCGATAGTATACGGCGACTGAGCGATTTTCGGGATCCACCAGCGCGGCCGCGGGGTTACATAGTCTTTTTCAATTGTCTATATATTTAGAATCCATTTCCTGTATCGCTGTGGCGGGGGTAACTTGGAGCGCAGGTTTACAGCCGATACGGGAGATCGAGACATGCCGCAGAATCGTGAAGGCCGCAGGGTACCCGAGGTGAAGTTCCGCATCCGCCGGGACGGGGACTGGGCGGAGGTGGGTAGCGAAGAGATCTTTTCCGGGCGCACCGTGGTCGTGTTTTCGCTGCCGGGCGCGTTCACGCCGACCTGTTCGTCCGCGCACGTGCCGCGTTTCAACGAACTGGCGCCCGTGTTCCGGGCGAACGGTGTGGACGAGATCGTGTGCATCTCGGTCAACGACGCCTTCGTCATGGACGCCTGGCGCCGCGAGCAGGGCGCCGATCGCATCCGCTTCCTGCCCGACGGCAACGGCGAGTTCACCGCCGCGATGGGGATGCTGGTGGACAAGAGCGATCTGGGTTTCGGGCGCCGCTCGTGGCGCTATTCAATGTTGGTGCGCGACGGGGTGATCGAGAAGATGTTCGTCGAGCCGCAGGTCCCGGGCGACCCCTACGAGGTCTCGGATGCCGACACGCTCCTGCGCTACCTCAACCCGCAAGCGGCGGCGCTGCCCGCGATCGCGCTGTTCACGCGACCGGGCTGCCCCTACTGCACCCGCGCGAAGGCGCTGCTCGAAGGGGCGGGGCTGCCCTACCAGGAGATCGTGGTGGGCGAGGGGGCCTCGATCGCGGCGCTGCGGGCGGTGAGCGGGGCGGATGCGGTGCCGCAGGCGTTCGTCGACGGGGCGCACATCGGCGACTCCACGGCGCTCGCCGCGTGGGTCGAGGGACGCGCCGCCGCGTAACAGCGCTCGCCCTGGGGGCGATGCGCGCGACGTATCCGCCTGCGGCGGGGCGCGGTGCCCGCCGCGCCCCGCCACTCACCGTTCAGGCCTGCACCGGGACCGTTTCGCGTTCGGTGAGGGCGGCCTCCAGGGCCCGGCGCTCCTCCTCCTGGGCGGCGGGGGAGAAGCGCACGGCGAAGGCGAGAAACGAGACCAGCGCGACGGTGATTCCGAGATAGAACAGTCCCGCTTGGGTCGTCAACGACTCGCTGCGGAACAGGAAGCCGGCGGCGACCGCCCCGGCGTTTCCGCCGGCGCCGACGATGCCCGCCACGGCGCCGAGGGCGCGCTTGTTCACGAACGGCACCACGCCGTAGGTGGCGCCCTCGGACATCTGCACGAACAGGCTGAAGATGACCATGCTACCCACCGCGAGCGCCAGGTGGCCCATCTGCGCGAACACCATCAAGGCGACCCCTTCCATGAGCAGCATGAGGAACAGGTAGCGGACCCGGCCCGAGAGGCCCAGGCGGCGCGCGAAGGCATCGGAGAACGCCCCGCCCAGGGTCCGCGCGAAGAGGTTCATGAGCCCGAACAGCCCGGCGATGAGCCCGGCCATCTCGAGATCGAGATGGAAGCGGTCGTAATAGTAGCTGGCGGCGATGTTGTTGATCGTCAGCTCCACGCCGAAGCAGGCGCCGTAGATCAGGAACAGCGCCCACACACGACGGTCGCGCAGGGCGGCGAGGAAGTTCGCCAGCGTGTTCTCGCCGCTCCCCGCGGCCGGCATCTCGCCGCGCGCGCGCAGGTCCTTGTAGTCGCCTTCGGGCGTGTCGGTGGTGTAGCGCCAGTAGAGAAAGGCGGTCAGCAGCAGGGCGATCCCCGGGACCACCATGGCCAGGCGCCAGCCCAGGGCTTGGTTGGCCACCAGCGTGACGATGGCGGTGAACACCAGGGGCATCACCATCTGCGTCACGCCCCCGCCGAGATTGCCCCAGCCGGCGGTGGTCGCGTTGGCGGTGCCGACCACGTTCGGGGCGAACATCACCGAGGTGTGGTACTGGGTGATGACGAACGAGGCCCCGATTGCGCCGATCGCAAGGCGTGCCAGCAGGAAGGTCTCGTAGCTGTCGGCGAGCCCGATCATCATCACGGGGAGCGAGCCCAGGGCCAGCAGGCCGGTGTAGGTCCGGCGCGGGCCGATGCGATCGCAGAGGTAGCCGATCAGGATCCGCACCAGGACGGTGATCGCCACGGAGGCGATGATGGTGTTTCCGATCTGCTCCTTGGTCAGCCCGAGGTCGTTGCGCACCACCGGCATCAGCGGGGCGATGCCGAACCAGCCGAAGAAGCAGAGAAAGAACGCGAACCAGGTGATGTGGAACGTGCGCATCTGCACGGTGCGCAGACTGAACAGATGGATGCGTGTGGCCCGGTTGTCCGCCGACATGGTCCTGCCTCCCAATTGCGCCGACTCGGCGCGTCGTGAAACAAAAAAGGCGTCGCTGGCGTGCACCGGCACGCGAGCGACGCCTTCGTCCGACGGGCCTGCGGCGGCCCGGATGGGGGACCCCCGTCATTGGGGGTCCGCCGATGGCTCTTGCACTCCAAGATCCGTGCCAGCTTCGGACAGCCCGTGGCGCGTACGGCAAGCTACGGTCGGATAAGGAAATATCCCGCGGCGGGGCAACCGGCCCCGGCGGCGGCCCGGCGGCGGTTCGGATCGATGATGGTGCACGCGGCGCGCCGCCGCACCGCCGGGGGGCGAGCGGAGTACCGTCCGTCGCGCTGTGCCCGATTGATCTGGATCAGATCCGATCGGCGGCGATCGCACTAGCATGGCGCGATCGATCGGCGCCACGCCGTCGCGTACGAGACCCGCCGGATCATGGATCGAGACGCCCCGTTTTCGCTGCTCGACGAGGCGGCCATCGCCGCGGCCGAGCTGCACCACGACCCCTACGACTTCAGCTTCGTCGAGCACGCCATCCCCGAGCGCTACAAGGAGGAGGTGCTCGCCGACGCCCCGCACATCCCGGACCGCGGCAGCTACGGACTGCCGAACCTGCGCTACGGGCCGCGCTTCGGCGCCGCCGTGCAGGACCTCCTCAGCCCGCGTTTCCGGCGCCTCGTCGAGCACAAGTTCGACATGGACCTCAGCGCCTACCCGCCGGTGATCGTCATGATGGGCAACACCAGCGGGCACTACAACGAGGGTTACGCCCATCCGGACTCGAAGCACAAGATCGTCACGGTGCTCCTCGGATTCAGTCGCGCATGGCCCTACGAGCGCGGACGCCTGCGCATCCTGCGCAGCTCCAACCGCGAGGACTACGCCTTCGAGTATCCCCCCGAGTTCGGGCGCATGCTCATGTTCCGGGTCTGCGACCACTCCTGGCACGGATTCCTGCCCCAGAAGGGCGAGCGCATGAGCCTGCAATTGTGCTACGTCGACTCCGAGGCCTACGTGCGGCGCGAGTACTTCCGCCACCGCGTCAGCGCCTTCGCCAAGTCGGTGCCGGTGCTGCGCCGGATCCTGGACTGGGCGCCGCGTTGAGGGTGCCCGATGACCGGCCGCGGGAGGATTCGCCGCCCATGAGTTTTCCCCGCGTACCCTCCGTCGCGACGGTGGTCGAGCACTTCGGCCGCGCCCTGCAGGGCGCGCACCGCGACGACACGCCCTACCGGCACTGGGTCCTGCACGACGTACTGCCGGAGGACCTCGCCGTCGGGGTGCTGGTCCTGCCGATCGCCCCGCCGATCGTCGGCGACACCCGCGGCGTGCGCGATCTCGACAACAGCAAGCGCACCTTCTTCACGCCCGAGCTGCGGGCGCTGTTTCCGACCTGCCAGGTCTTCGCCGAGGCGCTGCAGCAACCGCGCATCGCACGCCTGTTCCAGGACACCTGCGGCATCGAGGTCGCAGGCGGCTATCTGCGCATGGAGTACATCCAGGACACCGACGGGGCATGGCTGGAACCGCACCGCGACATCCCGGAGAAGCTGTTCTCGCTGGTACTGTATCTGTGCACCGGCCCGGACGCGAAGGACTGGGGCACGGACATCTACGACGGTGAGCGCCGCTGGGTGGGCCGCGCCTCGGCCGAGTTCAACTCGGCGGTGATCTTCGTGCCGGGGCCCGATACCTGGCACGGCTTCGAGCGGCGGCCGATCCGCGGCGTGCGCCGGTTGCTCGAGATCAACTATGTGCGACCCGACTGGCGCGACCGCGACCAGCTCGCCTTCCCCGACCGCCCGATCGTCGTCGCCTGAGACGGCCGTGCGGCCGAGCGCCTCCGCCGCCCCCGCAGGTTCCCGTTCGCCGGTGGCGGAGGGCGGCACCGCGGCCCGGTCCTTCCGCGGCGAAGGCGGCACCGGAGAGTATTTCCTCCTGCTCGAGGCCGATCCCGGAGCGGGGTTCGACGAGCAGCTCCGGCAGGTCCAGGCGCGCTACGAAGCGTTGCGCGCCGCCCTCGGGCTCGCCCCGGAGACCGCGGTGTTCCGGCGCGTGTTCCTCAGCGACGTGCTGAACCAGGCCGCCGCGGTGCGCGAGAGCGGTCTCGCCGCCGATCTCCCCGGCAGCCCGGTGGCCGTGTCCATCGTCCAGCAGGCGCCGCTGTCGGGGGCGAAGGTCGCATTGCTCGCCTACCACGTCGATCCGGGCGCGCCGCTGTCCAAGGAGCGCCTGTCGACGCGCCACGTACTGATCCGCCGCGACGGCCTCGGACACCTGTGGAGTACCCGGCTGTGCGCCGGCGCCTGCGACGCCCGCGCCGATCCCGTACAGGTGCAGACACGGGAGGTCTTCGACGATCTCATCGCCGCGCTCGCCGCGCAGGGCGGCCGCCTGCGCGACCACTGCGTGCGCACGTGGCTGTACCTGAAGAACGTCGACGTCTTCTACCAGGGGATGGTGGACGTGCGCACGGAGATCTTCGAACGCGAGGGGCTGACCGCCGACACCCACTACATCGCCAGCACCGGTATCGAGGGGGCGTGCGCCCACCGCTCGGACCTCGTGGCGATGGACGCCTATTCCATCCTGGGTCTGGCGCCGGGGCAGATGGACTACCTCAACGACTTCTCGCGCCTGTGCCCGACCCACGACTATCACGTCACCTTCGAGCGCGGTACGCGGGTGGCCTATGGCGATCGTTCGCACCTGTTCATCTCGGGCACGGCGAGCATCGACCGCTACGGCCGCGTGGTCCACCCCGGCGACGCGCTCGCCCAGCTCGACCGCGCCCTCGGGAACGTCGACGCCCTGATGCGCTCCGGCGGCGCCCGCATCGAAGACCTGATGTACCTGATCGTCTACCTGCGCGACGCCGCCGACCGCCCGCGCATCGCCGCCGCGCTCGACGAGCGCCTCCCCGAATTGCCGCGCATCCTCGTCGCCGGCGCCGTCTGCCGCCCCGAGTGGCTGGTCGAGGTCGAGGGCGTCGGTATCGTGCCGGGGCACCGCCCGGATCTGCCGTCGTTCTGAAGTCCTCGGGGTTTCTTCTCCCGGATTGCGCTACGCTTCATCCGATGGGATGGTCTCCTCCCCCTCTACTTCGGCGTCGTGATGCGCCAAGATGGAGTGGATTCTGGGACCATCGGTGAGAGTGAGGAGGAGACCATGGGTGAGCTTAGCGTGATTGGGT
>JALUXX010000065.1 GCA_027013145.1 Gammaproteobacteria bacterium | reverse complement strand
GCCCGCCCCGATGCCGATCACCGGGATCGCGAGGGCGGCGCAGACCTCGCGCGCGAGCGCCGCCGGCACGCACTCGAGCACCAGCAGCGATGCGCCCGCCTCCTCCAGGATGCGCGCGTCCTCGAGCAAGCGGCGCGCCGCCTCCGGCGCGCGCCCCTGCACGCGGTAGCCGCCGAGGCGGTGAATGGACTGCGGCACCAGGCCGAGATGGCCGCACACCGGCACCCCGTTCTCGCTGAGCCGGCGCACCACCTCGGCGCGCTCGCGACCGCCCTCGAGCTTGACGACCTGGGCGGCCCCGGCCTGCATCAGGCGTGCGGCGCTCGTCAGGGCGCGCTCCTCGGTCGCGTAACTCAGGAAGGGCAGGTCCACGACGCGCAGCGCCCGCCGGCTCCCGCGCGCCACGGCCGCGGCGTGGTAGACCATCTCCTCGATCCCGACCGGAAGGGTGGTCGCGTGCCCCTGCACGACCATCCCCAGGGAGTCGCCGACCAGCAGGACCTCCACCCCGGCGGCCTCGAGCACCCGGGCGAAGGCGGCGTCGTAGGCGGTCAGGCAGGCGATCTTCTCCCCGGCGCCCTTGAGCCGACCCAACGTGGCCAGCGTCACCGGGGTCTCGCGGTCCGGACTCTGCTCGCTCCCGCCCATGGCAATCCCGGCTTGCGGCGCGGTCAGAGGGCGACCGGCGCCGGATTGAAGTAGTGGCGGCCGCTGCGGATGCCGCGCAGGCGCTCCAGCAACGTGCGGTAGTCGGCGTCGTTGCCGGCGAAATCGATCTCCGCGGCGTTGACGATCAGCAGCGGCGTGTCCTCATAGTAATAGAAGAAACGCGTATAGGCCTCCACCAGCCGCTCGAGGTAGTCCCGGCCGATGGCCTGCTCGTAGGGCACCGCGCGCCGGGCGATGCGGGCCCGGAGCACCTCCACGGGGGCCTGGAGGTAGACGACCAGGTCGGGGCGCGGCACGTCCAGGGTCAGGTGCGCGTAGACCTGCTCGTAGAGGCTCAATTCCTGCGGGTCGAGCGTCAGCTCCGCGAACAGCCGGTCCTTCTCCATCATGAAATCCGCGACCTGCACCGGCTGCAGCAGATCGGGCTGGCGCAGGCCCTGGATCTGGCGCGCGCGCTGGAGCAGAAAGTGGAGTTGCGTGGGCAGCGCGGCCCGCCGCGGGTTCTGGTAGAAGCGTTCCAGAAACGGGTTGTCGCCCGGGTCCTCGAGCAGCAGTTCGCAACCGAAACTCGCGGCCAGGCGCCGTGCCAGCGTGGTCTTGCCCACGCCGATCGGTCCCTCCACGACGATGAAGCGCGGCGACGGTTCGTTCATGGGGATTCCGCCAGTGCCTGCAGTCCGGTCCCCGGGACCGCGGCCGCCAGCGCCGCCAGCGGGCCGCGGCCGGGGATCGCCAGTCCCGGGGCGATCTCCAGGAGAGGATACAGGACGAAGGCGCGCCGGTGCAGGCCGGGATGCGGCAGGGTGAGCCGGGGGTCGTCCGACTCCAGATCGCCGTAGAGCAGCAGGTCCAGGTCCAGGGTACGCGGCCCCCAGCGGACGCCGTCACGCGTGCGCCCGTGCGCGCGCTCGATCGCCTGGAGCGCGGCGAGCAGCTCCGGGGGCGGCAGGCGCGTATCGAGTGCGGCCGCCGCGTTGACGTAGTCGGGTTGATCCGCGGGGCCCATCGGCGGATTGCGGTAGAGGCGCGAGCGGGACACGCACCGGGTCGCGGCGATGCGGCCGAGATCCTCGAACGCACGGCGCACGTGTGCGGCGGGATCGTCGAGATTGGCGCCGAGCCCGACGTAGGCGCGCACGGACCCCCCGGACACCCCCGGCGCGCCCACCGCGGCTACTCGGTCTCCGGGCCGGCGGTGCCCCCGGCGACCGCACCCGCCGACGAGCGGCGCCCCCCGCGCCGCCCGCGGCGCCGCGGGCGCCGCCGACGGCGCGGCGTCTCGTCCGACTCGTCGGCTGCGGCATCCTCCGCGCCCGCGGCCGGCGGCGCCGGCTGCGCGTCGGGGCGCTCCTGGAACCGGGTCCACCAGTCCGCCAGATCGGACACCGCCTCGCCGGCCTGCGCGCGCAGCACGAGCAGGTCGTAGGCGGCGCGGAACCGCGGGTGGGAGAGCAGCCGCAACGCACGCTTGCCCCGAGGGGGGCCCGCGAAGCGCGTCTGGAGCTGCCAGATCTCGCGCATGGGCAGGCTGATGCGCCGCGGCAGGGCGACGTGACGGATCTGGCGCGAGACCACCTCGCCGCCGGCGTCCTGCATCGCCTCCAGCGGCGGGGCCCCCTCGGCCTCGAGTTCCGCGGCCCGGCGCCGCACCGGCTCCCACAACAGGGCCGCGAACAGAAATACGGGTGTGACCGGCTTGCCCTCGGCCACACGCGCATCGGTGTTGGCCAGCGCGCGCGCGACGAAGGTGAGCGGAAAGCCGCCCTCCTCGCGCGCGAGACAGTCCTCGGTCTGCGGGAACAGCCGCGCGAACAACCCGTAGCGGCGCAATTGCTCGAAGCTCGGCAGCGCGCTGCCGGCGAGGAAGAGCTTGAGCACCTCCTCGAACAGACGCGCCGGCGGAATGTCCTCCAGCAGGTGCGCCGCGCCGGCGATCGGGGCCTCGGTTCCGGGGTCGAGGCGGAAGCCGAGCTTGGCGGCGAAGCGCACCGCGCGCAGCATCCGCACCGGATCCTCGCGGTAGCGCGCGGCGGGATCGCCGATCAGCCGCAGGACCCCGGCGCGCAGGTCCTCGACCCCGCCGACGTAGTCCACCACCGAGAAATCGCCGATGTTGTAGTAGAGGGCGTTGACGGTGAAGTCGCGCCGCCACACGTCCTCCTCGAGCGTACCGTAGACGTTGGCGTCCCCGGGGGCCGCATCGTCCGCGTCCCCGTCTCCGTCCGCCCGGGCGTCTCCCGCCTGCGCCGGGCCGCCGCCGCGAAAGGTCGCCACTTCGATGATCTCGCGGCCGAAGTGCACGTGCGCGAGGCGGAAACGGCGGCCGATCAGCCGGCAGTTGCGGAACAGCGCGCGCACCTCCTCGGGACGCGCGTCGGTGCCGACGTCGAAATCCTTGGGCTCGCGCCCGAGCAGCAGGTCGCGCACACCGCCGCCGACCAGGAAGGCCTGATAGCCCGCCTCGTGCAGCCGGTAGAGGACCTTGAGGGCGTTGGGGCTGATGTCGGCGCGCGAGACGACGTGCTCGGCGCGCGCGAGGATCCGGGGAGCGGCGCGCATGGGTCACCGGTCTCCCGTTGCGGGCGCCGGCGAAAAATGCGGGTGAGGGCAGTTTTCTCCTGGCTTTCCGGGCGTTAGTGCGAAATCGCTTGAGCCGTCCATATGGCCGCGTATAATACCACCTCTCGCCCCGGGCGGCTCGGAGCCCCCGGGGCGCGTGTCTTCGCTCCCATCGTCTAGCGGTCCAGGACGTTGCCCTCTCACGGCAAAAACCGGGGTTCGAGTCCCCGTGGGAGCGCCATCCACCACCGCCCGCGACGCGGGCCGGCGTTTCGGGCCCGCGGGCGCGCTACCGCTTCGGATCCCGCGGAGTGCCCCAGATGTCCAGAAACTCCGCCTCCCGGAAGCCCACCGTCGTGCGCGTCCCGTCGGTTACGATGGGGCGCTTGACGAGGCGCCCGTCGGTGGCGAGCAGTCGAAAAATCTCCTCCTCGCTCATCGCCGCCGCGCGGTCCTTGATCCCCAGGGCGCGGTACTGCACGCCGCTGGTGTTGAACAGCCGGCGCGCCTCCACCCCCGCCTGGCGCGCCAGCTTGCGCAGAGTCCCGGCGGCGGGCGGACGTTCGGTGATCTCGACGAAGCGGTAATCGATCTTCAGCCGCCCGAGCGCCTGTTCGGCCTTGCGGCAGGTCCCGCATTTCTTGTAGCTGTAGAAGGTCAGCATGGTCCAGGCCCGTACCCGCACGGTGCCGGCACCTGCGGGGTCCACCTCCGACGCAAGGCCTTACAGCATCTCGACCACCCACTGCGTCACCAAGCCGGTGGCCCGCGCGCACCGGTCGCCGCGCGCCTCGGTGAAGGCCCGGTACTCCTCGGGCTTCCAGAAATCCCAGGTACGCCCGCTGAAGCGGCGCTGCAGGTGCTCGCAGCTGATGCCGCCGAACTCCTCGTGGAAGCGCGCCACCAATCGGCGGCCGAGCTGGAAGTTGGCCATGCCGCGCCCGCGGTCGAGCTTGTCGGCGTCGCGCCCCCTGCGTGTGCCGAGCGCCAGCAAGCCCCCGGTGAGGGCCCCGCAGGTCCCGGTGCCCATCAGGCCGCCGCCCCCCGAAAGGCCGTGGCAGGCCTTGATGGTCTCATCACTCACGCCGCCCAGCACCTCCTTCACCGCCGCCAACACGCACTGCGGGCAGCAGCCGTACTTGGCGTCGAGTTCGTAGGCCCGCTCGTAGGCCTTCGCCGCCAGTTCGTTGCGATTCATGATCATCCTCCCGCAAGCCGCCGGCCGGAATCGGCGCGTATGGTATCACGCGCGCGGCGGCCTTCCGACACAGGTCGATGGCCTTGATTTAGGTCAAGGCGCGACGGCGGAGGGAAGGCGTAGAAACGCAGATGCCGACGGGAGGCGGGTCGCGGAGCGCGTTGCGGGACGCGCGAGCGAATACCAGGGAGCACCTGCCCCGGCCGGCGGCGGGATTGATCCTACATCGATCCTACATCGAAGGAGGGCGACATGTCTGCGACCACATCCCCCCCGAACGGACCGAACGCGGACCCCGAGGCGGACGAGCCGGTCCCGGCAATGCAGAAGATCCTGGACAACCCTTTCCTGCTCCTGTTCCTCGGGGTCACCATCCCGACAGTGTTCTACCTCATCTGGGGGATCATGGAGATCGTCCTCGTCCCGGTCGGGAAATGAGCGCGCGATCCGCGTAGCCGAACTGCTGAGGGGGATCCGATGAGCACTTTACTTCCGCCTTCGGAACGTATCTGGTGGAAACAGCCCGTCGACCGCGTAGAGGTCCTGTGGGTCGGCATCGCCCTCGTCTGGTGCCTGATCCTGACCTTCATGATGCCGTACTGGCACGTCTTCGGGAAGCAGAACATCTCCAATACCGCCTATCACGTGAACCCGAAGGAGTTTGCGGCCCGTGCCCGCGCAGTGGACGGCAAGTATGTCGTCCGCACCGAAGACGGGGTTCCCGTGGTCCAGCCCCCGCCCGGCGCCGACGTCTACCTGATCGCCCATCAATGGGCTTGGTGGCCGATACTCGAGCTCGAAAAAGGCAAGTCCTACCGCCTGCACCTCTCCTCGCTGGACGTGCTGCACGGTTTCTCCCTGCAACCCGAGAACATCAACCTCGAAGTCGTGCCCGGCTACGAAATGGTGCTCACCGTCACCCCGAACCACGTCGGGACCTACTCCCTGGTGTGCAACGAATACTGTGGCATCGGGCATCAGGCGATGATCGGCAGAGTCTACGTCACCAAGTAGAACAGAGGAGGCACGCCCATGGGGATCGACCGGCGGTTTCGCATCTGTCCGGACACGGGCCTCGCACTGCATCGCCCGGCGGAGCGGCTCATCAAGGCGAACGCGGTGGCGGCGGTCGTGTGCCTGCTGGTGGGGGGGATCCTCGCGATCGGCGTGGCGCTGACGCGCTGGCCCGCCGTACACCTGCTCCCCGTCACCTCCTTCTATACGGCCCTGACGGCGCACGGGCTCGACATGCTGATCTTCTGGATCATCTTCTTCGAGATCGCGGTGCTCTATTTCGCCTCCTCCACGCTGCTACGCTGCCGCCTGGCGACGCCGCGGCTGGCATGGCTCGGTTTCGCGCTGATGGTGATCGGGGCAGTCCTCACCAACCTGGTGATCCTGCAGGGGCGATCGAGCGTGATGATGACCTCCTACGTCCCGCTACGGGCCGAGCCGGGATTCTATCTGGGGTTGATCCTGTTCGCCGTGGGTGCGCTGATCGGCTGCTTCATCTTCCTGGGTACACTGGTGATCGCGCGCTACGAGAAGACCTATGACGGCTCGATCCCGCTGGTGGTGTTCGGGGCGCTGACCGCGTGCATCATCGCGATCTTTACGATCGCCAGCGGGGCGATCGTGTTGATCCCGACCTTCCTGTGGTCGATCGGGCTGGTCAGCCACTTCGACCCGCTGATGTATCGGGTCATCTGGTGGGGCATGGGGCACTCCTCCCAGCAGATCAACGTCGCCACCCAGATCGCTATCTGGTACGCGATCGCCGCCATCGTCTTCGGCGCCCGCCCGATGTCCGAGCGCGTGAGCCGCACCGCCTTTCTGCTCTACATACTGTTCCTGCAGCTCGCCTCGGCCCATCACCTGCTGGTGGATCCCGGCATCAGCTCCTCCTGGAAGGTGTTCAACACGAGCTATTTCATGTATCTGGCGGTGCTCGCCAGCATGATCCACGGGCTGACCGTGCCGGGCAGCATCGAGCTGGCGCAGCGGCGCAAGGGCCTCACCAAGGGCCTGTTCGAGTGGCTGCGCAAGGCCCCCTGGGGCAACCCGGTGTTCTCCAGCATGTTCATCTCGCTGGTCGGGTTCGGGTTCCTCGGCGGGATCACCGGCGTGATGATGGGCACCGAGCAGCTCAACATCAACGTCCACAATACGCTCTACGTCCCGGGGCACTTCCACGCCACGGTCGTGGTCGGGACGACGCTGGCGTTCATGGGCCTGACCTACTTCCTGGTGCCGGTCCTGTTCCGCCGCGAGATCATCTTCAAGGGCCTGGCGCGCTGGCAGCCGTATATCTACGGCCTCGGGATGTCGGCGGTCTCCCTGTTCATGATGGGCGCCGGCACGCTCGGCGTGCCGCGCCGCGACTGGGACATCACCGGCGCCGGCCTGCCGTTCGCCCCCCACTGGCCGGGGGCGGCCTATCTGATGCTGGGCCTGCTGGGCATCAGTGCGATCGTGGCGGTGCTCGGCGGCGCGGCCTTCATCGTCATCACCGTCGGCTCCATCCTCTTCGGCAAGCGCCTGGAGACGGGCGAGACGACAACGGCGCCCTCGCGCCTGGAGCGGGCGGCGCCGGTGGCCGCGGCGCTGGAGGGCTACGGCGGCGGCGGCACGCTGGTCACGCCGGGCACCTTCGTGCTTGCCCTCGTCTTCCTGCTGACCTTCGTCGTCTACTACTTCATCAGCTGGAAGTATCTGGGGACCGTCTGGGGGCTGCACTGAAAGCAACCGGCCGGTGTACCAAGCGGAACGGCGCCCCGGCCAACGCCGGCACCGTGCAGGACCGAGGGAGGAGCGGGGATGAAGCCAGCGGACGCCGCAAGGGCCGTGCCCGTCACCAACGCGCCGGCGCACACGCGGGTGGGCCAGTTCATCGGTCTGTTCAAGCCGCGCATCGGCTTGGCGATCGCCTATACGGCCCTCGCCGGCTTCGCGGCGGCCGCCGGCGCGAGCCCCGACCCACGCCGCGCCTCGGTGCTGTTCGTCGCGGTCCTGCTCGCCTCCGGCGCCGCCGGCGCCTTCAACCAGTACCTCGAACGGGACCTGGACGCGCGCATGGAGCGCACCCGCAGGCGGCCCTTCGCCACGGGGGAGTTCGGACACGGATGGGGGTGGCCGGTGTTTTTTTCCGCACTGCTTCTGGGGGCCGTCGGTCTCGCCGCGGCGACGACCAACACGGTGACGGCTCTGTTCGTGTTCCTTGGCGCCTTCACTTACGGCGTCGTCTATACGCTCTGGCTCAAGAGGCGAACCCACTGGAACATCGTCGTCGGCGGGCTCGCGGGGAGCTTCGCCGTGCTCGCCGGTGCGACGGCCGCCGGCCCACACCCGGGGATCGCCGCCTGGCTGCTGGCCGGGATCCTGCTGCTGTGGACGCCGTCGCATTTCTGGAGCCTGGCCATCGCCCTGCGCCGGGACTACGCGGCGGCCGCCGTACCGATGCTGCCCGTGGTCCGGGGGGTCGACGCGACCGCCCGCGTGGTGCTCGGCAATACCGTGGTGCTCGTCGCAGCGACGCTGCTGCCCGCCCTCTTCGGCATGGGCAGGGTCTATCTGGCGACGGCGGTCCTCGGCGGCGCGTACTTCCTCGCCGGGAGCGTGCGGCTGATACGCAATCCCACCCCCGCCGCCGCGGTGGCGAACTTCCATGCCTCCTTGATCCAACTCGGCCTGCTACTCACGGGGGTCATCGCCAGCGCCGCCCTGAACGGATAGGCGGCGGGGCCCGGGGGACCGGGAGGGCGGGCCGGGCACCGCCGCCGCGCGGCGGCGGGGGAGAGCAGCATGCAGCGACCGGTGCCGTCCTTCGCCGCGTTCCCGGCTCCGGCGCACGCCCCGGGCGGGATCGTTCGGGCGCGCCTGCATGGGGCGTGCGGCAGCATCCCCTTGCACCCCCGCTCCGCGATCGCCCCGGCGCAGGCGCTCGCCGGGGCGCTTGATCTGCATCATGGCCGCGACGGCGGCGCGGGACCTACCGTCTCCCCAGATCTATTGCGCAGAGGGCGGGCGGTGCTGCGGTGGCTGCAGTCGACGGTGCGACACGGGCTGGCACCGCTGGAGGCATGGATGGACGCCGCCTTCGGCGCCGCGGCCAATCCCTTCCACTACCTCGGCGCCCTGACCATCTTCTTCTTCTGGATCGTCCTCGTCACCGGCATCTACCTCTACGTCTTCTACCACACCAGCGTCCACGGCGCCTACGCCTCCGTCGAATACCTCACCCGCCAGCAGTGGTACCTCGGCGGCGTCCTGCGCAGCCTGCACCGCTATGCCGCCGACGCCGCGGTGATCACCCTCACCCTGCACCTGATCCGCCATTTCGCCTACGATCACTTTCGCGGCGCGCACCGGTTCTCCTGGCTCACCGGGGTGCCCACGCTGTGGCTGGTGGCGATCCTGGGGATCACCGGCTACTGGCTGGTCTGGGACCGCCTCGCCCAGTACCTGGCCGTCCTCACCACCGAACTGCTCGACCGCCTCCCCGTCTTCGCCGCCCCCATCGCCCGAAACTTCCTCACCCCCGACAGCCTCAGCGACCGCTTCTTCACCCTGCTCGCCTTCCTCCACTTCCTCAGCCTGCCCCTGCTGCTGGCAGGCTTCATCTGGCTCCACCTCCAGCGCATCAGCCGCCCCGTGATCAATCCCCCGCGCCCCCTCGCCGTCGGCACCCTCCTGGCACTGCTCGCACTCGCACTCCTGCACCCCGCTCACAGCCAGGGCCCCGCCAACCTCGCCTCCGCCCCCACCACCCTGCACCTCGACTGGTTCTACCTCTCCATCTACCCCCTCGCCGGCCACACCCCCCCGGCCTTCGTCTGGACCCTCCTCTTCGCCTCCACCCTCCTCCTCTGCCTCCTCCCATGGCTGCCGCGGGCCGCTCACGCGCCCGCAGCCGTGGTCACGCCGCGCTGGTGCAACGGCTGCGGGCGCTGCGTCGACGACTGTCCGTTCAATGCGATCACCCTGGCGCCGCGCCCGGCCGCCGGCAAACCGCGCGGGAAGATCGCGGTGGTGAATCCGGCCCTGTGCGCGGCCTGCGGGATCTGCGCCGGGGCGTGCCCCTCCTCGACGCCGTTCCGCCGCGTGGAGGAACTGGTGAGCGGGATCGACCTGCCCGACTTCACGATTGATCGCGTGCGGACCGTCACCGGGCAACGCCTGGCGGCACTCCGCGCGCCGGTACGCATCATGGTCTTCGGCTGCCGCTATGCGGCGCGCGTGGAGGCGCTGCGATCGGCGGACGTCGCCGTCCTGACCCTGCCGTGCAGCGCGATGCTGCCGCCGTCCTTCATCGAGTACCTGCTGCGCCGGCGGCGCGCCGAGGGGATCGTGATCACCGGGTGTGCGGCCGGCGAGTGCAACTACCGGCTCGGGAACCGCTGGGTGGAGGAACGGCTCGCGCGACGCCGCGCACCCTACCTGCGCCCGAACGTCCCGCGCGAGCGCATCGCCCTGATCTGGGCTGCGGCCGGCGAAGAGGCACGCGTCGCGGCAGCCGTGGAACGCCTGCGCCGCCGGTTGCGATCGGCCACCCTCCGCACCGCAGCCGGCGCCGGGCTCGAAGCCGCGGCACGCG
The DNA here is from genome assembly GCA_027013145.1 of Gammaproteobacteria bacterium. GTDB lineage: Bacteria > Pseudomonadota > Gammaproteobacteria > 21-64-14 > 21-64-14 > BMS3Abin12. Next base: position 122,668 of record JALUXX010000065.1, on the reverse strand, counting down.
GAGGCGGCGGACATGGCTAGGATGGTGCGCGGTTCGCTGCAGGTCCTTGCCTACGCGGCCTTCGCCACCGCGCTCGGCTTTTTTTCCGAACGCCCCGCCTACACCTATCTACAGCCGGATCGCGCCGTGATCAAACTGAGCGTGGACCAGTACGGGCGGCATGTCGGCAAGTGCCGCCGGCGCACGCCCGCCGAACTCGCCGCCCTCCCCGAGTACGACCGCGTCCCGGTCGTCTGTCCGCGCCGGCGCTACCCCGTGCGGGTCGCGCTGCGCCTCGACGGGCGTCTGCTCTACGACCGGACCCGCGCCCCCGCCGGCCTCCATCACGACGGCCTCTCCTACATCTACGCGCGTTTCGTCGTGCCAGCCGGCCGCCACCGCCTGCAGGTGAGCCTCTGGGACGACGGGCCGCGGGCCGCGCCCGCGCGCGCGCGCGCGATGGAGATCACGCTGCGCCCCGCGCAGGTATTCGTGATCGAGTTCAGCTCGCGCCACGGTGTGTTCGTCTTCAGGTAATCAGGGGGGAGATCGCAATGACGACTGTAGCGACGCGCAACGACCGCCACCCGGCCGGCGCAGCGGATGAAGTAGGCACGGTCCATGGGGACCCCGTAGCGGCCTTCTCGCTGCCGGTTCCCGCGGGGGTGCCGCGGCGGCTCGCCGTCGGCTGGCTGCTGCTGGGCCTGGGCTCGCTCGTCGGTGCCGGCGTGTTCGCTATCCTGTTGGTCCTCTCGCGCACCCCCTACCTCGACCGCCATTTCCCCTGGATCGATTTCTTCCACACGGCGCTGGTGGTGCATGTGGACCTGTCGGTCCTGGTCTGGTTCCTGGCCTTCGCCGGCGTGTTCTGGAGCCTCAACCCGGTACGCCGCGGCCGATCATGGGGCTGGGCCGCCCTCGCCGTGGCGACGGCGGGCACACTGATCATGGCGGGCTCACCCTTCCTGGGCGCCGCGCAGCCCCTGATGAGCAACTATGTGCCGGTGCTGCAGGATCCGCTGTTCCTGTCGGGACTGATCCTCTTCGCCGCGGGTGTCGCAATTCAGGTTGCATTGTCGCTGTGCTGTGCACAACCGATCGGTGTGCTCGCAAGCGGCGCCGGGGCACTGCGCTTCGGCATCAACACGGCGGCGATCGCCGCGGCGATCGCGCTGCTTGCGTTCGCCCTGAGTTACCTGTCCACGCCGCCGGACCTCCTCGGGAGAGCGTACTTCGAACAGCTCTTCTGGGGCGGCGGACACGTGCTGCAGTACACCCATACGCAGCTCATGCTCGTGGCATGGCTTTGGCTCGCAGCGGGCGGCCGCGTGCGCCTTCCTCTGAGCCCGCGGGTGGTGTTGGCGCTGTTCGCATGGGGTCTGCTGTGGGTGTTCCTGACGCCGGTTGCCTACTTGGCGTACAGCCCCGCATCCGTGCAGTTCCACCGCTTCTTCCTGTGGCTGATGGCGTTCGGCGGCAGCCTGGCCGCGGTCCCCATCGCCCTCGCCGTGCTCTACGGCGTCGCCACCGCCGCCGCGGCCCCGCTGCTTGGCGCCCCCCAGCGCGCCGCGTTGCTCAGCTCCGTGCTGCTGTTCGGGGTCGGCGGAATCCTCGGCCTGCTCATCCACGGCAACAACGTCACTGTGCCCGCCCATTATCACGGCTGCATCGTGGCGGTGACGCTGGCGTTCATGGGCATGACCTACGAACTGCTGCCGCGCCTGGGCTTCCGCACCCCCACTCCCCGTGCCGCGCACTGGCAGCCCTATCTCTACGGCGGCGGTGAACTCCTCCACATCGCGGGACTCGCCTGGGCGGGCGGCTACGGCGTCTCGCGCAAGGTCGCCGGCGCCGCCCAGGGGCTCCACGGGTGGCAGGAGAATGCCGCCATGGGCCTGATGGGCGTGGGCGGCTTGGTGGCGGTGGCCGGCGGCATCCTGTTCCTGGTCGTCTGCTTCGCCGCGCTCCACCGGCCGAGGTCTCCCGCGCACGCATCCGGCGCGCAGCCGCGCTCACCTGGTGCGCCCGTGCCCGACCTGAAGGCGCACTGAGCACGGGCGGCGGGAGCGGAGACGCCCATGTCCATCGGCCGCACGCGGGAGGCAGCCACGAGATTCCGGCGCGCCGTCGTCCTCGCCGCGCTGCTGCTGGCCGGGCCTGCGCACGCCGGCGGGGTCGTCGTCGCGCATGCCTGGATTGGGATCCTGCCGGGCGACTTCCCCGCCTCCGCGTACTGTGTCGTTGCGAACGACTCCGGCCGACCCCAGGGCCTGACCGCCGTGCACGCACCCGTGTTTCGCGCCGCGATGCTGCACCGGAGCGTGACCAGAGACGGGCTGGAAAAAACGGTCCCCGTCGCTCGCGTCGTGATTCCGGCCGGCTGGCGCTTTCGCTTCGCCCCCGGCGGCTACCACATCATGTTGATGCCGCCGCACACGCCGCTCCGACCCGACACCCGCACACGGCTCACGTTCCGGTTCCGGGACGGGTCGCGGACTTCGGCCTCTTTCCTCGTCAAGGGGGCCGGTACCCTGTCCGGAGATTGATGGTCCACCGATGAGACCGCCCGCCCATGTCCTCGCTCCAATGGTTCCTGACACCGTACGAGTTCTCCCCCGCGGTGTTGCTCGCCAGTCTGCTGGCCGCCGGTTGGTACGGGTTCGGACTGGTACGGTGCGCACGGAGCGGCCCCGTACCGGGCGCGTGGCGCAGGCTCGCCTACCTCACCGCCATCCTGCTGATCTACGCGGTGCTGCAGACGCGCTTCGATTACTGGGCGCAGCACATGTTTTTCCTCCACCGCCTGCAGCAGTTCGTCCTCCACTATCTGGCACCGATCCTCGTCACGGCCGCGGCGCCGGGCCGCGTACTCGCAGCCGCCCTGCCGCAACACTTCACGCGGCACCGCCCCCCCCTGGGGGATGTCCCGCCGCTGCGTCTGGTTCGGCACGTCCTGCTCGACCCCGTGATCGCGGTCGCCTTCTTCGCGGGCCTGGTGGTGCTGTGGGTCATTCCCCCGGTCCACTCCTACGCGATGCTCAGCGCCCCCCTCTACGCCGTGATGAACTGGAGCATGCTGATCAGCGGCCTGATCTTCTGGGGCCTGATCCTGGATCCGCGATCACCGCGCCGCAACGGGGTGTTGGGTTATGGATCCCGCATCGCCGCCTTGTTTGCAGTGATCGCCTCGCAGGGCGCCGTAAGCGCCGCCATCGGCCTGAGCGTCGGCAATCTCTACCCGATCTATGCGGTGTGCGGCCGCCTCTGGCCCCTGAACCCGATGACGGACCAGAAACTGGGAGGGATGGTCGGGTTCCTCGCCGCCCTCACCTGCATAGCCGCCGTGCTCACGATCTTCCACCGGATGCTGGGCGACGAATCCGCACGGAAGGCGACACGGGCGGATGCGGACACCGGCGGACCCGGGCATCAGGCGCCCGGACCCGTTTCATCTCCGCAGCCCGGGATTCCGGGCGGGGCGCAAGACCCGTGAACGGCGCCGTCGGCCCGGGAGGGCGTACATTTTCAGACACGCGGGGGGGCGCCGCGGGGGCTCACCGACCGCCGGGACCCGCCGCCGGCCGCCGCGCCCGGCCGGCAGCGTCTGACCCGGCGGGTAGCGGCATCCCGGGGGACGTCTAATGCACGGCATTCGCCACTCGTTCGCCGCGCTCCGCCGGGCCCTGGGTCCGGCCGCGGCAGCGCTACTGGTCGCCTGCGGGGGCGGCGGCACGCATTGGAAGAGCATGGACATCACAGGTGTCATGCCGGACCTCCGGTTCACCCTCGTTGACGATGAAGGTCGGACGGTAACGGCGGAGCGCTACCTGGGAAAGGTCAACCTGCTCTATTTCGGATACACGCACTGCCCCGACGTCTGCCCGCTCACGCTGGCGACGATCGAGCGCGCATTCGCGAGACTGGGCCCCGCAGCCGACGGGGTACGACTGCTCTTCGTCAGCGTCGATCCGTCGCGCGACGGACCCAAGATCCTACATGCCTACGTCGCCGCGTTCGGAGCACACATCGTCGGCCTGACCGGTACGCAGCCCCAGCTGCAGGCCCTCACCAAACGCTACCGGGTCTCCTACCGCTACGGAAGGCGCGACCAGAACGGCGACTACGCCGTCTACCACAGCGCCGGGATCTATGTCTTCGACAGGCGCGGGCGCGCCCGGCTGCTGATGACCGGCCGGGAGGGCGCGGACGCGATCGCCCGTGATCTCGAACGTTTGCTGGCGGGTGCGCCCCGGACCCTTGCGCCCCCCCGCGAGCGGCGCCCCTCCGTGCGCGCCTCCGCCGGGGCCTGCCCGTGCCCCGCGCGGGCGCCACTCCCGGGCACCGCCCCCGCGGCCGGCTGAGCCACGCCCGACGCAGCCGCAGGGCCCGCCGCAACCGGCGGCTTGATCTGCATCATGGCCCCGGCGGCGAGGTTTAGCCTAGCGTTTCGCTCGGTTATCGGATAGCGGGGGCGGGCGGTGCTGCGGTGGCTGCAGTCGACGGTGCGACACGGGCTGGCACCGCTGGAGGCATGGATGGACGCCGCCTTCGGCGCCGCGGCCAATCCCTTCCACTACCTCGGCGCCCTGACCATCTTCTTCTTCTGGATCGTCCTCGTCACCGGCATCTACCTCTACGTCTTCTACCACACCAGCGTCCACGGCGCCTACGCCTCCGTCGAATACCTCACCCGCCAGCAGTGGTACCTCGGCGGCGTCCTGCGCAGCCTGCACCGCTATGCCGCCGACGCCGCGGTGATCACCCTCACCCTGCACCTGATCCGCCATTTCGCCTACGATCACTTTCGCGGCGCGCACCGGTTCTCCTGGCTCACCGGGGTGCCCACGCTGTGGCTGGTGGCGATCCTGGGGATCACCGGCTACTGGCTGGTCTGGGACCGCCTCGCCCAGTACCTGGCCGTCCTCACCACCGAACTGCTCGACCGCCTCCCCGTCTTCGCCGCCCCCATCGCCCGAAACTTCCTCACCCCCGACAGCCTCAGCGACCGCTTCTTCACCCTGCTCGCCTTCCTCCACTTCCTCAGCCTGCCCCTGCTGCTGGCAGGCTTCATCTGGCTCCACCTCCAGCGCATCAGCCGCCCCGTGATCAATCCCCCGCGCCCCCTCGCCGTCGGCACCCTCCTGGCACTGCTCGCACTCGCACTCCTGCACCCCGCTCACAGCCAGGGCCCCGCCAACCTCGCCTCCGCCCCCACCACCCTGCACCTCGACTGGTTCTACCTCTCCATCTACCCCCTCGCCGGCCACACCCCCCCGGCCTTCGTCTGGACCCTCCTCTTCGCCTCCACCCTCCTCCTCTGCCTCCTCCCATGGCTGCCGCGGCGGAAGGCCGGGACAGGGACGGAAGCCCCCTCGCCCCTGCCAGGCGTGGCGGCACCCGCCGGCGCGTTGCGCATGACCGTGCTGTTCGGTTCCGAGACCGGGCACGCCGCGGGGGTGGCGCGAGACCTGACGGCCAGGGCGCGGACCCTGGGCATCGATGCCGACCTCCAGGACATGCGCACCTACCCGCCGGTGCGCCTGCCCCGGGAACCAGTGCTGCTCATCATCATCAGCACCCATGGGGACGGGGAGCCGCCCGACAGCGCCCGCGATCTGCATGCCCTGCTCACCGGTCCCCGCCCCCCCGACCTGCACGGCGTGTGCTACGCCGTGCTGGCGCTCGGCGACGCCAGCCATCCGAAGTTCTGCCAAGCCGGCAAAGACTTCGATGCCGCCCTGGCGGCCGCTGGCGCCGCGCGGATCCATCCCCGGGTCGACTGCGACCTCGACTACGAGCAGACCGCGGCGCACTGGGTGGAGTCGGTGCTCGCCGCCGTCGCAACGGGCAGCGCGCCGTCTCCGCCGCGGACCCCGGTGCCCGCGGGCGGTGGGACGAGGGCGCCGGCCCGACCCGCCGCGCCCGCCGCGACGCTCATCGGGAGGTCCGAGCTCACCGGACCGGGATCGACCCGCGAGGTGTGGCACTTGCGCCTCGATGTCACCGGAACCGACATCAAGTACGCCCCGGGCGACACAGTTTCCGTCATCCCCACGAACCCCGCCCCGCTGGTGGAAGAGCTGCTCGCGCAGACGCGCCTGGATGCGGCGGCCCGCGTGCGTACCCGCTACGGGGAGATGCCGCTGGCGCAGGCGCTCGCGCGCCGCTACGAGATCACCCGCCCGACGCGCCCTTTTCTCGAGCGTTACGCCGAACTCACCCACTCGCCGGCTCTGCGGAAGGTGCTGGATCGCGACGGGGCCGCCGCCTTCGAGGCCTGGGCGCATTGCCGGCAGATCGCCGATATCGTCCGCGACCACCCCGCAGACGCTTTGCGCGCACAGGATTTCGTGGACACCCTGCGGCCGCTGCCGGCGCGGCGCTATTCCATCGCCTCCAGCCTCCTCGCCTGCCCGGGAGAGCTGCACCTGACGGTCGTCCCGGTCCGCTACCGGTGCCACGGACGCGATCGGGTGGGCATCGCCTCGACCTTTCTTGTCGACCGCCTCCCCCTCGGCGAGGCCGTCCCCCTCGCGGTCGAGAGCAATCCGGATTTCCACCTGCCGCAGGACCCCGACCAGGCGATAATCATGGTGACCGCCGGGTGCGGAGTGGCCCCCTTTCGCGCCTTCCTGCAGGAGCGCGAGGCACTCGGCGCCGCGGGGCGCAACTGGCTGTTCTTCGGAGACCGCCACCGCAGTACGGACTTCCTTTACGGGGAGGACTGGGAGCGCTGGCTGAAGCAGGGGCGCCTCACCCGGCTCGTTACCGCCTTCTCCCGCGATCAGGCGCACAAGGTCTATATACAGCACCGCCTGCGCGAGTACGGTAGCGAAGTCTATGCCTGGCTCGAGGAGGGCGCCGTCCTGTATGTCTGCGGCGCCGAGGCGATGGGCCGGGCGGTGGACCGCGTGGTGGTCGAACTGATCGCCGCGGCCCGATCGTGTACGATCGCGCAAGCCGAAGATTACGTGTCGGAGCTCATACATGCCGGACGATATCGCCGCAATGTCTATTGAACGCGGGCAGCGCATCGCCTTTCACGGCCGCGATCCCGCCGGTCCTCCACTGCGGGCGCGCCGCTGATGGAGGGCCGCGCCGGACAAGCGGGCACACCCGCACGCGCACCGGTCTTCACCGCCGCACCGCACCGGATGATGTTTCTCGCCGGCGCGCTGCAGATGGTCGCCGCCCTCCTCTTCTGGGGCGTGGAACTGGCCGCCCGCTACGGAATGATGCCGGCGCCGCGCACGCAGATCCCCGCCGCGTTCGCGCACCTCTTCCTGATGGTCTACGGGCTGTTCCCGCTGTTCTTCCTCGGTTTCCTCATGACGACCTATCCGCGCTGGATGAACGGCGAGGCGATCCCGCGCCGGCGCTACGTGCGCAGCTTCCTGCTGCTCACGGGGGGGCTCGCGCTCTTCTATGCGGGCCTGTTCTCCGCGCGCACCCTGCTCGGGGCCGGTGCGGCGCTCTACCTCGCGGGCTGGGTGACGGCGCTCCACGCACTGCTGCAGGTGTTCGCCGCGGCGCCGGCGCGGGACAAGTTCTACGAGCGGTTGCTGAACGCCGCGCTCGTGGCCGGCGCCGCCGGCATGGCGGCCTATGTCCTGTGGGTCTTCGACGGCCGCGTCGGGATGCTGCGCTTCGCGCGCGAGGCGGGCCTGTGGTGGTTCCTCGTGCCGGTCGCGGTGACCGTCGCCCACCGCATGATCCCCTACTTCAGCAACGTCGTGCTGCGCCCGTACACCGTCTACCAGCCACGCCGTGCGCTGCTGGCGATGCTCGGGTGCAGCTTCGCCCACGGTGCACTGGCGGCGGCGGGGCTGCACCGCTGGACGTGGCCGGCGGACCTCGTATTCTTCGCGCTCGCCGCGAACCACAGCCGGCACTGGGAACTGTTGCGCAGTTTCCGTGTGCGGCTGCTGGCAGTCCTGCATGTTGCCTTCGCGTGGTGCCCCGTGGCGCTTGCACTCTACACCGTCCAGGGGTTCTGGCTGTGGGAGACGGGGCGCATGGTCCTCGGCCTCGCGCCCCTGCACGCGCTCGGCATCGGGTTCCTGACCGGCCTGGTCGTGGCAATGGCCACACGCGTGACGTTGGGGCACTCCGGGCGCGCGCTGACCGCCGACACCTTCACCTGGATCTGTTTCTGGGGCGTCGGCCTCACCGCCCTGGTGCGCATCGCCGGGGCAATCGCGCCGGGGGCGCGCCCCGGCGGCCTGGCCTTGAACGTACTGGCGGCGCTCGCATGGCTCCTGTTTCTCGGCGCCTGGGTCCTGCGCTACGCTCCGCTCTATCTGCGCCGCCGGGTGGACGGCAAGCCCGGCTGAGGCGACGTGCGGCGGATACCAGCGGGGCCGCCGGGAGGATCGAGGCATGGGGGCGTTCATTCTAGCGCGCGTAATCCACGTCCTCGGCGTGGTGTTCTGGATCGGCGGCGTGGCGATGGTCACGACCGTGCTGCTGCCGGCGGTGCGCGGTTTCAAGGATCCGCGCGAACGGGTGGCCTTCTTCGAGGCGGTCGAGGCGCGGTTCGCGCGCCAGGCGCGATGGACGACGCTGATCACGGGCGCGAGCGGCCTGTACATGCTGCATTTCCTGCACGGCTGGGTATGGATCCGCGAGTGGTCGCACTGGTGGGTCGGCGCCATGATCGCGGTCTGGGCCCTGTTCACGCTGATGCTGTTCGTGCTCGAGCCGCTGGTGCTGCACCGCCTCTTTCGCGAACGCGCCGCGCGCGATCCTGAGGGCACCTTCGCCTTCATCCAGACGATGCACTGGCTGCTCCTGCTGCTGAGCCTGATCGCGGTCGCCGGTGCGGTGGCCGGCAGCCACGGATGGACCTTCTGAAGGCGAAGAGGCCCGCACGCCCGTGACCGCACTGATCAAGTTCATCCATGTGAGCACGGTGATCCTGAGCTACGCGTTGTTTTTCACGCGCGGCCTATGGATGATCCAGGATTCCCCCGCGCTGCGCCGGCGCTGGATCCGCATCGTTCCGCATGTCGTCGATACCCTGTTGCTCGCCAGCGGCGTCACGTTGGCGATCCGCATCCGCCAGTACCCGCTGGTCGATCCGTGGCTCACCGCCAAGCTCATCGGCCTGCTGGTCTATATCGCGCTGGGGCTGGTTGCGTTGCGTCTCGGGCGCCGGCGCAGCGCCCGGATCGCCGCCTGGGTCGGCGCGCAGGCGGTGTTCTTCTACATCGTGGCGGTGGCCGTGAGCCGCACCCCGCTCCCCTTCGCGTCGATGTTCTGAATGCGACCGCCCCGGCGGCGCGTCACAGCGAATTGATCCAAGTCAAGTCGTTGTGCGGGGCTACATGCTCTACTGCCCCGGCAAGCAACTACCATGGCGACCGGGCCAGGGACGGCCCTCCTTCCTCACCCCCAACAACCGCGCAACGCTCCATCCCCACCGGTGTAACCGGGGAGCGCCTCCCGAAGGGGATAGGCGCCTATCTCCTTCGGGACATCCGCCGGCAACAAAGGCTTGACGGGCGTCAATTACGTGCCGCCCATGCACCTGCTATCCATTGACGGTGTCGCAAGCCGATGCCGCGGAACCCCGTTGCGGGGTCCCGCCGATGAGGAGGATGCTTATGGATCTGCAAGTCGCCGGACGCTCGATCGACCTGGACGATGAAGGCTATCTCGTCGACCCTGAGGATTGGGACGAGGAGACCGCGCGCGCCCTTGCGGCGAGCGAGGACATCGAACTCACCGAGGATCACTGGAAGGTGTTCGAGTTCATGCGCGACTACTACACGCGCAGCGGCATCGCCGCCGACGCGCGCTTCGTCATCAAGTTCGTCGCTGAAGATCTCGGAAAGGGGGCGGACGCGCGCAGCTACCTGTTCACGCTGTTCCCCTACGGGTACGTCAAACAGGCCTGCAAACTCGCCGGGATGCGCCGCCCGCGCGCCTGGAGTTCGGGCTGACGGGGTCCGGCCGGACGCCCATCCCGGCTGCGGGATGACCCTCTGAGGCTTGCGGAAAAACCCAGGAGCCCGAATGTACCGAGGCGGAATCCGGGAACGGATCCCCGGGATCACCGCCCGCCGTGCCTTCACCCGATTGAAGGATGGCCGCCGGCCGTTTACGCAGGTCTCAATAATGCAGCAGCTCGCGCAGCCGCGCCTCATCGAGGATCTCGATCTGCTTGCCCTTGACGCGGATGATGCCGGACGAACCCAGGTTGTGGAAGATCCGCGACAGCGTCTCCGGCTGCACGGACAGACGGGACGCCACAACGCTCTTGGCCGCCGGCAACTCCACTGTACCGGCACCGGCACCGGCGTCCAGTTCGCGCACGAGATAACCGACCAGACGCAGGGTCGCATTCTGCAAGGTCAGCGCGTTGATCTCGTTGATCCGGGCGTGCAGGCGCATGCTCATGTCGCCCAGCAGTCGGAAACAGGTATCCACCGAGTCGCGCAGCAACTGCCGGAAGACCTCGTTGTCGAAGGAGTACAGGATGCTCGGCTCCAGGGCCTCGGCGCTGACCGGATAGACCTGGTGCTCCATGAACATCACCGCCTCGGCGAAGGTGTGACCTGCAGGAACGATCTCGATGACCTTCTCCGCGCCTTCGAAGGAGACACGGTAGAGCTTGACGCTCCCGAGGTGGACGAGGAAGAAGCGCTCGGCGCTCTGCCCATGATCGAACAGGCGTTCTCCGCCGTCCACATGGACCACGCGCATCGCGCGCCGTATGCGTTCGAGCTGCCCCGCGTCGAATGCATTGAACAGATAGACGCGGCGCAGTTCGGTGTCGATATCGGAAGATTCGGTCATCGGAGGCCACGCCCCGCGGGGTCCGGCGGATCCGCTGCGCGCGCCTCGGGCGCCGCTAGTAATCCGACTTCGACGGTACGATAATCCCTCCCATGCACTGGCGCAACCGGCTGTTCATCACCCTCGCCCTGATCTACGGGCTGCTCGGCGGGCTCATCGGCATCGCCTGGCTCATCGACCCGACCCCGCTGCCGGGCGACGTCGCGCTGCTGCATGCGCACATCATGCTGCTCGGTTTCATCGCCATGATGATCTACGGCGTCGGCCTGCATGTGCTGCCGCGCTTTTCGGGACGCCCGCTGTACTCCGAGCGCATCGCCGACTGGCAACTCTACACCGCCAACCTCGGCCTGTGGCTGATGGCCGCGGGCTGGCTCGCGGCCGATGTGGCGCTGGTCGCGGCGGGGGGCGCGCTGTCGTGGCTTGCGATCGCGCTGTTCACGCTGAACATCCTGCGCACCGTGCGCCGCTACGGACCGGGAGGCTGACCATGGGCGAATACCGCGGTTGCGAACTGCCCGAGGATCTCTACTACGATCTCGACTACGTCTGGGTGCGACCCGAACCGGACGGCACCTACCGCCTCGGCATCACCGACCCGGCGCAGACCATGGCCGGGCGGGTGCAGTACATCTTCTTCAAAAAACCCGGCACGCACCGTGCCGCGGGGAAATCGGTCGCCCGCCTGGAATCGGGGAAGTGGGCCGGCGGCATCCCCATCCCCTTCGACGGAACGGTCGTGGGGATCAACCCCGAGGTGGATAAGAATCCGGGCCTGGTCAACGTCACACCCTATACCGACGCCTGGCTCGTGATCGTGAAGCCGGATGACCCCAACAGCGCGCTCGCGCGGCTCACCCGCGGCGACCAGGCGCAGGAGGCCCTGCGGGCGTGGATCGAGCGCTACGACGTGCAGTGCATGCGCTGCGCCGACTGACCAGGGCGCGCAGGCGATGAAGGTCCAACTCCTGGTCTCCGAATGGTGCACCTCCTGCCACGACGCCGAACGGATCTGGCGCGAGGTCGCCGAGGAGCGCGATTTCGACTTCGAGGTGCTCGACATGGGGCAGCCCGAAGGCAGGGAACTGGCGACCCGCCTGCGCCTGCGCAGCGTCCCCTCCACGGTGGTCGACGGGGAACTGCGGGCGGTCGGCGTACAGAGCCGGCAGGAGGCCCTGGCGCTCGTGGCCGGGGCGCCGCCGAAGGCCGCGAGCGCCGTGCACCACGTCGGCCTGGGCATGGCGCCGAGCGCGCGCCTGTCGGTCCTCTCCGCCGTCGGCTATCTCTTCGTCGCCGGCGCCGCACTCCCCGTCTACGGCGGCCTGTTCGCGCCGGGGGCGGCACGCGTGGCCCCGCTCCACGTGTTCACGCTGGGCTTCCTGGTGTTCATGGTGTACGGACTGGGCGAACACATGCTGCCGCGCTTCACCGGCAATCCGATTCGTTCCGGTGCCGCGGCCTGGGCCCAGTTCGGTTTCGCCCACCTCGGCGTATGGGCTCTGGTGAGCGGTTTCTGGTTTGCCTATCCCCCGCTCGCCGCGGCCGGCGGCATCTGCGCCTGGCTCGGGCTGGCGCTGTTTGCAGCCCGCATCTGGCCCGTGCTCTGGCCACGGCAGGGCCAGGACACCGGCGGCACGCCGGGACTTGATCCCGGTTAAGGCGTCGCCCCCGACGCGCGGGTATCGTGCCCGGCAGTCCGATCAGGAGCGGGACTTTCACCGGCGCGCAGGCCAACCGTCACCGCCGTCGTGATCGTCCTTGATATCGTCACGGATCCCGGGAGAAGCGACATGGAGACCATCAGCGGTTTTTTGTGCGACGATCACCGCGCCTGCGACGCCGACTTCGGCGCCGCCGAGGCGGCGGTCGCCCGCGGCGCGTGGACGCTTGCCGAGGGGCACTTCGCGGCGTTTCGCCGGCGTCTCGAATGCCACCTCGCGCGCGAGGAGGAGATCCTGTTCCCGCCCTTCGAGGCGCGGACCGGGCAGCCCGCCGGCCCCACCGCGGTCATGCGCGCCGAGCACGGGCGTATCCGCGAGCTGCACGCGGCGCTCACGGAGCGGATCGGCGCACGCGACCGCGACGCCTTCCTGGCGCACGCCGATACGTTGTTCACGCTGATCCAGCAGCACAACCTCAAGGAGGAACAGGTGCTGTATCCCGCCATCGACCTCGTGCTCCAGGACGAGCGCGCCGCGCTCCTCGACGCGATGCGACGCTTGGCGCAGACGAGCGGCGCGCGGGGCGCGGCGTGAACGCTCCGGCGAAAACCACGCCTGGATACGAGCGCCTGCTCGACGTCGACGGTCTGGAACCGCCGCAGCCGATGGAGCGCGCCCTCGACGCGCTGGCCCAACTCCCGCCGGGCCACTACCTGCGCATGCTGCTGCACCGCGAACCCTACCTGCTCTATCCGCTGCTGGAAGAGGACGGCTTTCGCTTCGAGACGCGGCCGGGACGGCGCGCGTTGTTCGAGATCCTGATCTGGCGCTCCGGCGACGAGGCGGCGGAGCGCGCCGCGCTCGCGGCATTGTGAGGCGGGCGGCACGTCCGCCGCCGCCCCATGGACTACACCGGTCTGTCACTCGACGCGGCGCCGCCGTTGTCGGTGCCGTTGCGCTTCTTCCTGGCCGCGCCCGCCTTCGGGATCGCCGCCGCGTTGCTGACCGCCTGGGTGGGGCCGTCCGTGCTCGCGAGCCGCTGGACCCCCGCGACGCTGGCGACGGTTCACCTGCTCACCGTCGGCTACCTGAGCATGGTGATGGCCGGCGCCCTGCTGCAACTGCTGCCGGTCCTGGCCGGCGCGCGGGTCGGGCACGAACGCGCCGTCGCCGCGGGCGTGCATGGACTGCTGTGCGCCGGGACCCCGCTGCTTGCGGGCGGATTTCTGCTAAGCGACCGGGCGCTGCTGCGCACGGGCGCGGCGCTCCTGGTGACGGCGCTGGCGGCGCTGATCCTGGCCGCCGGCCGGGCGTTGGCGGTCCCGCGCACACGCGCCGGCCGCGGCCTCGCCCTCGCCCTGACGGCGCTCGCCGCCACCCTCGGTCTCGCGGCGTGGCTGGCGGGCCGCTACCTCACCGCTCCTGCTTCGCGTCCGGTATGGGTCGACATGCACCTCACCTGGGGACTGTTCGGCTGGGTCGGGCTGCTGCTGATCACCGTAGCGCATCAGGTCGTCCCGATGTTTCAGATGACGCCGGCGTACCCCGCGCCCTCCCACCACCGGCTGGTCCCGGCGCTGTTCCTCGCACTGCTCCTGTGGTCGGCGGCGGCGGGGCTGGCAGCGCGCGGGGCGCTGCCGGCCGCCGCGGTGACCTTCGCCGCCCTTCCGATCGCGGCCGGTTACGGCTGGTTCGCCGCCGCGACCCTGTGGCTGCAGCACCGACGCCGTCGGCGGTTGCCCGACGTCACCGTCGCCTACTGGCGGCTGGGGACGGGGAGCCTGCTGCTCGCCGCCGCCCTGTGGGGCGCCGGCGCGGCGGCCCCCGCGTTCGCCCGGGACCCGCGCTGGGCGCTGCTGCTGGGGGTCCTCGTGATCATCGGCTTCGGCGTCTCGGTGATACACGGGATGCTGTGCAAGATCCTGCCGTTCCTGGTCTGGTTGCACCTGCACCGCGCGCGCTTCGCCGCGGGTCGACCGCGGGCCCCGATCCCGCCGATGAAGGAACTCCTGCCGGAGCGCGCGGCGCGGCGCCAGTTCCACCTCCAGTGCCTGGCGCTGGTGCTGCTCGCCGCGGCGACCGTCTGGCCGCAGCTCCTGACACGTCCCGCAGCCCTGGCGCTGGCCGCCGCCTTCGCCGAGTTCTGGCGCCTCGCGCTGGGGACGGCGCACCGCTATCGCCGCCTGGTGCGGCCGGTGGAGGAATGAGGAAACGGCGAAGGGCCGTCACGACGCCTGCCCGCGCCGGTGGCGGGCGAGGTCCTCGATCGCGCGCAGCAGGACCGTGAACATTTGCAGGTCCCGTTTCGCGGCCTCGTAGTCGGTACTGCCGGCGCGTGCGCGGCTCAGACGACGTTCGGCGGCGGCCCGCGCGCGGGCCGCGTGGGCCTCGTCGGTTTCGGCTGCACGCACCCCCACATCGGCGAGCACCGTCACAGCATGGCGCTGGACCTCGATGAAACCGCCGGAGATCGCAATCAGGCGGTCTTCGCCCTCCGGTGGGACGATTCGCACCAGCCCCGGCCGTAGCCGTGCCAGCAACGGTGCGTGCCGGGGATAGACGCCGATATCCCCCTGCTCGGCCGGCGCTACGACGAAGCGTCCGGCGCCCGAGTACAACTCGCGTTCGGCGTCCGCCACGTCCACCCGCACTGTGTACGCCATCGATCCCTCCCGCGGGATACGCATCCTCGCCTGCGCGGAAGGCGACCTGCCGCCCCCCCCGGAGATCTTCCACCCATCCCGCGAAGGACGGCCCTGCCCGCCGCGGGCGGGGCGCGCGGCGGCCTACACCGGGTTGTTCAGGTTGGTCTCGAAGTCCTTTCCAGGATGCTCCACCTGGATCGCGAGGTACTCGCGTTTGGTGTCCTCACTTTCGAAATAGATCTTGATGGCGGCGTCGCCTTCGCCCTCGATCACGAACGGGTGTCTCTCCGGATCGGGCACATCCCGCAGGGTAATCGGATCAGTAGTGCTCACACGCATGACCGCGCCCCCCGAGCCTAACGGACCCCGGCCCCTCCGGGGCCCCTTATCGTCAATAGCACCGGTACTTTGTCATTGCACTGACGCGGATCAATTTCCCGGCGCCCCCCACCGCACGAAGGACGCACCCGCTTGATCCAGGTCAAACAATCGCCCGGCCATGCGTAGTCTAGTACGCGCATAGACTGTCCGTGACACCAACCGTCCCCCAAAGAGACCGTCGAGACGACCATGACGCTCGCCGACGTCGTGCACACCTTCGGCCGCGCGATGATCGCGCGCCACGGCGAGCGCGTGCACAAACTCGCGATCCACGCCGGTTTCACCTGCCCCAACCGCGACGGTACGCGCGGGCGCGGCGGCTGCACCTTCTGCAACAACCGCAGCTTCAGCCCTGCCGCGCCGGCACCGGTGCCGGTCGCGGCGCAGATCGCGGCCGGGCGCACCGTGATCGCCAAGCGTACGGGGGCGCGGCGATTCATTGCCTACTTCCAGGCCTACACGAACACCTACGCCGACGTCGACCACCTGCGCCATCTCTACGACCAGGCCCTGGCGGAACCGGACGTGATCGGGCTGGCGGTGGGTACGCGCCCGGACTGCGTCCCGCCCCCGGTCCTGGACCTGCTCGCGGCCTACCGCGACCAGGGACACGAGGTGTGGCTGGAACTGGGCCTGCAGTCGAGCTTCGACCGCACGCTGGAGCGGGTGAACCGCGGTCACGGCTATTCCGAATACCGCCATGCCGTGCGCGCCGCGCGCACGCGCGGCTTGCAAGTATGCACCCACCTCATCGTCGGCCTGCCCGGCGAACGCGCCGCCCATGCGCACATCAGCCTCGAGCGCGTGCTCGCCGAGGGTGTCGACGGACTGAAGCTGCACCCGCTGCACGTGGTGCGCGGCACCGCACTCGCCAACGAGTTCCGGCGCGGGGGTTACCGCCCATGGACCCTGGAGGGGTACGTCGCGACCGCCTGCGATCTCATCGAGCGCACGCCGGCGGAGATCGTCTATCACCGCGTGACCGCGACCGCGCCGCAGGGCCTGCTGCTCGCGCCGCACTGGTGCGCCTCGAAATGGCGCGTGCTCAACGCGATCGAGGCCGAATTGGTACGCCGCGGACACTGCCAGGGCCTGGAGGGAGGACGGCGCGCATGGCCGTGGTAGTACGCAAACCCGAACTGGTGTGCCCGGCCGGTTCGCTGCCGGCGCTGCGCGCGGCCGTCGACGAGGGTGCCGACGCGGTCTATATCGGTTTCCGCGATGCGACCAACGCCCGCAACTTCCCCGGTCTCAACTTCGACGCGGACACCGCGCGCGAGGGCGTGCGCTACGCGCACAGCGCCGGCGCGCGTGTGCTGCTGGCGCTCAACACCTACCCACGCAGCGCCCACTGGGCCCGATGGACGGCGGCGGTCGACCGCGCCGCCGAGATCGGCGTCGACGCGGTCATCCTCGCCGATCCGGGCCTGATGCACTACGCCGCGGTCACGCACCCGCAACTGCGGCTGCACTTGTCGGTGCAGGGTTCGGCGACCAGCCGCCACGCCATCGCCTTCTATCACCGGCAGTTCGGCATTCGGCGCGCGGTCCTGCCGCGCGTGCTCTCACTCGCGCAGGTGCGCGGGATCGTGGAACGCTCACCGGTGGAGATCGAGGTGTTCGGCTTCGGCAGCCTGTGCGTGATGGTCGAGGGCCGGTGCACGCTGTCCTCGTACATCACCGGCGAGTCGCCGAACACCTGCGGCGTCTGCTCGCCGGCGCGCGCGGTACGCTGGGAGGAGACGCCGGACGGCCGCCAGTCGCGCCTCAACGGGGTTCTGATCGACCGCTACGCCCCCGGGGAGGCCGCCGGCTACCCGACCCTGTGCAAGGGACGTTACCGCGTCGGCGACGCGACCTACTACGCCATCGAGGAGCCCACCAGCCTGAACGTGCTCGAGCTACTCCCCGATCTGCTGGCCTGCGGCGTGGCCGCGATCAAGGTCGAGGGTCGCCAGCGCAGCCCCGCCTACGTGCGTGAGGTCGCCCGCGTCCTGCGCGCCGCCATCGACACCTGCGCGGCGGACCCGGAGCGCTTCCGCGTGCGCGCCGAGTGGGGCGCAGCGCTCGACCGCCTCTCGGAAGGGCGCAGCCACACGCTGGGCGCGCTGCACCGCCCCTGGCAGTGAGCGGGGCGCGACGGATGCGACTCGCCCTCGGACCGATCCTCTACTTCTGGCCGGCGCAGGCGGTCCGCTCCTTCTACGAGGAGGTGGCCGCGTGGCCGGTCGACATCGTCTATCTCGGGGAGACGGTCTGCGCCAAGCGCCGCGCCCTGCGCCCGGACGACTGGCTGGCGCTCGCCGACCGCCTCGCCGCGGCCGGCAAGGAGACGGTGCTCTCGACCCAGACCCTGCTCGAATCGGAGGCGGACCTGCGCACCCTCGAGCGTATCTGCAACAACGGGCGCCACCTCGTGGAGGCCAACGACGCGGCCGCGCTGCATCTGCTCGGCGGGCGCGGGCCGTTCGTGTCCGGCCCCCACATCAACGCCTACAATGCGGCCACACTGCAGTGGCTGGCGGGATTGGGCGCGCGGCGCTGGATCCCGCCGCTGGAACTCTCGCGCGACGCGGTCGCCGACCTCCAGCACGCCCGCCCCGCCGGCATCGAGACCGAGGTCTTCGCCTACGGGCGGCTGCCGCTCGCCTTCTCCGCCCGCTGCTTCACGGCACGCGCCGCCAACGTCGCCAAGGACCGCTGCGAGATGCGCTGCGAAGCCCATCCGGAGGGCCTCATGCTGCACACGCGCGAGGGGCAGCCGCTGTTCGCCGTGAACGGCATTCAGCTCCAGTCGGCGACGCCGTGCAACCTGCTCCCGGAGATCGACGCGCTCAAGCGCCTCGACGTCGACGTCCTGCGCATCTCCCCGCAGCCGCAGGACACGGGGCGGATCGTGACGGCCTTTCGGGCCGCGCTCGACGGCGCCGCACCCCCCGACCTGCGCGACCTGGCGCCGGACGGCTTCAACAACGGCTACTGGCACGGCCGGGCGGGGATGGACTGGGAGGCCCCGTGAGCGGGTGCCACCCCCGGATCGACCCCGCGTGCGGCGAGCTGGCGGCGGCCGACACCGGTCTGCGCCCCGCCGCCGAGAACCGCTTGCTGGACCGCCTGCAGCTCGACTGGAGCCGGCGCGAGCGCCGCGCCCTGCTGCGTCTGCATCGCAGCCGCCCCAGCGCCTGGATCGGAGCGCACGAACACGAACGCCACGCCGTGCGCGCGGACTACTGTCGGGCGCGCGGCATCCCGATCCTGCGGCGCCTGACCGGCGGGGAGGCCTGCTACCGCGACCCGCAACAGTGGAACCTGACCCTCACCGTCCCGCTCGCCGAGGGCGGTGCCGGCGCGCACCTGGCCCCGTGGCCGGCGCTCGCCGGCCGGGCGCTGCGCACGGCGCTGCACGGGCTCGGCTTCTCAGTAGGCGGCGCGCATCCCGGCCGCATCGAACTCGGCGGCCGTACGCTCGGGGAGGTGTTTGTGGCCATCCACGGAGACGTGGTCGTGGTGGAGGCGCATCTCTTCCGCAGCGTGGACACCGAGGCGCTGCTGCGCGTGCTCCGCGTGCCGAAGGAGAAGCTCACCCCCGAGGGCGTGCGCAGCGCCCGCCGCCGTTACGCCGCGCTGGACGAGGACGGCGGACGCGCGCCGGCACCGGCGGTCCTGAACGACGCGGTACACCGGGCCCTCGCCGTGGCGCTCGGCCTGCCGGCGGTGGGCCTCGCCTGGCCGGTGGTGGGGCGCGGCACCGGCGACGCACGACCGGGCCCGCCGCCGGGCGAGGACGGCGGCGCCTACACCGGCTTCGTGAAGACGGACGGCGGCGTCCTCTACGGGGCGCTGCGCCCGGACGCCGGCGGAGCGGCGATCGAGACCCTCTCGGTCCACGGCGACGTACAGCTTCACCCGCACACGCTGCTGTCCCGTTGGTGCGAGGCGCTGGCGACCTGCCCGCTCGAAGAGGCCCTGGAACGCACCGTGGCCTTTCTCGCCGCGGAGCCGCACGAGTTTCTCGGGTTCCGCGACGAGGATCTGCTGCGCCTGTTGCGCGTACTGTTGGGACGGCGCGTCCTGCAGGCGAGGCTCGGACTCTCGGCGGGCGAGAGCGGCGCGCTCATGATCCACGACCCCGCGGGCGACGCCGATACGCCGGCGGTCCTCGCGCGCGCGCAGGTCCTGCTGGTGCCCTACTGCGCGAAACCCACGTGGTGCCGGTGGCGCCACCGCGACGGCTGCCCCGAGTGCGGCCGCTGTTCGGTGGGCACGGCCTATCGCCTGGGGCGCACACGCGGCATGCGCGTGGTCACGATCCGCAACTTCGAACACCTCGAGCAGACGCTGGGCCGGCTGCGCGCGGACGGGGTGGGCGCGTATGTGGGTCTGTGCTGTCGCAACTTCTTTCTCAAGCGCGAGTACGCCTTCCGCGCCGCCGGCCTGCCGGCCGTGCTCCTGGACATCACCGGGAGCAACTGCTACGAGCTGCAACAGGAGGAACTGGCCTACGCCGGGCGCTTCGAGGCCCAGGCGGAGCTGGATCTGCCCGTCCTCGAGAAGGTGATGGCGGCGGTACCGGCCTGCGGTGCCCCGATCCCAGCGCGCGGGGGCGCGCGCCGGAAGACGCCCCCAACCGATCCGATGTCGCCTGAATGAACGTCGACGGCGGGCCGAGGCCCGCCCTACGGGCGCCCGGGTCGGCGTGGGCGGTACGGTAGGGCCGGGCTTGCCCCGCCCTACCCGCGCCCGGATCCGCGTAGGGGGTGGGGTAGGGCCGGGCTTGCCCGGCCGACGCCGTCCGGTAGAGGCCACGGAACCCACGGAACGCACGGAAGGAATACAATCGGTCCGTGGATTCCGTGGCGCTTTTGCCCGTTTTCGAAGGTCCCCGCCGCGCCGAAGGGAAATCGCAATCCGCGGCGGCGTCGGCGGGGGTAGGGCCGGGCTTGCCCGGCCGACGCCGCAGGTAGAGGCCACGGAACCCACGGAACGCACGGAAGGAATACAATCGGTCCGTGGATTCCGTGGCGCCTTTACCCGTTTTCGAAGGTCCCCGGCGCGCCGAAGGGAAATCGCAATCCGCGGCGGCGTCGGCGGGGCGAGCCCCGCCCTACCGGCGCCCGGATCCGCGTAGGGGGTGGGGGTAGGGCCGGGCTTGCCCGGCCGACGCCGTCGATCGAAATGGCGTCGTTTGGGTCGGGCGTCGTCGGCGGACCGAGGTCGCCGCCGGCGCGAGGACTGGCCCCTAGGGAGGCGCCTTCAGGATCCTTTCCACGAGTCGGCGCGCGCGCGGTTCGATGCCGCTGCGTTCGATCGCCCGGACGAGACGCGCGGCGGCGGACTCCCCGAACAGACGCCGGGCGGTGCCGCGCCAGTCGAATTCCAGGGCGTCGAGCAGGTTCTTGAGATACAGCCCGGCCTCGGTGTCACCCTCGAGGCACAGCCGCCGCGCGAAGAAGAGGGTGTCCGGGTCGACGGTGCGCGCGGCGAGCCGGACGAAATCGATCAGCGCACCGCGAATCGTCACATCGCACGCGGCGTCGGGCGCTCCGGCGCACGGATCGCCACGTACGCGTCCTCCGAGCACCCGGAAGCACAGGCGGTTGCCGGTGTCGACCACCGCAATGGTGACGCGCCGGCCCTCGAGCGGCTGCAGCCCGTCCCACCCGAGGATCCCGTCGAGCGCGCGCGCCAGCACCGCCGCATGCCAAGCGTCCGGCGCGCGCCGCAGCCATGCGGCCAACGGCCACAGCGCCGGCGGCAGCGGTTCGCGCGCGGCGGCCGCTGTATCGGCCGCGGGTTCGGGCAGGGGCGTCATGAGGGCAGCGTAGCGCGTCTTTGCCAAAACGGCATGATCCATGTCAACATGCGCGCCGTGAACGAGAACCCGGAATCCGCACTCCCGCCGGCCGGCCTGCCGCGCCGCATCGGGGCGATGTTCTACGACTCCCTGCTGCTGTTCGCCGTGCTCTACCTGGCCACGGCCCTGGCGCGCTGGGCGGCGGGAGACGCCATCGAGCCCGGCCACGGGCTCCCGCATCACCTGTTTCAGATCTACCTGCTGCTGTTCATCGGCGCGTTCTTCGTCTGGTTCTGGGTGCGCGGCGGCCAGACCCTCGGGATGCGCGCCTGGCGCATCCAGGTCCGGCGCATCGACGGCGGACCCCTGACCACGCCGCAGGCGGCGCTGCGCTTCTGCGCGGCGCTCCTGTCGCTGATCCCCGCCGGCCTCGGTTTCTGGTGGATCCTCGTCGATCGGGAGCGGCGCGCGTGGCACGATCGCATCGCCGGGACCACAGTCGTGCGCACGCCCTGACGCGCACCGGATCGTTGCGAAAACCGGGCGCTTCGGGTGTAAACAGCGCTCTGATCCAGTAAACTGACAATAATCCCGTTCTGTCCTGTCGGCCGCGACCTGGTACGGTCCGGCGGCACGGGCAGGTGCGAACCGTCCCAGGAGGAAACCGGATGGACTTCTCCGTCAAGAGCGGAAACCCCGAGAAGCAGCGCAGCGCATGTGTCGTGGTGGGCGTGTTCGAGCGCCGCAGGCTGTCCCCGGCCGCGCTCCAGCTCGACCGCGCGTGCGGGGGCCGGATCTCCAGTTTGCTGCGGCGCGGGGACATGGACGGTCGCAGCGGGCAGACCCTGCTGCTGCACAATCTGCCCCGTACCTTGAGCGACCGCGTCCTGCTGGTGGGCTGCGGGCGCGAGCGCGAGTTCGGCGAGCGCCAGTACCGCAGCGCGCTGGAGTCGGCGATTCGCGTCCTCCAGGACACGGGGGCGACTGAGGCCGTGGTCTACCTGACGGAACTGAACGTCAAGGGTCGCGAGCGCGACACCTACTGGTGCGTGCGGCGCGCGGTCGAGACCGCCGAGGAGACGATCTACCGTTTCGATCGCCTCAAGACCGGAAAAGACGGCGCGCGCCGCCCGCTGCGCAAGCTCACCCTGGCGCTGTCCAGCCGGCGCGAGCTGGCGGCGGGCGAACGTGCCGTACGCGAAGGGGCGGCGATCGCCGCGGGCGTCCGCCTCGCCCGCGAACTCGGCAATCTACCGGCCAACGTCTGCACGCCCGCGTACCTCGCCGAGGAGGCGCGTGCGCTGGCCAAGTCGTCCCGGCGCCTCAAGGTCGAGGTGCTCGAAAAGGCCGACATGGAGAAGCTCGGGATGGGCGCGCTGTTGTCGGTGGCGCGCGGCAGCCGGCAGCCGCCCAAACTGATCGTCCTGCACTATACCGGCGGCGCACGGGGTGCGGCCCCGGTGGCGCTGGTCGGCAAGGGGATCACCTTCGACTCCGGCGGCATCTCGATCAAGCCGGCCGCCGCCATGGACGAGATGAAGTTCGATATGTGCGGCGCCGCCGGGGTCCTCGGCGCGCTGAAGGCATGCGTGGAACTGCAGCTCCCGATCAACGTCGTCGGCGTGGTGGCCGCCAGCGAGAACCTGCCCGACGGCGACGCCAGCAAGCCCGGGGACATCGTGACCACGCTGTCCGGTCAGACCGTGGAGGTCCTCAACACGGACGCCGAAGGCCGGCTGGTGCTGTGCGACGCCCTGACCTACTGCGAGCGTTTCGAACCGGAGGTCGTGGTCGATCTCGCGACGCTGACCGGCGCCTGCGTGGTGGCGCTCGGCAAGCACGCCTCCGGACTCCTCGGCACCCATGCCCCGCTGGTACACGCGCTGATCGAGGCCGGCCGCTACAGCGGCGACCGGGCCTGGGAGCTGCCGCTCTGGGACGAGTACCAGGACCAGCTCAAGAGCAACTTCGCCGACATGGCCAATATCGGCGGCCGCGACGCGGGGGCGATCACCGCGGCCTGTTTCCTGTCGCGCTTTACCAAGAAGTTCCGTTGGGCGCACCTGGACATCGCCGGCGTCGCCTGGAAGAGCGGCGACCAGAAAGGCGCCACGGGGCGGCCGGTCCCGTTGCTGTCGCAATATCTGCTCGACCGTTGCGACGGCGCCGGCCCGGCCGCGCGCCGGCGCCGTGCGCGCGCCGGGGACTGAGCGTCCGCCGACGATCCGATGACCCGCGTGGACTTCTATATCCTCGGGAAGGCGGGCGGCGACCGCCGCCGCACCGCCTGCCGGCTCGCCGACAAGGCCTACCGGAGCGGCCACCGCGTCTACCTGCATGCGGCGTCGGAAGCCGAAGCCCATGCCCTGGACGAGCTGCTGTGGACCTTCCAGGCCGGGAGCTTCGTTCCGCATGCCTGCTACCCCGCCGATCCCGCGCTACCGGTCCCGGTGCTCATCGGCCACAGCGGGGAACCCGAAGTGGAACCGGACGTTTTGATCAACGTGACCGACGAGCTGCCGCGCTTCTTCGCGCGCTTCGAGCGTGTCCTCGAGATCGTCGAAGCCGACGAGGCGGCGCGGCACCGGGCGCGGGAGCGCTTCCGCTTCTACCGCGAGCGCGGCTATCCGCTCGCCTCCCACGAAATCGACGCGCCGCCCGCCGGATCCTGATGAATCCCATGGACAAGACCTACGACCCGCAGAATATCGAGCGGCGCTGGTATCGCACTTGGGAGGAACGCGGCGACTTCGCGCCTTCGGGGGAGGGGCCGCCCTACTGCATCGTCCTGCCGCCGCCCAACGTGACCGGCAGCCTGCATATGGGGCACGCCTTCCAGGACACTATCATGGACGCCCTCGTGCGCTACCACCGGATGCGCGGCGACCGGACGCTGTGGCAGGGCGGCACCGATCACGCCGGGATCGCAACCCAGATGGTGGTGGAGCGCCGGCTGGCGGCGGAGAACCGCACCCGCCACGAGCTCGGCCGCGAGGGCTTCATCGAACGCGTCTGGGAATGGAAGCGAACCTCCGGTGACACTATCAGCCGCCAGCTCCGCCGCCTGGGCGCATCCCTGGACTGGTCGCGCGAGCGCTTCACCATGGACGCGGGCCTGTCGCGGGCGGTCGAGGAGGTCTTCATCCGCCTCTACGAGGAAGGACTGATCTACCGCGGCCAGCGCCTCGTCAACTGGGACCCGGTCCTGCACACCGCCGTCTCCGATCTCGAGGTCGTCTCGGAAGAGGAGGCCGGGCACCTGTGGCACATGCGCTATCCGCTCGCCGACGGATCCGGTCACCTGGTTGTCGCCACCACGCGCCCGGAGACGTTGCTCGGCGACAGCGCCGTGGCCGTGCATCCGGACGATACGCGCTACCGCGACCTGATCGGCCGTTTCGTCCGCCTCCCGCTCACCGGGCGTGAGATCCCGGTGATCGCCGACGCGTACGTGGACCCCGAGTTCGGCACCGGGTGCGTGAAGATCACCCCGGCGCACGACTTCAACGACTACGAGGTCGGCAGGCGTCATGAGCTGCCGCAGCGGAACATCTTCACCGTCGACGCGCGCATCAACGAAAACGCCCCCGCAGCCTATCGCGGCCTGGACCGCTTCGAGGCCCGCAAGCGGATCGTCGCCGACCTCGAGGCGGCGGGCCTGCTGGAGAAGGTCGAGGACCACCGGCTGATGGTGCCGCGCGGGGACCGCTCCGGGGCGGTGCTCGAACCGCTGCTCACCGACCAGTGGTTCGTGAAGGTCGCGCCGCTCGCCGCGGAGGCCGTGCGCGCGGTCGAGGACGGGCGCATCCGCTTCGTCCCCGAAAACTGGTCCAAGACCTACTTCGAGTGGATGCGCAACATCCAGGACTGGTGCATCAGCCGTCAGATCTGGTGGGGGCACCGCATCCCCGCCTGGTATGACGCGGAGGGGCGGATCTATGTCGGACGCAGCGAGGCGGACGTGCGCGCGGCCCACGGGCTCGCGCCGGACGTGCCGTTGCGCCGCGACGAGGACGTCCTCGACACCTGGTTCTCCTCCGCCCTGTGGCCGTTCTCGACCCTCGGCTGGCCGGAGCACACCCCCGAACTCGAGACCTTCTACCCCACCAGCGTGCTCGTCACCGGCTTCGACATCATCTTCTTCTGGGTCGCGCGCATGATCATGATGGGCTTGAAGTTCATGGGCGACGTCCCGTTCCGTGACGTCTACATCCACGGACTGGTGCGCGACGCCCACGGGCAGAAGATGTCCAAGTCCAAGGGCAACGTACTGGATCCGATCGACCTGATCGACGGCATCGATCTCGAGTCGCTGGTCGCCAAACGCACCTCCGGACTGATGCAGCCGCAGATGGCCGCGAAGATCGAGCGCGCCACGCGGCGCGAGTTTCCGCACGGCATCCCGGCCTTCGGCACCGATGCGCTGCGCTTCACCTTCGCGGCGCTGGCTACGACGGGGCGCGACATCAACTTCGACCTCGGCCGGGTCGAGGGATATAGAAACTTCTGCAACAAGCTGTGGAACGCCGCGCGTTACGTGCTCATGAACACCGAGGGTCAGGATTGCGGCCGGGAAGGCGGCGAGCGCGAACTCAGCGTCGCCGACCGCTGGATCCTCGCGCGGCTGGAACGGGCGCGCGCACAGGTCAGCGCCGGCATCGACGGCTATCGTCTCGATCAGGCGGCCCACGCACTGTACGAGTTCGTCTGGAACGAGTTCTGCGACTGGTACCTGGAGCTCTCGAAACCGGTGTTGCAGGACCCGGCCGCGGGCGCGGCCGCTCAGCGGGGCACCCGGCATACCCTGGTGACCGTGCTCGAGACGGCGCTGCGGCTGGCCCATCCGGTCATGCCCTTCATCACCGAGGAGATCTGGCAGCGCCTGGCACCGCTGGCCGGTTGCGACGGCGAAACCATCGCGCGCCGGCCCTGGCCGCGACCGCATCCGGACCGCGTCGACCCGGCGGCCGACGCGGAAATGGCGTGGGTCATGGAATTCGTCCTCGGCGTACGGCGCATCCGCGGGGAGATGAACATCGCACCCGGCCGCCCCCTCGCGGTGCTCCTACAGGGCGGAGAGGCGCGCGACCGCGCGCGCGCCGAGGCACACTGGCGCTACCTCCAGCCGCTCGCCCGCCTCGAGTCGGTGCGCTGGCTCGCGGCCGACGACGAGCCGCCGGAGGCGGCGACGGCGCTGGTCGGCGATCTGCGCATCCTGATTCCGATGGCCGGGCTCATCGATCGCGAGGCCGAACTCGCGCGCCTGGAGAAGGAGACCGCGCGCCTGCGCAAGGACCTGGAGCGCGGCGAGCGCAAGCTCGCCAACGCCGATTTTCTCGCGCGCGCCCCCGCCGAGGTCGTCGCGAAGGAGCGCGCCCGCGCGGCCGAACTGCAGGCCGCCATCGCCCGCCTCGACGAACAGGCCGCCCGCATCCGCGCCCTTTAGGGCGGGCCTCGGCCCGCCGACGGCGCCTCATCCAAACGACATCGGTTCAATCGACGACGTCGGCCGGGCAAGCCCGGCCCTACCCCCACCCCCTACACGGATCCGGGCACCGGTAGGGCGGGGCTCGCCCCGCCGACGGCGCCGGGGATTGCGTTTTCCCTTCGGCGCGGCGAAGACCTTCGAAAACAGACGAAAGCGCCACGGAATCCACGGACCGGTTTCATTCATTCCGTGGGTTCCGTGGCCTCTTCCTGCGACGTCGGCTCCGGTCACGACGCCGGCCGGGCAAGCCCGGCCCTACCCCACCCCTACACGGATCCGGGTACCGGTAGGGCGGGGCCCGCCCCGCCGACGGCGCCGGGAATTGCGTTTTCCCTTCGGGGAGCACCCGCCGGACGGGCCGCGGCCGGCTTCCCACGCTACCACCAGGCCCGGAAGCCGAGGAGGTACTGCGTGTCGCTCACGAGCGCGCCGGCGCGCCGAGCGTAGTCGGCGGTGCCGGCGTACTTGCGCACCCACTGCACGCCGAGATACGGGGCGAACTCGCGCCTGATCTCATAGCGCAGGCGCACAGTCGCGGCGGAGTTCGCCAGACCGGCGCCGATCCCGCGCTCCGGGTCGTCCTTGCCGTAGGCGTTGAGCTCGAGTTCCGGCCAGAATACCAGCCGCTGGGTAACGTACAGGTCGTACTCCGCACGCAGGCGCGCCGCGGTCCGCCCGGCGGGCCCCACGTAGAAGGTGACTTCCGTATCGAACTTGTAGGGTGCCAGGCCCTGTACGCCGATCCCCAGCCAGTTGCGGGCGGGGCCACCGTCAGCGGGGAAGTCATGGCGCAGGCCGAGCTGTGCGTCCCAATACGGCGCCACGGCGCGACTGTAGTAGGCCTCGAAGTTCGCGTCTTCGGTCCGGCCGCGGCGGTGCGCGCCCTCCCCCTTGACCCAGAGTTTGTTGAGGTCGTCTCCGATCCAGCCCTGGCCTTCGAGGTAGAACATGCGCCCCGCTCCGGTATGCACCCACTCGACGCGATCGAGCAGCAGCAGGGACTGGATGCCGTCATCGTGAACCGGAGACGGCCAGGTCCGCGCCTCGCGGCCGAGCACCTCCCGCAACTCCCGACGCTGGCCGGCGAGCGTCGCGGGATCCTGCGCATAGCCCGCCCCCGCATCGGGAGCCGGCGCCGCGAAGGCCGGCGCCGGCAGCAGCGACGCCGCCAGCAGTGCGGAGAAACGTCTCGACTTCGATCCGCTCATAGGACGCGCACCTCCCGGAACATGCCAGCCTTCATGTGATACAGGAGGTGGCAGTGGTAGGCCCACCGCCCGACGGCGTCGGCCAGTACGCGGTAACTCACGGCGTGGCCCGGTTTGACGTTCACCGTATGCTTGCGCACCTGAAAGTCTCCGTCCGGCGACTCCACCTCGCTCCAGAGCCCATGCAGGTGAATGGGGTGCTCCATCATGGTGTCGTTGATGAGCAGGAAGCGCACGCGCTCCCCGTAGGGCACCTCGATCGGTTCGGCCCTGGAGAACTTCACGCCGTCGAACGACCACATGTACCGGTCCATGTTTCCGGTCAGGTGCAGCTCGACGGTGCGCGCGGGCTCGCGCGCGTCGAGCCAGCCGCCCAGGGTGTGCAGGTCGGCATACGTGAGCACGCGGCGACCGTTGTTGCGCAGGCCCACGCCGGGGTCGTCGAGGCGCGTGGAGACGACCCGGGCGCGCATCGCGGTCCCGGCCCCGTACTCGGCCGGCGGATGCCGCGTAACGCGCAGCAGGCCGCCGCCGCTCCCGCCCGCCGCATGGCCCGCGTGCGCGGCGCCGCTCCCCGCGTGGCCCATGGACCCGGCCGCCAGCGTCCCTGCGGCCGCCATCGCCGGCATCGCGTGCCCGCCGTGCCCGGACATCGCCATGCCCATGTCGGCCATGCCCAGGGTCGGCACGGGATCCGGCGGCGGGACCGGCGCCTCCATCCCGGCACGCGGCGCCAGGGTGCCGCGGGCGTAGCCGGAGCGGTCGATCGACTGCGCAAAGACGGTGTAGGCGCGGTCATCGTGCGGCTGCACGATCACGTCGAAGGTCTCGGCGACGCCGATGCGGAACTCGTCCACGGATACGGGCTCGACATCCTGTCCGTCCGCCGCGACCACCGTCATCTTCAGCCCCGGGATCCGCACGTCGAAAAAGCTCATCGCCGAGCCGTTGATGAACCGCAGCCGCACCTTCTCGCCGCGACGGAACAGACCGCTCCAGTTGGCGGCGGGCGGGAGACCGTTCATCAGGTAGGTATAAGTGGCCCCGGTGACGTCGGACAGGTCGCGCGGGCTCATGCGCATCCGATCCCACATGAGACGGAATCCGAGTGCACTGCGGATCCCCTCATCCTCGGCGCGCCGGATCAGGTCGGGGACGGTGATCTTCGAATAGTTGTAATAGCCGTCCATCTCCTTGAGCCGGGAATAGACGAACTCCGGGCTCTCGTCGGTCCAGTCGGAGAGCATCACGACATAGTCGCGATCGACGCGATGGCGCTCGCCCGCGCGCGGTTCGATCACGATCGGTCCGTAGTGCCCCTGCTGTTCCTGGAAACCCGAGTGGCTGTGGTACCAGTAGGTGCCGCTCTGAGCGACGCGGAAGCGGTAGACGAAGGTCTCGCCGGGCCCGATGCCCGGATAGGTCAACCCGGGCACGCCGTCCATGCGAAACGGAAGCAGGATGCCGTGCCAGTGGATCGACGTGGAGGTCCTGAGCCGGTTGGTCACGCGCAGCGTGACCGTATCACCCTCGCGCCAACGCAGCAGCGGTGCGGGTACCGAACCGTTGACGGTGATCGCGGATCGCGTCCTGCCGGTGAAGTCGACCGGCGTCTCGTCGACGACGAGATCGAACTCGCGCCCGCGCAGTTCGGGCAGGCGCGGGAGCGCACGGGCATCCACGCCCGCCGCCGCGACGCGGCCGAGCAGGCCGAGGCCGGCCAGCGTGCCGCCCGCCACGACGCCCTGTACGAACCGGCGCCGGGTCGGGCTCTCGGGCCCGGCCCACGCCGGAGGATTCCGGTGGTCGGTCATCTCGGTACTCCTTGCGCCGGCGCGGCGCATACAAGGCAACGCGCCCGCCGTGCGAATCGATTCAGTGGGATGTGGAACGCAAACGCGGGCGATCGCCCGCCGGAGGGAAGGTCAGAGCCGCGGCGGACGCAACAGAGGCGGGATGGAGGCGGAGACGAGGCCCCACGCAGCGGCCCCGCGCGGAACGGTGTGCCTACGGACCACCGGCACCAACGAGGGATCGGAGAACGCCAGCGGCAGGCAATGGGCCCCGCAATCCGAGACCTCGCCGTTACAGCAGTCGTAGGCAGGGACCGCGGACCGGGGGGCGGGCGCATGGACACCGCCGCCGGAAAGGGCCGACGGCGCAGCGTGCAGACCATGCGCCGCGCCGGTGTGCGCCGGTGCGGCCGCGTGGGCCGCGCTCACCGGGACCGGAAGGCGCACCAGCACGGCACAGAGCACGACCGCCGCAAGCCCCACCGCGGTGACCCGCCGACGCCGTAACGCGCTGAGCGAAAACCGGTTCATGATTGCACAGGGGTCCCTTCGGGAACGCCGTCCGGCGAGGCTACCACATCGCCCCCGGGGCCGCCACGTCGCGCGCAGCGATCCAGCCGGCGCCCCCAATAGGAGTCCGGAGCGGCGCGCCAGGCCTCGCGATGGAGCCACGCGAGCGATGGGCCGTGGCTCGCCAGGTTCCCCAGCTCCTCCCGGTCGAGTGCGTCCGGACCCGCCGCCAGGCAACGCCGACGCAGCCTGCCCAGGTCCGCCGCGGGCGCGCGGCGCGGCGCGAGCGCGACGTGCGCGACGTTGCCCTGGGGATCGAGTACCGCCGCATCGAAGCCGCGCAATCCCCGCCCCCAGGCGGCGCCCTCCTCCGGGAGCCGCAACAGATCCTCGGGGACGACCTCCGGGGGCACCGTGAACAGTCCGCGCGTGCGCAGCCGCTCGCCGACCGCGCGCCGCCCCAGCAACACAGAGGTCGGCGCGGCCAGGAGCAGCGGCACGGCCACGGGCAGCGACCATGCGAAGTACAGCGGCTTCAGCCACCACGCGAAGCCCGCCCAGGCCCCTGCCAGAACCGACCCCGGCGCGTGGTTCCATAATGCGGCGCCCCAGCGCGTATCCGCACCGCGGTTCTGTCCGGCCCACTGCAGCCGCGCATTGAACACGGCCTCGAGCACGAAACGGGTATGGGACAGCATGCGGATCGGGGCGAGCAGCGTGGAGATCAGGATCTCGAGCAGCACGCCGGCCCCGAGCCGGCGCGCGCCGCCGAAGCCGTGCAGGCGTGCGCCCGCCGCGATATCGGCGAGTGCCAGCAGCTTGGGAAAGAAGAGCAGAAAGGCGGTACTTCCGGCGAGGCGGACCGCCCACTCCGGGTGCCACTGCGGCCACAGCGGAAACAGCGTGTGCGCAGCCGGGAAATAGTTGATCGGCCACAACGTCAGCCGTGTGGTCTCGACGGCGGCCAGGACCAGGAAGGCGAACCAAAGCGGCGAGGACAGATAGGACAGGATTCCGTTGACGAAGCCCAGGCGATGGGCGGTGCGGAGCCCCCGCCCGCCTGCGAGCAACCACAGGTGTTGGAGGTTCCCCTTCGCCCAGCGGCGGTCGCGCGCCAGGTCATCCACCAGGCTGGGGGGGGATTCCTCGTAGCTCCCGTCCAGCTCGGGCTCGAGCCATACCTCGTAGCCCGCACGCCCCATGAAGGCGGCCTCGACGAAGTCGTGGCTGAGGATGGGGCCGCGAAACAGACCGAAGCCCCGCAGGCGCCGCAGCCCGCAGTGGCGCATGAACGCCGCGGTGCGGATCATGGCGTTGTGGCCCCAGTACACCGCCTCGCCCAACTGCAGCGCCGCCAGCCCGGCGGTAAACAGGGGTCCGTAGGCATGGTTCGCAAACTGCTGGGTGCGTGCGAACGCGGTGCGTGCATTCACGATCCGAGGCGCAGTCTGGAGGATACCCACCTGCGGTTCGAGCTGCATGAGCTGCACCATGCGCAGCAGCGTCTCGCCGCGTACCAGGCTATCCGCATCGAGCACGATGAAATAGTCGTACCTTCGGCCCCAGCGGCGCAGAAAATCGTCGATATTACCCGTCTTGTGGCGCGCATTGACACGGCGCCGGCGGTAGAAAATCCGCCCGCAGCCGCGGTGACGCATGCACAGGCGGTACCATGCCGCCTGCTCGGCCAGCCACACATCGGGGTCGCGGCTGTCGGAGAGGATGAACAGGTCGAATCCGTCCCCGCGCCCGGTCGCCTCGATGGATTGGTAGACCGCCTCCAGGCCCGCGATGCTGCGTTCCACCGGTTCGTGATAGAGCGGCATCAGCACGGCGCAGCGCGCCGGCGGGGCGGACGCGAGGGCGGCACTGTCGTGGCGACGCAGGAGCGAGTGCCGGTCCCCGCCCGTACGCCGCACGATGAATCCGAATACCGCGGTCCAGAAACCCGCCGAGATCCAGCCGAACAGCACTCCGAACAGAATCGCGAGCGCGCGCTCGACACCGGTGTCGCCGTGGTACGGCAACACCGTGAGCATATAGTAGGCCCCGACCAGGGTCTGACCGGACACCAGCAGGGCGAAGACGATACGCCGCACCAGCGCGGCGCGCCTCCAGGGGGCGCGGCGCTCACCCATAGCCGATGCTCCCGCGGCACGGCGGCGGCGCCGGTGCGGGGACGAGGCGCGGGGAGACGACGAAGCGCCGTACGACGGCATCCATCACGCGCGCCAGGAGATCGTGCTCACCGGCGGCGAGTTCCGCCTCTACCAGTCGCAGGGCCTCGCACAAACGCTCGGGAGTGAGCTCCACGCCGGCGCCGCGCAGGTAGGCAAGCACGCGCCCGAGCGCCAACTCGCACAGGGTGGACGCCGCCTCACCCCCCTTCCGGGACGATGTCGTTTCCGGGAGGGAGTTCATAGGACCAGGTCTCGGTCAGGGTGCGCTTGCCGTCGCGCAGGTAGGCCCGCAGCGCCAACGGTCGCCCCGGGGCCGGTTTCGCCAGTACCGACAGGCGCCAGCGGTGGGCCGGCTTCACGTATTCTACGTAGTGTTCGAGCACCTCCCCGCCGTCCTGGGCGCTCACCACGCCGGTCACCGGCGCATCGGGCGGGAGCCCGGCCAGCGGGCCGCCGGCGAAGTCCACGACCAGGCGGTAGGCGCCCTTCACGCTGCCACCGCCGACGATCGCGCCGTTACCGACGAAGGTCGCCGCGGCCCGCCCCATCGGCTCGGCGGGGACGTCCGGCCCGCCGAAGCTCAGTGTATAGGACAGGCGCAACGGGCGCCCCGGCGGCGGCGGGCTCTGGGGCGCCCAGAACGCGACGATGTTGTCGTTGGTCTCGTCCCCTGTTGGGAGTTCCACCAGAACCACGTGCCCCTTCCCCCACTTCCCGCCGGGCCGCACCCACGCGCTGGGGCGCTCGCCGTACAGCGCCCCGGCGTCCTCGTAGCTCGAGAATCGGGTGTCGCGCTGCAGCAGACCGAAACCGGCGACGTCGTCGGTCTCGAAATAGTACATCTGGAGTTCCTTCGGGTTGCGCAGCGGCCGCCACAGCCACTCCCCGGTCGACCCGTTGTGGATCAACAGCCCGTCGGAGTCGTGGACCTGCGGCCGCCACTCTCCGGACGGGCGCGGGGTATTGGAGCCGTAGAAGAACATGCTCGTCAACGGCGCCACGCCGAGCAACGGGATCGACTTCCGCGGAAACAGGACCGCACTCACCTGCAGGGTCGTCGGATCGCCGGGATAGACCACGAAGCGGTAGGCTCCCGCGAGGTCCTTCCCGTCGAGCAGGGCGTAGAGCGTCATGGCGTGTGCGTCCGGTTTCGGGCGCACCAGCCAGAATTCCGTGAACGAAGGGAAGCGCTCGCCCGAAGGCAGGCCGGTATCGACGGCGACCCCGCGCGCCGACAAGCCGAACACGTTGTTGCGGCCGACACCGCGGAAATAACTCGCGCCGGCGAACACCAGAAACTGGTTGTGCGCGTGCGGGCCGTTGAGCGGATAGGTCAGCTTGAATCCCGCATACCCGAGGTTGGGCGGAATACGTTTCTTGAGCGCCGGGTCGGCGAACGTGAAGTCGTCCTTGCGATAGGGAACGGCGTGGATCCCGCTCGCGTCGACGATGCGGATCTTCACCGCGTGCGTGTAATAGAGCCCCGGCGACACCAGCATCACCTGAAAGCGCGACCCGTTCCACAGACTCTTGTCGGGATCGAAGCGGATGCCCTGGTACTCCTCGAAGCGGAGCTTGCGCAGAAACGCCGGGATCGGTTTGGGGGCTTGGTAGGGCCGCACGGCGAGCGCACGGGCGCGCGCGATCACGTCGCCGAAACCGAATCCGCCGGCCGCCGCCGCACAGGTGACCGTCAGGCCCGCCACGGCGCACGCCGCGGCGATCGCGCGCCGCGCGCCCGCTCCGGCGCGCACGCGCCGTTCCAAACGTGCGGACATCAACCCCCCGCCAGCGAGAGTACCAGCCGGACCACGCCGAACAGAATCAACACGAACAGCAGGACCGCGAGCAGGCCCACGATGATGTACTGCGACGGGGTGCCGTGCGCGAAGTCACGCTCGCGGTTACGCTCGCTCTGCACCCCGAACATCGCCGCAAGCACACTCTGAATGATCTGGAGGAGCGTCGGGCGCGGCGTGGGGGCTGGATCGGGCATAGCGGATCTCCTGAAGCGGTGGCACGCGGACGGAGGCGCATTTTACCGCATCCCGCGGGTCGCGGCGAAGGCGTAGCCGATCGGCGACGCCGGATCAGAGTTCCCCGGCGAACCGCCGCCCGGCGCGCTCGTCCACCCGCCAGACGACCGCCGCGCCGAGCAGGAAAGGCACCAGGAGCGACAGGATCGAGACGCGCGGACTCCCCGTCCACCAACCGACCCAGCCCATGAGGACCGGGCCGAGCACGGCCGCGAACTTTCCGAGCATGTTGTAGAACCCGTAGAACTCGCCGGACTTGCCGACCGGAATCAAGCGCGCGTAGAGGGAGCGGCTCAACGACTGGATGCCGCCCTGCACCAACCCGATGGTCACCGCGATGCCGAAGAAATCCAGGCGGTCGTGCATGCGGGCGGCCCACACCAGCACGACGCAGTAGACGGCGATGGCCACCAGGATC
This sequence comes from Gammaproteobacteria bacterium, assembly GCA_027013145.1. Taxonomy (GTDB): domain Bacteria; phylum Pseudomonadota; class Gammaproteobacteria; order 21-64-14; family 21-64-14; genus BMS3Abin12. The sequence continues at coordinate 87,775 of JALUXX010000065.1, read as the reverse complement.
CCGAGCCGCGGTCCGTGACGCTCCCCGATCCGCCCGAACACGATCGCCGCCGGAAACCCGACGAACTGTGTGATCAACAGGGCGAGGAGCAGGTCCGGGGCGTGGAATCCCAACTCCAGCCCGTAGGCGACCGCCATGCGGATCACGGTGCCCACGCCGTCGATATAGAGCCAGTAGGCAAGCAGGAAGCGCGCGACGTAACGCAGCCGCCGCACATGCCGAAAGGTGGCGGCCAACTGCCGCAGACCGGCGACGACGCCGCGCGCCGCTCCGCCCGCGGGCCGCCGCACCCGCGCCTCGGTCACGTGGCGCAGCAGGGGTACGGTGAACAGCGCCCACCAGACGGCCACCATCGGGAACGCCGCGCGCACCGCCTGCGCGGCGTCGGCCAGGCCGAACCAGGCCGGATGCCGCACCATCAGCACGTTGATCGCGAGCAGGAAGCCACCGCCGAGATAGCCGAGCGCGTAGCCGAGTGCGGAGACGCGATCGATGCGATCGGGGCCCGCCACATGCACGAGCAGGGCGTCGTAGAAGAGGTTCGCGCCGGCGAAACCGACGGCGGCCAGTCCGTAGAGGACCGCCGCGGCGGCCCAGTCCCCGCGCGCGACGAGGTACAGCGCCCCCGTCGTAGTGATACCGAGCCCGGCGAACGCGGCGAGAAACCGCTTGCGGGCGCCGCCCGCGTCGGCGATCGCGCCGAGCACCGGCGCCAGGACGAGGATGGTGAGGCTGGCCGCCGAATTGGCCGCGCCGAGCCGGAACGTGGCCAGTGTCGGCGCCACCCCGGCGTTCCAGTATTCCCGGAAGAAAACCGGGAAGAATCCGGCCATCACCGTGGTGGCGAAGGTCGAGTTGGCCCAATCGTAGAGGGCCCAGGACAGCGTCGCACGATCGATCCGGCACCGACCCGGCATGGCCACCCCCGCGGTTGTGGGCCCGGGACGGCGTCCGGGCCGCCGCCGTATGCTACGCGGCCCCGGCGTCCCGGTCGACCGGCCGGGTCGACTGCCGCACGCCCGGCGTCTCGGGTACACTCCGACCCGGAAACCATTGCCATTGCCCCCGCGCCGCGACCCCGTCGCCGCGCGGGCCCGCCGACACCGTGCCGCGCCGCGAGGACCGGACCGCCGAACATGAAGACGACCGTGATCCCGACCCTGGCCCTGATCGGCGCCCTCGTCCTCGTCTCCGCGTTGCGCAACATTCATCGCATCCGCGCCGAGATCCCCACCAACCGCGGCTGGTGGGCGGTGATCGAGGGGGGCGTGGTGCTGTTCATCGCCGGCTATATCGCCTATGCCTACAGCTACGCCTACGGCGTGTACCGTTTCAACGACATCGTCACTACAGTAGTGTTCCTAGGAGGCGCGCTGTTCGTCCTCCTCATCAGTCACATCAGCCACCAGGCCATCGAGTTCCTGCGCCAGATGGCGACGCTTGAGCGCGAGGCGATCACCGATCCGCTGATGGAGATCTACAACCGGCGCTACCTGGACCGAAAACTCGACGACGAGGTCGCGCGCGCCCACCGCTACCGCACGGCACTGTCCGTACTGCTGCTCGACATCGATCACTTCAAGCGCGTCAACGACACCTACGGGCACGACCTGGGCGACCGCGTGCTGGTGCGCATCGGCGACTATCTCAAGCGCTCGGTACGCCGCTCGGACATACTCGGACGCTACGGCGGCGAGGAACTGCTGTTGATCCTCCCCCAGACCGGGCGCCACCGGGCGCTCGCCCTCGCGGAGAAGCTGCGTCGCGGGATCGAAGCCACCGAGGTCCTGGGACCGCACGAGACCCGGGACTCGATTCCGCTGCACTGCACCGTCAGTATCGGGGTGGCCTCCTTCGGCACCGGGGTCGATACGCCGGAGCGGCTGCTCAAGTCGGTGGACGAGGCCCTGTACCGCGCCAAGGCGGAGGGACGCAACCGCGTCTGCGGGCGATCATCGCGCCGTCCGCGCACACCGGGACACGCCCCCGGGATTTCACGGGTTCGGGGATTAGGGGAAATGGCGCTTACTTAGTGCCCGCATGGTAAAAAATGGCCACGGAACCCACGGAACCCACCGACAAAGACACAACCTTTCCGTGCGTCCGTGGGTTCCGTGGCTCAACTCCAGACGGTTTGGAGCGGCCGGAGCTTGAGTAAGTACCATTGGGATTAGGGGGGAAGGGAAACGACGGCCACCCGGCGGCGAAACCGACCCACTTCCCTGTGGCTCGCCGCCCGCCTGGCGCCGTCAATTCTCCGCGGCAGGTGCTCTTGGTATTCTCGTTGTAATGGCCGTTGGCGGCGCGTTGATTGTCGTTGTCGTACGCCTTGTCGTTATTCGGTGGCCGATGCCTGCAATCGCGTCCGACCCGGGTTCGCGCGGCGGTGATTGGTGGTTTTTCCGCCCGGTTACGGGCGCGCGGGCGCCCATTGTCGTTCTTGAACCGCGAGCCGGGGAATCCGCGGGTCCCGAAGGCTCGGCCCCTTGGGGACCGCGGACGCTCCTCCTCTCCTCACAGGCCTATTGCAGACAAGAGTCGTGCCAACAGCCGTTTTCCATCGGAAAATCAAATCGTCGTCGGGACCTCTTGCGATGCGGCAGCGGCCCGACGGCGATTTTGTCAAAATTTCCGACGGCGCAGCACCGCGGTTACTTCGCGTCGCACGAAAGATTGGCAGAAAATACAAAAGGTTGATTTAAATTACTACGAATATCAGGCGCTTGTAAAAAATTCCGACAAGATCGGCAGGGGAACGCACCGCCCCCGATGATCGTCCACCAATCATCGAGATAACAAAACCTTATACATCCATTCGGCTGTCAAGTTTTTCGACAGGAGCGTAGGGGAAACGCGGACCCGGGAACCTCAGACCAGGCGATAGGCGAGGATCAGCGCGTCCTCACGGCCCCGGGCCGCGGGATAGTAGCCGCGCCGCAACCCGACTTCCTGAAAGCCCATCCCGTGGTAGAGAAGCAGGGCGGCGCGGTTGCTCGGGCGGACCTCGAGCAGCGCGGTTTCGGCGTGGTGACGACGCGCCAGGTCCAGCAGGTGACCGAGCATGCGGCGCCCGACCCCGCCGCGCCGTGCGTCCGGGCGCACGCAGAGGTTGAGGATGTGGGCCTCGCCGTAGCCGACCGACATCACCCCGTAGGCGGTGATCGCCCCGGCCTGCTCGTAGATCCAGCAGCAGTAGCCCACGCGCAGGCAGTCGCGGAAGATCCCCTCGGTCCAGGGGAAGTCGTAGGCGCTCTCCTCGATCTCGATGATCCCGGGGAGGTCACGTTCGCGCATCGGGCGGAAACGGGGCGGGCTGTCTTTGAGGATGGCGCTCATTCCACGTTCCGGGGTCGGTGGAGGGAGGGCGACGACGCAAGTATACCATCCACGGCGGACGGCACCCCTCAGCCTGCGGCGGGATCGTCGTCCTGCAGCGCGACACGCCGGGCATGGCACAGATCCTCCCAGGCCTTTCGCTTCTCCCCGGGGGAGCGCAGCAGATAGGCCGGGTGATAGGTCACGATGAGCGGCGTCCCGCGCGGTCCGTAGCGATGGACCCGACCGCGCAGCCGCGCGAGGCTGGTGTCCGTTTTGAGCAGGTTGTGGGCGGCGACGCGCCCGAGTGCGACGATGACCGCCGGGGCCACCAGGGCCACCTGGCGCCGCAGGTAGTCCTCGCAGCAGGCGACCTCCTCCGGGGCCGGGTCGCGGTTGTTCGGCGGCCGGCATTTGAGGATGTTGGCGATGTAGACCGCGCGCCGCTCCAGCCCGAGCGCGGCGAGCATGGCGTTGAGCAGCCGCCCCGCCCGCCCGACGAAGGGCTCCCCCTGGCGGTCCTCGTCCGCCCCCGGGGCCTCGCCGATGAACATCCAGCGCGCGTTGCGGTCGCCCACGCCGAAGACGGTCTGCGTGCGCGTGCGCGCAAGTCCGCAGCGCTCGCACCCCGCCACGCGCGCCTGCAATGCGTCCCAGTCGAGCCCGGCCGTGTCCGTGCCATCGGCCGCGCCGCCCTCCCCCGCCGCGCCGCCTCCCCGCGCGGGGCGGGGATCCGCCGCCGGGGCGGCGCGCGCGCGCCGTACCCAGACGGGGATGCCCATGGCCTGCAGGTAGCGCAGGCGCAGCGGCTGCGGACCCTCAGACATCCGCCGCCTGGGGGTGCGTGCGCTCGGCCGGTCCCAGGACCTTGTTGAGGGCGTTGACGTAGGCCTTGGCGGAGGCGATGACGATATCGGTATCGGCGCCCTGTCCGTTGACGACGCGTCCCCCCAGCCCGAGGCGCACGGTGACCTCCCCCTGCGAATCGGTGCCGGTGGTGATGTTGTTGACCGAGTAGAGCAGCAGCTCGGTGCCGCTGTGCACGATCTCCTCGATCGCCTTGAAGGCGGCGTCGACCGGGCCGCTGCCGGCGGCGCCCGCCTCGCGCTCCTCACCCTCGACCTGCAGGATCAGGCGCGCGTGCGGCGTCTGCCCGCTCTCGCTGCAGACGCGGAGATAGACGAGCTGGACGCGTTCGTTTCCGGCGGCGAAGCTCGCCTCCGTCACCAGCGCCTGGAGATCGTCGTCGTAGATCTCATGCTTTTTGTCGGCGAGTTCCTTGAAGCGCGCGAAGGCTTGGTTGAGGACCTCCTCGGATTCGAACTCGATCCCCAACTCCTTGAGCCGGGTGCGAAAGGCGTTGCGGCCCGAATGCTTGCCGAGCACGATGCGATTCATGCTCCAGCCCACGTCCTGGGCGCGCATGATCTCGTAGGTCTCGCGGTTCTTCAGCACGCCGTCCTGATGGATCCCCGATTCGTGGGCGAAGGCGTTGGCACCGACGATCGCCTTGTTCGGCTGAATGGGAAAACCGGTGATCCCCGATACCAGACGCGAGGTCGGCACGATCTGGGTGGTGTCGATGTCCACGTCGCAGGGAAAGACGTCGCGGCGCGTGCGCACCGACATGACGATCTCTTCCAACGCCGCGTTTCCGGCGCGCTCCCCGAGCCCGTTGATGGTGCACTCGACCTGACGCGCGCCGTGCATCACCGCCGAGAGGGAGTTGGCCACGGCCAGGCCGAGATCGTTGTGGCAGTGCACCGAGAACACCGCGCGGTCGGAGTTCGGCACCCGCTCGATGAGGGTACGGATGAGCGCCCCGAACTGCTCGGGCACGTTGTAACCCACGGTGTCGGGAATGTTCACGGTGCGCGCGCCGGCGTCGATCACCGCCTCGAGCACCCGGCAAAGAAAGTCGATCTCCGAACGACCGGCGTCCTCCGGGGAGAACTCGACGTCTTCGGTATACCCGCGCGCGCGGCGCACGGCGCGCACGGCCTGCTCGAGCACCTGCTCCGGCTCCATGCGCAGCTTCATCTTCATATGGATCGGCGAGGTGGCGATGAAGGTGTGGATGCGCGCCCGCCGCGCCCCCTTCAGCGCCTCACCCGCGCGGTCGATGTCGCGATCGACGGCGCGCGCGAGGCCGCAGACGGTGCTGTCGCCAACCGCGCGGGCCACCGCCGCGACCGACTCGAAGTCGCCCTCGCTGGCGATGGGAAATCCCGCCTCGATGACGTCCACCCGCATGCGCTCAAGCGCCTTGGCGATACGTACCTTCTCCTCGCGCGTCATCGACGCCCCGGGGCTCTGCTCCCCGTCGCGCAAGGTGGTATCGAACACGATCAGTTTGTCTCGGCTGCCCATGACCAGGCCCCCTCGGTGTTGACCGCTGAGTGTACCCGCGGCGCACAGGGACACCAACGGTCCCCGGCCGCGGCCGGTGCATTCCTGAAACGTGGGATGGCGATTCCTTCCGCCGTGCAGGGGGGGTGCGCTGCCTTACGGCAGCAGCAGTCGCAGCGCCGCGAGGGCACCGCCGCGCAGGGCGCGCGGGGCGCAATCGCCGCCGGGGGCGATCCGATCGAAACCGGGCGCGACGGTCATCTCAATTCCGCACAGGGTCTTCATGGGTTCGGATCCAATATAGCGTCTCCCGCCCCTGCTGCCAAGGGCGGCCGCCCCCTCGGGCCGGTCCGCATCGACCGGGCCCCTGATACACTGGGCGGGGCGTGGCCGCCGTACGGCCGGGCGGAGAGGACGCTTGCGGCAACCGCAGATCGAACAGGCGTGGCGCGGGCGGGCGGAGTGCCGGGAGTGCGGGATCCGCGATCTCGTCCTGTTCGCGGACCTGCGCCACTCCGACTTCAGCCTGATCCATCAGCCCATCGACGACCTCTGCTATGAGAGCGGCGCCACGCTCTATCGTGCGGGCGAGCGGCCGGGTCACGTATCTACCGTACGCAGCGGACTCGTCAAGCTGATCCAATACCTTCCCAACGGGGATCGCCGCATCGTGCGCCTGCTGCGCCGGGGCGACCTCGCCGGCATCGAGGTCCTCGCCGGGCAGCCCTGTCAGCACGAGGCGGTGGTCCTGGAACCGGCGTGCTTGTGCCGGATCCCTGTCGGCGTCGTGGAGCGCCTGGAACGCGAGACGCCGCGGCTGCACCGTCGGCTCCTGGCCCGCTGGCAGCGCGCCGTCAGCGACGCCGACGCGTGGCTCACGGCCCTGTCGACCGGACCGGCGCGTGCACGGGTGGCACGGCTCCTGCTGCGGCTCTCGGAGCAGGACCCGGACGCCGCGTGCTTCCTCCCCGGCCGGGAGGACCTCGGCGCCATGCTCGGCGTCAGCACCGAGACCGCAAGCCGCGTCGTGGCGGAGTTCGTCCGCTCCGGGTTCGTCCGACCGACCGATCCCCGCCATGCCCAGCTCCTGCGCCCCGCCCTGGAGAGGGTCGCGGGCTCATAACCATCGGCTCGATACGGGATTGACGATCTTCAATGCGCCGACCCGTCACCGCGCGCAGACTCCCATCCCGAATCGGGGCCCGATGCGGGCCTGATGGAGGGGCAGGGACATGAGAATCGCGGTTGCCAGCCAGAACCGGCGCGAGGTCACCGACCACACCGGCCGTTGCCGGCGCTTCTGGGTCTGCGAGATTGCAGCGGGGCGGATCGCGGGCAAGACACTGCGCGAACTCCCCATCAGCGGCTCTTTCCATGAGACCCCGTCCGGCGCGCCCCATGCCCTGGACGATGTCGACGTCCTGATCTGCGGCGGCATGGGCGCCGGACTGCGGCGCAAGCTCGACGCGCGCGGCATCACCGCCGTCGTCACTGCGGCCGTCGCGCCCGACGCCGCCGTCGAGGCCTATCTCGCAGGGGCCCTCCCCGCCGCCGCATCGGCGCATACACACGACTGCGCTTGTCACACCCACGGGGAGGGGACATGACGCGGATCACCGTCCTCGGTGCGGGCTTCGCCGCGCTGACGGCGGCCCGCCGCCTGCGCCGCGCCGACCCGGCGGTGGAGATCACCCTCGTCGCGCCCAGCGCCGAGTTCCACTACCTGCCGAGCCTGATCTGGGTCCCGACGGGCCTGCGCCGCGGCGCCGACCTGCAAATCCCGCTCGAGACCTTCCTGGCACGCCATCGCATCCGTTTCCATGCGGACCGGGTCCGCGCCGTTACCGGGGGCGGACGCCGGGTGCATACCGACACGGGCGAGATCCGTAACGACGGCCTGCTGATCGCGAGCGGCGGGCGTTTCCTCAAGTCGCTGCCGGGGATCGAGCACGCGCTCACCCTGTGCGAGGGGATACCCGCCGCGGAGACCATCCGCGAGCGCCTGGCGGCGATGGACGGCGGTACCATCGCCTTCGGCTTCGGCGCCAACCCCAAGGAACCCGCGGCGATGCGCGGGGGGCCGATGTTCGAACTCCTGTTCGGCATCGACACCCTGTTGCGCCGACAGGGGCGGCGCTCCGCCTTCCGGCTGGTGTTCTTTCACGCCGCGACCGAGCCGGGAAAGCGCCTCGGGGAAAAGGCGGTGAGGCTGATCCTGCGGGAGATGCACCGGCGCGGCATCGAGACCCGACTCGGGCACAAGCCCCTCGGCTTCGAGGCCGGTACCGTACGCACGGAGGGCGGCGAGATCCCCGCGGACCTGATCCTGTTCATGCCCGGCATGACCGGTCCCGCCTGGCTCGCCGAGAGCGAGGGCTTCGAACGCTCCGCCGGCGGTCTGATCCGCGCAGACGCGCACTGCCGTGTCACAGGGCTGGAGGCCTGCTACGTGGCGGGCGACAGCGGCAGCTTCCCCGGGCCCGATTGGATGCCCAAGCAGGCCCACATGGCGGACCTGCAGGCGCGCGCGGCCGCCGACAACCTCCTCGCGGAACTCGCGGGACGTCCCGCGACCGCAACCTTCCGGCCGGAACTCGTCTGCATCATCGACATGCTCGACCGGGGGATCCTCGTGTTCCGCAACCCGAAGCGCAGCGTGATCCTCCGGGCACCCTTCCTCCATCATACCAAGCGCCTGTTCGAGCGCATGTACCTGCGCCGCTATCGCGCAAGCCCGGCGCCGGCCGGCGGGCGTTCGCAGACGACCCCGCCGTAGGCGGGCGGCCGCGGGTCAGCCGCCGCGCCCGGCGGCGCGGCGCTGGGCGCGGTGGCGGCGCAGCCGGTAGAGGGTGTGGGCCGGGCCGGAGAGGAGATAGGCCAGGGTCACACCGAAGAGGATCTTGGGGGGATCGATCGAGATCAGGACGAAGGCCATCACCACCAGCAGGATCGTCACGAAGGGCACGCGGCGGACGAAGTCCACCTCCTTGAAACTGTAGTAGCGGATATTGCTGACCATCAAAATCCCAGCGGCGAGCGTGAGGACCAGAGCGGGGAAGGCGAGTTCCAGACCGTCGGCGCCGATCTCGTCCCCGACCCACACCAGACCGACCACGACCGCCGCGGCCGCGGGGCTGGGCAGCCCCTGAAAGTAGCGCTTGTCGAGGATCCCGACCTGCGTGTTGAACCGCGCCAGGCGCAGCGCCGCGCCGGCGGCGAAGACGAAGGCCCCGAGCCAGCCGAGCTTGGCCCACAACCAGCCGTAGTGACCGAGCCCCGACAGCGCCCACTCGTAGACGACGAGCGCCGGGGCCAGACCGAAGGAGACCATGTCCGAGAGGCTGTCGTACTCGACGCCGAAAGCGGTCTGGGTGTTCGTCAGGCGCGCGACGCGTCCGTCGAGCCCGTCGAGGATCATGGCGACGTAGACCGCGAGTGCGGCGGCCGCGTAGCGCCCGCCCATGGCGGCGACGATGGCGTAGAAGCCGGCGAACAGACCGGCCGTCGTGAACAGGTTGGGCAGGAGATAGATCCCCCTGCGCCGCTTGGCCGCGGCCGGTTTCTGGTCCACGCCCCCGTCTTCGGACTCCGGCATGCGATACTCGCTCCGCGGGCGCGCCGCCCGCCTACTTGTGAACCAGCGTCGCCAGGACCGCGACCCCGGCCGTTACCGTGTCGCCGACCTTCGCGTCGACGCGCGAGTTGGCGGGCAGATAGACCTCGACACTCGCCCCGAACAGCATGTGACCGCAACGTTGCCCGTGGCCGACCCGCTCGCCGTGCTGGACGTAGCAGCGCGGGCGCGGCCGGCGCGCAGGGCCGGTCATCGCCAGGACCACGTCGTCGCCCTCGTCCGTGCGCACGTGCACGCCGTAGCGCGGCCTCCCCTGCGCGGTGCGCGCCGAATACCAGCGCTGCACCACCTTGCCCTCGACCGGGCTGCGGATCGAGTAGACGCCCAGCCGGTTCATCCCGACGACGATGCGCACCGCGTCCCGGTCCAGGTAGGGGTCGGCGACCCGCCCCGCCGCGACGACGCGCCCGTCGGCGGGGCTCAGCACGGCGAGCGGGAGCGCCGGAACGGCCCGTTGCGGATCGCGGAACGCATACAGCAGCAGCGCCGCGCCCGCCCACAGGGGCGCCCCCCCAGGCGGCCCCGGCGAAGTGGTGCACGAGGCCCGCCAGCACAACGGCCGTCCCGATCGCGGGCCAGCCCTCACGGGCGATGAGCGGATAACCGGTGCGCGCCATGGCGGGCATCCCGACCCTGCCGCGCCTGCGGCCGGCGGATCAGTTGCGGGTCTTGTCGACGATACGCCCGGCCTTGATCCACGGCATCATCTCCCGCAGACGCTCCCCGACCACCTCGATGGGATGCTCGCGGCTGAGCCGGCGCATCGCCTTGAGCGTCGGCGCGCCCGCCTGGTTTTCGAGGATGAACTCGCGTGCGAACGCGCCGGTCTGGATCTCGCGCAGGATGCGCCGCATCTCCTCGCGCGTACGCCCGTCCACGACGCGCGGCCCGCGCGTGAGGTCGCCGTACTCGGCGGTGTTGGAGATCGAGTAGCGCATGTTCGCGATGCCGCCCTCGTACATGAGGTCGACGATCAGCTTGAGTTCGTGCAGGCACTCGAAATAGGCCATCTCCGGGGCGTAGCCGGCCTCGACCAGGGTCTCGAAACCCGCCTGTACGAGCGCGGTGGCCCCGCCGCACAGAACCGCCTGCTCGCCGAAGAGGTCCGTCTCGGTCTCCTCGCGGAAGGTGGTCTCGATGATTCCGGCGCGCCCGGCGCCGATCGCGACGGCGTAGGACAGCGCCAGTTCCTTGGCGCCCCCGGAGGCGTCCTGCTGCACGGCGATGAGCGAAGGGACCCCGGCGCCCTTCTCGTAGGTGGAGCGCACCAGGTGGCCGGGCCCCTTGGGGGCGATCATCACCACGTCGAGATCCGCGCGCGGCTCGATCTGCTGAAAATGGATGTTGAACCCGTGGGCGAAGGCCAGCGCCGCCCCCTTGCCGATGTTGGGGGCGATGACCTCGCGATAGAGACGCGCCTGGTGCTCGTCGGGGGCGAGGACCATGACCAGGTCGGCGCCCTTGACCGCGGCGTCCACCGGCTTCACCGCCAGGCCGGCCTTCTTCGCCTTGGCGACGGAGGCGGAGTCGGCGCGCAAACCAACGGTGACGTCGACGCCGCTGTCCTTGAGGTTGTTCGCATGCGCATGACCCTGCGAACCGTAGCCGATGATCGTGACCTTGCGGCCGCGGATGACGGACAGATCGCCGTCCTTGTCATAGTAGATGTTCATCACGATAGGTCGCTCCGACTGGATGTTCGCGCCCGGTCCCAGGCGCCGGATTCGCCGCTCAGGCCTTCAACGCCTTTTCGCCGCGTGAGATCCCGGAGACGCCCGAGCGGACGACCTCCAATATCAGCGGTCGCTGCAGGGTGTCGAGGAAGGCGTTCAGCTTGTCCCCGGCACCGGTCAACTCGATCGTGTACGTGGTATCGGTCACGTCGATGATGCGGCCGCGGAAGATCTCCGCGACCCGTTTGATCTCCGCGCGCAACTCGCCGCCCTCGGCGCGCACCTTTACGAGGAGCATCTCGCGCTCGATGTGCGGGCCCTCGGTCAGATCGATGAGCCGAACGGTGTCGACGAGCTTGTTCAACTGCTTCATGATCTGCTCGATGATCTCGTCGCTCCCGCTGGTGACCAGCGTCATGCGCGAGAGCGAGGCGTCTTCGGTGGGGGCCACCGTGAGCGATTCGATGTTGTAGCCGCGCGCCGAGAACAGACCCGCGACCCGGGACAGGGCACCGGCTTCGTTTTCCAGCAGGAGCGAGATGATATGGCGCATGGCTAGACCAGGATCATCTCGTTCTGGCCCGCCCCGGCCGGGATCATCGGGTATACGTTCTCCGCCTGGTCGGTGATGAAGTCCAGGAACACGACCTTGTCGCGCACCTTCAGCGCCTCGCGCAGCGCACCCTCCACGTCCTCGGGGCGGTCGATGCGCATACCCGCGTGTCCGTAGCTCTCGGCAAGCTGGACGAAGTCGGGCAGGGCGTCCATGTAGGACATGGCGTAACGGCCCTGATAGAAGAACTCCTGCCACTGGCGCACCATCCCCATGTACCGGTTATTGAGATTCACGATTTTGATCGGCAGGCCGTACTGGCGGCAGGTCGACAGCTCCTGGATGCACATCTGCACGCTCGCCTCGCCGGTGACGCACACGACCGTCTCGTCGGGGTGGGCGAGCTGCACGCCGATGGCGGCGGGCAGCCCGAAACCCATCGTGCCGAGTCCACCGGAGTTGATCCAGCGGCGCGGGCGGTCGAACTTGTAGAACTGCGCGGCCCACATCTGGTGCTGGCCGACATCGGAGGTCACATAGGCCTCGCCCGCGGTCAGGCGGTAGAGGCATTCGAGTACGTGCTGCGGCTTGATCAGCTTGCTCTTGCGGTCGTATTTGAGACAGTCCATCGCCCGCCACTCGTCGATCTGCCGCCACCATTCGGCGAGCGCCTCGGCATCGGGGGCACGGCCGCTGTCGGCGACGACCCGGTCCATTTCGCTCAACACCGCGTCTACCGGGCCGACGATCGGGATGTCGACCTTGACGTTCTTGGAGATCGACGCCGGATCGATGTCGATATGGATGATCTGCGCGTGCGGACAGAACTTCTCGATATTGCCGGTGACGCGATCGTCGAAACGCGCCCCCACCGCGATCAGCACGTCGCAGTGGTGCATCGCCATGTTGGCCTCGTAGGTCCCGTGCATGCCCAGCATGCCGAGGAACTGCCGGTCGGTCGCCGGGTAGGCGCCCAGCCCCATCAGGGTGTTCGTGATCGGGAAGCCGAGGCGACGCGTGAGCGTCGTCAGGGCCTCGCTCCCCTCCCCGAGGATCACGCCGCCGCCGGTGTAGAACACCGGGCGCTTGGCCGCGAGCATCAGATCCACGGCGCGGCGGATCTGCCCCGGATGTCCGCGCAGCACCGGATTGTAGGAACGCATGGAGATCGTCTTGGGGTAGTCGAACGGCGCCTTGTGCGCGGTGACGTCCTTGGGAATATCGACCACCACCGGTCCGGGACGCCCGGTGGTGGCGATGTAGAACGCCTTCTTGATCGTCAGGGCCAGATCGCGCACGTCCTTGACGAGGAAGTTGTGCTTCACGCACGGGCGCGTGATACCGACCGAGTCGACCTCCTGAAAGGCGTCGTTGCCGATCAGGTGGGTGGGGACCTGACCGGAGAACACGACCAGCGGGATGGAATCCATGTAGGCGGTGGCGATCCCGGTCACCGCGTTGGTGACCCCGGGGCCGGAGGTGACCAGGACCACGCCGGGGCGTCCGGTGGCCCGCGCGTAGCCGTCGGCGGCGTGTGCGGCCCCCTGCTCGTGGCGGACCAGGATGTGCTTGACCGCATCCTGCCGGAACAGCGCGTCGTAGATATGCAAAACGGCGCCGCCCGGGTAGCCGAACACATACTCGACGCCCTCCTCCTGGAGGCAGCGCACGAAGATGTCGGCACCGGTCAATTCCACGGCGGTTCCCCCGGGGGCGGTTGCGATCGGCCCATGAGCCAGCGTAAACGTAGAAAATTACTGGGTTTTCGTGGAGCCGTCAATACCTTGGCCGAGCTGTGGCCGCGGCGCGTCTCACTGCGGGCGCCGGCCCGCGGCCAGGCCGGCGAGGTAGTCGCGGGCGCGGCCGATCAGATCCTCGGGCAGCCCGGACTGGGCGGCGATGGTGAGGCCGAGCGAGCCGCCCGGCTCGCCGACGCGCAGGCGGAAGGTCGGCCGCAGGCGCTGCGGATCGAATTCCATCGACGCGTTGCACAGGTGGGGACGCCGGGCGGCGTACTCCTTGAGCGGCGCGAGGTGGGTATTGACGATCCCCTGCACCCCGCGCCCGACCAGCTCGTCGAGCACGGCCATCGCCAGCGCCGCCCCCTCCTCCGGATCGGTGCCCGTGCCCAACTCGTCGAGCAGCACGAGCGTGTCGCGGTCGGCCGACCCGAGGATACGCTTGAGCACCTCAACGTGCCCGGCGAAGGTCGACAGGTGGTGATACAGGTTCTGGCGGTCGCCCACGTCCACCATCACCCGCCGATAGGCCCCGATCACACAATCGCCCTCCGCGGGGATGTGCAGGCCGCAGTGGGCCATCGAAGCCAGCAATCCGACCGTCTTGAGGACCACGGTCTTGCCGCCGGTGTTGGGTCCGGTGAGCATCAGGATGCGCTGCTCGCCGTCGAGGCGCACGCTCAGCGGCACGAGCCGCTCGAGTTCCCCGTTCCCGAACTGCAGCAGCAGGAGGGGATGGTAAGCCTCGCGCAGGTCGATCACCGGCTCGTCGACGAGACGCGGCGCATGACCGTTGACGGCCGCGCTCAGGCGCCCGGCGGCGAGCGCCAGGTCGATCCAGGTGAGCGCACCCAGCAGCCGGTCGAGGGCCTCGCCGTGACGACGTACCACGGCCGTGAGCGCACGCAGGATACGCTGGTGCTCCGCGCCGATCCGCCCCGCGACGGCCTCGATGCGGTTGTTGACCGCGACCGCCTGCAGCGGCTCGACGAACACTTCGCGCCCGCCGGCGACGCTGCCGCGCCGCACGCCCTTGATGCGCTCGGCGGCATCGGCACGCACGCGCAGCACCGCCCGATCGTTGTGCCAGGCGACGCGACCCGGCTCGGTCACCTGTCCCGCGAGGTCGCGCTGCGCCGCCCGCCTGCGGACGATTTCCTCCGCCTCGCCGCGCAGCGCCGCCTGTTGCGCATACAACTGCGCGAGTTCGGCGCTCGCGTCCTCACGCACCCGCCCGGACGGGTGCACGGTGCGCGTCAGCTCCGCAACCAGCTCGCCCGGCGGCGTCAGGTCCGCGTCCCCGCCCGGACACAGCTCGGGTCGCAACCGCAGGGCCGGCACCAGCGCGGCGGCGGCGTCGAGAACGGTGCGCAGATTGTGCAGTGCGTTGGCATTGAGCGCCGCGCCCGGCGCCGCAGCCTGCCGTAACGCAGCGCGGATGTCGGGCAGCGCGCCGAGCGCGGGGCTGTCGCCGGCGTCGATGGCCGCGCGCGCCGCGCCCACCGCCGCCTGCATGCGCCGGGCGATCGGCAGGTCGGGGGCGGGTTCGAGCGCACGCGCCGCGTCGGCGCCGTAGGGCGTGGCCGTGAGCCGCTCCAGCAGGCGGCGGACGGCGTCGAAGTCGAGCGCCTTGAGATCGCTTTCCATTCGCGGGCCGAAGGGATCGGGAGGCCGGATGGTAACAAAGTGCCGGCGGCGTGATCCAGTTCACGGACGGCCGGACCGCTTGTCATGATCGAATGGATGACACCATAATGACGCGCGGTCGGCCGCGTCGGCCCGTGCCCGGTCCGGGATCCAATCCGAAACGCGGGACACCCGGGCGAACCACGGGGGCATGGCGACGGCGCGCGGGACCCGCCCCATCCGCCCACATCCGAACGGAGAGCGACCGTTATGAAGGCGTCCAGCCCGTTCCGCCACGCCCGGACCCTCCCCTTCTTCCTGGTCGGGCTCCTGCTGGCCGCACCGGCCGCCGCGGCCATCTACCGATGGACCGATTCGAGCGGGGTGATCCACTACTCCCAGACGCCGCCCCCGGCCGGTCAGGGGCACAACCTGGTCCAGCTCCCGGAGAGCGGCGCCGGGGCCGCCACGGCACCCGCCGCCGCCGACGGGGCCGCCGACGCGAAGGCAGGGACGGCGAAGAAGAAGGCGGACGCCGGAACCCGCAAGGCGGCGGCCAAGCCCGCAAAGGCCCCCGCCAAACCCCCGGAGACCGCCGAACAACGCGCCGAGCGCTGCCGCAAGGCCCGTCAGACCCTGACCCTGGTGCAGACGCATACCCGCATCCGGGTCCACGAGGCCGATGGGCGCACGGAGCGCATGAGCGAAGAGCAGCGTCAGGCCAGGATCAAGTCGCTCGAGAAGATGCTCGCCAAGGACTGCCCCTGACGGGGCGCGGCGGGCCGGCGCCCGGCGGGAGACACCATGCCCTACCTCAGGATCCAGACCAACGTCGAGCCCGCGCCCGCGGCGCGCAAGGACCTGCTCGCATCCGCGTCCGCCAAGGTCGCCGCGGCGCTGGGGAAACCCGAGCGCTATGTGATGGTGGCGTTCGAAGGCGGCGTACCCATGGCGTTCGCGGCGAGCGACGCCCCGCTCGCCTACCTCGAACTCAAGAGCATCGGCCTGCCCGGCGAATCCACCGCGGAACTCTCGCGTACGCTGTGCGAGCTGGTCGCCTCCGCGCTCGGCATTCCGGGCGAGCGCATCTACATCGAATTCACCGACGCCCCGCGCCACCTCTGGGGCTGGAACGGCGGCACCTTCTGAGCCCCGGGCCGGGCCCCCGGATCCCGGGGCGAGGAGCCGCCGGCTGGAACCGCTTGCAGGCCCCCGTGTAGACTTGCCGTCTCGCCGCGGCGCCCCGCGCCTGCGGCGGAGTCCGTGGCACGAACGGCGAGCGAGACCATGCGCGTATCCGAGTTCCCCCTGCAGACCGTCCGCGAGGTCCCGGCGGAGGCGGAGATCGCCAGCCACCGCCTGATGCTGCGCGCCGGCATGATCCGCAAACTGGCCGCGGGCCTGTACACCTGGCTCCCGCTGGGGCTGCGGGTGCTGCGCAAGGTCGAGGCCGTGGTGCGCGAGGAGATGGATCGCAGCGGCGCACTCGAGCTGCTGATGCCCGCGGTGCAGCCCGCGGAGCTGTGGCGCGAGTCGGGCCGCTGGGATCAGTACGGGCCGGAACTGCTGCGCCTGCGCGACCGTCATGAGCGCGAGTTCTGCTTCGGCCCCACCCACGAGGAGGTGATCACCGATCTGGTCCGCCGCGAGGTCCGCAGCTACAAGCAGCTCCCGGTGACCTACTACCAGATCCAGACCAAGTTCCGCGACGAGATCCGCCCGCGTTTCGGCGTCATGCGCGCGCGCGAATTCCTGATGAAGGACGCCTATTCCTTCCACCTCGACGAGGCCTCGCTGCACGCGACCTATACGCGCATGCACGAGGCCTACACCCGCATCTTCACCCGTCTCGGCCTGCGCTTCCGCGCGGTGCGCGCGGCCACGGGAAGCATCGGCGGGAACCTCTCCCACGAGTTCCACGTCCTCGCCGACTCCGGCGAAGATGCCATCGCCGTATCCGACAGCGGCGACTACGCGGCCAACGTCGAGCTGGCGCCGGCACCCGTCCCGCAGAATCCGCGCCCGACGCCGGGAACGGACCTGCAGGAGGTGGAGACCCCGGGGCGGCACAGCATCGAGGCGGTCTGCGAATTCCTCGGCGTGCCTCCCGAACGCTGCCTGAAGACCCTGGTGGTGGAGGGACGCGACGGCGGCCTCGTCGCCCTGGTGCTGCGCGGCGACCACCAGCTCAACGTCACCAAGGCCGAGCGCCTGGAGGCGGTCGCCTCGCCCCTGACCTTCGCCTCCGACGAGCGCATCCGCGCCGCGATCGGTTGCGGCCCGGGCTCCCTCGGCCCGATCGGGCTCGACCTCCCGGTGGTCGTCGATCACGCCGCCGCCCGCCTGGCCGATTTCGTCGCCGGCGCCAACCGCGACGGGTGGCACGTCACCGGCGGGAACTGGGGGCGCGACCTGCCCGAACCGCGGACGGCCGACCTGAGAAACGTGGTCGCGGGCGACCCCAGCCCCGAAGGCGGCGGGACCCTGTCGATCGTGCGCGGCATCGAGGTCGGGCACATCTTCCAGCTCGGCGACAAGTACAGCGCCGCCATGAACGCCACGGTGCTCGACGAATCCGGCCGCTCCGTCGTACTGACGATGGGCTGCTACGGCATCGGCGTCTCGCGCGTGGTGGCCGCCGCGATCGAGCAGCATCACGACGAGCGCGGAATCCGCTGGCCCGCACCCATCGCGCCCTTTCAGGTGGCGCTGGTCCCCATCCACATGCACAAGTCCGTGCGCCTGCAGGAGGCGGCGCAGGCCCTCTACGCCGAGCTGCTTGCCGCGGGCCTCGAGGTCCTGTTCGACGACCGGGCGGCGCGTCCGGGCGTGATGTTCGCGGACCTGGAGCTGATCGGCATCCCCCACCGGGTGGTCATCAGCGACCGCGGGCTCGATGCCGGCACCGTCGAATACCGCGGCCGGGACGACGCCGAGAGCCGCGACGTCCCGCGCGCCGGGATCGTCGACTTCCTGCAACGGCTCCTCGGCACGGGCCCCTGACCCCCGGCACGGACCGGACCTCGTCTCGAGATTGCAGATCGGGCGTTCAGGCAAGGCGCGTGGCCCGCGAGGCGCGTGCGGTTCAATGAGCACCGCAGCAGAATCCGCAACGCCTCCTGGCCGGTCGGGACGGATCTTGGGGCCGGTGTTAAAGCGGGACTCCGGCCCGCCGATGGATCGGGGCGGACCCACCACTGCCGCAGGGACGAGCCCGCCCATGCTCCGCCGCCGGTTTCTGATGCTGCCCGTCGCCGCCGTCCTGGCGCCGCGCGCCGGCCGGGCGGCCGCGCCGCAGCAACCGCCCGACCCCGAACTCCTGGCGCTGTTGCGCAAGGCGATCCGCGACCCGCGCGGGTTCCGCGACCGCTTCGCCGCCGAAGTGTGGCTCATGGATATGTCGCGGCGGCTGCGCAACCGGGTGCCGGATCCGAAGCTGCGCATCGAGATCCTCGAGGCGGCGCACTACGAGGCGCGCCGCGCCGGGTTGTTCCCCGGGCTGGTACTGGCCGTGATCCAGGTCGAGAGCAACTTCGACCGTTACGCGATCTCGCGCGCCGGCGCGCTGGGCCTGATGCAGGTGATGCCGTTCTGGCTGAAGGAGATCGGACGGCCCGACGCCAATCTGTTCGACATCCAGACCAATCTGAGGCTCGGGTGCACGATCCTCGCCTATTACCTGCGGCGCTCGCACGGCAACCTGCGCCGCGCGCTGGCGCGCTACAACGGCAGCGCGGGCCGGCGCGGGTATTCCGATCGCGTGCTCGAACAACTCAGCGCCCGCTGGTACCGCCAGTAGCCGTCGCCAGCAGCCGCACGCGGGCGAACGCCCGCCGCACGCTCAGCGTACCGTGAAGTCCGGCGGGACCGGTTCCGCGCACGGCGCGCACTCCACCGCCTCGACCCGTGCGGCGGGCGGTCCCGTGCGCAGCCAGGCGCACAAGGCATCGACCGCGTCGCGGGGCCCGCAGGCGAGGACCTCGACGCGCCCGTCGCGCAGGTTGCGCGCGTAGCCGCGCACGCCGAGCCGCATCGCCTCGCGGCGCGCGGACCCGCGAAAAAAGACCCCCTGAACCCGACCCGACACCAGGCAGCGGACGCAGACCTCCATCTCGCTCTCCCTGCAGGCCGCGAACCCGGCGGCGCCGGCTGCAATCAGCGGCGCACCGCCCGCGCGCGGGGACCGGCCCGCAGACTGGCGATGAATTCCTCGAGGATACGGGCGGTCAGCGGACCGGTATGGTGGCCGACGACCTTCCCCTTCGGATCGACGATATAGGTCGTGGGCAGGCCCCAGACCGGGCCCAGGCTGGTGACGGGCTTGGGCACCATGCGCAGGATCGGATAGGTGATCCCGTGCGCCTTGACGAAATGCTTCAGCTGCGCCGCACCGATCTGCTCGAAGGCGACGCCGAGCACCACCGCGTGGGCGCGGTTGCGCCGGCTGAAGCGCTCGAGCTGCGGGATCTCCTCACGGCAGGGCGGACACCAGGTGGCCCAGTAGTTGACCACCACCCACTTCCCGCGGTATTCGGAGAGCCGGTGGGGTGCGCCGTCGAGGCCCGGGAGGGTAAAATCCACCCCGGCGCCGAATGCCGCCGGTGCGAGGCACAGGACGCCCAGCAGGGCCAGGAAGGCTCCGTTGCGCACCATCGATCTCACTGCGACCCCCCCGCCCGTGGACGTGCGAATCGGATCCCGGCCGGACGATGCGACATCGGAGCAACGCATGGACACAGGAGCGGGATTCCGTATCGAAAAAGACAGCCTCGGCGAGCTGAAAGTTCCGGCCGAGGTATGGTACGGCATCCAGACCCGACGCGCCGTGGCCAATTTCCCCATCAGCGGGCGCGGGCCGGACCGCGACTTCGTGCTCGCCCACGTGCGGGTGAAGCGCGCGGCCGCCGTGGCCAACCGCGACGCCGGGCGCCTCGCGCCGGACCTGAGCGCCGCGATCGTCGCCGCCTGCGACCGCATCCTCGCCGGCGAATTTCTCGACCAGTTCGTCGTCGACCGCTTCCAGGCGGGCGCCGGCACCAGTCACAACATGAACAGCAACGAGGTGATCGCCAACCTCGCCAACGTCGCGCTCGGCGGCGCGCGCGGGACCTATACGCCCGTGCACCCCAACGACCACGTCAACATGGGGCAGAGCACCAACGACACCATTCCGACCGCCCTGCGCCTCGCCGCCCTCGCCAAGCTGCCGCGCCTGTGCGCGGCCGTGCACGCGATGGCGGACGCCTACGGCCGCATCGGCGCGCGCGAGCGCGATACCGTCAAGAGCGCGCGCACCCACCTGCAGGATGCCGTGCCGACGACGATCGGGCGCGAGTTCGGCGCCTACGCGTGGACGCTGCGCCGCTGCATCGCCCGCATCGAGGGGCTGCGGCCCGCGCTGGCCGAGGTCGGCC
Source organism: Gammaproteobacteria bacterium (assembly GCA_027013145.1). Classification (GTDB taxonomy): domain Bacteria; phylum Pseudomonadota; class Gammaproteobacteria; order 21-64-14; family 21-64-14; genus BMS3Abin12. Next base: position 67,472 of record JALUXX010000065.1, on the reverse strand, counting down.
TCGGCGGCAGCGCCGCCGGGACCGGCCTGAACACCGCACCCGGCTACGCGGAAGCGGCGGCGCGCGAACTCGCCGCGCTGACCGGGGAGCCGATTCGGCCGGCCGCGGACCTCGCCGCTCAGATGCAGTCCATGCACGACCTGCAGCGGCTGTCCTCGGCGCTGCGCGACCTGGCGCTGGAACTGACGCGGATCGCCAACGACATGCGCCTGCTCGCCTCGGGCCCGCGCACCGGTCTCGGGGAGATCCGCCTGCCCGCGGTGCAGCCGGGTTCGAGCATCATGCCCGGCAAGGTGAACCCGGTGATGTTCGAGATGCTCAACATGGTCTGCTATCAGGTGCTGGGACAGGACGCCGCCGTCAGCGCCATGACCCAGGCGGGGCAACTGGAACTCAACGTGATGATGCCCGCGCTCGGCTCGGCGCTGTTCGACGCGATGGACTGGCTGACGAACGCCGTGAGCGCAGCGACCGCGCGCAACCTCGAGGAGCTGGAGGTGGACCGCGCCCGCTGCGATTCGTTCCTGCACGCCAGCGTCGGCCTCGCCACGCTGCTCAACACGCGCATCGGCTATGCCGCCGCCGCCGAGATCGCCAAGGAGTCCGAACGCAGCGGCCGCCCGGTCCGCGACCTGGTCGCCGAGCGCGGCCTGCTCACGCCCGAGGCGTTCGACGCCCTCGTCCTGCGCGCCGCCCGCGACGGCCTCGTCGACGACTGACGCGAGGCGGCAGCCCTTCCAGACCGCGTCAGTCCGCGAGGACGTTCTTGATCAGGAGTTTCTGCCCGGGGCGCAGGACGTTGGGATTCGGGATCCGCGCGCGGTTCTCCTCGTAGATCACGCGCCACTCGTCTTGCGAGCCCAGTTCCCTGGCGGCGATCGTGCCGAGGGTGTCGCCGCGCCGGACGCGGTACACGCGATGACCCGAAAGTACCTCCTCCTTCAGGCGCTTGACCCGTTCGTAGGCCTTGCGCCCCTCGTGGCGGCGCAGCAGCGCGTCGATCCGCTTGAGTTCGGCCCGCTGCGCCGCACTCAAGCCGCGCGTACGATTCAGACGGTCGGCGGTGAACCGCGCCCAGCCTTCGAAAAACTGCTGGTACGCCAGTTCCGCCTGAACCTCCGCCTCCTTGGCGAGCTTCGCGGCCTTGGCGAAGTCCCCCGCCTTGCGCGCCGCCTTTGCCTTCTTCATCAGCTTGCCGGTCGTGTTCCAGAGTTGCGCGTGCTTGGCCGTGCGTGTGATCGCCTGAGCGGCGGCGTGCAGCGCCGCATCGGCCTGCGCCGCATCGACCGCGGCCAGCACCCGGCCCGGCGTCAGCGCAACCGCCGCCATCACGGCCAGGGACAGGGTCCAACCCGTAAACCTCATACGCTTCATGGCTCTCCACCTCCCGCGAGGGTTGTCGAAGTGAGTTTGGATTCTTGGAACCGCCGCCGCGATCCGGTTGCCGCAGCGGGCGGACAATTCTGACAGACGGCTGTCACCCCGCATTTATTCGCCGGTCCACTACTCCCGGGCGTCCGCAAACGACTTCCCGGATTCGTCCGCCTTCGACGCTAGCACCGGCCCGGGGGACGGTCAAGGCGCGTGAAACCGGGCGCCGGGCGGGCTACAATGGCCCGACCCCGCACGCGCGGGCGCATGCATTGCGCGAATCACGTCCATGGCGGTCACGCTCTACTACAACCCGCGCTGCTCGAAGTCGCGCGCCGCACTGGAGTTGCTGCGTGCGCGTGCGGTCGATGTGCGAGTGGTGGACTATCTCAACGACCCCCCGAGCCGCGAGGAGCTAGCCCGCATCCTCGATCTGCTCGGGCTGGAACCGCGCGAGTTGATGCGCCGTCACGAGGCCGAATACGCCGCGGCCAATCTCGCCGATCCCGGCCTCACGCGCGAGACACTCATCCTGGCGATGATCCAGCGTCCGATCCTGATCGAGCGGCCGATCGCGGTAACGGGCGATCGCGCCGTGATCGGGCGACCGCCGGAACGGGTGTTGGAGATCCTCTGACCGTGTCCGAGATTCTGGTCCTGTATTACAGCCGCCACGGAGCGACCGCCGAGCTGGCACGATTCATCGCCCGCGGGGTCGAGGAGGTCGCGGGGATGCAGGCACGCCTGCGCACCGTGCCCCCGGTCTCGCCGGTTACGGCCGCGGTGGAGGACTCCATTCCCGCCGACGGTCCGCCCTACGCCACCGTCGACGACCTGCGCGATTGCGCCGCCCTCGCCCTCGGCAGCCCCACGCGCTTCGGCAATATGGCCGCCGCGCTCAAGCACTTCCTCGACGGCACCGGCGAGCTGTGGCAGCGCGGGGCGCTCGTCGGCAAGGCGGCGGCCGTGTTCACCTCCACCGCCAGCCTCCACGGCGGCCAGGAGGCGACGCTGCTCAGCATGATGCTGCCGCTGCTCCATCACGGCATGGTGCTGGTGGGGCTGCCCTACAGCGAGCGCGAGTTGCTCACCACCACCACCGGCGGCACCCCCTATGGCGCCAGCCACGTGGCCGGCGCCGACGGGGCGCGCGGCGTCAGCGACGAGGAGCGCCGCCTGTGCCGTGCACTGGGGCGGCGGCTGGCGCGGATCGCCGCGGCCCTGGAACGGGCGGACACCGGCGACTGAGCCGCGGCGGCCCGCCCTCAGGCGTCGTCCGCGGCGGACGGCGGGATATCCGTGGGCCCGCGCACATCGGCCAGCACCGAGCGGATGAACGGCACGGTCACCCGTCGCCGGGCGGCCAGTGCCGCCGCATCGAGGCGATCGACCACGGCGCACAGGCTGCCGAGATCGCGCTGGCAGCGGGCCAGAAGGTAGTCGGCCGCCCCCGGCGCCAATACCAGACCGCAGGCCTCGGCACGGCCGCGCACCACGCGCAGCTTGTCGCCGTCATCCAGCGCCCGCAGGCCGTATACCAGCCCCGCCGCCAGGCGCGAGGCGAGGTCGGGGAGGCCGCCGCCGGCGTCGGGGCGTGCGCGGCCCGACGCCGCCAGGCGCCCCCCGGTCTCGAGGAGGCGGTGATAGAGGTCCAGGAGGGCTACCTCCCACTCGCGCTCGCCCGCCACCGCATCGAGATCGTCGATGCAGACGAGATCGAGCTGTTCGAGGCCCTCGAGGACCCCGGGTCCGAAATCGCGCGGGGGCGCGAGCGGGAGATAGCCGCAGCGCCGACCCGCCTCGTGGGCCGCCCGGCAGGCCGCCTGCAGCAGGTGGGTCTTGCCGGTGCCCGCCTCGCCCCAGAGCCGCACCGGCCCCTCCAGGGTCCCCGCGGCCAGCCCGGCGAGGGCCTCGCGCACCGCGCCGTTGGGGCCCGGGACGAAACCCGCCAGGCTCGCGTGAGGCCGCAGGCCGATGTCCAGCGCGAGTTGCCTCACCGTCGCGGCTCCCGACGCCTAGCCCGGACGCGGGTCCCGGCCGCCGTGGCGGGCGCGCCGACCCCACACCCAGACATAACCGGCCCCACTCGCGGCGGTCGTGACCGCCACGGCGCCGACCAGCGCGGCGAGCGTGCCGGAACCCACGCGCGCGACGCCGCGATCGAACGTCACCGCCAGGACCAGGGCGATCTGGACGGCGGTATTGAGCTTGCTGACGGCGCTGGGTTGTGGCCGGAACGGCCCGAAGCGCGCACGAAAGATGATCGCGCCGACGACGATCAGGAGGTCGCGGCCCAGCACGAGCGCAACCAGCCAGACCGGGAGCGCGGCGAGCCAGCCCAGGGTGACGTAGGTGGCGACGAGCAGGAGTTTGTCGGCGAGCGGGTCGAGCACGGCGCCGAGGCGGCTCGTCCAGCCGTGGCGTTTCGCGAGATAGCCGTCGAGCGCATCCGAGACCCCGGCGACCGCGAACAGCGACAGCGCGACGCGGTCGTGATGCTCCAGCAGCAGCACCACCACCGGCCCGACCAGCAGGATGCGCAACAGGCTGATCAGATTGGGAAGGTCGCCGGCCCTCATGGCACCAGGCGGTAGACCGCCACCGCCGGACCCGACGGGTTCGTCCCGGCGGGCGCGGTCTGCCCCGCGGGGGTCGGGCCGCCGCCCCCGAGGGTCACCGGCCCGGCGGCGGGTGCCGGCGTCAGGGTCCGGCCGAGCCCGATCGCCTGCTCGAGCCCCTGCGCGTCGCCCTGCACCTCGAGGCGGAAGCGCGCCCGGTCGGGGGCGACCGCGACGGTCTGGACGTGCAACACCGGGCTCAGGCCCCGCAGATACGCGCGTGCGCGCGCGTAGTCGGCGAGCGAACGCACGCCGGTGATCTCGATCTCCACCAGCCCGCGCGCGCTCGCGCCCGCGGGCAGTGCGAACTGCGCCGCCAAGCGGTCGGCCAGGCCGTCGACGCCCGCGGCGAGCAACGGCGCCTCGGCGTCGGCCGTCGTGCGCCAGCGGGAGGTCCGCGTGCCGGAATAGAGCGTCCAGCGCGCGCTCCAGGGCCCGCCGGCAAAGTGGCGTATACGCCCGACCAGGATCGCATGGGTCCCGTAACGCGCCGAGGCCGCCCGTACCGGTGCCGAGAAGCCACCCCACAGATCGCCGAAACTCACGTTGCGCTCGTCCTCCAGATCCATGAGCGGAAGGATGACCGGGACGCCGCGCGCCGAGGCGGCGGCGAGCAGGGCCTGCTCCAGCGGCGACTGATCGTCCTCGGCCAGGATCGAACGCCGGACACCGTCCTCCACCGCCAACCACAGCAGCGTGGTCGGGCGGGCGTCGCCCCAAACGGGCAGCCCGGCCTGGCGCAGTGCGGCGCGCACGGCGTCCGGATCGAAGCGCACCCACAAACCGAGTGCCGCGGGCGCCGCGGACCTGGGGGATGCGGCGGACGTGGGGGATGCGAGCGCGCCCGGTGCGGGGGCGGTACCGGGTGCGGTCGCCGCGGGGGATGTGCCCGCGACGGCGGCCGACGGGGCGGGGGCCGGCGCGCCCGCGCCTGCAGCGGACCCGGCGACCGCAGCGCCGGCGGGTGTCACCGCCGGCGCCGTCGCGGGCGCCTGCTCGTAGCGGTACTCCTGCACGAACCGGGCCGGATCCTGCAGGGCCGCCTGCAGCTTCGCATCCGCGCCCGCCTGCGCGTCGCCCGACACGCGCACGAAGACCTGTGCCAGCGCGTCGCGGAAGGCGCCGAGGCGCTCGGTCGCGTCCTGACCCTGAACCGGCTCGACGACCGTGTAGAGGTCGCGCACCACGCGCGCGGAGGCCGGCGCCGCCGCCAGCAGGAGGGCGAGGGCTCCGGCGACGCGGAACCACGCGCCGCATCGGCGGAAATCGTGACTCATGAACGGGTCTCCACGCTCGGCGGGAAGCGCCGGCGCCGGGCGCCGGATCGAAGCGTTAAAATACCATACCCGCTCGCGGCGGCCTCAACCCGGCGCCGCCGCGGTACCGGCGGGCGCGGGCCGCTGGCCGTGCGATGCCGTATAGTGTAAAACCCCGGGCAGCGCGGCCCGGGCCGCATCCGGGGAACCCCGACCGACCATGCCCTCCTCCGACGAAACCTCCCCGTCCGCCGGCGGCGACACCGGCGACACCGGCGACACCGGGGCCCTGACCTACCGCGCCGCCGGCGTCGACATCGACGCCGGCGCCGAACTGGTCGAACGCATCAAGCCCTTCGCCGCGCGCACGCGCCGTCCCGAAGTGATCGGCGGGCTCGGCGGGTTCGCGGCCTTGTGCCGGGTGCCGCTGGAGCGCTATCGCGAACCGGTCCTCGTCTCGGGGACGGACGGTGTCGGCACGAAGCTCAAGCTGGCGATCGAACTGGCCCGGCACGACACCATCGGCATCGACCTGGTGGCGATGTGCGTCAACGACGTCATCGTGCAGGGGGCCGAGCCGCTGCTGTTCCTGGACTACTTCGCCACCGGCGCGCTCGACGTGAACGTCGCCGCAGACGTCGTGCGCGGAATCGCCGCGGGCTGCGAACAGGCGGGTGCTGCGCTGGTCGGCGGCGAGACCGCCGAGATGCCGGGCATGTACGCCCCGGGCGACTACGACCTCGCGGGCTTCTGCGTGGGCATCGTGGAGAAGGCACGCATCCTCGACGGATCGCGCGTGCGTGCGGGCGACGTGCTCGTCGGCCTAGCCGCCTCCGGCCCGCACTCCAACGGCTATTCTCTGATCCGCAAGGTCCTCGCCCGCAGCGGGGCCGACCTGGCGGCGGACTTCCACGGCCGCCCGCTCGGCGAGGTGCTCCTCGCTCCGACCCGCATCTACGTCAAGCCGCTGCTCGAACTGCTGGAGCGGGTCGAGGTGCACAGCCTGGCGCACATCACCGGCGGCGGCCTGCCGGAAAACCTCCCGCGGGTCCTGCCGACGGGCACGCGCGCGGTGGTCGATGCGTCGAGCTGGCCGCGGCCGCCGATCTTCGATTGGCTCCGCGAGCGCGGCCGCATCGCGGAGACGGAACTCCACCGCACCTTCAATTGCGGCATCGGCATGGTCGTGGTCCTGCCGCCCGCGGCGGTGCCCGCCGCGCTGGCCCTGCTGGAGGGCCGCGGCGAGCAGGCCTGGACGATCGGCCGGATCGAGCCCTCGAACGATCCCGAACCCGAGGTCGAGATCCGGTGATGCCGGGCACACCGATGTCCGTGGTGGTGCTGATCTCCGGACGCGGCAGCAATCTCCAGGCGCTGATCGACGCCGGCGCCGCCCGCGAGGCGCCCTTCGCCGTGCGCGCCGTGATCTCCAATCGACCCGACGCGGCCGGCCTGGAACGGGCGCGCCGCGCGGGCATCCCCACCGAGGTGGTGAATCACCGCACCCTGCGCGCCCCCGGCGCCTTCGATGCGGCGCTACGCGCCGCCATCGACCGCCACGACCCCGGGCTGGTGGCACTCGCCGGCTTCATGCGCATCCTCGGCGCCGATTTCGTATCCCACTACCGCGGGCGCATCCTCAACATCCACCCCTCGTTGCTGCCGCGTTTCCGCGGCCTGGATACCCACCGGCGCGCGCTGCAGGCGGGCGTGTCCGAGCACGGCGCCAGCGTGCACTTCGTGACTGCGGAACTCGACGGCGGACCGGTCGTGATCCAGGCGCGCGTACCTGTACTCCCGGGCGACGACCCCGACACGCTGGCGGCGCGCGTGCTCGAGCAGGAACACCGCATCTATCCGCTGGCGGTCGCCTGGTTCGCCGCCGGGCGCCTGCGCCTGGGCGAAGACGGCGTGCACCTCGACGGGCGTGTCCTCACGCGTCCCCTGAGCCTGCGGCCCGACACACGGGCCCCGGTGTGATCCGGCGCGCCGCCGCGGCGGCGCTGCTGCTCCCGGCGCTCGCGGCCGGTGCCGGGAGCAATGCGGAGCCCGGGCCCCGCGCGGGCGGCGCGCCCGGCTGCCCCACCGGGGTGCCGCCGCCGTTCACCGCACGCTACCGGGCGAGCATCCTCGGGGGCCTGGCGACCGTAGGGGAGTATCGCGTGTCCCTCTCCCGTATCGGCCCCGATCGCTTCCGCTACCAGGCGCTCAGCCGCTCCACCGGCCTCCTCGCCTGGTTCCGCAGGGAGACCATCCTCGAGCGCAGCGACTGGACGCTGCTCGGCGGCCGGATCCGGCCGCTCGACAGCCTCTATGAACGCACACGGGACGGGCGCACGCGGCGCGCGCGCACGCACTTCGACTGGTCGGCGATGCGCGCCGTGCAGTACCGGCGCGGCGGCGAGGCCGTACTGCCGCTGCGCGACGGCATCCTCGACCGGATCCTGTTCCAGCTCGCGCTCATGCGCGATCTGCGCACGGGCCGCCGGCCGCTGACGTACCGGTTCATCGACGCCGGTCGCGTAAAGACCTTCCGCTTCACGATCATGGGCGGAGCGCGCGTCCAGACGCCGATCGGGACCTTCGACACCGTCCGGCTCGAGCGCCTCCCGCTGCCCGGCGAGCGCGCCGATTACGTCTGGGCCGCGCCGCGCCTGTGCTACCTGGCGGTACGCATCACCTACCGGCGTGCGCACCGACCCGACCTCGACCTGCTCCTGGACGCGCTCACGGGCGGCATCCCGCTCCCGGGGCGGAGTCGCGAGCCGGGGACCGATCGCGATCGGCGTGCGACGGCGGCGCGCTGATCGCCGGCGGCCTCAGGTCTTCGGAAGGGTCACCCCGCGCTGAGCCTGATACTTGCCGCCGCGGTCCCGATACGAGACCTCGCACAACTCATCGGCCTCGAGGAAGATCACCTGCGCGACGCCTTCGTTGGCGTAGATCTTGGCCGGCAGCGGCGTGGTGTTCGAGAACTCGAGGGTGACGTGCCCCTCCCATTCGGGTTCGAGCGGGGTGACGTTGACGATGATCCCGCAGCGCGCGTAGGTCGATTTGCCCAGACAGATCGTCAGCACGTTGCGCGGAATGCGGAAGTATTCGACCGTGCGTGCGAGGGCGAAGGAATTCGGCGGAATGATGCAGACGGCGCCCTTGACGTCGACGAAGCTGTCGGCGTCGAAATCCTTGGGATCGACGATCGCAGAGTTGATGTTGGTGAAGATCTTGAACTCGTCCGCGCAACGGATATCGTAACCGTAGCTCGAAGTACCGTAGGAGACGATACGCGCGCCGCCGTTCGTGCGCACCTGGTCGGGCGCGAACGGCTCGATCATGCCGTGCTCGCGCGCCATGCGCCGGATCCATTTGTCGGACTTGATCGGCATGCGCCTCGCGCCGCAGCGCCCCCGCCCGTGGCCGCTACCGCTTAGTTGTTCTGAATGACGATGCTCGGGAAGCGCGCGCTGAAGTCCTTGGCCTGCAGCGAGAGCTTGGCCGCGGTACGGCGCGCGATCTCGCGGAAGATCTGCGCGATCCTACCGTCCGGGTCCGAGACCACCGACGGCCGCCCGCTGTCGGCGTCGCGCTGGATGCTCGCGTCCAGCGGCAGCGAGCCGAGTAGTTCGACGCCGTGCTGCTCGGCGAGGCGCTTGCCCCCGCCCTCGCCGAAGATGTGCTCCTCGTGTCCGCAGTTGCTGCAGATGTGCAGCCCCATGTTCTCGACGATGCCGAGTACCGGGACGTCTACCTTCTCGAACATCTTGAGCCCTTTGCGCGCATCGAGCAGGGCGATGTCCTGGGGGGTGGTGACGATTACGGCGCCGCTCACGGGCACCCGCTGCGCGAGGGTGAGCTGGGTGTCGCCCGTGCCCGGGGGCAGATCGATCACCAGGTAATCGAGATCCTTCCAGCGGGTATCGTTGAGGAGCTGCTCGAGGGCCTGCGTCACCATCGGGCCGCGCCAGATCATCGGCGTCTCCTCCTCGATCAGGAAGCCGATCGACATGGCCTGCAGATGGTAGCTGGTCATCGGCTCCAGCGACTTGCCGTCCTTCGAGTCCGGCTTCCCTTTGATCCCGAGCATGCGCGGCTGGCTGGGGCCGTAGATGTCCGCATCGAGGATCCCGACGCTGGCCCCCTCGGCGGACAGGGCCAACGCCAGATTGACCGCGACCGTGGACTTGCCGACGCCGCCCTTGCCGGAGGCCACGGCGATGATGTTCTTGATGTTCTGCAGCGGTTTGAGGTTCTTCTGGACGGTGTGCGCGGTGATCTTGGTGGAGACCTCGACGTCCGCCTTGTCGACGCCGTCGATCGCCTCGATCTTCGCCTGGAGCGCCCGGACGAGTTCGTCCACGTGGCCCTTGGCCGGGAAGCCCAGCACGACCTGCACCGATACGGACCCGCCGTCGACGGCGATGTCCTTGATCGCCTTGGCGGCGACCAGATCCTTGCCGAGACAGGGATCGATGTATTCCTTGATGGCCGTCTCCACCTGGAGCCGCGATACCTCCGCCATGTTCCGGACCTCCTGCGCAACGCGCCGGCCCGGTGGGCCGGCGCATGATTCCTCGGGGATCCCGGCAGTGTACACGATTCCCCCGGCGCCGTCGCCTCCCGCACTGGCAACCGCGCCGCGGAGTTGCTACCGTAGGCACGCCCCGCAACCCCGGCGCCGCGCTACAAGTCCTTGAAAGTCCCATGACCCCATCGCCGCGAAGGATACTGGTCACCAGCGCCCTGCCCTACGCCAACGGGCCGATTCACCTCGGGCATCTGGTGGAATACGTCCAGACCGACATCTGGGCCCGTTTCCAGCGCCTGCGCGGGCACGAGTGCCATTACGTCTGCGCCGACGACGCCCACGGTACCCCGATCATGCTGCGCGCCTGGTCCGAGGGTATCGATCCGGAGGTGCTGATCGCACGCATGGCGCAGGAGCACCGCGCGGACTTCGCCGGCTTCGGCATCGCCTTCGACCAGTACCATTCGACGCACTCTCCGGAGAACCGCGAGCTCGCCGAGCGCATCTACGCGCGGCTGCGGGAGGGCGGTCACATCGTCCAGCGCACCGTGACCGACCTCTACGATCCCGAAAAGAAGATCTTCCTGCCGGACCGCTTCATCAAGGGCGGCTGCCCGCGTTGCGGGGCCGCGGACCAGTATGGGGACAGTTGCGAGGTCTGCGGCGCCACCTACAGCCCCACCGAGCTGCGCGATCCGGTCTCGGCGCTGTCCGGCGCCCGCCCCGAACCGCGCGAGAACCTGCATTTCTTCTTCCGGCTGCCGGACTTCGAGCCAATGTTGCGCGCATGGACCGGCGGCGGCCACGTACAGCCGGAGGTCGCCAACAAACTCGGGGAGTGGTTCGATGCCGGCCTGCGTGAGTGGGACATCTCGCGCGACGCGCCCTATTTCGGCTTCGAGATCCCCGGCAGTCCGGGCAAGTATTTCTACGTCTGGCTCGACGCCCCGATCGGCTACATGGCGAGCTTCCGCCGGCTGTGCGAGCGCACCGGCCTCGACTTCGACGAATGGTGGGGGCCGGACTCGACAGCCGAGCTCTACCACTTCATCGGCAAGGACATCGTCTACTTCCACACACTGTTCTGGCCGGCGATGCTCCACGGCAGCGGCTTCCGCACCCCGACGGCGGTGTGGGCCCACGGCTTCCTGACGGTGAACGGACGCAAGATGTCCAAGTCGCGCGGCACCTTCATCCGCGCCCGCACCTATCTCGATCACCTCGACGCGGAATACCTGCGCTACTACTTCGCCGCCAAGCTCGGTCCCGGCGTCGACGACCTCGATCTCAACCTCGAGGACTTCGTCCAGCGCGTCAACGCCGATCTCGTGGGCAAGGTGGTGAACATCGCCAGCCGCTGCGCGGGCTTCGTTCATCGGCTGGCCGGCGGCCGCCTGGCCGCGGCGCTGCCCGAGCCCGGCCTGTACGGGGAATTCGCGGGCGCCGCCGATACCGTCGCGGCCGCCTACGAAGAGCGCGACTACGCGCGCGCCATGCGCGAGATCATGGCCCTGGCCGACCGCGCCAACCAATACATCGACGCCCACAAGCCGTGGCTGGCGGCCAAGGATCCGGCGCGCGCGGCGGAAGTCACCGCCGTGTGCACGCAGGGCCTGAATCTCTTTCGCGCGCTGATGGTGTACCTCAAGCCCGTCCTGCCCGCGACCGCCGAGCGGGCCGAGTCGTTCCTCGCCGCCGGGGCGCTGCGCTGGGACGACGTGCACGCCCCGCTGCTCGATCACGCAATCGCGCAGTTCGAACCGCTGTTGCGGCGCGTCGATCCGGCCGCCGTCGCGGCGATGATGGCGGCCGCGGGGCCGCAGGGGGATGCGGGGACCGACGCGACGGCCGCTCCGGCGGCCGCGGACGAGGTCCCGACGGTCGACTACGAACAGTTCGCCAAGATCGATCTGCGCGTGGCGCGGATCGTCCGCGCCGAGGCGGTCGCGGGCGCCGACAAGCTGCTGCGCCTGACCCTGGACCTGGGCGAGGAGACGCGCACCGTGTTCGCCGGGATCAAGGCGGCCTACCGCCCCGAAGACCTCGCCGGACGCCTCACCGTCGTGGTGGCGAACCTCGCCCCGCGCAAGATGCGCTTCGGGGTATCCGAAGGCATGGTGCTGGCCGCCGGACCGGGCGGGCGCGACCTGTGGCTGATCGCACCCGACGCGGGCGCCCGCCCCGGCATGCGCGTGAAGTAGGCGCAGGACGAGGGACGACAGGTGACCGCTGCGAACCGGAACGGCGGCGGGCCGGCGGGGACGGCACGACTCGTCGACGCCGTCGACGACCTGCTGCCCCAGACTCAATGCACCCGTTGCGGCTTCCCGGACTGCCGTGCCTATGCGGCGGCGCTCGCGCGCGGCGCAACGGAGCTCAACCGTTGCGCCCCGGGGGGCGAGCCGACCATCCGCGCACTGGCGCGACTGCTGGGGCGCCCGGCTCTGCCGCCGGACCCCGCGGTCGGCTCCGCCGCCATGGGGACGGTGGCGGTCATCGACGAGGCGGCCTGCATCGGCTGCACCCTCTGCCTGCCGGCGTGTCCGGTCGACGCCATCGTCGGTGCTCCCGGCCAGGCGCACACCGTGTTGCCGCCCGAGTGCACCGGATGCGAACTCTGCCCGCCGGCGTGCCCGGTCGACTGCATCCGGCTGGTCACGATCCGCGCGCAAGCCCCGACCCGCGACGATCCGCAGGCGGCGCGCCGCGCACGGGAACGCTACCGGCTCCACTGCGAGCGCCGGCGGCGCCGGGCCGAGGAGCGGGCCGCACGGCGCGAACTCCACACGCCCGGGGCCGACGCCGGGAAGGCCGCCGCGATCCGCGCGGCGGTCGAGCGGGTCCGCGCGCGGCGCGCGGCGCGCCGGCGCCCCTGACGCCGCCCCCCGCCCGTGCGCCGCCTCGTCCGACCCCACGGGTCTGGTATACTGCCCGCGGCAGATTGCACGATCCGCGGGAGAAACAGGCGATGTCCGGACACATTCCCTTTGTAGCGCTGCGCGGGGTCCGTTACGGCCAGGCGCCGCGCATGACGATGGCCGCATTCTTCGAGAGCCGGGGATTCGGCACCGAACTGCAGGAGCGCTACTACCGCTGGTGGTATGAATGGGCGCGCGACTTCGTCGCCCGGGATCCGGACCTGAGTGCCGCCAAAGCGGTGGAGTTCAATTCCTACCCCATGGGCCAGCACGCACTGCACAGCTTCCACCTCAACGACAAGATGTGGGCCGCGGCGATGTCGGATCTCGGCGACTTCATCCGCGAGCTGATCCTGCCCCGTCTGGACGACGCCGCGCGCCACAAACTCGAAGAGGCCCACGCGCAGATGCTGCACGAGCTCGAGGCCGAGGCCGCAAAAACGCCGCGGCCGCCGGTCCCCGACGTGGGCTATTTCCGCCACGTCTGACCGTTCCCGGCGGTGAATCGCGCGACGCGCGAGCAGATCTTCGCGCGGTTGCGCGCGGGCAACCCCGAGCCGACGACGGAACTGCGGTACGGCAGCACCTTCGAGCTGTTGGTCGCGGTCGTGTTGTCGGCGCAGGCCACCGACCGCAGCGTCAACGCCGCCACGGCGAAGCTCTTCCCCGTCGCCAACACCCCGCAGGCGATCCTGTGCCTGGGCGAGAAAGGGCTGGCGCACCGCATCCGCACGATCGGCCTGTACAACAGCAAGGCGCGCAACCTGATCAGGACCTGCCGCATCCTCATCGAGCGCCACGGGGGCGAGGTGCCGCGGGACCGCGCCGCGCTCGAGGCCCTGCCGGGCGTAGGGCGAAAGACGGCCAATGTCATCCTCAACACCGCCTTCGGCGAGCCGACCATCGCCGTCGACACGCACGTCTTCCGCGTCGCCAACCGCACCGGCCTCGCGCGCGGGCGTACGCCCGCGGAGGTGGAGCGCCGGCTCACGCGCCTGACCCCGGAGCCCTTCCGGCGCAATGCGCACCACTGGCTCATCCTGCACGGGCGCTACGTGTGCACCGCGCGCCGGCCCCGCTGCCCGCAGTGCCCGATCGAACCCTGGTGCGAATACCGCGAAAAGACCCCCGCACCCGCGTGAGCACGCCGGAGCCCGACGGAACCTTCCCGCGCGCGCGGCGGTCCATCCGATAGCGGGCCGCGCCGCGCCAGAGCGCGGCACGCGGTGGGCTTGGGATGGAAGCGGTCTACGACACCTTCTGCACGATCGCCGCCGCGCTCAACCGGCTCGGCGCGTTTCTGCCGCAATTGCTCCTGCGCGCGGTATTGGCGTGGGAGTTCTGGCTCGCCGGCCAGCACAAGCTGCACGGCATGGACCGGCTGCTCGGACTCGCGCACGGGCTGCCGGCCCCGCTCGCCTTCCTGCCGGCCGGCGGCGTGTGGTTCGCCGCGGCCTGGATCGAACTGCTCGGCGCGGTGTTCCTGCTGCTCGGCTTCGGTACGCGTATCGCCGCGTTGGTCCTGATGGCGACCGAGGCGGCCGGCTGGCTCCTGCTGCATTCCGCCGCCGGGCACGGCGGAGATCGTCCCTGGCTCTATCTCGCGATGCTGGCACCGCTGCTGTTCGGCGGCGCCGGGCGCCTCAGTCTGGACTACTGGATCGTGCGCCGGATCTGAGCCGCGGAGGGGGCGAAGCCTGCGTCTTCACGACTCCAGCGCGCACGGCGCTCCGACTCCGTAGCCCTGCGCGTAGTCCACCCCGAGTCGGCGCACGGACTCCAGCGTCCGCCCGTCCTCCACGAATTCCGCCACTGTCCGTACGCCCATCAGGTGCCCGATGCGGTTGATCGCATCCACCATGGCGTGATCGACCGGATCGCGCAGCATATCCTTCACGAAGGCGCCGTCGATCTTCAGGAAGTCGACAGGCAGGGTCCTGAGGTAGGCGAAGGAGCTGAGACCGGCCCCGAAGTCGTCGAGGGCGAACCGACACCCCAAGGCACGCACCTCGGTGATGAACTGCATCGCGGTGGACAGATTCGCGATCGCCGCGGTCTCGGCGATCTCGAAGCATAACACTTGCGCCGCGCGCGGCGAGACGCGCAGGCGATCGAGCGTGGCGGCGAGAAAGTCGCCGTCGGCCATCGACTGCGGCGACAGATTGATGTTGCAATGCTGGAGGCCCCGCACCAAGCGATGTTCTTCGTCCAGCGCACTGCAGGCGGAATCGACGACCCAATGGTCGATATCCGTCATCAAACCGTGGCGCTCGGCCGCCGGCAGGAAGACCCGCGGCGCGACCAGGCGCCCGCCCTCGTCGAGCATCCGCAACAGCAGCTCGCCGCCGCCGCCGTTTCCGCCGAGATGCCGGATCGGCTGGAAGTGGAGGCGGAGGCGTCGCTCCCGCAGCGCCAGGCGGATGCGCTGCGCCCATTGCGTGTCGCCGTGGCGGCGCGTGCGCTCCGCGTCCTCCTCCCGATAGACGTGCACGCGGTTGCGCCCGCCCTCCTTCGCCGCGTAGCACGCCGAATCCGCCGCGTTCATGACCTCGCCGACGCCCCCGCTGTGCCCGTCCACGGGGACCACCCCGATGCTGGCGCCGACCTCGAAGGACTGTTTGCCCCAGGAAAACCGGAAGCCCCGGACGGCATCGAGCAGGGATTCGGCCAGTTCCCGCCCCTTGTCGGCGGGGCAATCCAGGAACAGGGCGCCGAATTCGTCGCCGCCCAGGCGCGCGAGCGAGTCGCGCTCGCGCATCCGCGCCTTCAGGCAGGCCGCGAGCTGGCGCAGCAGCTCGTCGCCGGCCTCGTGGCCGCAGGTGTCGTTCACCTGCTTGAAGCGGTCGAGGTCCAGGAAGCACAGCGCGTGTACGCGCCCGGAGCCGCGCGCACCCGCCAGCGCCTGCTCCAGGCGGCCCTCGAACTCGTGCCGGTTGATGAGGCGGGTGAGCGCGTCGTGGCTGGCCTGGAACGCCATCCGGCGCGCCATCGAGCGCAGCTCGGTGACGTCGTGGAACACGAGCACCGCGCCGATGACCTCGCGCTCGCGCGCCCGCAGCGGGGCCGCCGTGACCTTCACCGAGAACTCGCGATCCCCGCCGCGGTGCAGCAGCGAGGTCGGCGCGGCCACGCACACCGGGGCCCCCTCCTGCAGACAGCGGCGTACCGGGTTGCCGACCGGGGAACGCCCCCCTTCGTCGACCAGGTTGAGCACCTCCGGCAGCGGGCGCCCGCGGGCCTGCGCGGCGCTCCATCCGGTCATCTGCTCGGCGACCGGGTTGAGATACTCGACGCGCGCATCGACGTCGGTGGTGATCACCCCGTCGCCGATCGATTCCAGGGTCACCTGCACCCGCTCCTTCTCGCGATCCTCCGCCCGGGTGCGATCCTCCACCTCGCGGATCAGTTCGCGGTTGACGTCCTCGAGCCGCGCCTTGGCGCGGCTGAGATCGGCGACCAGCTCCTCGTTGCGCATCGCCAGGGTCAGTGAGCGTAGCAGCTGGCCGTTGAGGTGACGCGCACCTCGCGCCAGGAACAGGGCGGCCAGCAGCAGCGCGGCCCCGAGGCCCGCCTGGGGCACCGTGGCCTGCGCCAGCAGCCAAGCCGCCGGCGGCAGCACGGCCGGGAGCAGGAAGGCGCAGAGCGCCCGCGGCGAGGCGATCATGGTACTCATCGCGCCCGCCGATACCGCCGTCAGGGTCAATACGAGGAAGAGCTGGTGGACGATGTCCCCGTGCATCGCCAGCAGCAGCGCCCCGCCGCCCCAGACCGATCCGGCGGCGAAACAGACCACGCAATAATGCCGCAGCCAGCGCGCCGGATCGGCGACGACACCCGGTCCTGTCCCCCGGATCCGCGAATAGCGGCGCACGAGCCCCAGCCGCGCGAGCATGACCGCGAGGAGCGCGGCGATCCACAGGTAGACGATCGGACGCGGGGCGACGTCGCGCAGGACGACCGCCACGACCAGGCCCGCCAGCAGGCCCGCAAACAGACCTGCGGGCGCGAGCCCGTAGAGGAGGCGCACCTGTTCGGCCTGCACGCCGTCGTGCCGCCCGCCCCCGGCCGCTGGCGCCACGCCCACGGGCCCCGAGACCGGAGTAGTCCCCGTCTGTTCCAGTATCAGCATGCCGGCTCGTTGTTGTTACGGTTGCGCCGGTCCCGTTCCGCCCCCCTCCTCCCGGAAGGGGGCGGCGGCGGTGGATCCAGTCCTGGCTGCGACGGGCGCTGCGCGCGGGCGCAGGCTGCCATGAGAGGAGGTATCGGCCGGCGCCCGAGAAGCTTGAGCGCCGCCGGGGACAGAGTGGCAAAGAGAATTAAGTCTTTGTAGTGCCGGCTATTATTTCGCGGATCGGCGGGCGTTGCGGGCGGCGATGCGCAGGCGCAGGGCGTTGAGCCGGATGAAGCCGGCGGCGTCGCGCTGGTCGTAGGCGCCGGCATCGTCCTCGAAGGTCGCCGCCGCCGGATCGAACAGGCTGTCGGTCTCGGAGGCGCGGCCGGTCACCATCACCGCACCCTTGTAGAGGCGCACGCGCACGCGCCCGTTGACGTGTGCCTGGGAATCGTCGATGACCCGTTGCAGCAGCTCGCGCTCCGGGCTCCACCAGTAGCCGTTGTAGATCAGGCTCGCATAGCGCGGCATCAGCTCGTCCTTGAGGTGCGCCACCTCGCGATCAAGCGTGAGCGATTCCATCGCGCGATGGGCCTTGAGCAGGATGGTGCCGCCCGGCGTCTCGTAGCAGCCGCGCGACTTCATCCCGACGTAGCGGTTCTCGACCAGGTCCAGCCGGCCGATGCCGTGGCGCCCGCCGTGGCGGTTCAGGGTCTCGAGCACCTGCGCGGGACTCATCGCCTCGCCGTTGACGGCGACCACGTCCCCGCGGTCGAAGGCGAGTTCGAGTTCGGTGGGCGTATCCGGCGCCCGTTCGGGGGCGGTGGTCCAGCGCCACATCGCCTCTTCGGGCTCGGTCCAGGGATCCTCCAGCGGGCCGCCCTCGTAGGAGATGTGCAGCAGGTTCGCGTCCATCGAGTACGGCGATCGCGCGCCGCGTTTGGCCTCGACCGGGATGCCGTGGCGCTCCGCGTAGGCGAGCAGGCGCTCGCGCGAGGTCAGATCCCACTCGCGCCACGGGGCGATGATGCGGATGTCCGGATTGAGGGCGTACGCCCCGAGCTCGAAGCGCACCTGGTCGTTGCCCTTGCCGGTCGCCCCGTGCGCGATCGCATCGGCGTCCGTCTCCGCCGCGATCTCGACCAGCCGGCGGGCGATCAGCGGCCGCGCGATCGAGGTCCCGAGGAGATATTCGCCCTCGTAGACGGCGTTGGCGCGGAACATCGGGAACACGTAGTCGCGCACGAACGCCTCGCGCAGGTCCTCGATGTAGATCTCACGGACACCGAGCGCCTGCGCCTTGGCGCGCGCCGGTTCCACCTCCTCGCCCTGACCGATGTCGGCCGTGAAGGTGACCACCTCGCAGCCGTAGGTCTCCTGCAGCCACTTGAGGATGACCGAGGTATCGAGACCGCCGGAGTAGGCGAGGACGACTTTTCGCACGCTGGACATCGGGGCTCCCCGGGGCGTGTATGGACCGTCGGATCCCGCGGCGCCCGCCGCGGCGCTCCGATTCTAATCGATCCGGCCGGCGTTTGCCGCGGGTGGCGATTCCACGGCCTCGGCCGGGCAAGCCCGGCCCTACCGTCGATTACCAACGCCGTCGTGGCCCGGATGCAGGCCGCAGGCCGGAATCCGGGGAATCACGGTGCCGGGGAACTTCCCTTCCCCGAATTGCGCTGCGCTCCCTCCGGGCTAGATCGGGGCGGGGGCCCTGGAACTCCGGGCGGCTCCGCCGCCACTCCTACCCGCGCACCCTGGCGCTGCGTCGCAGGCGCGAGAGCAGGCGCCGGGCGAGGTCGCCGAACAGCTCGGTCTGCGTCGGGTGCGGATGGATCGCCTCGGCGACCTGCTCGAGGCGCAGCCCGGCGCCGACCATCATCACCGCCTCGCCGATGAGGGTGTCGGCGTGGTCGGCGAGCAGGTGCACGCCGACGATACGCCGGCTCGCACGGTCGGCGACGAGCTTGATCATCCCCTCGGTCTCGCCGGTGATCATCGCCTTGGCGTCGATGCTCAAGGGGACCTTCACCTCCACCGCATCGATCCCCCGCGCCTTGGCCTGCTCCACTGACAGGCCGGCGAAGGCGGCCTGCGGGCGGGTGAAGATGACCCCGCAGTCGCGGTCGGCGTCGTAGGCGGCCTCCTCGCCGGCGATCGCCGCCGCGGCCACGCGGCCCTGGCGGGCGGCGGTGTGCGCCAGCATCAGCCCGCCGATCACGTCGCCGACCGCATAGATGTGTTCGACGTTCGTCCTGCAGTGGGCGTCCGCCGCGATCACGCCGCCGGCCGTATCGATCCCCGCCTTCTCCGTCCCGAGCCGCGAGAGATCGGGGCGCTTGCCGGTCGCCATGAGCACGTAGTCGCACGACAGCGTGTGCGCCTTGCCCGCGGCGTCGCGGTAGCTCACCTTCATCGTCCCCGGCGCCCCCGCGATGCGCTGCACCGCGGCGTCGACCTCGACGGTGAGGCGCGGATCGGCGGCGAGGATCTGCGCCAGGCGCGCGGCGATCTCCGGCTCGACCTCGGCGAGGATACGCGGTTGCGCCTCCAGCAGCGTCACCCGGCTCCCGAAGTCCTGGAACATCTGCGCCATCTCGGCGCCGATCGCGCCGGCGCCGATGACGACCAGACGACGCGGCACGCCCTCCAGGCCCCAGACCGTGTCCGAGGTCAGCACGCCGCCGGACGCCAGACCCTCGCGCGCACCGGGTATGGGGGGCACGTAGGGCGGCGCGCCGGTGGCGACCACCGCGCAACCGAAGGTGATGCGCCGTCCGTCGGAGCCGTCGCCGGGGCGCGGCCGGCGGTGGGGATCGGCGTCGTTGCCGGAGGCGTCGACGACGAGCGTGTGGGCGTCTTCGAAGCGCGCGCTCCCCTGCACGATCTCGATCCGCAGCCCCTTGTCGGTCTTCTCCGCCATCGCACCGCGCGCCTCGAGGATGCCGCGGCGGGTCTCCTCCAGCCGCTCCCAGGACAGGCGCGCGCGTCTCGTGCCCTCGACCCCGAGATGGGCGTCGTGGGCGCGGTCGCGGATGCGGTCGGCCGCGGCGCGCCAGGTCTTCGACGGGATGCAGCCGCGCCACAGACACTCCCCCCCGGGCAGTGGGGCGTCGCTGATCAGGGCGGCGCGGATGCCGTGCTCGGCCAGTTCGCGGGCGCAATCCTCGCCCCCGGGCCCGGCGCCGATGACCACCACCGGATAGTCCCAGTCGCCCGCCGGGATGCGCGGGCCGGGCGCACGCAGCCAGCCCTCGGGGTGCTCCAGGGTCTCGCGCAGGGTGTTGAGGAACTGCGCCGCCAGCGCTCCGTTCACGACGCGATGGTCGGCGGTGATCGTGATCGGCATCCCCTGGGCACCGGCGCTCGCGATCGCCAGGATCGCCGCGATCCCCGGCGTCGGGATGGCGTCGAAATAGCTCACCCCGAACATACCCAGGTTGGAGATCTGGAAGGTGGGGTTGCGGTACTCCTCGGGCTTGAGACGCCGGCGCCGCGCGCGCCCGACGAGGTCCTTCCACTCGGCGTCGAGTTCCTGGATCCCGCGCGACTCGCAACGGCGCAGCACCGGGACCACCAGGCCGCCGTCCTCGGTGGCCACGGCCATGCCGATGTCGACCCAGTCGCGCTCGACCAGGCGGTCGACCGGCTGGTAGGCCCAGTTGACCTGCGGGTGACGCTTCAGGGCGAGCGCGCAGCCCTTGGCGATGGCCACGGTGACCGACACGCCGAGCGCCTTGGCGGCCGCCATCAGCGCCTTGGTCTGCACGTTGACGGTCACGTGGAAGGTCGGCAGGGTCAGGGCCGAGGTCATGCTGTGGCTGACCGCCTTTTCCATCGCGTTCATCGGGCGCCCGTCCCCGGGCACCGGCGGCTCGACGGGGGGGCGCGTACCCGGCGGCAAGCCCGCGCCGGTCGTCGGATCGGCGCGCAGGACGTCGGCGCCGACGATCACGCCTCCGGCGCCGCTGCCGCGCAGCGGATTTAGGTCCACGCCGCGCTCCGCAGCCAGACGCCGGGCGTAGGGCGAGGCCTGCCCGCGCGTGGGCCGAGGCGCCGGTGCGAACGCCCGCGTGTCCGCGCCGCCCGGTGCGCGCGACGCGGGTTCGGGCGCGGCCGCCGTCTGCGACGGGCGCGCGGGGACCGGCGCCTCGCCGTGCACCACCTCCGCGGCCTCCGCGACGAGGTAGCCGAGGACCCCGCCGACCGGCACCACCGCGTCGACCGGCGCCAGCGGGCCGGACAGGTAGCCGTCGCGGAACACCTCCACGTCCATGATCGCCTTGTCGGTCTCCACCTGCGCCACCACATCGCCGCGGCGGATCTCATCGCCGGGCGCGTGCGTCCATGCGACGACCGTACCCTCGGTCATGGTGTCGGAGAGCTGCGGCATCTTGATCTCATACGCCGCCCCCGTCGGCGGCGGCACCGGCGAACCGGCCTGCGCCCCCGGACCCGGTTCCGCCGCGGCGGCCGGAGCGGCGGGCGCATCCCCGCCGACGACATCCCCGGGCTCGGCCACGAGGTAACCGATGGGCGCCCCCACCGCCACGACGCCGTCGACCGGCGCCAGCGGGCCGGACAGGTAGCCGTCGCGGAACACCTCCACGTCCATGATCGCCTTGTCGGTCTCCACCTGCGCCACCACGTCGCCGCGGCGCACGGCGTCGCCCGGGCGCTTCTCCCAGCTCACGACCGTGCCCTCCGTCATCGTGTCGGAGAGCTGGGGCATCTTGATCGCGTAGGGTTCTGCCATCGTTCCTTCCCTTCCCGGGATTTTCCGGGCGCCGGTCACGCGCCCGCGCGTCCCGCGCCGTCAGTGGTGTGAGATCCGCGAGGGGACGGGCGCCGGGGGCCGGCCCGGACTCCGGCCGGACGCGACGCCCGCGCGGCGACTCCGTGCCTCAGGTGCGACCGAACAGGCCCAGCACCGCCTGCACGACGTCGGCGGCGTGCGGCACGGCCGCCTTCTCCAGGTTGCGCGCGTACGGGATCGGGACGTTGCGCGCCGAGACCCGCCGCGGCGGCGCGTCGAGTTCGAAGAAGCACTCCTCGTTCAGGATGGCGATCACCTCGGCACCGACGCCCACCGGGGCCTCGGCCTCCTCCACCACCACCGCGCGGTGGGTCCGTGCGACCGAACGCGCGATGCCCGCCCGATCGAGCGGGCTCAAGGCGTAGAGGTCCACGACCTCGGCCTCGATGCCGTGCTCGCGCGCGAGCACGTCGGCGGCCTGCAGGCACAGATGCACCGAGACGTTGTACCCGAACAGCGTAACGTCGCGCCCCTCGCGCGCCAGCTCCGAGCCCTCGAGCGGGTGGAAATACTCGCCGTCCGGCACCTCGCCCTTGAGGTTGTACATCAACTCGTGTTCGTTGATGAACACCGGATCGTTGCAGCGCACCGCGGACTTGAGGAGGCCGTACGCCTGCCGCGGATTGGACGGCGTCACCACGCGCAGGCCGGCGATCGACATGAACACCTTTTCCATGCGCGCCGAATGCTGGGAGCCGAGCTGGTGCGCGCTGCCGCCGGGCGAGCGGATCACGACCGGCGCGCTGAGCTGGCCGCCGGACATGTAGCGCACCTTGGCCGCGGTATTGGCGATCTGGTCGAGGGCGAGCCAGGCGAAGTTCACCGACATCAGCTCGATGATCGGGCGCACACCGAGAAAGGAGGCGCCGATCCCGAGGCCGGTGTAACTGTTCTCGGAGATGGGGGTGTCGATGACGCGCTCGGGACCGTATTTTTCATAAAGCCCGCGCGTCGCCTTGTAGGTGCCGCCGGCGACCCCGACGTCCTCGCCCATGACGATCACCATCGGGTCGTTGGCCAGTTCCTCGTCGTGGGCGCGGCGGATCGCCTCCCAGTACATCAGGACACCCATCAGCCCGCACCCCCGGAGCGGCAGGAACCGTCCTCCGCCCACACGTAGCGCTCGAGATCCTCAACGGCCGGGGGCGGCGACGACTCGGCGAAGGCGATGATCTCCTCCTCGATCTCCTCGAGGATCTCGGTATCGAGCGCCTTGTAGTCCTCCTTGGTCATGGCCCCGGCCTCGATCAGGCGATCGCGCAGCAGGATGATCGGGTCGCGCCCGCTCCACATGCGCTCCTCCTCTTTGGCACGGTAGGCGTTGGAATCGGACATCGAATGGCCGCGATAGCGGTAGGTGAGCAGCTCCAGGAAATAGGGCCCGCCGCCGCCGCGCACGTGGTCCACCGCCGCGGCGGCCGCCCGCGCGACCGCCTCCACGTCCTGCCCGTCGGCCTGGGCGGCGGGGATACCGTAACCGCAGACGCGCTTGTACTGGTCCACCACCGCCGTGGAACGGTCGATGCGGGTACCGATGCCGTAGAGGTTGTTCTCGCACACGTAGAGGACCGGCAGCTTCCACAGCGCGGCCATGTTGAGCGACTCGTGGAAGGTCCCCTGGTTGTTGGCGGCGTCGCCGAGGAAGCAGATGGCGATCTCGTCGCCGCCGCGCATCTGGATCGCCTTGGCCATGCCCGCGGCGAGCGGGAAGGGCCCGCCGACCAGGGCGTAACCACCCATGAAACGGTGCTTCACATCGAACAGGTGCATGGATCCGCCGCGCCCGCGGCTGACGCCCGTCTCCTTGCCGAAGAGTTCCGCCATCACCGCCTTGGGATCGGCGCCACAGCGGATCGCATGGATGTGGTCGCGATAGCCGGTGATGACGTAGTCGTGGCCGGGGCGCGCCGCCTCCATGACCCCGTGCACGCAGGCCTCCTGACCCGGATAGAGGTGGAGGAAGCCGCCGATCTTGCGCTCCACGTAGGCCTCGTAGCAGCGCTCCTCGAAGCGGCGCGAGAACAGCATGTCCCGGAGGATCCGTTTCTTGTCGGCGATTTCCATGCATTTCCCTTGACTGGGGGCGGATTCCGCCGGCGCGGTTCGCGGGCACCGTGGCGCGCGGGCGCCGCGCGGGCGGCGCCCGCGAACCGCGCCGGGCGGGCGTATCCGGAATCGAACGAGCGCGATATGATCCGTGTTTTTGCGCCTCCAGGTCAAGGAAAAGGGCCGTCCCGGGCCCTGCGGAAGGGGGCGCGAAAGCGAGACAAATCAAGGTCTCACTATTTCGCTGCGGGCCCGGGGCGGGGCCGTGCCCGCAGCGACGGCGGCCACTGCCGCCCGGCGACGGGTCACAAGGTCCCGGCCGGGGCCGCCGCCGACCGCGGCGCCGGAGTCCGTGATAGTCTGCGCCTGGGGCCGGCCGTCGCCGCGCACCCCGACCGACACGTGCCGCGCCATGGACATCACGCTGACACGACCCGACGACTGGCACCTGCACCTGCGCGACGGTGCGCAGATGGCGGCGGTGCTGCCGTTCACGGCGCGGCGGTTCGCACGCGCGGTGGTCATGCCCAACCTCGACCCGCCGCTCACGACCGTGGCGGCGGTGCGCGCCTACCGCGAGCGCATCCTCGCGGCGCTGCCGGCAGGCATGCGCTTCGAGCCGCTGATGACGCTCTACCTCACCGATACGACCGCGCCGGATGAGATCCGCCGGGCGCGGGCCGACGGGTGCATCGTCGGGGCCAAGCTCTATCCGGCCGGGGCCACCACCCACTCGGCGGCCGGCGTGCGCGACATCGGGCGTGTCCTCCCGGCGCTCGCGGCGATGGAGGAGGTCGGCCTGCCCCTGCAGGTGCACGCCGAGGCGACCGACCCGGAGGTCGACGTCTTCGACCGCGAACGGGCGTTCATCGAACGCGTGCTGGCCCCGCTGCACGAGCGGTTCCCGGCGCTGCCGCTGGTGCTCGAACACGTGACGACGCGCGAGGGGGTGGCATTCGTGCGCGGCGCCGGGGGGCGCGTGGGCGCGACGATCACCGCGCACCACCTGCTGCTCAACCGCAACGCCCTGTTCGCCGGCGGCCTGCGGCCCCATCACCACTGCCTGCCGGTCCTGAAACGCGAGACGCACCGCCGGGCGCTCCTCGAAGCCGCCGTCTCCGGCGACCCCCGGTTCTTCCTCGGCACCGACAGCGCACCGCATCCGCGCGGGGCGAAGGAGTCCGGCTGCGGCTGCGCCGGCATCTTCACCGCGCACGCGGCGCTCGAACTCTACGCGGAGGCCTTCGAATCCGTCGGCGCGCTCGAGCGCCTCGAAGCCTTCGCCGCCTTCCACGGCGCGGACTTCTACGGGCTGGCGCGCAATACCGGGACCGTCACGCTGGCGCGCGAGGGCTGGACCGTCCCCGAGGACTACCCGTTCGGCGACGCGCGCGTGGTGGCGTTGCGGGCGGGCGCGACGGTGGCCTGGCGCTTGCTGGCGGTGGAGGCGGACCCGGCGTAGGCATCCGGCACCCCCGTGCGCCGCAGCGTGCACCCGCCGGCGCGCAGACCCGCCAGGACACCGTCGGGCCCGGGGAGGTTGATCGCGGTGATCGCCGCGAAACGCGAGCCGGCCCGCAATTGCGCGAGCAGTCGCGGCACCTCGCGCCGGGCGGTGCGGCGCAGCAGGGCGCGAAAGGCCGCCGCCGCGGCCGGATGATGGCGGAAGGTCGGATAGTCCCGCCGCAGGCGCGCGAGCGCGGCGAGATCTCCGTCCAGGTAGGCGCGGCGCTGCTCGGCCAGGGCCCGCACGGCGGCACCGTGACGGTCGACGACGGCACGCACCAGGGCCACCTGCCGGGCCCCCGGGAGGCGCTCGAACCGGGCGACCTGCGCCTCGGGATCGAGCAAAGCCGCGGCCGGCTTGCCGCGAGCGCGCGCATACAGGTACACGACAAATTCCTGATACAGCCCCGCCCGCGGCGGCGGCAGGCTCAGGGTCGCCACCACCGCCCACGGCCGCATCCGGCGCAGCAGATCTTTCGGCACGCCGTAGGGTTCGATACGCCGGGCGGTAGCGGCGAACAGCGCGGGACCGAGCCGCGCGGGCAGGCCCGGGCCGGCGGCGTCGAAGCCCGCCGCCCCGAGGACGGCGAGCGTGGCCGGGGTCGGCAGGACTTCCATGACCAGCCGGCGCGAGTCGTCGATGGCGCGGCGCACCGGCGGCGCCAGCGCGGTGACCCGGGGGTCGGCCGAATGCAGGATCCCGAAGAGATAGCTCGGCCCCGGGGTGCAGCCGGTCACGCGCCAGAGCAGGGGCGCGGGGGCCGCACAGACCGCGCCTATGCCCGCCGCCGACAGCGCCAGGAACGCCGCGGCGCCCACGCGTCGTTTCCGCACCGATTGCACCGGGAGATTCACAGCGGGTGGCCCATGCCCGGAGGCGGTTCCTTGTGGCTCGTTCGTCTTGCCGGCCGCGGCGCCGGACCGAGGTCCCGCTCCGGGCGCGCACGCCCGCCGCAATTCGGGTTAGCGTCGCATTCGACGCGGGCTTTAGCTATGCTCTCCCGGGCCATGAGCGAGGCCCCCGCCAAATCCCCGATGGCCCGGCGCTTCCGGGGTTTCCTCCCGGTCGTGGTCGATGTCGAGACCGGCGGATTCGACGCGCGCCACGACGCCCTCCTGGAAATCGCCGCGGTGCTCGTGCGCATGGACGCGCACGGGCGCCTGCGGCGCGACGCCACCCACGCCTGCCACGTCCTCCCGTTCCCCGGGTCCCATCTCGATCCCGCCTCGCTCGCGGTCAACGGGATCGACCCGCACCACCCGTTCCGCGGCGCCCTCCCGGAGCGCGAGGCACTCCAGCGCATCTTCCGTCCCGTGCGCGAGGCCGTGCGCGAGCAGGGCTGCAGCCGCGCGATCCTGGTGGGCCACAACGCCGCCTTCGACCTCGGTTTCCTCAACGCCGCGGTGGCGCGCTGCGCGATCAAACGCAACCCCTTCCACCCCTTCAGCGCCTTCGACACCGTCAGTCTCGGCGGGCTCGCCTACGGCCAGACGGTCCTCGCCCGCGCGGTCCAGGCGGCGGGACTGGACTGGAATCCGGACGAGGCGCACTCGGCGATCTACGACGCCGAGAAGACCGCGGATCTGTTCTGCGCCGTGGTCAACCGCTGGGCGGAACTCGATGCGGGCGCACCGCCGGCCGGGGCCGCCGCGGCCCGCCCCTGAGGGGCGCCTGCGCCCCAGGGCCGTGCCAGTTCCCCTTCACCGGCAACGGGAGTAAGGTAGACGCCCGACCCGGCGCGCGGGCGCGCCGGCCGATAACTCCAATCCGCGAATACCACCACCCGCATCCGGGGGAACGCGCCCCATGCCGCAGGACCGGGACCTCGCCACGATCGTGGTCGACGACATGGAGGTGAGCTGCGCGACCATCCGCGCCGCGCTCAACCGCGCCGGCTACGCCGACGTGCGCCTGGCGAGCGACGCCAACCAGGCCCTGGAGATGCTCGCCGAGCGGCGCGCCGACGTCGTGCTCGCCGACTGGATCATGCCCGCCATGGACGGGCTGACGCTGACCGAGCGTATCCGCCAGCTCGACGAGGAGACCAATCGCTATACTGCGGTGATCCTGTTCACGGCGAAGGAGGGCGTCGAGGCGCTGGTCGAGGCCTTCGAGCGCGGCGTCGACGACTACCTCACCAAGCCGCTCAACGAGCGCGAACTCGCCGCCCGGGTCCACGCCGCCGGGCGCATCGCCACGCTCCAGAACACCCTGCTCGAAACCACCGCCGCGCTCACCCATTTCAACCGCCGGCTCCAGGAGCTGGCCACGACCGACCCCCTCACCGGCCTCGGCAACCGGCGCTATCTCGAAGGGCGCCTCAACGCGCTGCTGCTGGAGACGGCCGCGCGCGGCGGCTCCACCTGTTGCGCGATGATCGACATCGACCACTTCAAGGCGGTCAACGACCGCTACGGGCACGACGCCGGCGACGAGGTCCTGAAATCGCTCGCCACCCGGCTGCGGCGCACCGTGCGCCCCACCGACGTCGTGGTGCGGATGGGCGGAGAGGAGTTCGCCGTCGTGATGCACTATCCGGAGCTGCGGCTGAACACCGCCATCTTCGACCGCATCCTGCAGACCGTGCGCGAGCGCGCCGTCACCACCGCCGCCGGCCCGGTCGAGATCACCGTTTCCATGGGCGTCTGCTGCTACACGCGCGGCGCGCCCCCGGACCCCGACGGCCTGCTCAAGTGCGCCGACGAAAAGCTCTACGCCGCCAAGGCGGCCGGGCGCGACCGCGTCGTGTACTGAGCCGGCACGAACGCCCCCTGCGGCGCCCCGACGGCGCCGGGGAAAGCGGCTACACTGGGGAGGGGCGGCTGCGGCGTTACAGAAAAGGAGGCGGCGATGTCAGGACTACCGGCCAAGGAGCAGCAGATCCTCCAGGCCCATGCCGGACTCATCCACCGCGTGGTAATGGCGTGCCAGAACCGCGACCGGGTCCCCGACCTCGAGCGCATCCTCGAGGTCTCGGAGCGCAACGGCTGGACGCGCCTGGTGGCCGCGATCCGCGCCGTGCTCGGCGGCGCGCGCGAGCCCTCGCTGCTGCAGGGGCTCGACGAGGAGGACCGCATCATCACCGAGGCGATCCTGCGCGGCCTGCAGGATCCGACGACCCTGCCGGACCCGAACGCGAAGCCCGATCCCGGCATGGCCGCGCCCGGCATCGCGACGCTGGTCCACGCCGTGCGCCGCGGCGATCTCCAGTCGCTGCAACTGCTCGCGGACATGGCGCAGCAGATGCTCAAGATGGGCGGGGACATGGCGCGGCTGGCGGGCATCATGAACCCGTTGGCGCGCGGGGAATGGGAACCCGAGCGCCTCACCCGCGGGATGACCCCGCAGGGGGAGAAGCTGGTGACGGCAATCCTCGAGGAACTCCAGCGCCTCGAGCGCGGCGGTCACTGAGCCCCCGTGCGGGCGCTCAGGACTCCGCGGGCTTGGCGGCGCCCTGTGCGGCCTGCTGCACCATGGGCTGCAGCTCGCCTTTCTGATACAGCTCCAGCGTAATGTCGCAGCCGCCGACCAGCTCGCCGTTGACGTAGAGCTGGGGGAAGGTCGGCCAGTTCGCGAACTTCGGCAGATTCTCGAAGATCTCCGGGTCGGCGAGGACGTTGACGTAGGCGAAATCGACGCCGCAGGCCTTGAGCGCCTGCGCCGCCCGGCTGGAGAAACCGCACTGCGGGAAATCCGGCGTGCCTTTCATATAGAGGATTACCGGATTCCCCTCCACCTGTTCCTTGATGCGCTGCAACGGATCGGACATCGGGTCACCTGCTGGTTGCATTTGGCGAATGCGGGCGCGCGGGGATGCGGCCCCTTGATCTGGGCGTCAGTGTACCGGGGCGCCCGCCCCGATAAAAGTCACCCCGACCGGGGGAATAGGCCGGCCCGCCGCCCCCGGGGATCAGTGCAGCGCAGGCGGCGGTTCAGCAGCGGTCCACGTTGCGCTGCAGCCACAATTCGAGCAGCGCCAGATGCCAGAGCTTGCTGCCGCGGATGCGCGTGAGGTGGCGCTCGGGGTCGGCGAGCAGCCGGTCGACGTACTCGCGGCGGAACAGGCCGCGCCGCCGGCACGCCTCGGAATCCAGCACCCCGGTCATGAATTCGAGGAAATCGCCGCGCACAAACTTGAGCGCGGGGACCGGGAAATAGCCCTTGGGCCGGTCGATGACCGCGTCCGGGACGCGGCCGCGGGCCAGCACCCGCAACGGGTACTTGCCGCCGGCGCGCAGCTTGAACTCGGGCGGCAGCGCCGCGGCCAGCTCCACCAGCTCGTGATCCAGGAACGGGACGCGCGCCTCCAGGCCCCACGCCATGGTCATGTTGTCCACGCGCTTGACCGGGTCGTCGACGATCAGCGTGGTGACGTCGAGGCGCAGCACGCGATCGAGGAAGGTATCGGCCCCGGGACGCGCGAGCAGCGCACCGATGCGCGCGGAGGTGTAGTCCGGCCCGCCGTATGCGGGCGCGACCGTCTCCAGGAACTCCGCATGGTCACGGTCGAAGTAGTGGCTGCGAAAGCGCTCCAGGTCGCTCCCCGCGGCGGCCTCCATCTCCGGGTACCAGAAATAGCCCGCGAAGACCTCGTCGGCGCCCTGCCCGCTCTGCACCACCTTGACCTCGCGGGAGACACGTTCGGCGAGCAGGTAGAAGGCCACGGCGTCCTGAGCCACCATCGGTTCGGCCATCTGATCGACGGCCTCCGGCAGGCGCGCGAGCAGCGCATCGTTGGGCACCTGGAAACGATGGTGCGCGGTCGCGTAGCGCTCCGCCACCGCGTCGGAGTACTCGAACTCGCTGCCGCGCTCCCCGCCCACGTCCTCGAAGCCGACCGAGAAGGTGTGCAGCGGCCCGCCGCCCTGTTCGGCCAGCAGCGCAACCAGCAGGCTCGAGTCGAGCCCCCCCGAGAGCAGCACGCCGACGGGGACGTCGGCGGCGAGCCGGCGCCGGCGCACCGCGCGTGCGAGCGCCGCACCGATCTCCTCGATCCACTCCCCCTCCGCGCGCGGTGCGTCGGGGCGCTGCGCGCGGAGCGTCCAGTAGCGGCGCACCTCGCGGCGGCCGTCCGCCCCCACCGCGAGTGTCGTCGCCGGGGCGAGCTTGCGCACCCCGGCGAGCACGGTGCGCGGCGCAGGCACGACGGCGTGCAGGGTGAGGTGGTGGTGCAGGGCCACCGCATCGATCGTCGTATCGACGCCGCCCGCGGCGAGCAGCGCCTGCGTGCTGGAAGCGAAGCGCAACGACCCGCGGGTGCAACTGTAGTAGAGCGGCTTGATCCCGAGGCGGTCGCGCGCGAGGAACAGGCGCTGCGCCGACCGGTCCCAGATGGCGAAGGCGAACATCCCGTTGAAGCGCGACACGCAGTCCGCGCCCCACTCGGCGTAGGCCTTGAGGATGACCTCGCTGTCGCCGTCCGACACGAACCGGTGGCCGCGCGCGGCCAGCTCCGCACGCAGTTCGCGGTAGTTGTAGATCGTGCCGTTGAAGACCAGCGTCAGTCCGGTCGCCGCGTCGACCATCGGCTGGTCGGCCCGCGGCGAGAGATCGATGATCGCCAGGCGCCGGTGTCCGAAGGCCACCGGCCCGTCCGCCCAGGCGCCGGCGTGGTCGGGCCCGCGGCGCGCGAGCGCGGCGGACATGCGCGCGATCCGCTCCGGGTCGGGCGCCGCCCCGTCGAACCGCAGTTCACCGCAGATGCCGCACATCCGGGAAAGATCGCGCCGCCCCGCCTCAGCGCGGCGGCGCGACCTCGAGCTTCGAGACCACCCGGCGTACACCGCGCGTGCTGCGGGCGATCGCGATCGCACGCGCGCGCACCGCACGGCTGGGGACCGTACCGCGCAGGGTCACGACGCCCGCGTAGGTGTCGACGTCGATCGCGCGCGCCGGCACCGCGGGATCGCGCGCGTAGCGCGCGTTGATGCGGGTGGTGATCCCGGCGTCGTCGGCGACGCGGCCGGCGCTGCGCTGGTCCTTGCCCACGTAGTAGCCGCCGCCGGCCGCACCGCCGACCAGCAGCGCCACGCAGCCCGACAGCGGCACCGCGGCGAGCGCCGCGAGCCCGACGAGCCGGAGTCTCCACGCGACCCGATCCGCCCGACGACCGTTCATCCGCCCCTCTGTTCCAGCACGCCCGCACCTGCGCGCGCCCGCAAGCCTACCACAATCGCCGCCGGCCGCCGGCCAACGCGCCGCGGCGTTCAGCTCCCGCGCCCCCACCCGCCGCCACCGGGCGTCTCCAGGGTCAGCCGGTCACCCGGCGCCGCCTCGACGCACACCTTCCCCGGAAGTTCCCGGCCGTTGAGGAGATTGCGCCCGCGCGCGCCCGGCGCGCCCCCCGCGAGCCCCCAGGGCGCGTGCCGGCGCCGCTCGGTGAGCAGCGTCACCGTCGCCGGTTCCAGGAACTCGTATTCACGCACCAGACCGTCGCCGCCGCGCCGGCGCCCGGCCCCGCCGGAGCCGCGCCGCACCTGATAGCGGCGCACGCGCACCGGGCAGGTCATTTCGAGGACCTCGATCGGGGTGTTGCGGGTGTTCGTCATGTGGGTCTGCACCGCGCTCAGGCCGCCGCCGCGGGGGCCGGCCCCCATGCCCCCACCGAGGGTCTCGTAGTAGTCCCAGCGCCGCGCCCCGCGCGCGCCCATGGCGAGGTTGTTCATGGTCCCCTGGCTCGCGGCGGGGATCGCGTCGGGCAGCGCCGGGGCGAGCGCCCCGAGCACGGCGTCGACGATGCGCATCGAGGTCTCGACGTTGCCGGCGGCCACCGCCGCCGGGCGGCGCGCGTTGACCAGCGAGCCGGCGGGCGCCGCGACGGTGATCGGGCGGAACAGGCCCGCACAGTCCGGGGCCCCGGCGGGCATGAGGCAACGGAAGACGTAGTAGACGGCGGCGGCCGCGACCGACAGCGGGCAGTTGACGTTGCCCGCCGCCTGCGCCGCGCTGCCCGCGAAGTCGACGTGGACCTCCCCGTCGGCAACGGTCACGGCGGCGGCGATGGGCAGGTCGCGTGTGCCGAGACCGTCATCGTCGAGCCGGTCCGTAAAGCGGAAACTACCGCGCGGCAACCGCCCCAGGGCCGCGCGCGCGATCCGCTCGCCGTACTCGTTGACCGCGGCGAGCGCGGCCGTCACCTCCCCCGCCGCCGCGGACAGCGCCGCGAGGCGCTCGAGCCCGCGACGGTTGGCCGCGATCTGCGCCGCGAAGTCGCCGCGCGCGCGCTGCGCATCGCCCATCGCCCCCACGATCGCCTCCAGCGCACCGGGAACCGGCCGCCCGCCGCGCACCAGGCGGGTCGGCGGGATGACCAGCCCCTCCTCCTCGAGGCGTCGGGCGATCGGCATGGAGCCGGGGGCGGCGGCGCCGATGTCCGCGTGATGGGCGCGGTTGGCCACGAACCCGACCCGCGTGCCCCCCACGAACCACGGCGACACCACGGTCACGTCCGGTAGGTGTGTGCCGCCGAGAAAGGGATCGTTGAGGATCAGGACATCCCCCGGCACCCAGTCGACGCGGCCCACGATCCCGCGCATGGCATAGGCCATGCTGCCGAGGTGCACCGGGATGTGGGCGGCCTGGGCGCAGAGTTCTCCGCCGGCGTCGAACACGGCGCAGGAGAAATCCAGTCGGTCGCGGATATTGGTGGAGAAGGCGGCGCGCTGCAGCGTCGCACCCATCTCGGCGCAGACCGCCGCGATGCGGCGCGCGAACACGCTCAAGCTGATCGGATCCATCGGGCGCTCCCGTGCCCCCGCGGGCGGCACGCACACGCCGGGCGCCGGATTTGCCGTGCGATCCCGATGCGACTAGAATCACCGGTTTTCGCTGATCCGGCGCCTGCAACGCCGTTCGGCCCAACCGTCCGGTATATGTGCCATGAACGACGCCCTGATGTCCACCTACGCCCGCCTGCCGGTCGCCTTCGCCCGCGGCGCCGGCGCCCTCCTCTGGGACGCCGCCGGGCGCGAGTACCTGGACGCGGTGAGCGGTGTGGCCGTCTGCGGCCTGGGTCATGCCCACCCCGCCGTCGCCGAGGCGGTATGCACCCAGGCGGGGACCCTGGTCCACACCTCGAACCTCTACGAGATCCCGCTCCAGGCCGAACTCGCCGCGCGCCTGACCGAGCGCGCCGGCATGGACGCGGCGTTCTTCTGCAACTCGGGCGCCGAGGCCAACGAGGCGGCGATCAAGCTCGCGCGCCTCTACGGACACCGCCGCGGCGTCGCGCAACCGGCGGTGGTCGTGGCCGAAGGAAGTTTCCACGGGCGCACGCTCGCGACCCTGACGGCGACCGGAAACCGCCGCGTGCAGGCGGGTTTCGAGCCGCTGGTGCAGGGCTTCCTGCGCGTGCCGTACAACGACCTCGACGGGCTGCGTGCGGTCGCGCAGAACAGCCCCAACGCCGTCGCCGTGCTGCTCGAACCGGTTCAAGGCGAGGGCGGGGTCCGCGTGCCCGACCCGGGCTACCTGGCGGGCGTGCGCGCGCTGTGCGACGAGTTCGGCTGGCTGATGATGCTCGACGAGGTCCAGACCGGTCTTGGGCGCACGGGCGAATGGTTCGGTTTCCAGCACGAGGCGGTCCGCCCGGACGTGATCGCGCTGGCCAAGGGGCTGGGGAACGGGATCCCGATCGGCGCCTGCCTCGCGCGCGGGGAGGCCGCCACGGTGTTCACCCCCGGCACTCACGCCTCGACGTTCGGCGGCAACCCGCTCGCCTGCGCCGCGGCGCTCGCGGTGGTACGCACGATCGCCGAGCAGGACCTGGTGCGCCGCGCCGCGCAACTCGGCGAACGCATCCGCGACGGTCTGGCGCACGGGCTTTCGCCGGCGTCGGGCGTACGCGAGATCCGCGGCCGCGGCCTCATGATCGGCGTCGAACTCGACCGGCCGTGCGCGGACCTGGTGCGCCGCGCCCTCGATCGCGGCGTACTGATCAACGTCACCGCCGAGCGGGTCGTCCGCCTGCTGCCGCCGCTGATCCTGAGCGACGATCAGGCCGACCGCATCGTCACCGAGGTCTGCGGCCTCGTCCAATCCTTCTGCGCGGCCGCCTGAGGCCGCCGCACAGCGGTCGAAGATGGGCGTACGGCACTTTCTCACCCTCACCGATCTGACCCGCGACGAGCTGCGCGCGCTGCTCGTGCGCGCGACGGAACTCAAGCGCCTCCAGGCGCGGCGCGAGATCCACGAGCCCCTCAAGAACCGGGTGCTCGGGATGATCTTCGAGAAATCCTCGACGCGCACGCGCGTTTCCTTCGAGACCGCCATGACCCAGTTCGGCGGGCATGCGATCTTCCTGTCCCCGCGCGACAGCCAGCTCGGGCGCGGTGAGCCGATCGAGGACACCGCGCGGGTACTCTCGCGCATGGTCGACTGCGTGATGATCCGCACCTACGAACACGAGAAGGCCGAGCGCTTCGCCGCCTACTCCCAGGTGCCGGTGATCAACGCCCTCACCGACCGCTTCCACCCCTGTCAGCTCCTCGCCGACCTCCAGACCTATTTCGAGCACCGCGGCGACATCGCCGGGCGCGCAGTGGCCTGGCTCGGCGACGGCAACAACATGTGCCACAGCTATCTGCACGCCGCGCTGCAGTTCGGATTCGAACTGCGGGTAGCCTGCCCCGAAGGCTTCGATCCGGATCCGGCGGTCCTCGCCGCCGCGGGCGAGCGCGCGCGGGTGCTGCGCGATCCCCTCGAGGCGGCCGCCGGCGCCGACCTGGTGGTGACCGACGTGTGGGCCAGCATGGGGCAGGAGGAGGAACACCTGGCGCGGGCGCGCGCCTTCGAGCCCTACCGCGTAACACCGCAGGTGATGGCGCGCGCGCGGGACGACGCGCTGTTCATGCACTGCCTGCCGGCACACCGCGGGGAAGAGGTGGACGCGGAGGTGATCGACGGGCCGCAGAGCGTGGTCTGGGACGAGGCGGAGAACCGGCTGCACTCGCAGAAGGCGCTGCTGGAGTTCCTGTTGTGCGCACCCTGATCGCGCTCGTCGCGGCAGCGCTGCTGTCCGTCCCCGGCGCGCGCGCCGCGGGCACCGGCGGGGCGGTCGACGTGGCCGTCGCCGCCAACTTCATCGCCGCGGCCCGCGCCGTCGCGGCCGGCTTCGAGCGTGCGGGCGGCGACCGCGTGCGACTGAGCTTCGGCTCCACCGGAAACCTCTACGCACAGATCCGCAACGGCGCGCCGTTCGCGGTGTTCCTCTCCGCCGACGCCCGCCGTCCGCGGCTGCTCGAAGCCGCCGGGCTCGCCGTGCCCGGCACGCGCTTCACGTATGCGCTCGGCCGGCTGGTACTGTGGAGCGCCGACCCGGGCCTGATCCGCGGCTCCGGCGCCGTGCTGCGTTCGGGGCGCTTCCGCCACCTCGCGATCGCCGACCCGCGCACCGCCCCCTACGGCAGCGCGGCGCGCGCGGTGCTGGAGCGGCTCGGGCTGTGGCGGCGCATGCGCCCGCGGCTGGTGATCGGCGAGAACATCGCCCAGGCCTTTCAGTTCGTGGCCAGCGGCAACGCCGAGCTCGGCTTCGTCGCCCTCTCCGAACTCCCGTCGGCGCACGGCCCGCACCCGGGCTCGCGCTGGCGGGTACCGCAGCGGCTCTACCCCCCGATCCGCCAGCAGGCGGTCCTGCTGCGCCGCGCGGCCGACGACCCCGCGGCCCGGGCCTTCCTCGCCTACCTGCGCGGCCCGGCCGCGCGCCGCGCGATCCGCGCCCACGGCTACGGCCTGCCCGCGCCGGCGCGCGGCGGCCCCGGACGCGGCTGACGGTCCATGACCCCGACCGCGGCCGCGGACCTCGCCGCCGTCACGCTGACCTTGCGGCTCGCCGCCACCGCGACCGCCATCCTGCTGATCGGGGGCACCCCGCTGGCCTGGTGGTTGGCGCGCACCCGCTCACCGGCGCGCACACCGGTCGAGGCGCTGGTGGCGATGCCGCTGGTGCTCCCGCCGACGGTGCTCGGCTACTATCTGCTCGTCGGCCTCGGGCCGCACAGCCCCCTGGGTGCGGCTTGGCTGCGCCTGACCGGCTCGACGCTGCCGTTCACCTTCGCCGGCCTGGTGGCCGGCTCGGTGCTCTACTCCCTGCCGTTCGTGGTGCAGCCGCTGCAGGCGGCCTTCGAGGCCCAGGGGCGCGCCGCACTCGAGGCGGCCGCCACCTTGCGCGCGGGCCCGATCGATCGGTTCTTCACCGTCGCCGTGCCGCTCGCGCGGCGCGGGTTCATCACCGCGGCCACCCTCGGCTTCGCCCACACCGTCGGCGAGTTCGGGGTGGTGCTGATGATCGGCGGCGGCATCCCCGGCCGCACCCTGGTCGCCTCGATCGCCGTCTATAACCACGTCCAGGACCTGCAGTACGCGCGCGCCGATCTCCTCTCCGCCGGTCTGCTGGCGTTCTCCTTCCTGGTATTGTTGATGGTGTACACGATCAACCGCCGCCTCGGGCCGCGTACGCCGTGAACGGAATGGAGGTCGATCTGCACCTCGCGCGGCGCGGGTTCGTGCTCGAGGCCCGCTTCGAGGCGCCCGCGCGCGGTGTGACGGCGCTGTTCGGTCCCTCGGGTGCCGGCAAGACGACCCTTCTGCGCGCCATCGCCGGCCTCGAGCCCGCCGCCACCGGCCGCGTGCGGGTGCGGGACGCCGTCTGGCAGGATGGTGCGCGGCGCACCTTCGTCCCCGCCCATCGCCGCGGGGTCGGCTATGTCTTCCAGGACGCCGCACTGTTTGCGCACCTCACGGTGCGCGGGAACCTCGCCTACGCCTGGCGCCGCGCCCCCGCCGGCGAGCGCCGCCTCGACCCGGAGGCCGTCGCCCGCCGTCTCGAACTCGGACCCCTGCTGGACCGCCGTACCGCCGATCTCTCGGGGGGCGAGCGCCGGCGGGTCGCGATCGCGCGCGCCCTGCTCGGCGCCCCGCGCCTGCTCCTGCTCGACGAGCCGCTCTCGGCGCTCGACCTCGCCGGTCGCCTGCGGGTCCTCGCACACCTCCAGGGGCTGCGGGAGATGTTGGACATCCCGGTGCTGTTGGTCAGCCATTCCCTCGACGTGGTCGCACGCACGGCGGACCGGATGGTGCTGATCGAGGACGGTGCGGTGCGCGGCGAGGGGGAGACCGCGGCCATGCTCGCGCGCCTGGACCTGCCGACCGCGCACGGCGATCAGGCGGGCGCGGTGATCCACGCGGTCGTCGAGGCGCACGACCCGCGCTACGCGCTCACCACCCTCCGTTTCCCGGGCGGGCGGTTCCTGGTCGCGCACCACCCGGCGCCCCCCGGCACCCCGGTACGCGTGCGCGTCCTCGCGCGCGACGTGAGCCTCACGCTCGATCCGCCGCAGCGTACCAGCATTCTCAACATCGTGGCGGCGCGCGTCGCCGAACTCTCGGAGGACGGACCCGCACAGGTGATGGTGCGGCTCGACGCCGGTGGTCCGGCGCTCCTCGCGCGGGTCACGCGCCGCTCGGCCGAAGCCCTCGGCCTGCAGCCGGGCCTGGCCGTCTACGCGCAGGTGAAGAGCGTGGCGCTGTCCTGAGGCGAAGCGCGCCCTTGCGCGCCTTGGGGCACCCTGCGGGCCGAGGTCGTGGATCGGGGTCGATGACGTTTGGATCAAACATCGTCGGCGGGGCAAGCCCCGCCCTACGGGCCGACGTCGTGGATCGGATCGATGTCGTCTGGTTCGGGTGTTGTCGGCCGGGCAAGCCCGGCCCTGCGGCATCGCGCACCGACGCGCCCCCCTGGGGCGGCCCTGGGGGCCCCTGGGGGCGCGCCCCTGGTGCGCTCAGGCGCCGCGGCCCTCGCGCGCCTCCTTTTCCATCTGCTCGAGGCTCGTGTGGCGCACGTCCTTGCCGCGCACCAGATAGATCACGTATTCGCAGATGTTGCGCGCCCGGTCGCCGATGCGCTCGAGGGCGCGCGCCGACCACATGACGTCCAGTGCCACCGGGATCGAGCGCGGGTCCTCCATCATGAAGGTGATGAGCTGGCGCATGATGGCCTCGTATTCCTCGTCGATGCGCTGATCCTCGCGCCACACCGCGACCGCCGCCTCCGGGTCGGTGCGCGCGAAGGCATCCAACGCGTCGTGCATCATCTTGCGTACGCTCTCTCCCATGTACTCGATCTGCGTGAAATGCTTGCGCGCACCGCCGTTGCCCGCCTCGGCGAGCCGCAGCGCCATACGCGCGATGCGCTCGGCCTCGTCGCCCATGCGCTCGAGATCGGTGATCGTCTTGATCACCGCCACCACCAGGCGCAGATCGGTCGCCGCCGGCTGGCGGCGCGCGATGATATGCGTGCACTCCTCGTCGATCGCCACCTCCATGGCGTTGACCTTGTAGTCACCGCGCAGGACCACCTCGGCGAGCTGGCTGTCCACCTCCACCAGGGCGCGCAACGCGTCCCCGATCTGCTGTTCCACCAGCCCGCCCATGGCCAGGACGCGCTCGCGGATGTCCTCCAGTTCGGAGTTGAACTGCTGGGAGATATGTTGTCCGATCTCGATCCTGCTCATCGCCTTCGCCCCTCCACACCACCGCACGCAGTGGCCGCGCCGCCCCCTCAGCCGTAGCGCCCGCTGATGTAGTCCTCGGTCTCCTTGCGCGCCGGGTTGGTGAAGATCTGATCGGTGGCCCCGAATTCGATCAATTTTCCGAGATACATGAAGGCGGTATAGTCCGACACCCGCGCCGCCTGCTGCATGTTGTGGGTGACGATCACGATCGTGTAGTCCTTCTTGAGCTCGTCGATCAGCTCCTCGATGTGGGCCGTGGAGATCGGATCGAGGGCCGAGGCGGGTTCGTCGAGCAGCAGCACCTCGGGTTTGACCGCGATCGCGCGCGCGATGCAGAGGCGCTGCTGCTGCCCGCCCGACAACTGGGTCCCGGTCTGCTTGAGCTTGTCCTTGACCTCGCCCCAAAGCGCCGCCTTGCGCAAGGCCCACTCCACGCGCTCGCCCATCTCCGTGCGCGACAGGCGCTCGTAGAGTCGCACACCGAAGGCGATGTTGTCGTAGATGGACATCGGGAAGGGGGTCGGCTTCTGGAACACCATGCCCACCCGGGCCCGCAGCAGATTAAGGTCCTGGCGCGGGTCGAGGATGTTCTCCCCGTCGAGGATGATCTCGCCGCTCGCGCGCTGGTCCGGATAGAGTTCGTAGATGCGGTTGAAGGCACGCAGCAGCGTCGACTTCCCGCACCCCGACGGTCCGATGAACGCGGTGACGCAACGTTCGCGGATCCCTAGATTGATGTCGTGCAAGGCCTGGAACTTTCCGTAATGAAAGGCGAGACCGCGCACCCGGATCTTGATGTCGGCATCCGTCGATGCGGTCGGCTGCGCGCCGTCCGCGACCCCCGGCCGGGCCGCGGCGGATCCGACGAGGTCAGGCTGAGACATGGTGGCGGTTCGATCCTGTGGGGCCATGCCCGGATCGACCGAAGCGACGCGTTGCACGGAAAGGCGGACCTCGGGTTCCATGACTTCAGTGCCCCGTCTTACGCGCCCGAACCAGCACGCGGGCGACGACGTTCAACAACAAGATACCAACGGCGACTCGCACGCCCGGACCTGCTGGGACCACCGATGATACAGGATCATCGCGGACTGAAGGTTTGCCACGGGCAGATTGACCAACGGCCGGCGCATATCGATGGATCGGCGCCCCATAGTCGTATGTTCGCCGCCGATACGTACCAGCGCCGCGAAAGCCCCGGCCAGTATACCAGTCCGCACCAGGTCCCGGACCATCGCCGAGGCACCGCCCATGGCGCCCGCCACGACACCCTTGTCCGGACCCGCTTCATGACGGAGACGGCAACGGGCGGGCAAGTCCCGGGCGGTAGAAGCGGGGATCCCGGTCCGCCACCGCCGCCACGCGGGCGAACCGGCCGACGGCGAATCTACGGCGCATTCGACGCCGATGCGTGTCGCCCGTCGCTTCGATCCGATTGTATCCGTGCAGTATGACAATCGCGTGACATACCCTGCCGGGCCTCGTGCAAGCTTTCTATTACGCGATGCAGTCAATCGCTTATCCGAGCTTCTTTACCCGCTTTCTCGGCTCAATAGAGACCCGGGGTTCCCGCAACGCCCCGTTTCACGGCGGCGGTCGGGTACCCGGCCCGGCGCGTATCAACCGGCCGCGCCCTTCGGGGGCGGCAGGGCTTCGATGCTCCCGCAACCCTCGACCACGCGCTCGCGCGGAAAGTCGCAGGTGAAGACGCTGCCCACCCCCACCTCGCTCTGTACCCGCAGGCGCCCGTCGTGGCGGTTGAGGGCGTGCTTGACGATCGCCAGGCCCAGCCCGGTCCCGCCGGTGGCGCGCGAGCGACCCTTGTCGACGCGATAGAAACGCTCGGTGAGCCGCGGAATGTGCGCCGGCGGGACCCCGATGCCGTTGTCCTCGACCTCGAAATGGGCGCCATCGCCGTCGGCGTACCAGCGCATGGTGATCCCGCCCCCGGCGGGGGTGTACTGCACCGCGTTGAACAGGACGTTGGCGAAGGCGCTGCGCAGCACGTGCTCCTCGCCGCGCAGACACAGCTCCTCGTCGGCCGTCAGCTCGATACGGTGCCCGCGCTCGCCCGAGAGCACGCGCGCCTCCTCGCGCAGTTGCGCCAGCATCGGCGCGACCTTCACCACCCGCGCACCGGCGCCGACGGGCTCGGCCTCCAGCCGCGCGAGCAGGAGCAGATCCTCGACGATGCGCTGCATACGCGCAACCTGCTGGCCCATGATCGCGACCGGCTCGCCCCAGGCCGCGGGGAGTTCGTCGCCCGCGCCCTCCAGGGTCTCGAGGTAGCCGCGCATCACCGTCAGCGGCGTGCGCAACTCGTGCGAGACGTTGGCGACGAAATCGCGCCGCACCTGCTCCAGGCGGTGAATGCGCGTCATGTCGCGCGCCACCAGGAGGAGTTGATCCTGGCCGTAGGGGATCAGGCGCACCGCGAGACGCACGCGGCCGTCGGCCGGAGACGGCATCTCCACCGGCTCGGCGAAATCGCCGCGCTCGACGTACTCCAGGAACAGCGGGAAGCGCACCAGGGTCTGAATGCGCCGGCCCGAATCCTGCGGCCAGCGCAGATTGAGCAGCCGCGCGGCCGCCTCGTTGGCCCACTCGATGGTGTGGTCGGCCCCCAGCACGACCGTCGCGTCGGGCAGGGCGCCGAGGACCTGCTCGAAGCGGTCGAGGAACTGCGCCAGGCGACGCTTGCGCCGGCGGTTGCGCTGCTGCAGCCGGTACAGCCCGTGGAAGACGTCACCCCAGATCCCGCGGGCGTCCGGCGGATGGTAGCGGCGACCGACGCGCAGCCAGTGCTCGAGACGGTGCAGGTTGTAGAGATGGAGGCCGAGATAGATCGTGACGGCGCCGAGGAGGAACCACGCCGTATACCCGAACGCGGCGCCGAGCAACAGCGCCGCGGCGAGCAGTCCGATCCCCTTCCAGACTTCCGGACTCCAGATTCCGATCAACGCTCGTCGCCCCGCGCCGAGAAGCGGTAACCCGCCCCCCGCACGGTCTGGATCAACCGGTCGTAGCCGTGTCCGGCGAGTGCCTTGCGCAGACGCAGCACGTGCACGTCCACGGTACGCTCCTCGACCACCACGTGCGGGCCCCACACGCGGTCCAGGAGCTGACCGCGGCTGTGGACACGCTCGGGATGAGTGATGAGAAACTGCAGCAGCCGGAACTCCGTGCGCCCGAGCCGGACCTCCTCGCCGCGCGCGGTGACGCGGTGCGCCGCGGGGTCGACCTCGAGCCCTTCGACCGCCACGACCTCCTCGCCGCGGTGCGGCATGGCGCGGCGCAGCACGGCGCGGATACGCGCCACCAGCTCGCGCGGCGAGAACGGCTTGACGACGTAGTCGTCCGACCCGCTCTCGAGACCGCGCACGCGGTCCTCCTCCTCGCCGCGCGCGGTCAGCATCACGATCGGGATATGGTGGGTGTGCGGGTCCTTCTTCAGCCGCCGCGCGAGATCGATCCCGCTCACGCCGGGCAGCATCCAGTCGAGCAGCACCAGGTCGGGCGGCCGCTCGAGGATGAGGGATCGCGCCTGCTCCGCGTCCGGCGCCTCGTCCGCCTCGAAGCCGGCACGCACCAGTGCGAAACGCACCATGTCGCGTATGGCCGGCTCGTCCTCGACGATCAGCACTCTCGCGCCCACTTTCGACCCCCTGTTCCGACAACCGCACCGATATGGTGAAACGGGGCTATGGTAATACAGCGTGCGACCAAACCCCATAGCAGGCCGCGCATGCACGCCGCGTCACGGCCACCGGTCATCGAAACGTCACATTCCGATCACGAACCCGTAACACTCCGCGCCCATCCTACGGGGCCAGCCGGCAGGCGGCGATGCGGCTTCACCCAACCCAGCGGCGAACGGCCGGGGCGGGCGGATCGGCCGCCGGGCGATGCGGTACCCAGACGGCGACTCGACGACGGCGACGCCACGGCACGCGGCGCGTCTGGCGCCGGTCGCCGACCGACCAGGGGTCTGTCCGAGGGGTCTGTGGGCAGCGACGCGCACGGGCATACACCGACCGATACCCGCCCGCCGGGGGGGATCCGTGCGGCGCCACGGGCCGCACGATCCCTCGGACAGGCTCCTGGTCCATACCCGTTTCTCCAAGACCTT
This sequence comes from Gammaproteobacteria bacterium, assembly GCA_027013145.1. Taxonomy (GTDB): domain Bacteria; phylum Pseudomonadota; class Gammaproteobacteria; order 21-64-14; family 21-64-14; genus BMS3Abin12. Next base: position 24,667 of record JALUXX010000065.1, on the reverse strand, counting down.
ATACAAGGAGCCTCTCGCATGCGCAGGCACATCCTCCTGGCGGCCACGCTGGCCGCGCTCGGGACCGTGAGCACCAACGCCATGGCCGGCTACGTAAGCAGTGACGGCAACACCACGATCGGCGGTAAGTTCTACGGCGACCTCACCTATAAGCACCTCAAGGGTGACGGGCACGAGGTCGGCAACAGCGGCGTCGGCGCCGACGTCAAGCGCTTCTATTTCGGGGTCGGCCACCGCTTCAACGATATCTGGTCCGTGAACCTGACCACCGACTTCAACTACAGCAGCTCCGACAAGAACACGCAGGTCTTCATCAAGAAGGCCTATGTCCAGGCGAAGTTCTCGCCGCTTGCCACCGTGCGTCTGGGATCGGCCGACATGCCCTGGATCCCCTACGACGAGGGTCTGTACGGCTTCCGCTATGTCGAGAACACCCTCATCGACCGGCTCGGGCTGGGTCACTCCGCGGACTGGGGCGTGCACCTGCTCGGCAAGGAAGGCATGCTGGGCTACGCGTTCTCCGCGGTCAACGGCGGCGGCTACCACAACCCCACGCGCTCCAAGAGCGTGGACTTCGCCGGCCGCGTCTCCGCGCAGCCGCTCCCGGGCCTGAACGTCGCCGTCGGCGGCTACGTCGGCAAGCTCGGCAAGAACGTCAGCAACGCCGCCCCGGTGAACACGGTGAAGCGGCTCGACCTGATCGCCGCCTACGTGCGGCCCGCCTACCGCATCGGCGTCGAGTACTTCAAGGCCTACGACTGGAACAACTCGGGGCCCACGCCCATCGGCGTGAGCGATCGCGGCTACGGCATCTCCGCCTGGGGCGCCGTCACCCCGATGCGTCACATCACGCTCTTCGGGCGCTTCGACTACGCGAAACCGAGCCAGGACCTGCAACCGGGCCTGAAGGACTACTACTTCAACGTCGGCGTGCAGGATGAGGTCTACAAGAACGTCGACCTCGCCCTCGTGTTCAAGCACGAGAAGTGGGAAGACGGCAACGCGGGCGGCGGCTGGAAGACGAGCAACACGCCGTCCGGGTTCCAGAACCTGAACTACAACGAAGTCGGCCTGTGGACGCAGGTCAAGTTTTGACGTGAGCCTTGGGCGGCGGCGCTCCGGCCTGCGGGCCGGGCCCGCCGCTTTTTTTTCGCCCGCGCAGTGCCGGCATCGCGCGGCGACCACACCGCATCATGCAAGGGGGTCTGGCATGGAAACGAGACTACAGGGGATCCGCCGCAAGGCGTGGCTGGGCGTCACCGCCCTGCCGCTGGCCGTGGCCATGGGCGTGCCGGGGTACGCCGATGCGCAGGAGGACCCGGAAATGCGCAACGCCGCGACGATGCGCAAGCTCCACCGGCTCGAGCGCGAAGTAGAGCGTAACCGCAAGGCCATCGAGGCCTCCAAAGGGGGTGGCCACGGCCTGCACATCAGCACCAAGGGCGGGATCAAGATCCGTTCCGCCGACGGGAACTTCAAGGCGCAACTCGGCGGACGCATCATGGCCGACGGCGCGGTCTACGATACCCGCAAGACGGAGATGGGCGACGGGGCCGAGATCCGGCGCGCGCGCCTGTTCATGAAGGGCACCCTCTACCGGATCTGGGGATACAAGCTCCAGCTCGATTTCGCCGGCAACAAGGTCGCCGTCAAGGACGCCTACCTCCAGTACACGGGGCTGCATTGGAACGGGTTGCCGATCCACCTCACGATGGGCAACTTCAAGGAACCCTACAGCTTGGAGGAGCAGACCAGCTCGAAGTACATCACCTTCATGGAACGGGCGCTGCCGATCGTCTTCTCGCCCGGTCGCCACCTCGGCTTCAAGGCCGGCACCCACGGAGCGAACTGGACCGTGAACGGCGGCCTGTTCGGCGCCGCCGTGGCCAAGGGCGCCTCCGGGGAGGCGAACGACGGCTACGATCTCGCCGGGCGCATCACCTTCGCGCCGCTGTACGGGAAGACGCAGGCGTTGCATCTCGGCGTCGGCGTGGTCTATCACACCCCCAACGGCCAGTCGGTGCGCTTCCGGGAACGCCCCGAAAGCCACGTGACCGGTGCCCGCCTCGTGGACACCGGTACGATCGCCGACATCGACCACAGCTTCACGGTGGATCCGGAACTCGCGGCGGTATACGGGCCGTTCTCGGTACAGGGCGAGTACGCGATGCAACACCTGTCCCGATCGATGGGAGGGAATCTGGACTTCAGCGGTTACTACATCCAGGCAAGCTGGTTCGTCACCGGCGAGTCGCGCCGCTACGAACCCGAAAAGGGCAAGTTCGGCCGGGTCAAGCCGCTGCGCAACTTCGGCGCCGGCGGCCCAGGCGCCTGGGAGGTGGCGGTACGCTACAGCACCCTCGATCTGACCGACGGGGCGGTCACCGGCGGGCGCGAGCGCGACATCACCGTCGGAGTCAACTGGTACGTAAACCCGCACGTGCGCTTCATGCTCAACTATGTGCGCGCGATGGGCGACAGCGACGCGACCGGCAACGCCAAGCATCTCCTGCCGGGGCAGACCAGCGCCGGCAGCGAGCGTGCCAACATCGTGCAGGCGCGGGCGCAGATCGATTTCTGATTCCGCGCGCGGTCCGCGACCGCCCGTTCCCACTTCCTCCTCTGTTCGACCCGCCCTCGCGGCGGGTCTTTTTTTGGCGGCGCGGCCGCCTGGCCACCCCGCGGGGGATCGCGTATCATCCGAAGCGGCCGCGCCGGCCGCGGCCCGATATCCCGGACCCGATACGACAGGTACCCTGAGGCATGACCCGAGCCTTGATCGCGGCGATGCTGCTCTTCACGGCGGCGGCGGTCGCCGCGCCGACGCAGCAGTACATCAGCGACCGCCTGGAGCTGCCGCTGCGCTCCGGCCAGAGCGTGCAGCACCGTATCCTGCGCATGCTCCCCAGCGGCACGCCGGTGCAGGTACTGCAGACGTCCAAGGACTCCGGCTACAGCCAGGTGCGCGCGCCGGACGGTACCGTGGGCTGGGTCCTGACGCGGTTCCTCATGGATGCGCCAAGCGCCCGCGCGCAGCTCGCCGCGGCGAAACAGCAGGTCGCGCGGCTCACCCTCGAGAACGCAAAGCTCAAGAAGCAGGTCGCGGCCCTGGGCGCCAAGACCGGGGCGCAGGGCACGCAGCTCGCCAAGCTGGAGCAGGACAAGCAGAACCTTACCGCGGAGGTCGACCGCATCCGGCGCGCGGCCGGCAGCGCGCTGGCGCTCGACCATGAAAATCGCGATCTCAAGGCACAGACCCTTGCGCAGGGCCGCGAACTGCAGGCGTTGCGCCAGGAAAACGAGATGCTCAAGGACCGCAGCAAGCGCGACTGGTTCCTGGCGGGGGCGCTGGTGCTGTTCGCCGGCATGCTCCTCGGCCTGATCCTCCCGCGCCTGCGCCTGCGCCGGCGCGGGGGATGGGATTCGTTCTGACCGCCGGGGGATCCGGCCCGGTCCGGATCGGCGTCGTCGGCGGGCCAAGGCCCGCCCTACGGGTGCCGGGGTCGGCACGAAAGGCACCGTTGGGCCGGGCCTGCCCCGCCTACCCGCCCCATGATGCCCCCACCGATCCGACGTAGGGCCGGGCTTGCCCGGCCACAGCGCGGGCCGCAGAATCCTCCCATGGGCACCCACCTGCCGCCGTTGCGGGAGCTGTTGCGGGCGTTGATCGCCGCGCCGTCCGTGAGCAGCGTCAGCCCCGACTTCGACCAGGGCAACCGCAACGTGGTCGACCGGCTCGCGCAGTGGTGCGCCGATCTCGGTTTCGCCGTCGAGATCCTGCCGCTGCCCGGACGGCCGGACAAGGCCGATCTCATCGCCACGCTGGGTGGCGGTCCCGGCGGGCTGGTCCTGGCCGGGCACACCGACACCGTGCCCTGGGACGAGACGCGCTGGCGCCACGACCCGTTCACCCTCACCGAGGCCGACGGGCGCCTCTACGGGCTCGGGACCGCGGACATGAAGGGGTTTTTCGCCCTCGCCCTGGAGGCGGTGCGGGAGGTGCGGGCCGCGGACCTGCGCGCCCCGCTGATCCTGGTCGCGACTGCCGACGAGGAGAGTTCCATGGCCGGCGCGCAGGCGCTGGTGGACGCCGGGCGCCCGCGCGCGCGCTATGCGGTGATCGGCGAGCCGACCGGACTGCGGCCGGTGAACCTGCACAAGGGGATCCTGATGGAGGCGGTCCGGCTCGTCGGCCGCTCCGGCCACTCCAGCGATCCCGCGCTCGGGACCAGCGCACTGGAGGCCATGCACCGCGTCCTCGGCGAGGTCCTCGCCTGGCGCGCGGAACTGCAGGCCGCCCACCGCGACCCGCGCTTTCGCGTCCCGTTCCCCACTCTGAACCTGGGGCGCATCCAGGGCGGAGACAACCCCAACCGGATCTGCGGCGAGTGCGAGCTGCACTTCGACCTGCGGCCGCTGCCCGGGATGGATCCGGACACCCTGCGCACCGAACTGCATGCGCGCCTGGAAGCGGTGCTGGCGGGCAGCGGTGTGACCCTCGAACTCTATCCCCTCTTCCCGGGCGCCCCGGCCCTGGAGACACCCGCCGCGAGCCCCATCGTCACCGCCGCCGAACACCTCACCGGCCACGCCGCCGAGGCCGTCGCCTTCGGCACCGAGGGCCCGTACCTGCAGGCCCTCGGCATGGATCCCGTGATCCTCGGACCGGGCGATATCGACCAGGCCCATCAACCGGACGAATTCCTCGCCCTCGCGCGCATCGCACCCACCGTCGAGGTGCTCCGGGGACTGATCCGGCGTTTCTGTATCGACGCGCCCCCGCCCGTGTGACACGGGAATGACACGGGCGACGCGCGGCGCCCCCGGGACTACCACCGCGGTATCCGGGTGTTAGAATGAAGCCCCGTTTCACCGGCAGGTGTTCGATCCATGCATCCTGGCATTGCTGCTGGCCGCCACGCGCCCCGCGCGCGCATGCGCGGCTTCACCCTCATCGAGATCATGGTGGTGGTGATCATCCTCGGGATCCTGGCGGCCCTGATCGTCCCGCGGATCATGGACAAACCGGAGCAGGCCCGGATCGTCAAGGCACAGCAGGACGTGCGCGCGCTGGAGAGCGCCCTGCAGATGTACAAGCTCGACAACTATGTCTACCCGACCACCGACCAGGGGCTGCAGGCGCTGGTCCGGAAGCCGACGCAGCCGCCGATCCCGCCGCACTGGAAGGCCGGTGGCTACATCGCGCGGCTGCCCATGGATCCGTGGGGGCACCCCTACCAGTACCTCAACCCCGGGCAGCACGGACCGATCGACGTCTACTCGCTCGGCCCCAGCGGCCAACCCGGCAAGGGCGAGATCGGCAACTGGAACATCCAGTAGGCGCGCCGGCGGCACCGGGCGGCCCGGACCCGGTGTCCGCGTGAACGCCGCCGCACACCGCGGGCCCGGTGCACGCGGTTTCACCCTGCTGGAACTCCTCGTGGTCCTCGTCATCGTCGGCGTGACGATCTCGATGATCAGCCTGAGCATCGGCACCCGCGGCCCGCAGACCGTGCTCACGGAACAGGCCCGCCGGCTGGCGGCCCTGATCGACATGGCCGGACAGCAGGCGGTCATGTCCTCCGAACAGTACGGGATGCGTTTCACGCCGCACGGCTACGAATTCATGGTCCTGGACGAAAAGAACTGGCATCCGGTCGCGGACGACACGATTCTGCGCCCGCGCCGTCTCGCGGCGGGCATGCGCCTGACCCTGAAGGTGTCCGGACAGACCGTCGCACTGGGCGCCGGAGGCGACGACACCAAACCCGATGTCTACCTGTATTCGACGGGCGAGCGCACGCCGTTCACGGCGACGCTGCGCATCGAATCGGGCGGGGCGCCGGTGCGCGTCGTCGTTCCCTTCAGCGGCAGGATCCGCGTCAAGGCCGCTGCGGAGCCCCCCGGATGAACGCGCGCGGTCCCTACGCTCGCGGGCGCGGCTTCACCCTGCTCGAGGTGCTGATCGCCCTCGCCGTCGTGGCGATCGTCCTCGGCGCCGCCGTGCGCGCGGCCGGCGGGGTCGCCGGCAGCGCCGCCTATCTGCAGGCGCGCACCGTCGGCGACTGGGTCGCGCGCAACCAGATCATCGAGGCGCAGCTCGCGCACACCTGGCCGCCGGTCGGCACCAGCGACGGGACGGTGGAAATGGCCGGCCGCGAGTGGCGCTGGCGCGCGCGCGTTGCGGGGACCCCCGATCCCGACATGCGCCGCATCGAGGTCACCGTGCGCCCGAAGGGCGAGACCGACGGCGCGCAGACCTCGCTCACCGGCTACCTCGGACGGCCGCTGCCGGGGACCCCGGTGCCGGGGACGGGACCGTGAACCGGCCGTCCCCGCGCGCGCGGGCGCGCGGCTTCACCCTGCTGGAGATCCTCGTGGCCGTGGCGGTATTCGCGGTACTCGCGGGACTCGCCTACGGCGGCCTGACGTCGGTGCTCGACACCCGCAACGACACCGCCGCGCGCATGCGGCGCCTCGCCCGGATCCAGCTCGCCTACCTGCAGATGCAGCGCGACCTCCAGCAGACCGTCCCGCGCAGCATCCGCGATGAGCTCGGCAGCCCGGTGGCCGCGCTGCGCGGCGGCGCCGGCAACGAGGTCCTGGTGGCGGCGACGCGCGGCGGACGCGCCAATCCGGCGCAACTCCCGCGCCGCAGCGAGCTCGAGCGCATCGCCTGGCGGCTGCACGACCACGACCTCGAACGCATCGCGTGGCCCGTGCTCGACCGCGCGCAGGGCGACCAACCCGCCGTTTCCAAGGTGCTGACCGGGGTCGACTCGGCGAGCATGCGCTTTCTCGATGCCGCCGGCGTCTGGCAGCCGACCTGGCCGCCGCCGCAGTTCCAGGCGCTGCCGGCGGCGGCGCCGCTGCCGCGGGCCGTCGAGGTGCGGCTGGAGCTGAAGGACTGGGGGCGGATCCGATGGGTCTTCCGGCTCCCGGGATGAGCGCGGCAGGCCGCCAGCGCGGCGTGGCGCTCATCCTTGCGCTGCTGGTCATGGCGCTCGCCGTCGCCGCGGTGGCCGCCATGACCGCACGCCAGCAGTTCGACATCCGCCGCACCGCCAACCTGCTCGCCGAGGATCAGGCCTACCTGTACGCGCTCGCCGTGGAGACCTGGGGCGAGCGCATCCTGCAACGCGACCGCCGGCAGGGCGACGTCGACGATCTGCGCGAGAACTGGGCCCGGCTTCCGCCGCCGATCCAGGTCGAGGGCGGGACCATCTCCGGCCACATCGAGGACCTGCAGGGGCGGTTCAACCTCAACGACCTGCTCGTGAACGGGGCGCCCAGCGCGCCGGACGTGGCCCGCTTCCAGCGTCTGCTGCAACTCCTGGACATCGACCCGCAGCATGTCCAGGCGGTCCTCGACTGGCTCGATCCGGACCAGCAGGCGCGCTTCCCGGGTGGAGCCGAGGACGAGTACTATCTGGGACTCACCCCGCCCTATCGCGCCGCCGACCGCACCATGGTCAGTCCCTCGGAGCTGCTGCTGGTCGCGGGCTTCACCCCCAAGATGTATGCCCGACTGGCCCCGTACGTCACCGCCCTGCCCACGCGGACCCCGGTGAACGTCGACACCGCCCCGGCCCCGGTCCTCGCCATGCTGGTGCCGGGCCTGAGCGCCGACGACGCCAAGGCGCTGGTGCGGGCACGCAACGCGCAGCCGTATCAGAGCCCGGACGATTTCCTGAATCAACCGGCGGTGCAGGTATGGCTCGAGCGCGACCCGGGCCTCGCCGCCGCGCTGCGGCAGGGGATCAGCGTGTCCAGCGACTATTTCATGATCCACGCGGCGGTCCGGATCGCGCGCGCGCGTGTGTTTCTGAACAGCCTCGTGCACCGGGAAGCTCGGGGGGAAACGGTTATAATGCGCACGCGGGGGGCGCCCACCGGCCCGATCTCCCCCGGCGGCGGGACCTCATAGGGATGCGCGAGACCTTGTACATCCGCCTCAGCGCCGGCGCGCACGGGGGCGACACGCCCGGGGCGGACACGCCCGGGGAGGCCTTGTGGCGGGAGCCGGGCGGGGCCGCCGGCGCGATCCGCAACGGAGCGCTCGCGGACGCCGCCGCCCTCGCCGCAACCTGTCGCGTGGTGGTGGCGGTGCCGGGCGAATCGGTCGGCCTCCTGCGCGCGCGCATCCCCACCGCGCAGCGCCAGCGCATGCTGCGCGCCGTGCCCTATGCCCTCGAGGAGCAACTCGCCGAGGACGTCGAAGGCCTGCATTTCGCCCTCGGCGCGCACGACCCGGTACGCGGCACGGCGGTCGCGGTCACCGCACGCGCGCGGATGGACGCCTGGCTGGAGGCCCTGCGGGGCGCCGGCATCCAGGCCGACGCCCTGGTGCCGGACACGCTGCTGCTCCCCTGGGAGCCCGGCACCTGGACCGGGTTGGTCGAACCGCACCGGGTGATCCTGCGCACCGGGGGCCAGGACGGGATCGCCGGCGATCCCGACAATCTCGCGGCGCTGTTGGCGCTCGCGCTCGCGGAGGCAGACACGGCCGCGGATCCCGACACCGCGCCGGGCAAGGGGGCGCCCGAAGAGCCGGAGGTGTCCGTGGCGGGCGGCCCCCCGCAGCGGATCCGCCTGTTTCTCGGCGCGGCGGTCGAACCCCCGGCGGGCCTCGAGGGGCTGCCCGTCCCGGTCGCGATCGAAGAGGCCCCGGAGGGGATTCTCGGGCTACTGACGGACCCCGTTGCGGAAAACGATCCGGCGCGGCGCGCGATCTCGCTGCTCCAGGGGCCGTACAGCCGCCGCGAACAGCTCGGCCGCTTGTGGCGCCCGTGGCGCGCGACCGCGGCGCTGCTGGCGGCATGGCTGCTGGTGGGTGCGGGGCTGCAGATCTATCAGTACTTCGACCTGCGTGCGCGTACCGCCGCCGGGGCGCGGGAGATCGTCGCGCTCTACCGGCGCACCTTCCCCGATGAGCACCGCGTGGTCAACGCGCGCGCGCAGATGGAACATCACCTCGAGGCGCTGCTCCGCCGCCGGGGTGCGGCAGAGGGCGGATTCCTCGCCCTGCTGACCAAGGTCGGCACGGCCATGGAGGCCACGCCCGGAGTCGCCCTGCAGGCGCTCGACTACCGCGACGGCGGCCTGGACCTGCGCGTCACCGCCAAGGACATGCCGGGCCTCGACCGGATGCGCGCCGCGCTCGCCGCCGCGGGCGGGCTGAGCGTGGACCTGCAGTCGGCCAGCACCAGCGGGGAGCGCGTCGAGGGCCGCATCCGGATCCGGAGCCGGGGCTCGTGAAAGAGTGGCTGCAGTCGCGCACGCCGCGCGAGCGGCGCATCCTCGCCGCCGGGGCCGCCTTTCTGTCGCTGGCCCTTCTCTACGGCGCCGTGCTGCACCCGTTCTTCGCCGGTCTCGCCCAGCTTCGCCGGACCGCGGCGGAGCAGGAGGACCTCCTGCACTGGATGCATCGCACCGCCGCGGAGATCCGCGCACTACGCCGCGCCGGCGGCGGGGCACCTGCCACCGGCGGTTCGATCCTCTCGGTCGTCGATCGCACGGCGCGCGCCGAACACCTGGACGAGAGCATCAAGCGCATGGATCCGGACAACCGCGGCGGCGTGCGCGTGAGCCTCGAGCAGGCGCCGTTCGATCAGGTCGCGCGCTGGTTGGGCAGGCTGCAGCACGACGCCGGGCTGCAGATCACGTCGGTCAGCCTCGAGGCGAGCGGCGTGCCGGGGCAGGTGAACGGGCGCGTGATCCTCGAAGGCGCCGGCTCATGAGCGGCGCGCGCGGCTACCTCCTCGCCGGCCTCGCCGCCTACCTGCTGATGCTGGTGGCGACCTTCCCGGCGCGGCAGGCCTGGCGCTTTGCACCGCCGGCGGCGACGCGGGCGGTGTCCTTCTACACGCTCGACGGGAGCGTGTGGTCCGGGCGCGCCGCGGGCGCGCGGATCGGACCTCTCGACTTCGGTCCGCTACGCTGGAACGTCGGCCTGCTGCGCCTGCCGCTCGGGCAGGTGCGCGTGTACTGGTCCGCCGCGGGGGACCGCGGACCCGCCGGGCGCGGCAGCGTCCAGGTAGGGCTCTGGGGCGGGCTGCGGCTGCCCGACCTCACCTTGCGCGTACCCGCCTCGGCCCTGCAGCGCGCACTCCCGGTTCCGGTCACCCTCGACGGCGCGCTCGACCTGCGCCTGCACGGGATCGAGATCGCGGCGGGTCAACTGCAACACGCCGCAGGGACGATCGCGTGGCGCGACGCCGCCGTGCACTGGAGCGGGCCGGTCGCGCTCGGGACGCTGCTGCTGAAGCTGGATCCGGGCGCAAGACCGCCGCGCGGGACGCTGGAATCCCGGGGCGGCCCGCTCACTCTCGGCGGCACCGTCCGCCTGCTGCCCGGCGGGCGCCTGCAACTCGACGCCGCGGTGAAACCGCACGCCGATGCACCAAAGGCCCTGGTCGCGGCGCTGCAAGCGGGCGGCACGCCCGACCGCGACGGACGATTCCATATCCGCTGGAGCGGGCGCCTGCCGCCGATGTAACCCCTCCCGCTGCGCCGAAAATCGATACGCTGATCCGGTATAATGCCGCTTCACTCGAAACACCGGGATTCGCGATGAAGACGAACGGTCGGTGGGCGGTGATGCCGGTCATCACGCCCGAGACGAAGTGCGGCTACTGCACCAGCGCCAAATGCTGCACCTACATCACCCAGACGGTGGAGACGCCGCGCTCCAAGTACGACTTCGACCACCTGCTCTGGCAGATCTCGCATCGCAACGTGCAGGTATACAAGGACGAGGACGGCTGGACGCTGCTGGTCAACACCCCGTGCAAACACCTGCAACCGGACGGGCGTTGCGGCATCTACGAGGTACGCCCGCAGATCTGCCGCGAGCATTCCAACGACTACTGCGAATTCGACTCCCCTTCGGAGGACGGCTTCGACCTGTTCTTCGAGGACTACGAGGCCCTGCTCAAATACTGCAGGAAACGCTTCAAACGCTGGGACAAGCGCTGAGTTCCGCGACCGGCCCGGTGACCGGCTACCCGATCCGGTGGTCCGCAAGCGCCGACACCAGATCGGCGAAGGTATCCACCGCCGGAAACTCGTCGATGGTGCGCGCCGGCGCCCGCGTGTCGGGGCGGCGCACCGCGACCAGGTGTGCGACCCCGTTGCGCGCGGCCGCGCGCAGTACCGGGAGGCTGTCGTCGACCAGGAGGGTGGCGGCCGGGTCGTGGGGCTCGCGCGTCCGCAGCCGCTCCCAGAAGGCATCCGCCTCCTTGGGGTGCCCGAGATCGTGCGCGCAGACCACCGCGTCCAGGTGGCCGGCCAGGCCGGTGCGACGCATCTTGAGCGCCAGGCTCTTGCCGTGCGCGTTCGTCACCAGGACGAGCCGCTTGCCGCGCCGGCGCAGCGTATCGAGCGCCTCGCGCGCGCGGGGCAGCACGGCGATCCGATGGGCCACCTCCTCCTTCAGGGCGGCGATGTCGAGGCCCAGCTCCTGCGTCCAGTGGTCGACACAGTACCAAGCCATCGTACCTTCGACGCGCCGAAAGCGCGGGTAGAGTTCGGCCTTGGCCTCATCGAGGCCGAGCCCGTGGCGCTCGGCGAACCGCAACGGCACGTGCTCGCGCCAGAAGTGGTTGTCGAAGTGCAGATCGAGCAGCGTGCCGTCCATGTCGAGCAGCACGGTGTCGATGCGGGACCAATCGGGCATCGGGGGAGGCTCCAGTCGCGCGCAGTACATTATCGCCGCGCCGCGCGCGCGGCGCCATCGCCCGCGGCATCGGCCCCCGGGGCGGCGCGTGAGCGCCCCCGATCATTGGATACCTCTTCGGCGCAGGGGCGCGCTGCTCCTCCCATGGCGGCATTTTCGGGGCCGTGCCTGCGAACATCCAACGATGATCCGGTACACTGTCAGCCCCTCCACGAATCGAGACCCACCGTGACGAATGAGACGCGCTGTACCGTCACCGACCCCGGTGCCCTGCTGGATCCGGTGTGCGCGATCGCGCGCACGGCTGGGGAACGGATCCTCGAGGTCTACGAGACCGACTTCGCGGTCGAACACAAGGCCGACGACTCGCCGCTGACCGCCGCCGACCTGGCGGCGCACCGGGCGATCGTCGACGGCCTCGCGCGGCTCACACCGCAGGTGCCGGTCCTCTCAGAGGAGTCCGCCCGGATCCCGTTCGCCGAGCGCGCGGCATGGCCCTGCTACTGGCTCGTGGACCCGCTCGACGGAACGCGGGAGTTCGTCAAGCGCAATGGGGAGTTCACCGTCAACATCGCCCTGGTCGCGGATCACGAACCCGTGCTCGGCGTGGTATACGTGCCGGTCGGCGGGCGCACCTACCGCGCCGCGCGCGGGCACGGGGCATGGCGTCTCGAACCCGGCGGCGCGCCGCAGCGGCTGCACACGCGGCCGCGCCCGCCGGGGCGCGTCACCGTGGCCGGCAGCCGCTCGCACCGCGGCGCCTCCCTCGACCGCCTGCTCGAACGGCTCGGGGACTATGAACTCATCGGCATGGGCAGCTCGCTCAAGTTCTGCCTCGTCGCCGAGGGCCGGGCGGACCTCTATGCCCGGCTCGGACCGACCTCGGAATGGGATACCGCCGCGGCGCACTGCCTCGTCGAGGAGGCCGGCGGCCGCGTGACCGACCTCAGTCTGCACCCGCTGCGCTACAACACCAAGGAGTCCCTGCTGAATCCCCATTTTCTCGTGTTCGGCGACCCCTCCCAGGATTGGGCCCGCTATCTCCCCGACGGACATCCGTAGGGCGGGCCTCGGCCCGCCGGCAACGCCGACCCAAACCACATCGCACCCGATTCACGACGCCGGCTTCGATCGACGATGTCGGCCGGGCAAGCCCGGCCCTACCCCGAATCCGTCGCCGATGCGGGCACCTGTAGGGCGGGGCTCGCCCCGCCGCCGCCGGCGATGCAAACGACAGCGGTCCAATCCACGCCGTCGGCCGGGCAAGCCCGGCCCTACCGCGAATCCGTCGCCGATGCGGGCACCCGTAGGGCGGGCCTTGGCCCGCCGACGCCGCCGGATTCGCGAAAAAGACGGGGCGCCGCAGCGCCCCGAGAAGGAGGAGTCGTACGAAATGTCACAACACGCCCCGCCAATCGGGCGGGGCAAATGGGCATCCCTGCCCTCCTGGGCTCCGGCCCGCGCCGGTCCGGAGACCGCCGCGGGCTGGATCGCGCCCCCGCGCAAACCGCGGGCGGGGACCGGAACGCACGCGTCAGAAGATGATCGTCATCTGCAGGTCCAGGCGGTTGTCGAAGGTGTTCGCCACCGCCTCCGCGTTGCTCAACTGCACGGCATTCGTGAATGCCCCGGGGTTCTGCACATCCAGGGTGTTGATGGCGTAGTTGAACGTCAACCGGGCCTTGGGTGTGAAGAAGTACTGCGCCCCGAAGGTATAGCTGTTGAAGATCCGCTCGTTCTGCGGGTCATTGAACAGCCGGTCGTACTTGTCGTAGCGGAACTCGAGCTGCAGGTGGTGCGTGACGAAGACCCCGCTCTCGATGTAGAACCCGCGCCCGCCGTTGTTGTAGCCCGGGTACATCGTCACCGGCTGCTTGCTCGCGGTGCCGTCGACGCTCGCGAACGGCGAGCCGGCAAAAATCATGCCCTTGCCGAACATGTACTCGGCCGCCGCCCGGATCGCCCCCGGACGCATGAAGCCGTAGCGCCCGTAGACGCCGAAACCCATCCGCGTCCGCTGATACGATGAACCGTTGAAGGAGCGGTCCCCGTTCTGGCCCCAGATCAGGGCGGTGATGTCACTGCGGAACGGGCCGTGCGTGTTGTTAAAGATATAGGAGACCTGCAGCCGGCCATTGATGTCCTTGCTGTTGTTCGAGTCGAGCCGGTCGATCTGGCCGCCGTTGCCGACCATCACGCCGTAGGTGTACTCCCACGGCCCGAATCGGAACCAGTTGAAGGCCATCAGACCCATGTCGCGGTAAGCGTTCAGGCCCGTGGTCGTCGCGTACACGCCGTCCGTCGCCACCGGGATGCCGTTCCGGCCGGGTCCGGGCCCGGAACAGACGGCATTGCTGCCGACCGCGCCGTCGGTCAGGGCATTGTTGTTGGGATTCCAGCAACTGCCGCCGGCCGCCTTCACGAACCGCTCCAGCATGAGCTGGTTGCCCACGTTGCTGAAGTTCACGTACGGCAGCATCGGGATGCCCTGGAGCCCCTCCTCCGAGTCGCCAGGCATCTTGAACAGCCCGAGGCGGAAGCGCACGAACTTCTTGAGCTGGTTGAAGGTCACCGAGGCGTCGGTGATCACCGGGTGGTAGCCCACCGAGCTGCTCAGGGCGTTGTTGCCGAACTCGGCCAGGAAGAAGTAGTCGATGTCGTTGCTCAGCGGCGTGGCCGCGCCGCGCACCCCGATCCGTGCACGCCGCATGGAAAAGGTGTTGCTCGACGTCTGGTCCGGGCCGATGTTGTTGAAATTCGGCCGCGTCCCGTTGAGCACCGCTGCGGGACCCTTGAGCCCCGACAGCTCGCTCCCCGGTGTCCAGGCGTAGCCCGGCTGGATGAAGCCCCAGAACTTCGCCCGGGGCGTGACGCCCGAGGGCTGCGTGCCCTGCAGCTTGAGCCAGTTGGTCGCGTGGGCCGGCAGGCTCAGCGACGCGGCTCCGGCCAGGGACAGCGCCACCGCGATGCGACGCATCTTGCGTTTCATAATTCTCGCCTCCTCAACCTCGATCGAGTGTTTCCACGAAGCGGGTCAACGACCCCCGGGTTTATTCGGATCATTTTCGACCGGTAACGCACACGTCCGGTCCTACGGCTTGACGATGGTATAGCCCTCGTGGGCCAGCTCGTACAGGCGCACGACGCCCGCCGAGACGTGGACCGCGTGCGGGTTCAGCTTGGGCGGATACCCCAGCTTCTTGGTGAACTTCGCGTAGGTGTTGTCGCAGGCGCTGAAGCGCACGCCCGACGACGCCAGCCCCGCGATCCGCCCCTTGTTGACGTTGTTGGCGAGCAGCAGCCGCAGCCCCGGACCGAAGGCGACGATCTCGATCTCCACCCGGTCCGGGCCGTAGTGTTTGATCAGATTGCTGGCGACGTTGAGCACCAGCGTCTGCGCCGGGGCCCCGCCGCTGCTCAACTGCAGCGCGTACTTGGCGACCGCGAAGGGCTTGGCCTCGTCCGCACGCGTGACCGGCGCGGCGAGCAACAGCGCCAGCGCGCCCGCCCAAAGGACCGCAAGGAGATAAGGTTTACGCATCGCATCCTCCACTGGATTCGGCACCCGGCCGATATTGGGTCGTCTTCTCTATCTATATGTCCCCCCGCAGCGGGCGGATGACCGCGTGGGACTGCGGGGCTTCGGTGGGGGGAGACGCCGACGGCCCGCGTTTTATTTCATCGGCGCGAACGACGCCTTTTAAATAAGCACTCGCTAATATTCTTAAGTTTGTCCGGGGTGTCGTACGCACTGCAATTTCGGCTATCCTGAGCAAACACGATGCGATGTTCAAACCAGAGCCGGGAATAAGCCCCGCCGTCATCGCGTCTTCGTGAGTGGAGCTGAGGAGGGGTCGATGAGCATTCTCACGCTGTTCTGCCGCTCGCGGGAATTCCGGGAGCGGCTGGAGGCGAGTCGCGAACGCCTGTACCGTCTCGCGTATGCATGGAGCCACGATCCGCACCTGTCGGACGACCTGGTACAGGAGACAATGGCGAAGGCGCTGCGAAACGGCAGCCAGTTGCGCGATCCCAAGGCCATGAATACATGGTTGTTCAGCATCCTGGCCAACTGCTGGCGCGATCATTTCCGGCGCGCGCGCCCGACCGTCGACGTGGACGAGATCGTCTACTGCCACGAGGATACACCGGAACACGAACACGGCCAGCACGAGGTCGTCACGCGGGTGCGGGCGGCCGTGGGCCGGTTGCCGCTGGCGCAGCGGCAGGTGCTGACGCTGGTCGACCTCGAGGGATTCTCGTACATCGAGGTCGCGGAGATCGTCGACTGCCCGATCGGGACCGTGATGAGCCGCCTGTCGCGCGCGCGCAAGGCCCTCAAGCGACACCTCCTCGATCTCGAGGAGACCGCCCGGGCGGCGGAGCGGGCGGTGCCCTTACGGAGCGTACGCTGAGACGTTTTTGGTCGAGGGATACGCAGATGAATGAGCCCGACAAGATCTCGGACGAGACGCTGAACGCCTTCGTCGACGACCAGTTGGCGGCCGATGAGCGCGGCGACGTCTTCGAGGCGATCAACCGCGACCGGCACCTGACCGAGCGCGCCTGCGAACTCACCCGGCTGCGCAGCATGGTCCAGTTCGGCTACCGGGACTGCCCCAAGCCGAAGCGCCTGCGCCCGGCGCCGCGCCACAGCCACCTGTTGCGCGGCGTCGCCGCCGTCCTGCTGCTCCTGACGGGCGCGGCGTTCGGCTGGCTGCTGCACCCCGGTGCGGGCGGCTCCGGCGTGCTGGACGAGGGGACGCTTGCGCGCATCGCGCGGCACGACGGCTCCTTCCTCGTCTCCCGCGTCGGTGCGCCGGTGCCGGCGCACGGCGTGCGCCACGTCCTGCTCCACCTCACCTCCTCGAGCCCGAAGCGCATGGAGATGGCCCTCAATGAGGTGCAGGAGCTCATGGGCATGTTCCCGCGCGACCAGCTCCAGGTGGAGGTGGTCACGAACGCGGGCGGCGTGAACCTGCTACGCGCCAATGTTTCGCCCTACAAGGCGCGCGTCGAGGAGCTGATGCGCAGGTACCCGAACCTGACCTTCCTCGCCTGCAGCAATACGGTCGCCAGACTCAAACGCGAACTCGGTCCGCACGCCGTGGACCTGATTCCCGACACCCGGGTGGGCCCGACGGCGGTCCACGAGATCGTCACCCGTCTGCAGGAAGGGTGGATCTACATCAAGGTCTGAGGGGGCCCGGCGCCCCGCCGACAAGCGACGCGGAGATCAACTCGTGATGAGCCATACGGGGGTAACGACTCGAATGAAGAAGACGATCGGAATCACGCTCTCGGGGGCCGCCTCGGCCCTGATCCTGGTCGGCGGGCTGACGGCCGCACCGGCGCGGGCGGGGTCCATGGCGGAATGGACCCATCCCTCGGCGGCGGTGCTGGCCGCGGGCAAGAAGCTCGCCTTCAACCGTAAGAAGGGCAACTGCCTCGCCTGTCACCAGATCGACGACGGTACGGACCCGGGCAACGTCGGCCCGCCGCTGGTACACGTCAAGAAGCGCTACCCGGATTTCGCCAAGCTGCGCGCCCAGATCTGGGACGCCACCGCGAACCACCCGAACAGCGTGATGCCGCCGTTCGGGCGCAACCGGATCCTGACAAACAAGGAGATCGACGAGATCGCCGCCTACATCTGGACCCAGTAACCGCGGTCCCGACGGCCGCGCTCGCGCACGAACCACACGACCCGACTCGGAGGACTGACCGACGTGACTAACATGAAACGCAGGGTGTTTCTCAAAGGGGCGCTGACCGCCGGCGGCGCCGTTCTCGCCGGCACGCTCGTGCCCCGCGCGGTGCTTGCGGCCTGGCCGGCCAAGGCCTTCGACGCCAAGTCGCTCGACGCCGCGGAGAAGGATATCTTCGGCGGCACGCCGATCGCCGAGAGCGGGAAGATCCACTTTCCGGAGCTTCCCACACTCGCCCAGGACGCGCGCTCGGTCCCGATCAACATCGCCACGACGCTGCCGAACGTCACCCAGATCACGCTCTTCGTCGCAAAGAACCCGCGCCCGATGGCGGCCACCTACCATCTTTCCGACCGGGTGGAGCCCAAGCTCTCGATGCGGGTGAAGATGGCCAAAACGACCGACGTCGTCGCCGTGGTCAAGTCCGACGGCAAGCTCTACAGCGCCAAGCGCAAGGTCAAGGTCACCATCGGCGGTTGCGGCGGCTGATCGTTCGCGCCCACTGCATCCCCCAGCGACCCAATTCGAGGAACAGACGATGTCGACGATTCTGGTAAAGACCAATGTCGGACCCGAGACCACCAAGGTCCGGATGCTGATCAGACACCCGATGGAGACCGGCCTGCGGAAGAACAAAAAGACGGGCAAACCCATCCCGGCACACTTCATCAAAACGGTGACCTGCGACCTCAACGGCAAGACGATCCTCACCGCCGACTGGAGTATCGCTATCTCCAAGAACCCCTATATGTCCTTCGTGATAAAGGGCGCCAAGCCCAGCGACGTGCTGAAGATCAGTTGGGTGGACAACAAGGGCGAGCACGACACCCGCCAGGGCAAGCTCAGCGAGCTGTGATTCGACAACCTTCCAAACGGAGCAACCCGATGCGCCAGACGAACATCAAGGGATCTCGCGGTTTCGCGGCGACGCTGGCGGTGCTGGCCGCCGGTGTGGCCGCAGGGTTCGCGCCCTATCCAGCCCATGCCGGGCCGGAACAGGACCGGATCCATCTCATCGGCTTCTACGAGGCGCGCTTCCCGAAACTCAAGCTCGACGACTACGTCAACGGCGTCTATGCGATCAACCCGCAGATGCGCGCGGAGTGGGAGCAGATCATGGTGTTTCCGCCTTATCTGCCGGCCCTGGACACAGGGAAGAAGCTCTTCCACACCAAGTTCAAGAACGGCAGGAGCTACGCCGACTGCTTCCCCCATAGAGGCATCGGCATCGCCAACACCTACCCGCGCTGGGATGCGAAGCGCGGCGAAGTGGTGACGCTGGCTCTCGCACTGAACCTGTGCCGCGAGGCGAACGGCGAAAAACCCCTCCCCTACGGAAAGGGCAAGATCGCCGACATCCTCGCCTACATGGCCGAAACCGCCAAGGGCAAGAAGATCCACGTGGTGATCCCCGCGAATGATCCGCGGGCGCTCGAGGCCTACGAACGCGGCAAGGAGTTCTACTACGCCCGCCGCGGGCAGTTGAACTTCAGTTGCGCGAGTTGCCACATACAGAACGCCGGACGCCTTATCCGCGCCAACACGCTCAGCCCGATGCTGGGGCAGGCCACCCACTGGCCGACGTACCGGCTCAAGTGGGGCGCGCTCGGCACGCTGCAGCGCCGTTTCCGGGGCTGCAACAAGCAGGTGCGGGCCAAGCCGTTCCCGTTCCAGAGCCGCGAGTACCGCGATCTCGAGTACTTCCTGACCTACATGAGCAACGGTCTGCCCGAGGTCGGTCCCACCGTCCGACAGTAATGGCGGGAGGCGGTACGGAGTAGCCGCGGCCCGCCTCCGGCGGGCCGCTTTTTTCCCGCCCGTACAGGCCCGAGTCGCGGGCGCCTTTGCGCCGTCGCGACGGCCCGCGCCGGAGACCGCCACCTGCGCGGACCCGTTTCCAACAGGCGGATCGTCGTCGGGAGAGAGAGTGCAATGAACCTGTCACGCCGTGAGTTCCTCCAAATGCTCGCCATCGCCGGGGCCGCCGGCCTGCCGCTCGGCTCCGGTCCGGCCGACGCCGCCGTACGCGCCGCGGGCCGCGGGCCGTCCGATTTCTACGAGTTGCCGCGCTTCGGCAACGTCTCGCTGCTGCACATGACCGACTGCCACGCCCAGCTCCTCCCGGTCTACTTCCGCGAGCCGAGCATCAACATCGGGGTCGGGTCGATGCGCGGGCATCCCCCCCATCTCGTCGGCGAATACTTCCTCGAATATTACGGGGTCCGGCCCGGGACCCGGCGGGCGCACGCATTCACCTACCTCGATTTCGTCGAACTCGCCCGTCGCTATGGAACCCTCGGCGGGTTCGCCCATATCGCCACCCTGGTGAAGCGGCTGCGCGCACAGCGTCCGGGCGCGCTGCTGCTCGACGGCGGCGACACCTGGCAGGGCTCGGCGACCTCGCTCTGGACCCGCGGCGCGGACATGGCCGGCGCGCAGCTCCGCCTGGGGGTCGACGTGATGACCGGCCACTGGGAGTTCACCTACGGGGCCGAGCGCGTCATGGAACTGATCAAAAAGGAACTCGGCGGCAAGGTCGAATTCCTCGCCCAGAACGTCGTCACCAAGGACTGGGGCGATCCCGTGTTCAAGCCCTATACGATCCGGGAGATCAACGGCGTACCCACCGCGGTCATCGGCCAGGCCTTCCCGTTCACCCCGATCGCCAATCCGGCCTACATGATCCCCAACTGGAGCTTCGGGATCGATCAGGGCCGCCTGCAGAAGACTATCGACGAGGTCCGGGCCAAGAAAGCGCAGGTCGTCGTGCTGCTCTCGCACAACGGCATGGATGTAGATCTCAAACTCGCCTCGCGCGTGAGCGGCCTCGACGCCATCCTGGGCGGGCACACGCACGACATGGTGCCGAAGGCGATCGAGGTGAAGAACGCCGGCGGCACGACTCTGGTGATCAACTCCGGTTCCAACGGCAAGGTCATCACCGTGCTCGACCTCGATGTGCGCAAGGGCGGTGTGCGCGACTACCGCTTCCACTATCTGCCGGTGTATTCCAACCTGCTGCCCGCGGACCGAGAGATGCAGGCCTACATCGACAAGGTCCGCGCTCCGTATCGCTCCAAGCTCGGCGAAAGGCTCGCCGTCACCGAAGGGCTTCTCTATCGACGCGGGAATTTCAACGGGACCTTCGATCAGGTGATCTGCGACGCCCTGCGCAAGGTCATGGACGCACAGATCGCTCTCTCGCCCGGTTTCCGCTGGGGGACCTCGGTCCTCCCGGGCCAGCCGATCACCGTCGAGGACGTCATGGCGCAGACCGCGATCACCTACCCCGTCGTCACCCGCAACGCCTTCACCGGCGCGCGCATCAAGGCGATCCTCGAAGACATCGCCGACAACCTGTTCAACAAGGATCCGTACTATCAGCAGGGCGGCGACATGGTGCGGGTCGGCGGACTGCACTACACCATGGACCCGACCCAGGACATCGGTCACCGCATCAGCGACATGGAACTCGACGGCAAGCCGATCGACCCGAAGAAGAAATATACCGTCGCCGGCTGGGCCAACGTCTCGCAACCGCTGAAGGGACGGGCCGTGTGGGACGTCGTCAACGAGTACCTGCGCGAACGCAAGACCGTCCGGGTCGAACGGCCCAACGTCCCGAAGCTCAAGAACGTCCGCGGCAACCCGGGCTACGCGGCCTGACCCGGCCGCGCGTCGCACGCGGTACGCCGTCGCCGCCGGGGACGCATACGCGCCGTGTGCGCGTGCGTCCCCGGGCCGGGTGACGGGAACCGGCACCGGCGCCGCACCTCCCCGCGGCCGTCCGCCGCCCATCTGGATCCGCTTCTCCGCCATCAGGCCCTCCCGCTGTTCCGCGCCGCCCACCCGCACGCCACCGACCCGGTCCGTCGGGCCGGGCGTTGCGGCGTGGTATACACTTCATCGATCCGGCCGTTGGCAGCGGAGGCATTTGGTTGCGGTGGTGGTCCCGTCGACAGACACCCGCCGCCCGGGAGGCCGCGAAACCCGCCATGATGCCCGATCCGCTCTCCCCGCTGCTCGATCTGGACCGCCGGCTCGTGCGCGTCAACAGCCGCGACGACCTCGACCGGGTGCTGGTCGACTGGGCCATATCCGCCGGGGCCGACGCGGCCTGGTGCGGCCATCCGGAGGCCGGCGGGAAGATGCGCTTCCGTGCCTGGGGCGGCGACGGTCTCTCCGAGTACCTGCACGCGGTCACCATTCGCGCCGACGAGGGGCCGGCGGCCGAAGGACCCGCAGGGCGCGCGTGGCGAACCGGCCGGATCCAGACGGCGGCCGACTGGAACGGTGCCCCGGAGATGGAACCGTGGCGCGAGGCCGGGGAGGTCGCCGGTTGGCGCTCGGTCACCGCGGTGCCCCTCGCAGGTCCCGAGGGACCCGTTGCGGTCCTGGCCCTGTACAGCCGAACGCCCGAGCGCTTCGCCACGCCGCCGTGGCCGCAATTGCTCGAGCACGTCGCCCTCGTCGCGGGCATGACGCTGCATCGGCTCAACCTGGCACTCACCGATCACCTCACCGGGCTGCCCAATCGGCGCGCCCTGGAGGTTCAGCTCGAGGGTGCGCTCAGCCGCAGCGCCCGCCATCAACGCCTGCTGGCGATCGGGCTGCTGGACCTCGACGATTTCAAACCGGTCAACGACCGCTACGGGCACGCTTTCGGGGACGAGGTGCTGCGCCGGAGCGCCGCCCGCCTGAAGGAGGCACTGCGCGCCAGCGACTTCGTCGCGCGGCTGGGGGGCGACGAGTTCTTCCTGATCTTCGAGGACCTGGAGGATCTGGACGACCTCGAACCGGTCCTGCAACGCGTGCACGAGGGGCTGACCGCCCCGCTCGAGGTGGACGGGGTGACCGTGCGCGTGGGCGCGAGCCTGGGACTGGTCCTCTACCCGCTGTGCGAGCCGGACATGCCCGGCGAACTCCTGCGCCTGGCCGACCGCGCGTTGTATCAATCCAAGGCGGGGAAAGGGACCCGCAGCACCTGGTGGAGCCTGCCCGACGAAGGTCCGCGCCCCGACGCGGGGACGACGGGCCAAACGCCGCTTCGCCGTGCCGGCGCAATCGCCCCTCCGTACGGCCCCGCGGCCGGGGTCGCGCTCGCGCCACTGGCCGCGTCGCTCATCGCATCCGCCGCCGCCCTGGCGCGAAACCTGCGCGGGGCGTTTTCCGGCAAGCCCGAAGCGGCGGCCCTGCTGGACACACTCCCGGAGTCCGAATACGCCCGCCTGCAGGCGGCCCTCGCGGCGCATCTGCGCCTGCTCGTCGAACCGGAACTGGACGAGGAGCGCCACCGGCAGGCTGCGCAGGCGGTGGGGCGCGTGCACTGCATCGTCGGCGTGGATCCGGCATGGATCACCGAGACCTACGGCACGTGGCTCGCGCGCGTGCGCCAAGCCTCGGGCGAGAGCATCCTGCGCGCACAGCTCGCGCTACCGGTACTCGACCGGCGGCTCGCCCGGGACGCGGAGTTCCAGCGCATCGGCTACGAACGGATCGCGGCGGAACGCGAGCGGATGCGCGCACGTATCGACGTTCTCGCGTGGACGGCCGAGCGCTATGCGGACCTGATCGAAGGCGCCGTCCGCGCCCTGGTGGACCTCCAGGAGATCGCCGCGGCCGCCATCGCGCGCCCCAACGAGGAGGCGATCTTCCTGCCCGAGGCGATGGCGGGCGAGGCCTGCCTGCGCTACCTCGAGGCGGTCCGGACGGGGGCGGTACCGCCGATCGTGACCGATCCCGCACTGCCGGGAGGACGAGGCGCCGGTCCGGAGAGCTGGCGTACAGGGACGATCCACCGCAATACCCACTTCGCGACCGACGCCGAAGTCTCCCCATGGCGCGACCTCGCGCTGAGCGCCGGCGTCCGCTCGGTCGCCGCCGTGCCTCTCACCGGTACGGGTGGGCGGCGCGAGGCGATCCTGTTGCTGTTCTCCCCCTATCCCGGCGGCCTCGGGACCCCCGCCCAGCGGACCCTGCTCGAGCACCTCCAGCGCTCGCTTTCGCTGGGCATCACGCGGATCGAGGCCGAGGCGGGTCGCCCGCGGGTCCAGGCGCTGCCGGAACGGCTTCACTACCGCGACCGCCTGCGCGGCGGCGGCCTGGTCATGCACTATCAACCCCTGATCGAACTGCACGGCGGCCGGCTCATCAAGGCGGAGGCACTCGCACGGCTGCGCGACGGCGAGACCTTGATTCCCCCGGCCCGCTTCCTCCCGGTGTTCCTCGCCGACGACCTCTTCGACCTGTACCGCCTCGGCCTCCTCGCGGCCCTTCAGGCAACGCGGGGCTGGGCACGACGGGATCTGCGGATCGGAGTCTCCGTAAACCTCCCGCCGGCGGGACTGCACGATCCCCGCTATCTCGAAGCGACGCGGCGCGCACTGGCCGATCATCCGCTGCCGGAGGGTGCCGGCCTCACGCTGGAGGTCCTCGAGACGCACGAATTCATGCGCACCGACCGGCCCCTCGCCGAGCGCCTCGCCCCTTTTCGCGCGCTCGGGATCGAGTTCGCCGAGGACGACCTCGGCACCGGCTACAGCAGCCTGGCGCGGCTGCGCGAGCTGCCCTTCGATCTGGTGAAGATCGACAAGTCCCTGGTGCTGCCGGGGCGCGATGAGCCGGAGCGGCTGCTCAACCTCATCGGCCAGCTCACCGCGCTCGCCCATGCCCTGGGGGCCGGCGTGGTCGCGGAAGGACTGGAGGATGTCCCGCTCGCCGAGGCCGTCGGTGTCCTCGGAGCGGATTACGGACAGGGTCGGGCCATTGCACCCCCCCTCGAGGCGGAGGCCCTGCCCGCATGGGCCGGGATGCGGCGACCCGCACCCGCGGGCGACCCTCCGCGCTCCGCGCTCGCCCTCCTGGCCTGTTTCCTCCAATGGCAGGCGCGGGCGACC
This sequence comes from Gammaproteobacteria bacterium, assembly GCA_027013145.1. Classification (GTDB taxonomy): domain Bacteria; phylum Pseudomonadota; class Gammaproteobacteria; order 21-64-14; family 21-64-14; genus BMS3Abin12. The sequence continues at coordinate 386 of JALUXX010000065.1, read as the reverse complement.
TCCCTGGCGGGCGCCTCCCCGGTCGCCGCACCGGTGGCGGAACAATTGCCCGCCCTCGTCGACCGCTACCTCGGAGGCGGGGCCCGACACGACGATTCCCTGACCCGCAGCGCCCGCCGCATTGGCGATGCGGTGCGCGCGGGCGGCACACGGACCGGCGAGTACGCCCACCTGCGCAGGGAATTCCTCGACCTTCTTCAGGAGCGCATGCGCACCGAAGCGAACGAACCGGCGTGAAAAACGGGATTCGGTCGGGCACAATGAACCTAAAAACGTGTATTACCCTGCCCCTGCCAGGCGATTTGGCGGAGGCCGAAGCCAGTTCACCCCCGTCAGCATGGTCATCAGGTGTTCACACACCCGCCGCCAGACGGCAGTGGGGTCTA
>JALUXX010000064.1 GCA_027013145.1 Gammaproteobacteria bacterium | reverse complement strand
TTCATCGTGGCCAGAGAACCCCTCGCGGGTCCTCACCAACAGGCCGAATATACGGACGCAACCTGTCCCTGCCATCGACCCGCTCACGGCCTTGCAAAATGGGAGGAGACCATATACGGGCTACATCTCCTCCGTATCTTCGGGTCGGCGTGGCGGGGTCAGTCCCCGGATTGCTACATCGTTATCGTAGCCCGGATGCAGGCCGCAGGCCGGAATCCGGGGATCGCGGTGGTGGAGGAAATTCCGTTCCCGGATTGCGCTGCGCTTCATCCGGGCTACATCTCCTCCGTATCTTCGGGTCGGCGTGGCGGGGTCAGTCCCCGGATTGCTACATCGTTATCGTAGCCCGGATGCAGGCCGCAGGCCGGAATCCGGGGATCGCGGTGGTGGAGGAAATTCCGTTCCCGGATTGCGATGTGCTCCATCCGGGCTACGTCTTCTGTATCTTCGCGTCGGTGTGACGGGGTCAGCCGCGCCCGCGCTGCACCATCTCCTCGGCGTGGGCGAGGGTCTGCGGGGTGATCTCGAGGCCGCCGAGCATGCGCGCGACCTCGCCCACGCGTTCGGCCGCCTCGAGCAATCGCACCTGCATGCGGGTGCGGCCGCGGCGGGTCTGCTTGTCGATCTGCAGGTGGTGGTGCGCGAGCGCTGCCACCTGGGGTAGATGGGTGACGCACAGCACCTGATGGCGATCGCCGAGCGCGCGCAGATGGCGCCCGACGGTCTCGGCCACGGCGCCGCCGATGCCGCTGTCGACCTCGTCGAAGATCAGCGTCGGCAGCGCCCCTTCGCCGACGGCCGTGACCTGCACGGCGAGGCTGATGCGCGAGAGTTCGCCGCCGGAGGCGACCTTGCGCAGCGCCCGCGGCGGCTGGCCGGGGTTGGCGCTGACCAGGAACTCGACCGCCTCGACCCCGCCCGGTCCGGCGTCGGCGGGGCGCAGCGCCACCTCGAAGCGCCCGCCGCGCATCCCGAGCCCCTGCATCGCCTCGGTGATGCGGCGCGCGAGCCGCGCCGCCGCCGCGGCGCGCGCCGCGCTCAGGTGCGCCGCGGCCTCTTCGTAGGCGCGCCGCGCGCGCGCGATCTCCCGCTCCAGCTCTTCGCGCCGCCGGCCGGCGCCGCTCAGCGCCTGCAGCTCGCTCTCGAGCCCTGCGCGTCGTGCCGGCAGCTCCGCGGGCGCGACCCGGTGCTTGCGCGCGAGGTCGTGGATGGTCGCCAGACGCTCGTCGAGACGGCGCAGGCGCTCGGGGTCGAGGTCGATGCGATCGAGGTAGCGGCGCAGCTCGTCGGCGGCCTCGTCCACCTGGATGCGCGCCGTGTCGAGGTATTCGCCGACGCCGGCCAGTTGCGCGTCGAGGTCGCGAAGCCCCTGCACCGCGGTCTGGGCGTGGCCGAGCAGGGCGGCCACGGAGTGCTCGTCGTCCTCGTAGAGCAGCGCCAGGGTCTCGCGCGCGGTTTCGATCAGCCGTCCGGCGTTGGCGAGGCGGCGATGCTCCTCCTCGAGGGCGGGCAGTTCGTCGGGACCCAGGGCGAGGGCCTCGAGTTCGCGCAGCTGATAGGTGAGCAGGTCGACGCGTGCCTCGGCATCGGCGCCACCGGCGCCGAGCGCCCGGTGCTCCCGCTCCAAGGCCCGCCACCCGCGCCAGGCCCGCTCGACCTCCCGCGCCGCGTCGGCGTGCCCGCCGCAGGCGTCCAGCCAGTCGCGCTGGACCTCGGGGCGCAGCAGCGACTGATGTTCGTGCTGGCCGTGAATGTCGACCAGCAGAGCACCGAGTTCCTTGAGCGCCTGCACCGGAACCGCCCGGCCGTTGACGTAGGCGCGCGAGCGCCCTTCGCGGGATACGGTGCGCCGCAGCAGGCACTCGCCGTCGGCGTCGAGTTCCTGCGCCTTAAGCCAGGCCCGCGCCGCGGGGTTGCCGCCCGGGTCGAACGCCGCCGAGACCTCGGCGCGCTCGGCGCCGTGGCGCACCACGTCGGCGTCGGCGCGATCCCCGAGCACGAGACCCACGGCGCCGACGAGAATCGACTTTCCGGCGCCGGTCTCCCCCGTCAAGACGGTCATGCCGGATTCCAGCTCCAGGTCGGCCGCCTCGACGATCGCGAAGTCGCGGATCTGCAGCTGCGTCAACATTCGGTGTCTTCCGCGCTCATGGCTGGAACGGCTCGGGGACCACGGCGCGCGCGCCGCACGCACGCGCTCATCGGCGTTCCGGGTTGTGCGCCCATCCGAGCTTGGCCCGTAGCAGGTCGAAGTAGTCGTGCCGTTCGGTGTGCAGGAGGCGCACCGGGTGCGGCCGGCGCCGGATTACGACCTCGTCGCCGGGCTGCAGCTCGACGCCGACCTGGCCGTCGCAGGTGACCTGCGCCGGCGGCGGGTGTCCGTCCCGTACGGCGATGCGGACCTCGCTCGAGGCGGGGACCACGATCGGGCGGTTGCTCAGCGTATGCGGGCAGATCGGCACCAGGACGATCGCCTCCAGGGAGGGGTGGAGGATCGGCCCGCCGCCCGAAAGGGCATAGGCGGTGGAGCCGGTCGGCGTGGCGACGATGAGGCCGTCGGAGCGCTGGGTATAGAGGTCGCGCCCGTCGACGCGGGCGTCGAACTCGATCATCCGCGCGACACAGCCCTTGTGCAGGATGACGTCGTTGAGGGCGTCGCTCTCCATCGCTGCGCGGCCGTTGCGTTGCACTTCCATGCGCAGCAGGAAGCGCTGTTCCTCGACGTAACGCCCGGCGAGGATCTCCCCGATGCGCTCGGTGACCTCGCGCGGCGAGATGTCCACCAGGAAGCCGAGCCGGCCCAGATTGACGCCTACCAGCGGGACGTCGTGGCCGGCGAGGCTGCGCGCGGCGCCGAGGAGGGTGCCGTCGCCGCCGATGACCACCACCAGGTCGCAGGCGCGGACCAGCTCCTCGCGTTCGCGCTCCGCCCCCGGGTCCGTAGACCCGGCGAGGCCGCGGTCCACGAGCACGCGCCGGCCGCGGTCCTCCAGAAACGCGCGCAACCCCGCGGCGGTGCCGGCGACGCCCGGGTCACCCTGCTTGCCGATCAGGCCGACGGTCGCGAAGCGCCGGTTCACTGCGCGTATCCGACCGGACTGCCGCCGGGCGGCGCCGGGAATCGGTGCATACCGGATACCTCCTGCGAGCGCCCCCCGGGACGCGCCGGATGCTCCGCGCCCGGCCGCGCCGGGGCGGCCGCGCTCGGCGGCGTAAACTTCGGGGGAATCTGCCGAATCGCTGCACGTTAGCATGCGACCGTGGGGGCGCCAAGCGGGCTGCGGAGCCGGCGCGTCCGAGAGTTGACACCGGCCCGTTAGCACTCTAACCTGGAGAGTGCTAACCACAGCGGCGTACGAGCATTTTCACCCATGGCCCACACCAACGACAGTCCCGCCGGCGTCCTCGGCGACCGCGCCCAGCGGGTGCTGAAGGCGCTGGTGGAGCAATATATCGAAGACGGCGAGCCGGTGGGCTCGCGCACGCTCGCGCGCGACGGGGGCCTCGCACTCAGTCCGGCCACGATCCGCAACGTCATGTCGGATCTGGAGGACCTCGGCTACGTCCATTCCCCACATACCTCTGCCGGGCGGGTGCCGACCGTACGGGGTTACCGGTTCTTCGTCGATTCGCTGCTCGAGGTGCGCCCCCTGGACGGGGAGGAACTCTCGCGCCTGCGCCGCTCGCTCGCGCCCGGCACCGGGACGCAGGAGGTGGTGGGGATCGCCTCCGACCTGCTCTCGGCGATCACGCGGATGGCGGGGGTGGTGACGTTGCCGCGCGGGCGGAGCGACTCGCTGCGTCACGTCGAGTTTCTGCCGCTGGAGGGACGCCGGGTGCTGGCGATCCTGGTCATCGACGAGGAGCGCGTGGAGAATCGGATCATCCGCACGGCGCGCGAGTACAGCGCCGCGGAACTCGAGCAGGCGGGTAATTACCTGACCCGAAACTTCGCCGGCAAGACCCTCAGGGAGGTGCGTCGCCAACTGGTGCGCGAGATGCGCGAGGCGCGCGAACACCTGGATCGCGTGATGCTCGCGGCGATCGATATGGCCGAGAAGTCCTTCGAGCCCGCCGACGGGGGCGGCGACTTCGTGCTCGCCGGGCAGACCAACCTGATGGACTTTCGCGAGCTGTCCGGCAGCGTCGAGCGGCTGCGCCTGCTGTTCGACGCCTTCAACCAGAAGCGCGAGATTCTCCACCTCCTCGACGAGTGCGCCCGTGCCGAGGGGGTCCGGATCTTCATCGGCGAGGAGTCCGGCTACGAGGTACTGGACGGATGCAGCGTGGTGACCGCCCCCTACCAGCGGGAGGGGCGGGTCCTCGGCGTCCTGGGCGTGATCGGACCGACGCGGATGGCCTACGAGCGGGTGATCCCGATCGTCGACGCCACCGCGCGCCTGCTCAGCGCGGCCTTGAATTCGCGCTGATGCACCCCATCTGAGGAACAGTTCGAATGCCCCCGACCGGCGACGCCGCGGGCCGGATCGGGAGGGGGCGGGCACGAGAGGGACGGGAAACCGATGGCGAATACCGAGGATCCACAGGCCGAGACCGGGGTCGCCTCCGGCGAGGGCGGCGCGGGTGCCGCTGCGGGGACCGAACTCGAGGAGCGTCCGCTCGAGGAACTCCCGGCCGCGGAGCTGGCCGCCCTGGTGCGTGAGGCGCGCGCCAAGGCCGAGGAGAACTGGAACCAGTTCCTGCGGCTGAAGGCCGAGATGGAGAATTTCCGCCGGCGCAGCGAGCGGGAGCTGGAAAACGCCCACAAGTACGGCGTCGAGAAGTTCGCCGGCGAGCTCCTGGGGGTGCGCGACAGCCTGGAGCTGGGACTGGCCGCCGCGCAGGAGCCCTCGGCGGACGTCGCCAAGCTGCGCGAAGGCGGCGAGCTTACATTGAAGCTGCTCGGGCAGGTGTTCGAGCGTTTCGGCATCGAGGAGATCGATCCCGCCGGGCAGCGCTTCGACCCCGCCTTCCACGAGGCGATGGCGATGCAGGAGCGGGCCGACGTCGAGCCCAATACCGTGCTCAACGTCGTCCAGAAGGGCTATCGCATCAACGGGCGTCTGCTGCGCCCGGCGATGGTGATCGTCTCGAAGGGGCCCGCCGCGGGCGGCGGGCCGGGTGAACCGGGCGGGCCGGGCGCGGGTTGAAAAGCCGCGCAGCGGCCACCAGATAGGCACTGACGCCGCGGCGATTCCGTGTCCGCGCCGGGCGCCGGCGTAGAGTGGGACGAAGGCGGGCGGAAAATTTCGGGCATCCTGGAGAATGTGAGCCATGGCTAAGACGATCGGAATCGATCTCGGGACCACGAATTCGTGCGTGGCGGTGATGGAGGCGGGCAAGCCGAAGGTCATCGAGAACAGCGAAGGTGCGCGTACCACCCCCTCCGTGGTGGCCTATGCGGAGGACGGGGAGGTGCTGGTCGGGCAGCCGGCCAAGCGCCAGGCGGTGACCAACCCCCACAATACCCTGTATGCCATCAAGCGGCTGATCGGCCGCCGCTTCGACGAGGACGTGGTCCAGCGCGACATCAAGCTGATGCCCTACAAGATCGTCAAGGCCGACAACGGCGACGCCTGGGTCGAGGTGCGCGGCAAGCGCATGGCGCCCCCGGAGGTCTCCGCGCGGGTGCTGATGAAGCTCAAGAAGGACGCCGAGGCCTATCTGGGCGAGGAGGTCAAGGAGGCGGTCATCACGGTGCCGGCCTACTTCAACGACTCGCAGCGCCAGGCGACCAAGGACGCCGGGCGCATCGCCGGCCTCGAGGTCAAGCGCATCATCAACGAGCCCACGGCGGCGGCGCTGGCCTACGGTCTCGACAAGGCCAAGGGTGACCAGAAGGTCGCGGTCTACGACCTCGGCGGCGGGACCTTCGACATCTCCATCATCGAGATCGCCGAGGTCGACGGGGAGCATCAGTTCGAGGTGCTCGCCACCAACGGCGACACCTTCCTCGGCGGCGAGGACTTCGACAACCGGTTGATGGACTATCTGGTCGACGAGTTCAAGAAGGACCAGGGCATCGACCTGCGCGGGGATCCCCTGGCGATGCAGCGCCTCAAGGAGGCGGCGGAGAAGGCCAAGATCGAGCTGTCCTCGACGCAGCAGACGGAGATCAACCTGCCCTACATCACGGCCGACCAGACCGGCCCCAAGCACATGAACTACAAGGTGACCCGCGCCAAGCTCGAGGCGCTGGTCGAGGATCTGATCGCGCGCACCGTGGAACCGTGCCGGACCGCCATCAAGGATGCCGGGCTGAGCGTGAACGACATCCACGAGGTCATCCTCGTCGGCGGACAGACGCGCATGCCCAAGGTGCAGGAGACGGTCAAGTCGTTCTTCGGCAAGGAGCCGCGCAAGGACGTCAACCCGGACGAGGCGGTCGCGGTCGGCGCCGCGGTGCAGGCGGCGGTGCTCTCGGGCGAGGTCAAGGACGTCCTGCTGCTCGACGTCACGCCGCTCTCGCTCGGGATCGAGACGCTCGGCGGGGTCATGACCAAGCTCATCGAGAAGAACACCACGATCCCGACGCGCGCCAACCAGGTGTTCTCGACCGCGGATGACAACCAGACCGCGGTGACCGTGCACGTGCTCCAGGGCGAGCGCGAGATGGCCTCGGCGAACAAGTCGCTCGGCAAGTTCGACCTCGCCGGGATCCCGCCGGCGCCGCGCGGCGTACCGCAGATCGAGGTCACTTTCGATATCGACGCCAACGGCATTCTGCACGTCTCGGCCAAGGACAAGGCCACCGGCAAGGAGCAGTCCATCGTCATCAAGGCCTCCAGCGGCCTGAGCGAGGACGAGATCCAGAAGATGGTCAAGGACGCCGAGGCGCACGCCGACGAGGACCGCAAGTTCCACGAGCTGGTGGAGGCGCGCAATCACGCCGACAACCTGATCCACGCGGCCAACAAGTCGGTGAAGGAGTTGGGCGACAAGGCCACGGAGGCCGAGAAGAAGGAGATCGAGGAGGCGGTCGCGGCGTTGCAGGCGGCCATGAAGGGCGAGGACAAAGCCGAGATCGAGGCCAAGACCCAGCGGCTGACCGAGATCTCGGGCAAGCTCGCCGAGCGCCTCTATCAGCAGCAGGGGCAGTCGCAGGGACAGCAGGATGGCGGCGCGCAGGCGGCGGGTCCCGAGGCGGCGGCGGGCGGCGCGCGGTCCGCCGGGGCGGATGCCAAGGGCGGCGACGACGAAGTGGTGGATGCGGAGTTCGAGGAAGTCAAGGAAGACCGCAAGTAACCGACAATACACAGCGCCCGCCGCGCCCGGCTGAGGGAGCGGGCGGGCGTAGCGACCCCGGGGTGTGCCCGTTGCGGCCTCCCGGGGCGTCGGTGTGTCTGTCGGCGCAACGGTGACCCGAGCCCCCGGGCGCGGAAAGCAGGGTGCGATGGCGAAACGCGACTACTACGAGATTCTCGGCATCGGGCGCAACGCCTCGGATGCGGAGTTGAAGAAGGCCTACCGTCGCTTGGCGATGAAGCTGCACCCCGACCGCAATCCCGGGGATCAGAAGGCCGAGGAGCGGTTCAAGGAGGTCAAGGAGGCCTACGAGGTCCTGAGCGACCCGCGCAAGCGTTCGGCCTACGACCAGTTCGGGCATGCCGGTGTCGGTGGTGCGGGTGCCGGCGGGTTCGGCGCCGGCGGCGGGTTCGGCGCCGGCGCGAGTTTCGGCGACATCTTCGGCGACATCTTCGGGGACATCTTCGGCGGCGGTGCCGGGCGCGCCGGGGGTTCGCGTGCCCAGCGCGGCGCCGACCTGCGCTACAACCTCGAACTGTCCCTCGAGGACGCGGTGTTCGGCACCACCGTGAAGATCCGCGTCCCGACCTACGTGACCTGCACCACGTGCGGTGGCAGCGGCGCGCGCAAGGGCAGCAAGCCCACCCGTTGCGCGACCTGTGGGGGTCACGGGCAGGTGCGCATGCAGCAGGGCTTCTTCTCCATCCAGCAGACCTGCCCCCATTGCCGCGGGACCGGGACGGTGATCGCGGACCCCTGCCCGGACTGCCGTGGGGCCGGGCGCGTCCAGGAGCAGAAGACCCTGTCGGTGAAGGTGCCCCCCGGGGTCGACAGCGGCGACCGCATCCGTCTCGCCGGCGAGGGCGAGGCGGGCGAGGCCGGCGGCCCCCCGGGTGACCTCTATGTCCAGATCCGCGTGCGCCCGCACCCGATCTTCACGCGCGACGGTAACGACCTGGCCTGCGAGGTGCCGATCAGCTTCGTCACCGCCGCCCTCGGCGGCGAGCTGGAGGTGCCGACGCTTGACGGGCGCGTGGTGCTCAAGATCCCGCCGGAGACGCAGAGCGGGCGCCTGTTCCGCCTGCGCGGCAAGGGCGTCACACCGGTGCGCGGCGGCGCCCCCGGCGATCTGCTGGCGCGGGTCATCGTCGAGACCCCGGTGAATCTCACCGCGCGCCAGAAGGAGCTGTTGCGCGAGTTCGAGGGGCACGTTCGCGAGGGCGGCACGCGCCACAGCCCGCGCGAGAGCACGTGGCTGGATGGCGTAAAGAAATTTTTTGAGAATATGCGGTTATAGAGACTGCTTAAACCTAGAAATAACATGAACCCGGGATGCGGCGGGCGGCATCCCGGAGAGGGGCCCGTATCATGACCCGAATCGCCGTCCCCGGTGCCGCCGGCCGCATGGGCCGCACCCTCCTGCAGGCCGCCCGGGAGACCCCGGGGGTCGAATGCACCGTCGCGACCGAGCGCGTGGGCAGCCCCGCCCTGGGGGTGGACGCGGGCACGCTCGCCGGGTTGGAACCGTCGGGCGTGACCGTCGGCTCGGACCTGGCGGCCCGCGTCGGGGACTTCGACGTTCTGGTCGACTTCACCCGCCCCGAGGTCACGCTCGCGCACCTGGAGGTGTGCCGCGCGGCCGGGCGCGCGATGGTCATCGGCACGACCGGCTTCACGCCGGAACAGCGTGCACGCATCGAGGCCGCCGCCGCGGCCCTGCCGATCGTCCTGGCGCCCAACATGAGCGTCGGGGTCAACCTCTGCCTGCGCCTGCTGGAGACGGCCGCGGCGGTGCTGGGCGAGGAGTTCGACGTCGAGATCGTCGAGGCCCACCACCGCCACAAGGTCGACGCCCCTTCGGGTACCGCCCTCGCCATGGGGGAGGTGGTCGCGCGCACCCTCGGGCGTGACCTGGCGCAGTGTGCGGTCTACGGGCGCCAGGGCCATACCGGGGAACGGGCCCCCGGGACGATCGGCTTCGAGACGATCCGGGCGGGCGACATCGTCGGCGAGCACACGGTGCTGTTCGCCGGCAGCGGCGAGCGGGTGGAGATCACCCACAAGGCCGCCAGCCGCATGACCTTCGCCCGCGGCGCGGTGCGTGCCGCCCTCTGGCTGGGCGCTCGCGGGCCCGGGCTCTATGACATGCAGGACGTGCTCGGCCTGCGCTGAGGCGCGTGGACACCCCCGGGGCCCGTCCAGTAGAATTCCCTCGATTTCCACGGGCGTCGCCGCAGCAAGCACCGCGGGTTGGAGCGCACGGGACCGGTTCGCGCCCGTCGTCCCCCCCGCGCGCGGCTGCGCGCGCCGCCGGCGGGACGTGTCCGTCCCACCCCCATGGGGCCCCTGCACCGGCGCCGCGCGGCGCGCGCCGGTGCGCTCGGGGCCGACCGGAAGGAGGCACCTTGCGTACACCGGCCCTGCTGGCCCTAGAGGATGGCAGCCTGTTCCGCGGCGAGGCGGTCGGCGCCGACGGGCAGACCGTCGGTGAGGTCGTGTTCAACACGGCGTTGAGCGGCTATCAGGAGATCCTGACCGACCCCTCCTATTTCCGCCAGATCGTGACGCTGACCTGCCCGCATATCGGCAACGTCGGGACCAACGCCGAGGACGAGGAATCGCAGCGGGTGTTCGCGGCCGGCCTCGTGGTACGGGACGTGCCGGCACAGCCGAGCAGCTGGCGCAGCACGCGGGCGCTGCCCGATTACCTGCGCGCGCACGGCGTGGTGGCGATCTCCGGGATCGACACCCGCCGTCTCACCCGCATCCTGCGCGAGCGCGGCGCGCAGAACGGCTGCATCCAGGCCGGCGAGGGCGCCATCGACGAGGCCGCGGCGCTCGCCGCCGCGCGTGCCTTTCCCGGTCTCAAGGGCATGGACCTCGCGCGCGAGGTCAGCACGGAGCGGCCCTATCCCTGGACGCAGGGCGGCTGGCGTTGGTCCGCGGGCATGCCCGCGCCGCTGGCGCTCGACGACCCGGCCGTGACGCGCCACGTGGTCGCGGTCGACTACGGCGTCAAGCGCAACATCCTGCGCCTGCTCGTCGACCGCGGTTGCCGCGTCTCGGTGGTGGGCGCGCGCACCCCTGCGCGCGAGATCCTGGCGCTGAACCCGGATGGGGTATTCCTCTCCAACGGGCCGGGGGATCCCGAGCCGTGCGACTACGCCATCGAGGCGATCGGCGCCATCGTCGAGTCCGGCGTCCCGACCTTCGGCATCTGCCTGGGCCATCAGCTCCTCGGCCTCGCCTGCGGCGCGCGCACGGTGAAGATGAAGTTCGGCCATCACGGGGCCAACCACCCGGTCCTCGACCTCGACAGCGGCCGGGTGATGATCAGCAGCCAGAACCACGGCTTCATGGTCGACGAGGCCAGCCTGCCGGCGTCGCTGCGCCCGACCCACCGCTCGCTCTTCGACGGCTCGCTGCAGGGGATGCACCATACCGGGCGCCCCGCGTTCGGGTTCCAGGGCCACCCCGAGGCGAGCCCGGGGCCGCACGACGTGGCGCCGCTCTTCGACCACTTCATCGACCTGATGCGGCGCCCGCACCGGTGAGCGCGCCGGCTGCGGCGTCTCCCCGACCCCGCGCACACGGATAGACGCAGATGCCCAGACGCACGGACATCCACAGCATCCTCATCGTCGGCGCCGGCCCGATCGTGATCGGTCAGGCCTGCGAATTCGACTACTCCGGCGTGCAGGCCTGCAAGGCCCTGCGCGAGGAGGGCTACCGGGTGATCCTGGTGAACTCCAATCCGGCGACGATCATGACCGACCCGGACACCGCCGATTCGGTCTACATCGAGCCGGTGCGCTGGCAGACGGTGGCGCGCATCATCGAGAAGGAGCGACCCGACGCGCTGCTGCCGACGATGGGCGGGCAGACCGCGCTCAACTGCGCCCTCGACCTGGTCCGCGAGGGGGTGCTCGAGCGCTTCGGTGTGGAGATGATCGGCGCCTCCCGCGAGGCCATCGACATGGCCGAGGACCGCGAGCTGTTCCGCCGCGCGATGATCGAGATCGGCCTGGAGGTCCCGCGCGCGGCACTCGCCCACAGCCTGGAGGAGGCAATGCAGCTTCAGGCCGGGATCGGCTTCCCGACCATCCTGCGCCCCTCTTTCACTCTCGGCGGCAGCGGCGGCGGGGTCGCCTACAACCGCGAGGAGTTCGTCGAGGTCTGCGAGCGCGGGCTCGATCTGTCCCCCACCCACGAGGTGCTGCTGGAGCAGTCGGTGCTCGGGTGGAAGGAATTCGAGATGGAGGTGGTGCGCGACCGCAACGACAACTGCATCATCGTCTGCTCGATCGAGAATGTCGATCCCATGGGCGTGCACACCGGCGATTCGATCACCGTGGCCCCGGCGCTCACGCTCACGGACAAGGAATACCAGCGCATGCGCGACGCGTCGATCGCGGTGCTGCGCAAGATCGGCGTGGATACCGGCGGCTCCAACGTCCAGTTCGCCGTCAACCCGCGCGACGGGCGTATGCTGGTGATCGAGATGAACCCGCGCGTCTCGCGCTCCTCGGCGCTCGCTTCCAAGGCCACCGGCTTCCCGATCGCCAAGGTCGCCGCCAAGCTCGCCGTCGGCTACAGCCTCGATGAGCTGCGCAACGAGATCACCGGCGGCGCCACGCCGGCCTCGTTCGAGCCCAGCATCGACTACGTCGTGACCAAGGTCCCGCGCTTCGCCTTCGAGAAGTTCCCGCGCGCCAAGGCGCGGCTCACCACCCAGATGAAATCGGTCGGCGAGGTCATGGCGATCGGCCGTACCTTCCAGGAGTCGTTCCAGAAGGCGCTGCGCGGGCTGGAGACCGGGATCGACGGGCTCGAAGAGCGCGTGCGCACGGAGGACCCGGAGGAGCGCAAGGCGGTGCTGCGGCGTGAGCTGCGCGAGCCCGGTCCCGAGCGCATCCTCTACCTCGCCGACGCCTTCCGCGCCGGTTGGGACCTCGCCGAGGTCCACGAACTCAGCGGTATCGACCCGTGGTTTCTCGCGCAGATCGAGGAGCTGGTGCGCCGGGAGGAGGCCCTGCGCGGGCGCGATTGCGACACGCTCGCGCCCGCGGAGTTGCGCGATCTCAAACGCTGCGGATTCTCCGACCGCAGGCTCGCCGCGTTGCTCGGGACCGACGAGGATCGTATCCGGGCGCGGCGCCGCGAGTGCGGCGTACGCCCGGTGTTCAAGCGCGTCGATACCTGTGCCGGGGAGTTCGCCACCGCCACTGCGTATCTCTACTCGACCTACGAGGAGGAGTGCGAGGCCGAGCCCACGCAGCGGCGCAAGATCATGGTGCTGGGCGGTGGCCCGAACCGGATCGGCCAGGGGATCGAGTTCGACTACTGCTGCGTCCACGCCGCCCTCGCGTTGCGCGAAGACGGCTACGAGACCATCATGGTCAACTGCAATCCCGAGACCGTCTCGACCGACTACGATACCTCGGACCGGCTCTACTTCGAACCGCTGACGCTCGAGGATGTGCTCGAGATCATCGACAAGGAGCGCCCCGAGGGTGTGATCGTCCAATACGGCGGCCAGACGCCGCTGCAGCTCGCGCGCGCCCTCGAGGCCAACGGCGCGCCGATCATCGGCACCTCGCCCGATTCGATCGACCTCGCCGAGGACCGCGAGCGGTTTCAGGGCATGATCGAGCGCCTGGGGCTGCGCCAGCCGCCCAACCGCACGGCGCGCAGCGTCGAGGATGCCGCGCGCCTCGCCGGCGAGATCGGCTACCCGCTGGTGGTGCGGCCTTCCTACGTCCTGGGCGGGCGGGCGATGGAGATCGTCTATAATGAAGAGGACCTGCGCCGCTACATGCGCGAGGCGGTCCAGGTCTCCCGCGAGTGCCCGGTGCTCCTCGATCGCTTCCTGTCCGACGCGGTGGAGGTCGACGTGGACGCCGTATGTGATGGGCAGCGGGTGCTCATCGGCGGCATCATGGAGCATATCGAACAGGCCGGCATTCATTCCGGCGACTCGGCCTGCTCGATCCCGCCGTATTCGCTCGACGCGGATGTGCAGCAACGGATGCGCGAGCAGGTGGCGGAACTCGCGCGCGCGCTCAACGTCGTGGGCCTGATGAACACCCAGTTCGCGATCCAGGACGGAACGATCTATGTCCTCGAGGTCAATCCGCGCGCCTCGCGCACCGTGCCCTTCGTGTCCAAGGCGACCGGGCTGCCCCTGGCGAAGATCGCCGCCCGCTGCATGAGCGGGCGCGGACTCGACGCGCAGGGGGTGGGCGGGGAGGTCGTGCCGCGGTTCTTCTCGGTCAAGGAAGCGGTGTTCCCGTTCATCAAGTTCCCCGGCGTCGATCCGCTGCTGGGCCCCGAGATGAAGTCCACCGGCGAGGTCATGGGGGTGGGCGAGAGCTTCGGCGAGGCGTTCGCCAAGGCCCAGCTCGCCGCCGGGGGGGACCTGCCGCGCAGCGGGCGCGTCTTTCTGAGCGTGCGCGACGCTGATAAGCCGGGTGCCGCCGAACTCGGCCGGGCCCTGGTCGCGCGCGGACTGGAGGTCCTCGCCACGCGCGGGACGGCCGCCGTGCTGGAACAGGCGGGAGTGCCGTGCGTGCGGGTGAACAAGGTCACCGAGGGCCGCCCGCACATCGTGGACATGATCAAGAACGACGAGATCGGTCTGATCGTCAATACCACCGAGGGCAAGCAGGCGATCGCGGACTCCTACGAGATCCGGCGCGAGGCTCTGAACCACAAGGTGAGCTACACCACCACGCTCGCCGGCGCGCGGGCGACCTGCCTGGCGCTCGGCTATCTCGATGCGCAAAACGTCAACCGGTTGCAGGATCTACACCGGGAGGTGAGCCTATGAAGAAGGTCCCCCTGACGGTGCGCGGCGCACAGCGGCTGCGTGAGGAACTCCAGCGGCTCAAGAGCGTGGATCGCCCGCAGGTGATCCGCGCGATCAGCGAGGCGCGCGCCCACGGCGATCTCAAGGAGAACGCCGAGTACCACGCCGCACGCGAGCAGCAGAGCTTCATCGAGGGGCGCATCGCCGATATCGAGGCCAAGCTGGCGCACGCACAGATCATCGATCTGTCGACCGTCAACGCCAACGGCAAGGTCGTCTTCGGCGCCACCGTCTCGTTGCTCGAGACGGGCAGTGAGACGGAGGTTACCTACCAGATCGTCGGCGAGGACGAGGCCGACATCCAGGCGGGGATGATCTCGGTGACTTCCCCTATCGCGCGGGCCATGATCGGCCACGAGGAGGGCGACGTCGTTGTCGTGCAGACCCCGAGCGGTGCGAAGGAATTCGAGATCGTCGAGGTGCGCTACGTCTGAATCCGCGCGCCGGCGGGTACGGGGCGGTGGCGGCTGAACCGGCGCCGGTCCCGGGTCCGCGCGCCCCCGGGCCGGCCGGCTGGCCGCTGCTCGGGGTGTTGCCGCGCCTGCGCCGCGATCCGCTGGCCTTCCTGACCGGGGCGGCCGCGCGCTACGGCGACGCCGTGACGCTGCGGCTCGGCCCGCGCCGGGTCGTGCTGATCAACCGGCCCGAGTGGATCCACCGGATCCTGCACGAGACCGAGGGCCGCTACGGCAAGGCGGCCTTCTACGACAAGCTCGTGCCGGTCCTCGGCTACGGGCTGGTGACGAGCGAGGGCGCGTTCTGGCGCCGCCAGCGCCGGCTCGTGCAGCCCGCGTTTCAGCGCGCGCGCCTTGCCGAGCTGTGCACCGGCGTCGCCGAGGTGATCGAGGCGCGGGTACGCGCCTGGGGCGCGCTCGCCGGGCGCGGCGCGGCGCTCGAGGTCTCGCGCGAGAGTACGGCGCTGACCCTGGAGATCGCGTTGCGCGCCTTTTTCGGCGCCGGGATCGGGGACGAGGAGTTCCGGGCGCTGCGCGGGGCGGTGGCGCAGCTCCAGGCCGCCCTCAACCGTCGTCTGTGGTCCCTGACCGATCTCGGCACCCGCCTGCCCACCCCTGCCAACCGCCGCTTCCGCGCGTCCTGCGCGGTACTCGACGACATCGTCTACCGGCTCATCCGCGCGGGGCGCGCGGGCGGGGCGTCGCGGGGCGTGCTGCTCGGGCTGCTGCTCGAGGCGCGCGATGAGGAGAGCGGCGCGGGGATGGAGGATCGCGAGCTGCGCGACGAGGTGCTCACCCTGCTCCTCGCCGGGCACGAGACCAGCGCCAACGTCCTGGCCTGGGCGTGGTACCGGCTCGCGCGCCACCCGGACTGGGCGCGCCGCGTGGCCCTGGAGGCGCGCGCGGTCCTCGGTTCGCGCGCGCCGGAGTTCGATGACCTCCCGCGCCTGACGACGGCGCGGATGGTCCTGGAGGAGACGATGCGCCTTTACCCGCCGGCGTGGTTCCTGGCGCGCACCGCGCGCGAGGACGACTCCCTCGACGGGTTGCGCCTGCGCGCCGGGACCACGGTCCTGATCAGCCCCTACGTCACCCATCGGCACCCGCGTTACTGGGAGTCCCCGGAGGAGTTCCGCCCGGAGCGCTTCGCGCCCGAGGCCGTACGTGCGCGCCCGCGTTACGCCTATTTCCCTTTCGGCGGAGGACCGCGCCGCTGCGTCGGCGAGGCCTTCGCCATGATGGAGATGCAACTCGCCCTGGCGCTCAGCGCGCGCCGCCTGCGCATGGCCACCGCCCCGGGTGTGCGCCCGGTCCCGCGCGCCTACGTCACCCTGCGCCCCAGCGAGGAGATCCGTCTGCACCCCGCTCCGCGCGACGACTGACGGCGGTCCGGTGCGGTGGAGGCGACCCTTTTCGGTGTGCGGCGGGCGGGGGCTGGAGTCCGATGCGGCGGGGGGTCGGAGTCGGCGTCCGGAGGAGGGTGTTCGGGTCCGGCGGTCGGCCGACGGGCGCCGACTCTGACCCCGGTCGGGTCGGTGGACAAGGCCGTTTTTGGCGTATGGCGGTCGGGGGTCGGAGTCACCGCCCGTGCGCGGCGGCGGTGACCCGCGACCGTTTCCCGCGGGCGCTGACTCCGACCCCGGGATCCGGCGCGGCGGTTTTTTGCAGGCGCCGGCTCTGGCCGCGGGTCGATTTTCGCTCGTCCGTTTCGGTGCGCGATTCCGCTGGTCTCCGTCGGGTCAATCTGCAGCCGCGGCCTCGCTTTTCTATACTGCGGTGGTCGCGTCTGCGGCGGGGCGCGTATCGAATCCGCCGCACCGGACATATGGAGGACGCCGATGCACGTGGAAAGACTTCCCGATGGACGACTGCGGCTTTCGTTTGAGATCGACGAAGGGGACCGGCTGGCCGAAGCCGTGATCAAGCACGCGGAGGAGGCTTCGTCGGCGGCACTGGCCCTGTCGAGTATTCTTCGCGAGGCACGTTACGAGGCGCGGAACGATTTTCGCCAGCCGCGCAATGCGTGGGCGCCGGGGATACGTCATCCGAGCGCCTGAGAACGGGTGGCCCTAGGGGTGTGGCGCGAGGGGTCGGAGTCACCGCCTATCCGCGGCGGCGGTGATCCGCGACCGTTTCCCGCGGGCGCTGATTCCGACCGCGGGATGCGGCGCCGACTCAGGCGTTGGCCCGGACGCAGAAGGAGGTTCTTTATGCACGTGGAGACACAGGACGGCACCCAGGTTACGGTGATCCTGAGCGCGGATGAGGCGGTCTGGACATTGCATAGCCTGCGCACCCTCGGTGCCGACGCCGGGAAGGAGGGTACGGCCCTGGCGGAAGCCCTCGAGGCGGCGGGTGTGAAAAGCCCGCCGCGTCCGGATCACGAGCGCAGCGAGTACATGCCGCCGAAAGACTGAACGGTCCCGGAACCGACTGCGGGGCTGGGCAGGGCACGGCGGGCGGGGGTCGGAGTCACCGCCCATCCGCTGGCGGCGGTGACCCGCGACCGTCTCCCGCGGGCGCTGACTCCGACCCCGGGGTAAGACGCGGCGGGGGGTCGGAGTCGGCGTCCGGCGGAGGGTGTCGGGGCTCGGCGGGCGGCGGACGGACGCCGACTCTGACCCCGGTCGGGTGCGGTGGACAAGGCCCTTTTGGCGTGTGGCGGCCGGGGGTCGGAGTCACCGCCCATCCGCTGGCGGCGGTGACCCGCGACCGTCTCCCGCGGGCGCTGACTCCGACCCCGGGGTAAGACGCGGCGCGGGGTCGGAGTCGGCGTCCGGCGGAGGGTGTCGGGGTTCGGCGGGTGGCGGACGGGCGCCGACTCTGACCCCGACCATGAACGCCGGCGCCGGGAGTCGGTACCGGATCGATTCCGGGTTACTCTTTCAGGATCGGCGGGCGCTCGGGATTCGCCCGGTAGAGGGTCGCGACGTGGCCGACGCGCGCGACGAGTTCGGCGCGGGTGGCCGCGCGGATGCGCTCGATCAGGCCCTCGCGCTGCGCGCGGTCGGCGGCGTTGACCCGCACCTTGACGAGCTGGTGATGTGCGAGGCAGCGGTCGATCTCGCGGATCACGCCGTCGGCGGCGCCGCCCTCGCCGACGATGACGAGCGGCTTCAGGCCGTGGGCGCGGGCGCGCAGGGCATGCCGCTGTCTTGCGGTGAGTTCGGTCACGACGGGAGATCCGGAAACGATGGCCAGGCGATCGACGCAGAGAATAGCACGCGCGGGCGGCGGATTCCGCATCGCGCCCAGTCCGTTCAACGGCGTGAAACTCGAACTCGGGGTCATTCTTCTCGTCGGACTGCTCCTGCTCGCGGTGCACGACCGGCTCCTCACCGGACTCGGCCCGCAACTGGCGCTGCTCGGCGGCTACGGGGCGGTGTCCGCGGCGTGGCTGCTGGTGCGCACGCGCCGCATCCTGCGCCGCGAGGCGCGACGGGCCGCGGGCGCGCCGTCGTCCGGCGGGGCGGCCTGAGCCGGGGCCTCCCATGGCGCGCACCCCCAGCAGCCGGCGCTGGCTCCGGGAACACCATGAGGATCCCTATGTCCAGCGCGCCCGCCGGGAGGGCTTCCGTTCGCGTGCGGCATACAAGCTGCAGGAGATCCAGGCGCGCGAACGCATCCTGCGACCGGGCCGGGTGGTGGTCGACCTGGGCGCCGCACCGGGGGGCTGGTCGCAGGTCGCCGCGGCCGCGGTCGCCCCGGGTGGACGCGTCATCGCCCTCGACCTGCTGGAGATGGCCCCGCTGCCGGGGGTGGATTTCATCCGCGGCGATTTCCGCGAACCCGGACCGCTGGAGGCCCTGCGCGGGTGCCTCGCGGGGCGCTGCGTCGACCTTGTAATGTCGGATATGGCCCCCAATATCACCGGTATGCGCAGCGTCGACCAGCCCCGTGGCGCGTATCTGGCGGAACTGGCGGTGGATTTGGCCGACGAGATCCTGTGCCCGGGCGGCGACCTGCTGGTCAAGGTGTTCCAGGGCGCGGGTTTCGATCCCCTGCTTAAGGCGTTGCGTGCGGGCTTCGAGCGGGTGGCGGTGCGCAAGCCGAAGGCCTCGCGCGCGCGCAGCGCCGAGGTCTACCTCCTGGCCCGGGGTCGGAAGGTATAGTATGGTGCCATACAGGGTCCTGCGGGCCACGGCGTTGCCGCGGCCCCGGGCGCCGCAGCGGAGGTGGGCGTTTTGAACGACATGGCCAAGAATCTGATTCTCTGGGTGATCATCGCGATCGTCCTGATGTCCGTATTCAACAACTTCGGACCGCGGACCACGCCCACCCAGCAGGTTCCCTACTCGCAGTTCCTGCACGACGTCAACAACGGCCAGGTGACGCGGGTGGTCATCGACGGGCGCACCATCCGCGGCGTCCTCTCCTCCGGGGACAAGTTCACCACCTACAGCCCCGAGACCGACAACCGCTCGATGGTCGGCGACCTGCTCAAGAACGGCGTGCAGATCCAGGCGCAGCCGCCTGAGCAGCAGTCGCTGCTGATGCAGATCTTCATCTCCTGGTTCCCGATGCTGCTGCTGATCGGCGTGTGGATCTTCTTCATGCGCCAGATGCAGGGCGGGGGCGGCGGCCGCGGGGCGCTCTCCTTCGGCAAGAGCCGCGCGCGCATGCTCGGCGAGGATCAGGTCAAGGTCACCTTCGCCGACGTCGCCGGCGTCGAGGAGGCCAAGGAGGAGGTGGTGGAACTCGTGGAGTTCCTGCGCGACCCCTCCAAGTTCCAGCGCCTCGGCGGGAAGATCCCGCGCGGCGTGCTCATGGTCGGCTCGCCCGGCACCGGCAAGACGCTGCTCGCCAAGGCCATCGCCGGCGAGGCCAAGGTGCCGTTCTTCACCATCTCCGGTTCGGACTTCGTCGAGATGTTCGTGGGCGTGGGCGCCTCGCGCGTGCGCGACATGTTCGAGCAGGCGAAGAAGCACGCCCCGTGCATCATCTTCATCGACGAGATCGACGCCGTGGGCCGTCACCGCGGGGCCGGGCTCGGTGGCGGGCACGACGAGCGCGAGCAGACCCTCAATCAGCTCCTCGTCGAGATGGACGGTTTCGAGGGCAACGAAGGCGTCATCGTCATTGCCGCCACCAACCGCCCCGACGTGCTCGACCCGGCGCTGTTGCGCCCGGGGCGCTTCGACCGCCAGGTGGTGGTGCCGCTGCCCGACGTGCGCGGACGCGAGCAGATCCTCAAGGTCCACATGCGCAAGGTACCCATCTCCGACAACGTCAACGCGTCGATCATCGCGCGTGGGACCCCGGGCTTCTCGGGCGCGGATCTCGCCAACCTGGTCAACGAGGCGGCCCTGTTCGCCGCGCGCGCCAACAAGCGCACCGTGGAGATGCTCGACTTCGAGAAGGCCAAGGACAAGATCCTGATGGGCTCGGAGCGGCGCTCGATGGTGATGAGCGACGAGGAGAAGAAGCTCACCGCCTATCACGAGTCCGGGCACGCGATCGTCGGGCGCATGGTCCCGGATCACGACCCGATCCACAAGGTGAGCATCATCCCGCGCGGGCGCGCGCTCGGCGTGACGCTGTTCCTGCCCGAGAGCGACCGCTACAGCTTCAGCCGCCGGCGCCTGGAGAGCCAGATCTCGAGCCTGTTCGGCGGGCGCATCGCCGAGGAGCTGATCTTCGGGCCGGATTTCGTCACCACCGGGGCGCAGAACGACATCCAGCGCGCCACCGAGATCGCGCGCGGCATGGTCACCAAGTGGGGCCTGTCCGAGAAGCTCGGGCCGCTGACCTACAGCGAGGAGGAGGGCGAGGTCTTCCTCGGCCATTCGGTGGCCAAGCACAAGCAGGTCTCGGACGAGACCGCGCACGCCATCGACGAGGAGATCCGCGCGGTCATCGACCGCAACTACCGGCGCGCCGAGCAGATCCTCAAGGACAACATGGACAAGCTCCACGCCATGGCCGCGGCGCTGATCAAGTACGAGACCATCGACTCGTCGCAGATCGACGACATCATGGCCGGGCGCCCGCCGCGGCCGCCGGCGGACTGGGACGACTCCGAACCGAAGACGGGCGCTCCGGCGACGGCGTCCCCGCCGGCGGCGGAGCCGCGGCCGGACGGGAAGATCGGCGGTCCCGCCCAGCAGCACTGAGGCAGTCCGCGGACCCGCACGCCGCCGCCCGTCTGGGCGGCGGCGCCGTTTCGGGCCCGCCTCGCCGGGACGAGGTGCGAACGGTTCCCTGATGATCCTCGACTGTGCCGGCCGCCCCCTGGACCTCGGGACGCCCCGGGTCATGGGGGTCCTCAATGTCACTCCCGATTCGTTCTCCGACGGCGGGCGCTACCTGGCGCCCGCCGCCGCGCTCGCCCGCGCCGAGGCGATGGCCGCCGAGGGGGCCGCGGTGATCGATGTCGGCGCCGAATCCACCCGTCCCGGGGCGGCGCCGGTGAGCGCGGCCGAGGAGATCGCGCGGCTGCTCCCGGTCGTCGAGGCCTTGAGTTCCCGCCTCCCCCTGCCGATCTCCGTGGATACGGGCAAGCCGGAGGTGATGCGCGCGGCGGTCGGCGCCGGCGCCGGGCTGATCAACGACGTGCGCGCCCTGCGCCTGCCGGGGGCCCTGGGGGCGGCCGCCGAGCTGGGGGTGCCGGTCTGCCTGATGCACATGCAGGGCGAGCCCGGCACGATGCAGGCGGCGCCGCGCTACGGGGACGTGGTCGCGGAGGTCCGGGATTTCCTGGCGCAACGGCTGGCCGCCTGTGTCGCGGCGGGTATCCCGGAGGCGCGGATCCTCGTCGATCCGGGTTTCGGCTTCGGCAAGACGGCGGCACACAACCTCCTGCTGTTGCGCCACCTGGACGCGTTGCGGGCGCTGGGACGGCCGGTGTTGGTGGGTCTGTCGCGCAAATCGGTCTTCGGCGAGGTCCTCGGGCGGCCGGTCGGGGAGCGTCTGGCCGGCGGCCTCGCCGCCGCCGCCCTGGCGGTCTGGCAGGGGGCGGCGCTCGTGCGCAGCCACGATGTGGCCGCCACGGTGGACGCCGTGCGTTGGGCGGCGGCGGTGCGCGCGGCGGGGGTGCCGCCGGCGGGCGGCGGCGGGGGCGCGGAGCCCCTATAATCTTCGTGCCAATCGGATCGCCGGGCCGGACCCGGGCGGCCCGGTGACGGGGAGGGCGGGATGGCAAAAGGCGTGAAGCGCTATTTCGGGACCGACGGGATCCGCGGTCGCGTGGGGCAGTACCCGGCGACTGCGGAGTTCGTGCTCAAGCTGGGATGGGCCGTGGGCCGCGTGCTGGCGCCGGAGTGCGGCGGCAAGGTGCTGATTGGAAAGGATACCCGGATCTCGGGCTACATGTTCGAGTCGGCGCTGGAGGCGGGGTTGTCGGCGGCCGGCTGCGACGTCCTCCTCACCGGACCGATGCCCACGCCGGGCATCGCCTACCTCACGCGTACGCTGCACGCCTGCGCCGGGATCGTCGTCAGCGCCTCGCACAACCCCTACTACGACAACGGGATCAAGTTCTTCGGGGCCGACGGCAACAAGCTGCCGGACGAGCTGGAGGCGCGGATCGAGGCCGCGCTGGACGAGGACCTCGAGACC
Organism: Gammaproteobacteria bacterium; assembly: GCA_027013145.1. Taxonomy (GTDB): domain Bacteria; phylum Pseudomonadota; class Gammaproteobacteria; order 21-64-14; family 21-64-14; genus BMS3Abin12. The sequence continues at coordinate 8,271 of JALUXX010000064.1, read as the reverse complement.
GTCGATCCCGCCCGCCTCGGCAAAGCGGAGCGGGTTGCCGACGCCGCCGGACGCTACATCGAGTTCTGCAAGAGCACCATTCCGCACAGCGTGGACCTGCGCGGCCTGAAGCTGGTCGTCGACTGTGCCAACGGCGCGAGCTACCACGTCGCCCCGAGCGTGTTCGACGAACTCGGCGCCGAGGTCGTGGAGATCGGCGTAGAGCCCGACGGGATCAACATCAATGCCGGTTGCGGTTCCACCGACCCGGCCGCGCTGCAGGCGGCGGTGCGCGAGCACGGCGCGGACCTGGGCATCGCCCTCGACGGCGACGGCGACCGCGCGATCCTGGTGGACGCCGAGGGCGACCTCGTGGACGGCGACGAGCTGCTCTACATCCTGGCGCGCTTCCGTAAGGAGCGCGGCATGCTCGGCGGGGCCGTGGTCGGCACGGTGATGAGCAACCTCGGCCTGGAGCATGCGCTGCGCGCCTGCGAGATCGACTTCCATCGCACGCCGGTGGGTGACCGCTACATCATGGAGATGCTGCTCGAACGCGGCTGGACGCTGGGCGGGGAGTCCTCGGGGCACATCATCTGCCTCGACCGCTCGCGCAGCGGCGACGGGATCGTCACCGCGCTCCAGGTCCTGTGGGCGATGCGCGAGACCGGGCGGGCGCTGCGCGATCTGCGTGCCGGCATGACCAAATACCCGCAGTGCATGATCAACGTGCGCGTGGCGCGCAACGGCGGACCGCCCGAAGTGCCGGCCCGGGTCGGGGAGGCGGTGCGCGCCGCCGAGGCCCGGCTCGACGGGCGCGGGCGCGTGCTGTTGCGCCCCTCCGGCACCGAGCCCCTGATCCGGGTGATGGTCGAGGGTTCCGATGCCGGCGAGGTCGAGCGCCTGGCGCGCGAGCTGGCCGGGGTGGTCGAGACCGCACTCGGAGCCGCCTGATCCGGCGCGGGCGTTTGATTTTCGGGGGCCCGCCCGCTAAGCTGGCGCCCGCTTTTTTCGGTGCGATGGGGATCCAATAGGGAGCGGGGGATGCGGCGCAAGCTGGTGGCGGGAAACTGGAAGCTCAACGGGACGCTCGCGGGTGTCGAGCGCCTGGCGCAGGCGGTGCGCGCGGGCACCCCGGCCGACGGCGGGGCCGAAGTCGCCGTCTGCCCGACCTTCGTCCACATCCCGAAGGTCGCCTCGGTCCTCGACGGCTCGCCCGTCGCCTGGGGTTCCCAGGACGTCTGCGACCGCGACGAGGGCGCGTTCACCGGAGAGGTTTCCGGCCCGATGCTGGCGGAGCTGGGCTGCCGCTACGCCATCGTCGGCCACTCCGAGCGGCGCAGCCTCTACGGCGAGGACGACGCCGTCGTCGCGGCCAAGTTCCTCGCCGCGCGCCGCGCCGGGCTGACGCCGATCCTGTGCGTGGGCGAACTGCTGGAGGAACGCGAGGGCGGAATCACCGAACAGGTCGTCGGCCGCCAGCTCGACGCCGTCCTCGGGGCCGCGGGGGTCGAGGGACTCGACGGCGCGGTCGTCGCCTACGAACCGGTCTGGGCGATCGGCACCGGCCGCACCGCGAGCCCGGAGCAGGCCCAGGAGGTCCACGCCTTCATCCGCGCGCGCATCGGGGCGCACGATGGTACAATCGCCGGGCGCACCCGGATCCTCTACGGGGGCAGCGTGAAGGCGGCCAACGCCGCCGAGCTGTTCGCCATGGAGGACATCGACGGCGGCCTCATCGGCGGGGCCTCCCTGAAGGCCGATGAGTTTCTCGCCATCTGCCGGGCCGCGGACTGAGCCGCGGACCCGCGGCGCGTGCGCGATCCCGATGGCTCACTGATCGATATGGTTTGACGGCGACTCATGCACGCCATCCTGTTGGGCATCCATTTCCTGCTGGCGATCGTACTCGTCGTGCTCATCCTGTTGCAGCACGGTAAAGGTGCGGACGCCGGCGCCGCGTTCGGAGCGGGCGCCTCGGGCACGGTGTTCGGTTCGCGCGGCTCGGCCTCGTTCCTCTCGCGCACGACCGCGGTGCTGGCGACGTTCTTCTTCATCACCAGTCTGACGCTGGCCTACCTCTCCGGTCAGAAGATCGAGCGCAAGAGCATCGCCGAGCAGAACCTCCCGCCGGTGCCGGCAAAGACCGTGCCTGCGGTCCCGGCCAAGACGGCGGCGCCCTCGGACCTGCCGCCCGCGGCACCGGGCGCACCCAAGGCCGCAACCGCCCCCGCGAAGCCCGCGGGCAAGGCGCCCGTATCCGCGCCGGGGCCGACATCGAAGGGGAGCAAGTAGCGGGCCGCCGCCGGTCCCCGGCCGCGGCATCATCGCCGACGTGGTGGAACTGGTAGACACGCCGTCTTGAGGGGGCGGTGGCGCAAGCCGTGCCGGTTCGAGTCCGGCCGTCGGCACCACTACATAAAATCGGTGGGTGTCACGAACACCCGAAAATCCAACTAAGCCCGCGAATAGCGGGTTTTTTTTCGGTTCGCGGCGGGCGTTGCATCGCACGCAATATCGCTTGTTCTCGCGGCACGTGCGGGTAACAATACGGGTAACTGGTATAGCGGACGGAGAGTTACCCACATGCCTTTAACGCTCGCAGAGATACGGCGGGCGCAGCCCCAAGACCGGTCATACAAGCTCACGGATGGAAAAGGGCTCACGCTGCTTATCACGCCCAACGGCGGCCGGTGGTGGCGCCTCCGATACCGGATCGGCGGGAAGGAGCGCATGCTCTCGTTGGGCACTTTTCCGGAGGTGGGGCTAGCCGAGGCCCGCCAGAGGCGAGACGATGCCCGGGCAATGATCAAACGGGGGGTGGACCCATCAGCGGTCCGCAAGACCGCGCGGACCTCAGCGGGCCTGGAGGATGGGCCCGGGACCTTTCGGGCCGTGGCTGCGGAATGGATTGCACGCCGGGAGGTGGTCTGGGCCGCGCGGACCAAGGGCAAGGTGATTGAGCGGCTGAACCGACACGTCTATCCCTACATTGGGTCCCGGCCCATCCGCGAAATCGAGCCGCCCGAAGTGTTGAGCGTAGTGCGCCGATGCGAGGGCCAGGGGACAGGAGAGATCGCGCACCGGTTGCTCTCCTATATCGGCCAAGTAATGAGGTATGCCGTGGCCACCGGCCAAGCGGGCCGCGATGCAACGGCGGACTTGCGCGGGGTGCTCACACCCGTAGTCGGCCACCACTACCCCGCCGTGACCAACCCAAAGCGCGTGGGCGAGATCCTGCGCATGATCGAGGAGCACACCGGCGAGCCCACGGTGCGCGCCGCGCTGCGGATCGCCCCGTATGTGTTCGTCCGCCCGGGGGAACTGCGTCACATGCGCTGGGCGGACGTGGACATCGAGGCGCGCGAGTGGCGCTACACCGTCACCAAAACGCGCACCGAGCACCTGGTGCCCTTGGCCGATCCGGTGGTGGCAATCCTCGAAGAACTGCGCCCGCTGACGGGGCACCAGGGGTGGGTGTTCCTCGGGCTGCGCGGGAATCGGCCGATCAGCGACATGGCCCTTGGTGCCGCCCTGCGTCGCCTGGGGATCGACACCCGCACCGAGCACACCATGCACGGGTGGCGGGCGACCGCCCGGACGCTGTTGCACGAGGTGTTGGGTTATGACCCCGCCGTCATCGAGCATCAGTTGGCTCACCGCGTGCCGGACATGCTGGGGCGCGCTTATAACCGCACGAAATTCCTGGGAAAGCGCCGGGAGATGATGGATCGGTGGGCAAAATATCTAGATACACTACGGGGTTAGGTGAACCGGTGCGACAAAATCCTACATAGGACTTCCCCGATTGCCTACGCACATGTAGGCAATGTGCCTACAAAAAATTCATACGCGGTCTTTCAATCTTAACACTCCACTTTAACTCGCGGCGGTTTCCCCTAGCGATTTTCGGTAAATGCGCGTTTTTTGGTGTCTGGTATACCAGACAAGTTGTTGATACGGTTAAAGATTTCTGGTGGCAGGTCCGATAACGTGTGGTAACATTGAGTGATACCGACAGGAAGGAGGGCTGAGATGAACGAGCAGGTGCAGGTGATGGCACTCGGAGCGCAGATCCACGCCGAGCGTGGGGGGCGCGGCTGGTCGCGCCGCAGGCTCGCACGCGAGGCCGGCGTGACAGAAGCGACCATCAGGTCGATCGAGCACGGCGCGCCAGCGACTATCGCGACGTTGACTCGACTGGCGGCGGCGCTCGAGCTGCGGCTCGTGCTACAGAAAGCGTCGGCGTGAAAGAAAACCCCCGGGGTAAAACCCGGGGGTTGATTCAGCTACCACTACCGCCAGTTGACGCTGGCGACCCGGACACAGATCGATCAGTACCGAGTGATGAGACACAGATCGAAAGGCCGAGTGATGAATAGTATACCAGATCAAGCGTCGACGTACAAGCAGGCCGTCCCACACGCTTGCCCGATCCCCGAGATCACAGACGCGCCCTGCTGGCTCGTCTGGCGCGCCGAGCCGCGTGGGGGCAAGATCGCCAAAGTCCCATACTACTGCGGCGGCGCGCGCCGGTCCGGCGACCTCGGCTCCCCCGGCGACCTCGCACGGCTGGCCGACTACCAGACCGCCGCCCAGGCCGCCCGGCGCGGGGGATATACCGGGGTCGGTGTTGCATGTGATGCACTCCCTGGCGTCGTCGCGCTCGACCTCGATCACTGCCTCGACGCATCCGGCGCGCCCGCGACGGCGGAGGCCCGCTGGCTCGTCGAGCAAGCCCGTGCCCAGCGTATATATATAGAGGTATCCCCCTCCGGCACCGGCCTGCGGGCGCTCGTGCGGGGGGCGCTTCCTGATGGGCGCGGCGGTATGTCCGGTGGTGGGATCGAGATGTACTCGCGGGGCCGGTATGTGACGATCACGGGCCGTGCGGTGGTTCCCGGCGGTATCCCGGAAGCGCAGGGCATCATCGCCCACCTGGCCGAGTGCATCGATGCCGCGCGTGCGGCCGCCCGGCGCACCCCGCGGGTGGCGCAGGGTGGCGGAAAACTCCGGCGCGTTGAAGCCAACGGGTTGCCCCGCTGGGTCGCCGAGGCCCTCGCCCACATCGACCCCGACTGCAGTTATGAGACTTGGGTATCGGTCGGCATGGCCCTGCATGCCGCCGACCCTGGAGAAGCGGGTCTCGCTGCTTGGCAGGCATGGGGGGCGGGCGCACGGCAGCAGGACCATGCGCACCGCCACCACGAGCGGACGTACACGTCCCGCTGGCGCACGTTCGGCGCCCGTCGGGGTGATGCCGCAAGCATCACCGCAGGCACTTTGTGGCATCTCGCTGTCGAGTATGGGTGGACGCCTCCCGCCTCTCGCTGGCCCATCGAGGGCGAGGCACGCGAAGTGCCTGGCCTGCCGCTCCAGGAGGCCCGCGAGCGGTTGGGTGTGGAGATCGCCGCGGCACTCGGGCGCGGTGGTCCGACCCTGATTCGGGCCTCGACCGGGACCGGAAAGACTCACGCATCAGTGCAGGCAGTCGCGGAGGGAGTGCGCGGGGGCGCGTCCTATCTTGTCGCGGTGCACAGCCGGCAGCAGCGGGACGCGTGGACAGACGCCCTGATCCGCGCGGGCGTGCCGGCTCATGACGTGCACGCTTGGACCGGACGCGCACGCGATACGGCGTGGGCGTGCCCTGCCGCCGATACGGCGGCGGAGATCGGCGCGGCACGGCACTTTGTCGCGCCCAGCAAATGCTTGCGCTGCCAGCACGGCCTCGCCCGTGCGCTTGTTCGCGCTGAGGACGAAATCATGCGCGCGCCTGATCGTGCGTCGGTGCCGCAGGGCCGAGGGCGGTTGTCTCCGGTCATGCGTCGAGACCGGGCAATCGATGTGCTGGCCCGACAATGGGGATGCGGAGATGACGAAGCCGCGCAGCGGGCGCGGGATCTGCACGCCGCGTCCCCGTGCACCTATCTCGATCAGCCCGACGCCGCGATGCAAGCTGCGGTGATAGTCGCGGACTATCGCGCGGTGACCCCCGAAATGCAGAGTCGGGAGGGGCAGGCGCGCGCGCTGATCCTCGATGATGCGCCGATGAGCGAGGACCCGGATGCGGTCAGCCATGACGACGTTCACCACTGGCTAGCTAGGATCGATTCGGACGCGGCGCAGACCGGCGGCGCGATGCCCGACGGTATCCCGGAAGTGCGCGCCGCCCTGGCGGCGGTCGCATCGATCCTCGGTACCGGCGAGGGAGACTACCCGGAGATCGACCGCGCCGTGCTCGATGCCGGACTCGCTGCGGCGCGGCGGATCGCTAAGCGCGAGCAAATCGAGGTCGCCGAGGGCATCAAATGGCGGCAAGATGGGACAATTGAAGACCTGCCCTTGCGCGCCATACTTGATCTGCTTTGCGCGCTGGAAACCGGTACTGCGGCGTGGGGGCGCACCGAGCAAGGTGCACCGGTGATCATCGTCGCGCCACCGGGGGTTGCGCAACGCGCGGCGCTGGACGGGCGCACGGCGCTCATCCTCGATGCGACCGCACCGGAGGCAGTCGCAGAGGCAGTGCGCCGCGCGGGTGGGCGGGTGATCGATCTCGCGGTGCGCCAAAGCGCGCGGGTGCTCCCGACCCGGGGGCGCACTCGAACTGCGGCGGTGCGTGATCCGCGTAAAGCGGCTGAAGATGCGGCGGCGCTCTTGCGTGGGTGCGAAATCGGCGAAGATGAGCGACCCGCGACAGTAGTCGTGCATCAACCTGTTGTCGAGCACGTCCCGGCGGGGGGCGGGTTGTCAGTGACGTGGCACGGCGCGCCAGACACTCGTGGATCTGACGTACACCGCGGACGCGACCTGCTGATCGTCGGCGCTCCGCTGCCCGGGGGAGAATCTGTATACCGGCAGCACTGCGCAGAGTCCGCGCTGCTGGGCGAGCGCCCCATCCCCCGCGCGCGCTTTTCATCTCGCGCGCGCGGACAGGTTGTAGATCTGGGCGATGGGCGGCGGCAAAAATGCGCTGTTTCGCTGCCGGCCGACCCTCGAGCCAGAGATATCGAAATTGAGCAAGTGTCACGGGCGGTCGCTCAGACTGTTGGGCGAGCCCGGGCCGCCGAGACCGGCGCGCGGGTGGTTGTTGCGACTGGGTATCCGCTGCGACTCTCCGGGTATGGGGTCGCGGTTGAGTATGCGCCCGAGCCGCGCACGACCGGGCCGACCGGTCGGCAAGCCGCGGATGTTGCCCGCGCGGTCACCCGGCGCGAGGCGGTCGAGCGGGCGATCGTGCGGGCGAAGGCTGCGGGACGGTGTTCACGCCGGACGATCGGTTGTTCCGGGACTACCTACAGCCGGTGGCATAGATACCTTGGGCTCGAGCCGGGCGCGCGCATCGCTGTAGAAATGCTGCGCCGGCTTCGCGACCAGCTCATTGCCGCAGGGGCGGCATGGGCGGAACGGCTGCGGGTCGATGATCAGGTGGCAGACGCCATGCGGGCCGGGCATGATCCATGGAGCGGTGGCGGCTGGGCGCTGGCAGCCTGGGCCACGGCGGCGGAGTCGGCAGAGGCCCGCCGGGCCTGGGCCGCACCGCCGCCCGCGCCCGCGCGCACGGGCTGAATTATTCCCCCACCCATTTAGTTTTTCAGAATCCGGGGTGCCGGAGGGGCCACCGCGCACGTTCGTCAAAAATCACCTATTTTCAAGCGTTTGTGGCCCGAGCTATTTCACTATACCGAACTGCAAGACCCTGATTTCAAAGCAAAAGTTCACTATACCGGACGCGAAACAGGCTTGCCCGCCCGCGGCGTTGGGCGGGGCGGTACACCGAACCGGGAGGTATATATCCGCCGCGTGTACCGCCTGGCCGGCACCAGGTCCGGAGCCGGCACGCGCGCGGGCACGCGCGCGAATGGGCGGCGGTGGTGACCACAACGCCGCAAGCGCGCTCCGCGCGCGGTTCGGCGGGCGGGAAATTGGGTCCGGACCGGAGGCGGCATCAGCCCCCCCAAGCATAGCGCTCCGACTCCGCGGCGGGGTACCGCCGCCGGCCCGGCGGCCGGCGGGACAAGCCGGTGCCAAGCGCGGGCTGAGCCTGCGGCGCGCCCGCGCTGGACATACCGCGGGCGGCGCGGTCCCTGCGCCCCAAAGCGCGCGCATCCGTGCGCGCGCCCTTCGGTTTCCGTCGGGTTTGGGGGGGGGCAGGCATTGATTCGATAAACCTAAAAACGTGTATTACCCTGCCCCTGCCAGGCGATTTGGCGGAGGCCGAAGCCAGTTCACCCCCGTCAGCATGGTCATCAGGTGTTCACACACCCGCCGCCAGACGGCAGTGGGGTCTAATGG
>JALUXX010000063.1 GCA_027013145.1 Gammaproteobacteria bacterium | reverse complement strand
TACCTGGCTACGAACCAGGCGGTCGGGAGTTCGAATCTCTCCGGGCGCGCCACTTTTGTAATATTGTTCAAGTAGTTACGGGCGACGAAGAGGTCGCCTTCGACTTCAGCACAACCAATGCCGGATTTTTGCCGGACTTGCCGTCACAAACCCGGTTTGCCGCCTCGATCAGTTCCTCCAGTTCCGGGGCGGAGTAGTGGGTTGTGATGTCGCCGTTCCGGTGACCCAGCAGCACCTTCCGCGTCTCCAGGGGGACGCCCGCGGCCCGCAGTCGGCGGCCGAAGGTGTGTTTCAGGTCGTGCACCCGAACCTGCGGCAGGCCAACCGCCTTCCGCACGCGCTTCCATGAGCTGTTGTTGATGCTTCCCACCGGGCGGCCTTTGTAGGTGAAGACATAATCGGGGTGCTCGCCCCTCGCTTCTTCCACCAAAGACCTTGCGATGCGGTTCAGCACCACCAGGCGGTCTTCCCGGTTTTTGACGACCTCCCCCGGGATGATGAACACCGAGGTGTCCAGTTCCGGCACAGAGACCTCCCACTCCCAACGGAGTCGGCAGACCTCCTGTTCCCGGCAGCCCGTATTGACCTTGAACAGGCACATGCGAGCCAGATGATCCGGAAGCGCCTGGAACAGCTTGCGTTGCTCCTCCCACGAAAGCGGGTAGGGCTTGCGGGCGTCAGTGACCGGAAGCATCTGGATCAATGGCGGCGTTTCCAGCCAAGTGAGGCCGTTCTCGTCCCGCCATAGTCTTGCCGCCAAGTTGAGAATCCGCCTTACGACACTCAGCGCCAGATTGATGCTCTTGGTCTTGATGCCCTGGTTTCTTCGCGCCTCGATGAAGGCTTGAAGACTTCCGGCGTGCACGTTTTCCAACGGCAGGTGGCCGATGAACGGGTCCAGTTGCTTGAGGTGCGTCGCGCAGTCGCCGATGCTCCTGAGGTGCATGTTTTCTTCCAGGAACTTGGTTGCTGCTTCCCGGAACGTTCGCTTGGGCCGGACACCGTATATCTTGGCCTGCCTGACTTCCTCGATACGCCGGGCCAGGATCAGCTCCGCCGTTTCGAGGTCGCTCGTTCCAGTGCTTTCGTGAATCGTTTGGCCGAGAATCTGTTTCTCGATATGCCAGATTCCGCCGCGGTTCCGAAGCCCTGGACTTCTCTTGCGTCCCATAGTCGCTCTCCTTTTGATCCGGAGGCGGGACGCCCGTTGCAGGCCTTATAGTGGTCCGCCCAGGCGTCCAGATCAAGCCGGTCGAAGGCCACGCCTTGTTTACCGATGGGTATTTCGATCAGATATGGGCGGACCTCCGCGTTGAACCGGTTGCGATCCATCCCGAGATAGGCGGGCGCGTCGCGCAAACGGAGCAAACGCGGAAGGCACGCGCCCGCGGTAGGCCGAACAGGACGGGAGCGGGGAGGGGAGCAGGCAAGCGGGCGCTCGCGCAGCCCCGTGGCCCCGATCCCGGCAGGGGACGGATCCGGACCCGTTGTCCGTGCGGGTCCGGATTGCCGTGCCGATCGTGCCGACGTGAAGGAGGGCCCCTGCATGATTTGATTCATAGGTCAGCCTCGCCCCCTCAATACCGCCCCACGATTCTGGAGCTCAACCGGCTCGCATTGGCGAAGGTGGTGATCAGCCGGCGGCGGGCGTCGAGCAGCCGCCGGGCCTTGCGGACGAGGGCGCGGGCGTGTTCGTCGCCGTGCACCCGGCGGCCGGGGTCGGTGATCTCCACCGGATGCGGCACGCGCAGCCGACTACCGTGGGTATAGTCGAGCGTGACCCACACCCAGCGGGCTGCGGCGGTCTGGCGCAGCTGCAGCCGACCCCGCCGCGCCGCAGGCGTCTTGCGCAGATCTGAGGCGATTGCGAGCAGTCTCTGGTCGATCCGTTCGAGGGTCCGCACGGCGTCGAGTGCGGCGGCCAACCGGCGCGCCTGCGGGTCGATCGGGGGTCTGGCGTCGGCGGTTGCGCCGACCGGGCGGTGCGGTGCGGTCCCAGGCGTATTTACCTGCAGGGCGGCCTTGGCGGCCGCGTTGGCGCGGCGCAGCCGGTCGAGCGCCCGGACGAGTGAGGTGCGGGTGCGGATCAGGGACTGGGTCTCGGAGATCAGGACTTGGAGGAGTATCACCCGCCCGGGTGCTTCCTCGTCGGCCGCCGCCGGCGAGGTGCGCCGTCGCCCCGGGCGGGGCAGGTGGCGCAACGGATACCGAACCCGGTGACAAAGGAACGCGGTCCGGCCCCCGGGCCAGCGGCCGGGGTGGGCGATCCACAGCCCCCAGCGGTAGTGCGCGCAGCCGAGGCAATTCTTGCCGCAGTCGTAGGATTCGAGCAGGACGGCACCGCTCGCCTTCGGCTGGAATTTCCGGATCTCCGCTCCGCGACGTTTGAGTCGTTGGTCGAGATAGGCAATCGCGTTTGCGAGGGCTAATGCCCGCTCGCGGCGCGTGGGGCAGGTCATGACTCACCACTCCTCGTCGAAGCTGGAGCTGGAATTCGACCAATCGTCGATACCGGAGGAGAAGCTGGACGTGGAATCGAAGGGGTCGTAGCCGCTGCTCGACCAATCGCAGCCGATCGAGCTCGACTCCCAGTCGATGCCGCTCGCGGTGGAATCCCAGCCGACCCCGGTGGTGTCGATGCCGGTGCCGCCGGCGTCCTCGAAGAGATCGTGCTGCGAGGAGTCGGTGCCGAAGGGGTTGCCGGCGATATCGAGACCGCCGGTCATCGGCAGCCCGTTGGCGGGGTTTACTGTTACCTCTTGGTTGGCGGTGTCGTCGTCGCCGAAGAGCCAGTTGTGGAGCCAGTCGAACATAGCGCACCTCCGTGGATGGTCAGGTGGTCCCACTGGCTACTAGGTGCAGGTCAAAATTAGAGAGAGAGAAATCGGCGGCGGAACCGAATCCCAGCGGCGTCCCTTGAAGCCGGGACCATGGCCTCGCAAAGCCGGCCGCTCGCGCGGCCGTTTTGCTCGGCTCGTATGCGCCCGCGCCGGTGTGCCGGGAATGTATTCGGGTTCCCCCCGAGACTCCCGTATTGACCCGACGCCGACCGGATGGGTCGGTATCGGCGCGCCCGGTTCGGGCGGCCCCGGGCCGGGCCGCCCGCAGCGGGCCGTCCAGCTCACCCCCCTGCGGGGGGGCATCCCCTGCGGGGAGCATCCCCTGCGGGCCGGCAGAGTCTCGTTGCGGTGAAAACGCCTTGCAGGCTCTCGCCTTCGACGGGGCCGCCCCTCGCGGGCGCGCCCGCTGCGGGCCGTCCGACGCCGGAGGTTCCGCCTTGCGGCGGGGCCGGGACGAGTACCCCGCGAGCGGTCGATGCCGCAAGGAGAGCCCGGGCGATGCGCGATCCCGTTGGTGCCGCTATGCGCAGCGGCTTCGGACTCCGGCCTTGACCACTTCGTATACGCCTATTCGCTCCGGCCGAATCGCCGTGGAACCGGTGGTCGAATCACGCTGGAATCACCGGCCGAATCCTCCTGGAACCAGTGACCGAATCGCGTGGAATACGCACACTGTCGCCTGCGCGACGGCGGATTCGCGTGTACCATCTGATGGCGGGACCCGATTCGAGACCGCGGAAGGTCGGCGCGTCCGCCCGGGCGTCGTGCAGGCCACGGGTCCTGGCTCGTGAGACGACGACGAAGCCGGCGCCGACACCCTCGGCGAAGACGCCGGGGCAGACCGGCTTCATGGGCCGTCAACCTCAAGTACCCCAGGGAGTCTGTCAGGAGGATCGCTTTGGAGATTGCGATCGGGCGGCCGGCAGGACCCCGAAGTGCAGCGCGTCCTTCCCGAACTTCTCGCGCACCGCATCGAGGGCGCGATAGAGCTTTGCCGTCTTCGAATCCTCTTCCGGGCCAGCCTCCGGGAACAGCTCGCGCTGGGCGGACGGCGCATCCGAAGGGTCCCAACCGGAGAGGCTCAGCCCGATGAGCCGCAGGGGTTTCCCGCTCCAGGGGCTTTGGCGGTAGAGCCCCCAGGCCTCGCGGAAGAGCGTCCGGTCCTCGGCCGTGGGAACGGACAACGAGCGCGTCAGGGTGTGGGTGGTGAAATCCGCCAGCCGCAGCTTGAGCGTGAGGCTCACGCCCCGGCGCCCGGCCCGGCGGGCCAGCGCCCCGACCTCCTGTGCGGCCCAGTACAGGGTCTCGCGGAGGGTCTCGACCTCGCAGAGGTCCGAATCGAAGGTGATCTCCTTCGAGATCGATTGGCGCCTCCGGCCGGGCTCGACGGTGTCGTCGGCCTGCCCGCGGCACTGGGCATAGATCCGGGTGCCGGCCAGGTGCCCGAAGCGCCGGCGCAACTCCAGCAGGGGGACCTGGCGCACGTCGGCGATGGTGCGAAGCCCCATCTGGCGAAGGCGCGGGGCGGTCTTAGGGCCGACGCCGCGCAAGGCGGTGAGCGGCAGCGGATCCAGAAACGCCTGCACCCGCTCCCTTGGAACCACGGTCAACCCGTCGGGCTTGCGGTAGTCGGAGGCGAGCTTCGCCACCAGGCGGTTGGGACCGATGCCCACCGAGGCCCTCAGGCCCACGGCTTCTCGGATGACCGCCTTGGCCCGGCGCCCGATCGCCTCCGGGGGCCCGAAGAGCGAGTCGAGGCCCGAGATGTCGAGATAGGCCTCGTCGATGGAGGCCGATTCCACCAGGGGCGAGATCGTCCCGAGCGCCGCCAGCGCCTCGCGCGAGACGCAGGCGTAGTAGTCGATGCGCGGGCGCAGGTACACCGTCTCGGGCGGGAGCCTGCGCACGGCCTCGGAGATGGGCATGGCGGAGTGCACGCCGTAGCGGCGCGCCTCGTAGGAGCAGGCGGCCACGACGCCGCGCCGTCCGGGCTCGGCGCCGACGACCACGGGGCGGCGGCGATACTCAGGGTGATCCCGTTGCTCGATCGAGGCGAAGAAGGCGTCGAGGTCGATGTGCAGGATCCGGCGCGCGGGCATGGGGGGAGTATAGCCGGCTGCGGGGTTGCCCGGTCCCCGCGGGACGGGAACCGAAGACGGGGAAGCGGACGATCGCACTCGTCGGTGTGCGAGCTGCTCGGCGCCGGATATCTCCCCGGTGTGCACCTCCGTCCCCGCCCAATTCTCGATTATCGCCCTTGGTCCCACCGCCTCTGCACCTTGAATCGCGACGGGGCGGCCCCATATGTCGGATCGGGACGGCGGTGGCCGGCGGCCTCGGCGATCGCGGTGCCACCGCTCGGGCTGCCGTATCCCTTTCGCATCGGCAAAAGGGGAGGGTCCGATCATGGCCTACTTCTCGAGCAGTGACCTATTCGAGCCGTTGGAGCGGCTGCGCCGCGAGATGGACGCACTCTTCACCGACTGGGCCGGTCCGTTGGGAATCCGCACACCGGCGCTCGGGGCCTATCCCCCGGTCAACGTCGGCACCACGCCCAAGCAGGTCGACGTCTATGTGTTCGCCGCGGGTATGGACCCGAAGAGCCTCGACGTCTCGCTGGAGCAGAACCTGCTGACGGTTGCGGGCGAGCGCGCGGCCGAGCCGCCGCAGGAGGTGCACGTCTACCGCCGCGAGCGATTCGGGGGGCGGTTCCGGCGCGTGATCACGTTGCCGGAGGACATCGATCCGGACAAGGTGCATGCGGCCTACAAGGACGGCGTGCTGCGTATCACCGTCGAGCGCAAGGAGGAGTTGCAGCCGCGCAGGATCGAGGTGAAGTGACCCGTGCGACGAGAGGAGCGATGACGATGAACGGCGAGAAGGCTATCGAGCAGACTTCATCCGGCCAGCATCGACGCCCGGCCGGGAGCGAGGTGGTGATGCGCCCGGCGGTGGACATCTACGAGGACGCCACCGGTATCACCATGAAGGCCGATCTCCCCGGGGTCTCGCGCGAGCGGCTGGACATCCGGATCGACGGGGACTCGCTGACCCTGGAGGGCGAGGTGGCGATCGAGATGCCGGAAGGGATGCAGGCGGCGTATGCCGACGTGAGCACGACCCGTTACCGGCGCAGCTTCACGCTGAGCAAGGAATTGGATACGGACCACATCGACGCCGAGCTCAAAAACGGCGAGCTCACCCTGCGGCTGCCCAAGCGTCCCGAGGCGCAACCGCGCAAGATCGAGGTCCGCACGGATTGATCGCGGCGCCCCGCCGTCCGCTGCCGGCGGGTCGGCGGGGAATTTCGCGAGGGCGCTGTGCGCCAGGGAGGCCGGCGCGCGCGGACGGTCAGATCAGCCCGAGCTCGCGGCGCAGGACCTCGACGTTAGGGCCCATGCCCGGCGCGGTCGCATCGGAGTACTCGAACTGCAGCAGCAGGGCCTCGAGCCGCGGGCGCAGGCGCGGGGAGCGCGCCGCCTC
>JALUXX010000062.1 GCA_027013145.1 Gammaproteobacteria bacterium | reverse complement strand
CCAATCACGCTAAGCTCACCCATGGTCTCCTCCTCACTCTCACCGATGGTCCCAGAATCCACTCCATCTTGGCGCATCACGACGCCGAAGTAGAGGGGGAGGAGACCATCCCATCGGATGCAGGCCGAAGGCCGGAATCCGGGGATCGCGGTGCTCAGGAATTTCCCTTCCCGGATTCCGCTGCGCTTTATCCGGCTACATCTTGCTGCATTGCGCGTGCACGACGGCGGGACGCTCTACCCGCGTTTCTCCAGCGGGACGTAGGGGCGGACGCCCTCGCCGGTATAGACCTGCGTCGGGCGGAAGATGCGGTTGTCCGCGAGCTGCTCGCGCCAGTGCGCGAGCCAGCCGGCGCAGCGCGCGACGGCGAACACCGCGGTGAACTGGTCCGTGGGGATCCCCATCTCCTGGTAGAGGATGCCGGAATAGAAGTCGACGTTCGGATACACGCCCTTGGCCGCCAACGGCTCCTCGGCCGCGGCCTCGAGGGCGCGCGCGGTCTCGAACAGCCGGCTCACGCGCCCGCCGCGGTGCTCCATCAGCCGCTCCATCAGTCGCTGCAGGATGATCGCGCGCGGGTCCTTGACCTTGTACTCGCGGTGGCCGAAACCCCAGATCTTGGCCTTCGCCTTGAGCTGGCGTTCGAGCCACGGGCGCACGCGATCCGGGTCGCCGATCTCCTCGAGCATCTCGATCACGCGTGCGTTGGCCCCGCCGTGCAGCGGTCCGGCCAGGGTGCCGATGGCGGCGGCGATGACGAGATAGGGGCTCGCCAGTGTGGAGCCCGCCACGAGCGCCGCGAAGGTCGAGGCGTTGATCGTGTGCTCGGCGTGCAGGACCAGACAGGTGTCGAGGATGCGCGCGTGCAGCGGATCGGGCTCGCGCCCGTGGAGCATATACAGGAAGTTCGCCGCGTACCCGAGATCGGAGCGGGGGGGGATCGGATCGTAGCCGTTGCGCAGGTGCTCCCACATCGCCACCAGCGTCGCCATGCGCGCGAGGATCTTCACCGACATGTTGTGGACGTAGTTCAGGTCCGCGCAGCGGCCGCTGCCGGTGAGGCACTCGTCGCCCGGGTAGAACATGCCGAGGCTGGCCACCGCCGTCTGCAGCATCTCCATCGGATGCCCGGTCGGCGGCAGGTACTTCATGATCTCGCGAATGTTGTACTTCACCGGCCGGTTCTGGCGCAGGTCTTCGTCGAAGCGCGCCAGCTCCTCGGCCGTGGGCAGCCGGCCGTCGAGGAGCAGCAAGGCCGTCTCCTCGAAATTGCTGTGCTCGGCGAGCTCCGCGATCCGGTAACCGCGGTAGGTCAGGACACCCTGCTTGCCGTCGAGAAAGGAGATGTTGGACTTGGTCGCCGGTACGCCTTCCAAGCCGGGCAGGTATTCGCTCATGGCCGTCCCTCGCGTGCAGACCGCAACAGCGTGGCACCAGGATACCAGACGCCCGGGAAAGGGTCGGGAAACCTCGACGGCACCCGGGACGGGGGAGGGCCCGGCGGACTCAGACGGAGAACGAGGAGCCGCAGCCGCAGGTGGTGCTCGCGTTGGGGTTGCGGATGACGAACTGAGCGCCCTCCAGTCCCTCGGTGTAGTCGATCTCGGCACCGACCAGATACTGGTAGCTCATCGGATCCACCAGCAGGGTGACGCCGCCCTTTTCGACCACGGTGTCGCCCTCCTGCACGTTTTCGTCGAAGGTGAAGCCGTACTGGAAGCCGGAACATCCGCCGCCGGTGATGAACACCCGCAGCTTGAGGTTCGGATTGTCCTCCTGTTCCAGGAGTTCGCGCACCTTCCCGGCGGCGCTGTCGGTGAACAGCAACGGGCTCGGCGTCACTTCAGTCGCGGTAGTGCTCATTGTCTCAGGACCTCTCGGTGCACGGGCGCCACGCCGTCTGCGGGTCATCCCCGGGCGGCCGGCGCGGCGTTCCAACGTTGCGACCACTATAGGCTTTTCCGACAAAATCAGTCAAGTATGGGCCGGCGGCATCGCGCCCGGGACCACCTCGGGCGCCTCCTCGCCGGCGAGGCCCGGTTCCGGTTCGATGCGGCCCGCCTTGGCGTTGCCGTTGCGATGCACGAGCTTGCCGTTGACGGCGGCTCCGACCGCCATTTCGATGAGGTTGTAATAGACGTTGCCGGTGATGCGCGCGTGCGCCGCCAGTTCCACCCGTTCGGCGGCGTGCACGTCGCCGTTCACGCGCCCGTCCAGGATCACCGTCGGCACTCTCACCTCGCCCTCGATGCAGCCGGCCTCGCTCACCGTGAGCACGGCCTCGCCGCCCGGGTCGGCGACCACGTTCCCTTTCACGGTCCCGTCGACATGCAGCCCGCCGCTGAAGCGCACGTTGCCGTGCACCTCGGTGTGCTGCCCCACCAGCGTCTCGATCCGCGCCCGGCGCGCACCGTTGCTCTTACCCCACATGAGCGTTCTCCCCGGCCGCTTGCGGCCACTGAAAGGTCCTCTCGACCGGCCGGCTGCGACGCCCGGCGGGCTGCAGCCGCACGCGCACCGCATCCGGGCGGAAGCCCGCCGGCAGGCGGATCCGCCCCTGCAGGCGCTGGAAGTACTTGAACCGGTACTTCAGCGCCCCGCCACCCGCCGATTCCGACAGGTCGACCCGCCGCGAGACGCCGCCCTGCGTACCCTCGACGACCAGACGGACCGTGCCCCGGGCCTCCTGCCCGCGGCTGCGTACCCGGCTGAGGATCAGCTCATAGCGGTACGTGCGCGCCGGCCCGGCGGGCCGAAGCCGCAGGCTCTGGACCTGCAACCCCGCTCCGCCCGGGTGCGGCCCCACCACCGTGCGGTAGAAGGCCAGTTCCTGCTTCAACTCCAGCGACTCGTCCTGCAGCCGCTTGAGCAAGCGCCGTACCCGGGCGTAGGCCTCACGGTCGATCTGGCGCGAGCGCTGCGCCAGCGCCAGGCGCTCGGTGAGCCGATCGTTCGCTGTCTTTAGTTGCAAGATGCGTTCCATCATCTCGGCGCGGGTCCGTGCCGCCGCTGCGGCGTCGAAGCCGGCCCGCGTGCGCCCGTAGCTGAACAGCGCCCAGCCGCCGGCGGCGACGACGGCGAGGAGCAGGACGAGCAGAACGGCGCGCAGGCGCCCGGAGGACCGCTTGCGAAGGACCAGGGGTTTCGGGGCCTTGGGCACGGCGCTACCCGTCACCGTCAGCGCGCACGATCGTCACCGAATCCCGTCCTTCCCGGCGCGCGGGGATCGGTCGGGTCGGCGTCCATGGACCGGGGGCGCCTACGGCAGCAGGGCGACGGCATCCAGTCCGCTGCCTTCGTCCAGACCGAACAGCAGGTTCATGTTCTGTACCGCCTGCCCCGCCGCGCCCTTGACGAGATTGTCGATCACCGCGAGCACGACCACCGTGTCCTCCCCGGCGGGGCGGTGGACCGCGATCCGACAGGCGTTGCCGCCCCGTACGCTGCGCGTCTCCGGGTGGCTGCCGGCCGGCAGGACGTCGACGAACGGCTCGTCGCGGTAGCGCGCCTCGAACAGCGCCTGCAGATCGGTGCCCGGCGCGGTCAGCCGCGCGTACAGCGTCGCATGGATCCCGCGGATCATCGGCACCAGGTGCGGGATGAACGTCAACGGCACCGGGGCGCCCGCGACGGCGGCGAGACACTGCCGGATTTCCGGCAGGTGACGATGCCCCGACACCGCATAGGCCTTGAAGTTGTCGGAGGTCTCGCCGAGCAGCAGTCCCGCCTGCGCCTTGAGCCCGGCGCCGCTCACCCCGGACTTGGCGTCGGCGATCACGCCCGCGGGCGCGACCACGCCCGACTCGAGCAGGGGCAGGAGGCCGAGCACGACCGCGGTCGGGTAGCAGCCGGGATTGGCGACCAGACGCGCTGTGCGGATCCGCTCCCGGTACAGCTCGGGCAGGCCGTAGACCGCCGCCGGCAGCAGGTCCGGGGCCGTGTGCGGCATCCCGTACCAGCGCTCCCACTCGGCGGGATCCGTGAGTCGGAAATCGGCGGACAGGTCGATGACCCGGACATCCGCCTCCAGCAGCGCGGGCGCCATCTCCATCGCGGTACCGTGGGGGGTGGCGAAAAAGACCACGTCGCAGTCGGCGAGTGCCGCCGGATCGGGTGCCGTATAGGTCAGGTCGACGCGACCGCGCAGGTTGGGAAAACGCTCGCACACCGCCCGCCCCGCCTCGGTGCGCGACGTCACCAGCACCGCCTCGGCATGCGGGTGCGCGCTCAGCAGCCGCAGCAATTCGACGCCGGTGTACCCGGTCCCCCCGACGATCCCCGCCCTGATCATCCGCCTGAATCCTCGCCCGACCGCACGCGCCTGCCTGGGCGCGATCATACCAAGGACGGACGCCGACGCGCGAAGCGCCGTGGACGCGGCGCCTCGCCGGCAACGCGGCCATAAAGAAAGCGGCCGGGGCCGCTTCGAAAAAAGGCTTGGGGTGGTGCTATTGTTATTGTTTCGGATTGACGTCCTGCGATCGGCGCAGGAGCGAGGAAATCCGTGCCGGAGGAGCGTAGTGCGCAGACAGCGCCGTGTCAAGCGCTTGATTAATATAAGTTTATAACAATATTCCCAGGTTTTGAACCGTATACTTCACGGCCGACTTGGCGCCGGACCCGCCGACATGGTCTAATGGGTTTCCCGGTCCGCACGCGTCGGACCGCGGAAGGCCCGCCGCCCGCCGGCGGGTCGTGGGGATCCCTGAACGCCTGTCGAGATCCGTCCCACGGGACGGGCCCGCCCGCCTCGGCGACCTCCGCCGGTGTGGGCCGTCCCGCGTGCCGGGGGCGCCCGCGTGTGCGGACGCCCCCCGACGCACTGCGGGCGCGCGCGAACGAACGGCTCCACCCCCGGAACGGCGAACCCGCCCGATGTTGAAGCGATTGCGACAATCCGGCCGTCACCTTCTCTCCGCCGACGTATGGAAGTCGCGGCTGGTGTTCTGGGCCGGGGCGGGCATGGTCGGACTCGTGGCGGCCTTCTTCGCCGAGGTCGCCGTCTACGCCAACGAACTGTTCCGGGGCCTGCTTTCGTTCTCCCCGTACTGGGCCTTCCTCGTCGCCCCGGGCGGGCTGGTGCTGGTGGCCTGGCTCACGGTGCGCTACTTCCCCGGCTCCCAGGGCAGCGGCATCCCGCAGGCGATCTCCGCGCTCGGGATGCGCGAACAGCTCCTGCGCGAACGCCTGCTCTCGATGCGCATCGTCGTCGGGAAGATCCTGCTCACGGTCGTCGGACTGCTCAGCGGGGCCTCGATCGGGCGCGAGGGTCCCACGGTGCACGTCGGCGTCGGCATCATGTTCTACCTCGGTCGCCTGGCGAAGTTCCCGCACCACTACATGGATCGCGGGCTGATCCTCGCCGGCGGCGCCGCCGGGATCGCCGCGGCGTTCAACACCCCCATCGCGGGGATCGTGTTCGCGATCGAGGAGCTGAGCCGGTCCTTCGAGGAACGCACCAGCGGCACCCTGCTCACCGCGGTGCTGCTCGCCGGCATCACCTCCATCGCGGTGCTCGGCAATTACAGCTATTTCGGCACCACCAGTTCGGTCCTCGCGTTCAACGCGGCCTGGCTCGCGGTGCTGATCTGCGGCGTCGCCGGCGGTCTGCTCGGCGGGCTGTTCAGCTTTCTCATCGTCTGGGGCAGCCGCCGCCTGGTCCCCGTCTACCGCCGTCACCCGCTCCTGCTCGCGGCGATCTGTGGGCTGGTCATCGCCTTTGTCGGACTGCTTTCGGACGGGCGCACCTACGGCAGCGGCTATCACGCCGCCCGCGAGCTGGTCCTCGGCACCGGGACGGTCAGTGCGAGCTTCCCCTACCTCAAGATGATCGCCAACCTCGCCTCCTACCTGAGCGGCATTCCGGGCGGTCTGTTCGCGCCCTCGCTGGCAGCGGGCGCGGGCCTCGGCGCGCACGTCGCGCAGTGGTTCCCGTCCGCACCGGCCTCGGCGATCGTGATCCTCGGGATGGTCGGCTACTTCGCCGGCGTGGTGCAGACGCCGATCACCGCCTTCGTGATCGTGATGGAGATGACCGACAACCACGCCCTGCTGCTGCCCCTGATGGCGACGTCGTTTCTCGGCTATCTCACCTCGCGCCTGATTCAGCCGGTGCCGATCTACCAGGCCCTGGCGGACAGCTTCCGCGCCGCCCCCGCCGCCGCAGAGCCGCGCAAGGAGCCGAGTCCGGCGTGACGGGGCATCGGTTTCACTCCGGCCACGCGGGCGGTGTACAATCGGGCGAACGACACAGGCGGTGAAGCGAGCCGGACATGGCCAGAATGGTGCAATGCGTGGTACTCAAGCGGGAGGCCGAGGGTTTCGACGCGCCTCCCCATCCGGGAGAGCTCGGCCGCAAGGTCTACGAGCAGGTCTCGCGCGAGGGATGGGGCAAGTGGCTCGAGCGGTTGACGATGATCATCAACGAGAACGGGATCAGCACCGCCGATCCGGCGAGCATCCCGGTCATCGAGCAGCACATGCGCGGTTTCCTCTTCGGGGAGGGCGGCGCGGGCGCGGTGCCCGAAGGCTTCCGCCCCGCGGGCGCGAAGAAATAGCCGCGCGCGTTCAGCCGGCGCCGATCTCTCCGCCCGCCTCCGCCCCCGTCTCCGCGCGGATCCCCCCCGCGATTTTCCACAGCGGGGCGGTCACGACGCGCAGGCACGCATGCGCGCGGCGCAACGCCGCCTCCGTCTGCGCGGCGTCCTCGGTCCGGGCGAAGATGAATCCGAGGTAGCTGGCCCCCTCCGGGAGCGGCACCAGTTCGTAGCCCTCGCGCACGCTGATCTCCACCTCCTCGATCCCCGGCACGCGCTGCGCCGCCAGCACACCCTCGACCCGGCGCAGCACGCCCGCGCGCGGGATCGGGATCATGAGTACCCCGGCGGAACCGGACCCGGCCGCGCGCGCCGGCGCACGGCCGATCGCGTGGCCCAGGATCAGCTCCTCGAGACCGACCCCCGTGCCGAAACGCAACAACCGCGCGCACTGGCCGCCGATCGTGCGCGCCGCAACCTCCAGGATCCAGGCCTCACCGCCTGCCACCCGCAGCTCCGCGTGGACCGGGCCCTCGCGCAGCCCGTAGGCCGCGCAGGCACGGGCGGTGCACTCGACGATACGCGCCCGCACGCCCGCCGGCAGGCGCGAGGGTGTGACGTAATAGGTCTCCTCGAAGTACGGCCCCTCCAGCGGGTCGGGCTTGTCGAACAAGGCCAGGACCTCGAGGCGCCCGCCGCGCAGCATGCCCTCCACCGCCACCTCCGCGCCCGGGAGGTAGCGCTCGATCAACACCTGGCGCCGCTCCTCGGCCGAGGCATTCTCCTCGCGCGCGAGGATCGCCCGCACCCGCGCGCACGCCGCCGCCAGGGCGGATTCGTCGTCGGCGCGGATGACGCCGCGGCTGCCCGAGAGCATCGTCGGTTTGACCACGACCGGGTAGGCGAGCCCGCCGCACTGCGCGACGATCGGGCGTGCGAGGTCGATGACGCGGAAATCCGGAACCGGGACCCCGGCGGCGCGAAGCCGCGCCCGTGCGAGATCCTTGCGTCGCGCCAGGCGCGCAGCGTCCGGGGGATTGTGCGGCAGGCCGAATGCGGCCGCGGCGCGCGCGGCCAGTTCCACGGTGGAGTCGTCGGTCCCCACGACCGCATCGACGCGCCGCCCGCGCATCGCTTCCACCAGGCGCGCAAACGCGCGCTCGGGATCGGCCAGATCGAGATGGAGGCCCTGCGCGACGGCGCCGACGAGCGAGTGCTCCCCCTGCGAGACGACGGTCAGATCGAGGCCAAGCCGCGCGGCCGCGGCCACATAGGGGGCGATGCGGTAGCTCGTCGGCGGCGCGACGAGCAGGACGTGGGGGCGGCCCCCCGACGGGGACATGCGCGCCGGCGCGTACGCCGACGCCCGCTCAGCCCGCCCCGCCGCAGGCCGCGCAGGTGCCGCGACCGCCGGTGGCCGCGAACACGTTGTTGAACACGAAACTCGCGCCGGTCGGGCGCTCGGCATAGTCGATCTCGACGCCGCGCAGGTAGTTCAACGCCACGGCATCGATGTAGAGGGTGACGCCGTCGGCCTGGAAGACGCAGTCGTACGGGGTGCGGCTGTCGGTGAACGTCATGCCGTAGCTCATCCCCGAACATCCCCCGCCGCCGACGAAGATCCGGATCGCCTCGACCTCGTCGGCATTCTCCTGCAACAACTCCGCCATCTTCGCGCGCGCCGCGTCACTGAGGCGGACATCGTCCGGCGTCAGCACCGGATTGAACTGCCCGCCGCCCTGCGCGTCTTGGGCCTGAACCGATTCGACCATCTCGGACCACCTCCATCGGGAAAGGACGGCGGGCACGAGCCGCCCGCCGGGATGGCCGCCATTGTAACACCCCCGCCCCCCGCCGCCACGGGTCGCGGGATCGGATAATTCCCCATTACATCCAGGAGATATCGGAGATGCGGGAGGCGTTGCGCGACGGGATCGGGGTGGCCTTCTTAGATACGAATACGAATGGTTTGCATTACTACGAAGATTACATATAATTCATCCCCTCCTACGGACCCCATGCCAAGAATCCCCGGGAGGAACTCGTCGTGATCCTGAATCCGTACCTAAAACCGCGCACCCTGACCGCCGGCCTGCTCTCACTGGGTCTCCTCTCCTCGCCCGTACAAGCGGAGACTCCCACCCCGGAGGATCTGTGGCGGGTCATCCAACGCCAGCAACGTCAGATCGACGACCTCAAACGGAAACTCGACCGCACGCACGACGCGGTCGAGCGCACCGAGGAGAAGGTCGAGGCGACCGGCGCGGCCCTCGACCGCGGCGCCGCGGCCCTCCCCGCCTCCGCCTCGTGGACGGCGCGCACCCGGATCGGCGGCTACGGCGAGTTGCACTACAACAACCTCGACAGCAGGAAGGAACTCGATTTTCATCGCTTCGTGCTGTTTTTCGGCCACGACTTCACCGACCGCTTCCACTTCGACTCGGAGGTGGAGATCGAACACGTCACCACCGGCGAGGGGGCCGAGGAAAAGGGCGAGGTCTCCATCGAGCAGGCCCTGCTGAGCTATGACCTGACCGCACGCACGAGCCTCCTCGGCGGCCTCTACCTGGTCCCGGTCGGGATCCTCAACGAGACCCACGAGCCGCCGACCTTCTACGGCGTGGAGCGCAATCCGGTGGAGACCTTCGTGATCCCCACGACCTGGTCGGAGGCCGGTGGCGGCGTACGCGGGCGCGCACCCTGGGGGATGAACTACGAGGCGACGGTCGGCTCCGGACTCAAGACGGCCACCACCGGGGCGAACGCCTACCTGATCCGCCCCGGCCGCCAGAGCGCCTCGCACGCCAGCGCCGACAACGGCGCGTTCACCGGCCGCGTACGCTGGACCGCCGTGCCGGGGATCGAACTGGCCACCACACTCCAGTACCAGACCGATCTCACCCAGGGCAAGGGACTCCCCGGCACCGGGGCCGACGCCCTGCTGTGGGAGGCCCACGCCATCGCCGCGCGCGGTCCGTTCGCGTTGCGCGCCCTGTACGCGCGCTGGGACCTGTTCGGTGCCGGGCCGCGCGCCGCCGGGCGCGATCTGCAGTACGGCTGGTACGTCGAGCCCTCCGTGCGGCCGCACCCGAAGATCGGCCTGTTCGCGCGCTACAACGAATGGGACAACGGCGGAACCGGGGCGAACACCTGGAAATGGCAGGCGAACGCCGGCTTCAACTACTGGCCCATCCCGAACGTGGTGCTGAAGTTCGACGTCCAGCGCCAGGGCGGCGCGGTGCAGGACGACGGTTTCAATGCCGGCATCGGCTATCAGTTCTGAGGCCGCGCCGCGGCGCGCGCGCCCGGCCGCAGGGAGGCGGCGCGGGGCCGCCCGCTGGCCGGCGCTCGCCCTCTGGCTGCTCGCCGGCGTCGCCGTCGCCGAGGTCTACGAGGCGCCGCGGGCGTTTCTCGACCGCGCCTTCGCCGGCTCCGTGCCCGCCCCGCGCGTGCTATGGATCACACGGGCGTTGCGCCCCGGTGTGCGCGCCATCCTCGGTCACGACCTCGGCGTCCTGCGCCTGCGCTACTGGGCGCGCGGCACCGTCAGCGCCTGGATCCTCGAGGAGATCGGCAAGGAGCGTCCGATCACCGTCGGCGTCGTCGTCGACGCCGGGCGCATCACGCGGCTGGCGATCCTCGAGTACCGCGAGAGCCGCGGCTGGGAGGTGCGCCGGCGCGCCTTCACCCGACAGTTCGACGGCGCCGGCCCGGGCGCCGGCGACGGCCTGGACCGGCGCATCGACGGCATCACCGGCGCCACCCTGTCGGTCCGCGCGGTACGCCGGCTCGCGCGCCTGGCGCTGTTCCTGGCCGCCCATGCCGCAGAGACCGCGCCGGGCGGGGCCGGCCGGCGACCGGCGCCGCAAGGGCGCTGAGCGATGCGGCGCCGGCGCTCCAAGATCCGCTCGCTCTATGTCTGGCACCGCTATGCGGGCGTGAGTGCGGCCGTGCTGGTGCTGCTGCTCGCGCTGACCGGTGTGGCCCTCAACCACGGCGACGCCCTGCACCTGGAGCGCCGCTTCGTCGGCGCCGCCGGGCTGCTCGACTGGTACGGAATCGGCGTGGAGGAGCCGGTCAGCTTTCGGATCGGCGGGCGCTGGGTGAGCGCCGTCGGCCGCCGCCTGTATCTGGACGCGCGGGCGCTTCCGGTACGGATCGACGGGGCGCTGCGCGGCGCGCTGCAAGCGGGCCCCCTGCTGGTGGCGGCGAGCACGGGCGGGCTGCTCCTGCTCACCGCACAGGGTACGCCCGTCGAACGCATCGGGCCCGCGCAGGGCGCCCCATCGGGGATCGAGGCGATCGCCGCCGGCACCGACGGGGCGGTGCGCGTGCGCACGGCGCACGGGATCTACCGCGTCGACCTCGACCGGCTCGACTGGAGCGCCGACGCCGCGCCGCAGGCGGCCTGGATCGCACCGGCGCAGGCGCCCGCGGCGTTGCGCGCGCGGTTGCGCCGCGACGCGCGCGCGCACGTGCTGAGCTGGGAGCGGGTGTTGCTCGATGTGCACAGCGGCCGGATCCTGGGGGCCGCCGGCACGTGGCTGACCGACGCCGCCGCCGCGGCCCTGGTGTTCCTGGCCGTCTCCGGGCTGCGCCTGTGGGTCCGCGGGCGTCGCTCCCGCGCCCGCCGCTGAGCGCACGCCGGGACCGGCGCGGGCGGGCGGCTCAGATCTCGATCAGCTCGAAGTCCTCCTTGCCGGCGCCGCAGTCCGGGCAACGCCACGTGGACGGGACGTCGGCCCAGCGCGTGCCGGGCGGGATCCCCTCCTCGGGCAGCCCCGCGGCCTCGTCGTAGACGAAGCCGCATACCGCGCACATATAGGTCTTCAGTCCGGTTTCGGTCGAAACGGTGCTCATCGTCTCCCTCGTTGCAAGGTCGGCGGCGCGGCAGATGGTACAATGATTCGGCGCGCCGGGCCTAACCGGTGCGGTTCCCGCCCCGATCCGAGCGCGGCAGGATTGCAGTGAGAGATGCGCCCTGACGCCCCAACCGTCGAGCGGCCCGTGGTACTGGCCATCTCCGGGCACGACCCCGGCGGCGGGGCCGGCATCCAGGCCGATATCGAGACCCTCGGCGCCCTCGGCTGTCACCCGGCGACGGCGATCACCGCGGTGACGGTGCAGGACACGCGCGCGGTCTATGCCGTCGCCCCGCTCGATGCGATGCGGCTCGTCGAACAGGCACGCGCCGTGCTCGAGGACCTGCCGGTCGCGGCGATCAAGATCGGGATGCTCGGCAGCGTCGCCGCCGCCGAGGCGGTGCACTCCGTGCTGCGCGACCACCCGCACCTGCCGGTGGTCATCGACCCCGTGCTCGAGGCCGGCGGCGGCGGCACGCTGGCGGAACCGGGCCTGCGCGATGCCATCGCGGCGCTGTTGCTGCCGCTGACGACGGTGCTCACTCCGAACATTCCCGAGGCACTCGCGCTCGCCCCCGAGGCGGACAACCCGGATGCGTGCGCCATGGCGCTGCTCGATCGCGGTTGCCGTTTCGTCCTCGTCACGGGCGCGCACGAGCCGGGGGCGCGCGTGGTCAACCGCCTCTACGGCGAACACCGGCTGCTCGACCGGTCGGAGTGGGAACGACTGCCGGGCGAGTATCACGGCTCGGGCTGCACGCTCGCCGCCGCCCTCGCCGGCTTCCTCGCCCAGGGGCGGGACGTGCCGGCCGCGGCCCGCGCCGCGCAACGCTATACCTGGGAGGCGCTGCGCCGCGCCTACCGCCCGGGCCGCGGCCAGTCCGTGCCGGAGCGGCGGCTCGCCCACGCGGCGGACGACTGAAGGGGATGCCGGGGACCACGCCGCCGCGACGGCTCCGCGGACTCTACCTGATCACCGCACCGGCGGCATCCGACGAGGCCCGATGGCTCGCAGGCGTCGCTGCCGCTCTGCGCGGCGGCGCGTCCATCGTCCAATACCGCGACAAGGAGGCCGATCCGCCGGCGCGCACGCGCCGGGCGCAGGCGCTGCGTCGGCTGTGCGCCGCGCACGGCGTCGCGCTGATCGTCAACGACGACGTCGAACTCGCCCGCGCCGTCGGCGCCGGCGTACATCTCGGGCGCGACGACACGCCGCTGGCCGCGGCACGCGCGCGGCTGGGGCCGGGGCGTCTGATCGGGATCTCCTGTTACGATTCGCTCGAGCGCGCGCGCGCGGCGGCCGCGGGCGGCGCCGACTACGTCGCCTTCGGGCGCTTCTTCCCGTCGCATACCAAACCGGAGGCGACCCCCGCGCCGCTCGAACTGCTGCCGCGCGCGCGCGCCGCGCTGTCGCTCCCGATAGTTGCCATCGGCGGCATCACACCGGAAAATGGCGCGGCGCTGATCGCCGCGGGCGCGGACCTGCTGGCGGTCGGACACGCGGTGTCCGCGGCGGACGACCCGCAGACGGCGGCGCAGCGGATCGCGGCGCTGTTCGGACCCGGCTGAGGGACGCGGCCGGGGACGGCGGCGGCCCGGTACGGGCCGCGCACCCCGCCACGACCCGCAACGATCCGCGGAGGAGCGCAATGAGCCGATCCCACGACCTGTTCGCCGCAGCCGTACAGTGCATCCCCGGCGGGGTGAACTCCCCGGTGCGCGCCTTTCGCGCGGTGGGCGGCGAACCGCCGTTCATCGAAAGCGGCGCGGGGGCCTACCTGTTCGACGTCGACGGGCGCCGCTACATCGACTACGTGGGTTCATGGGGCCCGATGATCGCCGGGCACGCCCACCCCGAGGTGCTCGACGCGGTGCGCGCGACGCTCGCCCGCGGCCTCGGCTTCGGCGCGCCCACCGAGATCGAGGTGCGCATGGCGCGGCGCCTGTGCGAGTTGATGCCGTCGCTGGAACTGGTGCGCATGGTCAACTCCGGGACCGAGGCGACGATGAGCGCCATCCGCCTCGCGCGCGGCTACACCGGCCGCGACCGGATCGTGAAGTTCGAAGGCTGCTACCACGGGCATGCCGATTCTCTCCTGGTCAAGGCCGGCTCCGGCGCGCTCACCCTCGGCGTGCCGACCTCGCCGGGCGTCCCCGCCGATCTCGCGCGGCACACCACCACCCTGACCTACAACGACCTCGACCCGGTGCGCGCCGCCTTCGAGCGTGCCGGCGACGAGATCGCCTGCGTGATCGTCGAGCCCGTCGCCGGCAACATGAACTGCATCCCGCCGCGGCCGGGTTTCCTCGAGGGCCTGCGCGAGCTGTGCGACCGCCACGGCAGTCTGCTGATCTTCGACGAAGTGATGACCGGCTTCCGCGTCGCCCTCGGCGGGGCCCAGGCCCGCTACGGCGTCACCCCGGACCTGACCACGCTCGGCAAGGTGATCGGCGGCGGGTTGCCCGTGGGCGCCTTCGGCGGTCGCCGGGCGGTCATGGAGGCGCTGGCCCCGCAGGGCCCGGTGTACCAGGCGGGCACCCTGTCCGGGAATCCGGTGGCGCTCGCCGCCGGCCTCGCCACCCTGGACATCGTCGCGCGACCCGGCTTCTTCGAGGGCCTCGAGGCGAAAGTCCGGCGGTTGACCGAGGGCCTGCAGGAGGCGGCGCGCGCGGCCGGCGTCGGCTTCACCGTCAACCGGGTCGGCGGCATGTTCGGTCTGTTCTTCACCGACGCGCCGAAGGTCGAGGACTACCGCCAGGCGACCGCCTGCGATACGGAGCGCTTCGCGCGCTTCTTCCGCGCCATGCTCGCCGCCGGGGTCTATCTCGCGCCGTCGCCATTCGAGGCGGGATTCGTCTCCGGGGCGCACGGGGACGCCGAGATCGAGGCGACGATCGAGGCGGCGCGCACGGCGTTCGCCGGGCTGTGAGCGCGCCGCGGCCGCGCCATCCCCGTTAGCGGCGCGCGGACCATGCCCGAATTTCTCCAGTCCCTCCTGACCTGGTTCGCGCAGCACCCGACGTGGGCCGGTATCGGGGTGTTCCTCGTCGCCGGCACCGAATCGCTCGCGATCGTCGGCCTGTTCATGCCGGGCGTGTTCCTTATGTTCGGCATCGGCGCGCTGGTCGCCCTCGATGCGCTGGCGCTGTGGCCGACGCTCGCCTGGGCCACCGCGGGCGCGGCGGCCGGGGACATCGTCAGCTTCTGGCTCGGGCGTCATTATCATCAGCGCCTGCGCGTGATGTGGCCGTTCCGTCGCTACCCCGGGCTGATCGACCGCGGCGTGGCCTTCTTCAATCGCCACGGGGGCAAGAGCATCGCCGTCGGCCGCTTCATCGGACCCGTGCGCCCGGTCCTCCCCCTGGTCGCGGGCATGCTCGGCATGGCGCCGGCCCGGTTCCTGCTGGTCGACATCCCCTCGGCGGCGGTGTGGGCCCCGACCTTCATCCTGCCGGGAGTCGCCTTCGGCGCCTCGCTGCAACTCGCCGCGGAGGTCGCGACGCGCCTCGCCGTGCTCCTCGTGCTCCTGGTGGCGATCCCCTGGCTCATGTACTGGGTCGTGCGCTGGATCTACGGCGCACTCGCGCCGCGCGCCGCACGCGGGCTCGACGCGGTGACGCGCTGGAGTCGCGAGCACCCGGTGATGGGTCGCCTGACCGCAGGCCTCGTCGATCCGCAGGAGCCCGAGTCGCGCGCCCTGGTGTTGTCGGCACTGCTCCTGCTGTTCGGGGCGTGGGGCTTCTTCCAGCTCCTGATCATCGTCACCCGGCATCATGTCCCGCTCCCGCTGGACCACACCGTCTACCATTTCTTCCAGGGCCTGCGCACGCCCTGGGGCGACCGCATCATGGTGCTGGTCACCGAGCTGGGCGGCCAGCCGGTGGACCTGGGCCTGACGCTGGCGGTCGGGCTGTGGCTCGGGCTGCGGCGGCGCTGGCTGGCCGCCGGCCACTGGCTGGCGGCGGTCGGCTTCGGCACGCTCGCCACCTTCGCGCTCAAGGCGGCACTGGAGATCCCGCGCCCGGTGCCGGGCCTCTACACCGGCCTCTCCACCTACGCATTCCCGAGTGCACATGCGACCATGAGCACCGTCACCTACGGCTTCCTGGCGGTGCTGCTCGCGCGCGAGCTGCCCGCTGCGCGCCGCTGGGGGCCGTACACGGCCGCGGCGCTGATCGTCTCGCTGGTCGTGCTCTCGCGCGTCTACCTCGGGGCCCACTGGCTGACCGACGTGCTCGCCGGAGTGAGCCTCGGCCTCGTCTGGGTGGCGGTGCTCGGGATCGCCTACCGGCGCCACAGCGTCACGCCGTTGCCGGTCGGGGGTGTCCTCGGGGCCGCCGCCGCCGGCCTCCTGCTGGCCGGCGGCTGGCAGGTCGCATACCGGTACACCGACGACCTGGCACGCTACGCGCCGCACCACCCCGTGACGACGCTGGCGGCGTCGGGCTGGTGGCGGGACGACTGGAGGCGGCTGCCGGCGCGGCGCATCGACCTGGCCGGGCGTCCCTCCGAGCCGCTCAACGTGCAATGGGCCGGGCCGCTGCCCGGGATCGAGCGGGCGCTGCAGGCCGCCGGATGGCACCGCCCGCCCGCGCTCACCGCCGGCACCGCGCTGCGCTGGCTCTCCAGCCGGCCGGTGCTTGCGAATCTGCCGCTCCTGCCTCAGGTGCACGCCGGGCGCCACGGGGTCCTGGTGATGGTCCGGCCCGCGCCGGGCGCGCAGTCCCACCGCCAGATCGCGCTCCGCCTGTGGAATGCGGACGTACGGCTGGAACCGGGCGCGGTCCCCATCTGGGTCGGGACGGTCAGCGAGCAGGACCTCTACCGCCCGCTCGGCCTGATCGCGCTGCCCAGCGCCGGCGGCGATTTCGCCGCCGCGCTGCACGTGCTCGAAGGCCCGTTGCACGGGGTCCAATGGCGCGTGGTGCGCCGCACGCCGGGACACG
This sequence comes from Gammaproteobacteria bacterium, assembly GCA_027013145.1. Taxonomy (GTDB): domain Bacteria; phylum Pseudomonadota; class Gammaproteobacteria; order 21-64-14; family 21-64-14; genus BMS3Abin12. Next base: position 118,906 of record JALUXX010000062.1, on the reverse strand, counting down.
GGCGGGATGACGGGGACCCGGATCGGCACTGGGACGGCACGACCGTGCTGCTGCGGACGGCACCCGCCGCCGGGGCGGCGGCGCGATGAAGAACCGCCCGTTTCGCGAGCGCCTCGGGTTCGCCCTCGAGGGACTCGCCCACGCGCTGCGCACCGAGCGCAGCCTGCGCGCGCAGGCCGTGATCGCCGTGCTGGCGCTGCTCGCGCTCGCCCTCCTGCGCCCCGCACCCGTCTGGTGGGCGCTGGTGGGTCTGCTCTGCGTGCTCGTCCTCGCGGCCGAGTTGTTCAACACCGCGCTCGAGGAACTCGCCGACCACCTCCACCCCGAGCGCGATCCGCGCATCCGGCGGGTGAAGGACCTCGCCGCGGCCGCCGTACTCATGCTTTCCCTCGGTGCACTGTGGGTCGCGGCCCTGATGCTCCTCAGCGTGCTGCGCCCCTGAGCGCCCGACGCCGGGCCCCGACGCTTCCGGAGGTCGAAACCCGGTGTCGGCCCGGGCCGCCCCTGAAGCGCTGCCACACCCCGCTGTATCTGCGGCGAAAAACCGGATTGGCACGCTTCCTGCCCCAGCGATGGCACGCAGCGGTCATGCGGCGATGCGCCGGGACCGGTGCGGTGGTGACAACGAACTGTCCGGCAAGGAGGTGTGACATGCGTAATGCCCGAATTCTGCCCGTGGCCCTGATCCTCGCGACCGCGACCGGGTTTACCGGCGTCGCGACGGCGGCCGCCAACGCCGCTTCGTCGAGGCCGGCGGCGACCCACTCGGGAGGCACTCATGCGACGGCGGCGAAGGTGTCGAAGAAGTACTGCCGCAAGCATCCGACCGACCGGCGTTGCGAGGCGCGCCGCTGAGGCGGCACCGGCCGCGCGGCCGGCAGGCGCAGCCCAGGCGGGCTGCGCCATTATTATTGCGGGCGGGGATCCGCTGTTGCCGTGGAGTGACAATCGGGAAGGGGCGAATTCAACTGCTTAGGCACGTCGCGGGCCGGGTGCGTCGGGTCTGCGCGACGCCGCCGGGGAAGCGGCGATCACACCCCTTCCATCGACTCCACGATCTCGGCCAGGCGCTCGAGGCGCTGCAAAGGGTCGCCGAGTTGCAGAAAGTACTGCTTCTGCGGGAGCTCCAGGGGCAGCAGTTCGGCGAGCCGCCAGGCGACCCAGCGCACGTCCTCGAAGCGCGGCTCGATCGCCCGATAGAGCGGCGCCGCGTGCGGGAAGATCCGCTCGAGCAGTACCCCCAGCGGGCGAAACCGCGCGGGCAGGACACGGCGCCGGCTCTCCTCCAGGGTCTCCACGTGCGCGCGCACCAGCCCGCCGCCCGCAACCTCCGTGTCGAGGATGCGGAACCGGCGCGTACCGTGGGCGACGACGCCGAGCAGACCGCCCGGCTCCGCGTGCCAGTCGGCGATCCGCGCCAGCGTACCCACCTCATGGGTCTGCGCCGGGCCGCCGACCTCGCGGCCGCTGCGGATCAGGCAGGCGCCGAACGGGGTGTCGTTGCGCAGGCAGTCGCTGACCATGTCCAGGTAGCGCGCCTCGAACACACGCAGCGCCAGCGGCCCCTCGGGAAAGAGGACCGTGTTCAGTGGAAACAGAGGGATTTCCAGTCGGCTCATCGGGGAGTGTGTGCGTCCTGACCCGCTCCCCACTATTTCGCGGATTCGCCGCGGAAGTTTAGCGATTTCCGCATCGCCTCCGGGCGGCCGTGCGCATCCGGCGCGGGCGTGCGCCGTACCTCACGCCTTTTCAGGCGGCTGCGCGCGCCGGGCCCGTTCGGGGAATGCGCCTCACGCCTCCTCCCCGCCCCAGCGCGGGACGAGGTCGCTCTCCACGTCGAGGTGGTCGAGGACGCGCGCGACGACGAAATCGACGAGGTCCGGAATCGAACGCGGCGCGTGATAGAAGCCCGGATTGGCCGGCAGGACGACCGCCCCCATGCGCGCCAGGCGCAGCATATTCTCGAGGTGAATCACCGACAGCGGCGTCTCGCGCGGCACCAGCACGAGCCGACCGCGTTCCTTGAGCACCACGTCGGCGGCGCGCTGGAGCAGGTTGTCGCTGGCCCCGCAGGCGATCGCCGAGAGTGTCCCCATGGTGCACGGACATACCGCCATCGCGCGCGGGGCACCGCCGCCGCTGGCCACCGGCGCAGTCCACTGCTCGGCCCCCAGCACCGCGAGCTGTCCGGGCGCGGCACCGTAGCGCTGCGTCAACCGCGCCTCGATCTCGGCGGGGCGGCCGGGCAGCTTCAGATCGGTCTCCATGCCGATCACGACCTGGGCGGGGGCGGAGATCATCAGGTAGACCCGTCGCCCCGCGGCCAGCAGACACTCGAGCAGGCGCAGCCCATAGACCGCCCCGGAGGCGCCGGTCATCGCCAGGGACACGGCCTCGCGGGTCCGCGGCGCGCCCACCTCAGCCCCCCCGCGGCGCCGCCGCGGCCGGCGCCGCGGTCGCGAGCGCGTCCAGGAGCCGCTCGTGCAGGCCCCCGAAGCCGCCGTTGCTCATGATGACGATGGTGTCGCCGGGACGTGCCTCGGCCGCGGCGCGTGCGGCCAGCGCCGGGATCGCGTCGAGCACCTCCGCGCGCGCGCCGAGGGGGGCGAGGACCGGCGCCGGGTCCCAGGACAGTTCCGGCGGGCGGTAGAACAGCACCCGGTCGGCCCGCTGCAGCGCCGGGGCGAGGCGGTCGCGTTGCACCCCCATGCGCAGGGTGTTCGAGCGCGGCTCGAGCAGCACCACCAGCCGTCCGGACCCGATACGCGCGCGCAGGCCCTCGAGCGTGGCGGCGATGGCGGTGGGGTGGTGGGCGAAATCGTCGTAGACGCGCACGCCGTTGGGTTCACCGCGCAGCTCGAGACGCCGGCGGATGCCGCGAAAGCCGCTGAGGTGTTCGGCCGCGCTTGCCAGCGGCACGCCCGCGTGCACCGCCGCGGCCACCGCGGCGAGCCCGTTGGCGACGTTGTGGCGCCCGAGTTGGGACCATTCCACCGGCGCGGTGCACTCCGCGCCGCGACAGGCGCGGAAGCAACCCCCGTCGGCGCCGGGCTCGCGCGCCACCCATTGCGCGTCCCCGTCCTCACCCTCGATCCCGAAACGCTCGACCGGGGTCCAGCAGCCGAGCGCCAGCATCCGCTCGAGGTTCGCATCCGCGCGGCGGGCCAGGATGCGCCCTGTGGACGGTACGGTGCGCACGAGATGGTGGAACTGCCGCTCGATCGCCGCCAGGTCGGGAAAGATGTCGGCGTGGTCGAACTCGAGATTGTTCAGGATCAGGATCCGGGGGCGGTAGTGGACGAACTTCGATCGCTTGTCGAAAAAGGCGCTGTCGTACTCGTCGGCCTCCACGACGAAGCACTCGCCGCTCCCGAGCCGGGCGGAGCGATCGAAGTTCAGCGGCACCCCGCCGATGAGGAACCCCGGCTCCAGCCCCGCGCGTTCCAGGATCCAGGCGAGGGCGCCGGCGGTCGTGGTCTTGCCGTGCGTACCGGCCACCGCCAGCACACGGCGCCCGCGCAACACCTGTTCGGCCAGCCATTGCGGCCCGGAGGTGTAGGGCAGGTCCCGATCGAGCACGAACTCCACGGCCGGGTTTCCGCGCGCGAGCGCGTTGCCGACGATCACCAGATCCGGCGCGGGCGACAGGTGCTCCGGACGATACCCCGCGCACAGCTCGATGCCCGCCTGCGCCAGTTGGGTGCTCATCGGCGGGTAGACGTTCGCGTCCGACCCGCGCACCTCGTGGCCGAGCGCGCGTGCCAGAAGGGCGAGCCCACCCATGAAGGTCCCGCAGATCCCGAGAATATGGATACGCATGCCGCCTCCGCCCGCGTGCCGGGCCCGGCACGCCCACCCCCCCGCATGATAACGGAAATCGTCGCCGGCGGCGGTACGGGCCGCGTCGAGCGAACGACTACGCACCCGGACACGCTTGACCGCGGCAAACCGGCGGCGCTAAGTTGGAGCGGCAGGCGGACCCGGAGCCACTCCATGTACCTCCGGATTTTGCAACGACACATCCGCCGCGGGCGGCTGCACGTGCACCTCCCGGACGGCGTGTACAGCTTCGGTGACGGAGAACCGGAGGCCCACTGGTTCATCCGTGACCGCGGCACGCTCGTGCGCATCCTCCTCGATCCCGGGCTGGAGCTGGGCGAGACCTACATGAACGGGGGCTGGCACGCCGGCGACGGCGGGCTCGCGCCGCTGCTCGAAATCCTGCTGCGCAATTTTTCCCGGTTCGGCGGAAAGATTTCGCGCTGGTTCGCGCCGCTCTGGCGGCTGGCGCGCCAGTGGAACCGCATCGGGCGCAGCTACCGCAACGTGGCGCGCCACTACGACCTCGACGAGTGGCTGTTCCGGCACTTCCTCGACCGCGACCTGCAATACTCGTGCGCCTACTTTGCCACCCCCGGTATGAGCCTCGAGGACGCCCAACGGGCGAAATGCCGCCATCTCATGGGGAAGCTGCTGCTCGAGCCCGGACAGCGCGTGCTCGACATCGGCAGCGGCTGGGGCGGGCTGGCGCTGTTTCTGGCCGAACACGCGGGCGTGCACGTCACCGGCCTGACGCTCTCGCGCGAACAGTTGCGCGTCGCCACCGACCGCGCGCGCGAGCGCGGCCTGCTCGGACGGGTGGAGTTTCTCCTCGCGGACTATCGCGAGCACACCGGTCACTACGACCGGATCGTGAGCGTCGGCATGTTCGAGCACGTCGGCGCGCCCTACCACCGCCGCTTCATGCAGCGCGTCTCCGAACTCCTGCTCCCGGACGGGGTGGCGGTGGTGCACACCATCGGGCGCAGCGGCCCGCCCACGGCCACCAACGCCTGGATCCACCGGCACATCTTCCCCGGCGGCTACATCCCAGCGCTGTCGGAGCTGAGCCGCGCGCTCGAGCCCGAATCGCTGATGATCTGCGACCTGGAGAGCCTGCGCCTGCACTACGCCTTCACGCTCGAGGAGTGGCTCCGGCGTTTCCTCGCATGCCGCGACGCGGTCGCCGCCCGCATGGGAGAGCGGTTCTGCCGCATGTGGGAGTTCTATCTCGCCGTGTGTGCCGCCGCCTTCCGCTGGAGCGACCTGCTGGTATTCCAACTCCAACTCGCCCACCACCATCAGGTGGTGCCGATCACGCGCGATTATCTGTACCGGCCGGTGGCCGTGAGCGCCGGCGAACGCGGCCGGCGCAGCGCCCCGGGCTGATCCGCGCCGCGCACCGCTTCCCCGCGGCGCCCATCGGTTTGAAACCGGTGTGGTTTCTGTGACATCGTAGGGGCCGCCATCCGGAATGTGAAAGGCCCGCGTGCGACCCCCGATCCCGCGCTGTCCGGTCCTGCTCCTGGCGTGGGCGCTGGTCGCGGCGCCGGCGCCGTCGCACGCCGACCCCGTCCCCTGGACGTGCGCCCGCGCACGTGCGGACTGGACCTGCCGCGCCGCGCAGGCGCCGTTGCGCCTCGCCGAGGCCGGCCTGCCCGCCGCCTCCCGCGCGGCGCCGGACCCGCCGCCGCCCGCGGCCTGCCGCGCGGCCCCGCCCGTCTGTCTGTTGTGTCGTTGGCATCCCGTGCGCCGCGCACTGGCGCCCGTCTCGGGCTCGCCCGGCACGACGCACCTGAGCGCCGACCGCGTCGAGGTCACCGAGCAGGACCGTTACCGCCTGCGCGGAAACGTCGTCATCCGCCGGGACGGCCAGGAACTGACCGCCGAGCGTGCGCGCTTCAACCGTAGCGACGACACCGCCGCGGCCGCGGGCGACGTGCTCTTCAGCGACGGCGGCTTCGAGGTGTCCGGACCCACCGCGCGGATGAACCTCAAGGCCGACACCGGTCGCGTCGACGACGCGCGCTACGTGCTCGTCGACCGTCATGCGCACGGGACCGCACGCACCCTAGAGCTGACCGGGCGCAACCGCGCGCGCGCACGCGACATCACCTATACGACCTGCGACCCCGGCCACGCCGACTGGCTGCTGAAGGCGCGGCGCCTGCGCATCGACCGCGAGACCGGCACCGGCGTCGCGCACGACGCAAGCCTTTGGCTCGGGGGACTGCCCGTATTCTACTTTCCCTACCTGCGCTTCCCGATCGACGATCGGCGCAAGTCGGGCTTCCTGATCCCCAAAGTCGGCGTCTCCAGCCGCTCGGGTTTCGAACTCGAGACGCCCTACTACTTCAACCTCGCCCCCGACCGCGACGCCACCTTCTCGCCGCGGCTGATGACGCGCCGCGGGGTGCTGCTCGGCGGACAGTTCCGCTACCTGAACCCGACCAACCACGGGGAACTGGACGCCGAGTACCTCCCGTGGGACGCGGTCGCGCACCGGCAGCGCGGCGCGCTCTCGTTCACCCACGCGGCCAGTCCGGCGCCGCGCTGGAGCGCGAACGTGGACGTCAATTACGCCTCCGACGCGAACTATTTCGCCGACTTCGGCAGCGGCCTGACCCAGGCGAGCACGACGTTCCTCAACCGCAGCGCGAACCTCAGCTACCACGGCGACCACTGGTCGCTGTTCAGCCAGGTCCAGGATTTCCAGACCGTGGATCCGAGCCTCCCGGCCGCCAGTCGCCCCTACGCGCGGTTGCCCCAGATCGTGCTCGACGCCGGGCAACCGTTCGGGGCGCTCGGGCTCGATTACGGCGCACGCGCGGAATTCGACTACTTTCAGCGCAGCAACAGCGTCGACGGCGCGCGCCTCGACCTCAAACCCGCGGTGAGTCTCCCGCTCCAGGGGCGCGCCTATTTCTTCACCCCGAAGGTCGCGCTGCGCTACACGGCCTACCGGCTGAGCAACACGGCCCCCGGGGCGGACACCCGCCCCGCACGCACCACCCCGATCGCGAGCCTGGATACGGGTATCTACCTCGACCGGAGAACGCGATGGTTCGGGACCGACTATCTGCAGACACTGGAGCCGCGCCTCTACTACCTCTACGTCCCCTACCGCGACCAGTCGGATATCCCGGTTTTCGACACCGGGGCCCTGGACTTCAACTTCAGCCAACTCTTCCAGGACAACCGCTTCGCGGGCGCCGACCGCCAGGGCGACGCCAACCAACTCACTACGGCGCTGATCACCCGGTTCCTCGATCCGGTCAGCGGGACGGAACCCCTGGACGCGATGATCGGTCAGATCTTCTACTTCCAGGACCGGCGGGTGACCCTGCCGGGCGTGCCCGTCGGTACCCAGTCGACTTCGGATATCGTCGGCCGCGTCTCCGCCACCTGGCGACGCAACTGGACGTTCACCACGGGACTGCTGTGGGATCCGCAGCAGCACCGCACCGACCGCGCCGAGGCGCGGCTCGGCTATACGGGGACGGGCGGGCGGCTGTTCAGCGTCGCCTACCGGTTCCGGCGCGGGGTGCTGGAGCAGACCGACCTCTCGGCGCTCTGGCCCTTGTCCGCGCGCTGGTCCGTGTTTGGACGCTGGTACCAGTCGCTGCGCGACCACGTCCTGCTGGAGGGGCTGGTCGGCGCGCAGTACGAGAGCTGCTGCTGGACCCTGCGGGCGGTGGCGCGACGCTACGTGAGCACGATCAGCGGCGCGCCCAACACCTCGCTGATGCTCCAGCTCGAACTCAAGGGCCTGGGGCGGATCGGAAACCGCGTCGACGCCCTGATGAAACGTGATATTCTTGGATACCGATCGGAAACCGGCGGCTGGTAGGACCCCATGTGGAACGTACTCCCCCTTCCGGCGCGGCGCGTTGGCGTTGCGTTGCTGCTGCTGTTGTCGTTCGCTCCCGGTGCGGGCGCGACGCCCGTGGTCATCAATCGCATCGTGGCGGTGGTCAACGACGGCGTGATCGTACGCACGCAACTCGACCAGCGCGTGCGACAGGTGCGCGCCCAGCTCCAGCAGCAGGGGATCTCGCTGCCGCCTGAGCCGGTGCTGCGGCGCAAAGTGCTCCAGCGCATGGTCATGGATCAGATCCAGCTCCAACTTGCGGCGCGCACCGGCATCCAGGTGGACGAGGACACCCTGAACCGCACCCTGCGCAACATCGCCGCGCGCAACCACCTGACGCTGGACCAGTTCCGCAAGGCACTGGAAAGCGACGGCTACAGCTACAAGGCGTTCCGCCGCCGCATCCGCGACGAGATCATCATCGGGCGCCTGCACCAGCGCGAGGTCGCCGACCGCGTCACGGTGACCCCCCAGGAGGTCGACAGCTTTCTCGCCACCCTGCAGAAACAGAGCGACCGCGACAAGGAGTTCCACATCGCGCACATCCTGATCGCCGTGCCCGAGGCGCCGACGCCGGAGCAGATCCGCAAGGCGCGGGCGAAGGCGGAGGCGGTCCTCAAGCGCCTCGAGGACGGGGCCGACTTCGAGCAGACCGCGATCGACGTCTCCGACGGCCAGCAGGCCCTGAAGGGCGGAGACCTCGGCTGGCGCTCCGCGGCGCAGGTCCCCACCCTGTTCACCAACGTGGTCACGAAGCTCAAGCCGGGACAGATCAGCGGGGTGATCCAGAGCCCCAGCGGCTTTCACATCATCAAGCTGCTCGGGGTGCGCGGCATACAGACCCATATCATCACGCAGTACCAGTGCCGGAACATCCTCATCCGGCCCGACCCGCTCACGCCAGACGCCGCCGTGCGCGCCCAGCTCGCGCAGCTCCGTGCGCGCATCGAGGGCGGCGACAACTTCGCGGCGCTGGCGCGCGCCCACTCGCAGGATCCGGTGAGCGCGCCCAACGGCGGCGACATGGGGTGGGTGGCCGCCGCGGGCGTGGATCCGCGCCTGGCGCAGGTACTGGAGACGCTCAAGCCGGGGCAGGTGAGCGAACCGTTCAAGACGCGGCAGGGCTGGGAGATCGTGCAACTGCTCGCCACGCGCCGCCACGACAGCACCGCGGAGTTCCAACGGGCGAAGGCGCGCGAGATCCTCCTCAAGCGCAAGACGGAGGAGGCCCTCGCCCTCTGGCTGCGGCGGCTGCGCGACGAATCCTACGTCTCCTACCGGTTGAAGCCCGCGTCCGGTTGACGCCCGTGGACGCAACCCCGCGGCGCCGACGCCCCCCGCACCGCACCGCTCGCGATACGCCATGAACACCGGCGTCCCGATCCGGATCGCCCTCACGCCCGGTGAACCGGCCGGGATCGGCCCCGACCTGTGCGTGCTCGCCGCGCAGCGCACGCACCGCGCCGAACTCGTCGCGGTGGCGGATCCCGGGCTCCTCGAACGGCGCGCGCGCCGGCTCTCGCGCCCGCTCGCACTCGTCGCGTTCGATCCGGATCGCGCCCCGCGACCGACGCCGCCCGGCACCCTCGGCATCGTGCCCGTGGCGCTGCGCCGGCCCGAGACCTGCGGCCGGGCCGACCCGGAAAACGCCCCGTATGTGCTCGATACCCTGCGCCGCGCGGTCGCGGGCTGTGTCGACGGCGGCTTCGACGCCCTCGTGACCGGTCCGGTCCACAAGGGGGTGCTCAACGACGCCGGAATCGCGTTCACCGGACACACGGAGTTCCTGGCGGAGCAGACCGGCGGCGCCCCGGTCATGATGCTGACGGCACCGGACCTGCGCGTGGCCCTGGTGACCACACACCTGGCGCTGCGCGACGTGCCCGCGGCGATCACCGCGGAACGTCTCGAAGGAGTGCTCCGGACCCTGCACCGTGACCTGGAACGTCGACTCGGCATTTCGCAACCGCGCATCCTCGTCTGCGGGCTCAACCCCCACGCCGGCGAGGGCGGCCACCTCGGCCGCGAAGAGATCGAGATCGTGGAGCCGGTGCTCGCCCGCCTGCGCGCCGAAGGCCTGCGGCTCCAGGGGCCGCTGCCGGCGGACACCGCGTTCACCCCGCCGCGGCTCGCCGGCGCCGACGTCGTGCTGGCGATGTATCACGACCAGGGCCTCGCCGTGCTCAAACACGCCGGCTTCGGGCACGCCGTCAACGTGACCCTGGGGCTGCCCATCGTGCGCACCTCCGTGGACCACGGCACCGCCCTGGACCTAGCGGGCACCGGCGCGATCGACACCGGCAGCCTCGAGGCGGCGATCGAGGCGGCGATCGGGATGGCGGAGCGCGGCGGGACACGAGCAAGGACCACCGGGGGCCGTGCACGCACCCCGTAAACGCCTCGGGCAACACTTCCTGCACGATCCCGGCGTGATCCGCCGCATCGTCGCGGCGGTCGATCCGCGCCCGGAGGACCGCCTGCTCGAGATCGGCCCGGGTCTCGGCGCCATCACCCTGCCGCTGCTGGAGGCCGCCGGGCGTCTCGATGCGGTGGAGATCGACCGCGATCTGGCCGCGGCCCTGGAGGAACGGACGCGCGGCCGCGGCGAGTTGCGCCTGCACGTCGGCGACGCCCTGCGCTTCGATCTCGAGGGACTGCCCGGCGGCGAGCCGATCCGCGTCGTCGGCAACCTGCCCTACAACATCTCCACGCCGCTGCTCTTCCGCCTGCTCGCGGCCCATCGGCGCATTCGCGATCTGCACCTGATGCTCCAGCGCGAAGTGGTCGAGCGCATGCAGGCCGGGCCCGGCGGGCGCGAGTACGGCCGACTTTCGGTGATGACGCAGCTTCGCTGCCGCGTCGAGCCCCTGTTCACGATCGGGCGCGGGGCGTTCCGGCCGCCGCCGAAGGTGGAGTCCGCGTTCGTACGGCTCGTCCCGCTGCGCACGCCGCCGGTCGCCGTCGCCGACGAGGCCCGCTTCGCGAAACTGGTGACGCATGTGTTCAGCCGCCGGCGCAAAACCCTGCGCAACGCCCTGCGGGGACTGCTGGAGGAGACGGAGATCCGCGCCCTCGGGCTCGACCCGGGGCTGCGGCCCGAACGCCTGTCGCTGGCCGAATTCGCCCGTCTGAGCGCTGCCTGGCAACCGCCGCCGGCGGAGAAATGAATATCGGATTGGGAAAGGGCAGGCGGCGCCGCGACGGCCGCGGCGCGATACCGGAGACGATGCGGATCAGCCGCGGTCCTCGCCGAGGCGCGCGGCGTGCGCCGTGTGGGTCGTGGTGACCGCGGCCGGCGCAGCCGCAGCGTGGCTCGGAACGCGCGCCTGCAGGGCGGTGGTGACGACGACGCCCAGCGCGACAAAAACGGCCAGCACGACCATCAGATCCGGTTTGCGATGGCGGTGATGCTGGATCATCTCTCGCTGTTCTCCCGTACGGACCGCGGCCGCGCGCGCCGCGCCCGAATGTTACTATCCCATATCCCGCGTCGTGGGCACCGAGAACCCGGTCACACCGGCGAACCGTGGTACCCGCCGCAAGCCCGGCGCCCGGAAGCCCCGGTCGTCACCCGGGATAGCGGCCGCCCGGCACGCGCCTTGAGCGCCCGCCCGGCTGCGGTATCCTGTAGCCGGCCCGCCCGGGCGCCGTCCGGCACCACGACCCTAGGAGCCCGCCCCGAATGGACACCACCGTGAACATCGCGCCCGACCCGGCGGCGACCGCCCGTGCGGCCGCCGCGCGCTGGATCGAACTGGCCGAGCGGGCCATCGCCGCGGAGGGCCGCTTCAATGTCGCCCTCGCGGGAGGCTCCACGCCGCGCCGGCTCTACACCGCGCTGGCCGCGGAACCGCTGCGCAGGGCGGTCGACTGGAACCGCGTCCACGTCTACTTCGGCGACGAGCGCAGCGTGCCCCCCGATCATCCCGACAGCAACTACCGCATGGCACGCGAGACGCTCCTCGACCACGTGCCGATCGCGCCGGAGCGGATCCACCCGATCGTCGCGCGCCCCGCGTCCATCCGCCAGGACGCCTGGGCCTACGGGCGGCTGCTGCAGCGCACGCTTCCGGCCGGCAGGGGAGGGATGCCGCGACTGCACCTGATCCTGCTCGGGATGGGCCCCGATGGTCATACCGCCTCGCTTTTCCCCGATACCTGTATTCAGCACGAGACATCCCTGCCGGTGGCGGCGGTCTACGTGCCGCGCCTGACGACCTGGCGCATCAGCGTCACGTACCCGGTGCTGGCGGCGGCGGACCACATCGTGCTCCTCGTCGAAGGCGATGGCAAGGCCCCGGTGCTGGCGCGTGTCTTTCAGGAGCCGCCGCAACCGCCGCTCCTGCCGGTGCGCCGGGTCGCCGACCTGCGCCCGACCGAGTGGTTCCTCGATGCCGCCGCGGCGGCGCAACTGCCGGACCGGGCGGCGCGACGGGGGTCTCCATGAAGGTCCTCGCCGGCGATCTCGGCGGCACCAAGACGCTGCTGCTGATCGCCGAATACGACGGCACGCGCCTGCACCGGCTGCGCGAGGCGCGCTACCGCAGCGACGCCTACGAGGGCCTGCTGCCGATGGTGCAGGCCTTCCTCTCCGCGGCGGGCGCGGACGCCGCCGGGGTCGGCCACGCCTGCTTCGGCATCGCCGGACCGGTCGAAGCGGCCGCCGAAGACGCGCAGCGTGCGCGCGTCACCAACCTGCCCTGGGACCTCGACAGCCGGCGCCTCGCCGCGGATCTGGGTCTGGCGGGCGTGCGCCTGATCAACGATTTCCAGGCCGTCGGCTACGGCATCGACGCGCTGGAACAGGATGCGTTCGCCACGCTCCAGGAAGGACGGCCGGTCCCCGGCGGGCCGCGGGCCCTGATCGGTGCGGGCACGGGGCTCGGCGAGGGCCTGCTCGTGTGGCAACGGGACCACTACGAGGTGCTCGCCTCGGAGGGCGGTCACGCCGACTTCGCGCCCATCGATGCCGAGCAGACGGTGTTGCTCGAGGCGCTGCGCCGGCGCTACGGGCACGTGTCCTGGGAACGTGTCCTCTCGGGGCACGGCCTCGTGAACGTGTTCGAGCATCTCCCGCGCGCGCCGGGGGAGCGCCCGACACCGGAACTCGAGGCGGCGCTGCAGGAGGGCGACCCGGCGGCACAGATCAGTGCGTTCGCGCTGGCCGGCCGCGACCCGCTGGCGGATCGCGCCCTCACCTGTTTCGTGCGCATCTACGGGGCGCAGGCGGGGAATCTGGCGTTGACGTTTCTCGCCACGGGCGGCGTGTTCGTGGCCGGCGGCATCGCGCCGAAGATCCTCCCGCGGTTGCGCGCGGGCCCGTTCCTCGAGGCGTTCCGCGACAAGGGCCGCCTGTCCGACCTCCTCGCCGCGATCCCGGTGCGCGTCATCCTCGATCCCGAGGTCGGTCTGCTCGGTGCCGCCCTGGCCGCGGCGCGCGCGGCAACCGCCGGGGTCGACGCAAAGCGGTGAAACGCCCTCAGCGTTGCGGCATCGGAAGCATCCGGCCGTTCACGTTCACCCGACCGGCGTCAAAGGTCACGGACGAACGGCACGTCCCCCCGGCGCAGGCGATCAGGCCCTGCGCCTGCAGCTGGTGGAGTCGCTGCCGTGCGAGCAGGGCGGCCGTGTCGTCCGGCGCCGCCGCACCCGGCCCGATCGCACCGTCGGCGCGGCGCGCGGCGCGCAGTTGCGCGCGCGCCTGCTGAAGGAGTCCCGCGCGCAGCAGCGGGACGGGGATCTGCAGCGCCGCCTCGCCGGCGACGCCCCGCCACCAGAGCCCCGACGGCTCCGAGAGGACCGCGGGCGTGAACTTCACGCGCGCGTGCAGCCGGATCTCCCCGTCCGGGGTGACCAGGCTCAGGCGCTCGAGGTCGAGTTCCGGCGAACGCCGCAGCAGGGCGGGGACCTGCGCGAGGACCAGACGCAGGACCCGGCGTTGTACCTGCTGGGCATCACCCCCGCGCGTCTGGATGCGGCGGATGTCCGCCTGCAGCCGGACCAGGGTGGCCGCGTCGAGCGGCGCCACGCGCAGCCGGTACTCCGCCGGGCCCAGTTCGAGCCCCGCGGCGCGGATCCTGGCGATGCGCAGGCCGCCGGTCACCGTGACCGCGCCGTCGTGCTCCGCACTGCTGCCGTCGAGGACCACGCCGGTCATCGCGAACGCGGGACGGGCGGGCGCCCCGCTCCCGACCTCGAGGCCGGCCACGCGCACCTTCATGGTCCCGGTCATCAGCCCGGACGGGGCGCGCCGGCTGTGGCCGACCACGATCATCGACCCCATCCGCACCGTACCCCGCACGCCCTGGATATCGAAACCCGCCAGGCGATAGCGCTGGTCGATACGACCGAAATCGCGGCTCCAGGCGATTCGCCCCCGCGCGCCGCCCCAATCCAGGCGTGCGTCTGCGGATCCGCGCAGCTTGAGCGCCGCACGCCACGCCGGCATGCGCAGCTCGGTCTCCGCGCCGCCGGCCGGCGATATCACCGTGACCGCTTCGAGCGGGCGGGCCGGGAACCCGGAGCCGAGTGCGGCGCGGGAGGCGGCGTCGGTCACCCACGCGGTGTGAATCACCGCCTGGACGGGCCGCCAGCCGAGGTGCGCGCCCGCGCGGTCCGCGAGCGGGAACGGCCCGTGACCGATGCGTTCCGCGAGGTCGAAGGTCAGCTTGGGCCGCGGCTGTCCGGGTTCGGGCGCGGGCGTGACGGTCACGCGGATGAGCGCGCGCGAGGAAAACCAGCCGCGCCGGTAGTCGACCACGCGCACACGCAGCACCCCGGGGCGGTCCGCGCTCTGAGCCAGCGCGCGTACCGCCGCCTCCGTACGGACCCCCGTCCAGCCGGGAAGCGCCAGAACGACCGCGACGACGACCGCCACCCCCCCTACGACAACCGTCCTGACCCGCATGCCCGCCCCCGTACGCAACCGGCCGGATCGCGCGGCGGAATCCGCCACGCCGAGTCCGGATTAGCGGCCCGCCCGGTCTTCCGCTTTAGGGCCCGGCCGGTGCGCCGGTGCTTGCGCCCCTCGCGTGCTTCGGTTGAAATATCCGGTATGAGCACTCCATCGCCCTACCGTATCGACGTCGAAGTCGAATCCACCTACGTGGAGGAGCAGTCCGCGCCCGCGGAGAGCCGCTACGTGTTCGCCTACACCGTGACGATCCGCAACACCGGGCAGGTGCCCGCCAAGCTGCTCACGCGCCACTGGATCATCACCGATGCCAACGCCAAAGTCCAGGAAGTGCGCGGCGAGGGGGTGGTGGGGGAACAACCCCATCTCAACCCGGGCGAGGGCTTCCAGTACACCAGCGGGACGATGATCGAGACGCCGGTCGGCAGCATGCGCGGGAGCTATCAGATGCGCGCCGACGACGGTGTCGCCTTCGAGGCGCCGATTCCGGCCTTCACACTCGCCGTGCCGCGCGTGCTGCACTGAAGCGGACGGCGCGGCGGTCTTCTCCTCGCCCCGTCTTCCCGAAACCGACGCCCGACCGTGCGCGCCGCGCACGCGGGCCGACTGCCTGCAGGCGGGCGGACAAGCATGGCGACCTATGCCATCGGCGACCTCCAGGGCTGCCACGACGAGCTGCAGCGGCTGCTCGATCGGCTCGCCTTCGATCCGGCGCGGGACCGCCTGTGGTTCACCGGCGATCTCGTCAACCGCGGGCCGCGTTCGCTCGAGTGCCTGCGCTTCGTACACGGCCTGGGTGAGCGTGCCGTCACGGTGCTGGGCAATCACGACCTGCACCTGCTGGCGCGGGCCGTAGGCGCCGCGGGGGACCGCGGCGGGCGCGACACGCTCGACGCGGTGCTCGCCGCGCCGGACCGGGGCGAGCTGCTGGAGTGGCTCCGGCACCGCCCCCTGCTGCACCGCGACGCGGCGCTCGGCTACGCGATGATCCACGCCGGACTCCCGCCGCAGTGGGACCTGGAAACCGCGCAGGCGCGCTGCGCCGAGGCCGAGGAGGCGCTGCGCGGGCCGCGCTTCGCCGACCTCATGCGCAACCTCTACGGCGACCGCCCGGAGCGCTGGCGCGAGGATCTCGACGGCTGGGACCGCCTGCGTTTCATCATCAACTGCCTCACGCGCCTGCGCTACTGCAGCGACGACGGGCGCCTGGCGCTGAGCGCGAAGGGCCCGCCCGGCACGCAGCCCGCGGGCTACCGCCCGTGGTTCGACGTCCCCGGACGCGCCAGCGCGGGCGCGCGCCTGGTCTTCGGACACTGGTCGACCCTCGGGGACTGTACGCGCGCGGACGTCTTTCCGCTCGACACCGGCTGCGTGTGGGGCGGATCGCTCACCGCCCTGCGCCTCGACGGCGCGCCGCGACACTTCCGGGTCCCGTGCCCGCAGTCCTCCCCACCCGGAGGGGACTGAGGCGGCGGCCTCATCCGCCCGCCGCGGCCCCCGGCGGGGCGGTCCGCTCGAGCGTCAGGAAGCTCATCGCGTAGGCGTTGGCCGCGTCCGCCGCGTGTTCCTCGCGCGCGCACTCACGCCACTCGCCCGCCGGAAGTTCCGGGAACCGCGTGTCGCCGGACGGGCGCGCGTGCACCAGCGTGAGGTGGATCCGCTCCGCCGCCGGGAGCGCCGCCGCATAGACGCGGGCCCCGCCGATGACCATCGCCTCCGGCGCCGCGCCGCACGCGGCCCAGGCCGCCTCGAGCGAGGGGACGCACACGCAACCGGGCGCGGCGAAGGCGGGATCGCGGCTGAGGACGATGTTGCGCCGCTGCGGCAGCGGGCGGCCGATCGATTCCCAGGTGCGCCGCCCCATGATGACGGGCCGCCCCAGGGTGAGGGCGCGGAAGCGGCGCAGGTCCGCCGGCAGGTGCCAGGGCAGGCGCCCGCCCGCCCCGATGACGCGGTTCTCCGCCATCGCCACGACCAGCGAAACGATCATCGCCGCCGGACCCGCCGCCTCAGACCGCCACCGGCGCCCGGATCGCACCGTGGCAGCGGTAGTCCTCGAGTTCGAAGTCCTCGTAGCGGAAGGCGAACAGGTCACGCACCTGCGGATTCAGGTGCATCGTCGGCGACGGATAGGGCGTGCGCGAGAGCTGCTCCCGCGCCTGCTCGAGGTGATTGAGATACAGGTGCGCATCGCCGAGGGTATGAATGAACGCCCCCGGGGCGAGCCCGCAGACCTGCGCGACCATCAGCGTGAGCAGGGAGTAGGAGGCGATGTTGAAGGGCAGGCCCAGAAAGATATCGGCGCTGCGCTGGTAGAGCTGGCAGGAGAGCCGGCCCTCGGCGACGTAGAACTGGAACAGCACATGGCAGGGCGGCAGCGCCATGTGCGGGATCTCGCCCACGTTCCAAGCGCTCACCAGCAACCGGCGCGAGTCGGGCGTGGTGCGGATCGCCTCGACCACTTCGCAGATCTGGTCGACCCGGCGCCCGTCCGCCGTCGGCCAGGAGCGCCACTGCGCCCCGTACACCGGCCCGAGTTCGCCGCTCTCATCGGCCCACTCGTCCCAGATGCTGACGCCGTGCTCCTTGAGATAGGCGATGTTGGTATCGCCGCGCAGGAACCAGAGGAGTTCGTGGATGATCGACTTGAAGTGGAGCTTCTTGGTGGTGACCGCCGGGAAGCCCGCGGCGAGATCGAAGCGCATCTGGTGGCCGAACAGGCTCAGCGTCCCGGTGCCGGTGCGATCATTCTTGCGCACGCCCTCCTCGAGCACCCGCCGCATCAGGTCCAGATAAGGCTTCTCCAGACAGGGCTTCAATGCGGCCTCCTCAGGCGGCGTCCGCGCGGCCGCGGTAGGCCCACCACAACAGCACGGCGCCGATGACGATCATCGGAAACGAGAGCACCTGACCCATGGTCAGCCAGCCGAAGGCGAGATAGCCGAGCTGCGGATCCGGCATGCGGACGAATTCGACCAGGAAGCGGAACGTCCCGTAGCATAGCAGGAACAGCCCGGAAACCGCCATCGTCGGGCGCGGGCGGCGCGAGTACAGCCACAGGATCGTGAACAGCACCACGCCCTCGAGGAACGCCTCGTAGAGCTGCGAGGGCTGATGCGGCGCGCGGCACAGGTACTGCGGGAAGCGGTCGCAGGGCAGCTTCATGGCCCACGGCAGCGTCGAGGCCTTGCCCCACAGCTCGCCGTTGATGAAATTGCCGATGCGCCCGGCGCCGAGCCCGATCGGGACAAGCGGTGCGACGAAGTCGGTGACCTCGAAGAAGGTCTTTTCGTAGCGCCGGCCGAACCACCACATCCCGGCGAGCACGCCGATCAGACCGCCGTGGAAGGACATGCCGCCCTGCCAGACCTTCAGGAGGATGAGCGGGTTGTGCAGAAAACCCGGCAGGTCGTAGAACAGCATGTAGCCGATGCGCCCGCCGAGGATCACGCCGAGGAAGCCGTAGAACATGACGTCGGCGACCTGGTCCCGGTCCCAGCCCGAGCCCGGGCGCGCCGCGCGCAGGCGGGCGAGCCACCACGCCGCCGCGAAGCCGACGAGGTACATCAGCCCGTACCAGCGTATCTTGAGCGGGCCGAGGCTCACGGCGATCGGATTGATGTCGGGGTAGGTCAGCATATCGTGGTCCTCGGGTTTCCCTTGCGCAATCGCTGCGGTTCAGAAGCCGGACGGGAGCACCCGCGCGAAGACCGCCTTGAGGTAGGCGGTCTCGGGGATCGCGGGGTGTACCGGGTGATCCGCGGACTGCGCGCCCTCGGCGATCACCTGCAGGCTCCGGTCGAGGTGACGCGCGGATTGGAGCAACACCTCCGCGAGCTGTGCGCGCGGCAGGTGATAGGAGCACGAGCACGAGACCATCAGGCCGTCGGGCGCGAGCACCTGCATCGCCATGCGGTTGAGCCGTCGGTACGCGTCCAGGCCTGCCTTGAGGTCGCGCCGGCGCTTGATGAAGGCCGGCGGGTCGACGATCACGACGTCGAAGCGCTCGCGCGCCGCGCGCAGCTCGCGCAGGACCTCGAAGACGTCGCCGGCGCGGACCGCGACCCGGTCGGCGACCCCGTTCAGCCGCGCGTTGCGCTCGACCCGCTCCAGCGCCTGCGCGGAGGAATCGACACACACCACGCCGCGCGCCCCCGCCGCCGCCGCCTGCACGCCCCAGCCGCCGTCGTAGCAGAACAGGTCGAGCACGCTGCGCCCGGCCGTCAACGGGGCGAGCCGCGCGCGGTTGTCGCGCTGATCGAAGTACCAGCCGGTCTTCTGACCGCCGCGCAGGGCGACGCCGAAGCGCACCCCGTTCTCCCGCACCTCGACCCCGTCGGGAACCTCTCCGAAGGCCGCCTCGACATAGCGATCGAGCCCCTCCAGCTCGCGGATCGCGCCGTCGTTGCGCAGCAGGATGGCGCGCGGCGAGAGCACCTTCTGCAGCGCCGACACCACCTCGGCGCGCAGGCACTCGATACCGGCGGTGGTGAACTGCGCCACCAGCACGTCGCCGTAGCGGTCCACGACCAGACCGGGGACGCCGTCGCCCTCGCCGTGCAGCAGGCGGTAGAACGGCTCCGCGTACAGCCGCTCCCGCAACGCCAGCGCGACGTTGATACGATGCACCAGCAGCGAGCGCCCCGGGACACGCGCCGGGTCGCGGCTCAGGATGCGCGCGCAGATCAGGGAGCGCGGATTCACATAGCCCACGCCCACCGCGCGCCCGTCGGCGGCCTCGACCGTGACCGTCTGTCCCGGCGTGAACGCGGTGAGCGGGGTGCGTCCCACATCCACCTCGTTGCTGAAGATCCACAGGTGCCCGGCGCGCAGACGCCGCTCCTCATTGCGTTTGAGCCGCAACGGCGCGGGTGCGGCGGACTCGGTGGGGGCGGGCGTGCTCATGAAGGGTTCCGGGTTCGACCCGGGTCCGCATCGGGGGCCCGGCATCGTCGCGCCAGCATAAGCCGTGGCGCGAACGGCGGCAACCGCGCGCGACCGCTCCGCCCGCCGGGGATCCCGTATAATGGCCGCGGGCGTTGCGCCGGACAAACCGCGGACCCATGGCCAATCTGATCACCACGGCGCGTTTCCTGCTTCTCTACGTGCTGGTCTGGATGGTGTACCAGGCGCCGCCCGTCTGGCAGTTGTTCGACGCCCCTCTGGTCATCGCGATCTTCGCTCTCGACGGCGTCGACGGGTATGTCGCCCGCCGCCGGGGCGAGTCCTCGCTGTTCGGCTCGGTATTCGATATCGCCGTCGACCGCGTCGTCGAGAACGTCCTGTGGCTGGTGCTCGGCGATATCGGCCTCGTCCCGATCTGGATCGCGATCCTGTTCATCACCCGCGGTTTCCTCGTGGACTCGATCCGCAGCCAGGGCGCGGCCCGCGGCGAGACTCCGTTCGGCATGATGCGCTCGACGCTCGGGCGTTTCCTAGTCTCCGGGCGCTTCATGCGCGCGACCTACGGGGTGGTCAAGGCGGTGACCTTCGCTTGGCTGCTGATGATCCAGCCGTGGCCGGCCGTGCTCCCCGGAATCTGGGCGCACTGGGGCGCCGCCCTCGAGGGCATCGGCCGCGCGCTCGCCTACACCGCGGTGTTCTTCTCGCTGGCGCGCGGCGTGCCGGTGGTCTGGGAGTTCGCCCTGCGCGGCGGGCACCCGCGGCGCGCCGAACCGACCCGCGGGGCGCGCTAGTGGGGAAAGGCCGGCTGGTCCTCCTCGACCTGGACGGGACGCTGCTCGCCGGGCCCAGCTCCGAGCAGCTCTTCATCCTGCACCTGCTGCGCAACGGTGTCCTCGACGCACGCCGCATCGCCGCCGCGACCGCCTTTCTGCTGCGCCACGCGCGCCGCTACGGACTGGAGGTGTGGAAGAAGGACAAGGCCTATCTGACCGGCCTCGAGGTCGCGCGCGTCGCCGCCATGGCCGAGGACCTGGTACGCGGCACGCTGCTCTCGCGGATCCGCCCGCGGATGCGCGCGCGAATGGATGCGCATCGCGCCGCCGGCGACACCCCGGCTCTGCTCACCGGGTCGCTCGAGATCATCGCGCGGCCGCTGGCCCGGGCGCTGGGCATCCGCCACGTGCGCGCCACGCGCTGCGCGGTCGCGGGCGGGCGTTTCGCCGCGGACCCGCCGCTGTGCCACCCCCACGACACCGGAAAGCTCCCGCCCGCCCGCGAACTGGCCGCCGAGACCGGACTGCCGCTGGAGGAGGCCGCCGCCTACGGGGATTCGGTTCACGACATCCCGTTGCTGGAGGCCGTGGCGCACCCGGTCGCGGTCTATCCGGGACCGGGGCTGGCGCGGACGGCGCGCCGGCGCGGCTGGGAGATCCTCGACGGGCCCTGAGCGCGCCGTGGGGTCAGTTGGCCGCCGCCGGCACCCCGTCGGCGGCCCGGCCGACCGCGGCGCACTCGCGGAAGATCCGGCTCGTGCAGCGCTCGCAGCGCGAGGGCTCCAGACGCGCGAAGATCGCGGCGATCGCATCGGCCTTGGAATCGAACACGTGATCGAGTCCGATCACATCGAGGTGACCGCCCCGCCGGAGCGGTTCGCGCACCCCTTTCTTCAGGCCGCTCAGGTACAGGTCCCCGCCGAGGGCGCGCATGCGCTTGGCTTCCTGCACCAGCAGCTCGGCGCCGGCGACGTCGACGAAGTTCACCCCGTCGCAGATCAGGAGTACGTGGCGCTGATCGGGCGCCGCCGCGCCGATCCGGTGCAACGCCTCCTGCACGTGATCGACGGCGCCGAAGAACAACGAGCCGTCGATGCGCACCATGCGCAACTGCGGGCAGCCCGGGAGCGTGTCGCTGGTGACGAAGCGCCGCTTCGGCTGCGCCGGATCGGGGACGCGGACCACCACCCGCGGGTGCGCGGTGCGGTTGAGGTAGAGGACCAGCGAAAGGATCACCCCCAGGTAGATGGCGAACTCGAGTTCGACGAACAGCGTCGAGAGGAAGGTGACCACGAGCACCGCGGCGTCGGCGCGACTGGTCTTGAGGATGCCGCGGATGTGATGGAAGTCGATCAGATTGTAGGCGACCAGCAGGATGATGCCGCCCATGGCGGGGATCGGCAGGTAGGCGGTGAGCGGGGCGACCAGGAGCAGGATCGAGGCCAGCCCCAGCGCCGCGAAGATCGCCGCCATCGGCGTGCGCGCCCCCGCCTGGTAGTTGATGCCGGAGCGGGTGAAGGATCCGGACCCGGCGTAGGCGGAGAAGAAGCTGCCCACGAGGTTCGACAGTCCCTGGCCGATGAACTCCTGGTTGCCGTCGATGCGCTGGTGCGAGCGGGTGGCGATGGCGCGCGCGATCGACACCGCCTCGATCAGGCCCAGCATCGCCACCGCCAGGGCGCCGGGACCGAGCTGGCGGATCGTGGCCAGCGAGAAGTCCGGCGAGGACAGCGGCGGCAGATGCGCGGGCAGGGATCCCACCAGGTGCACGCCGTGGCGCTCGCCCCCGATCAGCAGGCTGACCAGGCTGCCCGCCACCATCGCCAGCAGCATGCCCGGCCAGCGCGGGCGCAGTGTCTTGAGCAGGATCGCGGCGATCAGGGTGGCGCCGGACACCGCGACGACGTAGGGGTTGATCTCGGCGGCCTTGCGCGCCAGATCGATCCAGGTGCTGAGGAACGACTCGCCGGGCGGCACGCCGACGCCGAGGAAGTGCTTCATCTGGCTGGTCGCGATGAGGATCGCCGCCCCCGCGGTGAAGCCCACCACCACGGAGTGCGAGACGAAATTGACCAGCGCACCGAGGCGGGCGATTCCGAGCGCGAGCTGGAACGCCCCGGCGATGAAGGTCAGGGTCAGCGCATAGCTGATGAAGGTCGCGGTGCCGGGCTCGGCGAAGGGGCTGACGGTGCTGAAGACGACGATGGAGATCGCCGTGGTCGGGCCCGAAATCAGGTGATGCGAGGATCCGAACAGGGCGGCGACGATCGGCGTGACGATCGCCGTGTAGAGGCCGTACTCCGGGGGCAGGCCCGCAATCATGGCGAAGGCCACCCCCTGGGGCAGCACCACGACCGCGTTGGTCAGACCGGCGAGGAGGTCCGCGCGTACGGTCTGCGGCGTGACCATCGGCCACCAGCGCACGATCGGAAAGATCCGCGCGAGCCACTCGCCGCCACCCCCGTTCCCCGCCGCCATCCGTCCCCTCCCGCCGCGCCCGCTCTCCTCGCCGCCGCGCCGGGCGGCCGCGCCGATCCCGAACGCCGGGCGTGGCGGGGAAACGGCTCCGGAACAACGGCCGCCCAGGATAGCAAAGCGGTCCCCGCGGACAAAACCCCGCGCCGCGTGCGGCAGACACGCGCGCGGCCCCGCCCGTATACTTGAGCGACCGACTCGGAAATGCCCGCGGAGACCCGATGAGCGCAAGCGCGAACGCCGCCAACCGGCTGGCCGGCGAGACCAGCCCCTACCTGCTCCAGCACGCCGGCAACCCGGTGGACTGGTATCCCTGGGGACCGGAGGCCCTGGAGCGGGCGGCGCGCGAGCAGCGCCCCATCCTGCTCTCGATCGGCTATTCGGCGTGCCACTGGTGCCACGTCATGGCCCATGAATCGTTCGAGGATCCGGAGACGGCGGCGTTGATGAACCGCCTGTTCGTCAACATCAAGGTCGATCGCGAGGAGCGGCCGGACCTCGACCGGATCTATCAGAACGCCCACCAGCTCCTCACGCAGCGCCCCGGAGGCTGGCCGCTCACCGTCTTCCTCACCCACGACGACCATACCCCGTTCTTCGCCGGGACCTACTTCCCCCCGGCCCCGCGCCACGGCCTGCCGGCCTTCCGCGACCTGCTCCAACGCGTGGCCGCCTTCTACCCCGAACACCGCGCCGAGATCCGGCGCCAGGGCGCCGCCGTGGTCGAGGCGCTGGAAGCGCTCGCCGGCGCGGGCGCGGGCGAAGGCGCGATCCCCGGCCCCGAGGTCCTCGACGAGGCGCGCGCACAGCTCCTGCGCAGCTACGACCGCCGTCACGGCGGTTTCGGCGGGGCGCCGAAGTTCCCCCACCCCACGAGCATCGATTTCCTGCTGCGCCGCGCCGCGGCCGGCGACGACGAGGCGCGGGGCGCGGCGCTGCACACCCTGCTGGCGATGGCCGCGGGCGGGCTCTATGACCAGCTCGGCGGGGGTTTCTGCCGCTATTCGGTCGACGAGCGCTGGGAGATCCCACACTTCGAGAAGATGCTCTACGACAACGGCCCGCTGCTCGCCCTCTACGCCGAGGCCTGGGCCGCGACCGGAGAGGCACGCCTGCGCGAGGTCGCGGTACAGACCGCCGAGTGGGTCATGCGCGAGATGCAGTCGCCCGCGGGCGGCTACTACTCGACCCTGGACGCGGATTCCGAAGGCGAAGAGGGCCGCTTCTACGTGTGGGCGCGCGACGAGGTCCGGGCCTGCCTCGACGCCGGGGAATACGCCGCGGCCGAACTCCACTACGGGCTCGACGGCGCGCCGAACTTCGAGGGCCGCTGGCACCTGCGCGTGGCGCGCGAACCCGACGCGGTCGCCGCCGCGCTCGGGATCTCCGCCGACGAGGTCCGCACGCGCCTGACGGCGGCGCGCGGGCGCCTGTTCGCCGCCCGCGAGGGGCGCGTGCGCCCGGGGCGCGACGAGAAGATCCTCACGAGCTGGAACGCGCTCATGATCCGCGGGCTGTGCATCGCCGCGCGTCACCTCGACGCGCCCGAACTGCTCGCCTCGGCGGAGCGTGCGCTCGCCTTCGTGCGCACGGTGCTGTGGCGGGACGGGCGCCTGCTCGCCACCTGCCGCGACGGGCGCGCGCACCTCGACGCTTATCTCGACGACTACGCCTTCCTGCTCGACGCGCTGCTCGAACTCCTGCAACTGCGCTGGCGCGCGGAGGATCTGGATTTCGCGCGCGCGCTGGCCGACGCGCTGCTCGAGCACTTCGAGGACCGCGGGCGCGGCGGCTTCTACTTCACGGCCGACGACCACGAACGCCTCATCCAGCGCCCGAAACCGTGGAGCGACGACTCCACGCCCGCCGGCAACGGCGTCGCCGCGCGCGCCCTCGCGCGCCTCGGACACCTGATCGGGGAGCCCCGCTACCTGGACGCGGCGGCGCGCACGCTGCAGGCGGCCGGACCCGTCGTGCGCCAGGCCCCCTACGCCTACCTCAGCCTGCTCGGCGCACTGGAGGAATCGCTCTCGCCCCCGGAGACGGTGGTGCTGCGCGGGCGCGGGCGCGAACTCGAGGCGTGGTGGGCGCGTTGCGCGCGCCCCTACGCGCCCGGGCGGATGAGCGTGGCGATCCCGGACGACGCCGCGGACCTGCCGCCGGCGCTCGCAGCGCGCCGCGCCGGCCCCGGGGTGACCGCCTACCTCTGTCGCGGCACGTCCTGCTCGGCGCCCATCACCGCGGCGGCCGAACTGGAGGGCGCGCTCGCCGCCGCCGGCTGATCGGCGCCCGCCCAGACGAGGTCGGGCTCGCGCGCGGCGCGCACATCGTCGAGCCGGCGCACGGGCAGCGTATACGGCGCACCGCGCACGCGGTCGGGGTTCTCCCGGGCCTCCTCGAGGATACGCGCCATGACGTCGGCGAAGGCGTCCAGGGTCTCGCGCGACTCGGTCTCCGTGGGCTCGATCAGCAGGCACTCGGGGACGAGCAGCGGAAAATAGGTCGTCGGGGCGTGGAAGCCGTAATCGAGCAGGCGCTTGGCGACGTCCATCGCGCGCACCCCGGGTTCGCGCGCCTCGCGCCGCAGCGTGATGATGAACTCGTGGGTCGCGCGCCGGCGCGGATAGGCCGGCTGGAACCCCGCCGCGCGCAGCCGCGCGAGCAGGTAGTTCGCGTTCAGCACCGAGTACTCCGCGACCCGCTCCATCCCGCGCCGCCCGAGCAGGCGCGCGTAGACGTAGGCGCGCAGCAGCACGCCGGCGTTGCCCGCGAAGGCCGACATCGGCCCGATGCTCTGCGGGCGCTCGCGCGCCGTCAGCCAGCGGTACTCGCCGCGCTCGCAGGCGACCATCGGCACCGGCAGGAACGGCTCCAGGCGCGCGCCCGCCGCCACCGGACCGGCGCCCGGACCGCCCCCGCCGTGCGGCGTGGAGAAGGTCTTGTGCAGGTTCATGTGGATGACGTCGAAGCCCATGTCGCCCGGGCGCACCTTGCCGAGGATCGCATTGAGGTTGGCGCCGTCGTAGTAGAGCAGCCCGCCCGCCTCGTGCACGATGTCGGCGATCGCGCTGATGCGGCGCTCGAACACCCCGAGCGTGGAGGGATTGGTCAGCATCAACCCGGCGGTCCGCGGACCGACCGCCGCGCGCAGGGCATCGAGGTCGACGTCGCCCTCGGCGTCGGTGGGGATCTCGCGCACCGTGTAGCCGCACATCGCCGCCGAGGCCGGATTGGTGCCGTGCGCGGCGTCGGGGACGAGCATCTCGCAGCGCTCGGTATCGCCCCGGGCCTCGTGATAGGCGCGGATCATCGCGACCCCGGCGAACTCGCCCTGGGCCCCGGCCATCGGCGCGAGCGACACGCGCTGCAGCCCGCTGACCTCCTGGAGGATCTCCTGCAGCTCGAACAGGCAGGCCATGAACCCCTGGCTCAGCGACTCGTGCGCGTGCGGGTGGCGCGCGAGAAAGCCCGGCAGCATCGCCAGGTGATTGGCCGCGCGCGGGTTGTACTTCATGGTGCACGACCCGAGCGGGTAGAAGTGCGTGTCGATCGAGAAGTTCTTCTGCGACAGGCGCGTGTAGTGGCGCACGACGTCGAGCTCGGACACCTCCGGCAGGCCGGCGCGGTCGCGGCGGCGCAGCGCCGCCGGGATACCCTCGAGGTCGCCCTCGGGCGGGAGCTGGGCGCGGTTGCAGCGCCCGGGGCGCGAGCGTTCGAAGATCAGCATGGATTCATCGTCCCGGACGGCGGCCGCCGATGCGCGGCGACCGCCCTGAATTTGAGGGCATCTCCCGCCGGTGCCGTGGGGGCCATCGCCCTTGAACCACCGGGTTCAGGTGGGGACATCGGCCGGCGAATCAGGCTTTCCGCACGAAGGCGGACCTGCACACAACGCCGGCGGTCCGTCCCCGGGGCGTCACGATAGGGCCAAGGATTCTCCAGACCCCGCCTCGAACACCGCAGGAGATGCCGAACCGAAAAACGCGACCCTCTCGGACCGCAACCCGACTACAGTTCGAGCTGCCGGTCCTGATGCAACACCGCGTCCACCCGCTCGCGCAGGGCGCGTACGCGGGTCCCGAAGCTGCGCCCGTAGCGCGCTCCCTGCGACTGCTGCTGCAGGAGGTCATGGGCGATGTTCAGCGCGGCCATCACCGCGATCCGATCCATGCCGATCACCTTCCCGCTGTCGCGGATCTCGCGCATCCGCCCGTTGAGAAAGCGGGCCGTGCGCATCAGGTCGTCGCGCTCGTCCTCCGGGCACGCGACCAAGTATTCCTTGTCGAGGATCTGCACCGAGACCGCCGCGGTCTTGGCGTCCACTCAGCCGTGCTCCATCACGCGCAGGCGGCTGACGATCGACTCGACCCGGTTGCGCGCCATCTCGTTGCGCTGCAGGAGCTGCGCCCGCTCGCCGGTGAGCGCCTCGACGCGCGCGCGCAGGCCCCGGTTCTCCTCCTTCAACTGCCCGCACAGGCGCACCAACTCCTCCACCCGCTGCTCGAGGCGGCGGAACTCCGCCTCGACCGGATCGGCGCCGTTGGACGTCTTGGATGCGTCGTCTGCCATGGGTTCACTATAGAACCGGTGCGGGTACGGGTCAACGCCCGCACCATCCCGCCTTGGGGCTGATTTCCGCTAGTGTTACCATAGGGTTGCCGGCGAGCGCGCGCGCCCCGGGGCGACGCCGCGAACGGTCGCCGCCGCCCCAGCCGGGCAACGCGGCGGCGCGTGCGGGACCCGGCGTACCGGCGCGCACCGGAGCCCGTCCCGATGGCCGACGACAAACCCGACCGATCCCGCGGCGAAAGCCCCGCTCACCGGGACGCCCACGCGGTGGAAGGGCGCACGCACACCGGACGCACCTGCCGCATCGTCGACAACACCGGCGAGGTCGATCGCGCCGAGTTGGCCGCGCTGCTCGAAGACCTGGTCCGCGCGCGCCGCTTCGGCCTGCTCGGAATGTCCGCGGGCGCCGATGCGCGGATCCCGCTCGCGGCACCGGTCGGATCGCACGTACAGATCGGCGGCCGGCTCTACCGGCTGCTGCTGTTTCCCTACGAGGCACGCATCGAGCGATTCTGATGGACGACCCGCATCCGACACCCGCATACACCGCCGTGCGCGATTCGCTCGCGGCCGCCGACGCCGAATCCGGCCCCGCCGAGGCGCACGGACTGCTGTGCGGTCTCGTCTGCGCCCGCGGCGCCGGCGACCCCGAGCCGTGGTTCGAACAGATCCTCGGGCCCGCACCGCGCGCGGGCACCGTGCCGGCGCCGCTCGATGCCCTGTGGCGCAGCACCCGCGACGAACTCACCGGCGGCGGCCTGAGCTTCCATCCCCTGCTCCCCGACGACGCCGCCCCGCTCCCCGAACGCGCCCGCGCCCTGGGTCAATGGGGCGAAGGCTTCCTCGCCGGCCTCGGCCTGGGAGACCTCAGCGATGAGGCGGCCCGCGGCGGCGAGATCGGCGAATTCCTCCAGGACGTCGCCGAGATCACCCGCGTCGGCTTCGCCCCCGCGAGCGGTGAGGAGGACGAGGCCGCCTATACCGAGATCGTCGAATACCTGCGCATGGGAACCCTGCTCGTCTACGAAACGCTCAACCCCCCGGCGGCGGGACCGGCCGGCACCGTGCATTAAAGCGGTCGACCGATTCTTTTCGGGACGGTCCCCACCACCCGCACCCCAAAACGTACGCAAACAGGTGTCGTCTCCGCGCCCGTGGTCCGCCTCCCGGGTAGCCGCCCACCCCGGAGGCGCAACGTTCGCCCCCGAGGGCCCGACCATCGGAATGGGTATACTGTCCCCGAAAAGCGCCTGTACACCCGTAAAAACGCCCGCCCCACCAGCACTCCGTAACCTGCTGTTAACCCGCCCATTATTCGATTCAACGTTCGCGCAATAGACCGCCATCCCACCGAATATTCAATAACCCGTCACTTTGCCCTATATTCAACCGAGGCCCATCGCCGGGAGCGCGGCCAACATGCTCATTCCAAGCGTCAATTTCCTCCCTGCCGCCGATATACGGTCGCCGTTAACCGCGGTTGATCCGTCTAATTGTCGTTATGTTGCAAGGAGACATTTAGGGGAATGACTATCGATTGGAGCTTGGCGATAGCAGTGGGAATGCCGATTCTCACTTTGTTCGTTGGTGCATTAATAAATCACCTTCTAGAAAGTCGCCCAAAGCTTATTGCTCACTTGGGGTTCATTTCGGCGCATCAGCTAGAACCGCAAGAAGACGGAACGCCGGGAACAATTGTAAATACACACTCAGTAATTATAAAGAATATGGGACGCAAAGCCGCGGCGAACGTTCGACTCGGCCATAATTTTCTACCCAATGTAAACGTCTATCCAGACGTGTCATATGAAATACGCGACTTGCCTGGCGGAGGGAAGGAGATTGTATTTCCCACCCTAATACCCAAAAAACAAGTGTCAGTTAACTATCTCTATTTTGCACCGGATACATGGGAGAAAGTGAACACGCATATCGAGTCAGACAGTGGTCCAGCCAAAGTTGTTAATGTGCTTCTGCAGCCTCAGATTAAGCCCTGGGTCCAGAAGCTTATTTGGGTTCTTATCGTAACTGGCATCATTACCTTGGGTTACTTTCTGTTTGAGGTTATCGGTTGGTTAGCAACATAACAACGCGGCCCAGGCCGACGCGGCAAAGCCGCGCGGCTGGCCTTAATCGTTAGCTGGCATGAAGACACCGATCGTTGTCGATAAATCCTACCTTCAGGGAATTTCCACTTCCCTAGTACGAGAGCTGGCCGGCACCACCCGCCTTCTCGTCTCCGACGCACTTTTTTATGAGCTGCTCACCACAAGATTGGAAGCCCGTAAGCGATGCTTCGCCAAGTTTCCGCCAGAGAACAATCCAGTAGATTTGGTAAGTCACATAGGCCCTCTCATGCGGATAGAGATGAATACGCAAAAGCGCTCTGGAAAGCCGTCGCAACATCGCGAGAACAGAGATTTTGATTTCCGGTTCAACAGCGCGCTCGTCGAGGATAATTACGAACTACCTCCGGAGGCGGTAATCGCTATTCAAGAGCACACAGGAGAGTTGCAGAACGATGTTCGCTCCTATATCGAGCGAGTGTCCCTAATACCGACATTTTTTCCTGATGTTTTGGTTGGTTCCACAGAAGACAGAAAAGCAGCCGCCGCCGACGCCGAAGAAGCAATAGCTGCGCCAGGTTCTCTCTTGCCCTTCTACAGTAATCTCGAACCGCCGCCCGGCGAGACAGCTTTACCGCCAGCCGAATTAGTAGACGAATCTTGGGCGCTATACCGGTGGTTACAGGTTCAACTTCTGTTCGCCCTAGATGTGTTTGTCCGGCATCAAGGAATAAAGCCGGATCTTGGTAATCCGTCGATCTTCGAGAAGATGGAACATGACGTGCTAGACGCACAAATACTCATGCTCGCGTGCTTGGAGGGGGCGTTTGCGACCCGCGAAAAGAAATTAGTGCACTGGTGGTCGCTGCTTTGTCCAGAAGGCACGTTATATGAATAGCCAGCCAACAAAACGATCAACTCGGACGCTTGACCGCTCCTTCCCTTCGCTACCGCTCCGGTCAGTCGCCGTCAAGCGCCGGTTATCGTTGCGTTATGCCCAAAAAGGGGGATCTATGGACCTGAGAGGAGAGGTAAGAGGAGCCCCCGAGCCTCCAATGGCATTCTTAACGGCTTCGCCTCAGGGACCACGACGCCCCCCCGCTTTGAGTAGCGGGTCGGTTTAGAGTCCAGGTTCACTTTGGGACGACCAAAGGGGACAGATTTATTTGAGAGGCGGTGGTCGGCATAAAGGGCCAAAGGTGACAGATTTATTTGAGAGACGGTGGTCGGCATGGGTCAGCGGAAGCTGGCGCATCACATTCCGCTTCAGGGGCAAGGACGTGGAACTGGTGAATTACGAAGATTATCATTGAGGTGAAGACATGAAGACATGAAGATGCACAATCCACCCCATCCTGGCGAGGTTCTGCGGGAGCTGTGCATTGAGCCCCTGGGTCTGAGTATAACGGAGGCCGCGGAAGCGCTGGGTGTGAGCATAAAAACCCTGTCCGCCATTCTGAATGGGCGGGCCGGTATCAGTCCGGGAATGGCGGTTCGCCTTTCTTTGTCATTTGGTACCTCAGCGAAAAGTTGGCTGAATCAGCAGGCGCAATTTGATCTTTGGGAGGCAGAGAAAAAGCGTAAAGAGAAAAAGCGTAAGTCGTTAAGGGTCCGCAGGCTCTCGACAGTATAACCAATCGCCCCGGGCCGCCGCGCACACCGCGCGCGGCTAGCCTCAAAGGTCGGTAGTTTTGACACCTCGTGACGAATTGGTGGGCGATCTATAGGCCACCGACCCGAGGCCTCGTGGTTTGGGCGGGGGCGTTACGATGCACTCACATTTTATCGGAGAGAATGAGGGGCAGACACAATGTGGAAAAAGGCACTTCTTGTACTCGTTCTTCCCGGATTTGGTTTGCTTTCGGGCTGCTCAGTATGGATGGAAACCCATCGGCCGACGCCGGTCAACCCGCACCAGTTCGTTGTTGGCGAGAGTCGCTCCGATGTCGTCATAAAGCTCGGTAATCCGTTAAGCACGGTGCCAGGCCCCAACGGCGAGAGTTGCGATGTTTATCGTTTGTACACAAAGGGGCTGAATGGCGCGGAGAAGACGGGCATCGCAATTGGAGAGGGTGCGGCCGACGTGGTTACGTTGGGACTTTCGGAAATCCTGTTCACCCCGGCTGAGAGCGCGACCGCCAACAAAAAGCGGCCGGTTGTCTTCTGCTACAAAAGCGCCAAACTCGTCAGCGTAAAGGTTGAATGAGGTAACGGGGCCATATCACCCGCGGCGACCCGACCCCTCAGGCGTGGTACGGGGCGCTGAGTTCGTGGACCGCGTCGACGAGGACGGCGACCCGTTCGGGGTCGGTGTCGGCGTGGATGCCGTGGCCGAGGTTGAAGACGTGTCCGCTGCCGGCGCCGTAGGCCTCGAGGACGCCGGCGACGCCGGCGCGGATGCGCTCGGGGGCGGCGTAGAGGACGGCGGGATCGAGGTTGCCCTGCAGGGCGATGCGCCCGCCCACGCGGGCGCGGGCGGCGGCGAGGTCGGCGGTCCAGTCGAGCCCGGCGGCGTCGCAGCCGCTCGCGGCGATGGCGTCCAGGTGCTGTGCGCCGCCCTTGGTGAACAGGATCACCGGGATGCGGTGCCCGTCGTACTCGCGCGGGAGCGCGGCGACGATGCGCTCCATGTAGGCGAGGGAGAAGGCGCGGTAGGAGGCGGGATCGAGCACGCCGCCCCAGGTGTCGAATACCATGATCGCCTGGGCGCCGGCCGCGATCTGCGCGTGCAGGTAGGAGGCGACGGCGCGCGCGAGGACGTCGAGCAGGCGGTGGAGCAACTCGGGGCGGTCGAAGAGCAGGCGCTTGATCACGGCGAAGTCGCGGCTGCTTCCGCCCTCGACCATGTAGGTGGCGAGGGTCCACGGGCTGCCGGCGAAGCCGATCAGGGGGACGGAGCCCGCGAGCCCGGCGCGCGCCAGCCGTACGGCGTCGAGCACGTAGCGCAGTTCGGTCTCCGGGTCGGGGACGCCGAGGGCGTCGATGTCGGCGTCGGTGCGCACGGGGCGCGCGAAGCGCGGCCCCTCGCCTTCCACGAAGTGGAGACCGAGCCCCATGGCATCGGGCACGGTGAGGATGTCGGAGAAGACGATCGCGGCGTCGAGCGGATAGCGGCGCACGGGCTGCAGCGTCACCTCGCAGGCCAGCTCCGGCGTGGTGCACAGCTTGAGGAAGCTGCCCGCGCGCTCGCGCACGGCGCGGTACTCGGGCAGGTAGCGCCCGGCCTGGCGCATGATCCAGACCGGCGTCGCGTCGACGGGCTCGCGCCGCAGCGCGCGCAGCAGGCGGTCGTTGGCGGGCCGGTTCACGGCGCCGGCACCGACGCCGGGCGGCGGGACGCGGGCGCACCCGCAACGGGGAAAACGGCCGGGTCGTTCACACGCCCAGGAAATCGAGTATGCCGCGGGCGGCCTCGCGCCCTTCCCAGACGGCCGTGACCACCAGGTCCGAGCCGCGCACCATGTCGCCGCCCGCGAACACCTTGGGGTGCTGCGTCTGATAGGGGCGCTGCGGGTCGCGCGAGACCTGCACCCGCCCGGCCGGGTCGGTGCCGATCCCGTATTGCGCAAACCACGGGGCCGGACTCGGGCGGAACCCGAAGGCCACGATCACACGGTCGGCCGGGATCACCTCCTCGGAACCGGGGATCGGCTCGGGGCGCCGGCGGCCGCGCTCGTCGGGATCGCCCAGCCGCGTGGTGACGGTCCGCACGCCCTCGACCCGCCCGTCGCCGACGATCTCCACCGGCTGGCGGTTGAACAGGAAGCGCACACCCTCCTCCTTGGCGTTGACGACCTCGCGCCGCGAGCCGGGCATGTTCTCCTCGTCGCGGCGGTAGACGCAGGTCACGCTGCGCGCGCCCTGCCGCACTGCCGTGCGGTTGCAGTCCATGGCCGTGTCGCCGCCGCCGAGGACGACGACCTGCCGGCCGTTCATGTCGCCGGCGTCGTCCTGCGCGCCGGGGAGCTGCAACAGACGGTTGACGTTCGCGATCAGATAGGGAAGCGCCTCGTACACCCCCGGCAAATCCTCGCCGGGGAAGCCGCCCTTCATGGAAGTGTAGGCCCCCATCCCGAGGAAGACGGCGTCGTACTCGTCGAGGAGGCGCTCGAAGGGGACGTCCGCGCCGATCTCGGTGTCGAGGACGAACTCGACACCCATCTCTTCGAGCACGCCCCGGCGCCGGGCGACGACTTCCTTCTCGAGCTTGAACGGCGGGATGCCGAAGGTCAGCAGGCCACCGATCTCGGGATAGCGGTCGAACACCACCGGCTTGACGCCGTTGCGCACGAGCACGTCGGCGCAGCCGATCCCCGCCGGGCCGGCGCCGACGACGGCCACCCGGCGCCCGGTCGCGCGCACCGCGGACAGGTCCGGACGCCAGCCCTGACGCAGGGCCTCGTCGGTGATGTAGCGCTCGACCGCGCCGATGGTCACGGCGCCGAAGCCGTCATTGAGGGTGCAGGCCCCTTCGCACAGGCGGTCCTGGGGGCACACGCGACCGCAGACCTCCGGCAGCGAGTTGGTGCGATGGCACATCTCGGCCGCCGCGAACAGGTTGCCTTCCTGCACCAGCTTCAGCCAGTTCGGGATGTAGTTGTGGACCGGGCACTTCCATTCGCAGTACGGGTTGCCGCACGCGAGACAGCGTCCCGACTGCGCCGCCGCCGCACCCGCCGTGAACTGCCCGTAGATCTCCTTCCAGTCGCGGATGCGGACCTCGACGGAGGTCTTCTCCGGCATGCGGCGGGGGAGGTTGAGAAACTGGAACAGGTCGGCCATGGCAGTCGTCGCCCGGATCGCGCCGCGCTCAGGCGGCGCGCTGGAGCGTGTCGAGGATGGTCGCCAGATCGGCCGCCTTGGGCTTGACCAACCAGAACTTGCCGGCGAAGTCCGAGAAGTCCTCGACGATCGTCCGCCCCCAGGCGCTGCCGGTCTCCTCCGCGAACTCGCGCACGAGGCCGAAGAGGAACCCGCGGTGCGCCTCCATCATCTCGGTATCGACCCGGTGAATGTCGACCAGCTCGTGATTGTAGTGATCGACGAAGCGGTTCTCCAGGTCGAGCGTGAAGGCGATGCCGCCGGTCATGCCGGCGCCGAAGTTCAGTCCGGTCGGCCCCAGCACCACCACGACCCCGCCGGTCATGTACTCGCAGCCGTGGTCGCCCACGCCCTCGACCACGGCGACGGCCCCCGAGTTGCGCACGGCGAAACGCTCGCCCGCGAGCCCGGCGGCGAACAGCCGCCCGCCGGTGGCGCCGTAGAGGCAGGTGTTGCCGATGATCACGTTGGTGCGCGTGTCGCGCCCGCTGTCCCGCGGCGGGTGGATGACCAGCTTGCCGCCGGCCATGCCCTTGCCCACGTAGTCGTTCGCGTCGCCCTCCAGGCGCAGGTGCAGCCCGCCGGCGTTCCACACGCCGAAGCTCTGCCCGGCCGTGCCCTTGAGGTGGAGGGTGATGGGTGCGTCCTCCATGCCGAGGTCGCCGTGACGGCGCGCGATCTCGCCGGACAGGCGCGCGCCGATGGAGCGGTTGTCGTTGCGCAGCGTGTAATGGAATTCCCCGCCGCGCTTGTGTTCGATGGCCTCGATCGTATCGCGCACCATGCGCTCGGCCAGCTCCCCGTGATCGAAGGGCGCGTTGCGCTCGACCTGGCAGTACTGAGGCTTGTCGGCGGGCACCCCGCCGTCAGAGACGAGCGGGCGCAGATCCAGGCGCCGCTGCTTCGCGGTGGCGCCGGGCAGGATCTCGAGCAGGTCGGTGCGTCCGATCAGGTCGGTGAGCCGGCGCACCCCGAGGCGCGCCATCCACTCGCGCGTCTCCTCGGCCACGAAACGGAAATAGTTCATCACCATTTCCACCTTGCCGTGGAAGTGGTTCATCCGCAGGACCTGGTTCTGCGTCGCCACGCCGGTGGCGCAGTTGTTGAGGTGGCAGATGCGCAGGTACTTGCAGCCCATCGCGATCATCGGCGCGGTGCCGAAGCCGAAGCTCTCCGCGCCCAGGATCGCCGCCTTGACCACGTCCAGGCCGGTCTTGAGCCCGCCGTCGGCCTGCACCCGCACGCGCCCGCGCAGGTCGTTGGCGCGCAGGATCTGATGGGTCTCGCTCAGGCCCAGCTCCCACGGCGTGCCGGCGTACTTGACCGAGGCCAGCGGGCTGGCCCCGGTGCCGCCGTCGTAGCCGGCGATCGTGATCAGGTCGGCGTAGGCCTTGGCGACGCCGGCGGCGATCGTGCCCACGCCCGCCTCGGAGACGAGTTTGACGGAGATCAGCGCCTGCGGATTGACCTGCTTGAGGTCGAAGATGAGCTGGGCCAGGTCCTCGATCGAGTAGATGTCGTGATGCGGCGGCGGCGAGATCAAGGCGATGCCGGGCTTGGCGTAGCGCAGTCGCGCGATCATCTCGTTGACCTTGTGCGCCGGGAGCTGGCCGCCCTCCCCGGGCTTGGCCCCCTGCGCGATCTTGATCTGGAGGACCTCGGCGCTCACCAGATACGCCGGCGTCAGCCCGAAGCGCCCGGAGGCGACCTGCTTGATCTTCGAGGTGCGCACGGTCCCGTAGCGCTTGGGGTCCTCGCCGCCCTCGCCGGAGTTGGAGCGTCCGCCGAGGCGGTTCATCGCCTCGGCGAGCGTCTCGTGCGCCTCGGGCGAGAGCGCGCCGAGCGACATGCCCGCGCTGTCGAAACGACGGAACAGCTCCTCCGCGGGCTCGACCTCCTCGATCGGGACCGGTTCGACGTCCTTGCGCAGGGCCAGCAGGTCGCGCAGGACCGTCACCGGCCGCCCGTTGACCAGGTCGGCGAACTTGCGGTACTCGGCGGGATCGCCGGTACGCACCGCGGCATGCAGCGCCTGCACCACGTCCGGGTTGTAGGCGTGGTATTCGCCCCCGTAGATGAACTTGAGCAGGCCGCCCTGCTCGACGCCGGCGCGCGGATTCCACGCGCGCGCCGCCAGCGCCGTCTGGTCGCGCTCGAGATCCTCGAAACCGCTCCCGCCGATGCGGCTCACGGTGCCGGAAAAGCACCGGTCGACGACCTCCCGGTGGAGCCCGACGATCTCGAAGAGCTGCGCGCCGCGATAGCTGGTGATCGTGGAGATCCCCATCTTGGAGATGATCTTGTACAGGCCCTTGTTGATACCCTTGCGATAGGCACGCCCGAGGGCGTTGCCGTCCGCGCCCTGCACCTCGCCGGTACGCATCAGGTCGTGCAGACATTCGTAGGCGAGGTAGGGGTAGACGGCGGTGGCGCCGTAACCGATCAGGCACGCGAAGTGATGCGGATCGCGCGCGGTGCCGGTCTCGATCACCAGATTCGCCTCGCACCGCAGCCCCTCGCGGATCAGGCGGTGGTGCACCGCGCCGGTCGCGAGCAGGGCGTGGATGGGAATCCGCCCGCGGTCGAGGCCGCGGTCGGAGAGCACGAGGATCACCGCCCCCGCGCGCACCGCCGCGACGGCGCGTTCGCACAGGGCCTCGATGGCCGCCTCCAGACCCTCCCCCGGGGCATAGTTCAGATCGAGTACGCGGTGCGCATACTCCGGATCGTCCTGCGCGAGCAGTTGCCGGAACTTGTCCTCCGAGAGCACGGGCGAGTCGATCAGCAGGCGCCGCGCGTGCTCCGGGGTCTCGTCGAAGAGGTTCTGCTCGCGCCCGAAGCAGGTCTCGAGCGACATCACGATCTGCTCGCGCAACGGGTCGATCGGCGGGTTGGTCACCTGCGCGAACTGCTGACGGAAGTAGTCGTAGAGGGAGCGCACGCGCGCCGAGAGCACGGGCAGGGGGGTATCGTCGCCCATGGACCCGACCGCCTCCTGGCCCGCCTCGGCGAGCACGCGCAGGATCTGGTCGCGCTCTTCGAAGGTGACCTGGAACATCTTCTCGTACACCGCCAGGGTCGACGCATCGAGCGGCGCGCTCGTCAGCGTCTCGGACGCCAGCGTCGACTCGATGCGGCGCGCGTGGGCCTTGAGCCACTGCCGGTAGGGGCGGGACGCCTTGAGCCGGTCGTCGATGTCCGCGGGCGTCAGCAGGCGCCCCGTGGCGGTGTCGGCGGCGATCATCTGCCCGGGCATCAGCCGCCCCTTCTGCACCACGTCGGCATCGGCGTAGTCGTAGACCCCGACCTCGGAGGCGAGCGTGATATGGCGGTCGCGCGTGACGACGTAGCGCGCCGGGCGCAGGCCGTTGCGGTCCATGCTGCAGGCGGCGTAACGCCCGTCGGTCAGCACGATGCCGGCGGGCCCGTCCCAGGGCTCCATGTGCATGGAGTGGTATTCATAGAAGGCGCGCAGGTCCGGATCCATGGTGTCCACGTTCTGCCACGCCGGCGGGATCAGCAGGCGCATGGCCCGGAACAGGTCCATCCCGCCCGCGAGCAGCGCCTCGAGCATGTTGTCGAGGCTGCACGAGTCGGAGCCCTCCAACGAGACCCACGGGCGCACCGCGGACATGTCGGGGATCAGCGGGCTGGCGAACTTGTAGGCGCGGGCGATCGCCCAGTGGCGGTTGCCGCGGATGGTGTTGATCTCGCCGTTGTGCGCGAGATAGCGGAACGGTTGCGCCAAGCGCCACTGCGGCCAGGTGTTGGTCGAGAAGCGCTGGTGGAACACGCACAGCGAGGAGATCAGCCGCGAGTCGCGCAGGTCGGGATAGAAGACCGGGAGGTTGGCCGGCATCACCAGCCCCTTATAGGAGACCACCCGGGTCGAGAGGCTGGGGACATAGAACACCGGGTCGACGCCCTCGAGCGCCTTCTCGGCCCCGCGCCGCGCGATGTAGAGACGGCGCTCCGCGGCATCGGGTTCGAGTCCGTCCGGGACGTCGACGAACACCTGTTCGATCCGGGGCAGGGTCTTGAGGGCCTCGGCCCCGCAGGCGGAGGGGTCGGTGGGGACTTCGCGCCAGCCGATCGCGCGCAGCCCCTGCGCGCCCAGCGACTGCTCCAGGCGGGCCCGCGCGCGCGCCGCCGCGCCCTCGTCGGGAGAGAGGAAGACGACGCCCACGGCATAGCGCTCGCCGATCTCCAGCCCGCAATCCGCCGCCGCGGCCCGCAGGAAGGCGTCGGGCAGACGCATGAGCAGGCCGCAGCCGTCGCCGCTCTTGCCGTCGGCGGCGACCGCGCCGCGATGGGTGAGGCGGGCGAGCGAACCGATGGCGGTCTGCACGAGCCAATGGCTCGCGACGCCGTCCATCTGGGCGATCAGGCCGAAGCCGCAGTTCTCGCGCTCCAGCGACGGATCATAGAGCCCGGAGGTTGGGGGCAGATTCGCACTCACGGCAGCGTCGCACCTCGGATTCGCCAATGGACCGGCCCCCGGCCGGGCGCCCGCAGCCGTCGCTAGGAGCCTGTCGGACTTAGGTGTTCGTAGCGAGGCGGCGGGAGATCGAGCACAGTTTTCCGATCGTTTGAGGCGAATAGTAATCGCTATTTAACGAAAACGATCGGAAAAGTGGGCCGATCTTCCACCGCCGCAGTAGAACATGCCTAAGTCCGACAGGCTCCTAGGATCCGCCCGCCTGCACGGGCGCCGACGGGCACCCCGGCCGCAGGCAAAGGGCCATGCAGTATAGCGCCGCCGATCGGGCCGTTCAACGCACCCGGCTCGGGGTTTGATCCTGCTTTCCATGTGTTTTCCGTGGGTTGTGTGGTGCGCGCCGCGCCGGCGCGTGCCCCCGGCCGGCGCGGATCGCCGCCTGCACCGACGCCAGGCTGCGAATCCACGGGCGCGCCCCGCGCAGGGCGCCGGGGAGGTGGTGCGCCGCACGCTCCGCCGCCGCACGCGAGCGGTAATCGCCGTAGACGAGCGCGTAGAGGGTCCGGCCCGACACGCGGACGGGAAACCACGCGGCCGGCTCCGGCCCGCGGGGACCGCGGAGCAGGGGTGCGAGCGCCTCGCGCCGGCGCAAGGCCGCGATCTGCAGGGTGTAGTGGCGCGGATCCCGGGCGAGCAGCCAGTCCGGCCCGCGCAGCGCGGACCCGGCCCCCGTCGCGGTCGAAGGCGCGGTCTCGGGTGCGGCCTTGCGCGTGGTCTTCGGTACGCTCTTCGGCGTGAGTTTGGGCGCGGCCTCGGGCGCAGTCCCGGGCGCCGTCTTGGGCACGGCGGGGGTCGCCGCCCGCGTTACCTTTGACGTCGCCGACGCGGTCGTCGACCGGGCGGCGTGAGGTTTCGCCGCCGGCGGCTCCTGCGCCGCAGACGCGGCGCCGGCCGTAGCCGGGGGGACGGGAGCGGCCGGCGGGCCGGCCGTGGCGGGCGATACCGGCGGCGGAGGCGCCGCGGGGGGAGACGGTGCGCCGGCGGGAGCGGGCGCCGGCGACGCGGCGGAGACGGTGGGGACGGCGGGTGCCGCGGGCGCCCCCTCCCCGGCAGCCGGGGCCACGGGCCGGGGGGCCGGCGGCGGGGCGACGATCCCCTCGAGGGCGGCGGCCGTGGGTGCGCCCGCCGCCGCGTGCGAAGCGCCGGCCCCGGAGGCGGCACGCGGGGGCGCCGGCACGCCGGGAGAAAGACGAGCCGCCCCCGGCGGTGGGGCGCCGCGCCGCACCACCGGTGCCGGCGGCCCCTCGGTGCCGGGCCCGGCGGCGCCCCCGGCGAGCCAGCGCCCCAGCGGCGCCTGGATTCCGATGAGCGCGACCGCCGCCGCGCCGGCCAACACCAGGAATCCGAGCGCGGGAAACAGGCGCAGCGCCGCCGGGCGCCGGCGCGGGGGCGGCGCGGCCGCGGCCCCGAACCGGGCGCGGGCGGCGGCGAGGACGGCGGCGGGGATGCCGCCGGCGGCGCGATGGATGCGTTTCACCAGGCGCGGCGTCAGCGGCGCGTCCCCGGTCAGGCCGGCCGCGAGCAGGCGATGCATCAGGAAGGCCTCGGTCTGTTCGCGGTCGAACGGGGGTAGCGCCTCGGCGTGCAGCGAACCGCTCGCCCCCGCAGGGGGGTCGGCGTGCTCGAGCGTACGCAACAGGTCCGGCTCCGCGAACAGGACGAGGCGCGGCGTGTCGGGCCCCGTCGGATACGCCAGGCCCAGCAGCGCATCGAGCACCGCGGGCGCGAGGCGGTGGGCGTCGTCGACCAGGATGACCGGCAGGAGGGCGTCGCCGCGCAGGCGCGCCACCGTCGTGCGCACCGCCTCCGCATCCGCCGGCCCGGCGCCGGCCGCGGCGAATCCGGCCGCGAGCCGCGCATACAGCGCCGCGGGCGCGACGTCCGCCACCTCCGCCCCGTTCAGCACGACCACGCGCCAGGCCGCGTCGGCATGCTCGCGAAGCTGCGCCAGCGCCGTGCTCTTGCCCCCGCCCGCGGGGGCATGGACGACGATCAACTGATCGGTGGCCTGGATCAGATGCCGCAGCAGGTTGAGGCGCTGGAGGATCGCCGGATCGCGGTAGGCCGGGATCGGCGCCGCGGGATCGAACGGGTCCATGCGCAATCCCAGCGCCGCCACATAGGCGGCGCCGGCATCGCGATCCCGTTCCTCCTTCGCGGCCCTCACGCGGCTCCTCCTCGCATCCGATCCGCCCGCGGCGCCGGCATCGCTCAGCCCCCGCCGCCCTCGACGAAGACGACCCGGTAGCCGCGCCGCAACTGATGGTCCCGGGCCGCGATCAACGCCTGCTCGGCACGCTCCCGCGTGGGGAAATGCTCGCGGCGTACCCGGCCGGCGCCGCCCTGCAGCCCCCACTCGCGCACCAGCGTCCAGCCCTCCCACAGATCCGGCAGGAGCATCAGATGATAAAAGCGCGGCGCCCCGCCCTCCGTCGCCGCCGGTGTCTGCAGATAGATGCGCACGTCCCGCGCCCCGCACGCGCCCGCGGCGCCGGCGGTGAACTCATCCCGCGGTCCCGAGGGCCGCGTCGCGCCCCTCGAGCACCGCAATCAGTTCCGCCTCCTCGAAGCCGTCGGTCAGCACGGCACGACCGATGCCGCGCAGCAGCACCAGCCGGATGCGCCCGTCGCGGGCCTTCTTGTCCACGGCCATCGAGGCGCGCATGCGCGCCGGGTCCAGCTCCTGCGGCGGCCCGACCGGCAGGCGCGCCCGGCGCACCAGAGCCTCGATCCGCTCCACCGCCGCCTCCGCGAGCCAGCCCTGGCGCGCCGAGAGGCGCGCCGCCATGCACATCCCCGCGGCCACGGCCTCGCCGTGCAGCCACACGCCGTAGCCGGCGCCGGTCTCGATGGCGTGACCGAAGGTGTGGCCGAGATTCAAGAGCGCGCGCTGCCCGCTCTCGCGCTCGTCGGCCGCGACGACCTGCGCCTTGTCGTGGCAGGAACGCTCGATGGCGAAGGCCAGCGCCTCCGGCTCCCGTGCCAGCAGCGCGTCCATGTTGGATTCGAGCCACTCGAAAAACTCTCGGTCCTGGATCAGGCCGTACTTGATCACCTCGGCGATCCCGGCGCACAACTGCCGATCCTCCAGGGTGCGCAGGGTGTCCGTATCGGCCAGGACGCAGCGCGGCTGATGGAAGGCGCCGATCATGTTCTTGCCCAACGGGTGGTTCACGCCGGTCTTCCCGCCGACGGAGGAGTCGACCTGGGCGAGCAGGGTGGTCGGCACCTGGATATAGTGCACGCCGCGCTGATAGCAGGCCGCCGCGAAGCCGGTCAGGTCCCCCACCACCCCGCCGCCGAGGGCGACGAGGGTGGTCTCGCGGTCGTGGCGGTGTTCCAGCAGGGTGTCGAAGATGCGCCCCAGGACCTCCAGGTTCTTGTGCCGCTCGCCGTCGGGCAGGATCACCGTGTCCGACTCGAAGCCGCCCAGCGCCGCCTGCAGGCGCTCGAGGTAGAGCGGCGCCACCGTCTCGTTGGTCACCACGAGCACCTGCCTGCCGGGGATGTGGCGGGCGAGCAGACCCTCCGCCTCGAGCAACCCGGGACCGATATAGATCGGGTAGCTGCGCGCCCCGAGATCCACTTGCAAGGTTCGCATGGGGTTCATTCCATTCCGCCCGCGGTTGCGCCGCCCGTTCCCCCGGCCGGCGGTTCAGGCCCGTCCACGACCGCGCGCCGGGCGCGCCGGCACGAGGTCGAGGCGTTCGAGAATCTCGGCCGCGACCGCGCGTACGCCGCGCCCGTCGGTATTGACCGTCAGATCGGCGACCTCCCGATACAGCGGGTCACGCTCGGCCATAAGCGCCTCGAGCCGGGCGCGCCGGTCCGGGGTATGCAGCAACGGGCGGTGGCGGTCGCGGGCGGTGCGCTTGAGCTGCTGGGCGACGGAGGTCTCCAGATAGACGACGCGCCCGCCGG
Source organism: Gammaproteobacteria bacterium (assembly GCA_027013145.1). Lineage (GTDB taxonomy): Bacteria > Pseudomonadota > Gammaproteobacteria > 21-64-14 > 21-64-14 > BMS3Abin12. The sequence continues at coordinate 76,275 of JALUXX010000062.1, read as the reverse complement.
CGCACAGGTCCGCGCGATTGCGCGCGTCCAGGACCGCCCCGCCCCCGGTGGCCAGCACCACGCCGTCCCGGCGCGTCAGCTCCTCGAGCACGGCCCGCTCGCGGACGCGGAAGCCCGCCTCGCCCTCGAGATCGAAGATCAGGGCGACGTCGGCCCCGGTACGCGCCTCGATCTCGCGATCGCTGTCGTGGAAGGGGAGCCCGAGGGTGCGCGCAAGCGCCCGTCCGATCGTCGTCTTCCCGGCGCCCATCGGCCCGACCAGGAACAGATTGGACCCCTTGCCCATCCCGAACATATGCCAGAAAGACGGCGGGGCTGCAAGGCTTACGCGCCCCGGGGCCGGGACGTACGGAGGGCGGGAACCGCCCGGCGGGCGCCCCGCCCGGGGGCGCCCGCCGGTTCGCCCGCGTCTTATTGCCCCGCGGTACCGACGGTGTTGAAGCGGCTCTGATCGACCCGCAGGACGTCCTTCATGATCTTGGGCGTCACGAACACCAGCAGCTCGGAGCGGTTGTTGGTCTTCTGCGTGTTGCGGAAGAAGAACCCGAGCCCCGGAATGTCGCCCAGGATCGGCACGCTGTTCTTCTGGCGCTTGTCGGTGTGCTGATAGATGCCGCCCAGCACCACCGTCTCCCCGTCGTCGACCAGGACCTGGGTCTGGACGTTGTTGGTGTCGATGCTCGGCACCCCGAAGAATACCTGACCGACGCTGTCCTTGTTGACCTCGAGATCCATGATGATGCGGTTGTCCGGCGTGATGTGCGGCGTCACCTTGAGACTCAGCACCGCCTTCTTGAACTGGACGGAGGTGGCGCCGCTCGAGGTCGCCTGCTGGTAGGGGATCTCCACGCCCTGCTCGATGGTCGCCGCCATGTCGTTGGCGGTGATCACCCGCGGGCTGGAGACCACCTCGCCCTGTCCCTCGGCCTGCATCGAGGAGAGCTGGAGCTGCAGCAGATGGCTGCCGATGCGCCCGACGGCGATGCCCAGGGCTGCGGTCGGACTGGTCACCGGGAGGGAGGTGATCAGGCCTTCGTTGCCGCTGCCCGCCGGGACCTCGAAGCCGGTGGTACCGTTGAAGTTCGTGTCGCCGGGCAACTGGCCGCCCACCGCGTAGAAGCTTCCGTTGTTCCCAAACCGGGTCGCGCGACTCAGGCCGAACTTGGTGCCGAGGTCACGGCTCCAGTCGTTGTTGGCGATCACGATGCGCGAGTCGATGAGGACCTGGCGCACCGGGATGTCCAGCGTGCGCACCATCTTGCGGATCTGGGCGAGCCGGGAGGCCGTGTCCTGCACCAGCAGGGTGTTGGTCCGCGGATCGACGGTCACGCTGCCGCGCGCGGACAGGAAGCCCCCGGACTTGGAGCCCTGGCCGGACTGCAGCAGCTTGGCGATGTCCGCGGCCTTGGCGTAATTGACCTGGATGAACTCGGACTGCAGCGGCTCGAGCTTCTGCAACTGCTTCTGGGATTCGGCCTCGAGCTTCTCGCGCGCGGCGATCTCGTCGCTCGGCGCCACCCAGATGACGTTGCCGCTGCGGCGCATGCCCAGCCCCTGGGTCTGGAGGATGATGTCGAGGGCCTGATCCCAGGGCACGTTCTTCAGGCGCAGGGTGAGGCTGCCCTTGACGCTGTCGCTGACGACGATGTTGATACCCGTGAACTGGGCGATGAGCTGCAGTACGGCCCGTGTCTGGATGTTCTGGAAATCGAGCGACAGTCGCTGGCCGGTGTACTTGAACTTGGCCTTGGCGTTGGCCTCCTTCTGCGCGGCGGTCACCGGCTTGACCTCGATGGTGAGCTTGTCGCCCGACTGGTAGGCCATGTCCTCGTATTGGCCGTGGGCGGCGATGGCCATGCGCACGCCGTCGCCCATGGGATAGGTGTCCACGTGGGTCACCGGGGTCGCGAAATCGGTCACGTCGAGGCGCTGCTGCAGCCGCGCGGGCAGATTGGCATTCATGAAGTCGACATAGATCTTCTTGCCCTCCTCGTGCAGGTTCCACGACACCGCCGAATCCGACAGGTCCACGGTGATCACCGCCTGCCCCGCCGCGCCGCGGCGGAAATCCACCCCGGTGACGCCCGGCTGCGAACCCGCCGCGGCGCCCGCAGGCGGCGCGGAGGTCGCCGACGCGGAGACGCCTACCGGGCCGGCCAATGCCGCCCCCAGGGTCACGTAGACCTTCGTCCCGTCGACGCGCACGTGATAGGGGACCAGCTTCGCGAGGTTGAGCACCACGCGGGTACGCCCGTCGGCCTGCGCGGTGGCGATGCTGCGCGCCACCCCGATGCCGATCGCCTGCGTCTTCTGCGCCAGTGCGTTTCGCGTGTCCGGGAGATCGAGGGCGATGCGCGCGGGACGGTCGGTGGTGAAGCCCACCGGTTCCGGGGCCGGCTGCGCGAGGGTCAGCACCACCTGCACGCCGCCCCCGGGGAGGGACGAGAACCCGACCTTCTGCAACGCGTTGGCGGCGAGCGCCGGTGCCGCATAGGCGGTAGCGGCGAACACGCCCACGGCGGCCAGCGCGAGCAGCCGCGCAAACCGGTGTCCGCCGCCTTCCGATGCCCCGGCCGCCCGCACCCGGCCACCTGCGGCGCGGATTGTCTGTAGAAACGTCATCGCAGTGCTCCCCGTGGGATGTCCTACTTCAGTGCCAGCGAGGCCGGGCGTTTCATCCAGCCTCCCATTCCGTCGGGCACGATCTCGATCAGGCTCACCTTGCCCTCGGCGATCTTCACGACCTTTCCGTAATTCTGGCCCATGTAGCTGCCGTCCTGAACCGGATAGATCGTCCCGTCGGGCGCGCGGACCAGGGCCCAGACGCTGCCGCCCTTGTCGATGGTCCCGACCATACGCAGCGTGTCGAGCGGGAACGCCTCGAGCGGGCCGCGCGGGCGCTTCGTGTCCGGGTGCAACTTGCTGTTGCCGCTCACCTTGACCTTGGCCGGACCGCCGAGGCGCGACGGCGAGAACGGGTCGCGCAGATCGAAGGCGCTGTAGGTGAATTTGCGGTACGGCTTGACGGTGGGCAGCGGGGAGATGCGCCCGCCGCGGCGCGCCTCGACCTGCTGCACCCAGGCGTGCAGATCCGACATGCGATCGCCGCCGCAGCCGCCCAGCAGCAGCGCGAGGGCGATGAGCGCGGTGGTGGTTCCGATCCCTCGACCGGCGGCGCTGCGCGCGTTCATCGCCCCCCCTCCCCGTCCTCGAGGTAACGATAGGTCTTGGCCGTCAGATCCATCACCAGCTTCCCACCCTTGTCCTGAGGCTTGATCGAGATGTCGTGCAGGGTCACGATCCTGGACAGCGCCGCGACGCCGCTGACGAATTTCCCGAACTCGTGATAGTCCCCCGTAACCTCGATGCGGATGGGCAACTCGGCGTAGAAATCCTTGCGGATCTCGGGCTCCGGCTTGAACAGGCGGAACTCGAGGCCGCTTGCGAGCCCGGTCTGGGAGATGTCGACCAGCAGATCCGGGACCTCGGTCTTGCTCGGAAGCTGGCGCAGCATCGCCCCGAACGACTTGCGCATCTCGGCGAGCTGCTTCTCGTACGCCTTGAGGTTCGCCGCCTTGCGCTGCTTGCCCTCGAAGATCTGCTTGAGCGACACCTCTTTCTGGCGCGCCTGCTGGAGCTGTGCCCACTGACCGCTCAGGTCGAACCAGTAACCGGCGAACAGCACCGCGACCGCGACCACCGCGACGGCCACGCCCTTGACCGGCCAGGGCCAGCTGCCGGCGTTGTTGATGTCGAGATCGAGATCCTTCAGGTCCGCGAGATTCACCGCCCGACCCTCCGACTGGCGCGCTTGCCGGCATCCTCGTTCTTCGGCATCACCTCGCTGACCTGCAGGGTGAAGTCACTCACGCGCCCCTCGGGCGTTGCGTGCGTGCGAATCACATCCAGGCGCGGGTTCGTCAGCCACCGGGTCGCGTCGAGCCGGCGCATGTACTCCGAGACGCGCGCGTTGGACTGCGCGACGCCCTGCAGCGTCAACGCGTCGCCGTGCTGGGCGACCGATTTCAGGTAGACGCCGTTCGGCAGCGTGGTCACCAGCTCCTGGAACAGGTGCACCACCTCGGGACGGCTGTGCTGCAGGCGCTGGATGATCTCCATGCGGGCCAGGAGCTTCTTCTTGGTCGACTCCAGGTCCTTGATCTTGTGGATCCTGTGATCGAGCATCGCGATCTGCTGCTGCAGATACTGGTTGCGGCTGTTCTGATAGGAGATCATGCTGCTCACCTGCATGTGCGCCAGCAGCACGATGAGACCGGCGAGCACCGCGCCGCCCGCCAGGGCGATGATGAACTCGCGCTGGCGCTCCTTGCGCAGCTCCTCCCGCCAGGGCAGCAGATTGATGCGTGCCATATCAGTCGAAGCTCCGCATGGCGAGCCCGCAGGCGATCATCAGGGCCGGGGCGTCGTTGGCCAGCGACTGCGGATTCACCCGCGAGGCCAGGGTCATATTGGCGAAGGGATTGGCCACCGTCGTCGGGGTTCCAACCTGCTCCTCGATGAGTTCCTCCACCCCCGGGATCGAGGCGCTGCCGCCCGCGAGCACGATATGATCGACGTGGCTGTGCTGGCTGGAGGAGAAGAAGAACTGCAGCGAGCGGCTGACCTGCTGCGCCATGGCGTCCTTGAAGGGATCGAGCACCTCGGTCACGTAGTTGTCCGGCAGCCCGCCCTGCTTCTTCGCCTGCCCCGCCTCTTCGTAAGAGAGTCCGTAACGGCGCATGATCTCCTCCGTAAGCTGCTTGCCGCCGAACACCTGCTCGCGGGTGTAGATGATCTTGTGGTCGTGCAGGACGTTGAGGGTCGTCATCGTGGCGCCGACGTCGAGCACCGCGATGGTCTTCTCGGCCCCGGCATCGGGCATCTGCTCGGCGATCAGCGCGAAGGCGTTCTCCATCGCGAACCCCTCCACGTCCACCACCTTGGCGGTCAGCCCGGCGATCTCCAGCGCCGCGACGCGGGTCTCGACGTTCTCGCTGCGCGAGGCGGCGAGGAGGACGTCGACCTGCTGGGGGTTCTTCTCGTTGGGCCCGAGGACCTCGAAATCGAGATTGATCTCTTCGAGCGGATAGGGGATGTACTGATCCGCCTCGAGCTGCACCCGGCTCTCCTGCTCGTCCGGCCCGAGCCCGGCCTCGAGTTGCACGACCTTGGTGATCACCGCGGAGCCCGCCACCGCGACGGCGACGTTTTTCAGGCGGGTGCGCGACTTCTCCACGGCGCGGCGCACCGATTCGCCCACCGCCTCGACGTCGGCGATGCTCTTCTCCACCACGGCGTTCTGGGAGAGCGGAACCACCGCGTAGCTCTCGACGCGGTAGCGCGAGCCGTCGCGGCCCAGTTCAAGCAGCTTGACGGCCGTGCTGCTGATATCGATCCCCAGGAGGGGCGGTCGTTTCCCTTTGAACCCCAGCACGGTTTTTTATATCCTTTTGAAGGCGTTAGCTCGCAAGGCGAGCCACGCATCCGAAATTACAACCCAGAGACAACCCGGTGTCAACGAAAAGCTTAGCGGCACGGCCATCCTCCGGTTTAACTCGATTCTTCGGTTTCGGCGCAGGCCCTTCCATGAATCCCATCACAGCTTCCCGCCTGCCCGCCGGTCCCCGATGAGGTATCTGCTCAAGGCGTTGCGTCTCCTTATCGGCATCGCCTTCGCGGGCTTTACGGCCGCGATCGTGACGCTGTTCGCACTCTACCTGTATCTCGAGCCGCAGCTCCCGTCGGTCGCGCGCCTGCGCGAGGTCCGGCTGCAGGTCCCGCTGCGCGTCTACGCCGCGGACGGGGGCCTGATCGGCGAATTCGGCGAGAAGCGCCGCATCCCGGTCCGCTACGAGGACCTCCCGCCGCTGGTCATACACGCCTTCCTGGCGGCGGAGGACGACCGCTTCTTCGAGCACCCCGGCGTCGACTACCACGGGATCCTGCGCGCGGCCTACGAACTCGCGCGTACCGGCCACAAGTCCCAGGGCGGCAGCACCATCACCATGCAGGTCGCCCGCAATTTCTTCCTCACCCGCGAGAAGACCTTCACCCGCAAGCTCAAGGAGATCTTTCTCGCCCTGCGGATCAACCGCGAGCTGACCAAGCAGGAGGTCCTCGACCTCTACCTCAACAAGATCTACCTCGGCAACCGCGCCTACGGCGTCGCCGCCGCCGCCCAGGTCTATTACGGCCGCGGTCTCGATCGGTTGAGCCTCGCCCAGATCGCCATGATCGCGGGCCTGCCCAAGGCCCCGTCGCGCGACAATCCGGTCGCCGACCCGGCGCGGGCGAAGGCGCGCCGCGGCTACGTTTTGGGCCGCATGCTCGCATTGGGTTATATCGACCGCTCCGCGTACGCGCGGGCCATGGCCGAGCCGGTCACCGCGGGACTGCACACCCTGACGGTGGCCGCGCCGGCCCCGTATCTGGCGGAGCTGGTGCGCGGCGAGATGGTCGCGCGTTTCGGCGCGCGGGCCTACACCGCCGGCTATCGGGTCTACACCACGCTGCAATCCGGGCTGCAGCGCGACGCCGTGGCCGCGCTGCGCGCGGGCCTGACCGCCTACGACCGGCGCCACGGCTACCGCGGCCCGGTGCGCACGCTCCCGGCCGCTGCGCTGCACGACCGCGCCCGGCTCGACGCGGCCCTGGACGCCCTGCCCGCCACCGCCGGCCTGCACCCGGCGGTGGTGACCGCCGTGCATGCGCGCAGCGTGGAGGTGGATCTCGGAGCGGGCCGCAGCGTCGTCGTCGACTGGGCCGGACTATCCTGGGCGCGGCGCTATATCGATCCCGACCGCACCGGACCCGCCCCGGCGCGCGCGGACGAGGTCGTGCACGCGGGCGATGTCGTCTACCTCCAACAGAGTGCGAAGACCTGGCGGCTCGCACAGGTGCCGGCGGTGCAGGGGGCGCTGGTCGCGGTGGACCCGCGCGACGGGGCGATCCGGGCGCTGGCGGGCGGGTTCGACTACTACCGCAGCAAGTTCAACCGCGCCGTTCAGGCCGAGCGCCAGCCGGGTTCGAGCTTCAAGCCCTTCATCTACTCGGCGGCCCTGCACAAGGGCTACACCGCCGCGACGCTCATCAACGACGCGCCGCTGGTATTCAACGACCCCGCCCTGGAGAACCTCTGGCGCCCGGAGAACTACAGCGGCCGCTTCCACGGTCCGACCCGCCTGCGCGAGGGGCTGGTCCATTCGCGCAACCTGGTTTCCATCCGCCTGCTGCGGGCCATCGGCATCGGCTACGCCGCGGATTACGCGCGCCGCTTCGGCTTCGATCCCGCGCGGCTGCCGCACAATCTGTCCCTGGCGCTCGGCAGCACCAGCGTCACCCCCCTGCAGATGGCACGCGCCTACTCCGTGTTCGCCAACGGCGGCTTCCTGATCAAACCGTACTTCATCGACCGCATCGTCGACGGGACCGGAAAGGTCGTCTTCCAGGCCCACCCGCCCGCGGCCTGCGCGGACTGCACCGCACCGCCCCCGACGGCGGGCGCCGCGCCCGCACCCCGTGCCCCGCGCGTCCTCTCGGCGGCCAACGACTACCTCATGGTGTCGATGATGCGCGACGTCATCCGCCGCGGGACCGGCCGGCGCGCGCGCGTGCTCAAGCGCACAGACCTGGCGGGCAAGACCGGTACGACCAACGACCAGCGCGATGCCTGGTTCTGCGGATTCAACCCCGACCTCACCACCGTCGTCTGGGTCGGGTACGACCAGCCCGCGCCGCTCGGGCGCGGCGAGACCGGTGCACGTGCGGCCCTGCCGATCTGGATCCGCTTCATGGGCGCCGCGCTGCGCGGGGTCCCGCAGCGCCGGATCCCGCAACCCCCCGGGATCGTCACGGTACGCATCGACCGCACCACGGGGCGGCCGACCGCGCCCGGAAACCCCGGCGCGATCTTCGAGATCTTCCGCGCCGGCGAGGCCCCGCGCACCGCCCCCACGCCGGCGCGCGGGGGTCGGGATAAGCGGCCGGCGCCGTTGTTCTGACCCCGCCGGCCGCGCCCGGCGCCCCACCGCCACCCCGGCATCCACGCGCCCGGCGGCGGGGCATCCGGGCTGGCGTAGCGCGCACCCCGGCCGCTACACTGTACGCGGTCGCGCCCGAAGGCGCCGCCCACCCGATGGGGATGCGTGAAGACCCGTGTCGAGCCGGGATTCGAGCAGAGACCAGCAGATGCGCCGGCGCATCGCCGCGGAGGCGGCGCGCATCATGGCCGAGCAGGGCATCGACGACTTCCTCGCCGCCAAGCGCAAGGCCGCCCAGCGCCTCGGCGCCCCCGAGACGCGCAACCTCCCCCGCAACGTCGAGATCGAGCGCGAATTGGCCGCCTACCAGCGCCTGTTCCAGTCGGCCACGCAACCCCGGCACCTGCGCCGGTTACGCGAGCGGGCGTGCGAGGCGATGGAGTTCTTCGCGCGCTTCAACAGCCGCCTCGTCGGCTCGGTCCTGAGCGGCACCGCCGGCGCGCACTCCGACATCAACCTGCACCTGTTCGCCGACACCCCCGAAGAGGTGGTGCTGTTCCTGCTCGAGGAGCGGATCCCGTTCGAGCGCGGCGAGCGCCGGCTGCGGGTCGGACGCGACCAGAGCGCGGTGTTCCCGGTGTTCCGTTTTCTCGCCGGGGATACCCCGATCGACCTGACCGTGTTTCCGGTCAACGGGATCCGCCAGGCGCCGTGCAGCCCGGTCGACGGTCGCCCGATGCGACGCGCCTCGCTGGAGGCGGTGACGCAGCTCCTGGCCGAGCCGGCCTGAGGCCCGACCCCGCCGTCCGGACCCCGCCGCTCAGTCGCCGGATTCGGCCGCGCGCAGGCGTACCAGATCCGCCTGCACCGCCTGGGCGGAGCCGCTGAAGGAACGCGACTCCGCTTCGGTCAGCGGCAGGGCGATCACCCGCTCCATGCCGCCGCGCCCGACCACGCAGGGCACGCCCATGGCGACGTCCCCGAGCCCGTACTCCCCGTCCAGCACCGCGACGCAGGGCAGCACGCGCTTGCGGTCGTAGACCACCGCGTCGACCATCGCGGCGATGGCCGCCGCCGGGGAATCGTTCGCGCTGCTGGTCTTCTTGAGCGCGAGGATCTCCGCCCCGCCGTGGCGGGTACGCGTGGTGATGCGCTCGATCGCCTCCGGCGAGAGGAAGTGCTCGATCGGTATGCCGTGGATCGTCGAGAAGCGCGGCATCGGCACCATGCTGTCGCCGTGCCCGCCGAGCACCATGGCGGTAACGTCCTTGACGGAGATGCCGGACTCGCGGGCGATGAAGTGCGCCATGCGCGCGGCGTCGAGCACCCCGGAGAGGCCGAACACGCGGCTGCGCTCCCAGCCTGTGCGCCGCCAGGCCTCGTAGGTCATGATGTCGACCGGGTTGCTGACGACGACGATGATCGCCTGCGGCGCGAGCCGCAGCACGTCGTCGACGACGCCGCGCACGATGGCGGCATTGGTGTCGAGCAGGTCCGAGCGCGACATCCCCGGCTTGCGCGGCAGGCCGGCGGTGATCACCACCAGGCCGGAGCCGGCCGCCGCCTCCGGGGCCGTCCCGCCGCTTACCCGGGTGTCGAAACGGAACAGCGGGGCCGTCTCCTGGATGTCCAGGGCCACCCCTTCGGCGATCCCCTCACGCACGTCGAGGAGCACGAGTTCGCGGCACATCTCCTGCTGCGCCAGGATCTGCGCCGTCGACTCGCCGACGCGCCCGGCCCCGACGATCGTGATCTTGTCCACCGCCCTCTCCCGCGACCGGCCGGCCGCCGCCTGCGACTCAGGAGCCGGTCGCCTTCAAGACGGGATAATGCCGCGGATAGCCCACGCGCGCCACCCCGGCCTCCACCGCCGCCTGCGCGACGGCCGGGGCGACGTGGTCGATCAGACGCGGGTCCACCGGCTTGGGGAGGATATAGTCAGGCCCGTAGGCGAGCGCCTCCAGGCCGTAGGCCTGCAGGACCGCCTGCGGCACCGGCTCGTGCGCGAGTTCGCGCAACGCATGCACGGCCGCGATCTGCATGCCCTGGGTGACGCTGCGCGCGCGTACGTCCAGGGCCCCGCGCATGATGTAGGGGAAGCCGAGGACGTTGTTCACCTGGTTGGGATAGTCGCTGCGCCCGGTCGCCATGACGATATCGTCGCGCACCGCGTGGGCGGCGTCGGGATCGATCTCCGGGTCCGGGTTCGCCAGCGCGAAGACCACCGGCCGGGCCGCCATCGCCGCAACCATCGCCGGGCTCACCAGCCCGCCGCCGGACACGCCGATGAACACGTCGGCGCCGTCCATCGCCTCGGCGAGCGTGCGCCGGTCGGTATCCGCCGCCAGCGCCCACTTGTGCGGGTTGAGGTCCTCGCGTCCGACGTGGAGCACGCCCTTGCGGTCCACCATGAGGATGTGATCCTTCTTGGCCCCGAGGGCGATCAGCAGCCGCATCGAGGCGATACCCGCGGCGCCGGCGCCGAGACAGACGATGCGTGCATCCTCCAGGCGCTTTTCCTGCAGCTCGAGGGCGTTGAGCAGACCGGCGGCGACGATGATCGCGGTTCCGTGCTGATCGTCGTGGAAGACCGGGATGTCGAGCTGCTCGATGAGTGCCTGCTCGATCTCGAAGCACTGCGGGGCGGCGATGTCCTCGAGGTTGATGCCGCCGAAGGTCGGCGCGATGCGCACGACGGTGTCGATGAAGGCCTGCGGCGTGTCCGCGTCGACCTCGATGTCGAAGACGTCGAGGTCGGCGAACACCTTGAACAGCACCGCCTTGCCCTCCATCACCGGCTTGGCGGCGAGCGGGCCCACGCCCCCGAGGCCGAGCACCGCGCTGCCGTTGGTGATGACCGCGACGAGATTGCCCTTGGCCGTGTAGCGGAACGCCCGCTCCGGATCCTCGACGATGGCGCGCACCGGCGCGGCCACGCCCGGCGTGTAGGCCAGGCGCAGGTCGTCGCGCGTCGTGCACGGCTTGGTCACCGAGATGCCGATCTTCCCGGGGCGGGGTTCGGCATGATAGCGCAGGGCCTCGGACTTCAATCGCTCTTCGTTCATCGATCGACTCGCATTGCGTCAGCAACAAGGGGGCGGCGGGGCCGCCGTGCCGCGCGCCTGCCTCTGCGCGGCGCGTTCACGGCGACGGCACGAGGGCCGTGGGGTAGCGCACCCGCAGAAAGCGCCCTCCGCGGTAGCCGTGGATCCAGCCGCGCACGAGGACCTCGCGGCCGGTCAGGGCCTCGAGATCGTGCCCGACGAAATAGATCAGATCCGCGCGCGCGATGCGCACCGCCAGGCGCCCGTCGAGATCCAGCCAGACCGAGCGCCGCGTGCGCCGCACCCGCACCACGCGCCCGGTGACCAGATGAAAACCGCGGGCGTGCGCCGGCAGGCGCCCCGCGGCGACCGGGCGGTAGGCAGGCAGTGCCCACACGCCGCGGCCCGCGCGGCGGGCGCCGGCCTCGGCGGCGGCGTAGCACCCGACGTGCCAGAGGTTCGGCGGCACCACCAGCGCGGTGCCCAGCCCCGCCGCGAGCAACCGCCCCTCCAGCGACTGTCCGTTGTCGAGAAACGCGTGCGCCAGGAGCCGGCCGTAGCGATCCCGCCGCTCGCGATCGAAGCGCAGTTGCAGGCGATAGCCGTGGCGCTCGAGCAGCGTGCGCAGCCGGGTGCGCGCGGCCACCGCCAGCGGCTGCGGCGGACCCCCGTCGGGGTGCAGCTCGGGGGTGTCGATTCCGATCAGGCGCAGCCTGGCGCCGTCGGCCAGGCGCACCGTGTCCCCGTCGTAAACGTAGGTGACGCGTACGCGCGCGTCGACGCGATCGAGGCCGCAACCGGGCGCCGACGCGGCCGCGGCGCGGCCGGCGGAGAGCGCGACGGCGAGGCCCAAAACGAAAAGGACGCCCGGCGCGGGCGTCCCTGGGCCGTGCGCCCGGCACCGGGACGCACCCGTCACGCCGGGCCCTTCGACAGCGGCGGCGGGATCCGCCGCGGGCGAGGCGCCGCGGGGCACGGCTCAGGCGTTCTTGATCCCATACTTGCGGCGGAACTTGTCCACGCGCCCGGCGGTGTCGACGATCTTCTGCTTGCCCGTATAGAACGGGTGGCACTGCGAGCAGATCTCGATGTGCAGGTCCTTGGCGGCGGTGGACCGCGTCGTGAAACGGTTGCCGCAACTGCAGGTCACGGTGATCTCGCGGTAGGCGGGGTGGATGTCGGGCTTCATCGATCAGATCCCTCGGCGGGTCGCGGCCGTCGCGATCGCGAAAAGGAGACGGATGTTACTTCAAAGCGCCGGGGGCCTCAAGTCCGCCCCGATGCGTGTCAACCGCGCCGCCGTCCGCCGGGAAAGGCGAGGACCTTGGCCACCCGCGGCGGTTCCGCGGCGGGTGCGCACGCCCGGCCCCGGCCGATTTCCGACAGCCGCTGCAGATGGTCGAGCAGGCCGCCGTCGCGCACCACCGACTCCCACATCATGCCGTGGATCCGCTGGCAGGCGACCAGCGGGTTGCGGGTCGTGCGCCGTACCTGATCGATCCGCCACTGAAGGCCGCGCAGGCGCCGCTGCCGATCCTCGGGGGCACGCCGGATCGCCGCATCGAGTACGGCGGCACGCTCGGCCTCGAACCCCTGCGGATCGTTGCGCGCCAGGGCCGCCCAACGCTCGAAGTCGAACCCATGGACCGCGGGCTTGACCATTCGTACGCCTCCTGCCGACCGCCCGGGTCCGTCCGGACACATTGTTGTTGATCCGGTTTTTGACAGGATACCACAGGGGGGCCCGCGCGCCCGAGACCGGTGCGCGCACCCCCGCGAAAAGTCGCCGAACAAAAACAGCGACTTATATGGGCCCTCCAGGGCATCGCCGACCGGTTGACGCTAACGGATTGAATGACCGGAAAATTATCCTTATCCACAAAATCTGTGGATAACGTTGTGGAAGAAATGGGGTCAAGAACTCCAACGCCAGGGCCCGTCTGGAAGTTTTACAAATCGATGACAAAATGTTCGCTATAGACGTTGTTTGAAAACAATGTGTTACAAAAAACCCGCGAGAATTCGGCGATTACGGGCGACGGGCGGGCACCGCCGGGCCCGGGGCACCGCGGGTGTGCATAAACCGCGCCGCCCGGGCGCGCGCTCAGACCGGCTCGACGCGCAGGATCCAGTCCAGGCGCAGGCGCCGCTCCCCCCCGTGGGCGTCCCGCGCGAGGAGGAACTCGCATCCGGCACGGCTCTGCAGGTCGAACGGGCGCAGCGACTCGAGGTGCCGCTCGCCGTCGGGCCCGCGCCACAGCACCCGCAGCCGCTCGCGGTGTAGTACGGCCACCTCGAGCCGGGAATGGAGCGCACAAGGCACCGGAACGTAATCGCCGCCCATGACTCACCCTCGCACCGGCCTACTCGTCGTCGCGGCGCACCCGCAGGGAAGCGATCCGGCCGGCCGCATCGATCGCCACGGAGAAGTCGATGGGACGGCAGCACACGGGGCAGTCCTCGACGTAGTCCTGATCCCCGGCACTGCAATCGACCGTGGTGGTGAACGGCTCGCCGCAATAGGGACAGTCAACCCGTACCGGTTCGATCCCGTTCACCGCTCTCCTCCGGCAGGAAACGCTCGAGGATCTCGTTGAGAAAGCGCGCCCCGCGGGCGCTCGCGCGCACCGACTCCGGGCCGAGGTCCAGGAGACCGAGGGCGGCGAGCGCCTCGAGCCGCGGGCGCAGGGTCTCGAAGGCGAGCCCGGTGCGCGCCGTGAACTGCGCCGGGGCGAAGCCGTCCGTGAGCCGCAGGGCATTGAGGAGGAACTCGAACGCCAGCTCCGCCCCGCGCGGGCGCGCCTCCCCGGCCACGCGTGCCGGTGTGCCCGCCGCCTCGAGGTAGCGCGCCGGGCGCGCCTGCTTCCAGCGGCGCACCACCCCGGCTTCGGCCGCCCCGGTGATCTTGGCGTGCGCCCCCGCGCCGATCCCGAGGTAGTCGCCGAACTCCCAGTAGTTGCGGTTGTGGCGGCACTCCCCGCCGGGGTGCGCATAGGCGGAGACTTCGTAGCGGCGATAGCCGTGCGCGGCGAGGATCTCCGCGCCCGTGCACTGCATGCGCCAAGTCGTCTCGTCCCCGGGCAGCGGCGGCGGATGGCGGTGGAACGGCGTGCCGGGCTCGAGCGTGAGTTGATAGAGCGAGACGTGGTCCGGCTCCAGCGCACAGGCCGTCGTCACGTCGTCGCGGGCCTGGCCCCGACTCTGCCCCGGGAGCCCGTACATGAGGTCGAGGTTCAGGCGGACGAACCCCGCCCGGTGCGCCTCCTCGACGGCGGCGAGGGCCTGGGCGCGGTCGTGAATACGGCCGATGCGCCCGAGCAGGTCGGCCTGAAAGCTCTGCACGCCGATGGACAGCCGGTTGACGCCGGCCGCACGCAACTCGGCGAAGCGCCCGCGCTCGACCGTCCCCGGATTGGCCTCCAGGGTCACCTCGGGCGCAAAGGGATGCGGAAAGCGGGCGCGGACCCCCTCCAGCAGCCGCGCCACCGCCGCGGCGGTGAACAGGCTCGGCGTCCCGCCGCCCAGGAACACGGCGATCAGGGGGCGCCCGGTCAGTGCCGTGCCCGCCTCGACAAGGTCGGCGTCGAGATCGGCGAGCAGCGCGTCCACGTAGGCACGCTCCGGTACGGCGCCGCGCAGCGGGTGCGAATTGAAGTCGCAGTACGGGCACTTGCGCACGCACCAGGGCAGGTGCACGTAGAGGGCGAGCGGCGGCGGGGGCGATGCGGTTACGGACACGGACTCCTCCCGGAGCGGAGCGCGAGACAAACCGCCCGGCACGCGCGGCGCCGCGGGTCTCCGCCCGCCCCTGCCCGGCAGTATAGGCGGGCCGGGGCGGGGCGTCCTCAGTGCGGGGCGGCCGCCGCCTTGCGCCGCCAGTAGGCCGCGCGCTTGGGATCCGGGGCGAGCCCGAGGAGGCCGCGGTCGTAGATGTGCGCGAGGGCCGCCATCGCGTGGCGGTTGCCGCCGTCGGCCGCCGCCCGCAGCCAGTGCAGCGCCAGGGCGGGATTGCGGGGGACGTCCCAGGCGCCGCTCTCGTAGCGCAGGCCGAGTTCGTACTGGGCGCGCGGATCGCCGGCCTTCGCTTTGCGCTCGAGGACCTCCGCCGACTGCTGGTAGGTGAGCGTGCTCTCCTTGCCCGCCTCCTCGATCAGGTGCAGCAGCTTGACCGCATCCGACTGGCCCTGGGCGGCGGCCCGGCTGAGCCAGTCGGTGCTGCGTCCGGCGTCGCGCGGGACCCCGTAGCCCTCGTGGTACATGCGCCCGAGTTCGTACTGCGCCTGCGCGTTGCCCTGGCGCGCCGCGAGCGTCAGCCAGTGCGCGGCCGCGCGGGGATCGCGGGCGACGCCGCGACCGGCGAGCAGGGCCTCGCCGAGGCGAAGCTGCGCCTGGGCGTTACCGGCGCGCGCCGCGCGCCGCCACCAGTACACCGCGTGTGCGGGGTCGCGCGGTACCCCGAGCCCTTCCGCATAGAGTTCGCCGAGCCGGTATTGCGCATAGGGCTGACCGTCGCGCGCCGCGCGCCGCAGCCAATAGGCGGCGCGGCCCGGATCGCGGCGCAGCCCGTAGCGCCCCTCGAGATAGGCCAGGCCGAGCAGCAGTTGCGCGCCGGTGTTCTCGTCGCGCGCCGCGGCGCGGATCGCCGCCAGGTCGGCCGGTTCCGTCTGCGGTCCGCCGGCGGCCGCGGCCCGCGGGGCGAGGCCCACGGCGGCGGCGAGCACGGCGGCGGCGAGCACGGCGGCGGCCGCTCCGGCCCCCGAAGATCGACGCGCGCTCACGGCGCCGCCCCGCGGCCGAGCGCCGCGACCAGGGCGCGCAACGCCTGCCCCCGGTGGCTGAGACGGTTCTTGCGCTCGGCGTCGAGTTCGGCCGCCGAACAGCCCTCGGCCGGAACGAAGAAGACGGGGTCGTAGCCGAACCCGTTGGCGCCGACGGGTGCCTCGAGGATGCGGCCCTCCCAGGTCCCCTGGCAGATCAGCGGGGTGGGATCCTCGGCGTGACGCAGGCGCACCAGTACGCACTGGAAACGCGCCGTACGCTGCGCCGGCTCCACGCCCCGCAATGCCTCCAGGAGCTTCTCGAGGTTGGCGCGGTCGCCGGCGCCGGGACCGGCGTAGCGCGCGGAACGGATGCCCGGCGCGCCGCCGAGCACGTCGACCTCCAGTCCCGAATCGTCGGCGATCGCCGGGCACCCGGTGTGCCGGGCGGCGTTGCGCGCCTTGAGAATGGCGTTCTCCACGAAGGTCAGGCCGGTTTCCTCGACCTCCGGCACGTCGAACTGCGCCTGCGGCACGACGGCCAGATCGAGGCCGGCGAGCAGCTCGTTGAACTCGCGCACCTTGCCCGCGTTGTTGCTCGCCAGTACCAGCGTGCGCGCCGCGCCGCCGGCCTGCGCACCGCTCCGCGCTCCGGGCTCAGTCACCGGCGAGCGCCTCGCGTTGCAGTTCCATGAGCCGCGCGGTGCCGCGCCGGGCGAGGTCCAGCATGGCGAGCAGCTCCTCCATGCGGAAGGCGTGCCCCTCGGCCGTGCCCTGCACCTCGATGAAGGCGCCGGCATCGTTCATGACGACGTTCATGTCCGTCTCCGCGCGGCAATCCTCGGCATAGTCGAGATCGAGCACCGGGACCCCGTCGACGATGCCCACCGACACCGCGGCGACCATGCCGTGGATCGGGTCGCGCACCGCGCGCGGGCCGCGCATCAGCGTGCCCACCGCGTCCACCAGCGCGACGTAGGCGCCGGTGATCGCCGCGGTCCGGGTCCCGCCGTCGGCCTGGAGGACATCGCAGTCGAGGGTGACGGTGCGCTCGCCGAGCGCCGCCGGGTCCACCGCCGCCCGCAGGGCGCGCCCGATCAGACGCTGGATCTCGAGGGTGCGTCCACCCTGGCGTCCGCGCGCCGCCTCACGCGGGGTACGCTCGCCGGTGGCGCGCGGGAGCATCCCGTACTCGGCCGTGACCCAGCCGCGACCCTTCCCGCGCAGGAACCCCGGGGCGCGGTCGCTCACGCTCGCGGTACAGAGCACGCGCGTGTCGCCGAATTCGACCAGCACCGAGCCCTCGGCGTGGCGGGTGTAGTGGCGGGTCAGACGCACCGGGCGCATCTCGTCGGCGGCACGACCGCTGGGGCGCATGGAACCTCCGGAGGAATCGGCGACGGGGCGGCTATCTTACCGCATCACGCCGGGACGCGACGCGCGCGACGCCGCGTCCCGGCGCCTGGGAGCCTGTCGGACCTGGGGACCCACCGGGAGAACCGTCGGACTTGGGTGTCCGCAGCGAGGCGGCGGGAGGTCGGGCGCGGTCTTCCGATCGTTTGACTGGAGGATGATGGTCGCTGTTGAACGGAAACGATCGGAAAAATGGGCCGATCTCCCACCGTCCAGAAGAACAAGCCTACGCCCGACGGGCCCCCAAGGCGAGGATGCTCACGTTATCGCTGCGGGGGTGCGCCGCCGCGACCGCGGCGTGAGCAAGGGCGTCGATCCCTGCCTGCAGGGGAGCGGCCGCACGCAGGCCCGCCAGGAGGCGCTCCTGCGGCAGGACCAGGAGCCCGTCGGAGCACAGCACGAGCAGGTCGCCGGACGCGAGCGCCACGCCGCCGCCCGCCTGCACCGGTCCCGGGCCTGCGCCGCCCAAGGCGCGGGTGACGACGTGGCGCAAGGGGTGTGTGCGCCGCGCCGCCGCGTCGATCGCCCCTTCGCGGTACAGGTCCTCGGCGGCATTGTGGTCGCGCGTGTGTTCCGCCCCGCCGCCGGCACGGATCCAATACAGGCGGCTGTCGCCGACGTGCGCCCAGTGGGCGCGCCCGCCTTCGACCACCGCCGCGACGCAGGTCGTGTGCGGGTCCACCGGCGGGCGCTCGCGCCGTCCGGCGGCGACGATCTCCGCGTGGGCGCGCTCGAATGCGGCGCACAGAAAAGCGCCGGGATCCGGCAACGGGCGCGGCGCGGCGCGATAGGCGGCGGTGAGGGTCCGCACCGCGATCTCCGCGGCCAGCTCGCCCCGGGGGTGACCTCCCATCCCGTCGGCGAGGACCAGAAGCACCCCGCCGTCGGCCTCCAGCCAGGCGAGGCGGTCCTGATTGTTCTCGCGATCGCCGCGCAGGCTCGCCTGCGCGATCTCGTAATCCATCGGGCCGCCCCGCTGCGCGGCGCGCCGGCGCCGGCGCCCATTTCCCTGCCTTGGCCGGAAAGATTACCATTGGCGCCCCGGCGGCGCCCTTCGGGCGGGTGCGGCGCGTGCGGACACCACCCGGCGGGGCGAATGCCCCGCCCGCGGAACGGGCGCCCCGGGTCGTCTCCCGGGGCGCCCGGGCCGGCGGAGCCGCGCACGGACATGTGCCGGGCGCGGCGAGAGTCGGGACCGTCCGGGACGGGCTCCGAACCGGATCCCGTCGAGGGTCCCGCGGCGCGCGCGGACACCACCCGGCGGGGCGAATGCCCCGCCCGCGGAACGGGCGCCCCGGATCGTCTCCCGGGGCGCCCGGGCCGGCGGAGCCGCGCACGGACATGTGCCGGGCGCGGCGAGAGTCGGGACCGTCCGGGACGGACGGTCCCGACATTTAAATAGGAGCGCCATCCGTGATCCGAAGCATGACCGGGTTCGCGCGGCACGAAGACCACGGCGCCTTCGGGCTGCTCGCCTGGGAGCTGCGCACCGTCAACCATCGCTATCTGGAGGTGTTCCTGCGGCTTCCGGAGGAGTTCCGCGCGCTCGAGGCCCCGGCGCGCGAGGCGGTCAAACGCTTCCTGCACCGCGGCAAGCTCGACGCCACGCTGCGCTTCGAGGCCGCCCCGGAACTGCGTCCGGAGCTGTCGATCGACCAGGAACTGGCCGAGCGCCTGGCCCGCATCAGCCGTGAGGTCGACGCGTTGCTGTTCAACCCCGCGGCGGTGAACTCGATGGACATCCTGCGCTGGCCCGGTGTGCTGCACGCGACCCGGCCCGACCTCACACCGGCGCACGAACAGGCGCTCCGCCTGCTGGACACCGCGCTCGCGCGGCTCGTCGAGACGCGCGAGCGCGAGGGCGAGCGGCTGCGCGCGGTCATCGCCCAGCGCTGCGACGCGCTCGAGGCGCTGCTGCCGCAGGTGCGGGCACGCCTGCCGCAGGTCCTCGACGGCTACCGCCAACGGCTGCAGCGGCGGCTGGCCGAGTTGCAGGTCAGCGCCGACCCCGGGCGCCTGGAGCAGGAGGTCGCGCTGATGGCGCAGCGTATGGACGTGGATGAGGAACTCGACCGACTCGCCCTGCACGTCACCGAACTGCGCCGGGTGCTGGAACGCGACGAGGCCGTGGGCCGGCGCCTGGACTTCCTGATGCAGGAGTTCAATCGCGAGGCCAACACGCTGGCCTCGAAGTCCGCCGACGGCGAGATCACGGGCATCTGCGTGGAAATGAAGGTGCTGATCGAACAGATGCGTGAACAGGTCCAGAACATCGAGTAGACCGGTGAGCAGCGAAACGACTCCCGCCGCCGCCCCGCGCGGCACGCTCTACATCGTCTCGGCCCCCTCGGGCGCGGGCAAGACCAGCCTGGTGAAGGCCCTGACCGCGTCCGATCCGGACGTGGCGGTCTCGGTGTCGCATACCACCCGGGCGCCGCGCCCCGGGGAGCGCGACGGTGTCGACTACCACTTCGTCGACGCCGAGACCTTCGCAAAGATGGAGCGCGCAGGCCTGTTTCTCGAACACGCCACCGTGTTCGACAACCACTACGGCACCGCGCGCGACGAGGTCCTCGCCCGGCTCGCCGGCGGCGGCGACGTCATCCTGGAGATCGACTGGCAGGGGGCCCGCCAGGTGCGCGCCGCGCTCCCCGGCAGCGTGGGAATCTTCGTGCTCCCGCCCTCGCGCGCGGTCCTCGAGCAACGGCTGCGCGCGCGCGGCCAGGACAGTGAGGCGGTCATCCTGCGGCGCATGCAGGACGCCGTGCGCGAGATGTCCCATTACGAGGAATACGACTACCTGGTCGTGAACGAGGACTTCGACCGCGCCCTCGCGGATCTAAGCGCCATCCTCCGCGCCCGGCGCCTGAGACTGGCGCCGCAGCGGGCGCGCCTGGCCGGGGCGTTGCGGGACCTGCTGGCCTGAGGCCGGCGATTCGGCTATAGTGGGCGCCCCCGCGCGGCGGGCGCCGGCGCGCGCCGCGGCCGCGTTCGAACTGCCCCGCGTACCCTTCAGGAGAGTGCCGCCGATGGCCCGGGTCACCGTAGAAGACTGCCTCGACAAGGTCGACAACCGCTTTCAGCTGGTGCTGGTTTCCTCCAAGCGCGCGCGCCAGCTCGCGCGCGGGGCGCCGGCGCTGCTCGACTGGGAGAACGACAAGCCCACGGTGATGGCCCTGCGGGAGATCGCCGCCGGGGAGATCACGCCGGACAACGTCGACGAGATCGGCAAGGTGGTGGTGGAAACCCCGGACGACGAACTCGCGGAACTGCTGCGCGAGGCCGCCGGGGACACCGCGGAGGAGGCCGGCGGCGGCGCGGAGGCGGGTGCGACGGGTGCATCCGCGGAGGCCCACGACAGCGCGGAGGGCGTCACGGAAGGGGCTGCGCAGGAGGCCTCCGACGACGCCGCGGAGACGCCGCGCGGCGCCGCGGCGGAAGATCCCGACGCCGGCACCGCTCCGTCCCCCGCAAGCGATTCCGGCGCCAACGCCCCCGCCGAGCCCGAGTAGGCGCCCGCGCCGCCCCGCCGCTTCCGGCCCCCCGGGGCTTTGCCCTATCATGGCTCCGTAGACCCCCGATCACCGGTGGGCGCGGCACGCCCACCCGCACGCCGGACTCCGACTGCTATGGCCAAGGCGCCGACGGCGGCCCATCCCGACCCCCCCGCCCCTGCGGCGGCCCAGTCACGCTTCCTGATCAGTGACCTGTGCGCCCTGCTCGAGACCTATCTCGAGCCGGACCAGGTCCGCGACGTCTATCGCGCCTACCTCTTCGGCGCCGAGGCCCACGAGGGCCAGCGCCGCCTCAGCGGGGAGCCCTACATCTATCACCCGCTGGCGGTGGCGCGCATCCTCGCCGAGATGCACATCGACCACCAGAGTCTGATCGCCGCCGTCCTGCACGACGTGATCGAAGACACACCCACCGTCAAGGCGCAACTCGCGCAGGAGTTCGGCGAGGAGGTGGCGGAGCTGGTCGACGGGGTCAGCAAGCTCACCCAGATCGAGTTCCAGTCGCAAGCCGAGGCGCAGGCGGAGAATTTCCGCAAGATGCTCCTGGCGATGGTGCGCGACATCCGCGTGATCCTCATCAAGCTCGCAGACCGGCTGCACAACATGCGCACGTTGCGCGCCCTGCGCCCGGAGCGGCGCCGCGCGATCGCCCGCGAGACGCTGGAGATCTACGCGCCGATCGCCAATCGCCTGGGCATGAACCACATGCGCGTGGAACTCGAGGACCTCGCCTTCGAGTCGCTCCACCCGATGCGCGCACGCGTACTCGCCGAGGCGGTGCGCCAGGCGCGCGGCAACCGCAAGGAGATCCTGCGCAAGGTCGAGACCGCCATCAAGCGGCGCCTGCGCCAGGAAGGGCTCCCGGGCACGGTGATCGGGCGCGAGAAGCACCTCTACGGCATCTATCAGAAGATGCGCCAGAAGGCGCTGCCGTTCCACGAGGTGTTCGACGTCTACGCCTTCCGCATCATCGTCGACAGCGTCGATTCCTGCTATCGCGTCCTCGGCGCCATGCACAACCTGTACAAGCCCGTACCGGGACGCTTCAAGGACTACGTCGCCATCCCCAAGTCGAACGGCTATCAATCGCTGCACACCGTGCTGTTCGGTCCCTACGGGGTTCCGATGGAGGTCCAGATCCGCACCGAGGACATGGACCGGATCGCCGAATCGGGGATCGCCGCGCACTGGCTCTACAAGGCGGGCGATCGGGAAGGACTGCCGCAGGTGCGCGCGCGCGAGTGGCTGCACGGGGTGTTGGAGCTGCAGAAGAACGCGGGCGACTCGCTCGAATTCCTCGAGAACGTCAAGATCGACCTGTTCCCCGACGAGGTCTACGTGTTCACCCCCAAGGGGCAGATCATGAAGCTTCCGCGCGGTGCGACCGCCGTGGATTTCGCCTACGCGGTGCACACCGATGTGGGCAAGCGTTGCGTGGCGGTGAAGATCGACCGGCGGCTCGCGCCGTTGCGCACCCCGCTCGCCAACGGGCAGACCGTCGAGATCATCACCGCCCCGGGCGCGCGGCCGAACCCGGCCTGGCTGAGCTTCGTCACCACCGGCAAGGCGCGCTCCAACATCCGCAGCTACCTCAAGAATCTCCAGCACCGCGAGGCCGTGCAGCTCGGCCGCCGACTGCTGGAGTGGGCGCTGGCGGGGTTGCAGCTCTCGGTGGACGACGTCCCGCCCGAGCGCCTCGAGGCCCTCCTGAGCGAACTGGGGCTGGCGGATCTCGACGCCCTCCTCGCCGAGATCGGCCTCGGCAACCGTATCGCCTCGCTGATCGCCCGGCGCCTGGGCGCGGCCGAGGACCCCGGGGCCACCGCCGATACCGCGCGCGCCGGCCCGCTCGCGATCCGCGGGTCCGAAGGGATGGTGGTGACCTACGCCCGGTGCTGCCATCCCATCCCCGGCGACCCGATCCTGGGCTTTCTCAGCGCCGGGCGCGGGATCGTCATCCATACCGACAACTGCAAGAACGTCGCCGAATTCCGCAAGCGCCCGGAGAAGTGGGTCGACGTCGAGTGGGGCGGATCCATCGAGGCGGAGTTCCCGGTCGAGGTGCGGGTCGACGTGGTCAATCAGCGCGGCGTCCTCGCGAGTGTGGCGGCCACGGTGGCCGGGATGGGTTCCAACATCGAAAACGTGCGCATGGAGGAGCGCGACGGCATGACCAGCGCCATGACCCTGCTGATCGACGTCCGCGACCGCCGCCACCTCGCACGGATCATGCGCCGCATCCGCGCGATGGAATCGGTCATGCGCATCACCCGCACACGCGGCTGATCACGCGGCGTTCACGGACACCGGCACACGGGAGCACCCGGCAATGGCTCGAAAGATCATCCGCACCCCCGACGCCCCGGAGGCGATCGGGACCTACTCGCAGGCGGTGCGTTGCGACCGCACCGTCTACCTCTCCGGCCAGATCCCTCTGATCCCCGCGACGATGGAGCTGGAGGACGGGGGCATCGAGGCGCAGATCCGGCGCGTGTTCGACAACCTCAAGGCGGTCGCACAGGCCGCGGGCGGCGACCTCGCCGACGTGGCCAAGCTCAACGTCTACCTCACCGATCTGGCGCATTTCCCGCTCGTCAACCGGATCATGGCCGAGTATTTCCGGGAGCCGTACCCGGCGCGCGCCGCGGTCGGCGTCGCCGCGCTGCCGCGCGGCGCCGCGGTGGAGATGGATGCCGTCCTCGACCTCGGCGGGTGAAGCCGGCGCGGGTCCGGGGGCGCGCGCCCCGACGCCCGACGCCGTTGCCGTCACCGCCCTGCGCGGCGTCGGGCCGCAGCTTGCGGCGCGGCTCGAACGCCTGGGCATCCGGACCGTGCAGGACCTCCTCTTCCACCTGCCGCTGCGCTACGAGGACCGCACGCGCGTGGTCCCGATCGGCGCGCTGCGTGCGGGCGCCGCGGCGGTCGTCGAGGGCGAGGTGGAACTGACCGAGATCGGACGCGGGCGCCGGCGCGCGTTGCTGTGCCGCATCGGAGACGGCACCGGCAGCCTGACGCTGCGCTTCTTCCACTTCAACGCACACCGGCAGGAGACCTTGCGGCGCGGGCGGAGGATCCGCTGCTTCGGCGAGGTGCGACCCGGCCCGATCACCCTGGAGATGGTGCATCCGGAATACCGGCTGGTCGCCGCGCGCGGTGCGGACGCCGAACCGGGGGCGGAAGCGGAAACCGATTCGGAGGCCGACAGCCTGACGCCCGTCTATCCCGCGACCGAAGGCCTGCACCAGGTGCGGTTGCGGGCACTCGCGGCGCAGGCGCTCGAGTACCTGGAGGCGGCGGACCGGGGCGCGCCGGCGCTGCCCGAATTCCTCCCGGAACCGATCCTGCGCCGCTTCCGTCTGCCCTCTCTCCCGGACGCGCTGCGCTATGTACATCGACCGCCGCGCACGGCCCCGCTCGCCGAACTCGCCGCCGGGCGCCACCCCGCGCAACGCCGGCTCGCCTTCGAGGAGCTGCTCGCCCACCGCCTCAGCCTGCGCCGCCTGCGCGCGCGGGTGCGCCGGCGCCCGGCGCCCGTACTGCGCAGCGACGGCCGGCTCGCCGCGGCCCTGCGCGCGGCGCTCCCGTTCACGCTGACGGCGGCGCAGGAGCGCGTCGCCGCCAGGATCCGCGAGGACCTGGCACGGGGCGTGCCGATGCTGCGCCTGGTGCAGGGCGACGTCGGCTCCGGGAAAACGCTGGTCGCCGCCCTGGCCTGTCTCGAGGCGGTCGAGGCCGGCTGGCAGGCGGCGCTGATGGCGCCCACCGAACTGCTCGCCGAACAACACTACCGCAATTTCAGCGCCTGGTTCGAACCCCTCGGCGTGCGCGTGGCGCGCCTCGGCGGGCGCGGTCGCGGCGCGGCGCGGCGCGAGGCCCTCGCGGCCCTGCGCGACGGAACCGCCGCGGTGGCCGTCGGCACCCACGCACTGTTCCAGGAAGCGGTGGAGTTCACGCGCCTCGCACTGGTCGTCATCGACGAGCAGCACCGTTTCGGCGTGCATCAGCGTCTCGCGCTGCACGAGAAGGGCCGGCGCCCGGAGCTGCAGCCGCATCAACTGGTCATGACCGCCACGCCGATCCCGCGCACCCTGGCGATGACCGCGTATGCCGACCTCGACACCTCGGTCATCGACGAGCTGCCGCCCGGGCGCACCCCGGTGAAGACCGTCGTCGTCCCCGACCAACGCCGCGGCGAGGTGGTCGAACGAGTGCGCAGGGCCTGCCGCTCCGGACTTCAGGCCTATTGGGTCTGCACCCTGATCGAGGAGTCCGAGGCCCTGCAGTGCCGGGCGGCGGCCGACACGGCGGCGGCGCTGGCCGAGGCGCTGCCGGAGCTGCGCGTCGGGTTGGTGCACGGACGGCTCAAGGAACGCGACAAGGCACGCATCATGGGTGCGTTCAAGACCGGGGAGATCGACCTCCTGGTGGCGACCACGGTGATCGAGGTGGGCGTCGACGTACCCAACGCCGGCCTGATGATCATCGAGAACGCCGAGCGCCTCGGTCTGGCGCAACTGCACCAGTTGCGGGGACGCGTCGGCCGCGGCCGCCGCGAGAGCAGCTGCGTGCTGCTCTACCAGGGCGCGCTCTCCGAGAACGCCCGGCGGCGGCTCGCGGCGCTGCGCGAGACCAACGACGGCTTCGAGATCGCGCGCCGTGACCTCGACCTGCGCGGCCCCGGCGAGGTGCTGGGCACGCGCCAGACGGGCGAGCTGCAACTGCGCGTCGCCGACCTCACGCGCGATCGCGACCTGCTCTCCGACGTGGCCGAGGCCGCGACCCTGCTGCTCGAACACCACCCGGATCACGTCGCGCCGCTGATCCGGCGCTGGCTCGGGGAAGCCGTGCGCTACGCCCAGGTCTGACCCGCCCCGCCGGGGCGCTGGGGTATACTCCCGTTCCGACGCCGGACCGGGTCCCGGAGGGCCCGGATCCCCCGCGACCCATGTGCAACCAGGAACCGCCGCATTGAGACTTCCCGAGGCCCCCGTCTGGCGGCCGCCGGCCGGTGCGCGACCCCCGCAGCCGATCGGCACCTGGCTGCGCGCGAGTTCCTCGCTCACCCATCGGCTGCAACGCGCCTGCGGCCCCGAATTCGCGGTGCGCGTCCTGAGCCAGTCGTGGGGACACCCGCTGCCCGACGAGGCACGCCGCCTCGGGCTGGCACCGGGCCGGCGCGCCTTCGTCCGCCGCGTACAGCTCCTGTGCGGCGGGGTCCCGTGGGTCTTCGGGCGCACGGTGATCCCTCCGCACGCCCTGCACGGGCGCCATCGGCGCCTGCTCCGCCTCGGCGCCCGGCCGCTCGGCGCGGTGCTCTTCGCCGACCCCGATCTGCGCCGCGAACGCGCCGAACTGGCCCGCCTCCTACCCGCCCACGCGCTCTATGCGGACGCCGGATGCCCCGCGGGCGACGCCCTGTGGGCGCGGCGGCGGCGCTACCGCCTGCAGGGACACACCCTGCTGGTCACCGAGGTGTTCCTGCCCGCGCTGACGCGCCCGGCCCCGCCCGAGCCGCCGTTGCGCCGGCTCGACCACCGCAGCGGTCCGCGCCGTGGCTGACCGGAACCTGCGCAAACCGGCGTCCGGCGCGGGACGCCGCGGCGCGCGGCCGGGTCGGCGGACCGTACGTGTGCGGGGGGCGTTCGATCGCGACCGCCTGCGCGAGCGGGTGCGCCTCTATCTGGAACTGATGCGCTTCGACCGGCCCATCGGCGCCCTCCTGCTGCTGTGGCCGACGCTGTGGGCGCTGTGGATCGCCGGCGACGGCCGTCCGCGCACCGGCATCGTCGTCATCTTCGTGCTCGGGGTGTTCGTCATGCGCGCCGCCGGATGCATCATCAACGACTACGCCGACCGCGCCTTCGACCCGCAGGTGCGCCGCACACGAAACCGGCCGCTGGCGGCCGGGCGCGTGAGCGCGCGCGAGGCCCTGACCCTGTTCGCCGCGCTGTGCGTGCTGGCCTTCGGACTGGTGTTGTTGACGAACCGGCTCACGATCCTGCTCTCCTTCGCGGGGCTGTTCCTGGCGGTGACCTACCCTTTCATGAAGCGCTACACCTACCTGCCGCAGGTCTACCTCGGCGCGACCTTCGGCTGGGCGATCCCGATGGCGTTCGCCGCCCAGGCCGGCTCGCTCCCGCGCGTGGCGTGGCTGCTGTTCATCGGCAACGTGCTCTGGGCCACCGTCTACGACACGTTCTACGCCATGGTCGACCGCGAGGACGACCTGCGCGCCGGCGTGAAGTCGACCGCGATTCTGTTCGGCGACGCCGACCGCGTGTTCATCGCCGTGCTCCAGGTGCTGCTCATCCTGGACCTGGTGCTGGTCGGGCGCAGCGCCCATCTGGGTGCGGCCTATTACGTCGGGGTCGCGGCCGCCGCGGGCCTCGCCGGCTACCACCAATACCTGATCCGCGACCGCGATCCGCGGCGCTGCTTCCAGGCCTTCCTGCACAACAACTGGTTCGGAATGGTGGTATTCGCGGGGATCGTCGCCGGCTACCTCAGTCGCTGAGGGCCGCGGCACTCGGGGCGAGGGACCAGTTCGAGACCATGAGGCGCACACGCAACCCGGGGCGCCGTGCATCGACAAAGCCGGGGAGTTCGACGCGGCCGACGCGACGGTAGTCGCGTACCGTCAGGGTCCAGCCGGACTGCGTGAATCCGCGGATCCGGCCGTCGCCGCCGAGCGTGAGGCGGTACGGGGCGCCCGGCCGCGGGACCCCGCGGACCCAGTAGGCGAGCGCCGCAACCGGCAGCCGCCGGCCCAGCACCCGTTCCATCAGGATCCCCGCCGTCGCCGCGCGGTAGGGACCGCCGCGCGAGGTGCGCAATACGACCGCGCCGGGCGCGCCCCGCAGGTCGAACGCACCCTGCCCCAGCGGGCCGACGAAGCGGATGCGGAACCGCGCCCCGAGCTGCGTCCAGCGCACGCTGCCGCTCCACGCGTCGCGGCCGGCGCGCACGCCGATGCGGCCGGCGAGCGACCAGTCCGCCAACGCCCGCACCCGATCCAGGTGCCCGGCCACCGGCGGCGCCGGACCGCGCAGCGGCGGGCGCGTCAGCGCGCACGCCGACAACCCGAGCCCGAAGAGCCCGATCGCGAGGACGCGGGCGACCCGCGGCGCCGGTGCGCCACCGACCCGCCGCGCCCGCGAACCGCGCAGACTCACCGCTCGAACCGTCGGACCACCGCGCGCAGCGCGCCGCTGTCGGGGTGGGCGCGCAGGGCGCGGTCCCAGACCTTGCGCGCCTCGCCGCGCGCGCCGCTCGCCCAAAGCACTTCACCCAGGTGCGCCGCGATCTCGTCGTCGCCGCCGCTCAGCTTGAGTGCGCGCCGCAGGTAGTCCAACGCCTGCGGCAGATGACCCAGGCGGAACTGGACCCAACCCATGCTGTCGAGGATCGCCGGGTCGTCGGGCTTGCGCGCCAGCGCCTTGCGGATGTAACCGAGCGCCTCGTGATAGCGGGTCGTGCGGTCGGCGAGCGTATAGCCGAGCGCGTTCAGCGCCTCGACATTGTCCGGGTCGCGCGCCAGGATGGTCTTCAGGTCGCTCTCGGCGCGCTTCAGATCCCCGAGGTGTGCGGCGATGAGGGCGCGACCGTAGAGCAGATCGTCGTTGCCCGGATGGCGCTCGAGCGCGTGGTCGTACACCGACAGCGCCTGACGGTAATGGTCGGTCTCGCGCAGGATCTCACCCTCGGCCAGATACAGGCGCACCGCCAGCGCCGGCACCCGCTGGCGCAGTTGCGAGAGTCGTTTGCGCGCCTGCGCCACCTCGCCCCGGGCCGCGAGGATGCGGGCGATGCGGATCTGCGAATCCAGCGCCAGTTGGCCGCGGCGCACCTGTCCGTATTCGGCGATCGCCTGCTGCGAATGACCCTCGGCCTCGGCGATGCGGCCGAGGTAGTAATGCGCCGCATCGGTGCGCACCCCGAGTTCGACCAGCCGCGTCATGTAGCCGCGCGCCTCCTTGGGATGGTCGGCCTGCAGCGCGAGCAGCCCGAGGGCGTAGAGGGCGTCGGCGTCCTTGGGGTCCCGGCGCAGCAGCTCCCGGAACTGGCGGGTCGCATCCGGGATCCGTTCGGCCTGCAACAGCAGCCGCGCATAGGCCAGGCGCAGCTCGCGCTCGTCGGGGTGGACGGCGACCACCTTTTTCAGTCCGGCGAGCGCCGCATCGGCGTGTCCCTGACGGATCCGGACCTCGGCCAGGAGCAGGGCCGCCGGCGGCCAGTCCGGCCGCAGCGCGAGCGCGCGTCGGGACTGGGCCGCGGCGAGCGGCAGGCGGCGCGCCTGGAATGCGACGCGCGCCACGGCCAGGTGCGCCGCCGCCTCCTTGGGGTGCCGCTTTGCGAGGCGCCGGAACACCGCCAGCGCGGCGTCCCGATCCGATCCCCCGGCGAGCACGCCCGCCACCCGGAGCAGCGCCCGCGCACCCGCCGGGGCGGGCAAGGAGAGCAGATGGTCCATCTGGGCGAGCGCGACATCCGGCTTTCCGGCGCGCACCGCCAGCACCGCGGCGACCTCGCGCGCACTGACGCTGTCGGGCTCCAGGTGCGCCCAGCGCTGCGCGGCCTCCAGGCCCAAGCGGTCGTTGTGGGCGTAGCCGGCCAGACGCGCCGCCGCCTCCGCCACCCGCGGGTCGGGCGTCTCGCCCGCAGCGCGCATGAGCTGGCCGAGCGCGAACTCCGCGCGCCCGCGCTGCAGGGCGATCTCCCCGGCCAGCAGATGGTAGAGCAACGGCCCCGTCAGCGGGGCCGGCGGGAGGCGCCGCGCGACGGGGGCCGGCGCCGGGGACGCGGCGGCCCGGGGCCCCGGCGCCGGAGCGTGGGGTCGCAGGGCCGCACACCCGGAGATCGTCAGGACCATCGCGGTGAGGCAGACGCGACCCAACGCACGTCTCCCGCCGCCCCGCTCGTGCTTCGAGGTACTCACCGCGACCATGCTATGCCCTTTTCAGCCGGCTTCCTGATAAGGTAGTGTTCCGGGCGTGTACCCGAGGTACAGCCCGCCGAGGTACGGTCCGGATGCGCGATCCACCCCAGACACCGCACCGGGACATGGCGCGGACGGCGCCGATATGGTAATTGCTCCCTCCGGGTTTCGGACGCCTTCCGCACGACTTGATGGTATGCCCTTGCTCGCCTTCGGACTGAACTACCGCACCGCCCCCGTGGACATCCGCGAGCGCGTGGTCTTCCCCGCCGAAAGCCTCGGCGGGGCCCTGCGACAGCTCGCCCGCCTGGGCGGCGTGCGCGAGGCGGCGATCCTGTCCACCTGCAACCGTACCGAGGTCTACTGCGGCCTCGACGGCGCCGGGGCCGATCCGCTCGTCGAGTGGCTGGGCCGATACCACCGCCTGGGGGAGCGGTCCCTGGAGCCGTTCGTCTACCGGCACCCGGAACAGGCCGCCGTACGGCACATGATCCGCGTCGCGGCGGGCCTCGACTCGATGATCCTGGGGGAACCGCAGATCCTCGGCCAGATGAAGGCGGCCTACCAGGCCGCCGCCGCGGCCGGGACCCTCGGGCCGATCCTCGGGCGCTTGTTTCAGCATACCTTTTCGGTCGCCAAACAGATCCGCACCGACACCGCGATCGGCGCCAGCCCGGTCTCGGTCGCATTCGCCGCCGTGAGTCTGGCGAAACAGATCTTCGGGGACCTGTCCGATCGCACCGCCATGCTCATCGGGGCCGGCGAAACGGTCGAGCTGGCGATCCGGCACCTGCACGAGAACCGCATCGGGCGCCTCATCGTCGCCAACCGCAGCGCGGAGCGCGCGCACGCGCTCGCCGGGCGCTTCCACGGCTACGGCATCGCCCTGCAGGAGATCCCGGATCACGTCGCCGACGCCGACATCGTCGTGGCCTCCACGGCCAGCCCCTTGCCGGTGCTCGGTAAGGGCACCGTCGAACGCGCCCTGCGTACCCGCAAACACCGTCCCATGTTCATGGTGGACATCGCCGTGCCGCGGGATATCGAACCGGAGGTGGGGGAGCTTCCCGACGTCTACCTGTACACGATAGACGATCTGCACGACGTGATCCAGGAGAATCTTCAGTCGCGGCGCGAGGCCGCCGTGCAGGCCGAAGAGATCGTCGACTACCAGGTGGCGCGATTCATGGACTGGGTGCGTTCCCTGGACGCGGTCCGGACGATCCGCGCCTGCCGCGGGAAGCTGGAGTGCGCGCGCGACCAGGTGCTGGCCCGCGCGCGGCGCGAACTGGCGCGCGGGCGCGACCCCAACGAGGTGGTGGAGCAGCTGGCGCGCGTGTTGACGAACAAGCTGCTGCACGAACCGAGTACGCGCCTGCGCCTCGCCGGCAGTCAGGGCCGCAGCGAACTGCTCGCGGCGGCGCGGGAGCTGTTCGACCTGAAAGATAACGCCGACGGCGACGCCGACGATACCGAACCATGACGCCGGCCACCCTGGAAAAACTCGAGGCGCTGGCGGAACGGTTTCGCGAACTCGAGGCCCTGCTCGCCTCCCCGGAGGTCGCTTCCGCGCCGGACCGGTTCCGGGAACTTTCCAAGGAGTACGCGCAGCTCGCCCCCCTGGTGCAGTCGTTCGACGCCTACCGGCGCGCCGCGCGCGAACGCGATACGGCCGAGGAGATGCTCCGCGATGCGGACGCCGGCGTGCGGGCGCTCGCGGCGGACGAGCGCGAAGCGGCCGGCGCGCGCTGCGCCGCGCTGGAGGCGGAACTGCGCCGCCTGCTGGTGCCGCGCGACCCGCTCGACGAGCGCAACCTGTTCCTGGAGGTGCGCGCCGGGACCGGCGGCGACGAGGCGGCGCTGTTCGCCGGCGACCTGGTACGCATGTACCTGCGCTATGCCGAGCGGAACCGATGGGGCACGGAGGTCCTCAGCGAGAGCCCGGGCGAACACGGCGGCTACAAGGAGATCATCCTGCGGGTGACCGGGCGCGGCGCCTACTCGCGCCTTAAATTCGAGTCCGGCGTGCATCGCGTGCAACGCGTTCCCGAGACCGAGGCGCAGGGACGCATCCACACTTCGGCGTGCACGGTCGCCGTGCTGCCGGAGGTCGAGGAGCTGGAGGCGGTCGAGATCAATCCCGCCGAGCTGCGCGTGGACACCTTCCGCGCCTCCGGGGCGGGCGGTCAGCACGTCAACAAGACCGACTCGGCGGTGCGCCTGACGCATCTGCCCACCGGGATCGTCGTCGAGTGCCAGGACGAGCGCTCCCAGCACAAGAATCGCGCGCGCGCCATGGCCCTGCTCCAGGCGCGACTGCAGGCGCGCGAACGCGAGCGCCGGGACGCCGAGCGGGCGCATACGCGGCGCCTCATGGTCGGGACGGGCGACCGCTCCGAGCGCATCCGCACCTACAACTTCCCGCAGGGCCGGGTGACCGACCACCGCATCAATCTCACCCTGTACAAGCTCGAGTCGATCCTCGAGGGAGACCTCGATCCGGTGATCGACCCGCTGACCAGCGAGTACCAGGCCGAGGCGCTCGCGGCCATGGGCGAGTGAGCGCGACCGGAGCGGGGCCCGTGACCCCGCCGTCGGCACCCGCATCCCCGCCGGCGCGGATCGGCGAGTGGCTCGCGTACGCCGCGGCGCGCCTGGCGATCGCCGACCATGCCGCACTCCTCGAGGCGCAGGTGCTTCTGGCGCACGTCCTGGGCTGCGGGCGCACCCGCCTGTACGCCCGCCCCGAGGAGACGCTCCCGGAGGCGCAGGCGCGCCGCTTCGCCGCACTGGTGGAGCGGCGGCGCGCGGGGGAACCGGTCGCCTACCTCACGGGGACGCGCGAGTTCTGGTCGCTGACGCTGGCGGTCACGCCGGACGTGCTCATCCCCCGCCCCGAGACCGAACGGCTGGTGGAGCTGGCGCTCGCGGAGCTGGCACCCGATGCCGGGGCGCGAATCGCCGACCTGGGCACGGGCAGCGGCGCGCTGGCGCTGGCGCTGGCCCACGAGCGGCCGCGCGCGCACATCGTGGCCACCGATTCGAGCGCCGCGGCGCTCGCGGTCGCGCGCGCGAACGCCGCGCGCCTCGGCCTGGACCGGATCGAGTGGCGCCGGGGCGACTGGTGCCGCGCACTCGACCCGCGCGAGCGCTTCGAGCTGATCGTGAGCAACCCGCCCTACGTCCGTGCCGGTGACCCGCACCTCGTGCAGGGGGACGTGCGCTTCGAGCCGCGGACCGCGCTCGCGGCGGGGCCGGACGGGCTCGACGCCGTGCGCCGGATCGCCTGGGCGGCGCGGCGCGTCCTCGCCGCGGACGGGATGCTGCTGCTGGAGCACGCCCCGGAGCAGGCCCCGGCGGTGCAGGCCCTCCTGCGCCGCTACGGTTACCGCGACATCGCCACCCATGCGGACCACCGCGGCCATCCGCGGGCCACGGGCGCGCGTCACCCCGGCGGGGGCTGAAATGGACGACGAGGAACTGCTGCGTTACAGCCGCCAGATCCTGCTGCCGCGCATCGGCGTCGAGGGCCAGGAGCGGCTGCGCGGGGCGCACGCCCTCATCGTGGGGGCCGGCGGGCTGGGGGGCCCGGCGGCGCTGTACCTCGCGGGTGCGGGCGTGGGCCGCATCACGGTCGCGGACCCCGACCGCGTCGAACTCTCCAACCTGCAGCGCCAGATCCACCTGCGCACCGCCGACCTGGGGCGCCCCAAGGCCGAGGCGGCGGGGGCGGCTTTGCGCGCGCTCAACCCCGGGATCGCAGTCGAGGCGCGTTGCGAGCGGCTCGCCGGGGCGCGCCTGTCGGCGCGGGTCGAGGCCGCCGACGTCGTCCTCGACGCCAGCGACAACTTCGCCACGCGCTTCGACGTCAACCGCGCCTGCGTCGCGAGCGCCACGCCGCTGGTTTCCGGAGCCGCGATCCGCATGGAGGGGCAGGTCGCGGTGTTTCACGCCCGGCGCGGCGCCGGCCCCTGCTACCGCTGCCTGTACCCGGAGGAGGGCGGCGACGCGGAGACCTGCAGCGAGTCCGGGGTCTTCGCGCCCCTGGTGGGGGTCATCGGCAGCCTCCAGGCGGCCGAGGCGCTGCGTATCCTGCTCGGCGAGCGCCCACCGCTGCTGGGGCGGCTGCTGTTCGTCGATCTCGCGCAGGGCCGCTGGCACAGCGTGCAGGTCCCGGCCGATCCCGCCTGCCCCGTCTGCGGGGCGGGCCCGTGATGGCGACCGTCGCCCTGCCGCGCCCGCTGGTCAACCGGCTGTTGGCCGCGGCGCAACGCGCCGCCGGGGACGGCGCCCCCGGCGCCCTTGACGTCGTCGGGGTCATCGGTGCGCGCGACGGACTCCCGCGCCACTGCCACGCCCTCGACCCGCACACGCCGCCCGCGACCGCCGCGCGCCGATTGCGCGAGGCCGGCGAGACGCTCTTCGCCGTCTACGCGACCCGCCCGCAGCGCGCGGCCGTGCCCGCGGCGGCGGAGATCGCGCGGTGGGGCGATCCCGCCCCGCTGCATCTGTCCCTGTGCCTGGACACCCGCGGCGTACTCGAGGTCCGCGCCTTCCGGCTGCAGGGCGGGGAGGTACGCGAGGTGGCGGTGGAACTCGCCGGCGCGGGCCGCTGATCCGGGTCGCGCCGGGGCGGCGGGTGCATCAACCGGCGAGCTTGCGCTTCAGGAGTTCGTTGACCTGGGCGGGGTTGGCCTTGCCCTGGCAGGCCTTCATCACCTGGCCGACGAAGAACCCGAAGAGCTTGTCCTTGCCGGCGCGATACTGCTCGAGCTGCGTCGGATTGTCCGCCAGGACGCGGTCGATGATCGTCTCGATCGCCGCGGTGTCGGTGATCTGGCGCAGTCCGCGCGCCTCGATCACACGGTCGGCCTCCTCGCCGCCCTCCCACATCGCCTCGAAGACCTGTTTGGCGATCTTGCCCGAGATGGTGCCGTCGGCAATGCGCCGCAACAGCCCGGCCAGACGCTCCGCGCTCACCGGCGAGGCGGTGATGTCCAGTCCGGCCTTGTTGAGCGCCCCCGCGAGTTCCCCCATCACCCAGTTGGCCGCCAGCTTGCCCTCCCCGCCGCAGGCGGCGGCCGCCGCCTCGTAGTAATCGGCCAGCTCGCGTGTCGCGGTCAGCACCGACGCGTCATAGGGTGAGAGGCCGTACTGGTCCTCGAACCGGAGCCGCTTCGCGTCGGGCAGCTCCGGCAGGGTCGCACGCACCGACTCGACGAAACCCGCGTCGATCTCCAGGGGCAGCAGGTCGGGATCCGGAAAGTAGCGGTAGTCGTGCGCCTCCTCCTTGCCGCGCATGGATCGCGTCTCGTTGCGCGCCGAGTCGTAGAGTCGCGTCTCCTGGACCACGCGCCCGCCGGACTCGAGGACCTCGCGCTGGCGCTCGACCTCGTAGAGCACCGCGCGCTCGAGGAAGCGGAAGGAGTTGAGGTTCTTGGTCTCGGTACGGGTCCCGTACCCGCTCGCGCCGCGCGGACGCAGCGAGACGTTGACGTCGCAGCGGAACGAACCCTCCTGCATGTTCCCGTCGCAGATCTCGAGGTAACGCACCAGGGCGTGGATCTTCTTGGCGTAGGCCACGGCCTCGCGCGCCGAACGCAGATCGGGCTCGGAGACGATCTCCAGCAGCGGCACGCCGGCGCGGTTGAGGTCGATGCCCGTCATGCCGTGATAGTCCTCGTGCAGCGACTTGCCCGCGTCCTCCTCGAGATGCGCGCGCGTGATGCCCACGCGCTTGGTGCCGCCGTCCTCGAGGTCGATGTTCAGATGCCCGTGCGCGACCACCGGCAGCTCGTACTGGCTGATCTGGTAGCCCTTGGGCAGGTCCGGATAGAAGTAGTTCTTGCGCGCGAACACCGACCGCGGCGCGATCTGCGCCTCGACGGCGAGGCCGAACTTCACCGCCATGCGCACCGCCTCGGCGTTGAGCACCGGGAGCACACCGGGCAGGCCGAGATCGACCGCGCACGCCTGCGTGTTGGGGGCGGCGCCGTAGGCGGTGGACGCCCCGGAGAAGATCTTGCTGCGCGTCGCCAGTTGGGCGTGGATCTCGAGCCCGATGACGACTTCCCAGTCGCTCATGCCGCGCCTCCCGGCCGCCTCGCCCGCGCCGTCATCACCCGCCGAACCCCGCGGGCGCCCGGCGGTGCCAGTCGGTCTCCCGCTGGTAGCGATGAGCGGCGGCCAGCAGGCGTCCCTCCCGGAAATAGTCCCCGATGACGTGCAGCCCGACCGGCAGCCCGTCGACGAAGCCGCAGGGGATCGACAGCGCCGGCAGCCCCGCCAGATTGACGGCGATGGTGTAGATGTCCGACAGGTACATGGTCACCGGATCGTCGAGGCGCTCGCCGAGGCGGAAGGCCGTACTCGGCGAAGTCGGCCCCACGATCAGGTCCACCTCCCCGAAGGCGCGGCGGAAGTCGTCGCGGATGAGCCGGCGCACCTGCTGCGCCTTGCGGTAGTACGCATCGTAGTAGCCGGCCGACAACGCGTAGGTCCCCACCAGGATCCGGCGCTTAACCTCCGCGCCGAACCCCTCGCCGCGCGAGCGCTTGTAGAGGTCGTCGATGTCGGTCGGGTCGGCGCAGCGGTGCCCGAAGCGCACGCCGTCGTAGCGCGACAGGTTCGACGAGCACTCCGCCGGGGCGATGACGTAGTAGGCCGGTACCGCCAAGCGCGTGTTCGGCAGGCCGATCTCGCGCACCTCGGCCCCCAGGCGCCGGAACTGCGCCACCGCCTCCTCCACCGCGCGCGCCACGCCGGCATCGAGCCCTTCGGCGAAGTACTCGCGCGGCAGGCCGATGCGCAGGCCCTCCACGCCGGCGTCGAGTTCGCCCGCGTAGTCGGGGACCGGCTCCTCGACGCTGGTCGAGTCCCGCGGGTCGAAGCCGGCCATCGCCTGCAGCAGCAGGGCGAGGTCTTCGGCGCTGCGGGCCATCGGACCGCCCTGATCGAGGCTCGAGGCGAAGGCGATCATGCCGTAGCGCGAGACGCGCCCGTAGGTGGGCTTCAGCCCGCACACCCCGCACAGGGCGGCGGGCTGGCGGATCGAGCCGCCGGTGTCGGTGCCGGTGGCCGCCGGCGCCAGGCGTGCGGCGAGCGCCGACGCCGAGCCGCCCGAGGAGCCGCCGGGAACGGTATCCGGGTTCCAGGGGTTGCGCACCGGCCCGTAGTGGCTGGTCTCGCTGGAGGAGCCCATCGCGAACTCGTCCATGTTGGTCTTGCCGAGCGTCACCATCCCGGCGCCCGCCAGGCGTTCGGTCACCGCCGACTCGTAGGGCGCGACGAAGTTGTCGAGCATTCGCGAGCCGCAACTGGTGCGTACCCCGAGGGTGCAGAAGATGTCCTTGTGCGCGACGGGCACCCCGGTCAACGGTCCGCCCTCGCCGCGGGCCCGGCGCCGGTCGGCCGCGCGCGCCTGCTCCAGGGCGCCCTCGGCGGTCACGGTGATGAAGCTGTTGAGCCCGGGATCGAGCCGCTCGATGCGCTCGAGGAACGCGCGCGTGAGCTCCTCGCTGGAGATCCGGCCGGCGGCGAGCGCGGCGGACAGTTCGGCGACGGTCATCTCGTGCATGGATACGCGGCGGCTCCTGTCGGTCCCTGAAGGCGGCGGGCGGCGGCGCCCGCCGGGGGCCTACTCGATGACCTTGGGGACGAGGTAGAGCCCGGCGTCGACCTGGGGGGCGATCGCCTGGAAGCGTTCGCGCTGATCGACCTCGGTGACCTCGTCCGGACGCAGCCGCTGTACGGCGTCCAGGGGATGGGCGATCGGGTCGACGCCGTGCGTGTCGACGGCGTTCATCTGCGCGACGAACTCGAGGATCCGGGAGAGGTGGCGCCGGTACTCGGACACGTCCTCGGCACGGATGGCGATGCGCGCCAGGTGCGCGATCTTCTCGACCTCACCGGATTCCAGCGCCATCGCCCGCACCCCGCCACATGCAACCGCGAAAACTTACCACACGCGCGTCCTTGCCCAAAACCCCCCTCGCTGATAGAGTAACGGCACTCTTCGCTCGGAAGGCGGAACATCTCCTATGTTCAAGCGCTTATGGGGAATTTTCTCCAACGATCTATCGATCGACCTGGGCACCGCGAACACGCTGATCTACGTGCGCGGCCAGGGGATCGTGCTCAACGAACCCTCGGTGGTGGCGATCCGCCAGGATCGCGGCCCCGGCGGGCCGCGCGCGATCGCCGCCGTGG
Organism: Gammaproteobacteria bacterium; assembly: GCA_027013145.1. Classification (GTDB taxonomy): domain Bacteria; phylum Pseudomonadota; class Gammaproteobacteria; order 21-64-14; family 21-64-14; genus BMS3Abin12. Next base: position 38,424 of record JALUXX010000062.1, on the reverse strand, counting down.
GGATCGAGGCCAAGCGCATGCTCGGGCGCACGCCCGGCAACATCACCGCCATCCGTCCGTTGAAGGAAGGGGTCATCGCCGACTTCACCGTCACCGAGAAGATGCTGCAGTACTTCATCCGCAAGGTGCACGAGAACAAGGTCTTCCGCCCCAGCCCGCGCGTGCTGGTGTGCGTCCCCTGCGGCTCGACCCAGGTCGAACGGCGCGCCATCCGCGAGTCTGCGGGCGGCGCCGGCGCGCGCGAGGTCTACCTGATCGAAGAGCCGATGGCGGCCGCCATCGGCGCCGGACTGCCCGTGGACGAGGCGCGCGGCTCGATGGTGCTCGACATCGGCGGCGGGACCTCCGAGGTGGCCGTGATCTCGCTCAACGGCATCGTCTACAGCGCATCGGTGCGCATCGGCGGCGACAAGTTCGACGAGGCCATCACCAACTACGTGCGACGCAACTACGGCACCCTGATCGGCGAGGCCACCGCTGAGCGGGTCAAGCACGAGATCGGCGCGGCGTTCCCGGGGAACGAGGTACGCGAGATCGAGGTCAAAGGACGCAATCTCGCCGAGGGCGTGCCGCGCAGCTTCACGCTCAACAGCAACGAGATCCTGGAGGCGCTCCAGGAGCCCTTGTCGGGCATCGTCGGGGCGGTCAAGACCGCGCTCGAACAGACGCCGCCGGAACTCGGTTCGGATGTCGCCGAGCGCGGCATCGTCCTGACCGGGGGCGGCGCCCTGTTGCGTGACCTCGACCGCCTGCTCATGGAGGAGACCGGTCTGCCGGTGGTCGTCGCCGAGGACCCGTTGACCTGCGTCGCCCGCGGCGGCGGGCGCGCCCTGGAGTTGATCACCGAGCACGGCAGCGATTTCTTCCTCGTCGACTGACGCACCGCCAGTACCCGGATGCTGCCGCCGGTGCGGGGGTTGTACCGATAAAGCCGCTGTTCACACAAGGTCCGTCGATCACCGCCCGTCTGGTGGTTTTCGCCCTGGCTTCGATCCTGCTCATGACGGCGGATCACCGCGCGCAGCACCTCGAGGCGCTGCGTGGCGCCCTGTCGGTGGTCGTCTACCCGCTGCAATACGCCGTCGACCTGCCGGTCGCGGCCGGGCGCTGGATCGAGGAGACCGTGACCTCGCGGCGCAGGCTCCTCGAGGAGAACGCCGCGCTGCGCACGCAGCAGTTCGTCCTCAAGACGGAACTGCAGCGGATGGCGGCGCTGGAGGCCGAGAATCTGCGCCTGCGGGCGCTGCACGAATCCTCGGCCCAGGTCGACGGGCGCATCCTCATCGCCGAGATCATGGCGGTGGACCTCGACCCCTACAAGCACCGCGTCGTCATCGACAAGGGCGGTGACGACGGCGTCTGCGTCGGCCAACCCCTGCTCGACGCCGACGGGGTGATGGGGCAGATCACCCACGTCGGCCCCCTCAGCGCCACCGCGATGCTCATCACCGACGTCAGCCAGGCGATCCCGGTGCAGGTCAACCGCGACGGCCTGCGGGCGATCGCCGTCGGCACCGGCGCCATGGACCGGCTGGAACTGCCCCACCTGCCGAACAACGCCGACATCCGGGTCGGGGATCTGCTGGTGACGTCGGGACTCGGCGGGCGCTATCCATCCGGCTACCCGGTGGCACGGGTGACCGCGGTGCGGCGCGACCCCGGCCGCCCGTTCGCGGAGGTCACCGCGACCCCCACCGCCCACCTGGACCGCAGCCGCGAGGTGATGCTGGTGTGGCCTCGCGGCAAGGCCTGCGGGGCCGCGCGGAGGGGCCGGTGATCGGCGACGGCCGCCGCGGCGGCTGGATCATCGTCCTGAGCTTCGTCGTCGCGATGCTCCTGTCGATCCTCCCGCTGCCGCAGGTGGTCGATCCGTTCCGCCCCGAGTGGACGGCACTGGTACTGATCTACTGGTGCCTGGCGCTCCCGGAACGGGTCGGGGTGGGAAGCGCCTGGCTGGTCGGCCTCCTGATGGACGTCCTCAAGGGGGGGCTGCTCGGCGAGCACGCGCTCGGACTGACGGTGGTCGCCTTCCTGGCGCTGAAACTGCACCAGCGGATCCGGGTCTATCCGATGTGGCAGCAGGCGCTGAGCGTGCTGATGCTGCTCGCGCTCTATCAACTGGTGACCTTGTGGATCAACGGCATCATCGGGCGGCCGGCCCGCACTTGGCTGTACTGGGCCCCGTCGCTCACCGGCACCATGCTCTGGCCGGCGCTGTTCCTCCTGCTGCGGGACCTGCGACGCCGCTTCCGGGTCCATTGAACCGGACACGACGGCACGGACGTCGGTCCACGGAATTGCGCATATGGCGCGGCGCCTGACACTCAAGGACTACCTGGCGGAGAGCCAGCTCACCATCGTCCGTGCCACGTGGGCGGTGATTCTCATCGGGCTGTTGACCGCCGTGCTCATCGCGCGCCTCGTGTACCTGCAGATCGTCTCCTACGAACACTATGCGACGCTGTCCAAGGAGAACTGGGTCAAGCTCCTTCCGGTGCCGCCCACGCGCGGACTGATCTATGATCGCAACGGCGTGCTCCTCGCCGAGAACGTCCCCACCTACAACCTCGAGATCACGCCCGAGCAGGTCCCGAACCTCAAGTCCACGCTGGCGCGGTTGCGCCGGCTGATCCCCATCAGCGACGACGACGTCGACGCCTTTCGGCAGTTGATGGCGCAGAAGCCCCGTTTCGAGAGCATCCCGCTTCGTTTCCGGCTGACGCCGAAGGAGGTCGCCCGCTTCGCCGTCAACCGCTGGCGCTTCCCCGGAGTCGACGTGACCGCACGACTCAGTCGCTACTACCCGCTCGGCCCGCTGGCGGTGCACGACATCGGTTATGTCGGGCGCATCGACGTGGCGGATCTGCAGCGGGTGAACAGCAGCGAGTATGCCGGCACCTCCTACATCGGCAAGACCGGCATCGAGCAGTACTACGAGGCACTGCTGCACGGAAACGTCGGCGTCGAGCAGGTCGAGGCCAACGCTCAGGGCCGCACACTGCGCGTGCTCAAGCGCGATGCGCCCCAACCCGGGGACGACCTCTATCTGACCCTGGACACGCGACTCCAGGAGACGGCGCAGAAGGCGCTCGGCGACTATCACGGCGCGGTGGTGGCGCTGGATCCGAACAACGGGGACATACTTGCGATGGTGAGCACCCCGGTCTACAACCCCAACCCCTTCGTCGACGGGATCGACGCCAAGGCCTACCGGGCCCTGCGCGACAACCCCGGACACCCGCTGTTCGACCGGGCGATCCGTGGGATGTACGCCCCCGGATCCACGATCAAGCCGTTCATGGCCCTCGCCGGCCTGCAGTACGGTACCGTCACGCCCACGAGCACCGTCTACTGCCCCGGGTATTACCAACTGCCGGGCAGCAGCAGAAAATATTGGGGTTGGAAACGCACCGGCCACGGGACCGTCGACCTGAAGGAGGCGATCACGGAGTCCTGCGACGTCTACTTCTACTCACTGGCGCACGAACTGGGCATCGACCGGATGCATGCGTTTCTGAGCCGCTTCGGATTCGGCGAACGCACCGGGGTGGACGTGCCGGGGGAGAAGGCCGGGCTGCTCCCGTCCCCGCAGTGGAAGGAGGCGGTCCGGCACCAGCCGTGGTATCCGGGGGAGACCCTGATCAACGGCATCGGGCAGGGATACACACTGGTCACTCCGTTGCAGTTGGCGACGGCCGTGGCAGCGCTGGCCACGCACGGCCGGCGGGTCGTTCCTCACCTCCTCTACGCCACCAAGGATCCGAGCACCGGTCATCTCCAGATCGTTCCGACCCGCTACCGGCCCACGATCGTCCTCGCCAATCCCGCCTACTGGAAGGACGTCATCACCTCGATGACGGACGTCGTCAGCAGCATTCACGGCACCGCACACTCCATCGCCCGCGGCCTGAGCTACACCATCGCGGGCAAGACCGGCACCGCCCAACTGTTCGGGACCGGCGAGGGCGGCTACAAGGACGAGGCGAAGATCCCCTTCAAGTTGCGGGACAACGCCTTGTTTATCGGCTTCGCCCCGGCGTACGATCCGAAGATCGTGGTGGCGGTGATCGTCGAACACGGCGGGTACGGTGGGGTTGCCGCCGCGCCGATCGCGCGCAAGGTGATGGACGAATACCTGGTGAGGGAGAAACAGTGAGTTCGCGGCTCATGCTCGACAGTCCGACGACGGCGTCGGGGAGCGGATTCCATCGCCTGACGACGCGGCTGCACCTCGACATGCCGCTGCTGATCGGCTCGACGGCGGTGGCGCTGCTCGGGCTGGTGATCCTCTACAGCGCCACGGACCAGGACATGCACCATGTGTGGAAGCAGGTGATTCGCTTGGTCGTCGCCCTCGTCGCCATGCTCCTGGTCGCGCAGGTGCCCCCGCATTGGCTGCGGCGCATCGCGCCGGTCGCGTTCACCGCCGGGATATTGCTGCTGGTCGCGGTACTGGTCGTCGGCCACACCGGCAAGGGGGCGCAGCGGTGGTTGAACCTCGGCCTGTTCCGCTTCCAGCCGGGGGAGATGATGAAGCTCGCGGTCCCCATGATGGTCGCGTGGTATCTGCACGACAAGGCGCTGCCGCCCGGCCGCCTGCAGGTGGCCCTGTGCGCGCTGATGATCCTGATCCCGACCGGCCTGATCGCGCGCCAGCCCGACCTCGGGACCGCCGTGCTCGTCGCCGCGGCCGGGTTCTTCGTGCTGTTCTTCGCCGGGCTGCGGTGGCGTCTCATCCTGGGAATGCTCGCCCTCGGCGCCGCGCTGGTACCGGTACTGTGGCATTTCATGCACGGGTATCAACGCCAGCGCGTCCTGACTTTCCTCAACCCGGAGAACGACCCCCTGGGAGCGGGCTACCACATCATCCAGTCGACGATCGCCCTGGGCTCGGGCGGCCTATACGGCAAGGGCTGGCTCAACGGGACCCAGTCCCACCTCGACTTCCTGCCCGAAGGATCCACCGACTTCATCCTGTCGGTCTTCGGCGAGGAATTCGGACTGTTCGGGATCCTGGTGCTGCTCGCGCTGTACCTGTTCCTGGTGGTGCGCGGTCTCTACATCGCGACCCAGGCCCAGACGACGTTTACGCGGCTGCTCGCCGGGGGGCTGGCGCTGACCTTCTTCTTCTTCGTCTTCGTCAATGCCGGCATGGTCACGGGCCTGCTCCCCGTCGTCGGCCTGCCGCTGCCGTTGATCAGCTACGGCGGGACCTCCATGGTGACGGTCATGGCGGGTTTCGGTATGCTCATGTCCATTCACACCCACCGCAAGCTGCTGCCGACTTGAACGGGTATTACATGACGCTCCCCCGGTTGCGCGCCGCAGGCAGGCCCGGGCGCATCGCCGCGTGGCTGACCGGCATCGTGCTGTGCGCCGCCGCCTACGGGTGCGCGTCCACACCCGCGGGCGCGGAGGCCGTTCCGGAACGGGAGCTGCGCCCGTTCATCGACCAGATGGTGCAGCGGCACGACTTCTCCCGCTCCGCCCTCGAGCGTCTCTTTGCCAAGGTGCGCATGCGCCCGGGGGTGCTCGCCGCGATCCGCCGCCCGGCCGAGTCCAAACCGTGGTACCAGTATCGTCCGATCTTCCTCACCGACGCGAGAATCCGCGGCGGGGTGCGTTTCTGGGAGCGGCACGCCGCGATCCTGGAGCGCGCGCAGCGCCGCTATGGAGTTCCGCCGCAGATCGTCACCGCGATACTCGGTGTCGAGACCCGCTACGGGCGGCGCATGGGCAACATCCCGGTAATCGACTCGCTGAGCACGCTCGCCTTCGACTATCCGCCGCGCGAGCGCTTCTTCCGCCGGGAACTCGCGCAGTTCCTGCTTCTCACCCGGACCAACGGCCTCGACCCGCTCGCGGTCAAGGGCTCCTACGCCGGGGCGATGGGCATGCCGCAGTTCATCGCCAGCAGCTACCGCCGCTACGCGGTCGACTTCGACGGCGACGGCCACGTCGACCTGATCCACAGCACAGCCGACGCCGTGGGCAGCGTCGCCCACTACCTCAGCGCGCACGGGTGGAAAGCGGGTGCGCCGATCGCACTCGCGGCCCGGGTGAGCGGCGACCGGTTCGGGCCGCTGCTGGCGACCGGCAAGGATGCCGCGCCGCGCCGCAGCCTGGCGCAACTGCGCGCCCTCGGGGTGGAGCCCGCCGGCGCCGCCGCCGCGCCCCAGGACCTGCCGGCGCGGCTGCTGCGCCTCCAGGGGCGTGACGGACCCGAGTACTGGATCACCTACCACAACTTCTACGTGATCACCCGCTACAACCACAGCGCGCTGTATGCGATGGCGGTCTACCAACTCGGCCGTGCGATCCGCGACGCCCGCGACCGGGGGGAGGATTGAAGGCGACCCGGGCCGGGGCCGCGCGTCTGCTGCGTCTGTGCGGAGCCGGCGCGCTGCTGTTGCTGGGCGGCTGCGCGGGGCTGCCCATGGGCGGCGACGGCGGTCCCGGGCACCGCGTCGATCTGGCGGCCATCCCCAACGCCGTCCCCCGCGTGGAACCCCGCAGCCCGTACGGAAATCCGTCGTCGTACGTGGTCTTCGGACGGCGCTACCATGTGCTGCGCTCCAGCCGCGGCTTCGTGCAACGCGGCATCGCCTCCTGGTACGGCACCAAGTTCCACGGCCGGCGCACCGCCAGCGGCGAGCCCTACGACATGTATGCGATGACCGCGGCCCACCGCACGCTGCCGATCCCGACGTTCATACGGGTCACGAATCTGCGCAACGGGCGCTCGGTGGTCGTGCGCGTCAACGATCGCGGGCCGTTCGCCCGCAACCGCGTCCTGGACCTCTCCTGGGCAGCGGCCGCCAAGCTCGGCATGTTGCCGGAGGGAACCGCCCCGGTGGAGATCCGCGCGATCGATCCGCGCCGTCGCAAGCCGCCCGTCACCGTGGCGTCGCAGGGTTCGCACGATCCGAACGCGGCGGCGGGCACGCACGTCCCGCCGGCCCACGCGCCGGACGCCGCCGGGCGCCGGGCGCCGGCGGCGAACGCGTCGATGCACCCGCGACAGTTTCTGCAGGCGGGCGCATTCGCCGAGCTGCGCAATGCGCGCAGACTCGAACGTCGGCTCACGGCGGCGAATATCCGGCCGGTGCATATCCGCACCGCACGCCGCCGCGGACACCTCGTCTACCAGGTGCGGGTCGGGCCGGTCAGCGATCCCGCGCGGACGGCGCGTATGAGCCGGGCGCTGAAACGGCTCGGGATCTCGCCCGACTACGTGGCTGTCGACTAAGCGCCCGGATGTCCCTATCCTACCCGTTCGACGCGCCCGCCCGGCATCGGGCCGCCCCCGCCGGAGCCGACCCGATGGCCCCTTCCCGGCGCGAAGACCATTGGAACCGGCGGCGCACACCGCCAAAGAGAGGGAATCGTCCGTGATCCGCACTCGCTTCGGTCGTCTGTTCGTATTCGCACTGTGTCTCCTGACGGGACTCCCGCTTGCCGCCGCGGCCCAGCCGCCGCTCCCGCCGATCCCCGTCCCGGCCGCCCCGGCGCTGGGCGCACGCTCGTACGTGCTGCTCGACTACTCCACCGGAAAGATTCTCGCGGCGCACGACCCGCACCGCCGGGAGATCCCGGCGAGCCTGACCAAGCTGATGGTGCTCTACATCGTCTTTCATCAGCTCGCCGCCGGGCGGATGCACCTCGACGACCTGGTGCCGATCAGCAAGAAGGCATGGCGCACCGGCGGGTCGCGCATGTTCGTCGAGGTCGGCACCAAGGTCCCGGTGGAGAAGCTCATCGAAGGGATCATCGTGGACTCGGGCAACGACGCCACCGTCGCCCTCGCGCAACAGGTCGCCGGCACGACCGGCTCCTTCGTCCAACTGATGAACGCCACGGCCCAACAACTGGGCATGAAGGGAACCCACTTCGCCGACGTGGACGGGCTCCCGATCAAGGATCACTACAGCACCGCCTACGACATCGCACTGCTCTGCCGCGACCTGATCCGGGATTTCCCGCAGTACTATCACTATTTCAAGCTTGGCCACCTGACCTACAACCACATCACCCAATACAACCGCAACAAATTGTTGTGGCTCGACTCCTCCGTGGACGGCCTCAAGACCGGCTACACCAAGGAAGCGGGCTACTGCCTCGCGGCCTCGGCGAAGCGCGGCGATACGCGCTTGATATCGGTGGTCATGGGGACCGACAGCGAACACGCGCGCGTGCGCCAGAGTGAGGCGCTGCTCAATTACGGTTTCCGCTTCTTCGAAACGAAGGTGGTCTACAAAGGCGGGCAACCGGTCACGCAGGCCCGCGTCTGGAAGGGGAGCGAAGACCGAGTGGCGCTGGGCGTGAACCGCAACCTCGAGGTCACGATCCCCACCGGCCGGGCGGAAGAGCTGACCCCGGTCACCGACGTGCACGGGCCGATCGTCGCGCCGGTCGCGCGCGGCAAGACCTACGGGACCGTCAAGGTCATGCTCGGCAAGAAGGTGCTCGCGCAGGCGCCGCTCGTCGCCCTGAGCGACGTCGGTCAGGGTTCCCTTTGGCACCGGCTCAAGGACGACGTCCGGTTGTACTTCGGCCGCTGACCCGCGAGCCACCCCCTGCGAGACGCCGATGACGACGGTCTACCTGAATGGGCGGTTCCTCGCCCCGGACCAAGCACTGGTGCCGGTGTCGGACCGCGGCTTCCTGTTCGGCGACGGGGTCTACGAGGTCATCCCCGTCTACGGCGCGCGGCTGTTCCGGCTCGACGAGCACCTCGCGCGTCTGGCTCAGAGTCTCGCGGGCATCCGCCTCGCCGATCCGCACACGCCCGGCGAGTGGCGTCGGATCCTCGAGGATCTGATCGAACGCAACGGCTCGGGTGATCGCTCGGTGTACCTGCAGGTGACACGCGGGCCGGCTCCCAAGCGCGACCACGCCTTCCCGGCCGTGGTGACGCCGACGGTGTTCGCCTCGGTGAGCCCGATCGCGCCGCCGCCCGCGGACCTGGCCGAGCGCGGCGTGGCCGCGATCACGCGCGAGGACATCCGCTGGAAGTACTGCCACATCAAGGCCATCACCCTGCTCGGCAACGTCCTGCTGCGCCAGGAGGCCGTCGAGGCCGGCTGCGCGGAGGCGATCCTGGTCCGCGACGGCGAGGCGACCGAGGGCGCGGCGAGCAACCTCTTCCTGGTCCGCGACGACGTCCTGCTGACCCCGCCGAAGGGGCCGTTCCTGCTGCCGGGGATCACCCGCGACCTGATCCTGGAGCTCGCCCGGGATCACGGGATCCCGGCCCGCGAGGCGCCGGTGCCCGCGTCCTGGCTCGCCTGCGCACAGGAGCTGTGGATCACGAGTTCCACGCGCGAGATACTGCCGGTCACGCGACTCGACGGGGCGCCGGTCGGCACCGGGCGCCCGGGACCGGTGTGGGCGCGGATGCACGCCTTGTTTCAGGACTTCAAGGCACGCCAGCGCGCCGCCGGCTGACGCCGCCGCACGACGCGGTAGAATAGGCCGCGGGCCGGCACCCGCTCACCCCGGCCGGAGCCGACCATGGACCCGGAGCGCAGCGCCCTCCAATTCCCCTGCGAGTTCCCGGTCAAGGTCTTCGGCGCCGCCGCCGAGGACTTCGACGCCTGCGTCGCCGAACTCGTGCGCCGCCACGTCCCGCGTCTCGGCGAGGGCGCGATCCGCAGCCGCACCAGCCGCGGCGGGCGCTACGTCGCCGTCACCGTGACCGTCCCGGCCGAGAGCCGCGCGCAACTCGACGCCGTCTATCGCGAGCTGAGCGCGAGCGAGCGCGTGGTGATGGTCCTGTGAGCCTGCCCGCGCATCGTCCCGCGGGCACCGGGCCGCTCGTGCGCCGTCTCGGCACCGCAGACTATCTGGAGACCTGGTCGGCCATGCGCGCATTCACCGACGCCCGCGGCCCGGACACCGCGGACGAACTCTGGCTCCTCGAACATCCGCCGGTCTATACCTTGGGGTGGAACGCGCGCGCGGAGCACCTGCTCGATGCCGGCGACATCCCGGTGGTGCGCTGCGACCGCGGCGGGCAGGTGACCTATCACGGCCCCGGACAGCTCGTCCTCTACGCGCTCATCGACCTGCGCCGGCGCCGCCTGGGGGTGCGCGAGTTCGTCCACCGGCTCGAGGCGGCGGTGATCGATCTGCTCCAGGGGTACGGGATCGAGGGTTCGCGCCGTGCCGGGGCGCCCGGCGTCTACGTCGACGGCGCCAAGATCGCCGCGCTCGGGCTGCGTGTGCGCCGCGGCGCCGCCTACCACGGAATCAGCCTGAACGTGACCACGGATCTCGCGCCCTTCGGCCGCATCGACCCCTGCGGCTACGCCGGTCTGAAGGTCACGCGGCTGTGCGATCTCGGCGGGCCCGCCGACGCGTCCGCCGTGGCGACGCCGCTGGCGGCCGCGGTCGCAGCGCAGCTGCCGGAGGCTACATGTTGACGCCGAGGTGACCGCCGCCGAACAGTCCCGCCAACACCCCGCCCGCCAGCATCCAGACGGCGGTCCAGAGCGCGCCGAGAATGATGATCGCCGGAATCGAGGCGACGGCCCACTTCACCATGAACACCACCATCGACCAGAACGGCATACGCACGTCGGTCACCACCACCGCCCGCTCTTCGGGATCCCGGCTCATCTCACACCCCCTTCTCCGACCCGCCCGCGACCGCGCCCGCCCGCGCCGCGGCCAACGCGCGCCGCACCGCCGGCCCGCGCAGGGCGCGAATCATCAGGCCGAGCGGAACGGCCAGTGCGGCGATGAGCAGCACGCCGAGAATCAGGCCCGGCGTGCGATACGGCGCGAGGTCCACGGACACCTCGGCGAACGAACCGGAGGCGGTGAACGCATTCCAGAAGCGCCACCAGTAGATCATCGCGACCGCGAGGTAGGCCAGCGAGAGCCACGACAGCCACTCGAGGGCGGTCCGGGCCCAGGCCTTCAGGCGCAGAAAATCGATCCCGGCCAGCACCGCCACGACCGAGAGCGCGAGCTGGAAGAGGGCCGAGGCGACCGCGTAGCGGGAGGTGCCGAGTGCGCCCCCGAGAGACTGTGCCGCCTGCGGGACGCCGGTCGTGGCGAGCCCCTGCAGCAGCCCCGCGGAAAACACACCCGCGAGCGCCCCGAAACCGTTGAGCAGCCCACTGAGGATCCACGCCCAGGCGATGAGGCGCACGCTACGGGGTCGCGGGTCCGCCAAGACGGCGCCCCCGGTCAGCGTTCGCCCGCCAGGCGCAGCCACAGCGCCGCGGCGATCCCCCAGGCGGCATTGAAGAAGGCCACGAACGCCGGCGTCCACGCGCCGAGGTCGAGACCCGCAATCCCCTTGTGGGCCTTGAGCGGGAACACGACGAAGAGCTGGACCAGCGTCGGCCCGAGACTGAAGAGCAGGCCGCGCACGAGCACGCTGCGCGCGAGCACCGGCAGGAGGAACAGCAGGCCCCAGATGCCGCCCCAGACGATGCGCGGGTAGAGCCAGCCGGGGGTCCACGCCGGCGCGATATGCACGCCCCAGCGCGCCGTGATCCCCAGGACGCCGAAACCCCAGACCGCAAAGCTGTTGACCAGGCCCCCGAACGCGCCCGCGGCGAACACCGCGTTCAATCTGCCGATCGGTCCGCGCATCGCGCCCTCCGCTCCGTGTCACGGCCCATGATCCGACATCGGCCGGCCGCGGGCAACGGCCTTGGCCCGGATTGCTCACGGGGCGGCCGACGGCCGCGGCGCGGGACTCCGGTAGGTCGGCGAGGAATGAATCCGAACTGTCGCGGTCGGCGCTACACGTCGAGCATGAGCTTGCGCGGTTTGCGCATGCCCGCGATCTTGCACGCCTGCTGGCCGTAGCCGTAGGGAAAGAGTTCGTGCAGGAAGCGGCGGGTGCCGCGTTCCTTGCCGAGGCGCTCGCCGAGCATGCGCAGGATGGTCCGCGTCTCCGGGACCGTCTGGCGTTCCTCGAAATGGTTGCGCACGAAATCGACGACCAGCCAGCGGGCCTCGGTCAACTCCAGCGCCTCCTGCCGGGCGATGGCCTGCGCCACGTCCCGGTTCCACTCGGAAGGGTCGAGGAGAAACCCCTCCTCATCGGTCTCCAGCGCCCGCCCGTCGATCTCCAGAGCCATATCCGCCTCCCCCGATCACCACGCCACGGGCCCCGAAACGACCCCGCCCGATCATGCGGTCCGCCGCGTTGCCGCCTCAATACCGCTTTGGCGATAGCCTGCACTACCCCGAAGGGGGTTCGCCCGCGGCGGGCGCGGATCCGCGGCCCGCGGGACGCGCGGTTGCCGTGGTATAGTGACCGCGGACCGAACGGGACCGGCCGCGCGCGCGGGCCGCCCCTTCCGACCGGACCCGATGATGAGCCGACCCCGCCGTCCCCAAGCCGGAGTGCCCGAACGCGGCGCCGAGAAGGTCGCCCGCATCCCGGTGCGCGTCACGCCCGCCACAGCCCCGGCGCGCAAGCCGGCCTGGATCCGTGCGCGGTCCCCCGCACATCCGGCGGTGCAGCGGCTCAAGGCGGTATTGCGCGCCAACCGTCTGCATACCGTCTGCGAGGAGGCATCCTGCCCCAACATCGGCGAGTGCTTCGGGCACGGGACGGCGACCTTCATGATCCTGGGCGAGCTGTGCACGCGCCGCTGCCCGTTCTGCGACGTCGCCCACGGGCGTCCGCTGCCCCCCGACCCCGAGGAGCCGGCCAACCTCGCCCGCACGATCCGCGCCATGGGCCTGCGCTATGTCGTCATCACCTCGGTCGACCGCGACGACCTGCGCGACGGCGGCGCGAGCCATTTCAGCGCCTGCGTCGAGGCGGTGCGCGCGCAGAACCCGGCGATCCGGGTGGAAATCCTGGTCCCGGATTTCCGCGCCCGCGAGACGCGCGCGCTCGCGGCCCTCGCCGCGGCTCCGCCCGATGTCTTCAACCACAACCTCGAGACCGTCCCGCGACTCTACCGCAGCGCCCGCCCGGGTGCCGACTACGCCGGCTCGCTGCGGCTGCTGGAGGCCTTCCGGCAACAGTGCCCACAGGTGCCGACCAAGTCCGGGCTCATGCTCGGCCTCGGCGAGGAGATCGAAGAGGTCGAGGCGGTCCTCGCCGATCTGCGCACGCACGGCGTCGAGATGCTCACCCTCGGCCAGTATCTGCAGCCCTCCGTTCACCATCTGCCGGTCGCCCGCTTCGTGACCCCGGAGGAGTTCGACCGCCTCGGCGAGATCGCCCGGGGTATGGGCTTTCGTCACGTCGCCAGCGGCCCGATGGTGCGCTCCTCCTACCACGCGGACCTCCAGGCGCGCGAGGTGCTCGCGGGCGCCTGACCGGCGCGCGGTCGGCCCGCCGACGACGTCGGATCCAGGCGCCGCCGATGCCATTGGCGGTGTCGGCCCGCCGACCACACCCGATCCAAACGATGTCGCACCGGTCCGCGACGCCGGCCGGGCAAGCCCGGCCCTACCCCCACCTCCTGCGCGGATCCTGGCGCCTGCAGGGCGGGGCTCGCCCCGTCGACGACGCATGACCCAAACGATGTCGCCCCCATCCACGGCGTCGGCCGGGCAAGCCCGGCCCTACCCCCACCTCCTACGCGGATCCTGGCGCCCGTAGGGCGGGGCTCGCCCCGCCGACGACGCATGACCCAAACGATGTCGCCCCCATCCACGGCGTCGGCCGGGCAAGCCCGGCCCTACCCCCACCTCCTGCGCGGATCCTGGCGCCCGTAGGGCGGACCTCGCCCCGCCGACGACGGACGATCCGAACGATGTCACGCCGATCCACAACGTCGGCCGGCAGACCGGGCAAGCCCGGCCCTACGGGCCGTGCAGGATCGCCTCGAGGCGGTCGGCGGCCTGTTCGATACCGGTGGGCCGGGGCGGGCGCGGCGCGGGCATCGCCCACAGCGCCTCCAACTCGCCGCCGAGGTCGCCGTCGCGCAGGCGTTCGGGGTCGATCTCGCGCGCGCACGCGTGGTGCCGCAGCCACGCGGCCAGCCCCGGCTCCTCGGGCCAGTCGCCGCGGCGGGCATAGAGCACCGGCACCCCGTTGCAGGCCGCCTCGGCGAACATGCCGTATCCGGGCTTGGTGATCACCGCGTCGCAGGCGCGCAGGACGTCGACGAACGACTCCCCCAGGGCCGTGACGGGAATCACGTCGGGACGCGCGGCCGCGCTCTCCGGCGGCACGATCCAGCGCACGCCGGGCTGCGCAGGCCACCGCGCCAGCGGCAGCGGTGTGGGGATCCCGCCCGGGGCCACCAGCACCAGGCGCCCGCCGGCCTGCGGATCGAGCCCGGCGCGGCGGCGCACGGCCGCACGCCGGTCCCGGCCGAGGCGGGCGATGGGGCCGATCGGCACCCGGTTCGGCAGGTCCGGCATCGCCAACGCCGGCTCCGGCGCCAGGAACGCGCGCGCCGCGCGATAGGCGCTCGTGATCTCCCGCAGGATCCGCCCGGCGCCGGCGGCCTGCGCGCAATAGGCGCCATAGATCTCCCCCCAGTGCAGGGAGCACAGCGCGACGGCGGGGATCCCCGCCTGCGCGGCCGCGGCGAGGATCCGGTAGGGGATATCGGCGAGGACCAGGTCCACCGCCGCGCGCGCCAGGCCCCGCACCTCGTCCGCGACATCGGCGTCCCAGTTCCGATGGAAGGCGGCATAGGCGCGGGCGCTCGCGGCGGGGCGTACCGTGAGCGCGTCCGCCATCACCATGCCGACGTCGACCGCCCCGGCCCGGTACGCGAAGGGCGGATCGATGCGCGCGGCCAGCACCGCGCGCGGGAGCGCCGAATACACCGTCAGCCGCAGTCCGGGCAGGCGCCGGCGCAGGGCGGCGAGCACCGGCGCGCACTGGGCGAGGTGCCCGTGCCCGTGGTGCGAGATCGCCGCGAGCAGGTGCGGGCCGTCCGCGCCCGCAGCGCTCACCGCGCCCCGTCCACGGGCGCCAGACGCTCCATGAGGTAGCCGAGACAGTCCTGCCGGATGGCCCGCGGATCGCGGGTGAACATCGAAGGCATCAACGCCGCCGCCGTGCGCAACTCGCCGTCGACCTCGGTGAAATAACGGCCCGCGACGTCGCGGCCGCGGTCGTCATAGGCGGCGATCGGCGCGCGCCGCCCGGGGCGCACCCACCCCAGCCGCGTACCCGGCGGCAGTTCCCGGAAATTCAGGTGATCGAGATCCTCCACCAGCCGCAGGTCCGCTTCCTCGGCGCCGAACCCGAACGAGACGCCTTCCGTGATCTTCACGATCGCGACGGTATGGAAGAGGTCGATCGATCCGGGATCGGGGGGGGCGCCGGGCACCGCCGGCAGATGCAGACAGGTCTCCAGATAGTCGAGCGCGTGATCGACCCCGCGGGCGAGGCCGGGCTGTCCGCACTCGAGGGTGACCGCCGGGGCGAGCGATGCGAAGGCCGCCGCCTGCACTCCCCGCGGGGAGGTGAAGTACACCACCGTGCGTCCGAACAGCGACGCCAGGTTCAGGAAACGCGGATCGCGCCGGTTGACGCAGGCATAGTGCGGGTTGAGCCCGGTGTTGTTGTGGACGTCGACGCTCGCGAACACGCCCCGTGCGCGCATCTCCTCGAACACGCGGCGCATGAGCGCGTGCTCCGGCGTGCCGCCGGTCCCGGACCCGGGCCAGACGCGATTGTAGTCCGGCTGTCCGGGCAGTCGGCGCACCCCGGCCGCCGCGGCGGCGACGTTGCCGACGAACAGCGACAGCGACCGCGGCAGTTCGTGCGCGCCTCCGCCCGGGCGGTAGCGGCGCAACAACCGCTGTGCGGCGCGCAGCCCGGTATCCTCATCGCCGTGCAATAGCACCGAGACGAAAAGCGGCGGCTCGCCCCTCCCGGCGAGGTGGAGGAGCGTCGGACCCGGCAGCAGACGGTGCAAGGCCGCGGGTTCCGCCGTCAGGAAGCCGTCGGGAAGACGATCCAGAACGGTGAGTTCGACGGCCCCGGTATCCATCACCAGCCCCACGTATGCACCGGCTCGCCGGTCTCCTGATGCTCGAGATAGGCCGCCGTGAGCCCGGCGAAGTCGCGGCCGTGGGCCGCGATCCATGCGCGCTGCCAAGCCGCGCCGTTGCGCGCGCCGCGCACGCGCGCCTCGATCACCCCCAGATATTGATCCACGTCGGCGGCATCCAGTTCCAGGCGCAACAGGCCGCGGCGCGCCGCGGGAAGCAGGGTCTCCAGCAGAAGCGCCTGCACCGACCCGCGCCGCCCGTCGAGCCACTCCACGTTGGCGCGCAGCCCGCCGCGGGCCGCGGCATAGAAGTTGTCGCGTGCCCGCGCGAAGGTCAGGTCGCGCTCGGGCGGCACCAGGCGCCCGGCGAGCGCCTCGACGAGCCCGTAGAACAACGCCGCGTTGGCGACCGCATCAACCGTGCTCGGCCCCCCGGGCACCACCCGATGCTCGATGCGCAGGTGCGCCCCGCCGCCCGCGTCGAATCCGATCAGCGGACGGTTCCAGCGCCAGATCGTCCCGTTGTGCAGTCGCAGGTGCGCGAGCGCCGCGGGTGGGTCGTCGCTGCACATCGGCAACAGCACCGGATAGTGGTCGCGGTTCTCGACGAAGCACTCCAGCAGCGACTCGCGCGCATAGTCCGACCCGAAGGTGACGCGGCGCATCGGCCCGCAGGACGCACCGTCGTAGCCGCCCACCTCCACCGACTGCTCGAACAGCGGGATGCGCGTCTCGTCCCAGAGATCGCGGCCGAACAGATAGGGCGAGTTGGCGCCGGCGGCGACCATCGGCGCGGAGACGATCAGCGCCGCGTTGAACACGCGCACCGCGCGCTCCGGCGACGTCTGGAGATGGATCTGCAACGAGGTCGCCGCGGCCTCGAGCATGACGTCCCGGTGCTCCGTGCCGAGGTGCTCGGCCCCCTGGATATCGAGATGCAGCGGGCGCCCGTCGCGCAGGCGCAGCACCTGCTCGTTGAGGGCCCGGTAACGCTTGAGCGCGGACATGTTGGCCGGACACAGTTCGCTCTCGCGCAGTGTCGGCAGGATTCCGGCCATCAGCATGCGGACCCCCAGGGTGCGCGCGGCGCGCGCGCACGCGCGCCAGGTCTCGTCCAGTTCGCGGTGCATGGCCGCGAGGGCGTCGCCGTGCAGGGCGCGCGGCGCCCCGTTGAGTTCGACGTTGAAGCGGGCGAGTTCGGGGACCACGCGCGCATCCCCGAGGCGATCGAGAAACGCCGCGTTGACCGGTGCGGCGCGCAGCCCGGCGTCGACCAGCCATGCCTCCAGCTCGTAGCCGCCCACCGCGGGCGCGGCGGAGAAACACCCGTCGCGGAACCACCCTGTCAGGATCTCCGTCTCCGCGTCCAGGCGGCGGCGGAACTCGGCGAAGTCGCCGTCCCGGAAGCGGCTCTCGGCGATCTCCTGTCCCACCGCTCAGTCCCCCTCGCCCGCGCCGTCCTCGGGATCCGCGTAGAGTCCCTCGAGCAGTTCGGCCCACGCACGCTCGTGGTGTTCGAGCAGGCGCAACAGCGCCGCACGCAGTGCGAGCAACTCCGACTCGAAGCGCGCGAAGTCGGCCCCGCCTTCGACGAGGCGCGCGGCACGCTCGAGATCGAGCAGACCGTCGCGCAGCTTCACGCAGGCGCCCAGCGCGGACTTGACCTGCTCGCGCGGCTGCGGGATCCAGCTGCGGTCGGAGAGCAGCGAACGCAGGTTCTCGCCGGTCTCGAGCAGGCGTTTGCGCATCCGCGCCAGCGCGCCGAGACGCGGGCTCTTGAGGTCCCCCCACACGCCGAGGTCGACGAGCCGCAGCCAGCGCGCGCGCAGGTCCTGCGCCGCCTGCGGATCGAAACGGAAGGATTGCGCCACCTGCTGGGGATCGAGGTTCGCCATCGCAGCGCCTACACCCTGTTCGCCCGGACAATGGGTTCAGCTTAGCAGACCCAGCAGGCGGTCCAGTTCGGCGAGGCGCTCCGGGGTCCCGACGTCCATCCAGCGCCCGCCGTAGCGCTCGCCGGAGACCTGCCCGCGGGCGGCGGCGGCGCGCAGCAGCGGCGCCAGCGCGAAGCGGCCGGGGGCGTGACCGGCGAAGAGCTCCGGGCGGTAGACGCCGATGCCGGAAAAGGTGAGGCGGGCGGCGCCGGCGGCGGCGACCTCGCCGCCGACGAGCGCGAAGTCGCCCGCGGGGTGGTGCGGCGGGTTGTCGACCAGCACCAGGTGCGCCAGGTGCGGGGACGGGGGCGTGAGCCGATCATAGGGATAGTCGGTCCAGACGTCAGCGTTGACCGCGACGAACGGCCCGGGCCCGAGGAGCGGAAGCGCACGCAGGATGCCGCCCCCGGTCTCCAGCGCCCGTTCGCCCTCCTCGGAATAGAGGATGCGCACGCCGTAGCGCGACCCGTCGCCGAGCGCCGCGCGGACCCGGGCGCCGAGGTGCCCCAGGTTGACGACCAGCTCCGCGAACCCGGCGCGCGCCAGGGCGTCGATCTGATGCTCGATCAGCGCCCGCCCGCCGGCGCGCAACAGGGGTTTCGGGACGCGGTCGGTCAACGGACGCATGCGCTCGCCGCGCCCGGCGGCGAGGATCATCGCCCTCATCGCCGCGGCGCCGGCACGCGCTGCATCGCCGGCGCGACCCGCGTGCGGAGAAACTCGTGCAGCGCCGCGAACTCGGGATGGCGGCCGGTGACCTCGACCAGATAGCCGAACACACGCGGGATGTCGGCGAGATAGCGGGCCTTGCCGTCGCGATGATACAGGCGCGCGAAGATCCCCACGACCTTCAGGTGGCGCTGGAGCCCCATCAGGTCGAACCAGCGCAGGAAACCGGCCTCGTCCTCCGCGCGCAGGATCCCCGACTGAAGGGCGAGGCGGTGATAGCCGAGGACCCAATGCTCGACGCGCGCGCGCGGCCAGGAGACGTAGGCGTCGCGCAACAGCGAGACGAGGTCATAGGTCACCGGCCCCGCGACGGCGTCCTGAAAATCGAGGATGCCGGGATTGTGGGTCGGTGTCACCAGCAGGTTGCGCGAATGGTAGTCGCGGTGCACGCACACCTGCGGCTGCTCCAGCGCCGCGCCGATCAGCGCCTCGAAAGAGCGCTCCAGGAGCCCCCGGCCGTCGGCGTCGAGGTCCAGGCCGAGGTGTCTACCGAGGAACCACTCCGGAAACAGTTCGAGTTCGCGGCCGAGGAGCGCACGATCGTACGGCGGCAGTTCCAGGGCCGCCGGATCCACGCAGGTCTGCAGCACCACCAGCGCCCCGAGGGCGTCGCCGTAGAGGCGCTCCACGCGCCGCTCGTCGAGGGCGTCGAGATACAGCTCGGTACCCAGGTCGCTCAGGAGCAGGAAGCCGCGGTCGAAATCGCTCGCAAGCACCGCAGGGACGTTGAGGCCGGCCTCGCGCAAGCCCGCGGCGATGCGGACGAACGGCCGGCAGTCCTCGCGCGCCGGCGGCGCGTCCATGACGATCCAGCTTCGATCGCCGAGCCCGATGCGGAAATAGCGCCGGAAGCTCGCGTCGGAAGAGGCCGGCGCGACGGTGAGCGTGCCCGGGCCGAGCTGCGGGCGCACCCAGTCGAGCAGCGCGCGCAGACGTTCGTCGCCGCGAAAACCCGGGGGCGCGTCCGCCGGATATTCGTACGGGACGGGCTGATCGGGGGCCATGGGGATCGGGGGACGGGCGGGGGCGGTACCTGCGCCCCCGCCGTCCTCGCCTACTTGGGCCGGCGGGGCGTGCGGCGGCGCACCCCCTTCTTCGCCGCGGTCTTGCGGCGCGCCGGGGCCTTCTTCGCCGCAGACTTCTTCCGGGCCGAGGATTTCTTCTTGGCGAGAGGTTTCTTCTTCGCCGCCGGCTTCTTCTTCGCCGCGGCTTTCTTCTTCGCCGCGGCTTTCTTCTTCGCCGCGGGCTTCTTCTTCGCCGCCGGCTTCTTCTTGGCTGCGGGCTTCTTCTTGGCCGCCGGCTTCTTCTTGGCCGCCGGCTTCTTCTTGGCCGCGGCTTTCTTCTTGGCCGCGGTCTTCTTCTTGGCCGCCGGCTTCTTCTTGGCTGCGGGCTTCTTCCGGGCGGTCGCCTCCTCGCCGCCGGCGGGCCGCCTCGCCACAACGGCTGCGGCAGCCCCTTCGCCGGCGCCCGCCGGGGCGGACGCCTCGCCCCGGCCCACCGCGTCCAGGATGCGGCGGATCGCACGCTGGATGTCGGAGATCTCCCCTACACCCTGAACGGTGCGCAGGCGCCCGCTACGGCGGTAGTAATCGACGACGGGAGTGGTCTGCGCCTCGTAGACCCGCAGCCGGTTGCCGATCGTCTCCTCGTTGTCGTCGGCCCGACGACGCAGATTGCCGCCGCAGAGATCGCAGCGGTCATCGAACTTGGGCGGATTCGAGTAGACGTTGTAGACCGCGCCGCAGGATTCGCAGGTCCGCCGCCCGGTCAGGCGCTGCATCAGCACGTCGAAGTCGACGTCGATCAGCAGCGCCAGGTCCAGGGGCTGCCCCAGATCCTGCAGCATCCCGTCGAGGGATTCCGCCTGCGACAGATTGCGCGGGAACCCGTCGAGGATGAAACCGCGCTGCGCGTCGGACTCGGCGAGGCGCTCGCGGATCATCCCGAGTACGATCTCGTCGGAGACTAGCTGCCCGGCGTCCATGGCCGCCTTCGCCATGCGTCCGAGCGGCGTGTCGGCGGCCACCGCCGCACGGAGCAGGTCGCCGGTGGAGATCTGCGGGATATGGTATTGATCGACGAGCTGTTTCGCCTGCGTACCCTTGCCCGACCCCGGTGCTCCCAACAGTACGATTCTCATGGCGGCCTTTCGCTCCCCGTCGTCTGGGTTGTTGTCTTGGATGGACTGCCGACCGGCAGCCCCGGCACGGTCCGGACACTGCGGGTTCGGCTCGCCACCCGCCCGTCCCTGCGCCCCGGACCGCCCGTCCCCGCCGGCCGCACCCCGATCCCGGCCACACCCCGGGTGTCCCGTATCGGTCCGCCCGCGCGCCGGCGCCGGCGGGCGTTGCGCACGCCGCGGACGCACACCGCGGCGTAAACGTGCGACTAAGCTACCCGCACGACCGCGACAAGTCAACGAACCCCATGAAATGCATTATGTTTTGGAGTATCCTTGGACCCCCTTCGACGGGGGCGGCGCGCCCGGCACGGCGAGCCCGCGTCGAACCCATTGATTATTGAAGCATCCATGGACCGCATCCCGGAATTCACTGCACAGGAACTCGAGGTCGCCCGCGCGATTCTCGCCGAGCGCTACGCGCGCCCGGTCGAGCCGGAACCGGCCGAGAGCGAACTGCGCCTCGATCCGCACGCCCTCGAACTGGTGACCTGCCCGAGCCTCTACTGGCAGGAGCGCGGTTGCCACTTCGTCGTCTTCAAGACCGCGCCGAGCCGCTACCGCTGTCAGTTTTTCTACCGCGTCCGCCAGGTGTTCGGCACCGGGATCGAGGAGTACGACGACCTCGGCGATTGCATCCTCACCCTGCTGCGGGTCCAGTCGGACCACGAGCGCGAGCGCGGAATGGCGCCGCAGGGGGACTGACGCGGCCCGCCGCGGGTGCGGTGGTATGCGGACCGCGGAGCCGATATCATGCGGGCGGCTTCGATATCCGCAACACAACGAACCACGGGGACCGCAGCCCCAGGGGAGAGAATTCGAGATGGCCAGGAAAGCGGCGAAGAAGAACGCCTTTTATGCGCAGTCCGGCGGGGTCACCGCCGTCATCAACGCCAGCGCCTGCGGGGTGATCGAAACCGCGCGCCGACACAAGGACCGCATCGGCAAGGTCTACGCCGGGCGCAACGGCATCATCGGCGCCCTCACCGAGGATCTCATCGACACCGGGCGCGAATCGGCCGCCGCCATCGCCGCGTTGCGCCATACCCCGGGCGGGGCGTTCGGCTCGGCGCGCTATAAGCTCAAGGGGCTCGACGAGAACCGCGCGGAATACGAGCGGCTCATCGAGGTCTTCGAGGCGCACAACATCGGCTACTTCTTCTACAACGGCGGCAACGACTCCCAGGACACCGCCTACAAGGTGTCGCAGTTGAGCGAGAAGATGGGCTATCCCATCACCTGCATCGGCGTGCCCAAGACCGTCGACAACGACCTGCCGATCACCGACAACTGCCCCGGATTCGGCTCCGTCGCCAAGTACGTCGCCGTCTCCATCCGCGAGGCCGCCTTCGACGTCGCCTCCATGGCCAAGACCTCCACGAAGATCTTCGTCATGGAGGTCATGGGCCGGCATGCGGGCTGGATCGCCGCCGCCGGCGGCCTCGCCGCCGAGAAGGCGGGCGACGCACCGCACGTCATCCTCTTCCCCGAGGTGGTGTTCGACCAGGAGAAGTTCCTCAAGCGCGTCGATCAGGCGGTCAAGAAATACGGCTACTGCGCGATCGTCGTCTCCGAGGGGGTGCGCAACGCCGCGGGCCGCTTCCTGGCCGAGGCCGGCACCAAAGACGCCTTCGGGCACACCCAGCTCGGCGGCGTCGCGCCGGTCATCGCGCAGCTCATCAAGGACTCCCTGGGATACAAGTACCACTGGGCGGTCGCCGACTACCTGCAACGCTCCGCCCGGCACATCGCCTCCAAGACCGACGTCGAGCAGGCCTACGCCGTGGGCAAGGCCGCGGTGCAGCTCGCGCTCAAGGGTCAGAACGCGGTCATGCCGACCATCGTGCGCAAATCCGACAAGCCCTACCGCTGGGGCATCGGCGTGGCGCCGCTCGCGGACGTGGCCAACGTCGAGAAGAAGATGCCGCGCGAGTTCATCGCCCGCGACGGCTTCGGCATCACCGAGAAGTGCCGGCGCTACCTGCAGCCGCTGGTCCGGGGCGAGGACTACCCCCCGTACCGCAACGGTCTGCCACAGTACGCGACGCTCAAGAACACGCCGGTCCCGCGCCGCCTGAAGGGGCGCTTCGTGCTGAAGTAGGCCGGAACGGGGCCCCTTGACCTGGATCAAGCGATGACCCTGGACAAAGCCAGAGAATTGCTCGCCGTCCAGGTGCAGATGGGCAGCGGCTACAATCGCAACGCCGCGCGCCTGATCCTGGCCGAGGTCCAGCGCGAGCACGGCCAGGCGGCGGTCGACCGCCTCATCGGGGAACTCAGGCTCGAGGAGGTCTTCGGGCTCAGGCCCGGGACCGTGTTCAAGCAACCCTGACCGGAGACGGCCGGGGAGTTTGTCGCCGACCCTGCGGCCGCGCGGCCGCGATCGGGGGCCGGCGACGCATTGGCTTGCGGACGCGGGCGCGGTCGTCGCAGACCCGGACCCGTCGCCCGCCGGTATGCGGCTGCGCGCCGCTCATCATACGGAGGATGGTCCATGTCACCAGAAGTCTGGTTCGCCCTGGGCTGCGCCGGCGTGGCGCTGATCTACGGCGTCGTTTCCGTGCGCTGGGTGCTCGCCCAGCCGGCAGGCAACGACCGGATGCGCGAGATCGCCGCCGCCGTGCAGGAGGGCGCGAAGGCCTATCTCAACCGCCAGTACACCACCATCGGCCTGGTCGGCGTGGTCCTCTTCCTTCTGATCCTGTTCGTCCTCAGCGTGAAGACCGCCATCGGCTTCGCCATCGGCTCGATCTGCTCGGCCGCCGCGGGCTACATCGGCATGAACATCTCGGTGCGCGCGAACGTGCGCACCGCGGAGGCCGCCCGCCGCGGCCTGAACCCGGCGCTCGCGGTCGCCTTCCGCAGCGGCTCGATCACGGGACTGCTGGTCGTGGGCCTGGGCCTGCTCGGGATCACGGCCTATTATGCGATCCTCACGGCGATCGCGCCCGCGGGCCAGTCGGTCACGACGACGATCGAACCGCTGGTGGGGCTGGCCTTCGGGAGTTCGCTGATCTCGATCTTCGCCCGCCTCGGCGGCGGCATCTTCACCAAGGGCGCCGATGTCGGCGCCGACCTGGTCGGCAAGATCGAGGCCGGCATCCCCGAAGACGACCCGCGCAACCCCGCGGTGATCGCCGACAACGTCGGCGACAACGTCGGCGACTGCGCAGGCATGGCCGCGGACCTGTTCGAGACGTATGCGGTGACCGTCGTCGCGACCATGCTGCTCGGCGCCCTGATCGTGGGCGGGGGCGACACCAAGGCGGTGGTCTACCCGCTGGTCCTCGGCGGCGCCTCGATCGTCGCATCCGTCATCGGTACCTTCTTCGTCCGTGCCCGTGAGGGCGGCAAGATCATGAGCGCGCTGTACCGGGGGCTGATCGCCTCGGGGGTGCTCGCGGCGATCGCCTTCTACCCGATCACGCAGTGGCTGATGGCCGCAAACGGCCACTTCAGCGTCGGGCATCTCTACGGGGCGGCGCTCATCGGGCTCGCCCTCACCGGCGCTCTGGTGGTCATCACCGAGTACTACACCGCGACCGAATACGGGCCGGTGCGCCACATCGCCGACGCCTCCACCACGGGGCACGCGACCAACATCATCGCCGGTCTCGGGGTCTCGATGAAGGCGACTTCGCTGCCGGTGCTGGCGATCTGCGCGAGCATCTGGGGCGCCTTCGCCCTCGCGGGCCTCTACGGCATCGCCGTGGCGGCCACCGTCATGCTGTCGATGACGGGGATGATCGTCGCCCTCGACGCCTACGGGCCGGTGACCGACAACGCCGGGGGGATCGCCGAGATGGCGGAACTACCCCCCGAGGTGCGCGGGATCACCGATCCGCTGGACGCGGTCGGCAACACCACCAAGGCCGTGACCAAGGGCTACGCCATCGGCTCGGCCGGCCTCGCCGCCCTGGTCCTGTTCGCCGACTACACGCACGCCCTCACCCGCGCGGGCCACGCGCTGAGCTTCGACCTGTCCGACCACCTGGTGATCATCGGGCTGTTCATCGGCGGGCTGGTGCCCTATCTGTTCGCCGCCTTCGCCATGGAGGCGGTGGGCCGCGCCGCCGGCTCGGTGGTCATCGAGGTGCGCCGCCAGTTCCGCGAGATCAAGGGGATCATGGAGGGCAAGGCCAAGCCGGACTACTCCCGCGCCGTCGACCTGCTCACCAAATCGGCGATCCGCGAGATGATCGTGCCCTCGCTCCTGCCCGTCCTGGTCCCGATCCTGGTGGGCTGGCTGCTCGGGCCCAAGGCCCTCGGCGGCGTGCTGCTTGGGTCCATCGTCACCGGCCTGTTCGTCGCCATCTCCATGACCACGGGGGGCGGCGCCTGGGACAACGCCAAGAAGTACATCGAGGACGGCAACCTCGGCGGCAAGGGCTCCGACGCGCACAAGGCCGCGGTGACCGGTGACACCGTGGGCGATCCCTACAAGGACACCGCCGGCCCGGCCGTGAACCCGCTGATCAAGATCATCAACCTGGTGGCGCTGCTGATCGTGCCGCTGATCACGCACTGACGGCATCGGCGGCGGCGCGGGACCGACTCCGGGACCTCGCCGCCGCCCGCGTCTCCCGGGACCTTCAGCCCCGCCGCGCGGCGTCGGCGTCGGTGTCGGCCGCGTACGATTCGAGCGGCGCCGGCCGGGCCACGGCATAACCCTGGGCGAAGTCCACGCCCAGGCGCCGCAGCTCGGTCAGGGTCGCCTCGTCCTCCACGAACTCGGCCACGGTCCGCATCCTCAGCACGCGGCCGACCTGGTGGATGGCCTCCACCATGGCATGATCGACGGGATCCTCCGCCATGTCGCGGACGAAGGCCCCGTCGATCTTGAGATAGTCGACCGGGAAATTCTTCAGGTAGGCGAAGGAACTCAGGCCGCTGCCGAAGTCGTCCAGCGCGAAGCGGCAGCCGCGCTCGCGCAGCACCGACATGAAGCGCATCGCCTGCGCGAGGTTGGCGACCGCCGCCGTCTCGGTGACCTCGAAACACACGCGGGCGGCGGCGACCCCGCTCGCCTCCAGGCAGTCCGTCACGTAGGGAAGAAACGACTCGTCTCCCAGGGACTGCCCCGACAGGTTGATGCCGCAGAGGTTCAGGTCGCGCACGCCGGGGTGTCCGCCGGCGAGCGCCGCCAGCGCCGAACGCACGACCCAGCGGTCGACGTCGGGCATGAGATGATAGCGCTCCGCCGCCGGGAGGAATTCGCCCGGCGCGACGACGGTCCCGTCCTCGTCGACCATGCGCAGCAGGAACTCGGCGGGGCGCACGCCGGCGCAGTCCGGTGAGAGCGCACGGTAGGGCTGCAGCCACAACTGCCACCGGTCCTCGTTGAGCGCCTCGCGGATACGCCGCGCCCAGCGCATCTGCCCGTGATGGCGCAACAACGCGCCGTCCGCCGCGTGGGAGACATGGACGCGGTTGCGCCCCTGTTCCTTGGCGACGTAGCAGGCGGCGTCGGCGGCGCCGAGGCCGTCGGAGAGCCCGCCGGTATCGGCGTCCAGCGCGACCACACCGATGCTGACGCCGATCTCGAAGCGTTTGCCCTCCCAGTCGAAGCGGAACCCCTGCACGACGCGGCGCAGCTTGTCGCCAATCTGCGCGGCGCGCTCCAGCGGACAGTGCTCCAGCAGCACGCCGAACTCGTCGCCGCCGAGACGGGCGAGGGTGTCGGTTTCGCGCACGCAACCGGACAGCTCGACGGCCAGACGGCGCAGGAGTTCGTCTCCCGCGGCGTGACCGCAGGTGTCGTTGACGATCTTGAACTGGTCGAGGTCGAGGTAGCACAGGGCATGCCCGGTATCGGACCCGGCGCTACGTACGCGCTCCAGGGCCCGCTCCACGCGGCGCTCGAATTCGCGGCGGTTGATCAGACCGGTGAGCGGGTCGTGGCTGGCCTGATAGGCCATCTGACGCGCCATGCCGTGCAATTCGGTGACGTCCCGGAACACCAGCACCGTACCGATGACCCTGCGCTCGAGATCGAGCACCGGGGACACCGTGACCTCGGTGGCGAACCGGCGCACCTGATCCCGGTGCAGCAAAAGGGTCCTGCCGGCGAGGCAGAAGCTCCCCCGCTCGCGGCGCGAGCGCGCCACGGGATCGGGCAGCGCGCGCCCGCTGACCTCGTCGACCAGACGCAGGACCTCCAGCAGCGCTCGCCCCAGGGCCTCGTCCCGGGGCCAGCCGGTTAGCTTCTCGGCGACCGGGTTCAGGTACTCGACGATGCCGTGCACGTCGGTGCGGATCACCCCGTCGCCGATCGATTCCAGGGTCACCTGGGCGAGCTCCTTCTCGTGCTGCAACTCGCGCTCGGCGCGCCGGCGCTCGGCCTCGTCCATCGCCAGGGCGACGATATCCGCGAGGGCGGCGGCGAAGTTCTGTTCCTCGAGGGTCCAGGGACGGGGCGGGCCGACGTGCTCGTGGCACAGCACGCCGGCCGTGCCGGAGCCGAGCCGGATCGGGGCGTCCAGCATCGCGCCGATGCCCGCCGGCGTCAGGTAGCCGTCCGAAAACTCCCGGGTCCGCGGGTCCTCGTGGGCGTCGGCGGCGGCGATGACGAGGTCCGACTCCATGGCCGCGAAATAGCTCGGATAGTCGGCGCGCGCCAGCGTCATCCCGGCCGAGAAACGCCCCGGCCCGCGCTCGTAGAGCACCTCGCAGACGATCCGTGTGCGGGCCGCGTCGAAGCGCCACAGCCCCACGCGCTCCACGCCCAGGGTGCGCGCAGCGGTCTCGCATACCCGGCGGAAGACATCGGCCTCGCAGCCGGGCGCGGCGCCCTGGCGCGAAACCAGCTCCAGCAGCGCCTGCTGCTGCGCCCGCAGCGCGGCCTCCCGGACGCGGCGCGCCTCCTCCTCGCGCCGGCGCTCGCTGATGTCGCGCACCACGCACACCAGACCGTCGTCTTCGAGGGCCGTCAGCGAGAGTTCCTGTGCAAAGCGGGTGCCGTCGCGACGCAGGCCGACGGCCTCGCCGCGCCAGCGCCCGGCGGCGGCGACGACCGGCATGATCGTCTCGCGAAAGCGCGCGAGCTCGGCCGTGTCATAGAGGGTATGCCACGAGCGCCCGAGCATCTCGTCCGGGCGATCGTAGCCGTAGAGCCGGGCGTGCGCCTCGTTGACGAAGGTATAGACCCCGCGCGCGTCGAGCAGCGCCATCCCGTCCATGGCGCTCTCCATCGCGCGCCGTTCCGGGTGCCGCTCCTCCCGACCCGGGCGCCGGGCGAGGATCGCCGTGAGCGCGGCGGCCAGACACCGCGGCGACCACGAGCGGTCCAGATAGCCGGCCGGCCGCACGGCGTCCGCGCATTGGAGCAGCGCATCGTCGTCCGGCGGCCCGACCAGGGCCAGCACCACGCCCCCTCCGGCGGCACGGATCCGCCGCAGCGCGTCCGGCACACCCGGATCCCCACACCGTTCGAGAGGGATCAACACCGCATCGGGGACGGGGGTCTGCGCCGCGGCGTGCGCGGGGCACCGTCGCACCTCGAACCCCGCCGACGCCAGGGGGCCCGCCACGTCGTCCGTGTCGTGCGCGTGCCCTTCGATGATCAGGATCCGTGCGCCCATCGCCCTCGGGGTACCCCATCCGCCGCCCCGCGCCGACGCCGGGCCTCCAATCCGTGCTATCGACCGGCCGCAGGCGGTGTTTGAGTCCCATCGGAGCCCGGCGGCTCCGAGCGCTGGGCGCCCGGTGAGAAATACGGGCTAAAGCTTTCCAATACCCCAGCGCTAGCATGGTGGGCCCGGGGCGCCGCGGGCGACGGGCCCGTCCACGCCGCCCCGGCGGCCTCGCGGAGATTCCCCGTGCAGCGCTACGACTTCCTCGTCATCGGTAGCGGACCGGCGGGCCAGAAGGCCGCCATCCAGGCGGCCAAGCTCGGGCGGCGGGTCGCCGTCATCGAGCGCCGCCCGGTCGTCGGCGGGGTCTCGGTGCACACCGGGACGATCCCGAGCAAGACGCTGCGCGAAGCGGTGCTCTATCTGACCGGATGGAGCCAGCGCGGCCTCTACGGCTACGGCTACCGCCTCAAGCCCCATATCGGCATCGAGGACCTGATGCAGCGCCTGCGCACGACCCTGCAGCACGAGACCGAAGTGATGCAGAACCAGCTCGCGCGCAACGGCGTCGACGTGATCCAGGGCGCCGCCGCGTTCGCGGATCCCCACCGCGTCACGGTCGAGACCCCGGGCGGCGAGCACCTGTCGCTGGAGGCCGAACGCACCCTCATCGCCACCGGCACGACGCCGCACCGCCCCGAGTCGGTGCCCTTCGACGACGACACCATTATCGACAGTGACGGGATCCTGAGCCTCAAACGCATCCCGCGCTCGATGATCGTCGTCGGCGGCGGCGTCATCGGCCTGGAATACGCCTCGATCTTCAGCATCCTCGATGTGAAGGTGACGCTGGTCGAGAGCCGCCCGCACCTGCTCGACTTCATGGACCGCGAGGTCGTGGACGAATTCTCCCATCACATGCGCGACCGCGGCGTGCTGCTGCGCCTGGGCGAGGCGGTCGCAGGCGTGAGCCACGGCCCCAACGGCCACGTGACGACCACGCTCGAGAGCGGCAAGACGCTGCGATCCGAACTGGTGATGTTCGCCGCCGGGCGCACCGGCAACACCGCCGCGCTGCATCTGGAGAACGCCGGCCTCAGCGCCGACGCCCGCGGCCGGCTGCGGGTGAACGAGCGCTTTCAGACCGACACGCCCCACATCTACGCGGCGGGCGATGTGATCGGCTTCCCGAGCCTCGCCTCGACCTCCATGGAGCAGGGCCGGCTCGCGGCCTGCAGCGCCTTCGGCGTACCCGCGAGCAGCCAGCCCGAGTGGTTCCCCTTCGGCATCTACGCGGTCCCGGAGATGAGCATGGTGGGGAAGAGCGAGCAGGAGCTTACCGAGCAGAAGGTGCCCTACGAGGTCGGGATCGCGCGCCTGCGCGAGACGGCCCGCGGCCAGATCATGGGCCTGAACGACGGCCTGTTGAAGATCCTGTTCGGGCTCGAAGACCGGCGCGTGCTCGGCGTGCACATCCTCGGGGAGGGGTCGACCGAACTGATCCACATCGGGCAGGCGGCCCTGGCCCTGGGCGGGACCCTCACGTTCTTCCTGGAGAACGTCTTCAACTACCCCACCCTGGCGGAGGCCTACAAGGTGGCCGCCCTCGACGCCTGGAACCGGCTGTGTGTCTGACCGCGGGGGCTTGACGGAAGCGGGCGCCCGACATCTAATGCGCGCGTCGGCGCCCCGCCCGGCCGGGGCCCGCCGATCCCCGTGTCCCCGACCTTCGGCTCCTAGCGTTCGGGCCGTTACCATGCGCCTGCTCTCCTTCGACCCCCTGCGCACCTTCGATATCCCCGGGGTGCGTTACCTCAAGCCGGAGTGGATGTTCCGCCACCGCGCGGAGATCGCCGAAAGCGACTGGGTGCTGTTCCCCGAATACTGGCAGGTGAACGCCCTGGTCTACGGCATGGGCCGGCGCCTGTTCCCGAGCCCGGCGAGCTACCATCTGGGCCACGACAAGCCGGAGATGACGCGCGCCTTCTGGGCGATCTGTCCGCAGCACGTGCCCGAGACCCGCATCCTGGCGTCGACCGACGACGCCGAGCGGCGGATCCCGGAGGAGTTCGACTTCCCGTTCGTCGTCAAGGAGCCGCGCAGCTCGATGGGGCGGGGCGTGCGGCGCATCGACGACGCCGCCGCGTGGCGCGCCTACGCGCGCAGCCACCCGGTGCTCTACGTACAGGAGTACCTGCCGATCGATCGCGACCTGCGGGTGGTCTGGGTCGGGGACGAGGTGGTCACGGCCTACTGGCGGGTGGGTCCGCCCGACGCGTTCCATCACAACGTCGCCCGCGGTGCGCGGATCCTCTTCGACGGGGTCCCGGACGAGCCGCTGGCGCTGGTGACCGATGTGGCCACCCGTCTCGGGGTCGATCATGCCGGCTTCGACCTGGCCTGCGTGGGTGGCCGGTGGTTCCTGCTGGAGTTCAATACGCTGTTCGGCAACCAGGCCCTGACCCGGGCCGGCATCGCCCTGGGGCCGCGGATCCAGGCGCTGCTCGAGCGCCGCGGCGCGCCCGCAATCGACCCCGACCCGCGGCCGTTGCCGCGCGCGGGCTGAACGCCCCCGCGGCCCGGAGCGCCGGCGACCCATGCGGCAGGGACTGATCCCATCGCGCGCGCTGTTCGTCTCCGTCGCCCTCCTCATGGCGGGGAACGGGCTGCTCGGGATCTATTTGAGCGTGTTCATGGGTCTGGCCGGCTGGCCGGCGCCCACCATCGGCGTGGTCATGGCCGCCTACTTCGCCGGGCTCGTCAGCGGGGCGTTCACGGGCGGGGGCGTCATCCGCGCCGTCGGCCACATCCGCGCCTTCGCCGCCTTCGCCTCCGCCGCCACCAGCGCCGCGCTGCTGCACGGCCTGTTGACCTCTCCCGCGGCCTGGCTCGTGCTGCGGGCGCTGACCGGCTTCGCCGTCGCCGGCCTCTATCTGGTCATCGAGAGCTGGCTCAATGCGCACGCCGACGCCCGCAACCGCGGGCGGCTGTTCTCCCTCTACGCCGCCACCTCCATCCTCGCACTCGGGATCGGCCAGCTCCTCCTCAACCTCGGCGACCCGCACACGCTCGCTCCGATCCTCCTCGCGGCCGTGCTGCTGGCCCTCTCGGCGCTGCCCGTCTCACTCACCCGTGCGGTCCACCCGACGCTCCCGGAATGGTCGCACTTCGGCCCGCTGGACCTCCTGCGCACGGCGCCCGCGGGGGCCCTGGGCGCCTTCGCCGCCGGCCTCACCGGGGCCGCCTTCGCCGCGCTGGCCCCCGTCTACGGGGTGCGTTCGGGACTCGGGATCGGCGGAGTCTCGGGCCTGATGGGGGTCGCGGTGGTCGGCGGGCTGCTGCTGCAGTGGCCGGTCGGGGTGCTCTCCGACCGGCTCGACCGGGTGCGCCTGATCGGGGCGGTCCATTTCGGGGTCGCGATCGCCGCGCTCGGGATGTGGTGGGTGGGCGGGCGGTCGCTGCCCGCTCTGCTCGTCCTGGCGGCGCTGTTCGGGGGGCTCAGCTACACCCTCTATCCGCTCAGCGTCGCGCACGCCAACGACCTCGCCGACCGGCGCCACTTCGTCTCCGTGAGCGCCGGCCTGCTCCTGATCTGGGGTACCGGCTCGGCCCTCGGGCCGCTGCTGGCGGCGCCCGCCATGACCCTCCTCGGACCCGACGGGCTGTTCGCCTATCTGTTCTTCACCAGCGCCGCCTTCGGGACCGTCGCGACGATCCTGCGCCGGCGCACCGGCCCGGGGCCCGAGCGCAGCCCTTTCGTCACCCTGACCCGCACCACCCCCGTGCTCAGCGAACTCGACCCGCGCGCGGCGCCGGACGACGGGCCCGCGGTCACCCCCGGGGAACCCTAGGAGCCTCGATCCGGCTTGCGGCCGTGGACAAAGCGGACGTTTACCTGAAGGCGGATACCGTCGGCGGGCGCCTCGGCCTGCACCTCGGCCAGGTGGGCGGCGCGCAGCCGCTCGCGCGCCGGCCCGTCCAGCGCCTCCACGTAGGCACGCATGCCGCTGTTCCAGACCGCGTCCCACCAGGCCGAGGCGTCCGCGAGGCGGTAGGCGATCGACTCCTCCTCCACGCGCACCGCCTCCAGCCCGGCCCGCTCGAGCAGCGCGCGGCAGGTCGCCGTCTCCTCCAGCCGCCGCCAGGCGGGCGGCGCGGCATCCGCGGCGCGGACCCCGGCGCGCTCCAGGGCGGCGAACAGCCGCGCGCCCAGGGGTTCGAAGGAACCGGGGGCGAAGGCGCTGAAGGCGACGCGGCCTCCGGGCCGGGTCACGCGCACCCACCCGCGCACCGCGCGTTCCATGTCCGCCAGGAAGAACAGACCGAAACCACACAGCACGACGTCGAAGTAGCCGCTGCGGAACTCGAGCGCGCCCGCGTCCATGCGATGCAGGTCGATGTTGGACAGCCCCAGCGCACGCGCCTTGCCCTCGGCACGCGCCAGCATCCCCTCGGATAGGTCGATCGCCGTGACGCGGCCGCCGGGTGCCGCCATCTGCGCGGCGGCGACCGCCACC
This sequence comes from Gammaproteobacteria bacterium, assembly GCA_027013145.1. GTDB lineage: Bacteria > Pseudomonadota > Gammaproteobacteria > 21-64-14 > 21-64-14 > BMS3Abin12. The sequence goes on along the minus strand of JALUXX010000062.1, from coordinate 5,553 downwards.
GCCCCGGTGCCGGTGGCGACGTCGAGGACCCGCGCGCCGGGGGCGACCGGCACGTGCCGCAGCAGGCGGTCGGCGGCGAAGGGAAACAGGCGCAACGACTCGTGATCGTAGCCGGAAGCGACGCGGTCGAAGAGCGCGATGACCGCTTCGGTCCGATCGGCGTCCTCACTCACCGTGCCACCGCACCTGCGGGGCGCAACCGCCCGGCGTTGCGCGCGCGGCCCGCACCGCGGCGGGTCTTTTGCGATAGACTGGGCACCGCGCCGCTCCGCGGAGGGGTCCCGGCGGCGCGGTGCGGAGCGTAGCCATGAAGATCCCCTACATGCGCCTGTTCGATCGGGTGACCGACGCGATCTTCGCGGTGTTGCTGCTGTTCATCACCGTCGGGCTGATCGTCGGACTGATCCGCCTGTTCTTCAACCTCGGCGACCTGGTGATCCATGCCGACATCATGCGCGAGTATCAGCAGATGATCTCCGAGGTGCTCACGCTGTTCGTCCTGATCGAACTCTCCCGCTCGCTGGTCGGCTACTTCAGCACGCACCGCCTGCGCATGACCTTCATCGTCGACGCGGCCATCGTCTTCGTCCTGCGCGAGATCATGATCCGGCTGTTCGAGGGAAAGATCGAGGTCGCGCAGATCTACGCGTTGAGCGCCCTGTTGTTCGTACTCGGCGCCCTGCGCATCGCCTCCGTCCTCGTGTTCCAGCGCGAGAAGATCATGATGGAACATCAGCCCGCGCGGCGCGGGGACTGACGCCGCCCCCGCGCCGCGCCGGCCCTTGGACGATCAGCCTCCGTGGTTGCGGGCCACGAAGTCCCAGTTCACCAAGCTCCAGAAGGCCTCCAGGTACTTGGGCCGCGCGTTGCGGTAATCGATGTAGTAGGCGTGCTCCCAGACGTCGCAGGTGAGCAGCGGCGTCTTGCCGGCGGTCATGGGGTTGCCGGCGTTCGAGGTCCCCTCGATCGCGAGCGAGCCGTCGGCGCCGCGCACCAGCCACGCCCAGCCCGAGCCGAACAGCGTCACCGCCGCCTGCGTGAACTTCTCCTTGAAGGCGTCGTAGGATCCGAAGGCCTTGTCGATCGCCGCGGCGAGATCCCCGGCCGGCTTCCCGCCGCCATTGGGGCTCAGGCAGTGCCAGTAGAAGGTGTGGTTCCACACCTGGGCGGCGTTGTTGAACACGCCCCCCGCAGGCGCCTTGCGAATGATCTCCGGGATCGAGGCGCCTTCGAATTCGGTTCCGGCGGTCAGCTTGTTCAGGTTGGCGACGTAGGTGGCGTGGTGCTTCCCGTAATGAAACTGGAGCGTCTCCTCCGAGACGTGCGGCGCCAGCGCGCTCATACCGTAGGGCAGGTCGGGGAGCGCGAACTTTCCGTCGGCTCCTCGCAGGGCGCCCTCCCGGGCGACATCGGTTGCGGCACTGCTCATGACGACCTCCTTGATTGACGATGACCGTTCGGCGCACGGGCGCGCAAACTCTGCGCGTCCGGTTGCAGGGGGAATCCGAAATCGTACGCGGAACCGCCACGGAACGTCGCAGCAGATCGGCCCGCAGATGCAACGGCCCCGTAACGCCGGCGCCACCACGGCGACACCGGGCTGCGCCCCCTGGCGGCGGGGTGTGCCGGGGCCATTTATCGTACCGATTCCGCACGAAAGGTCAAATGACCGATCTTTCGCCGGGATCCGCAGCGCAAACCGTGACGCGGACGCGGGAGTTGCGGATCAGCGGCATGAAGGGTGCGGCGGCCGGAGCGTATGATGAGCCGGTCGCCGACACCCACCGCCGAGCGGCACACGGAAATGCGGGATGAAACCGCGGGTGGCGCGGGCGCACCCGCCGATGCATGGCTGCGGAGCAACGCCGGCGGCGGCTCCGTCGCGTTGCGCGCCGCCGTCGCACTGGGTCTGTGCGGCGGCGTGCTGCTCATCGTCCAAGCTTGGCTCCTCGCGCGGGTCGTGGCCGGCGCCGTCTTCCACCGGCTCGGGCCGACGGTACTGGCGCCGGAGCTGTACGGCCTGCTCGCGGTGTTCGCGGCCCGCGCCGCGGTGACCGCGCTCACGCAGTGGGCGGCGTTCCGGGCGGCGGCCACCGTCAAGCACGGGCTGCGCATGCGCCTGCTCGAGCGGCTGCGCACCCTCGGACCGCTGCGGCTGACGGGCGAGCACCGCGGCGAGCTGGCCAACACGCTCGCCGACGGGGTCGAGGCGCTCGAGGGCTACTACGCCCGGTTCCTCCCGCAGATGGCCCTCGCGGTCCTGGTACCGGCGGCGATCCTCGCGGTGGTCTACGCGCAGGACTGGATCTCGGGGACGGTCCTGCTCGTCACCGGTCCGGCGATCCCCTTTTTCATGATCCTGATCGGAAAGGGCGCCGAATCCCTGAATCGCCGTCAGTGGCGCCGACTGGCCCGTTTGAGCGCCCATTTTCTCGATGCCCTGCAGGGACTGACCACCCTCAAGCTCTTCGACGCCAGCCGCCGCGAGGCCGAAATGGTCGCCCGCCTCTCGGAGGAGTACCGCAGGAGCACCATGGCGGTGCTGCGGATCGCCTTTCTCTCCTCGCTCGCCCTGGAGTTCCTCGCCGTCGTCAGTATCGCGCTGGTGGCGGTCCTGGTCGGTTTTCGCCTGCTTTGGGGCGACCTGCACTTCGAGACCGGTTTCCTGGTGCTGCTCCTCGCCCCCGAGTTCTATCTGCCGCTGCGCACCCTCGGCACCCACTACCACGCGCGCATGGAGGCCATCGGCGCGGCCGAGCGCATCGCCGCGATCCTGGAGACACCCGTCGCACCACCGGTCCACACCGCACCGGCGCGGCGCGCGCCGGCCCCGGTGGCGGTGCACGAGCTGCGCCTCGAGCGGGTGCGCTGCCGCTACGACGACGGCCCATGGGTCCTCGACGATGTCTCCCTGACCCTGAAACGCGGGGAACGCATCGCCCTCGTCGGACCCACCGGCGCCGGCAAGAGTACGCTGCTCCATCTCCTCCTGGGCTTCCTCCAACCGACGGAGGGCCGGGTATCGATCGACGGGACCGCGCTGGAGGACCTCGACCCGGACGAATGGCGCCGCGCGATCGCCTGGGTCCCGCAGCGCCCGCGCCTGTTCCACGGGACGGTGCGCGACAACATCCGCCTGGCCGATCCCGGCGCGGACGCCGCGCGCGTCGAGGCCGCGGCGCGCGACGCCTTCGCCGACGAGTTCATCCGCGCGCTGCCGCGGGGCTACGACACGCTCGTCGGCGAAGGCGGGCGCGGGCTCTCCGGCGGCGAGACCCAGCGCCTGGCCCTGGCGCGGGCCTTTCTCAAGGACGCCCCGCTGGTGTTGATGGACGAGGCCACGGCGAGCCTCGACGCGCACAGCGAGGAGCGCATCGGGCGCGCCCTGCAGCGGCTGTCGGCGGGCCGGGCGGTGCTGACGGTCGCGCACCGCCTGGCCACGGTGCGCGAGGCCGACCGCATCCTGGTGCTCGACCGCGGCCGCATCGTCGAGAGCGGCACGCATCGCGCGCTCGCGGCGCGGGACGGGCTCTACCGCGCCCTGCTCACGGCCGGCCTGGAGGGAGTATGAAGACCCTGCTGCGGCTGCTGTCGCTCTACCGCCCGGCCTGGCGCTGGATGGCGGCGGGCACCCTGGTCGCCCTGGTCGTGGTGCTGGCCAACGTCGCCCTCATGGGCGTCGCGGGCTGGTTCCTCGCGGCGATGGCCGCGGCGGGAATCGCCGGTGCGACGATGAACTATTTCACCCCGGCCGCGGCCATCCGCGCGTTCGCCATCCTGCGCACCGGCGGGCGCTACCTGGAACGCCTGATCACCCATGAGGCCACGCTGCGCTTCCTCGCGCGCCTGCGGGTATGGTTCTACACGCGCATCGAACCGGCCGCCCCCGCCGTGCTGCAGCCGTACCGCGGCGGCGACCTGCTCAGCCGCATCCGCGCCGACATCGACGCCCTGGACAATTTCTACCTGCGCACGCTGCAGCCGGCCGTGGTCGCCGCGGTCGGATCGGTGCTCGCGTGCGCCTTTCTCGCGCTCTACGACGGTCGCATCGCGGCGATCGACCTGCTCCTGCTCGCGCTCGCCGGGCTCGGCGTACCGCTCCTCACCGGGTACCTGGGCCGCCGGCCGGGCGCCCGCATCGTGCACACGGGGGCGGCGCTGCGAACCGCGATCGTGGACACCGTGGCCGGGATGTCGGAGTTGAGCGTCTATGGGGCGCTCCCGCGCCAGACGGAGCGGGTCGGGCGCTTGAGCCGCGCACTGATCGCGGACCAGGAGCGCATGAGCCGGATCGCCGGACTCGGCGCCGCGGGCACCATGCTGGCGGCGCAGCTCGCGGTGTGGTCGACCTTCGTGCTCGGTGCCGGGCTGCTGCGCGCCGGCGCCTTGAGCGGGCCGCAATTGCCGATGCTGGTACTCGTGGCGATGGCGAGCTTCGAGGCGGTGTCGGATCTGCCGGCGGGCTTTCAATACCTCGGCCACACCCTCGCCGCCGCCCGTCGCATCTTCGAACTCGCCGACGCCCCGCCCGCGATCGCCGATCCCCCCGGGCCTTCACCGCACCCGGTCGACGCCGGGCTCGAACTGCGCGGCGTGCGGCTGCGGATGGAACCCTCGGGCCCGTGGGTGCTCGACGGAATCGATCTCCAGATCGCGGCGGGCCGGCACCTCGCCGTCGTGGGTCCGAGCGGTGCGGGCAAGAGCACCCTGGCCGCGCTGCTCCTGCGCCTGCGGGAATACCAGGAAGGCGGCGTGCGCCTCGGCGGTCACGACCTGCGCGCGTATCGCGCCGCGGACGCACGCCGCCTGTTCGGCGCGCTCACGCAGGATACCCACCTGTTCAACACGACGATCCGCGAGAACCTGCGCTTGGCGGCGCCGGAGGCGGACGAGGCCGCACTGCGCGCGGCACTGCGGGCGGCGGCGGTCGAAGAGGAGATCATGGCCCTGCCGGAGGGGCTCGATACCTACGTCGGCGAAGGGGGACTGCGCCTGTCGGGCGGCCAGGCGCGCCGCGTCGCCCTCGCCCGCGTGCTGCTCCGCTCCGCCCCGATCCTGCTGCTGGACGAGCCCACCGAGGGGCTCGACATGAACACGGCCGCCGCGGTGCTCGACGGCGTGCTCGAGCACGCCCGCGAGCGCACGCTGATCCTCATCACCCACCGCCTGGCCGGGCTCGCCCGCTTCGACGAGATCGCGGTGCTGGAGGGCGGACGCATCCTCGAACGCGGACGCCACGAGACGCTGATGGCGCGCGGCGGGCGCTATCGCCGCCTGCACGAGGTCTTCTCCGCCCGTCCCGACGCAGGCGGGTGACCGCTCACCGGCCGCGCCCCCGTCGCCCTCCGGATCCGACGGGGCGCCCTCGCAGCCCGGATGCAGGCCGCAGGCCGGAATCCGGGGAATCACGGTGTCGAAGGAGATCCCCCCGGATTGCGCTGCGCTCCATCCGATGGGATGGTCTCCTCCCCCTCTACTTCGGCGTCGTGATGCGCCAAGATGGAGTGGATTCTGGGACCATCGGTGAGAGTGAGGAGGAGACCATGGGTGAGC
>JALUXX010000061.1 GCA_027013145.1 Gammaproteobacteria bacterium | reverse complement strand
CCATTAGACCCCACTGCCGTCTGGCGGCGGGTGTGTGAACACCTGATGACCATGCTGACGGGGGTGAACTGGCTTCGGCCTCCGCCAAATCGCCTGGCAGGGGCAGGGTAATACACGTTTTTAGGATAACCGATCCCGGTCATCGACACGTGCACGCCCGGAACCGCTTCTAGGGCCTGATCAACATCCGTCGCACCCATCTCGGCGATATCGTGCGCGGTCAATACAGTCGCGGTTGCCGGCGCTTGGGACACGGGTTGGCGGGCACCGGTCGCAATACTTACGAACTCCGGCCCCCCATACACCAACGAAAGGTCATTGCTTCCGGCCCCGAATGACGGACCCGGAGCGAGAAGAAGGAGAGTTGCCAGCGCCAACCTGCGCCCTGAGGAGACTGACATAGTGGTAACTTGGCCTTGTCCGGATGGCCATAACGTCGGCCGAATCACCGACATCTTGAGATTCTGGGCGCGGTCTTATGTCAATGAGAAGCAGGAGTTATTCAACGGCCGCCTCGACAGGCCGCTCCCACGCCCTCCGACCGGGACCGGCATAGGCGATGCGCCCACAGCCTAACGGGAAAACCGTCCCTTCCGGCGCTGTACCGGCTTCCAGGGAGCAAGGCACCATACCTGCCAGGAAAGCCAGGAAAGTGAAAAGATAGAACTCCCTCGGGGAAAATCCCAGGTCCGCACAAAACGCCGCGGCAAGAGCCGCATAATTCATGCGAAACTTCCATCCGCCCTCCAGGAGCGCGCGTTCGATTCGAAACGCCAACCGTACGAATGTGCCCGACCTGATCTCCAATTCGTCAGCCCGAGCGAGCAGATGCGGGATGCGCTCATCCCCCCCCACCACCGGCCGCCCGTAGCCAGCAACACGACGATGGGTCTCCAGTTCCTGCCGTACAAAATCATCGACGCTCGTCCCAAGCTGCGTCGTTCGCCGCGCCCTAAGCAACAGGTCCATGGTTCGTATGCAGGGGCCTTGCCCATAGATCGACGCCTCAGAGGTCGCGAGCGCTCCAGCCAGCGCCATACTGCCGGTACTTCGAGCGGAGATCGACAGCGCTACGACCCTGTTGTTCCACAATCGGGGGTCCGGATAACTCGTATCCACCCATATAGCATTCAGCAGCGCGATCTCCTTGGCGTTGTACTCGCGCCCGGTAATTCCAAAAACATGGAGTCGCATCCAATCCCACCGCCCGCAAGCCCGGTGCAGATCCTTCCCCCGGAACACGGTGCGCTCGCCGGGGAACCACTTGCCCATGGCGGTGACCCAGCGGTCCTCGTGCTCGAGCAGTTCGCGTGGTCCCTTCACGGGCGCTCCTCCGAATCGGGCGGCGCGGGGCCGGGGTCGTCGGTGAGGATGACGGCGTCGCGGAAGAACGGGTAGCGGCGCCAGCCGTAGTCCATCTGCTCGAGCGCGTGGACGGCGGCGCCGGGCAGGCGCAGCAGGAGGAACAGCATCTCGCCGGCGGCGGGACCGAGCCCGAGGTCCGCCAGCGCCGCGGCCGCGACCCCGGTCATCGCGAGCGGGCAGTCGGCGGCCGCCTCCAGGTCCTCGCGCTGCGCGGCGAGCCACGGCAGCGCCGGGCCGGGGCTGCGCGCGGCGAGGTGATCGAGCGTGCGGCGCACCGGCGCCGGGCAGCTCGCCCCGTGCGGATCGAAGCCCGGCGGATGCTCCATCGGCAGCCAGATGTCGGCCCGCTCCTCGACCGGGGGATTGCACAGGCGCGCGCGCCAGGACTCCAGGTCGCGGCCGCATTCCTTCCAGTACTCCAGCGCGCGATAGACCTCGTGCGCGCCGCCGTACTGGCCGGCGCCCGCGGCGAGCGCGGCCATCAGGCAGGCGGCGGCGGTGGACCCCCCGGCCCCGCCGTTCATCGCCGCGCGCACGGCGGCGTCGCGCGGGCCGGCGTTGGCGAGCGCCACCGCGAGGTCCTCCAGCAGTCGCGCGGCCGCGGGCGCGGGCCGCTCGCCGAGGAACAACAGATACAGGTACTCGCTCCAGCGGGCGTTCCCGAGCATCGCGCCGTACACGTCGTAGCCGCGGCAGTAGCAGGCCGCGGCGGCGAAGGGGTTGTCCGCCTCCGGCTCCTCGTCCCAGATCCGGGTATGGATGACCTCGCGCTGCCCGCTCATGAATCGGTTCCCAGCACCTTCATGCGCATCCCCATCGGCGGCACCTCGTCCGGATCGATCCGACAATCGAGCACCGTCGGACCGGGGCGAATGCACATTGCCTCGAAATCCAGCGCCTCCAGGTCGGCGGCGCATCCGACCACGAACCCATCGGCACCCATCGCGCGCGCGGCCGCCGCGAAATCCACCGGCGGCAGACAATGCGCAATGGGCTCCGAGCCGGCGAGCCGCTGCCCGTGGCGCACCATGCCCAACGCCGCGTCGTTCAGGACCACGAAGACCACGGGAAGCGACTCGGCCACCGCGACCGTCAGTTCCTGGCCGTTCATCAACAGGCTGCCGTCCCCCGTGATGCATACCACCGGGACATCGCGCCGGGCCAGCGCCGTGCCCACGGCGGCACCGATCGCCCATCCCATCGGTGCGAATTCCAGACAGGCGCGAAACAACCCGCCCTCGCGGCCGCGGCCGCCCGAAACCCTGCGGTCGAACGGGTGCAGGTAGTGTATCGCCCATGCGAAGCTGTTCCCGGAATCGGCGAGGAAGCGGGTAGAAAACGGAAACCGTCGGGCAAGCTCGATCATCAGCCGCTGAGGCTTGAGCGGAGAAGCGTCGCCTTGATCATGATTCTCGCCGTCCAGCCGGAATCGCATGGAGAACGCATCGGGATCCGGCATCGGCAACCTGTGGTGGCCATCCCCGTCCATGTCCGCCCGGTCGAGAGTTCCCTGGCGACGGGCCCGCAGGTAGACGGAGCCGGGATATCGCCGTCGATGAAGCCGCTCGACAAGACGATCGAATACAGTCGGAAGGTCGGCATGAACGTGCAGGCGCGCCATTGGCGAGCGTGCGAAGTGCTCGGCCGTGTCGTCGATGTGAATCAGACGAGAGTTGAGCAAGGCACGCTCATCCCAGGCGCCGCTCGCGAATTCCCCGAGAATCGCCCCCACCGCCAGCACACGGTCGACCGTGGGATCGCTCAGCGCTTCCGATGCACTGCGATGGCCCGCGAATCCGAACACCCCGCGGAACTTCGGATGATAGGCGCTTACCAATCCTTTCCCGTGCGGAGTGGCGACTATGGCTGCATCCAGAAGACGCGCCACCTCGAGGATCGACCCGATCGCATGGCCGGACCCGCCACCGATCACGATCACGAGATGATTCGCTTCGAGGAGTTCGCGCTCCAGCCGCGAAAGCGCCGCCGGATCCGCGCCCTGCGGCACGGCAATCAGGCGCTCGAGATCGGGAACGGAGTCTGCGCGTGCGGCCGGCCCGCGAAGAACGTCCAGAGGGACTGTCAGGTGCGACGGCCCTCGCGGCCGCCGGTGTGCGGCGAGCAGCGCCGCGACCAGCTTATGGTCCAATTGGCTCGGGTGCGAAACGAACGAATTGTACCGCGTGCAGAAGCGGAACATTCCAAGCGTATCGACGGCGGTATCGGAAGATTCCTGAAGCGCACGACGTCCGAGGGTCGATAACGTCGTCTGCGCGGTGATCACCAGCAGCGGGATTTCGTTCTCGTAGGAAGTGGCGACGCCCGTGATCAGGTTGGTCGCGCCGGGGCCGGTGGTGGCGCAGCACACGCCGATGCGGCCGGTCTCGCGCGCGTAGCCGTCGGCCATGAAGGCGGCGCCGCTCTCGTGGCGGGCCAGGACCGGACGCGGGCCGCCGCGGCGGGCGCTGCGCGCGAGGGCGTTGTAGAGGGGTTCGATCGCACCGCCGGGGACACCGAAGACGTATTCGACACCGAGGCGCTCGAGGTACTGGACGATACGGTCGCCGACCTCCAGGTCGGGCGCACCGCTCGCGTCCGTCCCGCTCCGACGGTCCTCTCCGGATAGGCCTCCTGCCCGATCCCCTACCTCATGCGTCCCTTCCGGCGCATCGGGATTCGACGACATCGTTTGCGAACAGCGCGCCCCGCGTTATTGGTTGTTGTTGCCGGAGTTCGGCTGCACAACCTCCCTGTAGACGGATATCCGTTGCGGGAATTGGAGCACGCGGCGCGGGCGAATGCAACCGTGGATCGATGAAGCGCCGCGTGCCGGTACCGGCGCAGAGGTCAACCCGAATCGTCTTCACCGTCTTCGAGCCGCCGCCCGGAGCGCAGCAGCGCCTCGAAGTCGCGCGCCGGGAGCGGCTTGCTGAAGTAGTAGCCCTGCATCGCGTCGCAGCCCTGTGCGCGCAGGAACTGCAGCTCGGATGCCGTCTCGACGCCCTCGGCGATCACGGCGAGGCCGAGTGCGTGCGCGAGCTGGATGACGGCGCGGGCGATGGCGGCATGGCCGTGCTCGGCGGGCACCCCGTGCACGAAGGCGCGGTCGATCTTGAGGGTGTGCAGCGGCAGGCGGCTGAGGTAGCTCAACGAGGAGTAACCGGTGCCGAAGTCGTCGATGGAGAAGTGCACGCCCAGGGCGTGCAACGCCTCCATGGCGCGCACGTTTCGGTCCACGCCCTCCATCAGGAGGCTCTCGGTCAGCTCCAGACCCAGGCGCGCCGGTTCCAGTCCGGTCTCGTCCAGCACCTGGCGCACCACGGTGACGAGCCCGTCGTGGCGGAGCTGGCGTGCGGAGACGTTGACGGTCACCGTCCCCGGCTCGAGCCCGGCCGCGCGCCAGGCACAGGCCTGCCGGCAGGCCTCGCGCACGACCCATTCGCCGAGGGGCAGGATCAGGCCGGTGTCCTCTGCCACGGGGATGAAGTCGCCCGGGGAGACCAGCCCGAGTTCAGGGTGGCGCCAGCGCAACAGCGCCTCCGCGCCGATGACCTCGCCGCCGCCGAGGTCCACCTGCGGCTGGTAGTGAAGCGTAAACTCGCCGCGCTCCAGCGCGCGGCGCAGGTCCGTCTCCAGCCGCATCCGCTGCGCCAGGCGCACGCGCAGGTCCGCCGTGTAGAGGCGGTAGGTGTTGCGGCCCTGCTCCTTGGCGCGGTACATCGCGGCGTCGGCGTTCTTGAGCAGCCCGTCGATGTCGCGCTCGTCGAAGGGATAAATCGTGATGCCGATGCTCGCCGTGATATGGACCTCGCGCCCGGAGACCGTGAAGGGCCGGCTGAATAGCTCGAGGAGCGCGTAGGCCGTGCCGGTCGCGCCGTCGATGTGCGCGAGCCCCGGGAGGATGATCGCGAACTCGTCGCCGCCCAGTCGCGCCAGCGTGTCGCCGGGGCGCAACTGGCCGCGGATGCGGTCGCCGACCGCCTTGAGCAGCGCGTCGCCGAACTCGTGCCCGAGGGTGTCGTTGGTCTGCTTGAACCGGTCGAGGTCGAGGAACAGCAGGCCCACGAGGCGCTCGTCGCGGCGCGCCTCGACGAGGGCGCGCTCCAGGCACGCGGAGAACTGCAGGCGGTTCGGCAGCCCGGTGAGGTGGTCGTAGTGGGCGAGGTAATGCAGTTGCTCGGCGGCCCGGCGCCGCTCGGTGGCGTCCCAGGCCACGCCGAGCACGCCCGAGACCGCACCGTCCGGCCCGCGGATCGGGTGCCACCACACCTCGAAGCGCAGGCCCTCGACGTCGGCCACCGAGTGCATCGCCTCGCCGGCGAGCGCGCGGCGGAAATCCTCGAGGATCTGCGGATAGGCGCCGTAGAGTTCCTGGATCGTGCGCCCCACCGCCTCCCCCGGCGCGAGGCCCAGGCGCTCCAGGCCCTGCCCCTCGGAGAGGGTGAACACCCCGTCGCGATCGATCGAGAACAGCACGAGCGGGGCGCGCGCGAGCACCGCGCTCAGGCGCTCCTCGCTCGCGTGCAAGGCCCGGCGCGCCGCCGCGGACTCCAGCTCGAGCGCGGCCCGCACCGCGGCGATGCGGATCAGCGCCTCCGGCCATCCGCCCGCCGGCAGGGGCTTGGTGTCGGCGAGGACGAGCAGGCCGAGCGCCTGCCCGAGGTGGTCGAACAACGGCACGCCGAGATAGCTGTCGATCTCCAGTTCGGCCAGCATCGCGTCGTGCGGGAACCGCTGCCGCACGCCGGTGGCGTAATGGCAGGTACGCTTTCCGACCACGTCGGCGCAGGGGGTGTCCTGCAGGGGATAGGCGAAGGGGTCGAGGCGCCGGCCGCGGCGGCTGACCGCGAGGACGTGCACGACGCCCGGATCGAACGGGCGCACCTCACCGATCAGGGCGATCTCCACGTCGAGGGTGCGCGCGAGGTGGGCCGTCAAGGCCTCGAAGAACGCGGTGCCCGTCTGGCTGAACACCGCCCCGGCGCTCTCGCGCAGGGCCCGGTCGAGCCGCGCGCCGTGTTCGCGCACCGCGCGGGCCGCCCCGACCGTCCCCACCGCCTCGGCGAACTGGCGCGCGAGCCCGGCATCGCCCGCCGAAAACGGGGCGCCGTCGCGTTTGTCGGTAAGGTAGAGCGTGCCGCGAAGGCCGTTCTCCGGCCCGTCCACCGGAAACATCAGCAGGCTGCGGGACTGGCCCCCGCCGCCGGTGGCGCCGCGGGCGAGCTCGGCGCGTACGGCCTTCGGCCCGCGGCGGCCATAGCCGACGGCGACGAACCATTCCCCGCCTTCGGCGTCGCGCAGGTCCAGCACCGCCCGCTGCGCACCCAGGCCCTCGGTCAGCCCCGTCAGCGCCGCGCGCAGGGCCTCGGATTCCGGGACCCCGGAGATCGCGAGACGGGCGAGGCCGTCGATGACCCGGCGCAGCCGTTCGGCATGGGAAATATCGTCCATCGCGCCCCTCCGGGCGTCAGCGATCCGCCGCCGTCCCTGCCGCGCAGGCCGCGGGAGGCGCCCTGCGCGCGGAACCTCGTACCGAGCAAGTATCGTGCCCGACCGGGGCCGGTCGCCGGGCCGGCGGCGCGCCGATGGAAAGGCGTCCGCGATTCACCGATAATGTCCCGCCCCGTTCCCCGAACCACCGACCGACGGACACAGACGATGGCGCAGTACGTGTACACCATGAGCGGCGTGGGCAAGATCGTGCCGCCCAAGCGCGAGATTCTCAAGGATATCTCACTCTCGTTCTTCCCCGGCGCCAAGATCGGGGTCCTGGGGCTGAACGGCGCCGGAAAATCGACACTACTCCGGATCATGGCCGGAGTCGACCGCGAACACGTCGGCGAGGCCCGCCCACAACCCGGGATCCGCATCGGCTACCTGCCGCAGGAGCCGCAGCTCGATCCGGCCAAGGACGTGCGCGGCAACGTCGAGGAGGGGGTCGCGGAGACCAAGGCCCTGGTGGACCGTTTCAACGAGATCAGCCTGCGCTTCGCCGAACCCCTCGACGAGAGCGAGATGGACGCCCTGCTCGCCGAACAGGCCAAGCTGCAGGACGCCATCGACGCGGCCGGGGCCTGGGAACTCGACCGGCGCCTGGAGGTGGCCGCCGAGGCCCTGCGCCTGCCGCCCTGGGACGCCGACGTCACCCGCCTCTCGGGCGGGGAGCGGCGCCGCGTGGCACTCTGCCGCCTGCTGCTCTCCGGCCCCGACATGCTGCTGCTCGACGAGCCGACCAACCACCTCGACGCCGAGTCGGTGGCGTGGCTCGAGCGCTTCCTCGGCGAGTACCCGGGCACGGTCGTCGCGGTGACCCACGATCGCTACTTCCTCGACAACGTCGCCGGCTGGATCCTCGAACTCGACCGCGGCCACGGCATCCCCTGGGAGGGCAACTACTCCTCCTGGCTGGCGCAGAAGGAGGCGCGCCTGGCGCAGGAGGAACGCCAGGAGAGCGCGCACCGCAAGAGCCTGGAGGCCGAACTGGAGTGGGTGCGCGCCAACCCCAAGGGGCGCCACGCCAAGAGCAAGGCGCGCGTGAAGCGCTACGAGGAACTCGCCTCGCAGGAGTTCCAGAAGCGCAACGAGGTCCAGGAGATCTACATCCCGCCGGGGCCGCGGCTCGGGGAGCTGGTGGTGGAGGCGGCAGGGCTCACGAAGGGGTACGGGGACCGGCTGCTGATCGAAGACCTCGACTTCCGCGTCCCGCGCGGGGGTATCGTCGGCATCATCGGTCCCAACGGCGCCGGCAAGACCACCCTGTTCCGCATGATCGTCGGCGCCGAGCGCCCCGACTCCGGTGAGCTGCGCCTGGGCGACACGGTACAACTCGCCTACGTCGACCAGTCGCGCGACGCCCTGGACGACACGCGCACGGTGTGGGAGGAGATCTCCGACGGGCAGGACATCATCACGGTGGGCAAATTCGAGATGCCCTCGCGCGCCTACGTCGGGCGCTTCAACTTCAAGGGCAGCGACCAGCAGAAGCGCATCGGCGAACTCTCCGGCGGCGAGCGCAACCGCGTCCATCTGGCCAAGCTCCTGCGCAGCGGCGGCAACCTGCTGCTGCTCGACGAGCCCACCAACGACCTCGACGTCGAGACGCTGCGCGCGCTCGAAGAGGCGATCCTGGCCTTCCCGGGCTGCGTGATGGTGATCTCCCACGACCGCTGGTTCCTCGACCGCATCGCGACCCATATCCTCGCCTTCGAGGGCGAGAGCCGCGTGACCTGGTTCGAAGGCAATTTCAGCGACTACGAGGCCGACCGCCGCGCGCGCCTGGGCGCCGAGATCGACCAGCCGCACCGCATCCGGTACAAGAGGCTCGCCTGAGGGTGCGCGGCCGGGTGGCGCCCGGGCCCCGCCGCCGCCCGCGGCCCTGACCATGTCGGCGACGCTGGAGCTCATCGCCTCGCTGCTGGTGATCCTGGTCGCCGCCGAGGTCTTCACCAACGCCCTCGAACATCTCGGCCATCGGCTCGGCATCTCCGAGGGCGTGACCGGCTCGGTGTTCGCCGCCGTGGCCACGGCGCTGCCGGAAACCACGGTTCCGCTGCTCGCGATCTTCGCCGGGACCGCCGACGCGCGCGTGAACCACGAGATCGGCGTGGGGGCGATCCTCGGCGCGCCGCTCATGCTCTCCACCCTCTCGCTCTCGCTGCTCGCGCTGGTCTCGCTGCGCGCGCGCGGCGCGCGCGGCGCGTTCCGGCCGGAGGCGAGCGGACTGGCGCGGGATCTGGATTTCTTCCTGCTCGCGTTCCTGCTGGCGGGGGCGGCGCTGTTCGTTCCCCCGGAGATGGCCGCGATGCGTACGGCGATCGCCGTCACGCTGGTCGGCACCTATTTCGTCTATGTTCTGCTCACCGTGCGCGCCTCGGCCGCCCTGGTGCAGAACGGGCACGGCACCGTCGCGCACGAACCGATGTGGCTCGCACGGCTCGGCCTGCCCGAGAATGCGGCCGTGATCCTGATCCAACTGTTCGCGGGACTGGCCCTGCTGATCGCCGGCGCCAAGGGCTTCATTCACGGGATCGAGGCACTGGCCGGCCGGCTCGGCGTCTCCGCGCTGCTGCTGTCGCTGATCATCGTCCCTATCGCCACCGAATTGCCCGAAAAGGTCAACAGCATCCTGTGGATCCGCAGGGGAAAGGACACCCTGGCGTTCGGGAATCTGACCGGTGCGATGGTCTTCCAGGGTTCGCTGCTCACCGCCCTGGGCATCCTCGTCACGCCGTGGGTCCCGCAGCGCGAGGTCCTCGCGGCGATGCTGACCGCGCTGATCGCCGCGCTGTGGCTGCGCCGGCGCCTGCACCGCGGCGGTATCCGCATCTGGCACCTGCTGGTCAACGGCGCGCTCTACGCGGCCTATCTGGCCGCCGCCCTGCGCCTGCAGGGCGGCGGCTGAACCGCGCGCCGGCGACGGCGGCGATGGGTAGGGCCGGATGAACCCGGCCGACGACGTGGTTTGGTCCGCTGCCGTCGGAATCAAACGTCGTCGGCGGGCCAAGGCCGGCCCTACCGGGGTCGGCGCGGCGCGGATGCGGGGTAGGGCCGGGCTTGCCCGGCCGAGGCCGTGGATGCGGACCGATGCCGCAGGAACAGGCCACGGAATCCACGGAACGCACGGAATGAACCCAACCGATCCGTGGATTCGGTGGATTCCGTGGCACCTTTTTTCGTCCCCGCGCACACCGTAGCGACGCCCCGACCGGAATCGCGTTTTCAGGCGTCGTCGGCGGGCCAAGGCCCGCCCCACCGCGGACGGCGCGGCGTAGACGCGGGTAGGGCCGGGTTTACCCGGCCGACGACGTGGATTCGGACCGATGCCGCAGGAACAGGCCACGGAATCCACGGAACGCACGGAATGAACCCAACCGATCCGTGGATTCCGTGGATTCCGTGACACCTTTTTTCGTCCCCGGGCACATCGTAGCGACGCCCCGACCGGAATCGCGTTTTCAGGCATCGTCGGCGGGCCAAGGCCCGCCCTACCGGGGACGGCGCGGCGTGGCTGCGGGGTAGGGCCGGGCTTGCCCGGCCGACGACGTGGTTTGGTCCGATGTCGTTGGGATCGAACGTCGTCGGCGGGCCGAGGCCCGCCCTACAGGCCGACGGCGTGGATGCGGGCGACGGCGTTCGGATCAAACGACCTCGGCGGGCCAAGGCCCGCCCCACCGGGGCCGGCGCGGCGCGGATGCGGGGTAGGGCCGGGCTTGCCCGGCCGACGACGTGGTTTGGTCCGATGTCGTTGGGATCGAACGTCGTCGGCGGGCCGAGGCCCGCCCTACAGGCCGACGCCGTAGATGCGGGCGACGGCGTTCCGATCAAACGACCTCGGCGGGCCAAGGCCCGCCCCACCGGGGCCGGCGCGGCGTGGACGCGGGTAGGGCCGGGTTTACCCGGCCGACGCCGTCAATTGGACCGATACCGCCGGATCGTGGACCGGGGCGGGCGTGTCCGGCAGGGTGAAGAAGAAGGTCGCGCCGCGCCCCAGCTCGCCCTGCGCGCGGATCCGCCCGCCGTGGCGCTCGACGATGCGCCGGGCGATCGCCAGACCCACGCCGGTCCCGGGATAGGCGCCTTCGTGCAGGCGCCGGAACGGTTCGAACAGGCCCTCGGCCCGCTCCATATCGAAGCCGATCCCGTTGTCGCGAACGAAGTACTCACGCCCGGCGCCGCTATCCTCGACGCCCAGTTCGATGCGCGGCCGCGCCCCGCCCGAGGTGTATTTCAGGGCGTTGCCGAGGAGCTGTTCGAGCAGGATGCGCAACAGCCGCGGATCGCCGTGGGCGGGCAGGGTTTCGGGGATGCGGATCTCCGGGCGCGGCCCCTCGGCTCCCGCATCCCGCAGCAGCGGCAGCACTTCGCGCGCCAGCCGCGCGAGGTCGACCGGCTCCGAACGCACCTGCTCCTGGGAGAGCCGCGCCAGCACCAGCAGATCGTCGATAAGGGCGCCCATCCGCCGCCCGGCGGCGTGGGCGCGCTCGACATACCCCCGTGCCTCGGCCGGCAGGCGGTCGCCGAAATCGTCGAGCAGCGCGCGGCAGTACCCGTCGATCGCGCGCACCGGGGCGCGCAGGTCGTGGGAGACCGAGTAGGAGAACGACTCCATGTCGTGCAGCAGCTTGGCAAGCGCGGCGGTGCGCTCGCGGACGCGGGCCTCCAGGTCGCGATTGAGCGCCTCCAGGGCGGCGCGGTGCTCGTCGATGCGCCGCGCCATGACATCGAAGACGATCCCGAGGCGCGCCACCTCGTCGCGCCCCGGTAACCGTACCTGCACGCCCGTATCCCCCTGGCCGAGCCGCTGCGCGGCCGCCGTCAGCCGGTCCAGACGGCGCGTGAGCAGCCGTCCCATGAGCAGCCCGAGGGCGGCGATGACCAGCATGCCGCCGGCGGCGAACGCGATGCCGGTGTTGCGGGCGTGGCGGTAGGCCTGCGCGAAGGGCGCGCTCGAAAACTCGACCCCGACCACCCCGAGGGCGCCCGCCGCGTCGTGGATCGGCGCCAGGCGCCAATAACGGTCCTCCCCGCCGGGGGTCGGATCGAAGCGCGCGCCGACGCGCGCCGGCGTGCTCGCGGCCACGACGCGCCCATGCCCGTCCGCGAGCACGATCGTGTACAGGTGCGGGTCCTCGTGCAGGCGTTCGAGGTACGCCTGCAGCGCCGCATAATCGTCCGCCAGCAGCGCCGCGCGCCCGAGGTCGGAGAGGGCGTCGAGGATGACGCGATCGGTGACCGCCAGCTCCTGGCGGGTGCCCTCGAGAAAGATCGTCAGACTCTGCCACAACACCAGCGCCAACATCGCCG
This sequence comes from Gammaproteobacteria bacterium, assembly GCA_027013145.1. GTDB lineage: Bacteria > Pseudomonadota > Gammaproteobacteria > 21-64-14 > 21-64-14 > BMS3Abin12. The sequence goes on along the minus strand of JALUXX010000061.1, from coordinate 18,857 downwards.
CCTCGAGCACGAAGATCGTCAGCGCGATGCGGTAGCGCAGCGACACGGCCCTATCCGCCGCCGCGCCCCGCGCGGATCAGTCGTCGCACCGGCTCGTAGTCGGCGTCGCGCGCGGGGACGAACGCCGGCAGGCGCCCGCGCTCCAGCAGCGCGCGGCCCGCTGCGGTCCGCTGCCAACCCACGATCGCCGCGCGCAGGCGCGCGCGCACCGCCGCCGGCAGGCTGCGGTGGGCGGCGAACAGCGGCCCCGGTACCGCGCGCGAGCGCAGGATCACACGGAACGGACCCGCGCGGCGCGCCGCGAACAGGGCCAGCGGCCCCGCCGCGGTGACGCAGGCGTGTGCGCCGCCGGACAGCACCCGATTCAGACAGGCGAAGTGCGTGGGCTCGAAGCGTACCTGGAAATCGCGCCCGGGCACGCGCCCGCCGGCGCGAAGCGCGGCCAGGGCGAGGCGGCTCACCGCCGCCGCGCGCGGCGGGAAAGCGAGCGTCGCCCCCGTCAGATCGGACTCCGTACGCACCCGGCCGTCCGCGGGCGCCACGATCAGCGCCGCGAGATCGACGGCGGTGCGGGCGAGGGGGACGTAGCCGAGGGCCGCCGCGCGCTCGACGTAGTCGAACGGCTGCAGAAAGACGATCTCGAAACGCTCGGCCGCGAGCGCCCGCCGGAAGGCACGGAAGGTCGGGCGGGTCACCAGCCGCACCCCGGCGTCGAGCGTATGGGCGAGCGCCTGCGCGATCGGGGCGTAGATCGGTTCGAGCCGCAGGGGCGTCAGGTACGGGAAGACGGCCAAGCGGTAGCGGCGCGGGCTGCGCTCCTCGGCTGACAGCGCTTCCGCCGCCGCCGGGGCGGTCGCCAGCAGGGCGGCCGTGATCGCGAGCATCGAACCCAATAGTGGAAACGACGCGGCGGGTCGAGGGAAGGGGGAACTGCAGCGCCGCATCACCACCGCCTCCCGTAGGAACCCGTCCGGCCTCGAGCGGCCGACCGCCTCGCTACGCGCCGATCGTTCGAACCGGCTCCTGGAGCGGGTCCTCGCGATCCGCTATGCTGGATCGGTTTCCGCCCCGTCTCCCCGGGGCGCACGCATTTCAGGTCCTGCATGGCAGAGTATCACGATTTGATCGCGCGCGCCGAAGCCCTCCTCGGCCGCATCGAGGCCCTCGTGCCGCCGGTACCGGAGGCGCCCGATTGGCGCGCGGCCGCGTTGCGCTGGCGCCGCAGCGGCACGCGCGGATTTCTCGAGGCCGTGGCGGACGCGCCCCGGCTTCGCCTCGGCGACCTTCGCGGCATCGACGCGCAAAAGGAGGAGCTGGTGCGCAACACGCGCCAGTTCCTCGCCGGCCTCCCGGCCAACAACGCCCTGCTCTGGGGGGCGCGCGGCACCGGCAAGTCTTCTCTGGTCAAGGCGCTGCTGCACCGGTTCCGCCGCGAAGGGCTGCGCCTGGTGCAGGTGGACAAGGAGGACCTGCTCGACCTGCCTGACATCGTCCCGCTGCTCGCGCCGCGCCCGGAGCGTTTCATCGTCTTCGCCGACGACCTCTCCTTCGCCGCCGGCGACGCCGGCTACCGCGCCCTCAAGGCGGTGCTCGAAGGCGGACTGACCGACCTGCCCGCCAACGTGCTCGTCTACGCCACCTCCAACCGCCGCCACCTGCTGCCGGAGACGCAGCGCGAGAACCAGGAGACGCGTCGGATCGACGGCGAGATCCACCCCGGCGAGGCGGTGGAGGAGAAGATCTCCCTCTCCGAGCGGTTCGGTCTCTGGCTCGCCTTCCATCCGCTCTCCCAGGACCGCTACCTGGAGATCGTGATGCACTGGCTCAAGCGGCTCGGGGCCCCGGCGGTGGATCGCGAGGCGACGCGCACCGCGGCGCTGCAATGGGCCCTGCAGCGCGGCTCGCGCAGCGGGCGTGTGGCGTGGCAGTTCGCGCGCGACTGGGCCGGTCGCCACGCGCTCGCGGGGATCGGCCGGCCGCGCACGTAGGGGGCCCCGCCCGGCCGACGTCGTCGATCGGAACGACGGCGTTCGGATCCGGCGTCGTCGGCGGGGCAAGCCCCGCCCTACGAGGCGACGTCGTGGACCGCGGCGATGTCGTTTGGACCGAACATCGTCGGCGGGGCAAGCCCCGCCCTACACGCCGGCGCCGCGGATCGGCGCGACGTGGTTCGGGTCGGCGGCGTCGGCGGGCCAAGGCCCGCCCTACCGGGGCCGGCGCGGCGTGGATGTTGGGTAGGGCCGGGTTTACCCGGCCGAGGCCGTGGATGCGGGCGACGGCGTTCGGATCAAACGTCGTCGGCGGGCCAAGGCCCGCCCTACGGGTGCCCGGGTCGGGGGATGGGGGGGGACCGTAGGGCCGGGCTTGCCCGGCCGGCGTCGGCGGCGGGGCGGCGTCGATCGGAGCGGTGCGATCCGGGGGGCCTCAGCCGACCCAGCGTCGGGCGTTGCGGAACAGGCGCAGCCAGGGCGAGTCCTCGCCCCACTCGGGCGGGCGCCAGGAGAACTGTACGCTGCGGAAGACCCGCTCGGGGTGCGGCATGAGGATGTTCACCCGCCCGTCGCGGTTGGTGAGGCCGGTGATCCCGAGCGGGGATCCGTTGGGATTCTCGGGATACAGGCGGGCCGGCGCACCGGCCGCGTCGACGTAGCGCGCGGTGACCAGACCCGCCTCGAGCACCGCCTGGGGGTCGGTGCCGGCGGGAAACTCGGCCCGTCCCTCGCCGTGCGCGACCGGGACCGGCAGGCGCGCGCCTTCCATGCCCGCGAACAGGACCGAGGGCGAAGGCAACACCTCGACCAGGCTCAGGCGGGCCTCGAACTGCTCCGAGGCGTTGGCGACGAAGCGCGGCCAGTGTTCGCTGCCGGGAATCAACTCGCGCAAGGCCGCGAGCATCTGGCAGCCGTTGCACACGCCGAGCGCGAAGCGCTCGGGATCGGCGAGGAAGGCGCCGAAGTCCGCGCGCAGCCGCTCGTCGAACAGGATCGTCTTGGCCCAGCCGCCCCCCGCCCCGAGCACGTCGCCGTAGGAGAACCCGCCGCAGGCGGCCAAGCCCCGGAACCGGTCGAGGCGCACGCGCCCGGCGATGAGGTCGCTCATATGCACGTCGTGCGGCTCGAAGCCGGCGCGCTCGAAGGCCGCCGCCATCTCGACGTGGCCGTTCACGCCCTGCTCGCGCAGGATCGCGACAGGCGGGCGGGCGCCGCGCGCGACCGCCGGCGCGGCCGGGTCCTGCGCCGGATCGAACGGCACGACCACCTCGGGGCGCGCCACACGGATGCGCGCGTCGGCCTCGAATTCCTGGCGCGCGCATTCCGGGTCGTCACGCAGCGCCTGCATGCGGTAGCCGGTCTCGCGCCAGGCCGCGAACAGTTCGGCGCGCGCCGCCTCCAGGCACGGGCGCCCGCCGAAGGTGATGCGCACCCGCTCGTCCGCGGTGGGCGTGCCGAGCACGTGCGTGTGATGGCCGAGCCCCGCCGCATGCAGCCGCTCGCGCACCGCATCGACGTCGCTGCGCCGCACCTGGACCACCGCTCCCAGCTCCTCGGCGAACAGCGCCGCCCGCGGGTCGGGACCGAGCGCGTCGACGGCGACGTCGAGGCCGCAACGCCCGGCGAAGGCCATCTCGCACAGGGTCACGAACAACCCGCCGTCGGAGCGGTCGTGATAGGCGAGCAGACGCCCGGCGGCGTTGAGATCCTGTACCGCGGCGAAGAACGCCGCCAGGGCGCGCGGGTCGTCTAGGTCCGGGGGCTCACGGCCGACCTGCCGGTAGACCTGCGCCGCGGCCGATCCGGCGAGGCGGTTGCGTCCCTTGCCGAGGTCGATCAGGATCAGGACGCTGTCGGCCTCCTGCAACTGCGGCGTGAGCGTGGCGCGCGCGTCGAGCACCGGCGCGAACGCCGAGACGATCACCGACAACGGCGCGGTGACCGCGTGTTCACCCCCGGCGTCGCGCCACACCGTCTTCATCGACAGCGAGTCCTTGCCCACCGGGATGGCGATCCCGAGCGCCGGGCACAGTACCTCGCCGAGCGCGCGCACGGTGTCGTAGAGGGCGGCGTCCTCCCCCGGGTGGCCCGCGGCCGCCATCCAGTTGGCCGACAGCCGCACCTCGCCCAGACGCGCGATGCGCGCGGCCGCCAGATTGGTGACCGCCTCGCCCACGGCAAGCCGGCCCGAGGCGGGTGCATCGACCAGGGCCACGGGCGCGCGCTCCCCCATCGCCATGGCCTCGCCGCGGTAGCCGTGATAGTCGGCCAGCGTCACCGCACAATCGGCCACCGGGACCTGCCACGGCCCCACCATCTGATCGCGCGCGGTCAGGCCGCCGACGGTGCGATCGCCGATGGTGATGAGGAAACCCTTGCCGGCGACCGCCGGCAGACGCAGCACGCGCAGGGCCAGCGCGTGCAGGTCGTCGTCCGGGAACTCCAGTTGCGGCTTGTGAAACGGGCGATGATGCACTTCCCGGCGCATCTTCGGCGGCTTGCCGAGCAGCATCTCCAGCGGCAGGTCCACCGGCGTGTCCTCGAAGTGCCCGTCGCCGACCTGCAGGCGGCGCTCCGCGGTGGCCTCGCCGATCACCGCGAAGGGGCAGCGCTCGCGTTCGCACAGGGCGCGGAACCCGTCGAGGCGGCGGGGATCGATGGCGAGCACGTAGCGCTCCTGGGCCTCGTTGCACCAGATCTCCATCGGCGTCATGCCGGGATCGGCGCTCGGAACCGCGCGCAGCTCGAAGCGCCCGCCGCGACCGCCGCCGTCGACCAGTTCCGGCACCGCGTTGGACAGCCCGCCGGCGCCGACGTCGTGGATCGACAGCAGCGGGTTGTCCTCGCCCAGGGCCCAGCAGCGGTCGATGACCTCCTGGCAGCGGCGCTCCATCTCGGCGTTGTCGCGCTGCACCGAGGCGAAATCCAGGCTCTCGGAGCTGGTGCCCGCGGCGACCGAAGAGGCGGCGCCCCCGCCCAGCCCGATGAGCATCGCCGGACCGCCGATGACCACGATCAGGGCGCCCTCCGGGAGCGGGCGCTTCTCGATGTGCGGCGCACGGATGTTGCCCATGCCGCCGGCGACCATGATCGGCTTGTGGTAACCGCGCACCTCGCGCCCGTCGGGGCCCGGCACCGCCTCCTCGAAGGTCCGGAAGTACCCCGCGAGGTTGGGGCGGCCGAATTCGTTGTTGTAGCGCGCCGCGCCGATGGGCGCCTCGAGCATGATCTCCAGGGCCGAGGCGATCCGCCCCGGCCGCCCGAAGTCGCCCTCCCACGGCTGTACGAAGCCCGGGATCCGCAGGTTCGACACGGAAAAACCGGCCAGTCCCGCCTTGGGGTGCGCCCCGCGCCCCGTGGCGCCCTCGTCGCGGATCTCGCCGCCCACGCCGGTGGCCGCGCCGGGGAAGGGGGAGATGGCCGTGGGGTGATTGTGAGTCTCCACCTTCATGAGGATGTGCGCCGCCTCCTCGACCGCGCGATAGCGCCCGTCCTGCGGATCGGCGAAGAAGCGCCGCGCCGTGCCGCCCTCGATGACCGCGGCGTTGTCGCGGTAGGCGGAGAGCACGCCCTGCGGACTCACACGGTGGGTATTGCGGATCATCGCGAACAGCGAGCGCTCCTGTGCGCGGCCGTCGATGACCCAGTCGGCGTTGAAGATCTTGTGGCGGCAGTGTTCCGAGTTCGCCTGCGCGAACATCATCAACTCGACGTCGGTCGGATTGCGGCCGAAGGCGGTGAAGTGCTCGAGAAGGTAGTCGATCTCGTCGGGCGAGAGCGCGAGCCCCAGCTCCCGGTCCGCCGCCTCGAGCGCGGCGCGACCGCCGCGGACGACGTCGATGCGGGCGCACGGCGCCGGTTCGGCCTGCCGGAACAGGCCCTCCGCATCCTCGAGCGCATCGAGGACGGTCTGCGTCATGCGGTCGTGGAGGAGCGGGCGGATGCGCACGGTCGCGCCCTCCCCCAGCGGCGCGCCGGCGGCGTCGGTGAGGCGATAGGCGATGCCGCGCTCGATCCGGCGCACCGCATCGAGCCCGCAGTTGTGCGCGATCTCGGTGGCCTTGCTCGACCACGGAGACACGGTCCCTAGACGCGGGACCACGAGCTGGAGGCGTCCGTCCGCGGCGCGCGCGCCCGGATCGGGATCGGGGTCCGGGCCGTAGCGCAGCAGCCCCTCGAGGCGTTCGCGCTCGTCCGGGCGCAGGGCGCGTTCGAGGTCGGCGAAATGCACGAAACGCGCGTGCACGGCACCGAAATCCGGCAGTTCGCGGCGGATCCGCTCGGCGAGCGCCGCGGCACGGAATCGTGACAGGGCCGGGCAGCCGAAAATCTGCAGCATGGCGGTGCGTCGTCAGCGGCGCGGGGCGCGTTCGGAGGGTGGGCATGATACTGGATGCCCCCGTCGGGCACCAGTCGCGGCCGGCGCGTTCAGCCGACGTCGCGCCAATCCAGCCCCGCCTCCTGGTCGGCCACCCCCACCCACTCCGGGGCGCAACCGAGGACCGCCGCGAGCGCCGCGCGCGCATGTTCCGGGCGGTTGTTGCGTTCGCTCAGATGCGCGGCCACGACATGGCGCAGGCGCGAGCAGTCGATGCCGGCGAGCAGCGCCGCGGCCTGGGTATTGCTCAGGTGACCCAGGTCCCCGCCCACGCGCGCCTGCAGGGCCGGCGGATAGGGACCGGCGGCGAGCATCGCCGGGTCGTGGTTGCATTCGAGGAGCAGCGCGTCGCAGCCGCTCAGCATCCGCGCGATGTGCGGCGTCGGCGTTCCGGTGTCGGTCAGCACGCCGAGGCGGCGTACGCCGTCGCCGATCACGAACTGTGCGGGCTCGCGTGCATCGTGCGGCACCGGGAAGGGATGCACATCGAGGTCGCCGACCGCGAAGGCGTCGAGCGCATCGAAGCGGTGCAGCCGATGGACCGCCCCGCGCAAGGCGGCCGCGGTTCCCGCCGTCGCCCACACCGGCAGGCGATGGCGACGCGAGAGCCGCGCCACGCCGCGCAGGTGGTCGCCGTGCTCGTGGGTGACGAGGATCGCCGCCAGGTCCTCGCCGCGGCACCCGAGTCGCGCCAGGCGGCGCTCGGTCTGGGCGGCCGGGAATCCGCAGTCGATGAGAAGCCGCGTATCCCCGTGCTCGACGAGCGTGCCGTTGCCGCGGCTCCCGCTGCCGAGCGAGGCGAACCTCACCGGGCCGTCCCCGCGGCGCACCCACTCACCCGGGCACGCGCGTTAACGGAGCTGCTCCTGCAGGAGGGTCAGGATCCGCTGCGCCGTCCTGGAGTCGTCCGGTTTGCCGCCATCGCGCAGCACCACCACGCGGGTCGTCTTCCCGGAGGCCGCGGGGCTCAGCCGGATCCAGTAGTGATCATCCTTCGGCTTGTCGGAGCCGAACCAGTGGAACCAGCGCGTCAACAGCCCGCGACGCTCCTGTTCCTTGAGCGGATCGTCGTAGCGCACGTAGTAGACGCCCTTGGCGCGGCTCTGGTTCTGGACCACGAAGCCGATGCGGTCGAGCGCGATCCCGGTCCGGCTCCAGGCGCGATCGAAGGAGTCGTCGACGTCGAGCGCGACGACGCCGCCGGCCCCGTGTACGATGCGCGCCTGCGGCGGCGGCGGCGGGGCGTTGCGTACCAGCGACTCGGCACGCCCCTTCGGCACGCCGAGGAAGACCATCAGGCGGCGCAGCATCGCCGCCTCGAGGGCCGGGTCCGGCGGATTCATCTGCCAGATGTAGGTCTCCCCGTCGTAGACCTCGTGCATCCCGCGCTGGCTGATGTAGACGTCGGTGGTCCCCGGGTGCCCGCCCGGCTCCACACGCACCAGATACTGGCTGCGGATCGGGGCCGAATACATGCCCGAGATCACCTTGTTGAGGACCATGCGGATCGGGCCCTCGGCGATGTCGGGGCGGTACTGCGCCCAGTTGGTCTCGAGCACGCCGGCGGGTGCGTCCTCGCGGCGGATGAGAAAGCCGTTCTTCAGCCAGAACTCGCGCACCCGCGGCCAGACCCGCGCCGGCGGCGCGTCGACGACGAGCCAGCGCTCGGTGCCGGCCCGCGCGACCCGGATCCCCTGGAGCGGAATGTCCACCTGCGCCGGCGCGGGCGCCGGAGCCGCGCGCGCACCGGTGCCGGCACTCGCTCCGGGGCCCGCCTGCGCGCCGGACACGCCCGCGGCCGGCTGCGACGCGGACCCGGAAGACGGCGCCGACGGGAGCGCCGTGGCGGTATCGGCCGGAGGGGCGGTCAGTCCCGGCGGGACCTCCAGCGGGCGGGTCACCCCCGCCTGCTGATATTCGGGTGTGCGTTCGGGGAGCAGTTGCCCGAGCGCCGAGCAGCCGCCGAGCGACGCGATCGCCGTCAGCAGCGCCAGCCGCGGGAGAATTCGGCGGATCAATGGCGACATGGATCTCTCGGGATGACGGGGGTTCACAAGACGCCGGCCTGCTTCATGGCCCGGCGCACGTCTTCATGGTAGCGCTCCGACAGGACAGTCAACGGCAGCCGGATCCCGGGCGAAATCATGCCCATCTCGTAGAGCGCCCACTTGACCGGGATCGGGTTGGCCTCGACGAACAGCTTCCGGTGCAACGCCTCCAGACGGGCGTTTACCGCTTCGGCCTCCTCGCGCCGGCCGGCGAGGGCCGCCGTACACATGGAATGCATCAGGCGCGGGGCCACGTTCGCCGTCACCGAGATCACGCCGCGCGCACCGCCGAGGATCAGCTCCATGGCGCTGGCGTCGTCGCCGCTGTAGAGGTCCATCCGCTCGCCGCAGCGATCGAGGATCTCGCGTCCGCGGGCCGGATCGCCGGTCGCCTCCTTGATGCCGACGATGTTGGAGATCGCCGCCAGGCGTTCGACGGTTTCGGGGAGCAGATCGCAGGCAGTGCGACCGGGCACGTTGTAGAGGATCTGGGGCATCGGCACCGCCTCGGCGACGGCCTTGTAGTGCCGGTAGAGCCCCTCCTGCGTCGGCTTGTTGTAGTAGGGCGTCACGAGCAGGGCCGCATCCGCTCCGGCCTCCATCGCGCAACGCGTCAGCTCGACCGCCTCGCGCGTGGAGTTGGAGCCGGTCCCGGCGATGACGGGGATACGCCCGCCGACCAGATCCACCACCCGCCGCACCACCCGGCAGTGTTCGGTGCCGTCGAGGGTGGCGGACTCGCCCGTGGTGCCGACCGCCACGATGGCGTCGGTACCGTTCTCGACGTGGAATTCGACCAGCCGCGCGAGGGCCTCCTCGTCGAGCGCCCCGTCGCTGCGCATGGGCGTGACGAGGGCGACCATACTCCCTTGGAACATGCCGCAGGAACTCCAGAAACCGCCGCCGAAGATCAATGGGCCATACTAATGGGGCCGGATGCCGGTGACAAGCGCCCTCCCACTGCGCCGCTTCCTGCGCTCCCGCGCGCCGGGGTGGGTGTCGCCGCCGCGGGGCGTGCGCTATTCTTTAGCCCCCGCCCAGTGTGCGCTCCGAACCGGCGGCGCGCGGCCGGCACCCGGGACGGCCCGGCCCCGCCGCCCGATGTCGCCGGACCCCGCGGGGGATGTCGGGATCGTCACCAAACATCGCGGAGGTCCGCGCGCCGGCGCCACCGGTGCACGACCGCGCTTGTCGGGAGGAATCGGGCCGATGGCCACGTCGACGAACAATCTCCTCGTCATCTCGGCGCTGGGGCCGGACCGCCCGGGGCTCGTCAACGAACTCTCGCTGGCGATCCTGAACTGCGGCTGCAACATCGAAGACAGCCGCATGACGATCCTCGGCGGCGAGTTCGCCGTGATCCTCCTCGTCTCCGGCAACTGGAGCACGATCGCGAAGCTGGAGAACGCGCTGGCCGGGCTCGAAGAGCGCCTCGGCATGACCATCCAATCCAAGCGTACCGAGGCGCGCCGCTCCGAGGAGCCGCTGCTGCCGTACACGGTGGAGGTGGTGAGCATCGACCACCCCGGGATCGTGCACAACCTGGCGGAGTTCTTTTCATCGCGCGAGATCAACATCCAGGAGCTGACCACCGGCAGCTACGCGGCGGCGCATACCGGCGCCCCCATGTTTTCGGTGCACATGACGGTGAACATCCCCGCCGGGGTGTCGATCTCGGCGCTGCGCGAGGAGTTCATGGACTTTTGTGATGCGCTCAACCTCGACGCGATCATGGAGCCGATCAAGGGCTGACGCCCGCCGTACCGGAGTGACCCCCCCTGACCATGGCAAAGATCGCAATCGGAAAACCGGTGCCCGACTTCGAGCTTCCCGCGACGGGCGGCGGGACTGTACGCCTGTCGGATTTCGCGGGACGGCCGCTCGTCCTCTATTTCTACCCCAAGGACAACACCCCGGGTTGCACCCGCGAGGGACAGGACTTCCGCGACCTCTACGCCCGGTTCAAGCGCTCCAAGGCGGTCGTGCTCGGCGTGTCCCGGGACAGCATCAAGTCGCACGAGAACTTCAAGGCCAAGTTCGAACTCCCGTTCCCCCTGCTCTCGGACGCGGACGAGAAGCTGTGCCGGCTCTTCGACGTCATCCGCCCGAAGAAGTTGTACGGCAAGACCGTCGTCGGGATCGAGCGCAGCACGTTCCTGATCGACGGCGCGGGCGTCCTGCGCCGCGAGTGGCGCAAGGTAAAGGTCGACGGCCATGCCGAGGAAGTGCTGGCCGCACTGCGGGAACTGGACTGACGGGCGCCGCCGAACCCGATGACCCCGCCGAAATCCCCCGGAAAGCGCCTGTTCGTCCTGGACACCAACGTCCTGATGCACGATCCGACGGCGATCTTCCGCTTCCAGGAACACGACGTCTATCTGCCGATGGTGGTGCTGGAGGAACTCGACGCCGCCAAGAAGGGGATGTCCGAGGTCGCGCGCAACGTGCGCCAGGCCAGCCGTTTCCTCGACGATCTCATGCGCAACGGCGACCGGCTCGGCATCGACCGCGGCATTCCGCTGCCGGCGCCCGACAACGGCGCGGCCGGCGCGACACCCGGCGGCGGCAGGTTGTTCTTTCAGACCCGCGCCCTCCCGACCCTGCTGCCCGAGGGGCTGCCCGGGAGCCGCCCGGACAACGCCATCCTCGGGACCGCGCTGGCGCTGCAGAAGGACCACCCGGAACGGCGCGTGACGCTCGTCTCGAAGGACATCAACCTGCGCATCAAGGCGGCGGTGGTCGGCGTGCACGCCGAGGACTACTACGAGGACCGCGTCCTCGACGACGTGAGCCTGCTCTACAGCGGCACGGCCGCCCTGCCCGCGGACTTCTGGGACCATCACGGGCGCGAGATGGAGTCGTGGCAGGAGGAAGGTCGCACCTTCTACCGCGTGCGGGGACCGCTGGTGGACTCCTGGCACTGCAGCCAGAGCCTGTACATGGAAGGCGACCGGCCGTTCGAGGCCATCGTCCGGCGCCGCGAGGCCGACTCCGCGGTGCTCGAACTGGTGCACGACTACCGCGGCGCGCGGCACGCCGTCTGGGGGATCCACGCCCGCAACCGCGAGCAGAACTTCGCCCTGAACCTGCTGATGGATCCCGCGATCGATTTCGTCACCCTACTGGGCGCGGCGGGCACCGGGAAGACCCTGCTCGCGCTCGCCGCGGGACTGGCGCAGACGCTGGAGGACAACCGCTACCGCGAGATCATCATGACGCGCGTGACCGTCCCGGTCGGCGAGGACATCGGCTTCCTGCCCGGTACGGAGGAGGAGAAGATGACGCCCTGGATGGGCGCGTTGATGGACAACCTGGAGGTGCTGACGAAGAGCGACGTGGCCGGCGACTGGGGGCGGGCGGCGACCAACGACCTGCTGCGCAACCGCATCCGGATCCGTTCCGTGAGCTTCATGCGCGGGCGCACCTTCCTCAACAAGTACGTCATCGTCGACGAGGCCCAGAACCTCACCTCGAAGCAGATGAAGACCCTGATCACCCGCGCCGGCCCGGGCACCAAGTTCGTCTGCCTCGGCAACGTCGCGCAGATCGATACGCCCTATCTGACCGAGACGACCTCCGGGCTCACCTACGTCGTGGACCGCTTCAAGGGCTGGCCGCACAGCGGGCATATCACGCTGCTGCGCGGCGAACGCTCGCGCCTCGCCGATTACGCCTCCGAGGCGCTGTAACGTCGGCCCGCCGACGACATCGCGGATTGCGATTTCCCTTCGGCGCGGCGAGGACCTTCGAAGACAGACAAAAGCGCCACGGAACCCACGGAACCCACGGAACCCACGGACCGGTTTCATTCTCTCCGTGCGTTCCGTGGATTCCGTGGTCTCTTCCTGCAGCGTCGGCCGGGCAAGCCCGGCCCTACACCACCTCCTACGCCGATCCGGGTACCGGTAGGGCGGGGCTCGCCCCGCCGACGACGCCTGGAATCACGATTTCCGTCGGCCGTGGCCGCGTCCTTCGGGGACGGAAAAAGGCGCCACGGAATCCACCGAACCCACGGGCCGGTTTCATTCATTCCGTGTGTTCCGTGGATTCCGTGGCCTCTTCCTGCGGCGTCGGCCGGGCAAGCCCGGCCCTACCCCCTACGCCGATCCGGGTACCGGTAGGGCGGGGCTTGCCCCGCCGACGACGCCGGGGATCGCGATGTTCGCCCGGGCGTGGCTGCATCCTTCGGAGACGGAAAAAGGCGCCACGGAATCCACCGAACCCACGGGCCGGTTTCATTCATTCCGTGTGTTCCGTGGATTCCGTGGCCTCTTCCTGCGGCGTCGGCCGGGCAAGCCCGGCCCTATGGTTCCCCGGCAGGGGGCGGGGGGTCGCGCGGCCAGGCGCGCACGACCGCCTCGACAAGCGTCGCCAGCGGGATGGCGAAGAACACGCCCCAGAACCCCCACAGGCCGCCGAACACCAGCACCGCCACGATGATCGCGATCGGGTGCAGGTTGACGACCTCGGAGAACAGCAACGGCACCAGCACGTTGCCGTCCAGGGCCTGTATGACCCCGTAGGCCGCCATCGCGTAGGCGAACTCGCGGCTCCAACCCCATTGGGAGAAGGCCACCACCGCGACCGGGATCGTGACGACCACCGCGCCCACGTAGGGCACCAGGACCGAGAAACCCACCACGGCGCCGAGCAGCATCGCGTACTTGACACCGAGCAGCGCGAAGGTGGCCGCCGTCACCACCCATACCACCAGGATCTCCATGAACTTTCCGCGGACGTAATTGCCGATCTGCGCGTTGACATCGACCCACACGCGCTCGAGCAGCGTACGTTCGCGCGGCAGCAGACTCTTCACCCAGGCAAGGATCGGGGCCTTGTCCTTGAGAAAGAAAAAGACCAGCAGCGGAACCAGCACGACGTAGACGAGCAGGGTGATGACGCCCATCAGTGACGCCAGCGATACCGACACGACATGCTGCCCGAACGAACCGATGCCAGTGCGCAGCGCGGCCATCAGCTCCTGCACCTGCTCGGTGGTGAAGAACTCCGGATAACGCTGCGGAAGCTGCAGCAGGACTTCCTGGCCCCGCGCGATCATGTGCGGCAGCTCGTGGATCAACTGGGTGAGCTGTTGATAGAGCAGCGGGATCAGCCCGAAGATCAGTACCAGCACCGCCCCGATAAAGAGCACCTGGACTGCGACCACACCCAGGAGACGCGGGAGCCCGCGACGTTCGAGGAACGCGACCAGCGCCTCGAGCAGGTAGGCGATGACCACGCTCGCCAGCACCGGCGCCAGCATGTAGCCGAATCCGGCGATGACGGCGAACCCCGCCGCCAGCAGCAGCGCCAGGAACACCGCCTGCGGGTCGGAGAAGTAGCGCCGCAACCAGCCGCGGAGGACCTCCAGCATGACCGTCAGGCGCCTCCGGTTCGCGAACGGCGCGCACCGACCCAGACGTGCCGGCGCACGCGCGGCCACGCAGCCGCGCGCCGCCGGCCCGGGCACCCTCCCCTTCCCGCGAGAGTCACCTCAAGCCGCTCCGCGACCGCTACGCGACCCCATCCGCCAGCCACTCCCGATAGCGGCGCTCGAACGCCTCTTCCAGCTCGCCGATGACTTCCTGCGCCGGGCGCCCCTCGAGCATGTGCTGGTTCATCAGGACGTACACCTCGTTGAGCATGGCGTTGCGCTCGAGCATGGGATAGGTCCGGCGCAGGCGCTTGATCGCCGCCACCACCGACTCCTTGGCGGGCCGCTCGATCGGCACCGGCTCGGTGGGCACGCGTGCGAGGGGCTTCTCACCCCCCGCCGTCCGTGTTTCGGCATCGCTTGCAGTTCCGGCCTCCGTGGCGGTACCGGTTGCGGCACCGGAACGCTGCAGGAGAAACTCGGCGAACGCCAGCAGCGCATCCCGTTCCGAGCGACCGAGCCGGCGATAGAGGTCGAACAGCCGTTCGCCGTCCCCCGACGTCAACCCGGGTCCTCCACCTTCAGGGTGAACACGGGCGGCTTGCGTCGCGGGCGCATCAGCGACAGCGCGCTGACCAGCGCCACGACGACGCGGTCGGTGGTGCGCTGGGTCTCCACCCACTCCTCCCGGGCGACCGCGATCAACTCGTCCATGTTCTCCGGCACCGGCCGCCCGGCCTCCATGATGATGTCCTCGAGCATCCCGGGCTTGAGTTCGGGGCGGAACAGGATCCCGTAGGTGTTCGCGTCCGGCCGCACCACGAGCCACTCGCCCGTCTCGTCCACCACCAGCGGGTCGAGCCCGTCCGGGAGCCGTGCCGAACCATTGTGCATCACGAGCACGCGCCGACCGTCCACCGCCTCGGCCAGCGGATCGCCGCGCCCGGCCGCGGTGATCCGCGCCGTGGTCCAGCAGGCACGATGCGCCGGCTCCGGGGAGAGCTCGGCACCGGCGAGCCCCGCCACGAGCAATGCGCCGAAGCCGATCCCCACGACCGGGCGCTGCGCTTTCTGAAAGGCGCGAACCAGCTCGCGCTCTCCGTCCACCCATGGACAGTGCTCACGGTCGGTGACCGGCCATGCGCCACCGAGCAGGAACAGCGCATCGAACTGGAGCACGGCGCCGGGCAGTCCCTGCCCGACGAACGGGCGGAAGTAGCTGAAGCCGATGTCGCGGCGTTCGAGCTGGCTCTCGATCAGACCCAGGAACTCGGAATAGGTGTGTTGTACGACACAGAAAGACTGCATTTCGGGCTCCGGATCAGCGGGTGTCCTCGCTCGGGTGGGTACGACAGTACTCGCGCGCGAAAGAAAGCAGCTCCTCCATCACCCGCACCCGGAACTTCTGCTTCTGGTGGACGAAGGAGAACGGCCGCTCGACGGGCGGATCGAGCGGGATCGCCCGCAACGTGCCGAGCTTGAGTTCGTTCAGCACCGTCGCGCGGGAGAGCACGGAGATGCCCATATCGACCTCGACGGCGCGCTTGATGGCCTCGGGGCTGCCCAGCTCCATGCAGGTCTTGAGGTCGTTGCCGTTGAGCCCGACGCCGCTGAGATACTCCTCGATGACCTCCCGCGTCCCCGAACCCTCCTCCCGCGAGATGAACGGATACTCCAAAAGCTCCGCCGCCCCGACCCGCTCCCGGTCCGCCAGCGCGTGTTCGGGCGGAACGATCGCCACGAGCTGATCCTGGCGGCACACCTCCACTACGAGGTTGCGGTTGCCGACCGGCGCCTCGACGACACCCAGATCGATGGCGTTTTCCTCCACCATCGAGACGATCCCCTCGGTGTTGGAGACCTTCAACTGGATCGCCACGTCGGGATAGCGGCGCTTGAACCCCCCCAGGAGCGCGGGGAGCATGTATTCGGCGATCGTGGTGCTCGCGCCGATCAGCAGCACGCCGCTCACCTCGCCGGTCATCTCGCGCACCGCATTCTCCATCTCGGCGTAGAGCTGGAAAATGCGATCGGCAAATTCGAACACGCGGCGCCCGGCATCGGTCAGGCTGATGCGGTTGTGGGAGCGGTCGAAGAGGCGGGTGTCGAAGGACTCTTCGAGCTGGCGGATCTGGAAGGTCACCGCCGGCTGCGTCATGTGCAACGCCTCGGCGGCCTTGGTGAAACTCAACAGGCGCGCGACCGTGTGGAAGACCTGGAGTCTGCGATCGGCCATCCGTCCCCTCCGTGCACGCCCGGCGGACAGGGCCGCGGTCCCGCCCGACGGCCCGACGATCGCCGGGGCGGGTCCGGGCGGTCCGGGTAACTTTGCATCGTAGCAGCATTCCCGGCGAACGCAAGGCGCCCAACTGCGCTATTCTGGAACACCCGCAACGGCCGCGGAGTCGCGCGTAGCACCCATGGGCAGGACGTGGAAAAAGCTGGACCTGCGCGGCGCCGGCCTGCAGGCGCTGAACGCGCGCCTGACGCGCCGCCTCAAGCGACCGCTGCGCGCCTACCTCTTGTGGGTCCTGTTCCCGCTGGGCGTGCACCGTCTGTATCTCAAGTCACCCTTGGGGGCCGCCGTCTATGCGGTCCTGACCGCGTCGAGCCTGCTCCTGTGGCGCGCGTTCGGCCCCGCCGCAGCGTTGGCTGCGGCCGGACCGGAGGCGGCACTGGCCCTGTTCGATCTCATCCGGATCGAGCGGCGCTGCACGGCGCTCAACAAGGCCCTGCGCATGGAGTTGTATCTCGGCGCGGGGGCCGCGCCGCCCGAGGGCTACCGCGGCCGCGATCCCGACGACGATTACCTGGGCCGTTACGTACGCGAGAAGGAAGGCGAGCGCGCCGGGCACGTACCGCCCGGCGCGGCGGGCGGCGATCCGGCCCGCGGGAGCCGCGTGCCGTCGTTTCAGGAGCAGGAGCGCCTGCTGCGGGAACTCGCGCGCCGCCGGGACCGCGACGCGAAGGGCGGATCCGGCGGCGACTGAACGTTCGAATCAAGCGCCCGGGGCGCCGCCGCCCCGGCGCGTCTGGGCATCACATCTTGAAGTGCGAGACCAGCTCCTGCAGTTCGGCCGCGAGCCGCGCGAGCTGCTGGCTGGCGGTCGCCGTCTGCCGGGCGCCGTCCGCGGTCTCGCGGCTCACCTGACTGATCGCCATCACGTTGCGGTGGATCTCCTCGGTCACCGCGCTCTGCTCCTCCGCGGCACTGGCGATCTGCGTGTTCATGTCGTTGATGGTGGCCACCGCGCTGGCGATGGACGCGAGCGATTCGGCCGCCTTCTCCACCTGCTCCTGTCCCGCCTTGGCCATGCCACCCGCCTGATCCATGACCTGCACGGCGTTGCCCGCGCCGGCCTGCAGGCGCTCGATCATCTCCTGGATCTCCTGCGTGGACTTCTGGGTGCGGCTGGCGAGGGTACGCACCTCGTCGGCCACGACCGCGAATCCGCGCCCCTGCTCGCCGGCGCGCGCGGCCTCGATGGCGGCGTTCAGCGCGAGGAGATTGGTCTGCTCGGCGATGCCGCGGATCACGTCCAGCACCACGCCGATGTTGGCGCTCTCGCTCTCGAGCTTGTGGATCACGCCGGCGGCGTCGGCGACGGCGCCCGCAAGCGCGTCGATGCCGCCGATCGCCTCGGTGGCGACGAGCTTGCCGCTGCGCGTTTCCGTATCCGCCTGTTGCGCCGCCTGGGCGGCCTGAGCGGCGTTGCGGGCGACTTCCTGGGCGGTGGCCGCCATCTCGTTGATGGCCGTGGCGACCTGGTCGGTCTCGTGCTGCTGGCGTTTCAGGCCCTCGCCCGAGCGTTCGATCACCACCGACATCTGTTCGGTGGCGGAGGCGAGCTGGGCGGTCGAGTTCAGGATCTGTCCGATCACCTCGCGCAGGTTCTCGCCCATGCGGTTGAAGCTGTCGACGATATCGCCGATGAGGTCGCGGCTCTCGACCGTGCAGCGCCGGT
Source organism: Gammaproteobacteria bacterium (assembly GCA_027013145.1). Taxonomy (GTDB): domain Bacteria; phylum Pseudomonadota; class Gammaproteobacteria; order 21-64-14; family 21-64-14; genus BMS3Abin12. The sequence continues at coordinate 1,101 of JALUXX010000061.1, read as the reverse complement.
GCACGTCGCCGCCGCTGATGGCGTTTGCCACGTCCGCGAGTTCGCGAAGCCGGCGCAGCAGGACGACGTTGAGCAGCGCGTAGTTGGCCAACGCCACCGCCGCGCCCGCCACCAGGCAACCGAGCACGAACCAGTGCTCCATGCCCGCCTTCCAGTCGGCGAAGAAGTGCGTGATCCCGGCGAAAATCAACCCGCTCGCGGTGCCGAAGGCAAGGAACAGAAGGAACAACCGGCGCAAGATGCTCTTTTTCATGAAGGCTCCACCCGCTTTCGTTGTCGTCTCCGGCGCAGCCGGTAGGCACCCGGCTCCGCCCCCGGTAACGGCGGGGCAGGGCGAAACTTGAGCGGCGTCGGCGGGGCGAGCCCCGCCCTACGGGTGCCGGGATCGGCATGGGGGTAACCGTAGGGTCGGGCTTGCCCGACCTACCGGGCCGACGCCGCGGACCCGTGCGGCGTCGTTCGGATCGGGCGGCGTCGGCGGGGCAAGCCCCGCCCTACCGGTGCCCGGGTCCGCGTAGGGGGTAGGGTCGGGCTTGCCCGACCGACCGGCCGACGCCGCGGACCCGTGCGACATCGTTCGGATCGGGCGGCGTCGGCGGGGCAAGCCCCGCCCTACCGGTGCCCGGATCGGCATGGGGGTTACCGTAGGGTCGGGCTTGCCCGACCTACCGGCCGACGCCGCGGACCCGTGCGACATCGTTCGGATCGGGCGGCGTCGGCGGGGCAAGCCCCGCCCTACCGGTGCCCGGGTCCGCGTAGGGGGTAGGGTCGGGCTTGCCCCACCTACCGACCGACACCGCGGACCCGTGCGACATCGTTCGGATCGGGCGGCGTCGGCGGGGCGAGCCCCGCCCTACGGGTGCCCGGATCCGCGTAGGGGGTGGGGTAGGGTCGGGCTTGCCCGGCCTACCGGCCGACGCGGTTGATCGGTCCGATGTCGCAGGAAGAGGCCACGGACCCCATGGAACGCACGGAATGAACCTAAAAACGTGTATTACCCTGCCCCTGCCAGGCGATTTGGCGGAGGCCGAAGCCAGTTCACCCCCGTCAGCATGGTCATCAGGTGTTCACACACCCGCCGCCAGACGGCAGTGGGGTCTA
>JALUXX010000060.1 GCA_027013145.1 Gammaproteobacteria bacterium | reverse complement strand
AGCCGCCTGAACGTCGGCGGCGACGACAACGAGTTCCTGCTGCTGGAATACGCGGGCGGCGACAAACTCTACGTCCCGGTCTCCTCGCTCCACCTGGTGGCCCGCTACAGCGGCGCCGCGCCCGAATCCGCCCCGCTGCACAAGCTCGGCGGCGAACAGTGGCGGCGCGCCCGGCGGCGGGCGGCGGAACGCGTACGCGACGTCGCCGCCGAACTGCTCGAGATCCACGCCCGGCGGGCGGCGCGCGCCGGACGCGCGCTGAGCGTCGAGGACCGCGAGCTGCGCGCGTTCGCGGCGGCCTTCCCGTTCGAGGAAACGCCCGATCAGGAGACGGCGATCGCACAGGTACGCGCGGACCTCGCGGCGCCGCGCCCGATGGACCGCGTCGTCTGCGGCGACGTCGGTTTCGGCAAGACGGAGGTCGCGCTGCGCGCGGCCTTCATCGCGGTACAGAACGGGCGTCAGGTGGCGGTACTGGTGCCGACGACACTGCTGGCGCAGCAGCACCTGCAGACCTTCCGCGACCGCTTCGCCGACTGGCCGGTGCGGATCGAATCCCTGTCGCGGTTCGGCTCCGGCCGCCGCCAGGAGGCCGTCCTCGCCGATCTGGCCGCGGGCCGCGTGGACATCGTCATCGGGACCCACAAGCTGCTCCAGCCCGGCGTGGGCTTCGCCGACCTCGGTCTGGTGATCATCGACGAGGAACACCGCTTCGGCGTCCGCCACAAGGAACGGCTCAAGGCCCTGCGCGCCGAGGTCGACATGCTCACCCTCACCGCGACCCCGATCCCGCGCACCCTGAACATGGCCCTGGCGGGACTGCGCGATCTCTCGATCATCGCCACGCCGCCGCAGAAGCGGCTCTCGATCAAGACCTTCCTGTGCCGCTGGGACAAGCGGCTGCTGCGCGAGGCGTGCCTGCGCGAGATCGGGCGCGGCGGGCAGGTCTATTTCGTCCATAATGAGGTGCAGAGTATCGAGCGCATCGCCCGCGAAGTCGGCGACCTCGTGCCCGAGGCCACCATCCGCATCGCCCACGGCCAAATGCGCGAGCGCGAACTCGAACGCGTGATGCTGGATTTTTATCACCAGCGGTTCAATGTCCTGATCTGCACCACCATCATCGAGAGCGGCATCGACGTGCCCAGCGCCAATACCATGATCATCCATCGCGCCGACCGCTTCGGGCTGGCGCAACTGCACCAGTTGCGCGGCCGCGTCGGGCGCTCGCACCACCGCGCCTATGCCTACCTGGTGACGCCGCCGGAGGCCCTGATGACGCCGGACGCGGTCAAGCGCCTGGAGGCCATCGCCGCGCTCGAGGATCTCGGTTCCGGGTTCACGCTGGCCACCCACGACCTGGAGATCCGCGGCGCCGGCGAGTTGCTCGGCGACGAGCAGAGCGGGCAGATCCAGGAGATCGGATTCGAACTCTATACCGAGCTGCTCGAACGTGCGGTCGCCGATCTCAAGGCCGGTCGCCGCCCCGAACTCGAGCCGGCAGCCGACCAGGGGCCCGATCTCGACCTGCACCTGCCCGCCCTGCTCCCCGCCGACTACCTCCCGGACGTGCATCTGCGACTGATCCAGTACAAGCGCATCGCCGGCGCACGCGCGAGCGACGAGCTGCGGGAGCTGCAGGTGGAGATGATCGACCGTTTCGGCCTGCTGCCGCCGCCGGCGAAGAACCTCTTCCGCCTCGCCGCCCTCAAACTCCAAGCGGCCCCGCTCGGGGTCCGCCGTGTCGAGGCGGGGGCCCCCGGCGCGCGGCTGGTCTTCGGCCCCCGGCCGGCGGTCGATCCGGAGCGTATCATCCGCTTGGTGCAGGAACGCGCGGACCGGTATCGGCTGCACGGCGCGGACACGCTGCGCTGCACAGTCGAGCTGCCGGAACCCGAACCGCGCCTGCACTTCGTGGAGCGCCTGTTGAGCTACCTGTCCGGAGGAGAGCTGCCGTGACCTGCGAACGATCGCTGCGCCGCGCCCTGACCGCCCTGACCGCCCTGTCGGGGATCGTTGCGGGCACCCTGCTGGCGGCGGGCCCGGCGTGGTCCGATCCCGCGCCGACGACCTGGTACCGCGTGGACCTGGTCGTGTTCTCCCGTCTCGCCCCGGATGCCGGGAGCCACGAGACCTGGCCCGCCAATCCCGGCCGTCCCGACCTCGCCGGCGCCGTCGCACTGGTGCCCCCGCCCGGCGGCGTGCCGGCCCCGGGGACCGACGGCACCGTGGTCACGCCGCTCGCGCCGGTGCCGTATCAGCAACTGCCGGCCGCCAAGGACCGTCTCGACGGAGTGGTCCGCACGCTCAACGCCTCCCACCGCTACCGGGTCCTGCTGCACCTCGCCTGGCGGGAACCCGGCCTCCCCCCCGCCCAGTCGCGGGCGGTGCGTATCGAGCTCCCCGACGGGGTCCTCGAGGGCACCGTCCGCCTGACGCGCAGCCGCTATCTGCATGTCGCGCTCGACCTGCTGTACCGCCCGGGGGGCACGCCCGCCCCTACCGGCCCGCAGGGCTCGTCCGCGCAGGCCCCGGCGGCGGGGAACTCGGGGGACTCGGGATCCACGGCCGCCCCGGACACCGGCGCCACGGCCTACCGGATGCGCCAGCACCGGCGCATCGATCCGGGAGTGCTGAACTACTTCGACCACCCGATGTTCGGGGTCCTGCTGGAGGCGACGCCGATCGACGTGCCGGGGGAGGGTCTGCAGTCCACGCCGGTCCCCGCCGCGCCCGACCCGGGCACAGGCGGTTCGCAGTGACGGCGCGCCGACGCGGGGCCTAACGAGGGTTCATGCGCGCGTAAACCAGCGCAGGCCGATGCTCAGGCTCAAGCCGAACACCAGCGCCAGCAGGGTGACCGCCGTACCGAACGCCCACGACCGCCGGTGCGCGATCCGGGCGAGGCGGCGCTCGAACGAGGGTTGCAACACCGCCAGGCGCAGGTCGTCGTGGGCCACCACGCGCCCGCCGTGGGCGAGATAGACCTCGATGTGGTAGCGCCCGATCGGGATGTCCGCGGGCAGGTCGATGATCGTCCGGAACAGGTGCCGGTTGAGCAGGTCCACCCCGTGACCGTCGACACGGTAGTAGCCCGCACGCTCCTTCAGCCGCAGCAACGCCGCACGCCAGTCCGGCAGCGCCCCGGGCGGCCCGTGCGCGCTCGCGCCGCCGAGCACCGCGTCCAGCGTCAGACCGTAGCGCTCGCGCTCGCGCGCCCCCAGTGCCTGCTTCAGCGGCGCCGACGACGAGAGGTAGGCGATCGCCGGGGCGCCGCGCACGGCGACCTTCGCACCGTTGACCCAGAACGGACCGACCCGGATCTTGCGCGACAGGTTCACCTCCTCGGGCGGGGAGACGAGCTTGACGATCACCGTACCCGGGTGCGAGCGCACGCCGTAGACGAGGATCCGTTTCCCGGTGAAGTGGGAGGTGATCTCCACGTGGGCGTGACTGAGTTCGGCGGTCAGCCCGTCGGCGGCCGACGCGGCGCGCGCGCCGGTCAGCGCACAGGCGAGGCTCAAAAGGACGGCGAGCGTCTTCATTGGACCCCCGCGGACATGGTGACCGGAAAATGCGGCATGCTCAACAGCCCGATCAGGAGCTTGACCGACACCCCGATGAGCACGACTGCGAGGAGCAGCCGCAACTGCTCGGCGGGGAGCATCGCACTCAGACGGGTGCCGATCTGGACGCCGAAGATCGAACCCAATATCAGCAGCAACGCGAGGTAGGGGTCGACGGCGTGGTTCAGGCCCGCCTGCATGATGCTCACGAGCAGGGTCGTGAACACGAGCTGGAACAAGGACGTCCCGACGGCCACCTTGGTCGGCATCTTCAGCACATAGATCATCAACGGGACCAGCACGAAGCCGCCGCCCATGCCGATCGCCGGGAGCAGTCCGACCGCCGCACCGAGCCCGAAGGGCAGCAGCACCGAGTGCCGCACCCCCGAGACGGGAAAGTCGGTCTGCCAGGGGAGCCGTGAGGTGAAACCCGTCGCGGCGCCGGGCGCTTCCGCGGACCCCGCGCCGCGCCGGCGCATGGCGTTCACCGACTCCCAGAACATCGACACGGCCACCGTCGTGAGCACGATCATGTAGACGAACGAGACCATGGTCCCGAAATGCCCGCCGCGCTCGAGGACCCGTGCGATCCAGACGCCGGCGCTGGCCCCCACCCAGCTCCCGAGCAGCCCCGGGACCGCCATTTTGACGTCGACGTTGCCCAGCCTGAGGTGGCTGTAGCTGCCGGCCGCGGACGTGCCGACGATCTGCGTCGCACTGGTCGCCGCGGCGACGATCGGCGGCACCCCGCTGAAGATCAGCAACGGCGTGAGCAGGAAGCCCCCGCCGACCCCGAGCGCCGAGGAGAGCAAACCGATGATCCCGCCGAAACTGAGAATGAGCCAGAGGTTGACGTCGACATGTGCCAGGGGGAGAAAGATATCCATCAGGAGCGGGTCCGTTCGTCGTGGTCGTATCGTTTTGGTATTCGTCTCACCCGGCATCCCCTGAGAACAAGCGCGCACGGGGGCGCGCCGCGCCCGTGAATCGGGTACGAACCCCTCTCGCTCGCCGGGGGCCGGCGGGGGATCTATCGCGGGCGGCCCGAATCGACCTGTCGCGCGGCCGCCGACAGTGTGACCGGCCCCGGCGCCACAAGTTCCCTGCGACGACCGTGGAAATCACTCCGGCGGCGCCACCTGCAGGCGGTAGCACGGCGCCGCGCCGCCCGCCGCATAGATCCCGCGGCGCGCGCGTTCCGCACACCGGTGCACATACGCATCCCAGCCTTCGCCGGCTCGACGCAGGACTGGCTCTCCGCCGCCGGGGGCGGCGTCGGGATTCCAGGCGTAGACCGCCCAGCGCGAGCGCTCGAAAACCTCCACCGCGGCGAGCGCCTCCTCCCAGGGGAGTACCGGCTCGTGTTCCGATTCGGACAGGGCGCGCAAGGCCGGCGGCAGCAGATCCAGCGGATTCATCCGCCGGGCGCGCCGCGCACGCTCACGCGAGGAACTCCTGGAACACGCGCCAGCCGAGGTAGACGCCGAAAGCCGAGCCCACGGCGCTGACCAGGATCGCCGTGGTCACCCCCACCTTGGCGCCCAGCCACCAGCCGAGCCAGCCGCCGAAGAAGGCACCGAGACCGGTCAGGAGCCTGCGCATGTCGTTCCTCCACGCCTCAAAGCCGTTGAACCAGGTGGCGCAACAGCTCCCCCACTTTGGCCATGCCCTCGGTGAGGTGCGTCTCGATATCCCGCATCGTGATCTGCGCCGTCCCGCGGCCGGCGGCGCGGTTGGCCACCACCGCGCACGTCGCATAGCAGAGTTCGAGTTCGCGCGCCAGCGCCGCCTCCGGCATCCCCGTCATTCCGACCATATCGCAGCCGTCCCGTTCCAGCCGGTCGATCTCGGCCGCGGTCTCGAGCCTTGGGCCCTGGGTCGCGCCGTAGGTCCCGCGGGGACAGGCCTCGATCCCCGCGTCCTTCGCGGCCTGGATCAGCAGCGCGCGCAGCTCCTCGCAGTAGGGCTGCGTGAAATCGACGTGCGTCACGTGCGTCAGATCGCCTTCGAAGTACGTGTGCGCGCGTGACCAGGTGTAGTCGATGATCTGGTCCGGAAACGCGAGCCCCGCGGGTGCGTAGTCGGGGGTGATCCCCCCGACCGCCGCCACCGCGAGCAGCCGCGTGATCCCGGTGCGCTTGAGCGCCCACAGATTCGCGCGGTAGTTGACCTGGTGCGGCGGAATGGTGTGGCCGTAACCGTGGCGGGCGAGGAACACCACCTCGCGCCCGAACAGCACCCCGTGAGTCAGCGGGCCCGAAGGCTCCCCGTAAGGGGTCTGCACCACCTCGCGGCGGGCGATCTCGAGCCCGCTGAGACGGGTCAGGCCGGTGCCGCCGATGATGGCGAGATCGGGCATCGCAGGCGTCTCAGGCGCAGTCGCCGCGGGCCGGCGCCCGGGATTCCTGTGAGGAGCGCTCCTCACGGACCGCGTAGATTCCCGGTGCGTTGCGCAGGTAGCCCCGGTAGTCCATGCCGTAACCGAACACGTAGCGGTCCTCGACCTCGACCCCGATGTAGTCCGCGGAAACCGGCGCCTTGCGGTCGTGACGCTTGTGGACCAGGACCGCGCTGCGCACCTCCTGGGCGCCGCGACGCCGGCAGTCCTCGAGGATCGCGGCGAGCGTCCAGCCCTCGTCGAGGATATCGTCGACGACGAGGATCACGCGCCCTTCCAGCGGGGTCTCGGGCCGGCACTTCCAGTGCAGTTCCCCGCCACGGGTATCCCCCCGGTAGCGGGTCGCGTGCACGTAATCGAGTTGGAGGGGGAAGTCGAAGCGCGCCAGCAGCCGCGCCGCCGGGATCAACCCGCCCATCATGACACACAGGATCAGCGGGTCGCGCTCGCCGAGGTCGGCGCCGATGCGCGCCGCCATCCGGTCCAGCGCCGCCTCGACCTCCTCCCGCGGGCAGAGCAGTTCGGCCTCGGCGAATGCCGCGTGCGCTTCCCGGGCCGTGAGCGGCATCGACGCGCCGGGCTCAGTAGGTGAACGTGACGACGTCGTCGTCCATCGCCTGACTGATCACGTAGGCGCCGCCGACGGTCTCCTCGATTTCCGGGATCAGGTCGCTGCCCCACAGATCCAGCGTCGGCGTACAGACCTTGAACTTCACCCCCGCCTCGTGGGCGTCCTTGATGAAGTCGTAGACGCTCTTCGGGCTGCCTTCCTGTACGTGCAGCTTGTCGGCGACACCCTTGGCCGCCAGCTCTCCGGAGCGCCCGGTGAGGATCACTTCCACCTCGAATTCCATCGCCGCGGCGACGGTCGCCTGAAAAAACGGTGCACCCAGTTCAGACCCGTTTTTGGGATCCGTATTCACCATCACAATCATTAATTTGTCCGCCATTGTACGCACGCTCCTCGAACTCTTCCAGCGACTCGGCCGGCACAGAGTTCATCGTTTCCGATGTTTTTGCACACCACCCAAGCCGATCAAGTATACCGGCTCGCATCGTCTCGGGCCAAGCGCACCGGCATCGTAGCCCTTGATCCGAAGAGGTTTTTACCTGCCAACTCCCATCGGCTATCGGGTCGCAACGGGCGTCGCTTGAGGCTGCGGTCGGCTGCAGCCTGCCCCCCGCTCCCGGATGGAATTCGGGAACCGACATTCGGTACAGGCCACAATCCAATGTTTTTGCGGTTAATTATTGGGTCTACTCTCCGCATAGGAAGCGTTCGATGGCGTCGGCCGGGCAAGCCCGGCCCTACCGCTAGGTCGCCTTACTCGGGGTCCAGATCCAGTTCGGGATCCGGATCGAGCAGACGCACCGCCTCGACCGCGTCCCGCCAGGCACCGCTCGCCTCGAGTTGTGCCCGCCCCGGGGCACGGCGCGCACCGTGAAGGTGCGCCAGTCGCAGCCCGGCGGCGGGGTCGCGGTAGTCCGACAACGCCTCGAGTACCGGCGCCGGCGCGTCGGGATCGTTGCACAGCAGGATCATGTCGCAGCCCGCGGCCAGCGCCGCACGGGCGCGGGTCGGGTAGTCTCCCGCCGCCGCGGCCGCCCCCATGCCCAGGTCATCGCTGAACACGGCCCCCTGGAAACCGAGCCTGCGCCGCAACACCTCGTGCAGCCAGCGGCGCGAAAAGCCCGCGGGCCGGGCATCGACTTCGGGGTACAACACATGCGCAATCATCACCCCCGCAAGCCTGTGGCCCACGAGGCGGGCGAAGGGCAGCAGGTCGGCGGACTCGAGATCGACGAACGGGCGCGGGTCGACCGGGAGGGCGCGATGGGAGTCCGCCGCGACCCCGCCGTGCCCCGGAAAGTGCTTCCCCACGGCGGCCATGCCGGCCTCCTGCATCCCGCGGATATAGTGCGCCGCAAGATCCGCGACCGCCTCCGGGTCGCGATGGAAGGCGCGCTCGCCGATCACCGCGCTGACCCCGTAGTCGAGGTCGAGCACGGGCGCAAAACTCAGATCCACCCCCGCGGCACGCAGCTCGGCCGCCATCAGCCAGCCGCACTGCTCCGCCAGGCGCCGGGCGGCGGCGGGATCGTCGTCGTAACGCCGCCCCAGGCGCGCCGCCGGCGGCAGGCGCGTGAAGCCGTCGCGGAAACGCTGCACCGGCCCGCCCTCCTGGTCGACGGCGATGAGCAGCGGCGGGGTGCGCAGGGCGTGGATCGCCTGCGTCAGGCGGGTCAACTGGTCGGGGGACTCGTAGTTGCGGCTGAACAGGATCACCCCGCCCACGGCCGGGTGCGCCAGCAATTCGCGCTCCGCCGGCGTCAGGCTCGGGCCGGCGATTCCGGTCATCACGGGTCCCAGGGACATCGGCGATCTCCGCACCGCACGCGCCGTGAGTGTAGCGGAATTACGCCGCCTCGTGCCCCGCGCCGCCCGAGCGCACGTCGAACCGGTCGCGCAGGCGGTCGCCGAGCAGGTTCACCGCCAGCACCACCGCCATCAGGGCCGCACCCGGGACGATGACCATGTGCGGGGCCACCAGCATATACCGGGTCCCGTCCCGGATCATGCCGCCCCAGGAGGCGGCCGGCGGCTGCACGCCCAGTCCCAGAAACGACAGGCCGGCCTCGGCGATCACCACACCCGCGACGCCGAAGGTCGCCTCCACGAGGAGCGGGGCCAGCGTGAGCGGCAGGAGATGGTGGAAGACGACGCGTCCCTGCCCGGCCCCCAGGGACACGGCCGCCAGTACGTGCTCGCGCCGACGCAGCGAGAGCACCTGCGCGCGGACCAGGCGGGCGTAGCCGACCCATCCGACCGCGCACAGGGCGACGACGACGTTGCCGATCCCGGGCCCGAGGATCCCGGCCAGCGCGATCGCCAGCAGAATCCCCGGGAAGGCCAGAAACACGTCGATGATACGCACGATGACCCGGTCCCAGGCCCCGCCGAGCCAGCCGCTGAAGGCGCCGATGACCGCCCCGAGCACCCCGGAGAGGCTCACCACGGCGGCGGCGACGAACAGCGAGGTGCGCGCGCCCATGACCAGGCGCGCGAACAGGGAACGGCCCAGGTCGTCGTATCCGAGCCAGGCATGCCAGGACGGGCCGGCGAGGATCCGCGCCAGATCGATCCGGTCCGGGTGCAGCGGCAGCAAGGGTCCGAGCAGCGCCAGGCACGCCCAGCCGGCCAGCACCAGCGCGGGGCCGCGCGCGCCCTTCACCCGTCCCGCCCCGCGAGGCGCACGCGTGGATCGACCCACGCGTAGACCAGGTCGGTCAACATGTTGACCACCACGTAGGTGACGCTGATCAGCAGCACGCACGCCTGCACGACAGGATAGTCGCGCCGGTGGATGGCGTCGATCAGCAGTTGGCCCACGCCGGGCCAGGAGAACACCATCTCGGTGATCACCGCGCCGCCGAGCAGGGTGCCGAGCTGCAGGCCGAGCAGCGTGGTCACCGGCAACAGCGCATTGCGCAGCCCGTGGTGCAGGATCACGCGCCCCTCGGAGAGGCCCTTGGCGCGCGCCGTGCGGATGTAGTCCTCGCCGAGGACCTCGAGCAGGGTGCTGCGCACCATGCGCGAGAGGATCGCCGCCATCGCCGTGCCCAGCGTGACCGCCGGCAGCACCAGCGAGGCGAGGCCCTCGCGCCCGCTCACCGGGAACCAGCCGAGCCATACCGAAAAGCACAGGATCAGCATCGGCCCCATCCAGAAGTTCGGAATCGAAACCCCGAGCAGCGCAAACCCCATCGACCCGTAGTCCCAGGCCGTATCGCGACGCACCGCGGCCAGGACCCCGAGCGGGAACGCCAGCAACACCGCGACCAGCGCTGCGGCCCCGGCCAGCTCAGCGGTCGCCGGGATGCGCTGCGCGAGGATCGCCGTGATCGGCTGGTGAGAGTAGAGCGAATCGCCCAGGCGCAGGTGCGCGAGACCGTCGAAATACTCGGCGAGCTGCACCGGCAGCGGGCGGTCGAGACCGAGCGCGTGACGCAGCGCCGCCTGATCCGCGGGCGTCGCGGACTCGCCGAGCATGACCTCGACCGGATCCCCGGGGGTGAGGTGGATGAGCGCGAACACCAGGACCACCACCCCGCACACCACGAGGGCGGCCGCGAGGATCCGGCGTAGCAGAAAGCCGATCATCGCGCCGCTCCCCGCGCGGCGGGCGGTCCGCCGGCAAACGTTGCCGCGATGCGCATCCGCCCTACTCCTCGATCAGCACGCGATCGCCCGCCCGGACCGCATCGAACAGACGGATCACGTCGGCGTTGCGCAGCTTCACGCAACCGTGCGACCCGGGGATGCCGAGCGGATCCTCGTCGGGACAACCGTGGATATAGATGAAACGTCGCAGCGTATCGACGTCCCCGCCCCGGTTGCGCCCGGGCTCCAGCCCGGTCAGCCACAGGATGCGCGTGAGGATCCAGTCGCGTTCGGGAAACCGGCGGCGCAACTGCGGCGTGTAGCGCTCCCCCGTCGGGCGGCGGGCGACGAACACCGTCCCGGGGGGGCAACCGGCGCCGATGCGCAGGCGGATGCGGTGCCAGCCCCGCGGCGTGCATTCGCTGCCGTAACGCTCGCCGGGCCCGTTGCGCGCCGTCGAGACCGGGCATTCGAAGGCGGCCCGACCGCCCCGGATCAGGACGAGCCGCTGCCCGCTCAGGCTTACCCGCACCATACGCTCGTCCATACCTCATCGCTCCGCCGCCGCGCGCGGGGACACGCGCACGGTATCGATCAAGGCGTCATAGTTGCCGTCCGGGGCCAGCCGGTAGCCGCGGATGTCACGGCGCATGGCGACCACCTGCCCCTCGAACCACAGCGGCAGATACGGAAGCTGCTGCAGCAGATAGGCCTGCAGGCGGCGGTAGGCGCGCGCCTTGACGGCGAGATCCTGCGACGCCTCGGCGGCGTCGATGAGGCGGTCGGCCACCGGGCTGTCGAAGTGACCACGATTGGCGCCCACGGGGGGGACGGACTTGCTGTAGAAGACGTAGCGGAAGATGTCCGGACTCTCGATGCCGACCCAGGAAAGGCCGTACATCTGGAAGCGCCCGGCCTTGATGTCGCCGTAGAACGTCCCCCAGTCGTAGCTCTGAATGTGCACGTCGATCCCTACCTGCCCGAGTTCATATTGAATCACGGTGGCCAGACGCACGCTCAACGGATTGCTGGAGGTCTTGTAGGTGATCCGCGCCGGGTGGCCCGGACCGAAACCCGCCGCGCGCAACAGGCGCCGGGCCAACGCCGGATCATAGGGGTAGCCGTGCAGATCCGGGTCGCCAGCCCAGTGTCCCGGGGGCAGAATGGAATTGGCCGGCCGGGTCGCCCCGCCGAGCAGCTCGCGAATGATCGCCCGGCGGTCGATCGCATGGGCGATCGCGCGGCGCACGTCGAGGCGCCCGGTGACGGGATCGCGCAGATTGAATCCGAGATAGGTGACGTTGGTCCCCGGTTCGCGCAGCACCCGGATGCCGTGCCGGTGCGCGAGATAGCGTACCAGTTCAGGGGGGAGGTCGTTCTGCAGCAGGTCCACCTCGCCGCGCAGCAGCTTGAGCACCCGCACCGTTGGGTCGCGCACGGTGAGGAATTCGAAGCGCTGGCCGTCGCGCCGGCGCCGCAGGATCAGCCGGTTCTGGTCCGGCCAGGCGACGAAGGCGAACGGGCCGCTGCCCACCGGGTCGAGGTCGAAGCGATGCCCGTCGGCGAGCAGCCGCGCGGGAAGGATTCCCACGGTCAGATAGCCCGGAAACAGGACGTTGGGCCGCGCCAGGACAAAGACCACCGTATTCGGATCCGGCACCAGGATGCGCCGGATCCCCGCGACGCGGACCAGGGTGTCGCGCAACGGCGAACCGGTCGCCGGATCGAGAATCGACTCGTAGGTGGCCTTGACGTCCGCCGAGGTCAACCACGCGCCGTTCTGGAACCGCCTCCCCCGCGCCCCGAGGCGGAAGCGCCAGCGGGTCGGCGAGATCTCCTTCCAGTGCGCGAGCTCCGGGACCGGCCGCGCCGCGGCGTCGTAACGCACCAGCGCGCGGTAGAGCAGACGATCGATGCGGCTCGAGGCGGCATCGGTGGCATAGCGCGGATCGAGGGTGATCGGGGCCTGGGCCAGGGCGAAGCGGATCGGTGCCCCCGGTCCCGGCGCCGCGGCCCGCGGCGCCGCGCCGCACCCGCCCAGGCACAGCAGCGCCGCCCAGGCGAGCCCTCGCAGCACGCGCCCCATCACCAATCCTTGAACGGATGGGTCACGAGATTCACGTTGTAATAGCGCGGATCGTCGGAGACCTCCTCGCCGAGCCACGCCGGCCGCTCGAACGCCTCGTCGCGATGGGCCAGCTCGATCTCGGCCACCACCAGCCCGCGGTTGTCGCCCTCGAAGACGTCGATCTCCCAGACATGCGCCCCGTACGGGACGCGGTAGCGCGTCTTTTCCACCAATGGGGTCGTGCAGCACCGCGCCAGCATCTCCTCCGCATCGCCCAGCGGGATGGGATATTCGTACTCGCAGCGCTCGATCCCGAGCGTGGCGCCCTTGATGTTGAGACGCGCCCGCCCGTCGCCGATGCGCACGCGCACCGAACAGCGCTCGAGCCCGGCGAAATAGCCCTGCCGATAGGCGGTTCCGGGCTGCGCCGCGGCGCGCCAGGAGCCGTCCCGTACCAGAAACTTGCGCTCGATCTCGGTAGCCACGTCTCAGTCGTCGGCCGGCGATCCGCGGGTGCCGGACCCGTGCCGGCCCCCGCCGGTCGCGTACCGACGGCGACGGGCCCTGGGGCTTGACGCCGGGTCCGGGTTGGAGCGATGTTCTTCAGTCATGGCCGACCCGCATCTCCCGCCGCTGTTCGTTGCCGGTGCACCGATACGGCGGCGCGCCGAGGACGGCGGCGCCTCCGCACCCAGGCGCACGCCGGGCGTGTGCGCGGCCGCAGCGCGAGACCGCTAGGGCATGCCGGCCAAGCGCACGCGCAAGAACTCCGGCGACGGTATGCACGCGATCCTGATGCGGGCCGCCGGCGGGCCCGAGGTCCTGGAACCGGGCGAGATCCCCCGTCCGGCGATCGAGCGGCCCGGACAGATCCTCGTCGCGCTGCGCGCCGCCGGGGTCAACCCGGTGGACACGAAGCTGCGCAGCCGGGGGACCTTCTTCCCCGACCGCATGCCGGCGGTGCTGGGCTGCGACGGCGCCGGTGTGGTGGAGGCCGTGGGCGAGCGCGTGCAGCGCTTTCGTCCCGGCGACGAGGTCTACTTCTGCAGCGGCGGCATCGGCGGTCATCCCGGCAATTATGCCGAATACGCCGTCGTCGACGAAACCGCCGCCGCCCTCAAACCCGCCTCGGTGGATTTCACCGCCGCCGCCGCGGTCCCGCTGGTGGCGATCACCGCGTGGGAATCGCTCTACGACCGCGGCCGGCTCCAGGCCGGCCAGCGCACCCTCATCCACGCCGGTGCCGGCGGCGTCGGTCATGTCGCCATCCAGCTCGCGCGGCTGCGCGACGCCTGGGTGTGCACGACGGTGAGCGCCCGGAAGACGGACTTCGTCCTCGGGCTCGGCGCACACGAGGCGATCCCCTACAAGGATCGCGACTTCGTCGAGGCGGTGCTGTCCTGGAGCGGCGGCGAGGGCGCCGACCTGGTGCTGGACACGGTCGGCGGCGAGACCTTCGAGCGCAGCTTCCGCGCGGCGCGTTTCTACGGCGACCTCGTCACCCTGCTCCAACCCGGACCCGGGGTCGACTGGAACGAGGCGCGCATTCGCAACCTGCGCATCAGCCTCGAACTGATGCTCACCCCGCTGCTGCACGAACTGCCGCAGGCGCGCCAGCACCACGGGGAGATCCTCGAGGAATGCGCCCGTCTCATCGACGAAGGCCGCCTGCACGTACACGTGAGCGAGACCTTCCCGCTCGAACAGGCCGCCGCCGCCCATCGCCGGATCGAAGCCGGCGGCGTGACCGGCAAGCTCGTGCTCACGATCCCCTGACGGCGCCTCACGGCCCCGGCCCGAACACCGCCCTCCGCGCCCGTGTCGATCCGGCTGCTGTTCGCCTACGGGACGCTGCTCACAGGTACCGGGGATCCGGTGCTCGATCGCGTCTTCCGTCACGGTACCCGCGACCTCGGTCCGGCCTGGATCTCCGGATGCCTGGTGGAGCTGGACGGCTACCCGGGTGCGACCCCCGGACCGGGTCGCATCCACGGTCGTCTCTTCCGTCTGTACGCCGGCACGCGGCTGCTCTCGCGACTCGACCGCTACGAGGCGACCGCAACCGCCGGGGGACGCACGCTCTTCGCCCGGCGCCGGACTCCGGTGAGGGTCGCGGCGCCCGGCGTCCCTCCGCCCGCGGCCCGGACCCTGGCCGCGTGGGTCTACTGGTATCGCGGGCCGGCGCGCGGACGGCGGCCGATCCCGGCGGGCCGCTGGCCCGCCTCTCTCGCCGCGCGGCGGCCGCGGATCCGTTGCGGGCACCGCCCCGGCCGATCTCCGACCGTCGCAGTACAATATACCCAAGTCCGACAGGTTCCTGGACTGGACCCGCGGGCGCCGGCCCCGCGCCTCGATCGAGAAGGAGAACGCCGATGAACGCCAAACGCATCCTGATGCTCGTCGGGGATTACGGCGAGGACTATGAAATCATGGTGCCGTTCCAGGCCCTGCAGATGGTCGGCCACCGGGTCGATGCCGTCTGCCCGCAACGCAAGGCGGGGGACCGCGTGCGCACCGCCGTGCACGATTTCGAGGGCGACCAGACCTACAGCGAGAAGCGCGGGCACGACTTCACCCTCAACGCCGACTTCGACGCCGTGCGCCCCGAGGACTACGACGCGCTCGTCGTGCCGGGCGGGCGCGCCCCGGAGTACCTGCGGCTCAATCCCCGCGTCCTCGAGATCACGCGGCATTTCTTCACCAAGCGCAAGCCGGTCGCCGCGATCTGTCACGGACTGCAGATCCTCGCCGCCGCCGGCGTGCTCCGCGGACGCAGCTGCACGGCCTATCCCGCCGTCGGTCCCGAGGTCACCGAGGCGGGCGGGGCCTATCAGGACCTCGCCGTCGACGCCGCCCACATCGATGGCAACCTCGTGAGCGCCCCCGCCTGGCCGGCGCACCCGCAGTGGCTGGCACGCTTCCTGGAGCTGCTGGGCACGCGCATCGTACACGAGGCCCCCGCCGGCGACCGGCACCGGGCCCGGGCGTGAATGCCGCCGGCGCGGGGGTGGTCGCGGGACTGCTCCTCGCTGGCCGGACGCTCGCCGCCCCCGCCCCGGTCGAATGGCTGCGGCTCCCGGAGGGCTTTCGCGCCACCGTCTTCGCCGCTCCGGTCCCCGGCGCGCGTTCTCTCGCCGTCGGCGCGCGCGGCACCGTCTTCGTCGGCAGCCGCGGGAGCGGTCGCGTATACGCGCTCGTCGATGCCGACGGGGACGGACGCGCCGATGAGATTTTGACCCTCGCCCGCGGTCTCGACGAGCCCAACGGAGTCGCCTTTCACGGCGGTGCGCTCTACATCGCCGCGCACCGACGGATCCTGCGCCTCGACGACATCGAATCCCGCCTGCACGATCCGCCGCACCCGGTCGTGGTCTACGCCGGTCTGCCGCCGGAACGCCATCACGGCCGGCGCTATATCCGCTTCGGACCCGACGGACACCTGTACCTCTCGATCGGCGCGCCGTGCAACGTGTGCCGCGCGCCCGGCCACGGCCTGATCGTTCGCCTCGGCCGCCGCGGCGAGGGACCGCCGCAGGTCTATGCCCGCGGCGTGCGCAACTCGGTGGGATTCGACTGGCGCCCGGGCACGGGGGTGCTCTGGTTCACGGACAACGGGCGCGACTGGCTCGGCGACGAGCGCCCGCCCGACGAACTCAATCGGGCGCCGCTCCCGGGACGGCACTTTGGCTTCCCCTACTGCCACGGCGCAGCGATCGCGGATCCACGCTACGGCGGACCCGAACACCCCTGCCAGGCCTACACGCCGCCGGCCCGGGAACTCGGCCCGCACGTCGCCGCGCTCGGCATGCGCTTCTACACCGCGACGGCCTTCCCACCCGCCTACCGCGGGGCCGTCTTCATCGCCGAGCACGGTTCCTGGAACCGCAGCCGCAAGATCGGCTATCGCGTGACGATGGTGCGGCCGGACGTCGCCGGCCCGGGCGGGTACCGCGTGTTCGCGAGCGGCTGGCTGCGTGCGGACCGGGTCCGCGGGCGCCCGGTCGATGTGGCCGTCACCGCCGACGGCGCCCTGCTGGTGTCCGACGATTACGCCGGGGCCGTGTATCGGATCGAGTATGCGCCCCCGGATATCCCGCGGGCGGAGGCGCCCGAACGCGCCCCGGGGCGGCACACCTGCCGCCCCGGGGCGTACCCCGCCCCCTTCAGAGAGGGGCGCTCAGAGGTCCCCGAGCGGGCGCATGAAGGTGTATTCGAACGGCCGGATCACGAGCTTCTCGGCGGCCTGGTGCACGTTGCCCCCCAACAGGCTGAACGGCAACGAGACGACGAAGACCGCAGTCGTCACCGCCGCCCCCGCGAGGGAGGCCGGCCGCACCACGATCAGATCGGCGACCATGGAGCCGGCGGACGGCTGGCCGCCGCCCGAGTTCGACCCGTAGGCGGCCGCCACGCCGGGCAGCCCGACTCCGGTCAGGGCCAGCATCAGGGCCAATCCATAGCTGAAAATCTTTTTCTTCAACAGATGCATAGCGGCAAACCTCCAGTATGGGCGATCGGCGGCCGGCCGGGTTCCCTGCCGCCGCGGTTCGCGGCCGGTCCGGGTCCGCACCCGACCGGCGGCCACGGACCGGGCGGGCCGATGCGCGACCACCGATATAGGCGACGCGGCGCCCCAATACTTTAACGCGCTTTTCCTTCCCGCTCCCGCCCCGGATCGCGCTGCGCTCCATACGGGCGGCATCCATCCCTCGTAGCCCGGATGCAGGCCGCAGGCCGGAATCCGGGAATCGCGGTGCCGAGGAACTTCCCTTCCCGGATTCCGCTGCGCTCCATCCGGGCTACATCGACCAGGGTCAGACATGCGCGGAGACGATGGCGACTTCGTCCCCGTCCCGTACCGGCGTGCCGCCGGCGGCGAAGGACTTGTTCACGGTCACGGTGACGGCATCGCTCGGTAGGGCCGCCGCCCAGCGCGGCCCGCGTTGGCGCAGCCATGCGAGCAGCCCGTCGACGTCGGCCACCGTCGCAGGCGGGTCGACCTCCTCGGCGCTGCGGCCGAGTAGATCCACGAGTTTCGCGAAATAGAGCAGACGGATCATGGCGACGGCCTCCGGCGGTCCCTCTCAGGCCGCGACGCGGTACGGGCCGGGCGGTCCTGCGGGGACCCGAGTCTAGGATCAAACTCAGCGGCGTTCAAACACGGCGACCGATTCCACGTGCGCGGTGTGGGGAAACATGTCGAGCACACCCGCACCGGCCAGGCGGTAGCCGAAGTCGCGCACCAGCGATCCCGCGTCGCGGGCGAGCGTCGCCGGATGGCAGGACACGTAGACGATGCGCGGAGCGCCGAGCGCAGCGACGAGGGGGATGACCTCACGCGCCCCCGAGCGCGGCGGGTCGAGGAGCACCCGGTCCCAACCCCCCGCGAGCCACGGGGCCGCGGGATCGGGCGTGGCGAGATCCGCGACATGGAAATCGACGTTGGCGAGACCGTTGGCGCCGGCATTGCGCCGCGCCCGATCGACCAGCGCCGCGACCCCCTCCACGCCGGTCACCCGCCCGGCGCGGCGCGCGACGGCGAGCGTGAAGTTCCCCAGCCCGCAGTAGAGATCCAGCACCCGCTCGTCACCCGACAGCGCGAGCAGGTCGAGCACCCGCGCGACCATCGCGCGGTTGACCGCCGCGTTGACCTGCGTGAAATCGGTCGGCGCGAAGGCGAACTCGAGCGCCGGGTCCGCGAGCCGATAATGCAGCTCGGCCGCACCCCCGTCGAGGGGTCGCACGCTGTCGGCTCCCCCCGGCTGGACGAAGATACGCAAGCCCTGCCGCGCGCCGAAGGCGACCAGTCGTTCGCGGTCGACGGCGCTCAGCGGGACCAGGTGGCGGAAGACCAGTGCGGCGGCGTCGTCGCCGGCGGCGATCTCGACCTGCGGGATGCTCGTGCGCGCCTCGAGCGAGTCCACCAGCGCGGCAAGCGCGGGCAGCCGCGCGCCGAGTCCCTGCGCCAGAACCTCGCAGCCCGAAAGGTCCGCGATCTTGGAGCTGTGCGCCTCGCGGAAACCGATCAGCAGGCGCCCCTTCCCGGGGACGTAGCGCAAGCCGATGCGCGCCTTGTGGCGGTAGCCCCAGTGCGGGCCGGCCACCGGTTCGAACACCCCCGCGGGCTCGACCCCGCCGGTGCGCCGCAACGCCTCGACGAGCTGCGTCTGCTTGTAGCGGACCTGCGCCTCCGGCGCCAGGTGCTGCAGGCTGCACCCGCCGCAGACACCGAAGTGCGGACAGCGCGGCGTGACGCGATCCGCACCGGGGCACAGCAGCTCGAGGACGGTCCCCTCGTCGAAGTCGCGGCGCCGGGCGCGATAGCCCGCGCGCACGCGCTCGCCGGGCAGCGCGCCGTCGATGAACAGGGTTTTGCCGTCCACGCGCGCCACGCCGCGCCCGTCACCGGCGAGGCCCTCCACCTCGACTTCGACCGGTTCCGGCAGCGCCCGGCGGCGCCCGCTGTGGCGGGTGCGCCGGAGGGACTGCGTCTGCGGAGCGCTCATTCCGACACAGGGAGGTCGCGCCAGCGCTCCAGGAACGCCTGCAGGTGGGCGCGCCCGTCGCGCTCGAGCGTCTCGCGCACCAGGGCGCACTCGCGCGCGTATTCCTCGGCGGTGAAGCGCCCGCGCATGAGTTCGAAACGCAGGTAGACGAGGTAGGTGTTGAGGACGTCGGTCTCGCAGTAATCCCGGATCGGGCCGATCCCGCCCTCCAGGTACCGCTCCCACACCTGGCCGCCGTCCATCCCCATCTTCCCCGGCAGCCCGAGCAGCGCGGCCACCTCGTCGAGGCGCGCGCTCGCGCGCGCCTGATAGCCGGAGAGGACGTCCATGAGGTCCGTATGGCGTTCGTGGAACCGATTGAGATAGTTGTTGTAGCGGAAGCTCTGATCCTCGCCGCCCGTCTCCCAATAGCGTGGTGCCGCCACCCCGTGGCGCAGCGCACGATAGTGCAGGACCGGCAGGTCGAATCCGCCGCCGTTCCACGACACCAGCAGCGGTGTATAGCGCTCCAGCCCGTCGAAGAAGCGCCGGATCAGTTCCGCCTCGGAAGACGCCTCCTCGCCCAGGGACCAGACCTTGAACCAGTCGCGCGCGCGCGCCGCCACCGAGATCGCCACGATGCGGTGCAGGTGCAGGCGCAGGAA
Source organism: Gammaproteobacteria bacterium (assembly GCA_027013145.1). Lineage (GTDB taxonomy): Bacteria > Pseudomonadota > Gammaproteobacteria > 21-64-14 > 21-64-14 > BMS3Abin12. The sequence continues at coordinate 120,013 of JALUXX010000060.1, read as the reverse complement.
CTCGCTCCCGCCGCTCTCCTCGCGGCGCACCGCGTACATCGCCCGGGCGACGTCGCGATCATCGAGGCCCTCGAGGTCGTAGAGGCGGCGCCCGGCCTCGACGTCGGGGACGGTCTCGATGTCGAAGACGAGGACGGTGCCGTTCATGGGCCGTCCCCGGGGGCGTTGCGCACGCGCCTCACTTGCGCCGCCAGGATCCGTCGGGGGTCTGATACCACCATCCCGCCGGCGCGTTGGCGATCCAGCGCCGTGCGAACACTGCGCGGATCTCGGGCTCCCACTCCGGGTGGCCGTTGGCGGCCGCGATCGCCCGATACAGGGCCTCGCGGTCGCGGTCGTCGTCCGCGACCAGCCGACGCACGAGGTTGCGCTGCGGGAGCGGCACGGCGCCGAGGTTGCGCACCACGAGCAGACCGTCGGCGGCGATCCCCACCGCGCCGCTGGAATAGAACGGGGCGAGCTGCTCGTGCCGCGCCGCCAGGGCCCCACGCAGCGCCTGGATGGCCGGGGTCCGGATGTCGAGGTCGGGGGCGGCCTGGGCCGGCGCAATCACGAAATCGGCGAACGCGAGGAGCCAGCCGCTCCGCGGAGCCGCCCGGCCCTGCGGCGCAGGTGTCGGGGCCGGCGCGGGCGTCGTCCCGGCCGCGCCGGGCTTGGCGCCGTAGACCCCCTGGATGATCCGGTCGGCCGCGCGCTGCGTCGCCGCGGCGGGGAAATAGACGTTGATGGTCACGCAGGCCGCCAGGGACGCCGCCAGCACCGCACAACCCAGCCACCGGCCGTGATTCATGGTCCGACTCCTCAGTCCTTGCGAGAAATTCACTTGTGCGCCGCCGCACCCTGCGCGATGACCGCGCGCACCTGGTCCACCAGCGTACCCCAATCCACCCGCCGTACGAATCCGACGATGCTGATACGCGGCAGCCCGCCGCCTTCGACCAGATAATACCCGCCCCCGGGCGCCGGTCCGATCCCGCTCATGTCGCAGACGCCGCCGCGCAACACGCAACCGATGCCGATGCGGCGATAGGAGAACTCATGGAACAGGCGCAGGAACGTCCCCGAGAGCAGGCCGCCGATCCCTCCCCCACCGATGCGCGTCAGGCTCTTGACCGCCTGCTGGCTGATCCGGTGGCGGGAGCGGTCCCCCGCCGGGGTCTCGAAGCGCGCGTCGAAGGCGACCGGCCGCCAGTTCTCCAGCCGCAGCCCGCGGATATATCCGTCCAGCCGCCCCTGCATGTTACCAAAGGGGAAGGTCCGGGTCAGTGCCCCGAGGTCCAGATTGCGCACGCGCAGATCGGCGCGCAGGTCGGGGATCACGCCGAAGGGGTGACGCAGCACCAAGTCGCGCACGGTGAGGTCCCCGCCGAAGACGCGTACCAGCAGGACCCCGTCGAGGGTGACCCGGTGATCGCGGTAGCGCACGCGCGGGATCATCCCCGAGAGTTTGCCCGCGAACGGCGTCCAGCCCAGGCTCCGCGTCAGGGCGCGCAGCGAGACCGGCGTCAGCAGCCCCGCGAACTGCCAGCGCATGCGCGCGGTGCCGGGGTCGCGGATGCGCAGGTCATCGATCTTCAGCGCCCCGTCGAGGATCGGGATGCGCGCGCGCCCGAGCAGGCGCAGACCCGAATCGCGCGAGCGCAGGCGCAGGCGGACGGCGCCGATCGGGATCCGGTAGAGCGCGGCCGAGCGCCACTGCAGGTCGCTGTCGACCGGCTGCGCCCCGCTCGTCCAGCCGACCGTACCACCGGCGTCCTCGAGGCCGAAGCGCCCCTTGCGGTCGGCGACGCTCACCCCGTTCAGGGTCGCCCGGAGGCGGCGCAGCGCCCCGCCCCGGTAGTCCAGCTCGGCGTCGAGCCGCCCCTTGAGACGAAGTGCGCCAAGGGCCCCGCCGTACAGGAACGGCTGGAAATAGACCGGGTAGGCCCGTGCCAGATCGACGCCTGCGGCGACCAGGTGCAGACGCCGCAGCCCCGCCGCCCCGTGCAGCGCCACGGATAGACCGCCGCGCACGCGCAGGACCCCGGGATCCTCCAGTGTGATCGCGCGCAGCTCCAGCCGCTCGCCGGGGCGCCAGCGATACCGCGACGCGGCCGCGATCGTCCGCCGCCGGTCGACCGCCAGATAGAGCGGTTCCACATAGAGCTGTCCGTCGCGCAGCCGCACCCTGACCCGGCCGCGCCAGCTCCCGTCGCCGCCTCGTCGCCCGGAGCCGCTCAGGACCCCCGAGAAGCCCTGCGCGGCGTAGCGCCCGCTGGGTTCGCCGAAGTCCAGCCCGCGCACCGCGACGCGCGCACGGAAGCCATAGCGGCCGTCGCGCGTGCCGCGAGCCGCCACACGCAACCCCGCGCGTCCCGACGCGCTCACGCCCTCGGCGCGCCACCCCAACCGTCGCGCCAGTTCGAGCACCTTTGCCACCGCGAGATCCGGTGCCCGGGCCTCTGCACTCCAACGCCCGCCACTCCAGCCCGCCTGCAGGTCCACGGGACCCGCATCCCACGGCAGGGCCGGGATCGAGAGGTCCAGAGAACGCGGAGCGAACCGGTAGTGGAAGCGGACCGCGAACGGGCTGCGCCGCACGCCGGGCATGACCAGCCGCGCCGACCCGTCCGTGCAGTCGATCCCGCCGGCGTCCACCCGCGCGCCGGCACAGAGGATGCGCAGATGCCGCAGGACGATCCCGCGCCCGGCCAGGCGCAGCGCGGCCACCCGAAGCTCCACGCGCGCCCGGCCCGCCACCGGCTCGATGCCGGCGCGCAGCCCCTCGACCGACCAGCCTGCGCCGCCCACGGCACCCACCGCCAACTGCAGCGACGGCCCGGCGCCGGCGGATGCCGCCGCCGGCGCGAGCGCGAGCGCGAGCGCGGCCAGGGCCCCGGAGCGGGCGCCGCCCACCACGCCTCAGTCGGCGGGAAACACGCCGGTCGAGAGGTAGCGGTCGCCGCGATCGCAGATGATGGCGACGAGGACGGCGCCTTCCAGCTCCTGCGCCAGTCGCAGCGCCGCCGCCACGGCCCCGCCGGAGGAGACCCCCGCGAAAATGCCCTCGCGGGCGGCGAGCAGACGCGTGGTCTCCTCGGCCTCCCGCTGCGTCACCTCGAGGATGCGGTCCACGCCGGCGGGGTCGTAGATCCGCGGCAGGTACGCCTGCGGCCAGCGCCGGATCCCCGGGATCTGCGCCCCCTCGCCCGGCTGCACCCCGACGACCTGCACCGAAGGACTGCGCTCCTTGAGGTAGCGACCGGTCCCCATGATGGTCCCGGTGGTTCCCATCGCGCTCACGAAATGGGTGATGCGACCGCCGGTATCGCGCCAGATCTCCGGCCCCGTGCCTTCGTAATGGGCGCGCGGGTTGTCGGGATTGGAGAACTGATCCAGCACGTGGCCGCGCCCCTCGGCCTGCATCCGCGCAGCGAGGTCGCGCGCGCCCTCCATGCCATCGGCGCGCGGCACGAGCACGATCTCCGCACCGAAGGCGCGCATTACGGCGCGCCGCTCGACGCTCATATGCTCGGGCATGATCAGCACCATCTGGTAACCGCGGATCGCCGCCGCCATGGCCAGCGCGATCCCGGTGTTGCCGCTGGTGGCCTCGATCAGCGTGTCTCCCGGGCGGATCTCGCCGCGCGCCTCGGCGTGATGGATCATGCTCATCGCCGGGCGGTCCTTGACCGAACCCGCCGGATTGTTGCCCTCGAGTTTGACCAGCACCGCGTTGCCGCGCGCGGGATCGGGCAGGCGTTGCAGGCGCACCAGCGGCGTGTTGCCGACGAAGGCATCGAGAGTCGGAAAGTCCATGGGCGACAGTCTACCTCAGGGCGTGCGGCCGCGGTCCGCCGTCAGGCGCCCGTGCGCGCGGCGCGCATCAGGCGTTTCATCTCCCGCACCGCCGCCTCCAGCCCGGTGAACACCGCACGCGCGACGATCGCATGGCCGATGTTGAGTTCGCACACCTCGGGGAGCGCGGCGACGGCCTCGACGTTGTGATAGTGCAGGCCGTGCCCGGCGTTGACCTGGAGGCCGGCGGCGGCGGCCTGCGCCGCGGCCGCCGCGATGCGGGCGAGTTCCGCATCGCGCCCGGCAGCGTCGGGCGCGTCGGCGTAGCGTCCGGTGTGGATCTCGATCACCGGCGCGCCGACGGCGGCGGCGGCCTCGATCTGGCGCGGATCGGGGTCGACGAACAGGGAGACGCGCACACCGGCGTCCGCGAGCCGCGCACATGCCGCACGTACGCGGTCGGTCTGCCCGGCGACGTCGAGCCCGCCCTCCGTGGTCAGTTCCAGGCGCCGCTCCGGAACCAGGCAGCAGTCTTCGGGGCGCACCCGTTCGGCGAAGGCGAGCATCTCCTCCGTCACCGCCATCTCCAGGTTCATCGGTGTGGTCAGCACCTCGCGCAGCAGGTGCACGTCGCGCTCCTGGATGTGGCGGCGGTCTTCGCGCAGGTGCAGCGTCACCGCGTCCGCGCCGCCCTGCTCGACAAGCAGGGCGGCCTGCACCGGATCGGGGTAGCGCGTCCCGCGCGCCTGCCGCAGACCGGCGACGTGGTCGATGTTCACGCCCAGGCGGATGCCGCCGGATGCCGTCATCGCCCGGCGGCCTCCCCGGGCGGGACCGGAGCGGGCGAAACGCGTCCGCCCCGGGTCGGCCGGGCGCGCACCTCAGGCATCGCCGCCCGACCCGCGCGCCCCACTGCGCCGCTGCGGTGCGCCCTGGAACAGATCGCGGCTCTTGAGGGGGCGGTCGCCCAGCTGGCGCGCGATGGCGTTGCGCATCAATCCCTTCGCCTCGCGCAGGCCTTCGGCATCGAAGTCCGGCCGCTCGTGGGCCAACGCCAGCAGGTTGCGTCCGTGGATGGCCGGATACTGCGCGGCGCCCTCGTCCGCCGGTACCGGCCCAAGCTCCGGGCGATAGCGATACAGCCGTTCGGGTTCGATCGCCCGTCCGCTCGTGGCCTCCCGGTCGAGCAGCAGTCCGTACCCGAGTTCCTGGAGGAGCCGCTTCTCGAAGATCCGCAGCGCCGGCTCCTCCCGCCCCGAATCCTGCAAGCCGGCCAGCACGGCGACGTAGGCATGATAGAGCGCCGGGTGCGGATCGTGGCGGGCGGTCAGACGCACCAGCAGCTCGTTGACGTAGAAACCGCTCAACAGACCGACGCCCGCGAGCACCCGCATCGGTCCGTCCGCCTCGACGCCCACGAGCGTCGCCAGATCGCCCCCACCGGCCCAGGACAGCAGCAGCGGCCGGAACGGCTGCAGCAGTCCGCGCATGCGCGAGCGCGGCCCGCGGGCGCCGCGGGCGACCAGGCCCACGCGGCCGAAATCCGGCGTGAAGGCCTCGACCAGCAGACTCGAATCACGGTACGGGCGCTGGTGCAGGACGTGTCCCGGCTGCAGCGCGACTCTTCGGGGATGACTCATGGCGCCATTGGTAGCGGATCGACGGAACGAACGATAGGATACGACGATCGCGCCCGCACGGGAAACGATTGCGCCGCCCGGAATCTCGCAGGCCCTCAATCCCCCGCCCCGGGCGGGTCTTCCGCGTAGCCGAGCGCACGCAGGGCCTGCTCGTCCTCCGCCCATCCCTCCCGGACCTTGACCCACAGTTCGAGAAAGACCCGGGTGCCGAACTCCCGCTCCATGTCCAGGCGCGCCTGGCGTCCGATCTCCTTGAGCACCCCGCCCCCGCGACCGACGACGATCCGCTTCTGGCTCTCGCGCGCGACCCAGATGACCGCCTGGATCCGGGTCAGCGCACGCTCCTCCTTGTACGCCTCCACGGTCACCGCCAAGGCGTAGGGCAACTCCGCACCGAGCCGACGGGTGAGTTTCTCGCGGATCCACTCCGCGGCGAGGAAGCGCCGGCTGCGATCCGTCACCTGATCCTCGGGGAACAGATGGACCGAATACGGCAGCAACTCCGCCACGCACCGTTCGAGGACGTCCACATTGGCCCCGGAGCGGGCGGATAAAGGGATCAGGTGCCGATAGGGCGCCTCCCGCCCGCGCGCCTCGAGATAGGGGAGCAGAGCGCTCTTGTCCCCCACCCGATCGACCTTGTTGATCACCAGGAGGACCGGCGCCGGCCCCGCGCACGCCAGCGTGCGGACGTATTCGTCCTCCTCCGTCCAGCGCAGCGCCTCCACCACGAACAGCACGACGTCGACCTCGCGCAGGGTCGCGATCGCCGCGCGACCGAGCCGGCGGTTCAGGGCGCCTCGCATCCGGCGATGCAGTCCCGGCGTGTCGACATACACCGCCTGATCGGGGCCGATCGTCTTGATCCCCAGGAGGCGGTGCCGGGTGCTCTGGGGGCGGTCGGCGGTGATCCCGATTTTCTGCCCCACCAGACGGTTGAGGAGCGTCGACTTGCCCACGTTCGGGCGCCCGACGATGCCGACGTAGCCGCAACGCGTGCGCGCCTCATCCATGGTCCGAACCGCCGGTGAGGCGCGCGAGTGCCGTCTGCGCCGCGGCCTGCTCGGCCTTGCGGCGCGATGTCCCGCTCGCGCGGATCTCCTCGTTCAGACCCGACACCGCGCAGCCGACCCGAAAGGTGCGCGCGTGCGGCTCGCCGCCCTCCTCGACCACGCGATACTCCGGCAGCGGCAGTCCGCGGGCCTGGAGGAACTCCTGCAGGCGGGTCTTCGGATCCTTCAAGGCCTCCGGGTGTGGGAGATTCCGCAGCCGTTCCTCGTACAGGCGCAGGATCAACGCCCGGCACGGCTCCCAGCCCCCGTCGAGGAACACCGCGCCGAACACCGCCTCCATCGCGTCGGCCAGGATGGACTCGCGGCGGTGACCGCCGCTCTTCATTTCCCCCGATCCGAGCGTGAGCCGCTCCCCCAGTCCCAGCTCGCGGGCCAGGCCCGCAAGAGTCTCCTTGCGCACCAGCGTCGCGCGCAGCCGGCTGAGATCGCCTTCCGCCGTGTCCGGGTAGCGGTGGTAGACGGCATCGGCGATCACCGCGCTGAGCACGGCGTCGCCGAGAAACTCCAGCCGCTCGTTGTTGCGGCTGCCCGCGCTGCGGTGGGTGAGCGCCTCCGCCAGGCGGTCTTGATCCGAGAAGCGGTAACCGAGCGCGGCCTCCAGCGCCGCGAAGGACCCCTTCAACGCAACACCACCCGCTTGTCGAATCGCACCAGGGCGTCGACGTTGCCGGCGATCGGCACCTGCACGTGATACTTGACGTCCACGACCGTCTCGCCGTTGGTGCGCGTGATGCGGGCCTGTTCCGCGCGCACGCTGTCGACGTTGTTGACCTCGAAACGCCGGCTGAGCAGGTCGCGCAGCTGGGCCGGTGAACTCTTCACCGCCGCCGGTTCGTTCTTCAGGGAATCGACCGACGACGCAACGGAGAAATACTCCAGGTACACCGGCGCGAGCCTCAAAACCAGCAAGAGAAAAAACCCGCCGATCGCCAGGACGAACATCCAGCCGATCAGCGTCATTCCCCTCTGACGGTGCATACGAGTCATGGTCTTTCTCCTGTTCCGCCGGCGACTCAACGAATGCGGTCGCCGATCCGCTGCCAGGCGATCCCGCCGCGATTCATGTCCCAACTCATCCAGATCAGAAACGCCTTTCCGACCAGGTTCTTCTCCGGCACCGCACACCAGAAACGGCTGTCGTTGCTGTTGTCGCGATTATCCCCCATCACGAAATAGTGATGCGGCGGCACCGTGAAGCCGCCGTTGGGCATGCACGGGTAGCTCTGGAACGTCGGCTCGGTGTAGACCAGAATGTCGTGGGTCACCGAACCCAGGTGTTCCTGCCGCTCCTGCACCCCGGGGACCGGCTGCCCGTCCTCATCGATGTACGGGCCGAGGATCTTCTGCTTCTGCGGCACCCCGTTGATGTAGACGATCTTGTCGCGATAGGTGATGTGGTCCCCCGGCAGCCCGACAACCCGTTTGATATAGTCCACCGACGGATTACGCGGATAACGGAACACGATCACATCTCCGCGTTTCGGCTCGCCCACCGGCAGCACCTTGACGTCGAAGACCGGAAGGCGCATGCCGAAGTCGAATTTGTTGACCAGGATGAAATCGCCCGGCAGCAGCGTCGGCTCCATCGACCCCGACGGAATCCGGAACGGCTCCACGAGGAAGGAGCGCAGCAGCAGCACGATCACGATGATGGGAAAGAGCGCGCGGGCGTATTCCACCAGCATCGGCTCCCCCGGGGCGCCTGCCCGCGCCGGCGCCTCCGCCTCGCCGGCGACCGCCGCCGCGTCCTGGCGCTGCAGACGCCGGCGCGGCGCCCATATGGCCGCGTCGAGCGCCCAGATGATGCCGGTCACGCCCGCAGCCGCCATCAAAAATGCCGCAAAATCGAAATTCATCTCCTGCTCCCGGACTGGTTGACGGCCGCCCTCTATTTTCGTTCGGCCTGAAGGACCGCAAGAAAGGCCTCCTGCGGGATATCGACACGACCCACCTGCTTCATCCGGCGCTTGCCCTCTTTCTGTTTCTCGAGAAGCTTGCGCTTGCGGGTGATGTCCCCGCCATAGCACTTGGCGGTGACGTTCTTGCGCAGGGCCTTGACCGTCGAGCGCGCGATGATCTGTGCGCCGATCGCCGCCTGAATCGCCACCTCGAACATCTGCCGCGGAATGATCTCCCGCATCCGCTCGACCAGATCCCGGCCGCGGCCCTGCGCCTGATCGCGATGCACGATGATGGAGAGCGCGTCGACGCGCTCCCCGTTGATGAGGATATCCAGCCGCACCAGCGGCGCCGCCTGAAACCGCAGGAAACGGTAGTCGAACGAGGCGTAGCCGCGGCTCACCGACTTGAGCCGGTCGAAGAAATCCAGGACCACCTCGCTCATCGGGAGCTCGTACACCAGCGAGACCTGCTTGCCGAGGTAGTGGAGACGCTTCTGGACGCCGCGCTTCTCCACGCACAGATTGATCACCGCCCCGACGTGCTCCTGCGGCAGCAGGATGCTCGCCTCGATGATGGGCTCGCGCATCTCGGCGATCCGGTTCGCCGGCGGCAGCTTCGAGGGGTTGTCGATCGAGAGCACCTCGCCGCCCGTCTCCAGCACCTCGTAGATCACGGTCGGCGCGGTCGTGATCAGATTGAGGTCGTATTCGCGTTCGAGCCGCTCCTGGACGATCTCCATGTGCAGCATCCCGAGGAAGCCGCAGCGGAAACCGAACCCGAGGGCGTCGGAGGTCTCCGGTTCGAAGTACAGCGCCGAGTCGTTCAGGCGCAGCTTCTGGAGCGCCTCGCGGAACGCCTCGTAGTCGTCCGCGCTGATCGGGAACAGGCCGGCGAAGACGCGGGGCTGTATCTTTTTGAATCCGGGGAGCGGATCCACCGCCGCACCCTGCGCCGCGCTCAGGGTGTCGCCCACCGGGGCGCCGTCGATGTCTTTGATGCCGGCGATGACGTAGCCGACGTCACCGGCCGCGAGCAGATCCGTGTCGTTGCGCTTGGGCGTGAAGCGCCCGACTTTCTCGACCTGATGAACGCGCCCGGTGGAGAGCACCCGGATCCGGTCGCGCGGGGCGACGGTGCCGTTGACGACCCGCACCAGGGAGATCACACCCACGAAATTATCGAACCAGGAATCGATGATCAACGCCTGCAGCGGCGCCTGCGGATCACCTCTCGGCGGCGGGATCCGAACCACAAGGGCCTCGAGGAGGTCGTCGACGCCCGCCCCGGTCTTCGCGCTCACGCGCAGGGCATCACGCGCCTCGATACCGATGATCTCCTCGATCTCGGCGATCACCCGATCGGGGTCGGCGGCGGGCAGATCGATCTTGTTCAGGACGGGGACGACCGTCAGCCCCTGATCGATGGCCGTGTAGCAGTTCGCCACCGTCTGCGCCTCCACACCCTGGGAGGCGTCCACCACCAGCAACGCGCCCTCGCACGCAGCCAGGGAGCGCGAGACCTCGTAGGAGAAGTCGACGTGCCCCGGCGTGTCGATGAAGTTGAAGCGATAGTTGCGGCCGTCCACGGCGCGGTAGGAAAGCGACACGCTCTGCGCCTTGATCGTGATCCCGCGCTCGCGCTCGAGATCCATCGAGTCGAGCACCTGCGCGGCCATCTCCCGCTCGCTCAGTCCGCCGCAACGCTGGATCAGGCGGTCGGCAAGCGTGGACTTGCCGTGATCGATGTGCGCGATGATCGAGAAATTCCGGATCCGGTCCATACCCGTTCGCCGCCGGCGGCGCCGTTAGCGGCGCCCGCGACCGGGCGCGGGCGCGCCGCGCGCGACCCGCACCGGACGCCGGATCGCCCCGCGCGGCGCCGGCACCGCCACCGCGCAAGTGCACAGTTGCACCGTCCGCACGGCGGCGCGCGGTGCAAGACCCTCCCGCGGGCGCGACCCCGGGCTACCGCCCATAGCGAATCCTCGTAAGCCGGAAAATGGGTAAGGATACTCGAATCCCGGGGCATGCGGGAGGGCGGGGCGGACCGGCCGCCGCCGGTCACCGATCTCCGGGATTGAACTGCAGCGCGTCCGAAACGGCCCGCACGGTGGCTGCAGGGACCTCCCCCACCACCGTCACCTGATACCCGTCCAGCATCCGACCGTACGCATGCACCGCGCCCATGTGCGAGGCGCCGCGCAGAAATTCCCTGCCGCCGGCCGGTTTCTCGATGTATACGGAAACGCTGGCGAGACCATCGGAGAGCACCAGGTGCTCCACGGGGTTGCGGCTCCCGGGGAGCATCCGGCGCGCGAACAGGATCTGGCGAAAGCCCGCCGGCAGACTCCCCAGGGTCCACGGATTGCTCGCCGGCACCCCCGGGGCCTCCTGATTCTCCTGCCGATAGAACGTGAAACCGTGTATGGCCTTCGGCGGAGGAGACAATTCCTGCGGCGGGATGTCATTCGTGAGTTTCAGGGAGGTGAACAGGATCCGTTCCACGCGCCGCCCGCCCTCGTCGAGGACCACGGACTCGAGCGGGAGCCCGGTCGTCAGATCCATGTAGAGGTGGTAGCCGTAGCGAAACCGGTCGCGCGGGTCGATCGCCACTGCCTGCGCCTCGCGGCCGGCGACGCGGTGACGCCCGAACATGCGGAACCGGTAATAGGCCCGCAGGCGCTCGGGATCGATGGATACGGTGATGGGAAACGGCAGCCGCGGGCGGCGCTTTTCGACCACGACCGAATGACGGTCCGGCAGGATGCAGGTGACCTCCTGATCGTCGCGTATGACCTGCCGCGCCGGCCCGTTCAAGGCCACCACCCGCTCGCGCTCGCCGCCGTCGGGCTCGGCCTCGTGGAAGATGCGCATGGTCTCGAGGTGCCCGGAATGCAGGTAGACGAAGGTCCCCTCGAAGCTGCGGCTGCGCAGGGACTGCGACATGCGCTCGAGCCATCCCTGGGGCGTCGTGGGAAGCGTGTCGGCGCACGCCGCGCCCGCCACCACTGCGGCGGCAAGCACGAGCAGTGCAACGGAGGCGGAGGACAGCGCCGGGGGGTTGGCGCAACGGGGTCGGGTCATCGCCGGTCCGCGCCGCCCCCCGGGTCATAACCCACGATCCGGACATACGAGAGCATCCCGCCCATGCCCGGACCGCCGGCGTATTCGCTGTGGTTGACCAGATAGGCGTTGAGACGCGCCGCCTCGGCATCCGCGACGGCGGCCGGGACGGCGGCCGTCGCCCCCGTTTCCGTCACCGCGGTGGGTTCGAAGCCGGGGGCCGCGGCGCCCGCGGATACCCGCGCGGCCAGCGGCGCGGCCGGCTGGATGGTGGGGCCGACATACTGGAAACCGAGCACGGCCACCGTGGCGACCGCCGCGGCGACCGCCAGACCCGCCAGCGGGCGGGCGATCAGGGGCGGCAGCGACCGAAGCCGCGGCGGAGTACGGCCGGTGCGCGAATCGAGACGCCCGAAGACGCGCGCCGCGAACCCACAGTCCACCGCTGCGGGCAGACCCCGACGCAGCGTCTCGCGGACCAAGTGGTAGCGGTACCACCGCCCACGCATCTCGGTGTCCTGCAAAAAGCGATGGAGGAGAAAACGCGCCGGTTCCGCATCCAACTCGCCGTCCATGAAGGCCGAAAGCTGTTCGTGGGTGGGATCGCTCATGGTACCCTCCAGCCGGTCCGGGCCCGACCGTCAGTCCAGCAAAGGCCGAAGCTTGCGATCGATCGCCTCGCGCGCGCGGAAGATACGCGAACGCACCGTGCCCACGGGGCAGTCCATGGTCTGGGCGATCTCCTCATAGCTCATGCCTTCCAGTTCCCTCAGCGTGATCGCGGTGCGCAGGTCCTCGGGCAGATCCTCGATCGCCTGAAACACCGTGCGCTCGATCTCCTCCTTGAGGAGCATGTGTTCCGGGGTCGCGTACTCCTTTAGACCCGATTGACCGTCGTACTGTTCCGCCTCCTGGGCGTCGACATCCTCGTCCGGCGGACGGCGCCCCTGCGCGACCAGGTGATTCTTCGCCGTATTGATCGCGATGCGGTAGAGCCACGTATAGAACGCGCTGTCACCGCGGAAGTTCCGCAACGCCCGGTACGCCTTCAGAAACGCGTCCTGGGCCACGTCGAGCGACTCGTGCGGGTCGTGGAGATAGCGGGAGACCAGCTTGACGATCTTGTGCTGATACTTGCGTACCAGCGCATCGAAGGCCCGGCTGTCGCCCTGCTGCGCCCGTTCGACCAGCTCCCGGTCAGCGCGATGCTCGCCCATTCGGGCCGTCCCCCGCACTACCGGGCGATGTCGCTTCGCCAACCATGGTAGACCGCTCCATCGCCATATAGTTCTCCGCCGGCGCCGATTCAGGGTATAGTTCCGCCGCCGGATCTGCGGGCGCAACTCCCCGTGGGCCTTGGCAAATCCGGCGATTATCGCAGACATCGGGGCCGGGCGCACGTGTCGACCGGTGCGGAGGGCACATGAATTCGAGCGCGAAGCACCGCGCGCACCACGGCCGTGGAGGGGCGGCGCCGCCTTACGACGTGCTGGTGATCGGCAGCGGCGCGGCGGGGTTGACCCTGGCCCTCGGACTGGCACGGCACGCACGCGTCGCGGTGCTGTCGAAAGCGGCTCTCCAGGAGGGCGGGACCTACTACGCGCAGGGCGGCGTCTCCGCGGTCCTCGACGAATCCGACTCGATCGACGCCCATGTCGCGGACACCCTCGCCGCCGGCGCCGGCCTGTGTCACGAGGATGTCGTGCGATTCACCGTCGAGCGCGGTCCCGAGGCGATCGGCTGGCTCGTCGAACTGGGGGTGCCGTTCAGCCGTATGACGCGCAGCGACGGCAGCGAGGTCTTCCATCTCACCCGCGAGGGCGGGCACGGCCACCGGCGCGTCATCCATGCCGCCGACGCCAGCGGGCGCGCGATCGAATCCACGCTCCTCGAGCGGGTGCGGGCACAACCGGACGTCACGCTGCTGCCCGACCATATGGTGGTGGACCTCGTCACGGGCCGCAAACTCGGGTTGGATGACAACCGCTGTCTCGGGGCCTACGTCCTCGACCGCCGGCGCGGGCGGGTCGAGACGATCGCCGCCCGCTTCGTGGTCCTCGCCACCGGTGGGGCGAGCCGCGTCTACCTCTATAGCAGCAATCCCGACGGCTCGACCGGCGACGGCCTCGCGATCGCCTGGCGTGCGGGCTGCCGCGTGGCGAACCTCGAGTTCATCCAGTTCCACCCGACCTGCCTGTACCATCCGAAGGCGAAATCGTTCCTGATCAGCGAAGCGGTACGCGGCGAAGGCGGCCGGCTGCTGCTCCCCGACGGAACCCGCTTCATGGAGCGCTTCGATAGCCGCGCCGAACTCGCCCCGCGGGACATCGTCGCGCGCGCCATCGACCACGAGATGAAGCGCCTCGGCATCGATTCCGTCCTCCTGGACATCAGCCACAAACCGGCGCAATTCATCCGCGACCACTTCCCCAACATCCAGGCCCGCTGCCTGGAATTCGGCTACGACCTCACCACGGGCCCGGTGCCGGTCGTGCCCGCGGCCCACTACACCTGCGGCGGGGTGATGACGGATCTGCGCGGACGCACCGACATCGTCGGGCTCTATGCCGTGGGCGAGGTCGCCTTCACCGGGCTCCACGGGGCCAATCGGATGGCCAGCAACTCGCTGCTCGAATGCCTGGTCTTCGCGCGTTCCGCGGCCGCCGACATCCGGGAGCGCCTGGCCGATACGCCGCCCCCGCCGCCCCTCCCGCCCTGGGACGAGAGCCGGGTCACCGACTCCGACGAGATGGTCGTGGTCTCGCACAACTGGCAGGAACTGCGCCGCTTCATGTGGGACTATGTCGGCATCGTACGCACGACCAAACGACTCGAACGCGCGCTGCACCGGGTGGAGCTGCTGCGCCGGGAGATCAACGAGTACTACGGAAACTTCCGGGTCACCCACGACCTGCTGGAGCTGCGCAACCTGGCGCTCGCGGCCGAACTGATCATCCGCTCGGCCATGAGCCGCACCGAGAGTCGCGGGCTCCACTACACCCTGGATTACCCGGAACCGGACTCCACCCGCCCGCCCCAGGACACCATCCTCGTCCCCGGCGTCGGCCGGTAGGCCGGGCAAGCCCGGCCCTATGCTGCCCCATACCGATCCGGGCACCCGTAGGGCGGGGCTTGCCCCGCCGACGACGCCCGACCCGGACAATGTCGAGCCGATCCCCGGCGTCGGCCGGTAGGCCGGGCAAGCCCGGCCCTACGCTGCCCGCCACGCCGACCCGACCTAACGGGTCGCCTCCATTTCCAGGCGCATGCGCAGACGCCGGAAGCTGCGCCGGTCGAGGCTGTCCGGCAGCAGCAGGACGGTTGCCCGGCGTCGCGGGAGGCCGTCCGCGGCGCGCGGCACGAACCGGAAGCGCAGGATGACCAGTTCCGGATAGACCACGCTCGCCGGCAGTAATACCGCCTCGAAGGCCGCGCGCGCGGTGAACAACGTCCAGCGCCCGTCCTCGTCCCAGATCAACTTGAGAATCGCGCGTGGACCGGAGCGCAGCACGTGCTCGCGGAAAAAGCGGACGAACTCCACCAGGACCGCCCCGGTCACCGCCACCACGCCCCACCAGGGCAGGGCGAGCGCCGCCATCACGGCGAGCGCGCCGCCGTAGACGACCAGCGCGAACACCCCCAGGCGCCGCGAGGGACGCGGATCAAGCTCCAGCGGTACGGCGGATTTGCGCGACGACATCGGCCAACTCCCGTTCCCGTGGGGCGCACTTCCCGAGCAGCCATTCCAGCAGCAGCGGATCCGGCGTGCGCAACAGGCGCCGGAACGCCGCACGCAGCGGCGCCGGCTGCGCCGCATAGCCGCGCTCGAGAAACCCGAGCAACAGCAGGTCCAATTCGCGCATCCCGCGCCGGCATCCCCAGCGCAGGCGCGCGAGTTCGGTCTCCGCGCCGCCGTTGGGCCCGTCCGCCTTCATATCGAACGCTTCACCATGAGCTCGCGGATATGCCCGATGGCGCGGGTCGGGTTGAGTCCCTTGGGGCAGAACTCGACGCAGTTCATGATATTTCGACAGCGGAACAGCCGATAGGGTCCCTCCAGCGCATCGAGCCGCTCCTCCGTGGCCTGGTCCCGGCTGTCGGCGATGAAGCGGTAGGCCTGCAGCAACGCCGCCGGCCCGAGGAACCGGTCCGGGTTCCACCAGAACGAGGGACAGCCGGTCGTACAGCAGGCGCACAAAATGCATTCGTAGAGCCCGTCGAGGCGTTCGCGCTCGCGCGGCGACTGGCGCCGCTCCACCTCCGGTTCCGGGTCGCGGTTGATGAGATACGGTCGCACCGCCCGATAGTGGCGGTAGAAACGGCTCATGTCGACCACGAGGTCACGAATCACCGGCAGGCCCGGGAGCGGGCGCAGCACCACGGGCTCCTTCAGACCCGCCAGCGGCGTGATGCAGGCGAGCCCGTTGCGCCCGTTGATGTTCATCCCATCCGAGCCGCACACTCCTTCGCCGCAGGAGCGCCGGAAGCTGAGGGTCTCGTCGCGCGCCTTGAGACGCAGCAGCGCGTCGAGCAGCATCATCCCCGGCTCCACCGCCTCCAGCTCATAGGACTGCATGCGCGGGGCGCGGTCGGCGTCGGGGTCGTAGCGATAGATCGAGAACCTCATCTTCCGCTCCCCTGGCAGTTTGCCGACAAGGTCCGAGACGGACCCTTTCCACTCGCCGCGCCCGGCGCACACCCGTGCGCGGCTCCGCTGCATCGAACACTCCCCTGTCCGACTCGGGTGCGGGTCGTTGCCACCCCGCATCGGCGGACCGTCCGCCGACAGTCCGTCAATAGACCCGCTCCTTGGGCGGGAACGCCTCCACGGTGATCGGCTTCATCCGCACCGGCTTGTAGTCCAGACGCCGCCCCTCCCGATAGTACAGGCTGTGCCGCAGCCAGTGCACATCGTCGCGCTCCGGATAGTCGATGCGGCTGTGCGCCCCGCGGCTCTCGCGCCGTGCCAGTGCCGCGGTGACCGTGGCGAGCGCGACCTCCACCAGGTTCTCGAGTTCCAGGGCCTCGATGCGCGCGGTATTGAACACGCGACTGTGGTCCCGCAGGCGCGCGTCCTGCAGCCGCCGCTCGATCTCCGCCACCTTGCGCACCCCGTCCGCGAGCACCTCCTCGTTTCGGAACACCCCGCAGTGCTCCTCCATCACCCGCTGCAGCTCGCCGCGCAGGCCGTCGACCGACTCCCCGTCCCCGTCCCGCTCCCAGCGCGCCAGACGCGCGAGCGCCGCATCGGCGGCGTCCTGCGGCAACGGCCGGTGGTAACGGGTCTCCTTGAGGTAGGCGGTGATGTGGTTGCCCGCCGCACGCCCGAACACGAGGATGTCGAGGAGCGAGTTTCCGCCCAGCCGGTTGGCGCCGTGCACGGAGACGCAGGCGCATTCCCCGGCCGCGTAGAAGCCGGGAATCGGCTCCTCGGCCCCTTCCCGCTCCGGGACCACGACCTGTCCGTAGCGGTTGCTCGGGATTCCGCCCATCGTGTAGTGCGCGGTCGGATACACGGGCACCGGGGTCGCGATCGGATCGATCCCGAGGAAGGTGCGGATCGTCTCGCGGATCCCCGGCAGCCGCTTCATGATCACCTCGGCTCCGAGGTGATCGAGCCGTAGCAGGACATGGTCCCGGTCCGGCCCGCACCCGCGCCCCTCGCGCACCTCCGTGGCGATCGCCCGACTGACCACGTCGCGGCTGGCGAGGTCCTTGGCGTGCGGTGCGTAACGCTCCATGAAGCGCTCGCCGTCCGCGTTGACCAGGTAGCCGCCTTCGCCCCGCGCCCCCTCGGTGATCAGCATGCCCTTGCCCGCGATCCCGGTGGGATGGAACTGAAAGAATTCCGGGTCCTGCAACGGGATCCCCGCGCGCAGGGCCATCGCCATCCCGTCGCCGGTATTGATCAGGGCGTTGGTCGAAGTGCGGAAGAGCTGTCCGGCGCCGCCGGTGGCGAGCAGGGTCGCCTTGGCCTCGATGACGACCGCCTCGCCGGTCTCGATCTCCAGCGCCACCGCGCCCAGCACATAGCCCTCGGCGTCGAGGATCAGATCGACGGCGAAGAATTCGTCGAAGAAGTGCGTGCGCGCGGCGATGTTCTGCTGGTACAGCGAGTGGAGGATGGCATGCCCGGTGCGGTCGGCCGCCGCACAGGTGCGCGCGGCCTGGTCGCCGCCGTAGTCCAGACTCTGGCCGCCGAACGGGCGCTGATAGATGCGCCCGTCGTCCAGGCGCGAGAACGGCACGCCCAGGTGCTCCAGTTCGTATACAACCCGCGGCGCCGCGCGGCACATGTACTCCACCGCGTCCTGGTCGCCGAGGTAATCGCTGCCCTTGACCGTGTCGAACATGTGGAAGTGCCAGTTGTCCGCCACGACGTTGGCGAGGGCGGCGTTGACGCCCCCCTGCGCGGCCACGGTATGCGAGCGCGTGGGGAACACCTTCGACACCACCGCCACCGACGCTTCGGCGCGCGCCAGTTGCAGGGCCGCGCGCAGCCCCGCCCCGCCGGCGCCGATGATGAGGGTGTCGAACTTGCGCCGCGTGAGACTCATGGCGCGACCGCCAGCAGCACCACCAGCGCCCAGTAGCCGAGCGCGAGCAGATACAGTCCGAGCGCGAACAGGACGATCAGCCGCAGACCCGCGGGCCGGACGTAATCCAGGATCACGTCGCGCACACCCACCCACGCGTGCATCAGGAGCGCGGCGAAGAATACCGCCCAGGCGCCGTTGACGAGCGGGTCCCCGACCCAAGCGCGCCACTCGGCGACGGTCGCAGGTGCGGATACCGACAGATGCACGAGCAGATACAGCAGGAACAGCGCCAGATAGAGCGCCGTGAGCCGCTGCAGGACCCACCCGCGCAGGCCGTGGTTGCGTGCGCTCACCACAACCCTCCGAGGTATCCCAGATACGCCACGACGACCCCGGCTGCGGCGAGGTTGACGAACCAGGCACTGGCATGCGCGGCGGCCTTTGAGATCCCGATATCGAGATCCAGCAGCAGATGACGCACCCCGGCCAGGAGGTGGTGGCTGAAGGCCCAGAGAATCACCAATCCCGCGAACCGCAGTGCCGGCGCGGCGAGCAGCGCCTCCGCGCGTGCGAAACCGGCCGGCCCGGAAAGCGAAAGCTCCATCAGATAGACGGCGAGCGGGACCCCGAGGAATAACAGCAGGCCCGCGATACGGTGGAGGATCGAGAGCACCGCGGGAGCCGGAAAGCGGATACGCAACAGGTTCAGCGCCACCGGTCGTGGATCATCGCTCCGCACGCGTCTGGTCCCTCTCCGCAACGGGCCGCCCGTTCGGGTCGGCACCGCGGCCTGTCGATACAGTAAGCCTTGCCATGTCGGTCTGTCCAGAACGGGGCGGACACGCGCTCCTTGCGTCGTACCCCGCGCGCGGTAGACTGGAGCGTCGGCGACGGACCTGGAGGCGACCCGGTCGATGGATGCGGATTGGCGCGACTTTCTCCGCGACGCGGGGGCGGAGTTCGACGACGGCACGGTGGCCGACTTCGGCAACCCCGAGCGGGAACGCCGTATGGCGGTCACCGGCAACGTGTTCTGCGACCTCTCCCACTACGGCCTCATCGCGGCCCGGGGCGAGGACGCCGGCGCCTTCCTGCACGCCCAGTTGACCAACGACGTGGCGGGACTGGGCCCCGGGGACTCGCGTCTTGCCGCCTACTGCGACCCGAAGGGTCGGATGCTGGCCGTTCTGCGCCTGTTCCGGCGCGGCGACGAGTACCGGCTGCGCCTGCCGGGCGCACTGACCGAGTCCGTCGTGGATCGTCTGCGCCGCTTCGTGTTGCGCTCGCGCGTGAGCCTGGAGGTGGACGCGGAGCTCGCGCGCGTCGGGGTCAGCGGCCCGCGGGCGGAGGAACTCGTGGCGGCGGCGGCAGGCGCCGCGCCGTCCGGCGCCGGCCGGGTGCTGCAGAGCCGTGAAGCGACGATCGTGGGGGTCCCCGGGGTGCACCCCCGCTTCGAGATCTACGCGCCGCCCGCGGCAATGCGCGGGATCTGGGATTCCCTGAACGTGCACGCCGCCCCGGTGGGAGCCGCGGTGTGGCGCCTGCTCGAGATCCAGGCCGGGCTGCCCGTCGTCCATCCCGAGACCGCCGGGCGCTTCGTGCCGCAGATGGCCAACCTGCATCGCGTCGACGGCGTGAGCTTCCGCAAGGGCTGCTATCCGGGCCAGGAGGTGGTCGCCCGGATGCAGTATCTGGGCAAGCTCAAGCGCCACATGATCCTCGCCCACGCGGCCGCCGCACGCGAGCCGCGCCCGGGCGACCCCCTGTTCGCACCCGATACCGGCGCCGGGACCGACGTGGGGGCCGTGGTCGACGCGGCGCCGGCCCCGGACGGCGGATATCTCCTCCTCGCCGTCGTGCAGATCGCGAGCGCCGCGGGCGAAGTCCGCCTCTGGGACGCCGCGGGGCCGCTGCTGCTCGCCCGCCCCCTGCCCTACCCCCTCGAGGAGGAAGCCGGTGGACCCGCTGCGCCCTGAGCGGGCGATTCAGGTGCCGCCCTCAAAAATCCGCGGCGCCGGCCGCTACGGTGAGGCAGAGATCGCCCGGCACGTGAGGACCAACGCTTGACATCCCCGGAATCCTTCCTCTCCTCGCTCGTCGCCGACCTGGAGCAGAACCGCTTCGAACTGCCGACGCTCCCGGAGGTTGCGCTACGGGTCCGCGACGCAGTGGAGAACGGCAAGACCAATGCGCGTCAGACCGCCGACCTCATCGCCACCGACGCCGCGCTCTCCGCGCGCCTGATCCAGGTCGTGAACTCGCCGCTCTACCGTGCCTCGAAACCGATCGACAGCCTGCCGATGGCGGTCTCGCGTCTCGGCAACGCCCTGGTGCGCAACCTCGTCACCAGCCTGGTCATGAAGCAGATGTTCCAGGCGACGACGGACTTCCTCGACCGGCGTCTGCGCGCCCTCTGGGAGCACAACGTCCAGGTCGCGGCCATCGCGCGCGTGCTCGCCGCCCGCGTCCCTGGCCTCTCGCCGGATCAGGCGATGCTCGCGGGCCTGTTGCACGACGTCGGCGCGCTGCCGATCCTCACCCGCGCCGAGGACGACCCGCGTCTGCTGGGCGACATGATCACCCTCGACCGGCTCGTGGCCGAGCACCACCCGCGCATCGGCGCGCACATCCTCACCTCCTGGGGGTTTCCCCCGAGCCTGGTCGCGGTCGCCGCCGAGCACGAGGACCTGCAGCGCGACCCCGACGGGCCGCCGGACCTCGTCGACGTCGTCCTGGTCGCGAACCTGCAGAGCTATCTCGGCGGCACCCATCCCCACTCCCAGGTCGACTGGTCCACCGTCCCGGCTTTCCGCCGTCTCGGCATCGATACCGACGTGAGCGTCGTGGAGATCACCGAGGGCAGCGAGGAGATCGAAGAGGTCCAGCGCCTGCTGGAGGCCTGAGCCCGCCCCCCGGCGCCTCCCGCGCGGTCGAACGCCGGTCCACCGCCCGCTCACCTCCCGCTTGCCGCCCGCCTACCGCCGGGTCACTCCGGGCGCATATGGGGAAACAACAACACGTCGCGGATCGAGGGTGCGTCGGCGAACAGCATCACCAGCCGGTCGACACCGATGCCCTCGCCCGCCGTCGGCGGCAACCCGTATTCCAGCGCCCGAATGTAGTCCGCGTCGTAGTGCATCGCCTCCTCGTCGCCCGCGGCCTTCTCCTGCGCCTGCAGGCGGAAGCGCTCGGCCTGGTCCTCGGGATCGTTCAACTCCGAAAAGCCGTTGGCGATCTCGCGCCCGCCCACGATGAGTTCGAAGCGGTCCGTGACCGTGGGATCGGCGTCGTTGCGCCGCGCCAGGGGCGAGACCTCGGTCGGATAGGCGGTGATGAAGGTCGGATCGTCGAGATTCGGCTCCACCGTCTTCTCGAACAATTCCATCTGCATGCGCCCGACGCCGTGACGGGGGTCGATGGGGAGCCCGTGGCGGGCGCACAGACCGCGCAGGGCCTGCGCATCGTCGACCGCGGCGCCGGCCAGTTCCGGATTGAACTCCCGCAACGCCGCCCGCACCGTCAGGCGCCGGAACGGGCGGCCGAGGTCGTACTCGCGGCCCTGATAACGCACCACGGCGCTCCCGAGCAGGGCGACGGCCATATCGCGCAGCAAGGTCTCGGTCAGGTCCATCAGGTCCTCGTAGCCGGCGTAGGCCTGATAGAACTCCAGCATCGTGAACTCGGGATTGTGCCGCGTCGACACGCCTTCGTTGCGGAAGTTGCGGTTGAGTTCGTAGACCCTCTCGAGGCCGCCGACCACCAGCCGCTTGAGATACAGCTCGGGGGCGATGCGCAGATAGAGATCCATGTCCAGGGCGTTGTGGTGGGTCACGAAGGGCCGCGCCGTCGCCCCCCCGGGCACCGCCTGCATCATCGGCGTCTCGACCTCGATGAAACCGCGCCGATCCAGGAAATGGCGCAGGAAGCGCACGATCTCGCTGCGCAGGCGGAAGATACGGCGCGTCGACTCGTTCATGACCAGGTCGACGTAGCGCCGCCGGTAGCGCAGCTCCTGATCGGTCAGGCCGTGGAATTTCTCCGGCAGCGGACGCAGTGCCTTGACCAGCAGCCGCGCCCGTTCGGCACGCACCGTCAGCTCCCCGGTACGGGTGCGGAACAGCCGCCCCTCGACGCCGACGATGTCACCCACGTCCCAGGTCTTGAAATCGGCGTAGACGCCCTCGGGCAATGCGTCGCGTTGCAGGAAGGCCTGAATCCGCCCGCTCATGTCCTGCAGGTGCAGAAAGCTCGCCTTGCCCATGACGCGCTTGGCCATCATGCGCCCGG
Organism: Gammaproteobacteria bacterium; assembly: GCA_027013145.1. Taxonomy (GTDB): domain Bacteria; phylum Pseudomonadota; class Gammaproteobacteria; order 21-64-14; family 21-64-14; genus BMS3Abin12. Next base: position 97,733 of record JALUXX010000060.1, on the reverse strand, counting down.
CCACCTGAACGCGCGGCGCCTCGACCTCGAGACGGTCGGCGTCCATCGCACCGAACACCCGATGCAGGTCGGCGGCGAGGGCGTCGCGGCGGAAGTCGTTGGGGAAGGCGGGGCCGCGCGCGCGCAGCGCCGCGAGCTTCGCCCGCCGTTCGGCGATCAGCCGGTTGTCGTCGCTCTCGTCCATCACGCCCCGTCCCGCCGCCGGCCGCGCGCGGGCGCTATACCCCCGCCTTCAGGCTGGCCTCGATGAAGGCGTCGAGGTCGCCGTCGAGCACCGCCTGCGGATTGCCCGTCTCGACCCCGGTGCGCAGGTCCTTGATCCGCGACTGGTCGAGCACGTAGGAGCGGATCTGGCTGCCCCAGCCGATGTCGGCCTTGCTGTCCTCCACCGCCTGTTGCGCGGCACGGCGCTTCTGCATCTCCAGCTCGTAGAGCTTGGCCTTGAGCTGTTTCATGGCCGTCGCCTTGTTCTTGTGCTGCGAGCGATCGTTCTGGCACTGTACCACGATCCCGGTCGGGTGATGGGTGATGCGCACCGCCGATTCGGTGCGGTTGACATGCTGGCCGCCCGCACCGCTGGCACGATAGACGTCGATGCGCAGATCGGCCGGGTTGATCTCGACCTCGAGGTCGTCGTCCACCTCGGGCGAGACGAACACCGCCGCGAACGAGGTATGCCGGCGGTTGCCCGAATCGAACGGCGACTTACGCACCAAGCGGTGCACACCGGTCTCGGTGCGCAGCCAGCCGTAGGCATAGGCCCCCTCGACCTTGACCGTCGCGCTCTTGATGCCCGCGACCTCGCCCGGCGAGACCTCGATCAGCTCGGTAGTGAAACCGCGCCGCTCGGCCCAGCGCAGGTACATGCGCAGCAGCATCTCGGCCCAGTCCTGCGCCTCGGTGCCGCCGGAACCCGACTGGATGTCGAGGAAGGCGTTTTTGGCGTCCATCTCGCCGGAGAACATGCGGCGGAACTCCAGGGCCGCCACACGCTCCTCGGCGCGCTCCAGGTCGCGCGTCACCGCCTCCAAGGTCTCGCCGTCGTCCTCGGCGGCCGCCAGTTCGAGCAGCTCGCGGGCCTCGCGCAGCCCGGCGCCCACCTCGTCGATGACGCCGACCTCCTCTTCGAGGCGCGCGCGCTCGCGACCGAGGGCCTGCGCGCGTTCCGGGTCCTGCCAGACCTCGGGTTGCTCGAGTTCGCGCCGGACCTCCGCCAGGCGCTCGCGCCGCGCATCGTAGTCAAAGATACCCCCTAAGGACGTCGAGGCGTCCTTCCAGGTCTTCGACGTGATGCAGTACGGGATTGACTTCCAGCATGGCGGATGCGATCTCCAGGCCGCGCGCGGCCGCGGCCCGGCCGGCGTCCGGCGCGCCATGATACACCACTCGTCCGCCGCGCCTACAGCGCCTCGATGCGCTCGACGAGGAGCTGCGCGCTGCGGCTTCCGCGGTACTCGTTGACGTCCAGCCGATAGGCCAGGCGCACGCGGCACAGCGCCCGCTCCGGGGCGGGGGTGCGGAACGCGATGGCGTCGACGCAGCGCGCGCCGTCCAGCGGCCGGACGGTGAGCTTGAGGTGCGCCTCACCGACCACCCGCTGGTCGAGGACTTCGAACTCGCCGTCGAAGCGCGGCTCCGGGAAGCCCTGCCCCCAGGGACCGGCCTCGCGCAGCGCCTGCGCCGTCCCGAGGTCGAGTTCCGCGGCCGCCAGCGCGCCGTCGGTAAGCAGGGTCCCGCCGCGATCCTCCGGTGCCAGGCGCCGGTCGACCTCGGCGGCGAACGCCGCCTGCAGCGCCGCGAGCCGATCCGGCGCGAGAGTGAGTCCCGCGGCCATCGCGTGGCCCCCGAAGCGTTCGATGATCCCCGGGTTGCGCGCCGCCACCGCCTCGAGCGTGTCGCGGATATGGAGGCCGGGCACCGAGCGCGCCGACCCCTTGAGCAGGTCCCCCGCCGGCGCCAGCGCGATGACCGGGCGGTGGAACCGCTCGCGGATGCGCGCGGCGAGGATGCCGATCACCCCCTGGTGCCAGCGCGGATCGAACAGGCACAGGCCGGCAGGCAGGCCTTCCTCCTCCGGTCCCTCGCGCGGCAGGCTCTCGAGCGTCTCCAGGGCCTGCGCGTGCATCTCGTGCTCGATCGCGCGGCGCTCGCGGTTGAACGCGTCCAGGCGCGCGGCCATCGCCTGTGCCGCATCCGTATCGGCGGCGAGCAGGCACTCGATGCCGAGCGCCATGTCCTCCAGTCTCCCGGCGGCGTTGAGCCGCGGCGCGGCGGCGAAGGCGAGATCGGCGGCCACCGCGGCGCGGCGGCGGCGCCCCGCGATATCCAGCAGGGCCGCCAGCCCCGGGCGGCAGCGCCCCGCACGGATCCGGGCCAGCCCCTGGGCGACGAGGATGCGGTTGTTGTAGTCGAGCGGGACGAGATCCGCGACGGTCCCGAGCGCCACCAGGTCGAGCAACGCCGCGAGCTTGGGGGGCTCGATGCCGCGGCGCCGGAACCAGCCCGCCGCGCGCAGGCGTGCGCGCACCGCGAGCAGGACGTAGAAGATCACCCCCACGCCCGCGAGGTTGCGCGCGGCCGATCCTTCCACCAGATTGGGATTGACGATCGCATCCGCCGGCGGCAATTCGGGCGCGGGCAGGTGATGGTCGGTCACCAGCACCCGGATCCCCCGTCGCTGCGCCTCGAGAACCCCGGCGCGGCTGGCCGTGCCGTTGTCGACCGTCACCAGCAGGTCCGGCCGCCAATCGGCGGCGACCGTGACCAGTTCCGGGCTCAAGCCGTACCCGTACTCGAAACGATTCGGAACCAGGTAATGCACCGTCTCGGCGCCCAGGGCGCGGAGCCCCAGGACGCCGACCGCACAGCTCGTGGCGCCGTCGGCGTCGAAGTCGCCGACCAGCAGGATGCGGGCGCCCGACTGCACGGCCCCGGCGAGCAGCTCTGCGCCCGCCTCCATTCCGTACACGGCCTCCGGCGCGAGCAGCCGGTCGAGCGAGAGGCTCAGTTCCTCGGGGCCGCGCAGGCCGCGTGCGGCATAGACACGCCGCAACACCGGGTGCAGGTCGTCCGGCAACGCGTCGCCGCGCCCGGATGCGCGCCGCACGATCCGCGGACCTGCACCCGCCATCAGACCACCCAGATTCTTAAGTACAACATTATCAGTTTTACGTATTCATTGGTTAATTAGGAAGAATTCATCCAATGCGCGCCGCCGTGCCGCCTCCCGGAGCCAGCGCCCCGGTCGCCCCAGGACCCAGGCCCGCCCGTCGCCCGTGTACAACCGGACCTGCAGGCCCCGCTCCGCACGCAGGCGCGTGCACAGCGGCACGAACCAGTCCCGTTCCAGCGCATCGAGTGCCGCGGCCTGCGCCTGCCGGTCGCCGCGTTCCCATGCCGCCCGCAACGCGCCGCATACGATGAGATACCATTCCCCCGGGTCGGTGGCGAGCGCGTCGTGCGCCGCCGCCGCGACCGACGGATGGTGAGGCACCCCGGCGCAGCGGGCAAGGCCCCGCCCCAACGCACCGCCACCGAAGACCCGCCCCCTGCGCTCTGGGAGCGCCGCGGCGGTCCCCGCCCCCCAAAACCACAGGCTGTTGACGGGCGGCAGCCCGTTGCGCACCCGCGTCGCATTGGCGGGGTCCGCATGCAGCAGCATCTGCGCCTCGTTGAGCAACCGGCGCCAGCACCGGGCCCCCGGCCCCTGCGGCAGGCCCGGTGCCGCGGCGGCGGCCTCCGGCTCGCCCGGCGGCACCGTGCGGATCCGAGGGTCGCCGGACAGGCTCAGGTACCAGCGCCCGGGCGCGCAGACCTCCAGCGCCATCCCCGCCGGGCCGAACAACTCGCGGTTCAGACCGTCCGCCATCGCCCCCGCCTCCGCCGCCGTCGGCACCACCCCGGGGCGCAGGACGAGGGCGTCGCGGTCGGCCTCGAGGTGGACCGGATCCGCGCGCAGCCACCAACCCCGGGAGCCCGATTCGGGAGGCGTGTCCTCCCCCATCCGGCAGTAGGCGGCACCGGCCGCGGCGCCCGCCACGGCGTCCGGGAGCCCGAACAGGTGCAGCAGCGTCGCCGTCTCACCCGCGACCGGGACCGCGACCGGCGTCGCGGCCGCCAATAGGGTACCGAGCGCGGGCAGCGTCGGAGTCGAAGCCCGGACCGCGCCCGGACCCGGCGGAGAGAGGTCGTCCCCGAGCGCGGCCGGCCCCCGGGCGAGACCCGGCACGAACAGCACGGTCACCGGGGCGCCGGCCCCGGTCCCGGCGCCGCGCGTGCGCCGCCGGAACATCGCACCTCTACTCCAGCCGGTCGAGGATGGCGCCGCGCACCGCCTCGAGTTCCGCCGGGACGGTCGTCACGCGATCGCCGCACTGGGCGATCGCGATGTCCGGGTCCTTGAGCCCGTGGCCCGTGAGCGTGCACACGACCTTGCTCCCGGCCGGGATGCGCCCGGCGCGGGCGTCGCGCAGCGCGCCGGCCACCGAGGTGGCGGAAGCCGGTTCGCAGAAGATCCCCTCGCGCCCGGCGAGCAGGCGCTGGGCGGCGAGGATCTCCTCGTCGCTGCATTCGTCGAACCAGCCGCCGGACTCCTTCTGCGCCGTCCAGGCCTTGTCCCAGGACTGCGGGTGTCCGATGCGGATGGCGGTGGCGACGGTCTCCGGATGGTCGACCATCGCCCCGCGCAGGAACGGCGCGGCGCCGCTCGCCTGATAGCCGACCATCACCGGCCGGCTGTTGACGATACCGTGCTCGTAGTACTCGCGATAGCCGAGCCAGTGCGCGCTGATGTTGCCGGCGTTGCCCACCGGCAGGCAGTGGTAGTCCGGCGCGCACTCCAGCTCCTCGATGATCTCGAAGGCGGCGGTCTTCTGCCCCTGGAGACGGAACGGGTTGATCGAATTGACGATGGTCACCGGGGCCTCGGCGGCGACCTCCTTGACCAGGCGCATCCCGGCGTCGAAGTTGCCCCGGATCTGCAGCACCACCGCCCCGTGCATCATCGCCTGCGCCAGTTTGCCGAGCGCGATCTTGCCCTCGGGAATGAGGACGAAGGCGCGGATGCCGGCGCGCGCGGCGTAGGCGGCGGCCGAGGCCGAGGTGTTGCCGGTGCTCGCGCAGATCACCGCGCGGCTGCCCTCCTCGACCGCCTTGGTCACCGCCATCGTCATCCCCCGGTCCTTGAAGGAACCGGTCGGATTGAGCCCCTCGTACTTGACGTAGAGGTCGATCGCGCAACCGATGTCTCCGGGGACGTGATTGAGGCGGATCAGCGGCGTGTTGCCCTCGCCGAGGCTGATGACGCGGGTGTCGTCGCGCACCGGGAGACGGTCGCGGTACTTGTCGATCAGCCCGGTGTAGCGGGGACGAAACGGCATCGTATGCACTCCTCCGCGGCGCTGCGCCGGCCCCGCCGGCGCCGCCGGATTGTGACGGTCACGCGGGCGACGGGCCTCAGCGCCCGAGCCCCTCCACCCGGATGCGGGTCACCGGGGCGGTGACCGAGTCGAGGCGCTCGATGTGCTGGATGGCGTCGTTCATCTGCCCTTCGCGCACGCGCTGGGTGAGCAGGATCACCGGGACGTCGTCCTGTCCCTCGACCGGCTCCTTCTGCACCATGGCCTCGATGCTGATCCCGCGCTCGCCCAGGATGCGGGTCACGTCCGCGAGCACACCGGGCCGATCGAGCGCCTGCAGGCGCAGATAATACGCCGTCTCCACCGCCTCCATGGGCAGGATCGGCGTATCGGCCAAGGCGTCGGGCTGGAAGGCGAGGTGCGGCACGCGGTTCTCGGGGTCCGAGGTGAGCGCGCGCACGACATCGACCAGATCGGCCACCACCGCCGATGCGGTCGGCTCGGCGCCGGCCCCGGCGCCGTAGTAGAGCGTCGGGCCGACGGCATCGCCCTTGACCAGGATCGCGTTCATGACCCCGTCGACGTTGGCGATCAGCCGGCGGTACGGGATCAGCGTCGGGTGCACGCGCAGCTCGATTCCCTGCGTCGTGGTGCGCGCGAAGCCCAGGTGCTTGATCCGGTAGCCGAGTTCCTCCGCGTAGACGACATCGGTGCGGGCGATGTGACGGATCCCCTCCACATGCAGGCGCTCGAACTGCAGCGGGATGCCGAAGGCGATGGAGGCGAGGATGGTGAGCTTGTGCGCGGCGTCGATGCCGTCGACGTCGAAGGCCGGATCGGCCTCGGCGTAGCCGAGGCGCTGAGCGTCAGCCAGGACCTCGTCGAACTCACGGCCCTCGTCGCGCATCGCGGTGAGGACGTAGTTGCAGGTGCCGTTGATGATCCCGGCCAGCCACTCGATGCGGTTGCCCGCGAGCCCCTCGCGCACGGCCTTGATGATCGGGATGCCGCCGGCGACCGCCGCCTCGAAGGCGACCATGACACCGCGCTCGCGCGCCGCGGCGAACAGCTCGTTGCCGTGGAGTGCGATGAGCGCCTTGTTGGCGGTCACCACGTGACGGCCGTTGGCGATCGCCCGCAGGATCAGCTCGCGCGCCAGCTCCACGCCGCCGATCAGCTCGACGACGATCTGCACCTCGGGATCGTCGACTACGGAGTACGGATCGACGCTGAGCCGGATCCCCTCCGTGTTGCAATGACGCGGGCGGTTGAGGTCGCGCGCCGCCGCGCAGCTCACGCGGATCCCGCGCCCGGCGCGGCGGGTGATCTCGTGGGCGTTGCGCTGCAGCACATTCACCGTGCCCCCGCCCACCGTCCCCAGTCCCAGGAGACCGACGTTGACCGGCTTCACGCCCCGCCCCCGGCCGCGGCGCGCCGCCCGTCGGCGCGGAACATGTCGCGGATGCAGCGCACCGCCTGGCGGGTCCGGTGTTCGTTTTCGATCAGTCCGAAGCGCACGTGGTCGTCCCCATAGCTGCCGAAGCCGATCCCCGGCGAGACCGCGACCTTGGCCTCGGCAAGGAGTTTCTTGGAGAACTCGAGCGAGCCCAGCGCCCGGTAACGCTCCGGGATCGGCGCCCACACGAACATGGTGGCCTGCGGCGGCTCGACGGCCCAGCCGGCGGCGTTGAGGCCGTCGCAGAGCACGTCGCGCCGGCGCCGGTAGGTCTCGGCGATCTCGCGCACGCACTCCTGCGGTCCCTCGAGGGCGGCGATCGCCGCCACCTGGATGGGGGTGAACATCCCGTAGTCGAGATAGGACTTCATGCGCGCGAGCGCCGCCACCAGTTCCCGGTTGCCGCACATGAAGCCCACGCGCCACCCGGGCATATTGTAGCTCTTCGAGAGCGTGAAGAACTCCACCGCCACCTCCGCCGCCCCCGGCACCTGCAGGACGGACGGTGCGGTATAGCCGTCGAAGACCAGATCGGCGTAGGCGAGGTCGTTGATCACCCAGATCCCGTGCTCGCGCGCCACCGCCACGACCTTGCGGAAGAACTCCAGGTCCACGCACTGGGTGGTCGGGTTGCAGGGGAAGTTCAACACCAGCATCTTCGGCCGCGGCCAGGAATCCTGGATCGCCTTTTCCAGCTCGGCGAAGAAGTCCACGCCCGGAACCAGCGGCACGTGGCGGATGTCCGCCCCGGCGATGACGAAGCCGTAGGGATGGATCGGATAGGCCGGGTTGGGCACCAGCACCGCATCGCCGGGCCCCACGGTGGCCAGGGCCAGGTGCGCCAGCCCCTCCTTCGAGCCGATGGTGACGATCGCCTCGGTCTCGGGGTCGAGGTCGACCCCGTAGCGGGTGCGGTACCAGTTGCAGATGGCGCGGCGCAGGCGCGGGATGCCGCGCGAGAGCGAGTAACGGTGGGTATCCTCGCGCCGGGCCACCTCGACGAGCTTCTCGACGATATGTCGCGGCGTGGGCCGGTCGGGGTTGCCCATGCCGAAATCGACGATGTCCTCGCCGCGCGCGCGCGCCTGCGCCTTCAGCTCGTTGACGATGTTGAAGACGTAGGGTGGAAGACGCTTGATCCTGGGGAAGTCGTCCTGCAAGGCATTGGTCCGGGCCGAGGTTCCGCCCTCCCGCCGGGAGGGTCCCGTCACGCACACCGCGCGTCGCCGGCCCGATCACGCCCCCGCGGCCGCCGCCGGGAGTTCGACCTAACCGACTGTTAATAAAATGGGAATGTAAGAGACGCCGCGGTCCGTGTCAATGCGCCCGCCGGCGACGGCCGACACCGGCGTTATACTATCCGGCGCGGAGGGAAGGGAACGGATGCAGCTCAGTCTCGAGACCGGCGACGGGACTCATCGGGTGCGCGCCTACGACCCGGGGCGGATTACCGTCGGCGACCGTGTGTTCACCCGCAGTCTGATCCTCAGCCCCGACCGTATCATCCCGGACTGGCCGCCGGAGCGCTTCGAGGACCTCGCGGCGCCGGCCGTCGAACCCCTGCTCGCGCTGGACCCGGAGATCGTGCTGCTCGGCACCGGTGCGCGCCAGCGCTTCCCGCACCCGCAGGTGCTGGCCGCCGTCCACGCCCGCGGGATCGGGATCGAGATCATGGATACCCCGGCGGCCTGCCGCACCTTCAATATCCTCAGCGCCGAAGGGCGGCGCGTGGTGGCCGCGCTGCTGATGATCTGAGGGCCGCGGACTCAGCGCAGCACCGCCGAGGAGATCCCCGCGTTCTCGAGCAGTCGGCGCAGCCGTTGCAGGGCCTCGAGTTCGATCTGGCGCACGCGCTCGCGCGTCAGGCCGATCTCCCGGCCGACCTCCTCGAGCGTCGCCTTCTCGTAACCGAGCAGGCCGAAGCGGCGCGTGACGACCTCGCGCTGACGTGCGTCCAGGGTGCGCATCCACTGATCCAGGTTGACGAGGACATCTTCGTCCTCGATCAGCTCGCAGGGGTCCGGGTTGTTCTCGTCGGGCAGGGTGTCGAGCAACGAGCGCTCCATGTCGTCGCCGACCGGGGAGTCGACGGAGGCCGTGCGCTCGTTGAGTCCCAGGGCACGCTGCACCTCCTGCGCCGGGCGATCCAGCAACTCGGCGATCTCCTGCGGGGTCGGTTCGCGGTCGAGACGCTGGGCCAGATGGCGCGCGGCGCGCAGGTAGAGGTTGATCTCCTTGACCACGTGGATGGGCAGACGGATGGTGCGGGTCTGGTTCATCAGCGCCCGCTCGATCCCCTGGCGGATCCACCACGTCGCATAGGTGGAGAAACGGAAGCCGCGCTCCGGGTCGAACTTCTCGACGGCGTGTATCAGGCCGAGGTTGCCCTCCTCGATCAGGTCGAGCAGCGGCAGGCCGCGGTTCATGTAGCGCTTGGCGATCTTGACCACGAGCCGCAGATTGCTCTCGATCATGCGCCGGCGTGCGGCCTCGTCCCCGCGCTGCGCAAGACGCGCGTAGCGCACTTCCTCCTCGGCGCTGAGCAGCGGCGAGAAGCCGATCTTGCTGAGGTAGAGTTGCGTGGCATCGACGGTGGGACCTTCGGGCGCCGCGGGAACGACGGGCTCCTCGACGCCTTCCTCCACGGTGTCGGGCCGGTCGGCTTCCGCGGCCGTGCGCTGCCCGGCCCGCCGCCGGTTGCGGCCGGGCCCGGGCGCGCCGCCCGTGCGGCACCCGTCGAACGGATCGTAGCGACGCATCGCTTCGCCTCCTCCGCCCCCGCTCCCGTTACCGCACACCCGCGGCACCGGGAACGACCTCACCGCCGCGGCAGCAGCCGCAGCGGATCGACCGGCCGGCCGTCGCGGCGGATCTCGAAGTGCAGGAGCGGCCCCTGCCCGCCTACGGCGCCCATCTCCGCGATCGGCTGCCCCGCCCTCACCCGCTGCCCCTCACCGACCAGCAGGCGCCGGTTGTAGCCGTACGCACTGAGATAATTGTCGTTGTGCTTGATGATGATAAGCTTGCCGTAGCCGGGGAGTCCACTCCCGGCGTAGACGACCCGCCCGGCGGCGGCCGCATCGACCGGCTGGCCGAGGCGTCCGCGCACGTCGATCCCCCCCGCACCGCCGGCACCAAACGCCCCCACCACGCGCCCGGCCGTGGGCCACCGCCAGCGCGGGGCCCGCCGCGCGTTCGCCGCGGGGGGCGGCGGGGCGCCCGCCCGCCGAGCGGGACGGGAACGCCGCCGCGCCGGTGCGGTCAGGCGCAGCCGCTCGCCCGGAAAGATCCGGTAGGGCCTGCGGATCCCGTTCCAGGCGGCGACGGCGCGATAGTCCAGATCGTAGCGCCAGGCGATGGAATACAGGGTATCCCCGCGGCGCACCACGTAGACGCCGGGGCGCTCGAGATACCCGAGGGAGTGATAACCGGCCGGGGCCGCGCAGCCGGATACCAGCACGAGCAACGTCGCCGCGAGCCACCGCGGCCACGCCCTCCCCACCGTGCGCGCGCGCGACATCAGGCGCGCAACAGCAGATAGGCCAGCACCCCCACCCCGAGGAGCAGCCAGCCCACGCCCTCGACGGAATCGCGGATCACACGCTGCATACGCGCACCGCCCCGCGCCATCAGCCCCGCGACCAGGAAAAATCGCGCCCCGCGGCTCACCAGCGAGGCGACGACGAAGGGGGCGAGCGGCATGCCCACCGCGCCGGCCGCGATCGTGAACAGCTTGTACGGGACCGGCGAGAACCCGGCCAGCAGCACCGCCCAGAAACCCCAGTGCGCGAACCACCCCTGCACGCGCAGATACGCCGGCCAATACCCCAGGCGGTGGATCCACGGCGCCGCCGCGTCGATCGCGAAGTGGCCGATCAGATACCCCAGCAACGCGCCGAGGACCGAGGCGACCGTCGTCAACAGCGCCAGGCGCCACCAGCGCGCGGGCCGCGCCATTGCCATGGGCGCCAACATGACATCGGGAGGAACCAGAAAGAACGAGGCCTCCGCAAAGCTCACCGCCGCCAGGTAACGGGGCGCGTGCCGATGCGCGGCCCAGGCCATCACCCGGTCGTAGAGGCTGCGAAACGGCGTCACGGCTCGGCACCCCCGCGCAGCGGCACGAAGCTCACCGCCCCGAGGGTGCGCTGCTCGAAGCCCTCCGCCGTGCGCACCACCTCCAGGAGCCACTGGCCGCCGGGGGGACCGGTGGGAATCACCAGCCGCCCGCCCGGGGCGAGCTGCTCCAGCAGGGCGGGCGGGATCTCGTCCGGGGCCGCCGCCACCAGGATGGCGTCGAACGGCGCCTGCTCGGGCCACCCCTGCGCCCCGTCGCCGTGGCGGTAGCGCACGTTGCGCACGCCCAGGGCCCGCAGCCGGCGCCGCGCCTGCTCGAGGAGCGCACCGATGCGCTCCACCGTGTAGACCTTGGGGACCAGCGACGCCAGCACCGCGGTCTGGTAGCCGCAGCCGGTGCCGATCTCGAGCACCTTCTCCGGCGCCGGCGCGGCCATGATCGCCTCGGTCATGCGCGCCACGATGTAGGGCTGGGAGATGGTCTGACCGTAGCCGATCGGAAGCGCGGTGTCCTCGTAGGCGCGGCTGGCGAGGGCCTCGTCGACGAACAGGTGGCGCGGCGTGCGCGCGATCGCATCGAGGACCCGCGCGTCCGCGATGCCCTCGGCCCGCAGCCGGCGCACGAGCCGGTCGCGGGTCCGCTGCGACGTCATGCCGATGCCGCGCGAACCGTCCACCCGGTCACCGCGTCCCGAGCCAGCCGGCGACCTTCTCCAATGCCGCGTAGCGCGTCATGTCGACCTGCAACGGCGTGATCGACACATGCCCGCCGGCGACCGCGTGGAAATCGGTCCCCGGACCCGCGTCCTGGCCTTCGCCCGGCGGCCCCACCCAGTAGATCGGACGCCCGCGCGGATCGCTGGCGCGTACCACCGGGGCCGATTTGTGACGATGACCGAGGCGCGTGGCCTGGAAACCGGCGAGTTCCTCCCACGGGCGGTCCGGCACGTTCACATTGAGAATCGTATCGGCGGGCAGCGGATCGGCCCGCAGGCGTTCGACCAGATACAGCGCCACCCGCGCCGCGGTGTCGTAGTGCAGCGCGGCGGCGCCGACGAGGGAGATGGCGATCGCGGGCAGGCCGAGGAAACGGCCCTCGGTCGCCGCCGCCACGGTGCCCGAGTAGAGCACGTCGTCGCCGAGGTTGGCGCCGGCGTTGATGCCCGAGACCACCATGTCCGGCTCCTGATCGAGCAGCCCCGTGATCGCCAGGTGCACGCAGTCGGTCGGGGTCCCCTCGACGGAGATGAATCCGTCTTCGCGCACGCTCGCGCGCAGCGGACTGTCGAGGGTCAGGGAGTTGCTGGCACCGCTGCGATCGCGGTCCGGCGCCACCACGGTGATCTCGGCGATGCCGGCGAGTGCGCGGGCGAGACACGCGATGCCGGGCGCCTGCACGCCGTCGTCGTTGCTGATCAGGATACGCATGGGACGGATATTCCGACCGCCGACCGGGGATCGATGCCGCCGGTCCCGGAGCTCGTTTCTCACGCCGCGCGGGGGCACGCGCGCGTACGCGGTCGCGCACCGTGCGCAATCGCACGGCCCGGAACGTTCCCGGAACTCCCCCGGGGCTTCCGGACCCGCCCCGGCGCCCCGCCGGCGCTCGACGCACCACTATACTGGAATCCGCGCGCCCGGCCCACTCGCCCGGCCCCGCACCGATGCGGCGCGCGGCCGGTATACTGGGAAACATACCGACCCGGGAGTGCACGATGAGCCGCAAGCCCCCGTTCCGACCCGCGCTCAGCGAAAGCGACCGCGACCTCTTCCGCCAGGCGGTGGCGGACGCGCGCCCGCTCGTCGCCGGCCGGGTCGAACCGGCGCCGCGACGCCCGGCGCCCTATCCCCGCCAGACGCGGCGTGACGAACGCGAGGTGCTGGAGGAACTGGTCGCCGGACCCGACGATGCCGCCGAGCTGGAGACCGGCGAGGAGCTGTGGTACGCGCGCCCGGGACTGCAGCATCGCCTGCTGCGCAAGCTGCGCCGCGGCCGTTTCGCGACCGGGGCCGAAATCGATCTCCACGGCATGACCGCCGCCGTCGCACGGGCGGAGCTGGCCCGTTTCCTCGCCGCCTGCCACGAGCGCGACGTGCGCTGCGCACGGATCGTCCACGGAAAGGGCCGCGGCTCGCGCAGCGGCGGCCCGGTCCTGAAGCGCAAGGTCAACGCCTGGCTGCGGCAGCGCCGGGACGTGCTGGCGTTCTGTTCCGCCCGCCCGGTGGACGGGGGTACCGGGGCGCTCTACGTCCTGTTGCGCCGCGTCTGAGGCCGCGCTCAGGCGGGCGCCAGCAGCGGCCGCTGCCCGCTGCGCACGGCGCGCACGATGAAGTCGGCGCGCCCCGGAAGGCGCGCCTCGAGCGCCGCCGCGGCCTGGGAGGGCTCCAGCGCGGCCGCCGAGAGCATCACCTCCAGTTCCTCGAGGTTCACCTTCGGGCGCTTGAGGGATTCGGGTTTCGGGTTGTCGCGGTTCACGTACCAGAACATGCGCGGGTGCCACATCTGCAGCTTGACCCGGGGGTGTTGCATGAGTTCCACGCAGCGGCGGTTCAACGCTTCCTGATCCATATCGGCGGATTCCTGAGTGTTCAGCGGTTACCGACACCCATGAGAATGCCGGACCGCGCCGGGGTCAACCCGGGAGATCGAACGGGATTAGCCCCGCCCTCGCCTCACCCGTGGCCGGCTCCGGCCGGGGACTGGAGGGCATGCACGTCCGCCAGCAGCTCGTCGGCGTGGGCGGCGGGCTTGACCTTGCGGTAGACGCGCGCGATGCGCCCCTGCGGGTCGATCAGAAAGGTCACGCGCTTGGCGTACTTCAGCGGCCCGATCCCGCCGCGCACCCCGTAGGCGAGCGCCACCCATCCGCCGCGATCCGACAGGATCGGAAACGGGAGCGCGTGCTTGCGCGCGAACCGCTCGTGCGACTTGACCCGGTCCAGGCTCACGCCGATCACCTGCACCCCCGCCTCCCGGAAGGCGACGAAACGGTCCCGCAACGCGCACGCCTCCCGCGTACATCCGGTGGTGTCGTCCTTTGGGTAAAAGTAGAGGACCACCCACTGCCCGCGCAATTCCGCAAGCGATCGTACGCGTCCGTTCTGGTCCGGGAGTTCGAACTCCGGCGCCGGCGCGCCGACCGGCGGGCCCGAAGGATCGCTCGCGCGCGGCGCAGGCGCGGGACCGCCCCGGCGCACCGTCTCACGCCCCCCGCGGCGACGGCGCGCCGCCCCGTTCGCCCGGTTCGCCCGGTCCGCCCGGTTCACCGGTCTCCTCGAGCAGGACCACCGCGTGCACGGCGATGCCCTCGCGGCGCCCCGTGAAACCCATCCCTTCGGTCGTCGTGGCCTTGAGGTTGAGACGCCCCGCGCTCACGCCGAGGTCCGCGGCCAGATTCGCCGCCATTGCCTCGCGGTGCGGCGCGAGTTTGGGCTCCTGCGCGACCACCGTGAGATCGGCGTTGTGTACCCGCAGTCCCCGCGCGTCCAGGAGTGACACGATGTGGCGCAGCAGCCCGCGGCTGTCCGCGCCCCGATACCGCGGGTCGCTGTCCGGGAAGTGACGCCCGAGATCGCCGAGCCCGGCGGCGCCGAGCAGCGCATCGCACAGGGCGTGCACCACGACGTCCCCGTCGGAATGCGCCGCGAGTCCGCGCGGGAACGGAATGCGCACGCCGCCGAGCACGAGGTCGCGACCGGCCTCGAAGGCATGGGCGTCATATCCATGACCGATACGCATAACAGCGGGGTTCCTCAAATGCGGTTCCGGGGGGCGATGCCGTGCACCCTGCGGCAGGGCGCGCACACCATACCACAGGCGCGACTGTAGCGCGCAACCGTACCGCGGTCGGCCCCGCGAGGGGGCGCACGCCGCGTCAGCAGGTCGCTTCCAGGTCCTGCAGCCACCGTTGCAGGCAGCGCCGCCCGCAGCGCTCCAGCGCCGGCGCCCAGCGCCGCGTGTCGCGGCGCAGGCGTTCGACGGTGATGCCCTCGGTGGCGGCGATCTCGCAGGCGTGGCCGATGAACCAGCGTTCCAGGCCGTGTTCGGTCACCTCCGGATGAAACTGCAGCGCCAGCGCGTGACGCCCGTAACGAAACGCCTGATTGGGACAGACCTCCGTCGACGCGAGGCGCTCGGCCCCCGCGGGCAGATCGAAGGTGTCGCCGTGCCAGTGCAGCACGGGCGTACGGTCGGGGCCCAACTCGGCCAGACACCCCGCCTGCCCGGCCGCGGTCAGGCTCAGGGTCGACCAGCCGATCTCCTTTCGTGTCGCCGCATAGACGCGTGCGCCGAGCGCGCGCGCCATCAGCTGCGCGCCCAGACAGATGCCCAGCGTCGGACGCGACTGCGCCAGCCGTTGCGCGAGCACTGCGCGCTCCTGCGCGAGAAAGGGATAATCCTCCTCGTCACCGGCTCCGATCGGTCCGCCGAGCACCACCAACAGATCCGGCGGCTCCGCCGCGAGCGCGGACACGTCGTCCACGCCCGCCTCCAGGTAACGGAGCGCGTAACCCGCCTCCTCGAGGACCGGAGCGAAGCTTCCCAGGTCCTCGAACGCGACGTGACGCACCGCAACCACCGTCTTCATCCGCTCCCGCTCCCTCCCACGCCCCAGGGCCTCACGCGAGTCTGCCGCCGCATCCGCGCCCCGGCCATGATCGCGGTCAAACCGGCGGCGCGATGCGGCCGGCCTCGCCGGCGACGCGCCCGGCCCTCTCCAGGGACGCCGCCAGCGCGCGGATGCCGTCGAATCCGGCCGCTTCCGCAGCGGCGCCGCAGGTCAGGGCCCGCCGCCAGCGCCGCGCGCCGGGCAGGCCGCGAAACAGGCCCATCAGGGGGCGCCGCAGCACGCTGAGCGGGACCCCGAGCCGCCGCTGATCGCGGGCATACTCCACATAGCCGGCCAGCACGGCGTCGCGTTGCGCCGGTGGCCGGGGATCGCCGAACAGACGCCGATCGACCGCCGCCAGCAGCCACGGGTCTTCATAGGCCGCGCGTCCGATCATCACCCCGTCGACGCGCTCGAGCGCCGCGGCCGCCTCGTCCAGTGTCCGCAGACCCCCGTTCAGGACGATCTCGAGCTCCGGAAAATCCGTCTTCAGGCGATAGACGACGTCGTGTCGCAGCGGGGGAACCTCACGATTCTCCTTCGGGCTGAGCCCGCGCAGCCACGCCTTGCGGGCGTGGACGATGAAGGTCTCGCACCCCGCCCGCGCCACGGTGGCGACGAACTCCGCCAGCATGTCGTAGGAATCCCGATCGTCGATGCCGATGCGGGTCTTCACCGTCACGGGGAGATCGACCGCCGCGCGCATCGCGCCCACGCACGCCGCCACCCGGTGCGGCTCCGCCATCAGGCAGGCGCCGAAGCGGCCAGCCCGCACGCGATCGCTCGGGCAGCCGACATTGAGGTTGATCTCGTCGAAACCGGCCGCGGCGGCGCGGCGCGCGCAACGGGCCAAATCCTCCGGCTCGCTGCCGCCGAGCTGGAGCGCGAGCGGGTGCTCCGCGGGATCGTAGGCCAGTTCGCGACCGCGGCCGTGCAGCAGTGCCCCGGTCGTCACCATCTCCGTGTACAGCAGCGTGTGCCGGGAGATCAGGCGCGCCAGATAGCGGAAGTGGCGGTCGGTGCATTCCATCATCGGCGCGACGGCGATGCGCCGCGACCGGCCGGGCGGGACAGCGGGCATGGTGGACCTCGTGAACGCCGGCGGCTATTGTCCCGTCCCGCCGGGTCGGATTCAATCGCCCGCGCCGGGCGGCCGCGTCAGCCAGCGCCACGCACGCCGCAGGAGCCAGCCCCACGGCAGCCACCGCAGGAGCGGGGCGCGTGCCGCATCCCGCGCGTTTTCCGCGTCGCCGGAATCGGTTCCGGACCCACGGGGAGAGCCTCGCCCGCACGCGCGCGCCGCCGCGAAGCCGCCCCCGAAGGCGGCCAGCAACGCCGGCGGTGAAGCCAGCCGCCCGCGCACGGCCCTCAGCCCCGCGCGCAACCGCGCCCGATCGGCTTCCAGTCGCGCTTCGAGTTCAGCGATCCGTCGCCGGGCCATCGTCGCGCCTCCTTCGCCCGCCGGCCAACTGCCGGCGCGTAGCGGTGAACAGCAATCGCCGGCTCCACCACAGGACCCCGAACCCCAGGGCCGCCGCCCCCGCGAGGTTTGCGCCGGCAACGATGAGCAACGCCCCCGGGGTCGGCACCCCAAGCCCGGTGAGCGCCACGACCGCGGCGGCGGCGAGCAACAGCCACACCGTCACCAGCAGCAGTGCGGCCGCCAGGGCCAGCGCGATCATCACCGCCAGTCCGACACCCGCACGCCGCGCCTCGGCCGCCGCCAGCGCGAAGCCGTCACGAACGACGTCGAGGAACGCGGCGACCACCCCGCCGGCCTCGGCCGCGCCCTCGGCGCCTCCGGGCGGCGTGCCGGCGTCCTCCCGCGCCGCCGGCGCCGTCACGAGATCAGCGCCGCAGCAGCGACGAGAGGACGAAGCCCGCCGCGGCCGCGATCCCGAGGCTCGCCAGCGGATGCTCGTGCACGTAGCGCGAGATCGAATCGACGGTCTCGCGTCCGTAGTCTTCCACCCGCCCGGTACCCTGCCGCACCCGCTCTTCGGCGTGCGCGGCACGTTCGGCCAGCCGGTCGACCGTCTGATGGGCGACCCCGGCGACGCGCTCGGTGGTCGGATGCTCCCGCTCGAAGCCCTTCTCTTCCTGTGCCTCCATTTCGATGCCCTCCATACCTGATCTGAACAACGAACACGACCGGACTCATGGTCCCCGACCGGTCGATACCCGCTCCGCTTCCCGGCCGAGCCCGTCGCGGCGCCCGAAACCGGTGCAACCCAGTATACGCCTGCACGCCCCGCCCGCCGGGTACGGCGCAACGCACACGCCCCGCGCTACTCGCCCGCGCCGCCTCGTGTTTAAATGGGGTCGAAACGGGAGCATTCAAGGATGTCCACGCACACGACCACCGTATGGCCGGGCCAGCCCTACCCCCTCGGCGCGACCTGGGACGGCGAAGGCGTCAACTTCGCCTTGTTCTCCGAGCATGCCGAGAAGGTCGAACTGTGCCTGTTCGACCGCCGCGGCCGGCGCGAGGTCGAGCGCATCCCCATGCGCTGGCGCACCAACCAGGTGTGGCACTGCTACCTGCCGCAGGCGCGCCCCGGTCTGCTCTACGGCTACCGTGTATACGGACGCTACGCGCCCTCCGAGGGCCACCATTTCAATCCCAACAAGCTGCTGCTCGACCCCTACGCCAAGGACATCGTCGGCTCTGTGCTGTGGAGCGACGCCCTGTTCGGCTACCGCATCGGCGCCGGCGGCACCAATCCGGTGATGGACCGCCGCAACAGCGCCGCAGGAATGCCCAAGTGCCGCGTGATCGACCCGGCGTTCACCTGGGGCGACGACCGCCCGCCGCGCACCCCCTGGCACGACACCGTCATCTATGAACTGCACGTGCGCGGCTTCACCAAGCGACACCCCGACGTCGCCCCCTGGCTGCGCGGCACCTATGCCGGCCTCGCGAGCGCGCCGGCGGTCGACCACCTGCGTTACCTCGGCGTCACCGCCGTCGAACTGATGCCGGTCCACGCCTTCGTCGACGACCGCCACCTCGTCGAGAAGGGCCTGCACAACTACTGGGGCTACAACTCGATCGGCTTCTTCGCCCCGGACGCGCGCTACTCCTCGACCGGAAACATCGGGGAGTTCAAGACAATGGTCAAGACGCTGCACTCGGCGGGGATCGAAGTCATCCTCGACGTCGTCTACAACCACACCGCCGAGGGCAACCACCTGGGACCCACGCTCTCGTTCCGCGGCATCGACAACGCCTCCTATTACCGCCTCGTGGCCGATGATCGGCGCTACTACATGGACTACACCGGCTGCGGGAACACCTTGAACATGATGCATCCGCGCGTGCTGCAGCTCATCATGGACAGCCTGCGCTACTGGGTCCTGGAGATGCACGTGGACGGCTTCCGCTTCGACCTCGCCTCGGCGCTCGCGCGCGAGCTGCACGCCGTCGACCGGCTCGGTGCGTTCTTCGACATCATTCATCAGGACCCCGTGCTCTCTCAGGTCAAGCTCATCGCCGAACCCTGGGACCTCGGCGAAGGCGGCTACCAGGTCGGGAACTTCCCGGTCGGGTGGACCGAGTGGAACGGGCGCTACCGCGACGCGGTGCGCGCCTACTGGAAAGGGGACGGCGGCATGCTGGGCGAGTTCGCCTCACGGCTCACCGGCTCGAGCGACCTCTACGAACACAGCGGGCGCCGCCCCTACGCCAGCATCAACTTCGTCACCTGCCACGACGGCTTCACCCTGGAAGATCTGGTCAGCTACGAGCGCAAGCACAACGAGGCCAATCTGGAGGACAACCGCGACGGCGAGAACGACAACCGAAGCTGGAACTGCGGAGCCGAAGGACCGACCCAGAACCGCCACATCCGCGCGCTGCGCGATCGCCAGAAGCGCAACCTGCTCGCCACGCTGCTGCTCTCCCAGGGCGTCCCGATGCTGCTGGCCGGCGACGAGATCGGCCGCACCCAGCAGGGGAACAACAACGCCTACTGCCAGGACAGCGAGCTGAGCTGGATCGACTGGGAACGGGCCGGGGAGCAGCGCGAACTGCTCGCCTTCGTGCGCGACCTGATCGCCCTGCGCCGGCGCCATCCGGTATTCCGGCGCCGCTGCTTCTTCGAAGGCCGCAGCGTCAACGCCTCGGGGCTCAAGGACCTGACCTGGCTCACCTCGGAAGGCACCGAGATGACGCCCGCGGACTGGCAGCGCCCGAACCTGCGCCATCTCGGCCTGCTCTTTGCGGGGGACGGCTTCTCCGAGGAGGACCCGCGCGGGCGTCCGGTCCGGGACAGCAATCTGCTGCTGCTCCTCAACGCCGGCGCCGCGGAGGTCGCGTTCACGATGCCGCGCACCCCGCCGCACGCGCGCTGGCAGGTGCTCGCGGACACCTCCTTCGCGACCGGACACCGCAGCGACGGACGCTACTACCTCTCCGGCGAGCACTATCCGCTCCCCGGACGGACGGTGGCGCTGCTGGAGCAGTACCGCGGGCGTTCCCCCGCGGATACCCGCCCGTGAGGGCGGAAACCCGTCATCCGCCCGCGACCTGCCCCGGTCGGCGGACCCTCCGGGGCCCCCATCCGCCGCCGACGGTCGGCGGCTAACGGTCCGCCGGCGGATTGGGGCGTGTTTCCTCGCGCGTATCCAGGCGCGCGCGGATCCGCGCACGCGCCTCCTCGTCGAGACGGCCGGTACGGCCCGAGCCCCGAACGCGCGCGAGCGCCTGCTCGAGCCAGCGCAGCTGACGCGCGTAGCGGCGGCAATAGACGCAGATCAGCAGGTGCATGCGTACCGCCCAGCGCTCGCGCCGGGTAAGCCGCGACTCGCGCGCACGCGAGAGCAGGTAGGCCACGTCGTGGCAGTCCGGTCCGATCACGGCCGCTCCCCGCCGCCGAACCAGCTCCGCTCGAGGCACGAGCGCACGCGCAGGCGCGCCCGATGCAACAGCACGTAGAGGTTGTTTTCCGAGATCTCCAGCACCTCGCAGATCTGACGGCTCTCCAGCCCCGACAGCTCGCGTAGCACGAAACCTTCGCGCAGACGCACGGGCAGCCGCTCCAGGCACCGGTGCAGTTCCTGCCAGAACTCCTCGGCCTCGGCCTGACCCAGGGGGTCGCCGCCCCAGACCCCGGGCCGGGTGCGCCAGCTCCCGTCCTCGCCGAACTCCAGCGATTCCTCGTCGACCGCCGTATCCTCGTCCGGCGCCGGCAGCACGCCGCCCGTGCGCGCCGTGCGCCGGAAGTGGTCGTCGATCTTATGCTTCATGATGCCGAAGAGCCAGGTACGCTCGCCGGAGGCGGCGCGGAACCCGTCGCGCCCGCGCCACGCGGCGAGCAGCGTCTCCTGCACCAGGTCTTCGGCCACATCGCGCTGCCCGGTCCGGACCAGGGCATAGCGATACAAGGCGTCGCCGTGCGCCTCCAGCCACTCCTCCGGCTTCAGATCCATCCGCCCTCCGCTCCCGTCGTCGCGCCGACCGTATCGCCGATCCGCCAGCGCGCTTCGCCCGTCGGCTCTTCTTGCGGGTCGGCCCTTCTTGTAAGGATTCCCAAGCCCCCCCGACTAATCCGCCAAGCCGCGCGGGCGGACTCCGTGTCGGCGAGTTTGAAACCCAACTTACTTCAAGGGCGGTTTCTTCCGCAAGTGTCTCCAACCGCCCCTTTTCCCCGGAGGTACGTCATGAAGGACAGTCGTCTGGTCTCCCGCACCGCACTCGCGGCCCTGCTGGCGTCCGGGACCGTTGCGTTCGCGCAGCAGGCCGCGGCGAAACCGCCGCCGATGGTCCCGTGCTACGGCATCAACAAGGCCCACATGAACGACTGCGCCACCGGCAGCAACGCCTGCGCCGGCCAGGCCACCAAGGACCGCGACCCCGACGCCTTCGTCCTGGTTCCCAGAGGGGCCTGCAAACGCATCGAGGGCGGCAGTCTCACCCCCGGCGGTGCACACGGGTGACCCGCGCAGGCGCCGGCCGGCCGATCACCGCTCCTCGTCATCGTAATCGCAACTGCACAGGAGAGCACGAGATGCGAACCACCCACACCGTTGTACGCAGCGCCATCGGCGCCCTGGTGGCCCTGTCCGCCGTCGGCCTCGCCACCACCGCGACGGCCGCCCCGGCGATGCAGAAATGTTACGGCATCAACAAGGCGCACCAGAACGACTGCGCCAGCGCCGACCATGCCTGCAAGGGGCAGGCGAGCAAGAGCCGGGACCCCGACTCCTTCGTCCTGCTCCCCAAAGGGGTGTGCGCCAAGATTGCGGGCGGCAGCACGACCCCCGGCAAGTAGCGGGGGCCCATGAGCGGGGCGCCGACGCGCGAGGCAGGCCGCGGGCCGATCCCGGCACGGGCCGGGGTCGGCCTGCGCGCGCCTCATTATAAGGAGATCCTCGACCGACACCCGCCGGTGGCTTGGTTCGAGGTCCACAGCGAAAACGTCTTCTGCGCCGGCGGCTTCCCGTTGCACGACGTCGAGCGCATCCGCGCCGACTATCCGCTGAGCTTCCACGGCGTCGGCCTCTCGCTCGGCTCCGCCGACCCGCTCGACGCCCGCCACCTCGCACGACTGCGCGAACGCGTGCGCCGGCTCGAACCCGGCTTGGTCTCCGAGCATCTGTCCTGGAGTTCCGTCGACGGGCGCTACCTGCACGACCTGCTCCCATTGCCGTGCACGCGTGCCGCCGTGATCCACGTCGCCGACCGCATCCGTCGCGTCCGGGACTACCTCGGGCGCGAGATACTGATCGAAAACGTCTCGAGCTATCTCGAGTACACCCAGTCGGAATTCCCCGAGTGGGAATTCCTCGTCGAGGTCCTCGAGCGCGCCGACTGCGGCGCCCTGCTCGACGTCAACAACCTCTACGTAAATGCGGTCAACCATGGTTTCGACCCCCTCGCCTACCTGGAGGCGATCCCGCTGGCGCGCGTGCGCGAGATCCATCTGGCCGGTCACAGCCGCGAGCGCATCGCCGGCCGCGAACTGCTCATCGACACCCACAGCCGCCCGGTGGCCGAGCCCGTCTGGGACCTGTACCACCGCGCGATCGAACGCTTCGGGCCCGTCCCCGTCCTGATCGAGTGGGACGCCGACATCCCGCCCATCGAGACCCTGCTCGGCGAGGCCCGCCGTGCCGACCGCCTCCTGGAGCCGAGCCGTGCCGTCTCTGCGTGAACTGCAGCGCGCGTTCGCGCGCGCCGTCTTCGAAGGGGACGAGGCCGCGGTCGCCGGCCTCATCCGCGCACGCGGCATCCCCGCCCCCGACCGCCTTTCGGTCTACCGGAACAACGTCCTCGGCAATCTCCGCGACGCCCTGGCCGATGTCTTCGAGACCGTGCACGCCCTCGTCGGCCCCGAGTTCTTCGACCACGCCGCGGAGTGCTACGCGCGTCGGACCCCGTCGGTCTCCGGCGACCTCAACGACTACGGCGCCGGATTTCCCGAATTCCTCCGGGACTTCGCGCCCGCCGCGTCGCTCGTCTATCTGCCCGACGCCGCGCGCCTCGATTGGGCCTGCCACGAATCATTGCTCGCCCCCGATCCGGAACCCGGCGATTTCACCGCACTGGCCGCCGTCGACCCGGCGGACTACCCGCGCATCCGCTTCGAGGTACACCCCGCGCTGCGGCTGCTGCGCTCGCCCTACCCCCTGTTCCGGATCCGCCGGATCTGCACCGACCCGGCGGCGGCGGACGAGCGCGTCGATCTCGCCGCGGGCGCCGACTGCCTCGTCGTCGCGCGCCCGGGCGCACACGTCGAGATCGCCACGGTCACCCCGGGCCAGTTCGAACTGCTGGCCGCCCTGCAGCGCGGAGAACCCTTCGGCGCCGCCTGCGACCGGGCGCTCGCGGTCGATCCCGACGCCGACGTCAGCGCCTGGCTGCACGCCCAGGTGGCCGCGGCGAACCTGACCGGATGGGAGCTGACATGAACGACCGCGCACCTCCGTCCGGGCAACCGCGGCCGCGCCGCCGCCTGCCGATGCCGGGCCTCGTGTGCCGGGATGCCGCACGCCTGCTGTCCGAGGAGTGCGAGCACCGGCTGCCGCGCTGGCAATGGCTGCTGCTGCGCATTCACCTCTTGATCTGCGGGGCCTGTCGCCGCTATGCGCACCAGTTGCGCTGGATCCGCGAAGCCGCCCGCCGCAAGGCCCTCGACGAGGCGGCGCGGAAACACCTGCACCGCTCCCTCGACACCCGCGAGCCGTAGCTTCGCGAACTTCCGCCCGGGACCGCCTGCGCCCTTATAACTGCCAGCGGTGGTAACGCGCGAGCCAGCCCAGCACCCGTTCCGGGGCGTGGGCGCGTTTCCACGCTCCCGCCGCGTACTTGTTGGCTTCGGCGAGTGTGGGGTAGATGTGGATGGTCGAGAGGATCTTGTTCAGGCCGAGCCCGTGGCGCATCGCGGCGATGAACTCGACGATGACGTCGCCGGCGTGCTCCCCGGCGATGGTCACCCCGAGGATGCGATCGCGCCCCGGGACGGTGAGCACCTTGACCAGGCCGTGGGCCTCGCCGTCGGCGATCGCCCGGTCGAGTTCCTCCAGGGGGAAGGTCGTCACCTCGTAGACGACCCCCTGCGCTTTGGCGTCCTGCTCGTTGAGACCGACCCGCGCCACCTCCGGCTCGGTGAACGTGGCCCAGGGGATGACCGAATAGTCCGCCTTGAAGCGGCGGAACCGGCCGAACAAGGCGTTGACCGCCGCGTACCAGGCCTGATGGGCAGCGGTGTGGGTGAACTGATAGGGCCCGGCGACGTCACCACAGGCGTAGATGTTCGGGAAGGAGGTGCGCAGGTACTCGTCGACCGCCACCGTCCCCCGGTCGGTCAAAGGGATACCGAGTTCTTCGAGCCCCAGTCCTTCCGTGTTGGCCTGCCGCCCGGTCGCGACCAGGATCTCGTCGCAGGGGATGCGGACCTCCCCGCCGCCATGGGCGCACACGATCACCTTGCGCCCGTCCTCGATCCGCACCTCGCGCGGATCGTGTTCGAGACGCAGGTCGATACCCTCGTCGCGGAAGCGGTCCATGACCAGCCGCGCGATCTCCGGGTCCTCGCGCGGGAGCAGTCGGTCGCGCCGGTGGATCTGGACGACGCGGCTGCCCAGGCGCGCGAAGCACTGCGCCAGCTCGCTTCCGATCGGTCCCCCGCCCAGCACGGCCAGCGTACCGGGCCGGCTGCGCAGGTCCCAGATCGTGTCCGAGGTCCGGAAACCGGCCTCGCGCAGGCCCGGGATCGCAGGGACGTGCGGGCGGCCGCCGGTGGCGATCACGATGTTACGCGTGTTTAGGGTGCGCCCGCCGACCTCGACGGTGAAGGGGGAGGTGATGCGCGCCTGTCCCTGTACGCACTCGACCCCGAGGGCTGTGTAGCGCTCGACCGAGTCGTGCGGGGCGACCTGACGGATGACCCGCTGGACCCGTTCCATCACCTCCGCGAAGTCGAACTCCGCGGCGGCCGAGCGCAGACCATACTCCCGCGCCCGGCGCATCCGGTCGAGCAGGCGCGTCGTGCTGATCAGCGCCTTGGACGGCACGCAACCGGTATTGAGGCAGTCGCCGCCCATGCGGTCGCGCTCGATGAGCGTCACCCGCGCCCGCACCGCAGCGCCGATATAGGCCGCGACCAGTCCGGCGGACCCGGCGCCGATCACGACCAGGTTGCGATCGAAGCGCCGCGGCCGGCGATGACCGCGGTAGACCTTGCGCCGGCGCAGGGCGTCGACGAGCTTCTTCGCCAGCAGGGGGAAGAGGCCGAGCAGCGTGAACGAGGCGATCAGCCCAGGCGACAGAAGGCCGTCCAGCGAACGGATCGCCGCGAGCTGCGTACCCGCATTCACGTACACGATGGTCCCCGCGAGCATCCCGATCTGGCTTACCAGATAGAACGTGCGGGCACTCATCGGCGTCAGCCCCATGACCAGGTTGATCACGAAGAACGGAAACGCCGGCACCAGGCGCAAGGTAAATAGATAGAAGGCCCCGTCCCGCTCCACGCCGGCATTGACGGCGGCGAGGCTGGCGCCGAACCGCCGCTGGACGGCATCGCGCAGGAGAAACCGCGAAACCAGAAACGCCAGCGTCGCACCGATACTGGATGCGAACGAGACGATGACCGTACCCCACAGCAACCCGAAGACCGCCCCCGCCGCGAGCGTCATGATCGTCGCCCCCGGCAGCGACAGGGCTGTCACCGCGATGTATCCGGCCGCGAACGCCCCGCCCGTGGACCACGGATGCTGCACGAAATACGCCTGCACGTCGGCCTGCCGCGACTTGAGGTATTCCAGACTCAGGTAGTCCCCGAGATGGAAGGCGAAGAACGCGTAGATCGCCGCGGCGACCAGCAGCAGAAGCAGGATTCGTCCTTTTGTCATCCCCGTGCCCTGCCGATGTCCTTTCGGAGACCTTTCGGCCACTCCGCCGTCGCCCCGACCGACAAGTTCTCGGATTGAAAGTCGCCGACCGTCCACAGAGTGTAGCAGGCCAGGTTCGATCGGCGATGCGCCAATTAGCGGGCGAACGCCCGGAACGCAGACGGACCTCAACTTCAGGTCCGGCCTCCAAGCAAGACGCAGGCCCTACGAGCGGCGCCGTTCATACTTCAGTAACTGACCGTCGCGACAGGTCCCGCAACGCTGCCGAGCGGCTGAGCCCGCTTTAAAATAGCATCTAGGCTTCTTCCGGTATCCACCGCGCTACACGTACTGAATTATGGTCGCCTCGACTCCGCTCGTTCTTACATCCCCTTCGCAATGACCGCCGCCCGACCCGCGAGGAAACCGCACGCCGGACACGCGCCCGCGTGCCAGGGCAATCGCACCACGAGTAACCACCAACTGGCTATCAAGCAAAAAGAACGGCGGGACCACTCCACGAATGACGAGTGGATCCCGCGCCGTGTGCGACCCCGACAGAAAACGGAGCGGGAGCGGAGAAATGCCGCCCACTCCCGCTCCCTTCAGCAAGGAACCGAAACGCTGGCCCGTCAGGACACCGTGATGCGCGTGCGCGCAGTGCCCAGCGTGTTCCCTGTCACCCAGTCGAGAAATTCGACTGTTACGTCATAGACCCCCGTCGCCGTCGGGGTAAATATGCAGTCATAGCGCTCCGCGGCCACCGCATGGATCGAAGTCATCGACACGGGATTCGGGAGAGGCCGACCATCCGACGCCACAACGGTAGCGGTAAGTCCGCCAAACGTAATCCGTTGCGGGTAATATCCCGCCGCGATATAACGGACCAGAAGAGTCTGACCCAAACTCATGTTGACCGCCACCCGCGGATCGGTCAGGGCGGACTTCGCACCGTCGACGCCGGTAATGATGAAATAATCCGCCTCCAACCGGTTCAGACCCGCATCTCCCCCGCAGGTCCCCGCGTCCCAACACAGTGTGTGCCATGACGAGGCGATCTCGTCGCATGCCCACACAGCCTCCACGTCGTATGCCGGTCCGCCGGCGAATACCCGCTTGGTGCCCGGCGGGTCATTCGGATCCGGCACCGGGTCTACGATCAAGGCGCCGTACATCCCCATTTCCGCGTGCAACACGGTATTGGTATGGCAATGATAAAAATAAGTACCCGCATGCTGCGGCCGCCATTGGTAGATGTAAGTTCCCTGGACATCCCAGGAAATATGTCCGACACCGTCATTTTGCCACGCGGGCTCGATACCATGGTGATGGATCGTGTGCACCCACATATCGCCGGGAACAGCAAGACTCGTATGCACGATCTGCCCTTCCGTCACCCGAATCGTCGGTGAGGGAAACGGTCTGGCCATTCCGTTGTTCACAGCCAAGTCCGTAAATCCCCAGATGGTAATGACCTTACCGTCATCCATGGTGATGGAACCGTCCATATAGATACCACGACTGAAAGAAATGTCCGGGGTAACAATTCCGGGTGTCGCCGGCGCGCCGGGATATACATAGCAGGCGTTGGCGACGCCGCCGCACATTCCTCCGCTGCTCATGAGTTCCCTCCTCGCTTTTTTCGGTGGTCAAACGAAGTGAATCTCGGTCATGGTACCGAACAGATACAGCCCTCCCCCGGCCGTCTGAGTCATCTCATCATGCAGATGCATCGGATAGTTTCCGGTCGTCACCGGCGGATACGCGTCTGGTGGAGCCTCAAACGGGTAAATGGCATCCACCCTCCCCATGTTGCCGTACAGTGGGAGAATGTCCTTCTTCCAGATATCCGACCGAATGGCCCCATTAAGCGTAAGCCACTCCATATGGTTGGCATGCACATGCATGGAATGCGTGCATAGGCTCATATTGATCATACGCACCAGAGAGCGGTCCCCGATACTGCCGACGAGGAGCGACCGCGGGTCGGCGTTTGCGTCCACCGAGGGATCACCGTTCCCGGGCGCACCCGGCGGACGCGAACTCAGGCCGTTTATCGTAAAGTAACGCGGAAAAAACGGTGTGGTGGGGTTCGCACCCCCCGCAAGGGCGTTATGCCATACCGGGTCAATATCATTGAACACCCAGAAATACTGCTTGACGAACGTCGGGCTCCCGGCATACAGCGTATTCGTGGAACCGGAAGGCATTACCGCGAGCCCCCCGTGCAAGCCCAACAGGCGATTGTAGGGCGGATTTTGAGAGTCATAGTACGCGTAGGTCCCAGGCGTTTCCGCGGAAAAGCTCACCACTGCCTGGGTTCCTCCTGCAATGGGCCCGCTATCCACAACGCCGTCGATCACGAAACTGTGCGTCGTAGACAGGGTGTTCACCACCGTAATGTTTACGGTGTCCCCCTGCTGTACGATTAGGGCAGCTCCAGGCACGTTCAGGCCGTTGGCCGCGTCACTGAACCCTCGGAAATAGACGCCGACCCCGTCGGGCTGAACAAGAGTTCCATCGGTGATGTAGAAGGTCTTGTTGATCGTCGCTGCGTGTGCCCGCTTACTCCAGGTTATCAGCCCGGAACCAGCAACAAGCGCACCGGCGATTCCCGCGCTCCCGATCTTCAGGAATTTCCGTCTCTCCATCGCGCTCTCCCTTGTTCTTGGTGTTGGTCCTCCATTCCATGTTCGCCGGGGAAGACCGTACCGGCCCCATTGATTCCGGTCCCGCCCTATACCGGGACACGAGCGAACTCCCACCGTTCAGAAACTTCGGAGATCGACGACTTTTCCGACCGCACCCCCGGGTACTCCACCGGATCCGGACGGATCCGCCGCCGGCCTCCAGGCACCTCGACGGACCGACCCCGCGCACCAGCCGGATCTCAAACACAAGCGGTAACGGATTCTGGGGGCCGCCGTAGCGTGTAGCTGTGAATCGAGTCACAGTTTGAACGTCGTCCAACTACGCGTAGTGCTAACCGTTCTATATGTTTCGTTGTGTGGACGTCGTCCGGCACTGCTCGTCGCCCCATCCGACCAATCGACGCTTCGGGTGCGACGACGGCGGAGCGGACGCGACCATACCCATCGATCCACCTTCAGCGGACCCCGACTTGCGCGGGGAGCACCACCACCTCCCCGACCATACCTGCGCCTTCGTGCGGGATACAGAAATACCGGTAGCGACCCGGAACCGCAAAGATATGTCGATAGGTCGCGCCCGGCTTCAGATCGCCGGAGTTGAACGGCTTGGCCCCGGCCGGGAGGGCGACGTCCTTCGCGTTCGCCGCCAGGGCCGGGTCGGCCGTCACCGTATGCACGAGCAGCGAGCCGTTGCGCCACTCGACCGCCTGGCCCACGTGGACGGTCACCGCCTTCGGCTCGAAGGCGAGCGTGTTCGTCAGGCGGATCACAGCGCCCGGCGCCGACGCGACGGCGGCTGCCGGCGCGCCGAACGGCGCGCCGGCAAAAACCGCCCCAAGGATGACCATCGCCAGTACGCCCGCCCGGGCGCGTACGCTATCCGCCCGCTCAGCCACGGCGCGCCTCGATCTTCAGGTTCTCGAACATGACATGCCAGAAGGGCAGCGGCATGCCGTTCGGGAGGCGGAACCCCGTCTTCACGGGGGCCGGGTCGAAGTGACCCGTCTTCATGTCGGGCTTGAACGGCGCCACCATCAGATGGAACTGCAGGCGCGTGGGCGTGATGTCCTTATCGAAGCCCAGGCGGTAACCGGTGGTGCGCACATACTCCGTGAGCATGCCGTGGATCAGGCGATGTGGATCGACGACCTCGCCGTTCTTCATCACGCTGCCGACACCCCAGAAAGCGAAGTAGGTGTATTCCGTCGGCATCAGCGGCGTTCCGATCCGCGATGACCCGTGCAGGATGAGGTTCGTCGCCACGCCGCCGAAGGTCGGGAACTCGAGCCCGTGCGCGGCCATCATCCGGCAGCACTTCACTTCATAGACGTTGCCCGCCTTGTCCTTCCAGCTCGCCGTCATATGCGTCCAGTCGCGCGTACGCGCGGCGTCGGTCGCGGTGGCATCGAGCGCGGAAAGCTTCAGGCGCCCGTCCGCCATCACCGTGTACTTGTCGCCGAACGGGCTGAGCATCTTGAGCTTGGTGTAATGGCCGTCGTCCTCGGCGCGCGCCATGGGGGGCACGCCGCTGATGCCCGGGGTACCGCCGTAGGCGCGCGGCAGCTTGGGCGTGCCGAAGACGTCGGGGTCCAGGCGCCGGTAGTCGGGCAGTGCCACGAAAACGCCCCCGCCCTCCTGTCGGATGCTCACGCGGACCGGTCCGCCGAGCAGCCCGAGGGGCTTGGTCTCGCCCCGATGGGCGGCGAGGTAGCCCTTCCATGGATCCTGGGCCTGCATCTCCCGCGTCATCTTCGCCATCATCTTCTGCTTCATGCTCGCGGGCATCATCTTCATCATCGCATTCTGGGTGGCGGCACAACCCGACAATGCGGTCGCTCCCGCGAGCACGCCCAGGAGCAGGTATCGCCGGCCCGGACGTCGCCGCACACGGCTGTCTTCGATTGTCAGTTTCGGTTTCATGCGCGAGATCTCCTGCAAGGGTGTTGGATACGCGGGCGCGGTGTCCGGTAGCCGGCACCTGATCCAGGGCGCGCAACGCAACGCCGCGAACCGCGATCATCATCGTTCCGCGCGCCGACACCGTTGTGCGTGTACGGACTCTGCAGCCGGACACGGGCGCACGAAACCCGCTGCAAGAGTCGCCGTGGCGGATCGTTTTCTTACAGCGCGCCGCGGCTGGAAGGTGCCGAGGGTCCCGGCTTGCCGGGCCGACACCGTGGGATCGAACCGACCCCGTTGGAAGGATGCGTCGTCGGCGGGCCGAGGCCCGCCCTGCGGGCGACCCGCGGCGGCGCGAGACGTGTCGGTAGGGCCGGGCTTGCCCGACCGACACCGTGGGATCGAGCCGACCTCGTTGGGACGATGCGTCGTCGGCGGGCCGAGGCCCGCTCTGCGGGTGCCCGACCGAAAACGTACATTTAACATATTGAATTGTATCATCTTTTATGGCCCCGGAGCGAATGTAAGTTCTACCCCCCACCGACCGACTATTGGTCCGGGCGCCGGACTCGCCCTACGGGCACCCACGGGGACGGGAGGAGCGGAAGCCATGAACGAAACCGGAAGGTTGCGCGTCGCGCTGCTCGTGTTGCGGCTGGGGCTGGGGGTATTCCTGGCATTGTGGAGTGTCGACAAGCTGGTCCAGTCTCAGGGGACGGTCCATATCTTCTCCCACTTCTACGGGCTCCACATCCCGGCCACCGCCGCGCGCGTCATCGGCGTCGCCGAGCTGCTCTTGAGCGCGGCCTTTCTCGCCGGCTGGTGGAAGACCGGAACCTACGGACTGGCACTGCTGCTTCACACCGTATCGACGCTGTCGACGTACCGGGAACTCCTCTCCCCCTTCGGCCGCAATCACCTGTTCATCGCCGGCGTACCGGTGCTCGCAGCGTTCGTGGCGCTGTTCGTCCTGCGCCGCGAGGACACACTGCTGAGCCTCGACCGGCGCCCGCCCCCAGACCCCGCGCATTCGGACCACATCTAACCACCATCAACCAAAGGGTGCAGCCATCATGACCACCAGACCCTTCACCATCGGTCAGCTCGCCAGGAGCGCCGGCGTCAACGTCGAGACCGTTCGCTACTATCAGCGCATCGGGCTCCTGGAAGAACCGGCCAAGCCGGCTCACGGATACCGGCACTATCCGCGCGATGCCGCCGACCGGATCCGCTTCATCAAGCGCGCCCAGCGACTCGGGTTCCACCTTCAGGAGATCGCCGAGCTGCTGTCACTGAGCGAAGGAAGCTGCACGGATGTCCGCTCCCGCGCCGAGCAGAAGCGCCGCCAGATCGAGGCCCAGATCCGCGATCTGGCAGCGATGCAGGAGACGCTCGATCGCCTGATCGACGCCTGCCGGACCGGTGTCGCGGCGCAGCCCTGCCCGATCGTCGAGACGCTCTCAGGGGCCCCGGCGGCCTGAGCCCCGAGTCCCTCTCCGACATCCTGCGGCCCCCGGGGCACACACCCGATCCCCGCCCGCGCGGGGGTGATCTGCGGCGTGCGCCCTGGTACGCTCCGTGCCGTGAAAGGGCGGATGCTCCGTTGCGTGCTTGGGTGCTCGTTGCTCCTCGCGGCCGCGGCCGCGGCGGCCGGGGGCGCCGCGCTGTTCGAGCAGGGGCGGTACGCGCAGGCGCGCACTGCGCTCGAGGCGGAACTGCGTGCGGACCCGGATGCCCCGCATCTCCATTACTACCTCGGCCGGACCTGTTTCGAACTACGCGACCTCGACTGCGCCCTGAAGCAGCTCGAAACCGCCGCCCGCCGCGCGCCGAAGGAGGCACGGGTGCACTACTGGCTGGCGCGGGCCTACGGGGCGGACGCACGCACCGCGGGCCCGCTGCGCCAGGCATGGTTGGCGGTGCGCGTGCGGCGGGAGTTGGAGCGCGCCGTGACCCTGGATCCCGACCACCTCGACGCGCGCATGGGGCTCGCCGGCTATTATCTCGAGGCGCCGTCATTGCTCGGCGGCGGGATCGAGCACGCACGTCGTGAGGCGCGGGAGATCCTGGTCCGTGATCCGTTCCGCGGACGCCTGTTGATGGCCAGGATTCATCTGCGGGCCGGGCGCGCGGCGGCGGCCGAATCGATCTATCGCGCGCTCGAGCACGAGGCCGGCGACGGGGATCCGCGCCACGCTGCGGAGCTCTTCGGGGATTACGGCGTATTCCTGCTCGAGCGCGGCCGCTACGCCGAGGCCATCGTACGGCTGCGACGGCAGGTCGGCCTGGATGCGGACGATGCACAGGCCCGGATGCGTCTGGGCGACGCCTATCGCGGCGCCGGGTATCGCGGGGCAGCCCGCGACGCGTACCGCACCGCGGCACGCCTGGATCCCCGACTCCCAGGTCTCGACCGGCGCCTGCGCGCGATGCGGTCCGACACCGAATCGGGAAACGCGCCGGAACCGTGATCCCCGGATGGCGGCCTGCACCGCGCTACGGGGGAAGACCGTCAACCGTTTGCGCGAGTCTCAGCACCGCCCCCGATCGTCCAGAGCGAAACGCGGCGCCGCCGTGCATGCCACGGCAGCAAGCGTCCGGCGCGCGGCCGCGAAGGCGCGTGCGAGCCGCAGCAGATCGGGCCACAGACTCGGGTGGGTCAGCGCCGCGCCGAGCACGCGATCGACGCGGACGTCGCCCGACGCATCGAAGGCTGCACTTACAGCCGCCGGCAACGTCCACGCCAGCGGATCGACGATCGCGCGCACCGCCAGGAACGGGACCCCGGCATCGGCCGCGGCGGCGGCCAAAGCACCGCTCTCCATGTCGACGGCCACGGCGCCGTGGCGGCGTCCCGCCTCGCGCTTCGCATCCGGGTCGCCCAGGACCTGTGCGCCCTGTAATAACACCCCGCCGCGGAGTCCGCGCCCGGCCAGACGCCGCACGAGCGCCCCACGCCAACCCGTATCCACGCCGAATTCGCGATCGCCGCTGCGCACCCGTTCGGGTAGCAGCAGGCCCCCGGGCTCCAGGTCGTCGACCAGAGCCCCGGCGGTACCCCAGCTCAGGAGGGCGCCGGCCCCCGCCGCGAGGAGCGTGTGTGCCGCACCGTGGGCCGCCGCAGCACCGGCACCGGATACGCAACACTGCACGCCCGGGGCGATCGGTACCACCGCGCGCACCCGCAGCCTGCGGTGCCCGAGCGTGCGCGCCTCCGCCGGGAGCGCCGCCACGATACCCAGCACCGGGTTGCGGGAGGGGGGCGTGTCCGTCGTCGGGTCGCCGGGCGCGCGGCGCCTCAACCCGACGCCCGCAGATGGCGATAGCGCGCCAGGGCCCAGAGCGGAAAGTAGGCTGAGTAGCCGTGGTACTTCAAATAGAAGACGCGCGGGAAGCCGGGCGCGTTGAACCACTCGTCGCGCCACAGCCCGTCCGCCTCCTGCGTACGGATGAGATAGTCCGCGCCCCGGCGCAGCGCCTCGGAGTCGCCCTCCTCTCCGGCCGCCATCAGGCCGAGCATCGCCCAGGCGGTCTGGCAGGCGGTGGCGACGGGCCCGCGACCCGCGCCGGCGGGATCGGCGTAGGTGTCGTTGCTCTCGCCCCAGCCGCCGTCCTCACGCTGCACCGAGCGCAGCCAGGCCGCGGCGCGGCGCACGGCGGGGTCGTCCCGCGCCACCCCCGCCGCCTCGAAGGCGACCAGTACCGACCACGTCCCGTAGATGTAGTTCGTGCCCCAGCGTCCGAACCAAGCCCCGCTCGCCTCCTGCTCGGAGCGTAGGAAGCCCAGGGCGCGCTGCAGCGCCGGGCCATACTGCGGATGCTCCGGGAGCAGCCGCGAGAGCAAGGTGACGACCCGGGCCGTTACGTCGCTGGTCGGCGGGTCGAGCAACGCCCCGTGGTCGGCGAAGGGGATCTCGTTGAGGTAATAACGGGTGTTGTCCGCGTCGAAGGCGGCGAAGCCGCCGTTCTCGGACTGCATCCCGCAGAGCCAGTCGGCCGCGCGCCGCACCGCCCCGGCATAGCGCTCGTCCCCCGTCCGATGCATGGCCCAGGCGACGACCGCCGTATCGTCGAGATCCGGATAGTGCCCGTTCTGGAACTGGAACGGCCAGCCGCCGCCCGGCAGTTGCGGGCGGTACTCGCGCCAGTCACCGGGCGCTTCGCAGAGCTGCAGCGGAAGGAGCCAGTCCAGTCCCCGGCGCGTCTCGTCGCGGGTCACGGCGCCGTCGGCCTCCTCGAGAGCCAGGCACGCGAGCCCGGTATCCCAGACCGGCGACACGCACGGCTGACAGTACGCGGAATCCTGTCCCACGACCAGGAGCCTACGGATCGCATCCATCGCCGTCACGCGATAGGGATGGTCCGGGGGGTAGCCCAGATGCGCCAGGGCCTCGTAGGCATTGACCATGGCGGGGAAAATCGCGCCGAGGCCGCCCGAGCCGTTGAGGCGCTCCACGAACCACGCCTCCGCCGCACGCATCGCCCGCCGGCGCACGAACCCAGGGATCAGCGGCTCGAGGATCCGCCCGAAGCGCTCCAGCATGAGCACCAGCCGGTTGAGGCGCGAGCGGACGGGAAAATAGTGCCGTTCGTGCTGCGGATCGACGGTGAACAACTCGCGCACACCGATACCGCGCGGATTGCGGGCCGGGCGCTTGAGCGTGCACAGGATCAACAACGGCACCATCACCGTGCGCGACCAATAGGAGACTTTGCTCAGATGGAACGGGAACCATTTCGGCAACAGCACCAGTTCCACCGGCATGAACGGCACGCCGCGCCACGGGATCTGCCCGAACATGGCGAGTGCGATACGTGTAAACACGTTGGCGCGCGCGGCCCCGCCGTAAGCCAGGATCCGTTCGCGCGCCCGCACCATGTGCTCGGCGTCGGGCGAATCGCCCGCGAGCTTGAGCGCGTAATAGGCCTTGACCGAACAACTGATATCGAAATCGCCGCCATAGTAGAGCGGCCAGCCGCCGTCTTCCTGCTGATGCGCGCGCAGATAAACGGCGAGCCGGGACTCGAGCTCGCAGTCGATCTCGTCCATGTAGTGCATCATCAGAATGTATTCGGCGGGAATGGTGCAGTCGGCCTCGAGCTCGTAGCACCAGTAGCCGTCGGCCTGCTGCGCCGCCACGAGTCCCTGGCGCGCGCGCGCGACCGCGGCGCCGACCGCGTCGGCGCCGCTACCCGCCGGCCACTGCAGGACCTCGCCCGGACCCGGAGATCGCGCGGCCATCTCAGCCCCTCCCCACGCCCGGAGCCGGCGCGACCGATGCGGTCCCGTCCGGCAGACCGCGCCCGGCCAGGTAGAACAGCGAACGCAGCGCGCGATCGTGGCGCACGGTGAACCGCGTCGCCAGGATCGTGGCCTTTACGCTGCGACGGGAAATCTTGACCTCCGTGCCGTTGCGAAAGTCGCGATGCCGGTTGAGCTTGCGCAGGGTCAGCACCGCCATCCCCAGCGCCCACAGGCAGAAGTTGCGGATGCCGGTCTCCTCGCGGGGGATGAGCAGCGTATAGGCGAGCGCGTTGCGCAAGTGCCCGTGGGCGATCGCGATCAGTTCACCGAGACCCGCGCCCAACGCGGGGCGATAGCGGTCCGGATGCAGCTCGGCGAGGTCGAAGCCGAGCGGCTCGAAGACCTCGCGCGGCAGCCAGCATGCCCCGCGCGCGTAGTCGTCCCAGACGTCCTTGAGGATGTTGGTCATCTGCAGCCCCTGACCGAAAGAGACGGCCAGCTCCATCAGCCGGTCGCCGTTGCGGGCGATCGCCGGGGAATAGTCGCAGAACAGACGCGTGAGCATCTCGCCCACCACGCCGGCCACGTAATAGCAGTAACGGTCGAGGTCGGCCAGCGCCTGCAGCCCGCGCGCGCTGCGGTTCTCCTGGAAGTCGGCCATGCCCGCGGCCATGATCCGCACGCAGGTCTCCAGGGCCCCGCGCTGGGGCCCGCTGAAGCTGCGGAAGATGCGCATCACCAGCGGCGTGCGCTCGATCAGTTCGCGCTCTGCGGGCAGCGTTGCGGCGGACAGGAGCGGGTGCAGGTCGGCGGCGAACGCGTCGGCGTCGGCATCGCCCTCGACCACCGCCGTGAACCGCTCGCAGTAGCGGCGCTTGGTGGGCGCATCCAGCGCCGGCTCGTCTTCGATGGTATCGACGATACGGCAGAGCAGATAGGCATTGCCCACCGTGCGCGCGAGCGTCGGGGGCAACTGCGGGATGGTCAGCGCAAAGGTGCGCGAGACCCCCTGGAGCAGGTGGTCCTGAACGGCGTCATCGGAGGCGGTCGCGCGATCGCTCGCGGCGACCCGCGTCCGGCCGGCGCTGGCGGCTGGAAGACTCGACATCCCGTATGCTTGGCCGTCCCGAATGGATCCCGTGGCGGCGCACGCCGCCCAACCACCGCCGCCCGCGGCCTCAGCGCGCCTGGAGGCGGTGGAC
Organism: Gammaproteobacteria bacterium; assembly: GCA_027013145.1. GTDB lineage: Bacteria > Pseudomonadota > Gammaproteobacteria > 21-64-14 > 21-64-14 > BMS3Abin12. The sequence goes on along the minus strand of JALUXX010000060.1, from coordinate 60,901 downwards.
CGGCGCCGGGTGCGCGGCGGAGACCTCCCTATACCGGCCCCGGACCGCGGCAAGTATACCATCCCGGTCAAGCCCGCAGGCGGCCAGCAATCCCTCGCGGCTGTCGTGTTCGAGGAACCGGTCCGGAAGGCCGAGATTCAGGACCGGCGCCCGCAGTCCGCGAGCCGCGAGACACTCGTTCACCGCGCTTCCGGCCCCGCCGGCGACGACGTTGTCCTCGACCGTGACCAGCAACTCGTGACTCGCGGCCAGTTCCGCCACCAGCGCCTCGTCGAGGGGTTTGACGAAACGCATGTTGGCGACCGTCGCCCCGAGCGCCTCGCCGGCCTCAAGGGCGGCGGCCAACGGGCTGCCGAACGCGAGGATCGCCGTTCCCGCGCCCCGGCACCGTATCTCGCCCCGACCCAACTCCAGGGCGCTCATCTCGGCACGCACCGGCGTGCCGGGACCGCGCCCGCGCGGATAGCGGACCGCGGCCGGGCCGTCGTGCCGGAATCCGGTATAGAGCATCTGCCGGCATTCATCCTCGTCCGCGGGCGCCATCACCACCAGGTTGGGTACGCAGCGCAGGTAGCTGAGGTCGAAGCTGCCCGCGTGGGTCGCCCCGTCGGGGCCCACCACCCCGGCCCGATCGATCGCGAACAGGACGGGAAGATTCTGGATGGCCACGTCGTGGATGAGCTGATCGTACGCGCGCTGCAGGAAGGTCGAATAGATCGCCACGACGGGCTTCAGCCCCTCGCAGGCGAATCCGGCCGCCAGGGTCACCGCATGCTGCTCGGCGATACCCACGTCGAAATAACGCTCCGGGAACCGGGCGGCGAACTCGACCAGGCCAGAGCCCTCGCGCATCGCCGGCGTGATCCCGATCAGGCGCGCGTCGCGCGCGGCCATATCGCAAAGCCACTCACCGAAGACCTCGGTGTAGGTCGGCGCCGACTTCTTCCCGCCGGCCGGAAGCCCGGCGGCCGGATCGAACGGCCCCACGCCGTGATAGCGCACGGGGTCCTCTTCCGCCGGGGCATATCCCTTGCCCTTGCGCGTGACCACGTGCAGGAGACGCGGCCCGCGGCGCTGCGCGAGATTGCGCAAGGTGGCCACGAGCGTCCCGATGTCGTGTCCGTCGATGGGTCCGTAATAGTTGAATCCAAGCTCTTCGAAAAGCGTGCCCGGGCCCATCATTCCCTTGACATGCTCCTCGGCCCGATGCGCGAACTCGCGCATCGGGGGCACGTGCTCCAGGATCCGCTTGCCGCCGTCCTTTACGTCCCCGAGCAGGCGATTGGAGAGGATCCGGGTCAGGTAGTTCGAGAGCGCACCCACGTTCGGAGAGATCGACATGCGATTGTCGTTGAGCACGACCAGCAGATCGGCACCCAACTCGCCGGCGTGGTCCAGTGCCTCGAACGCCATTCCGGCCGTCAACGCGCCGTCCCCGATGATCGCGACGATGCGGCGTTCCTCCCCGCGGGCCCGCGCCGCGAGGGCCATCCCCAGCGCCGCCCCGACCGAGGTGCCGGCGTGTCCGACTCCGAAGGTGTCGTACGGGCTCTCGCCGCGCCTGGGGAACCCGGACAGGCCGCCCTTCTTGCGGATACCGGCCAGCTGGGCGCGCCGCCCGGTCAGAACCTTGTGGGGATAGGCCTGGTGGCCGACGTCCCACACCAGCCGGTCGGCAGGGGTGTCGAAGACGTAGTGCAGCGCCACCGTGAGTTCGACCGCGCCCAGACCGGCGGCGAAGTGACCGCCGCACCGCGAAACGGTCGCGATCAGGTAATCACGCAACTGCGCGGCGACCGGCTCGAGCAGCGAGGCGGGGAGCCGGCGCAGCTCGGCGGGGGAATCGATCCGGCTCAACAGCGGATAGGGGGTCTTGGCGTCCATTGGTCGCTGTTCGATGCTCCGACTCTGTGACTGCGCCCAAGCGCAACCGGTTCCCACCGAACTACGGACCCTGCGGCCCCGCAAGGTCCCGGCGCCACCCCTCCGACCGCGCTCCCGGTACCGGTCTTCGGAGCCTCCGGTCTCCCGGGGCGGCCGTCGGGCCACTCCGCAACCCCCGCCTGCCCGCCTTGTTTTTGGCGCCCCCCCCCTGCTACGCCCCCCCGCCCGGCTGGTCCGTCGTCGACCCGACGACCCCCGGGGCCTTGAAAGTCGTCATCGAATATAGCCCACCCCATCCGGCTTGTCAGCATGGGCTCCCGCCGTCGTCGCCCACCGGCGACAGCCCCACCCGACGCGGCCGCGGGACACGTGACCGCGGCCACAGCACCCCGGGGTCCCGGCCGGAGGTCTTCCCACGGGTCTCTTCAAAGACCCGCGGGCGGGCGGACCGTTCATTCGCCCGGTCGCGCGAGTTGGAGGCCGTGGCGCGTGTATGTTTTAATTGCGCGGATACCGGGCGTCCTCCCAAGGCCGCGCCGGGAACTTGGGGCGGCACTGTCGTTCAAAAGGCGAACGGTCGGCCGAAGGGCTCGCATCTCCGCCCTTCCCAACTCATACAGACGAAGCGAGGAGCGGGCGTGATGGACGTCATACTGGCACAACCGCGGGGCTTCTGCGCCGGTGTCGTTCGTGCGATCGAGATCGTGGAGCGCGCCCTCGAGGTCTACGGTCCCCCCGTCTACGTCCTGCACGAGATCGTGCACAACCACCACGTCGTCGACGACCTGCGCACCCGCGGGGCGATCTTCGTGGAGAATCTCGCGGAGGTTCCGGAAGGGGCGGTCACGATCTTCAGCGCGCACGGGGTCGCCACGGCGATGGTGGAACAGGCGGCCGCGCGCAGCCTCGAGGTCATCGATGCGACCTGCCCGCTGGTGACCAAGGTCCACCTCCAGGCACAGCGCTACAGCCTGCGCGGCTTCGAAGTGGTGATCATCGGACATCCCGGCCACCCCGAAGTCGAGGGCACCCGCGGACGCGTCACCGGCCCGGTACATGTCGTCTCCGACTGCGACGACATTCCGCGCCTGCAGGTCAAGGATCCAGAGCGCCTCGCCTACGTCACCCAGACGACCCTGAGCGTGGACGACACGCGGGACGTGATCGCCGCCCTAAAGGCGCGCTTCCCGACCATCCAGGGCCCCGACCTCGATGGAATCTGCTATGCCACGCAGAACCGCCAGAACGCCGTGCGGAGCCTCGCCGCCGAGGTCGACCTGCTGCTGGTCGTGGGGGCACGCAACAGTTCCAACTCGAACCGGCTGCGCGAGGTCGGCGAGCAGGCGGGCGTGCGCGCGCACCTGGTTCAGGATGCGGCGGAACTGGAAGCGGCCTGGTTCACCCCCGGCATCCGCGTCGGGCTCACCGCCGGGGCCTCCGCTCCCGAAGTCCTGGTGCAGGCCGTGCTCGAGCGCCTGCGCAGCTACGGGGTCGATCAGGTCCGGGAGATGGATTCGGCGCGGGAGACCACCACGTTCCGCCTCCCCGCGGCCCTGCTCAAAAAGGCCGCGCAGACCGCCCGCACATCCGGGAAGGATCGCCAGCCCGCCAGGAGTCGCTCATGAGCGTACCGCTGCACCAGCAGATCCGCGTCGGTTCCTACATCCTGCGCCAGAAGTTGAGCGGGCGCCGGCGCTATCCGCTGGTACTGATGCTCGAGCCGCTGTTCCGCTGCAATCTCGAGTGCGCGGGGTGCGGCAAGATCGACTACCCTGAGGAGATACTGAACCGACGCCTGAGCCTCGAGGAGTGCATTGCGGCCGTGGACGAGTGCGGGGCGCCGATCGTGTCGATACCCGGCGGTGAGCCGCTGATCCACAAGGAGATGCCGCAGATCGTCGCCGCGCTGGTGGCACGCAAGAAGTTCGTCTACCTGTGCACCAACGCCCTGCTGCTCACCAAGCGCATCGGCGACTACTCGCCGTCGCCCTACTTCACCTTCTCCGTACACCTGGACGGAAACCGCGAGCGCCACGACGCCTCGGTCTGTCGCAGCGGGGTGTTCGACAAGGCGGTGGAGGCCATACGCCTGGCGCGCGATCGCGGCTTCCGGGTGACGGTCAACTGCACGCTGTTCCAGGGGGAGGACCCGGTCGAGGTCGCCGATTTCTTCGATTTCGTGACCAATCTCGGGGTCGAGGGCATCACCATCTCCCCCGGCTACAGCTACGAGCACGCCCCGCGCAAGGACGTGTTTCTCAAGCGTACGCAGAGCAAGGAGCTGTTCCGCAACATATTCCGGATCGGGCGCGAGCGCCGGCGCAAGTGGCGCTTCAACCAGTCGAGTCTGTTCCTGGATTTCCTCGCCGGGAATCAGACCTACCAGTGCACCCCGTGGAGCAACCCGACGCGCAACGTGTTCGGCTGGCAGCGCCCCTGCTACCTGCTGGTGGACGAGGGTTACGCGCCGAGCTTCCGCGCCCTCATGGAGGAGACCGACTGGGACGGTTTCGGCACCGGGCGCAATCGCAAGTGCGACAACTGCATGGCTCACTGCGGCTACGAAGGGACGGCGGTCGACGACACCGTCGCCCATCCCCTGAAGGCGCTCAAGGTGTTCCTCCGCGGCCCGCGTACCGAGGGTCCCATGGCGCCGGAGCTTCCGACCCGCTACGTGTCCGGTCCGGATGCCGCGCACCGGGTCGAGGTCGGCGATCTGGCCAAGCGCGAAGGCGCCGGCTGAGGCCGCCCGGCCCACCCGCCGCAGATCCCGCCCCGTGACCGCCTCCCTGTGGACGGTCGCCGCCGCGGCCGCCGCCTCCCTTTGGTGGCTGCTGCTGGCGCTCCCCTGGCTTCCCTGGGGCACGCGCGAGCGCCTCGACCCGGAAGAGGTCGCTGGGTGCAGCCTCGACGACATCACGGTCCTGATTCCCGCGCGCAACGAGGCGGCGACCATCGGCCGGACCCTGGCGGGGCTGTCCGGCCAGGGGAGCGGTCTGCGCACCGTCGTCATCGACGACGATTCGACCGACGGCACCGCTGCGGCCGCGCGCGCAAGCGGCCTGCCGAACCTGACCGTCCTGCACGGGGCCCCGCTGCCGCCGGGCTGGACCGGGAAACTCTGGGCGCTGGAGCAGGGTCGTCGCGGGGTCGACACGCCCCTCGTGCTGCTGCTCGACGCGGACATCGCCCTGGCGCCCGGCACGCTCGGCGCCCTGCGCAACCGCCTGCGGGCGGACGGGCTGCAGATGGTATCGCTGATGGCCGCGCCCGGGCTGCAGGGTCTCTGGGAAAGGCTCCTGATGCCCGCGTTCATCTACTTCTTCAAACTCCTCTACCCTTTCCGCCTCGCCAATTCCCCGTCGCGGTTCGTCGCCGCGGCCGCCGGCGGCTGCGTCCTGCTGGAGACGGCGTGGCTGCAACGCATCGGCGGGTTCGCGACGATTCGCGGGCGCATCATCGACGACTGCGCCCTGGCCGCCGCGATCAAGTCCCACGGCGGGCGCACCTGGATCGGTCTCACCCACGCCGCGCGCATGGTGCGGGAACACGACTTCCGCACCATCTGGAACATGGTCGCACGAACCGCGTTCACGCAGTTGCGCTATTCGACCGTCCTGCTGCTGCTGTGCTCGGCCGCCCTGATCCTGGCCTTCGCAGTCCCGCCGGCTGCGCTCGCCGCGTCCGCGGGAAGCGCGCGCGCGTTGGCGGCCGCCGCCATCCTCGGGATGTGGCTGAGCTATCTCCCGACGCTGCGCTTCTACGGGCGTTCCCCGCTGTGGGGTTTGGCGCTGCCCGTCGTCGGCGTGTTGTATCTGGCGATGACTTGGACCTCGGCACTGCGCTACTGGCGCGGCGATCGCTCGCGGTGGAAGGACCGGACCTATCTCCGGGTGCCCGCCGGCGGCGGCCCGCACACCCGCCGCTGATCGCCGCCGCCGGTTTTCCATCCACGGACGGCGTTGCTTATACTAGGACTCCACTTGCACCTGTGCGGGACCCGATATGCTGCAACGAACGCTGTTGATTCTGATCCTGATCGCTCCCGGGTTCCTCGCGACCCCCGTCCTCGCCGCCGATGCCGTCACCGCGACCGGCAACCACGTCGTTGCGGGGCCGGTCGGCGTCATCACCCGATTTCAGGACACTCTGATCGCCGTGATGAAGAAGGCCAAGACCCTCGGCTACCGCGGGCGCTACGCCCAACTCGCACCCGTGGTGACCGCGACGCACGACCTGCCGATCATCGCGCAGATCGCCCTCGGACAGTACTGGGGCCGGCTCACGGCGACCCAGCGCTCGGAATTCGTCAAGACCTTCACGCGCCTGAGCATCGCCACCTACGCCGCGCGATTCGACGCCTACGGCGGCGAGACCTTCACGAAACCCACCGAGCGCAAGCTCGGGGGCGGCGACGTCTTGGTCGAATCCCAGCTCCGCAGCCCCGACGGGAGCAAGGTCCAGTTCGATTATCAACTGCGCAGGATCGACGGACACTGGCGCATCATCAACATCATCGCCAACGGGGTGAGCGACCTCGCCCTGAAACGCGCGGAATACACCAGCGTGATCCGCAGCCACGGATTCAAGGCACTTGTGGCGAAACTCAAGGACAAGATCGCCGAATATTCCCGCAAGGGCGCGAATGCGGCCGCTGCGTCCTGAATCGCCGCGATACCGGCGTGTGCGGGCCCTGTCCGCCCTGCTCCTGCTGCTTCCGCTGCTGGCGCTCGTCGGCGGCTGCGCGTCGACCGCCTACCATGATCGCGGCGACCCGCTCGAACCGTTCAACCGCAAGATGTTCGTATTCAACGATCACCTCGATCGCTGGATTTTGCAGCCGGTCGCGAGGACCTATGTGCGGTTCACGCCCAAACTGGTGCGCGCCTCGGTCACCAACTTCTTCGATAACGTCGAATACCCCAATACGATACTCAATCAATTCCTGGAGGGCCGGTTCCGGGAGGGCTTCCAGGATACCGGCCGTTTTGTGGTCAACATCGTAGTCGGGGTCGGGGGGTTGTTCGACCCGGCCACGCGCTTCGGTCTGCCGCGCCACGACAAGGACCTGGGGCAGACGCTCGCGGTCTGGGGCGTGGGACAGGGACCGTATCTGGTGCTGCCGTTCATCGGGCCCGACACGCTGCGCAACCTCCCCAACCTCGTCGCCAGCGCGCTGACCAACCCGTTTTTCTACGTCAACACCGCCAAGATCACGATGCCACTGGGCGCCGTCGCGCTGATCAACAAGCGCGCCAATGCCGCAGCCCAGATCGAAATGGTCCGCCAGGCCCTGGATCCCTACGTCTTCATGCGTGAGGCCTACCTGCAGCACCGCCGCTTCCTGATCTACAACGGGCATCCGCCGGTGCAACTGTTCAACGACTTCGGCCCCGGAGGGCTGGCCCCGGCCCCGGCGCCCGCAAAGCGCGCGAAGCCGAAACCCGCCGGTTCCGGAGCGCATTGACGCGTATTGTGGGTGGGATCCCGCGGTTCGCAGAAGCCGGGGCGTTACGCCCGGCGTTGTCGGCGGGCCAAGGCCCGCCCTACAGGCGCCCCCCGCGACATCGGATGCCGTAGGGGCGGGCCTGCCCGGCCGACGACGCGAATCCGACCATGCGGTTGAGATCAAATGTCATCGGCGGGGCACGGGTGCCCGCCCGAACCGGGGTAGGGCCGGGCTTGCCCGGCCGGGGACGCGAATGGAACGATGCGGTCGGGATCAAACCTCGCCGGCGGACCAAGGCCCGCCCGAGGGGGCCCTTCCGAACCGGCCGTAGGGCCGGGCTTGCCCGGCCGACGACGCGAATGGAACGATGCGGTCGGGATCAGACCGCGTCGGCGGGGCACGCCCCGCCCTACGCGCCGGCGCCGTAGTGTTCGCGCACGTAGCGCTCGACGATCTGCTGGAACTCCTCGGCGATGCGCTCGCCTTTCAGCGTCACGTCCTTCTCCCCGTCGATGTAGACCGGCGCGACGGGGTTTTCACCGGTGCCGGGGAGGCTGATGCCGATATTGGCATGCTTGCTCTCCCCCGGACCGTTCACCACGCACCCCATCACCGCCACGCTCATGGACTCGACCCCGGCGTAGCGGCTGCGCCACTCCGGCATCTGCTCGCGCAGGTAGTGCTGGATCTTCTGCGCGAGTTCCTGAAAGTAGGTGCTGGTCGTACGCCCGCAGCCGGGGCAGGCGACGACCATCGGGGCGAACGCCCGCAGTCCCATGGTCTGCAGGATCTCCTGGGCCACCACGACCTCACGCGTGCGGTCGCCGCCCGGTTCCGGCGTCAGGGAAATGCGGATCGTATCGCCGATCCCCTCCTGAAGCAGGACCGCCAGCGCCGCCGTCGAGGCGACGATCCCCTTGCTCCCCATCCCCGCCTCGGTCAGCCCCAGGTGCAGCGGGTAGTCGCAGCGCGCCGCGAGGGCCCGGTACACGGCGATCAGATCCTGCACCCCGCTCATCTTGCACGAGAGCACGATCCGGTCCGCACCCAGCCCCAGTTCCCGGGCGCGCGCGGCATTTTCCAGGGCCGATACCACCATCGCCTCGCGCAGCACCTCGACTGCCTCGAGCGGTTCGGCGCGGCGCGCATTCTCGTCCATCATGCGCGCGGCCAACGCCGGGTCCAGGCTGCCCCAGTTCACGCCGATACGCACGGGGCGCCCGTAACGGCAGGCCAGCTCGATCATCTGCGCGAACTGCGCGTCCCGTTTGCTCCCGCGCCCGACGTTGCCGGGGTTGATGCGGTACTTGGCCAACGCCTCGGCGCAGCCCGGATCGCCCGCAAGGAGTTTGTGCCCGTTGAAGTGGAAGTCCCCGATCAGCGGGACGGAGATCCCCCGCGCGTCGAGTTCGTCCCGGATGCGCGGAACCGCCGCCGCGGCCTCCACCGTATTGACCGTGACGCGAACCAGCTCGGAGCCGGCACGCGCCAGTGCAGCCACCTGCTCGACGGTGCCCGCGACATCGGCCGTATCCGTATTGGTCATGGACTGGACCGCAATCGGGGCGCCACCCCCGATGGTCACGCCGCCCACCCGTACGGCCACCGTGGACCGGCGTTTCACTCCCGCCGCATTCGCGCTCATCGCCTTCCGCAAACCCCTCGGGTCGGATAACCTTATATACGCTGCGGGGAAGGAGCCCGCCGCCCGCGCGCGCCGGGGCCCATGATAGCCGATTTCCGGTCGACGGACAGGCGCCCCGGGCCGGGACAGTCGCGCCCGCTCGCTCTACAATGGCCGCTTCGCCCCCTTTGGCCGCCGCGCCCATGATCCATCGCAACCGGACCTTCCGCCGACCGACCGACCCCGCCGGGACCACGCTGCGGAGGGACCGATGACGACGCTGCTGACCGGGGCCTCGGGCTTCGTCGGCTCCGCCGTGCTGCGCCGGCTGCTCGCCGCCGGCCACGACGTGCGGGTGCTGGTCAGGCCCGGCAGCGACCGCCGGAATCTCGAAGGGCTCGCGGTCACACCCGTCACCGGGGACCTCGCCGACCCCGCAAGCCTGCGTTCGGCGCTCACGGGCTGCCGCGCGCTGTTTCACGTGGCCGCCGACTACCGTCTCTGGGTACCGGATCCGCGGCCCATGTACGCGGTGAACGTGGACGGAACCGCGGCGCTGATGCGTGCGGCACTCGACGTCGGCGTCGAACGGATCGTCTACACGAGCAGCGTGGCCACCCTGGGCCTGCATCCCGACCGGCGTCCGGCGGACGAGGACACCCCGGTCAGCCTGGAGGAGATGATCGGCCATTACAAGCGATCCAAGTTCCTCGCCGAACAGGCGGTGCGCACACTGGTGCGCGAGGAAGGACTGCCGGCGGTGATCGTCAACCCTTCCACTCCGGTCGGGCCGCGCGACGTGAAGCCCACGCCTACGGGGCGCATGATTCTGGACGCCGCCCGCGGGCGTACGCCGGCCTACGTGGACACGGGACTGAACATCGTGCATGTGGACGACGTCGCCGAGGGCCACTGGCTGGCTTTCCAACGGGGGCGCCCGGGCGAGCGCTACGTGCTCGGCGGGGAGAACCTCTCGCTGAAGGAGATCTTCAGCCGCATCGCCGCGCTGTCGGGCCATGCGCCGCCGCGCATCCGCCTGCCGCACGCGGCGCTGTATCCAATCGCCCGCGCCGCGGAAGGCTGGGTCCGCGTGCGCGGGCGCGGCCGGCCGCTGGTGACGGTCGACGAATTGCGCATGTCGAAGAAGTGGATGTTCTTCTCCTCGGAAAAGGCGCGCCGGGAACTCGGCTACGAACCCCGTCCCGCCCAGGACGCCCTGCGGGACGCCCTGCGGTGGTTCCGCGAACACGGCTACCTCGAGCGCGACACGACGGCGCGATCCTCGGGTTCCGCCGGTGGTTGACGCGGCCTTCGTGACCGCAGCGATCGGCGTCGGCGCGAGCGCGGCGTCGCTCGTCTACCTCGCCGGCGCGATCGTCCAGTTGCGCCGCTGGGCGCGCCGCGCGGTCCCGGCGGCCGCCGTCCGCCCCCCGGTCACGATCCTCAAACCGCTGTGCGGATCGGAGCCCGAACTCTACGAGAACCTGAGAAGCTTCTGCGAACAGGAGTATCCGACCTTCCAGATCGTCTTCGGGGTACAGGACCCCGACGATCCCGCGCTCGCCGCCGTCCGGCGCCTGCAGCACGAGTGGCCGCACCTCGACATCCGGGTGGTGGTCGACCGGCGACTGATCGGCAGCAACCGCAAGGTCAGCAACCTCGCCAATATGCTGCCGCAGGCGAAACACGACCTCGTCGTCATCGCCGACAGCGACATCCGGGTCGGGCCGGATTACCTGCGGGCGATCGTGGGCCCACTGCTCGATCCCGGTGTGGGTCTGGTCACGTGTCCGTACCGCGCGCGCCCGGACCGTTCGCTGTGGTCGCGGCTCGGGGCGATGGCGGTCAACGAGTCCTTTCTGCCCTCCGTCCTGGTGGCCCGGGCCCTGGGCTCGGAGGCCTTCGGGTTCGGATCCACGCTCGCGGTGCGCCGCGAGAGCCTCGAGCGGGTCGGCGGCTTCGGCGCCCTCGCCGAGCATCTGGCCGACGACTACATGCTCGGGGAGCTGACCCGCCGCCGCGGCCTGCGCACCGTCCTCTCGCCCTACCTCGTCGAGACCGTGACGCACGAACCCGACGGCACGAGCCTCTTCCATCATGAACTGCGCTGGTCGCGTACGATCCGGGCGCTGCGCCCCTGGGGGCACGCCTTCTCGGTGATCACCCAGGCGCTTCCGGTGTCGCTGTTCGGCGTCGCCCTGGCCGGCGCCGCCCCGTGGTCGCTCGTCCTCCCGCTCCTGGCCCTCGGCGGGCGCCTTATGCTACATTACGCGGCTGGTGCGAGCCTGGGCCCGGGGGCCCGGGGCGATGTGTTGCTCGTGCCCTTGCGGGACCTTCTGTCCTTCGCGGTGTGGGCCGCCAGCTTCCTCGGGCGCAACGTGCGGTGGCGGCGCAGCGACTTCGCGGTCGCCTCCGACGGGCGCATGCGGGCCAACAAGGAGTCCGTCCAATGATGAAGACCCTCTTCCTGCACCCGCCGTCCTTCGACGGTTTCGACGGCGGGGCCGGCTCCCGTTACCAGGCCAAGCGCGAGGTCCGCTCGTTCTGGTACCCGACCTGGCTGGCGCAGCCCGCCGCCCTGATCCCAGGGAGCAAGCTGGTCGATGCACCGGCCGCCGGGCTCGGCCTCGACGAGGTGCTGCCGCTGGCGCGCGAGCACGAACTCGCCATCCTCCACACCAGCTCGCCCTCGTTCGCCTCCGACGTCAAGGTGGCCGAGGCGCTCAAGCAGTCCAACCCGAACCTGCTCATCGGGCTGGTCGGCGCCAAAGTGGCCGTCGATCCGGCCGGATCGGTCCAGGCGTCGCCGGCGATCGACTTCGTCGGCCGCGAGGAGTTCGATTTCACCATCAAGGAAGTCGCCGAAGGGCGGCCCCTCAGCGAAGTCGACGGCCTCACCTATAAGGACGCCCGCGGCACGGTAGTCCACAACCCGGACCGCGCGATCCTCGAGAACATGGACGAGCTGCCGTTCGTCACGGAGGTCTACAAGCGCGACCTGCGGGTCGAGGACTATTTCATCGGTTATCTCAAGCACCCCTACGTGTCGTTCTACACCGGACGCGGATGCAAGTCCCATTGCACCTTCTGCCTCTGGCCGCAGACCGTGGGCGGGCACCGCTACCGCACCCGCAGTCCGGCCCATGTCGTCGAGGAAGTGAAGCTGATCCAGCGCTACTTCTCCCAGGTCGAAGAGGTCTTCTTCGACGACGACACCTTCACCGACGACACCGTCCGCGCCGAGGCGATCGCGCGCGAGCTCGGAAAGCTGGGGATCACCTGGTCCTGCAACGCCAAGGCCAACGTGCCCTACGAGACCCTCAAGGTCCTGAAGGACAACGGCCTGCGCCTGCTCCTCGTCGGCTACGAATCCGGCAACCAGCAGATCCTCAACAACATCAAGAAGGGGCTGCGCCTGGACATCGCGCGGCGCTTTACGCGCGACTGCCGTCGGCTCGGGATCGTCATCCACGGCACCTTCATCCTCGGCCTGCCGGGTGAGACGCGCGAGACGATCGAGGAGACCATCCGTTACGCCCAGGAGATCAACCCGCACACGATCCAGGTCTCGCTCGCCGCGCCCTACCCGGGGACGTTCTTGTACAAGCAGGCGATCGAGAACGGATGGCTGCACGAGGAGGATCAGGAACATCTGGTCAACGAGCGCGGCGTCCAACTCAGCCCGCTGAGCTATCCGCACCTCAACCACACCGAGATCTTCGACTCCGTGGAGACCTTCTACAAACGGTTCTACTTCCGGGCGGGAAAGATCGCCGAGATGACCGGCGAGATGTTGCGCAGCCCCCAGATGATGCGCCGCCGCCTTCGGGAGGGTGTGGAGTTCATGCGGTTCTTCCGCCAGCGCTGACCGGTCCGGAAGACAGCCGTGGGACGACGGCGGCTCATCGTCACCGCGGACGACTTCGGGCTCGCGGTCCCGGTCAACGTGGCCGTCGAGGCCGCCCACCGCGACGGCGTTCTCGCCTGCGCCAGCCTGATGGTCGCCGCACCCGCAGCAGCGGACGCGGTCGAGCGTGCGCGGCGTCTGCCCGACCTGCGCGTGGGTCTGCATGTGGCCCTGGTCGACGCCCGGCCCGCACTCGCGCCCGATCGCATCCCCGATCTCGTCGACGGCGCGGGCCGTTTCCGCGCCGGGATGTTCCGCAACGGCACACGCTTCTTTTTCCTGCCCCGCGTCCGCCGGCAGCTCGCGGCCGAGATCCGCGCCCAGTTCGAGGCCTTCCGCGCCACCGGCCTGGAACTGGACCATGTGAACGCCCACAAGCACATGCATCTCCATCCCACCGTGCTCGGGCTCATCCTGCGCATCGGCCGCGATTACGGCATCCCGGCGGTACGTCTGCCGTACGAACCCCTGCAAAGCGCCCGCTGCATCGATCCGGGGCGCCTCGCCTCCCGCGTCGCATGGAGCCTGTTCCTGGCGCCCTGGACGGCGCTGATGCGCCGACGTCTGCGGCGCGCGGGCGTGAAGTTCAATCGCTTTCTGTTCGGGCTGAGCACCACCGGCCACATGACCGAGGAGACCGTGCTGCGCATCCTCGACTGCCTGCCCGAAGGCGTGTCGGAGATGTACTTCCATCCGGCGAAATCGCAAGCGCCGGCGACACCGGGGCGCGCCCCCCTGCCCATGCCGGTCGCGCGCCATGAGGCCGAGTATCGCGCCCTCGTCAGCCCGCGCGTGCGCGCGGCCATCCTTCATGCGGAGATCGACCCGGTAGGTTTCGGTGAACTGGTCTGAACCCGATCCGAGTGACTCGCTCCTCGAGCGGTTGGGACGAATGGTCGTCCGCGTCCTGGTGACGCTGGTAGACGGTTCGCGGCGCGCGGCCGGTGCGGTCGTACTGCTGGCGCTGGCCCTGACGGCTGCGGCGATCTACTACACCCTGACCCACTTCGGCATCAACACGGATATGCGCGACGCGCTCTCGCGCGATCTCCCGTTTCAGCAGGTGCAGGAGCGCCTAGACCGCGAGTTTCCGCAGCTCAGCGACACCGTCCTGGTGGTGATCGACGGGCAGACCGCCGATCTGGCGCGGAGTGCCGCCCGACGGCTCGCCCGATACCTGCGCGGCCGGCAGCGGTGGATCCAGGAGGTCTACATCCCCGGGGGCGGGGCGTTCTTCCGCCGCAACGGGCTGCTCTACCTCAGCGAGAAACAGCTCTGGGCGCTCTCGAACCGCCTCTCCGAGGCCCAACCCCTCCTCTCGCAACTGGCCCGGGATCCGACGCTTCCGGGTCTGCTCTCGCTGCTCGAACAGGGTCTGGAGCGGGCCGGCGGAACGGGTCCGCAACTCTCGGACCTCGCCACCGTCCTCGCGCAACTGCGCGCGGCCATGCAGGCGCAGGAGCGCGGCCGGTTCTATCAGATTCCCTGGGGCGAGCTTATCGGGGGAACCCGGCAGAGCGAAGAGGATCGCCGCGCCTTCGTGATCGTGAAACCGCGCTTCGACTACAGCCGGATGCAGCCGGCGCTGGGGGCTCTGGACGCGATCCGCGCCGCGGCCCGCAGTCTGCACCTGGATCCCGCGCACGGCCTGCGGGTGCGCCTGACCGGGTCGGCGGCGCTCGACAACGCCCAGCTCAAGACCGTCTCGCAGGGCGCCGGCATCGCGACGGTCCTCTCGATCGCCCTCGTCCTGTTGCTGCTGGTGCTCGCCCTGCGCTCGGCGCGCATGGTGGCGGCGGCGCTGCTGACGCTGTTCATGGGGCTCGCCTGGACCGCGGCCTTCGCCCTGTTCGCGATCGGTCCCCTGAATCTGATGTCGGTGGCATTTGCAGTGCTCTTCGTCGGTCTCGGGGTGGACTTCGGGATCCAGTTCAGCATGCGCTACCGCGAGGAGTACGACGGCGGCGCCCCGCATGACCACGCCCTGCGCCTGACCGGGTGGGGCATCGGCGGGGCGCTGTGCCTGGCGGCCACGTCTGCGGCCGTGAGCTTCTATTCCTTCGTGCCCACCGAGTACGCCGGCATCGTCGACCTCGGCATCATCTCCGGTACCAGCATGTTCATCGCCCTGGTGGCGAATCTCACCGTGCTTCCGGCCCTGCTGACCCTGTTCCCCCCTCGACGCCGCGCGCCGCGGGCGCGGAAGGCGTCCGCGACCGCCCGCCCGCCCGTCGAACGCCACGCCCGCGGCATCGTCATCACCGCCGCCGCCCTGGCCGTGGCCAGCATGCCCCTGGTCCTGCAGGCGCGTTTCGACTTCAATCCGCTGCACCTCCAGGACCCCCGCAGCGAAGCGGTTGCGACCTTTCATTATCTGCTCAAGCACAGCAAGACCTCCCCCTACACGATCGACATCCTCGAGCCCACCCTGGCCCAGGCGCAGCGGGTGGCCGCACGCCTGGAGAAGCTCAAGACCGTCGCCCATGCGCTGACGCTCGCGAGCTACGTCCCGGACGACCAATCCAAGAAACTCGCCATCATCCAGCAGATGGCGCTGCTGCTGCCCCCGTTCGCGCTGATTCCGACCCAGGTGCCGACACCGAGCCCGGCGGCCATCCGCCGGTCTCTGGAAGACTTCGCGAACCGGCTCGCGGCGTTCCATGCCCCCGCCGACCGCGCGCAACTCCGCCGTGAGGCCGAAGCCCTGGCCCGGGAGACACGCCGTTATCTCAAGCGGTTCGGAGATCACCCCAAGGCGCTCGCGATCCTCCAGGAACGCGTGCTCGCCGGCCTCCTCGATCAGGTACGCGACCTCGGCTTGGCGCTGAATGCGCGTCGGGTCTCGTTGACCACGCTGCCCGCGTCGCTGCGCGCCCGTTACCTGGCCCCCGACGGCGCGGCGCGGGTCGAGGTCCTGTCGACTCTCGATCTCAGCAGCAACCGCAACATGCGCCGTTTCGTGAAGTCGGTGCAGACGGTGGCACCGGATGCCTCCGGTGCACCGGTCATGCTGGTCGAAGGCGGGGAGGCGGTGGTGCACGCCTTCCGCAAGGCCACGTCGCTCTCGCTTCTGGGGATCACGGCCTTGCTCCTGCTCGCGCTGCGCAGCATCCGCGACACCCTCACCGCCCTCGCCCCGCTCGGCCTCGCCGCGCTGCTGACGGTGGCGGTCATGCACCTGATCGGAATCTCCTTCAATCTGGCGAACATCATCGTGCTGCCGCTGCTGATCGGGCTCGGGGTGGCCTTCGGAATCTATCTCGTGACCCGCTGGCGCGGCGGGGTCGCGGTTCCCAATCTCCTGCGCAGCAGCACGCCCGCCGCGGTCCTGTTCAGCGCCCTGACCACGATGAGCTCCTTCGGCAGCCTCGCCGTGGCCACCGATCCCGGCATGTCGATCCTCGGACAGACCCTTTCGATCTCTCTCGCCGCCGTCCTGTTGTGCATCCTGACCCTGCTGCCCGCGCTGCTCGTGCTGCGCGGTCCACCCCGACCGCACAAGGGCGCCCCCGGCAAGGGCTCGGACCGGTGACCGCGGCCGCGCCCCCGCCTCCCGTTCCTGGACCTCGCATTTCGCGCGGGCTGCGGACCGCGATCGTGCTCTCGGGTATTGCGGGCCTGGGCCTGGGCATTGCGCTGCTCGTGCACAGCGGCCTGGGCGACATCCTGCACATTCTCGACCTCGCCGGTTGGACCCTGCTGTGGGTCGTACCCGTGCACATCGTCCCGCTGGCGCTCGACGCCGCCGGCTGGCACACGCTGCTAAGGGGGGAACGGCGCGTCGGCATGGTCTTTCTGACCTGGGCGGCGTCCGTACGCGACTCGATCAACACCCTGCTTCCGGTTGCGAGGATCGGCGGCGAGATGGTCGGCGTGCGCCTGCTGATGCTGCGCGGGATTGCGGGCGGCCGCGCCGGCGCCAGTGTCATCGTCGAGATCACCGTAACGCTGGCGATGCAGTTTCTGTTCACGCTGGCGGGGCTGATCCTCCTGCTCTATTACTTGCGCGACAACACCGCGGCCCGGATGCTCATCATCGGACTGCTCGCGACGCTGCCGATCCTGATCGTGTTCTTCCTTCTTCAGCATCGCTGGGGACTCTTTCAGATCCTCGAGCGCATACTGCAGGCGATCACCGGACGCGAGGTGCTCGCACTGATCGGCGACCCGGCACACCTCGACGGCGCCATCCAAAGCCTGTACCGCGACCGCACCCGCGTCCTGGTCTGTGCCTGGTGGCAGTTTGCGGGGCTCATGGCCGGCGCCGCCGAGCTGTGGTTCTCCCTCTATCTGCTCGGCCACCCGCCCAGCCTGCTTGAGGCCGTTCTCCTGGAGAGCCTGGCGCAGGCGGTACAGAGCGCGTCGTTCATCGTGCCGGCCGGACTCGGCGTCCAGGAGGGGGCCTTCGTCCTGTTCGGTGCGGCCACCGGACTGACGCCCGACCTCGCACTGGCGCTTTCGCTGACCCGTCGCCTGCGACAGGTCGGCTACGGTGTTCCCATGCTGCTGTCCTGGCAATGGATGGAAGGCCTGCGCCTGCGCCGGCAGGCGCGCACCACGGAGTAGGTGCGCTCCGTACCGCAGACCGGGCATGGACCGCGTCCGCGTTCTGCCGTTAGAATCCCGGGTCGTGCCACAACCCTGGGGAGGGATACGGATGGTGGCTGCCTTGCGCGTCGGCTCCGCCGAACATCGCGACCTTTTCTGCCGCTTCTTCGTCGAATCGCATCTGCGTTTCGATCCCGAGGCCATGCCCTGGCCGCAGCTCGAAGGCAGCGCCCGCGACCGCCTGACGACGCTTCCGTTCTGGGGCGAGGCGGTCTCGACCGAACACGTCACCGCGCGCACCGTCCAGCGGGCCGCCGAACGCGAGCCCGACCCGGTGGTCCGGGAGGCGCTCGCCCTGCAGGGCGAGGAGGAAGGCCGTCACTCACGCCTGCTCAGCGCCCTCGTACACTTCTACGACATCCGACTGCCGCCCCTCAAGGAGGAGCCGGAGGACGGAGATGTCGAGCGCGCATTCCTGCACGCGGGATTCGGGGAATGTTTCGACTCCTTCTTCGCCTTCGGACTGTTCCGCATCGCCCGCGACTCCGGCTTTTTCTCCCGCGAGCTGATCGACATCTTCGAGCCGATCATGCAGGAGGAGGCGCGGCATATCCTGTTCTTCGTCAACTGGGTGGCCTACCGGCGCGCGCAACTCCCGTGGTGGCACCGGCCGCTGTTTCGGCTGCGTTGCGCATGGGTCATGGCGCGCCAGGTCTGGAGCCGGATCAAGACCGCTCGCGGCATGAACGAGGGCGAAAACTTCACCATGAAAGGGCACGAGGAGATCGACGCCGACGTCACGCCGCGTCGCTTCATGGAGTTGTGCCTGGAGGAGAACGAGCGCCGCTTCGACCGCTACGACCGGCGCCTGCTCCGCCCGCGTTTCGCGCCCGGTATCGCGCGCCTGGCGCTGCGGATACTGCCGCGCGGCGCACGGGCGTAGGGCCCCATGAGCGCACCGGAAAGGTCTTCCGACCGTCACCGGCGGCGCCTGCGCCTGAGCGTACTCCTGTTCGCCCTAGCTCTCGCCCTCGCCGCCCTCAAACTCACTCACCGCGCCTGGCCGATCGAATCCTTCGTGCTCGACCTTGCGCATCACTTCGAGCCTCCCGACATCACCTACCCGACGGCCGCCCCCGGGGATGAGGGAATCGATCCGGCCGCGCTCGCGACCATACGGCAGGGGCTCGCCGCGCACGGTACCACGGCGCTGCTGGTAGTGCGCGGCGGGCGACTCGTCTATGAATGGTATGCACTGCGGGCGGGACCGGACCAGCCGCACTACACCGCCGCCCTCGCCAAGGGGGCGATCGGCAGCATGGCGTTGCTCGCCGCGCTGACCGAGGGCCGGTTGCGCCTGGACGAGCCGGCCTGGAAATTCCTCCCGCAGTGGCGGCACGATCCGTTGCGCTCCCGAATCCGCATCCGCGATCTCGCCTTCCACACCTCGGGACTCGCCGACGTCGACTTCTTCCGCGGTCAGACCGGCATGCTGCGCGGCTGGCGCAAGACCTATTACCGCCATCCCGCCGAGCGCTTCCGCCTCGCCATCGACCGCGTCCCACTCCTGTTCACCCCCGGAACGCACTACCGGTACAGTGGGATCGGATACTACGCGCTCGCGTATGCCTTGACGGTCGCGCTCCAGGGAACAGCCGATCCCGATATCCGTTCGCTGTTGCGGGACCGCATCATGCGCCCGCTCGGGATCCCGCAACGGGACTGGCAGATCAGTTACGGGAAGTCCTATCGCGCCGACGGCCTGACCCTGTATGCCATGGGCAGCGGCGCGGACCTCACCGCCCGCGCCGAAGCCCGCATCGGTGAGATGATCCTCCGGAACGGCCGCTGGAACGGGCGCACGGTCGTGAGCCCCTATTGGCTGCGACAGATGTTGGCGGGAACCCGAGCGCCGCCCTACCGGCCGGATCCGGATCCGCGGGGCCGCCCGGTTCCCAGCGGCGGGTGGTGGCTGAACACCGACGGCGCCTGGCCGTCGCTCCCGCGCGATGCGATCGCCGCCGAGGGTGCGGGACACCAGATCCTCCTGGTGGTCCCGAGCCTCGATCTGGTGTTCGTGCGCCAGGGGCGTGCGCTCGGCGCCGCAGACGCCGATGCGCGGCGCTACTGGGGACTCGCCTCGAAATGGATCTTCGCGCCGCTCATGGCCTCCATCACGGGCCCCGCGCGCGCACCCTCTAGCCCCGATATCCGAACAGCCCGCGCGCCTTGATCAGCGCCGCCGCGGGCTCGGGCACCATCCGCTCCCAGTTCGGATTGCCGTCGCGGATGCACTCGAGCACCGCGCGCCCGGAGATCGACAGACAGTCGGGATCCACGTCCTCCAGGCCTTCTATATAGTCGTTCTCCAGGAGATAGGCGTACAGGTGCTTCAGGTTCGGGGCGACCTGGAGGGTCTCGGCGCCGATCCGCTCGCCGCTCTCGGGATCCTGCAGCGGATAGACGTAGATCTTGAGGTCGTTCTTGAACAGGCGCCCGAACGACTCCAGAATGCCGCCCGCAAGATCGGCATAGTACTTTTCGTCGAACACGGCCTTGAGCGAGGCCGCGCGCATCGCCAGACCGACCATTTTGTGGGTATAGCGGAAGAGGTAGGCGGCAAGCCGGTGGTATTCCCCATAGTTCGAGATGAGGACCGTCTGCCCAAGCGTGCCCAGCGTATCGACGCGCTCCAGAAAATCGTGGGGGTCGATGCTCTTTCCGTCGCCGTTGGTCAGGCTGTTGAGGGTCATCTCGAGCAGCGTGATCACGCTCTCCCCCTGGACCTGCGCCTCCTGCACGAAGCGCTCATGGGCCGAGTGCAGCATGTCCATATCCGCGCGCGTGACCGGGTGGAACTTTCCGCGCTCCACCAGGACCGCCTTCTTGTACAGGGCATCGGCGGGCTGGATCACGCGCCCGTCCGCCGTGAACATCGCCGCGTTGGTGAGTCCGTCCTGAACCAGGCGCAGCGCCATGAGGCGGTTGTCGATCCCCTCGAACGCCGGCCCCTGGAACTCGATCATGTCGACCTCGACGCGCGCCGCGGTCACGTCCTCCACCAGCGCGTCGAGCAGCACGGCCGGGGTCTCCCAGGTGTACAGCGCCCCGTGGATCAGGTTGACGCCGAGGATCCCCAACGCCTCCTGCTGCTGCACGTTCTCCTTGTCCCACATGCGAACGTGCAGGACGATCTGGGAGGGGGGCTGCCGGGGGTGGGTCTGGAAGCGCACACCCAGCCAGCCGTGGCCGTCCAGGCGGTGCTTGAAACTGTGCGCCGCGACCGTGTCGGCGAATGCGAAGAAGCGGGTACCTTCCCCGCGGCGTGCGTTCAGGCGTTCGACCAGCAGCCCGTACTCGTGGTCGAGCATGGTCTCGAGGCGCTCACGGCTGACATAGCGCTGGGCTGACCCATAGATCGAGTCGCTGAACACCATGTCGTAGGCGGACATGGCCTTGGCCAACGTCCCGGCCGCCCCGCCGACCCGGAAGAACCAGCGCGCCGTCTCCTGCCCGGCGCCGATCTCGGCGATCGTCCCGTAGGTCTCGGTATCGAGATTGATGCGCAGCGCCTTGTGCGCCGTACCCGAGACGTTCGCCGCCGGCGGTTCCGAACCGGCCCCTCCGCCGCCCGACTGCTCGCCACCCGCGGGACTCATTCCCACCTTCCGGTCGCTCCCTGCGGCGGGACACCCCGCCACCTCCCTCCCTGAGCGGCCGCCGCGCCGTAATCCTTAGCCGCGGCCCGCCCGGATCCGCGCCGTGTGGTCGGCGACCGATACCGAAAGTATACTTGCCACGCCGGCCAGGGGGGGCGGGAGGGGCCATATGCACAGACAAAGGACGGGCGTTCCGGCGGCGGCGATCGCCGGTCTGCTCATCGCATTCGCGTCGCCCGCAGCCCGGGCGACTCCGGCGGCGGACACCGGGGACGCGAGGCTCGAGGCCGGTTGGATCGAGGAGGCCCGGATCTACCCGGGCGCCTTCCTCCTCGAGGCCAAGCTCGACACCGGCGCCGACGTCTCCTCCCTTGATGCGCGCGATGCGGTATTTTTCCGCCGCGACGGCGAACGCTGGATTCGCTTCACGGTCACCAGCAATCGGGGGCGCACCGTGACCCTCGAGCGCCCGGTCGTGCGCATGGCCCGGATCAAGCGCCACTCGCATGCCTCGCAGCGGCGACCCGTCGTCCGGCTCGGAATCTGCATCGGCGACGTCTACCGCGAGACCGAAGTCAATCTCGTGGACCGCGCCCGCTTCCGCTACCGACTCCTGATCGGCCGCCGATTCATGGAGCACCGCGTCATCGTCGATCCGGCGCGGAAATTCCTGCATCCCCCGGAATGCAAGGGAATCGGACCGCGATGAACCCGCGCCAGGTGTATCTCGTCGCGGGCCTGCTCGCGGCGATCGGACTCGGCCTGTTCCTGTACAAATATCTGGTCCTCGGGTTCCCCCTCACGCCAACCACTCGCTCCGAGGTCTGGAACATCGAGGCGCGCCTCGTCTTCGACGGAACCGGCAGCCCGGTCAAGCTCAACCTCCTGCTCCCGCAGTCCTCGGACCGCTTCCGTATCCTCGACGAGAACTTCCTCACCCGCGGATACGGCCTGACCACCGGTCCGCGCGAGGACGGAAACCGCGAGGCCACGTGGTCGATCCGCTCCGCCAAGGGCCGACAGGTCCTCTATTATCGCGCCCTGATCGCGCGCCGGCCCGCCGCACAACGGGCGGCACGCACCACGCCGCCGCCGGCGCCCGCCGAGGTCCGGCTGCACGGGCCGGAGCTCGAGGCCGCCCGCGCTCTGGTCGCGGCCGCCCGCGCCCACAGCGCCGACGTCGATACCCTGGTCAGCGCGCTGATCGTGCGCCTCAACCAGACGCGGCCGGACCACAACACCGCCCTGCTGCTCGGACCGCACCCGTCGGCGCTCGCCAAGTGGGAGCGGGCGGTCGACGTACTCGCGTTGGCGGGGGTGCCGGCACGCATCGTTCAGGGAATCCGCCTCGAAGGCCAACGCCGCGACACCGGATTGATCCACTGGTTGAGCGCCTACGACGGCAAACGCTGGCGCTCCTTCGATCCCGGGTCCGGGCGGCCGGTCATCCCCGCCGCCTATTTCCCCTGGGCATACGGTTCCGCACCGCTCGCGCAGCTCACCGGCGCCGCCCGCCTGCGCGTGACGCTCTCGGTCGCCCGTGACGTCGAGGCCGGCATCCGCGTCGCCACCACACCCGGCGCCGCGTCGTATTCCCGCCTCCTCGACTTTTCCCTGTTCAGCCTCCCCATCGAGACCCAGACGGTGTACCGCGTCGCGCTGATGATCCCGTTGGGGGCCTTCGTCCTGGTGGTCCTGCGCAACCTCGTGGGGATCAGGACCTTCGGCACCTTCATGCCGGTGCTCATCGCGCTCGCCTTCCGCGAGACGCAGCTCCTGTGGGGCCTGCTGCTGTTCGCCATCGTCGTCGCCCTGGGCCTGTCGGTGCGCTTCTACCTCGAACGCCTCCATCTGCTGCTGGTCCCGCGCCTGGCCTCGGTCCTGATCGTCGTCGTCCTGCTCATGGCCGTCATCAGCGTCGTCAGCCACAAGCTCGGTATCGAACGCGGGCTGTCCGTCGCCCTGTTCCCGATGGTCATCATGACGATGACGATCGAGCGCATGTCGATCGTCTGGGACGAACGCGGCCCCAAGGATGCCCTGATGCAGAGCGCCGGGAGTTTCCTGGCCGCGGCGATCGCCTATCTGGTGATGTTCAGGCCCGAGCTGGAGCACCTCGCCTTCGTCTTTCCGGAGCTGCTGCTGCTCGTCCTCGCCGCGACCCTGCTCTTCGGGCGCTATTCCGGCTACCGCCTCACGGAGCTGCGCCGTTTCCGCGCCCTCGCCAAGGAAGGGCCCTGAGCGTGCACATCGCGGCGCGCCTGGCGCGGGCGGGGGTCATGGGGATCAACCGCCGCAACGCCGAATTCACGCTGCGCTACAACCGGCGCGACCGCTACCCCCTCGTCGACGACAAGCTGAAGACCAAGCGGCTCGCCGAGCAGGCGGGGCTCTGCGTTCCCGAACTCTACGAAGTGGTCGAGATCGAGCATCAGATCAAGGGGATCCACGAGCGGCTCGCGCGCTACCCGGATTTCGTGGTCAAACCGGCGGGCGGCAGCGGCGGTGACGGCATCGTGGTGATCACCGGGCGAATGAAGGACCACTACCGCAAGGCGAGCGGCGCCATCCTCACCCGCGAGGAACTGGACTACCACCTGCTCAACATCTTGAACGGTATGTTCAGCCTCGGCGGGTACCGGGATCACGCCCTGATCGAGTACCGGGTGAAGTCGGACCCGGTGTTCGGCGAGATCAGCTTCCAGGGCGTCCCCGACATCCGCATCGTGGTCCTGCTCGGCGTCCCCGTCATGGCGATGGTGCGACTGCCCACCCGCGCCTCCGACGGCAAGGCGAACCTGCACCAGGGCGCCATCGGCACCGGCGTCGACATGGCCACCGGGCGCACCCTGTCGGCCGTGTGGCGCAACACCGTGCTCGACGAACACCCCGACACCGGCAACGCGGTGACCGGGGTGCGGATTCCGCAGTGGGACCGGCTGCTGCACCTCGCCGCGCGCGCCTGCGACCTCACGGGGCTGGGCTACGTCGGCGTGGACTTCGTCCTCGATCGCGAACACGGGCCGATGATCCTGGAGCTCAACGCCCGCCCCGGACTCAACATCCAGATCGCCAACCGGGCCGGCCTGCTCCCGCGGCTGCGCGCGGTCGAGGAACACCGCGCGCACCTCGCCGACCTCGACGCCCGCATCGAATTCGCCAAGCGGCGCTTCGCCGCCCCGACGTCATGATCGCCCGGGCCGGCTCCCCGCACGCCCGGCCAAGCTGCGGGCGTCGGCTACGGCCCCACCCGGCCGAGGATCAGTTGCACCGCGGCGCCGAGCCCGACCGTGACGGCGAGGGCGATCCCCCAGACCCCCGACGCGAGCGGATTCGGCGCGCGCCCGGTGGGCGCCGAGTCCGGCGTCCGGTACATCGGCACGACGATGCGCAGATACACGGCGAGGGAGAGTACGCTGTTGAGGATGGCCGCGATCGCGAGCCACAGGAGGTGGGACGCGAGCGCCGCCCCGAAGAGCAGGAACTTCCCCGCAAACCCCGCCAGTGGGGGGATCCCCACCAGCGAGAGCAGGAAGATCACCATCGCCGCGCCCGTTGCAGGACGGCTTCGGCCCAGGCCGGTGAATGCGTCGAGATCCCGCCCGGTACGCAGCACGACCGCGAACGCACCGAGATTCATTGCCGCGTAGGCGGTCGCGAACACCACCAGCGAAGGCCGCGCGAGCGGCCCGCCGGTCGCCGCCACACCCAGGAGAAAGTATCCCGATTGCGCCACCGAGGAGTATGCGAGGAGGCGCACGACGTTGCGCTGCACGAGTGCCGCGAGATTCCCGTAGGTCATGGTCAGGACCGAGATCGCGGCGATCACGAGCGGCCACCCGAGTCCCACCGGGAGATCGCGCACCACCTGCGCCAGCGCGAGGATGGCGCCGATCTTCGGGACCACCGACAGGAATCCGGCCACTGAGACCGGCGCGCCATCGTAGGCGTCCGGCGCCCAGAAATGAAACGGCACCACGGCGGCCTTGTAGCCGAGACCGACGACTACCGCAACCAACCCGAGGGCCGCGGCGGGCGGCGCCCCGGTCACGCCCCCGAGCGCGGCGAGCAGCGTCGAACCCGTCGCCCCGACCCAGTAGCTGACCCCGAAAATCATGACCCCGCCGCTGACCGAGCCGAATACGAAATACTTCATGGCCGCCTCGGTGGCGCGATCGTCGTCGCGGTGGGCGACGAGCGCGAAGGAACCGAGGCTGGAGAGCAGTACGCCCAGCACCAGCAGCATCAGATCGCCGGACCCTGCCAGGATCAGCGCCCCGAGGGCGGTGAAGCACAGCAGGCTGTAGACGGTCCCTTCGCCCTCCTCCCCGGCGAGTTCGGCGCGCGCGAGCAGGGCCGACAGGGCCGTCGCCGGGAGGAGGATCAGGCAGGCCCAGGTGCTCAGGGCATCGACGCGGAAGGTCCCAGAGAACGCCGTCGACTCGACGCCGAGAAGCGGGATTGCGGAGAGTGCCGCCAGCGCCAGACCCGCCACCGTCACCGACAGCGCGGCGCGCGGCCGTCGCAGCATCTCGCACACCAGGACGACGACCGCCGTCAGCAGGACCGCAATCTCCGGGACCAGCAACAGCAGGTCGTGCGCCATCGATACCATCCCGTCGCGCGCCCCTACAGGTGCAACCAGGCGGTGGTCGTGTGAATCACGTCCAGGACCCAGAACGGGGCGACCCCGACGACGACCGTGAGCACCAGCAGCGGCGCGACCGCCAGCCACTCGCGCAGGTTCAGGTCGGCCATCGCCGCCCAGCGCGCCGGCAGTTCACCGAAGAAGGTACGCCCGATCGCCCGCAGGTACAGCGCGGCGGTGACGACGATGCCGATCACGACCACGACCGCCGGCGGCGAGACCCGCAGGGTCGCGAGAAAGATCTGGAACTCGGCCGGGAAATGCGCCAACCCCGGCAGGCCCAGGGAGGCGAAGGCGGCGAGCACGAAGGCCCAGCCTAGCCCCGGAACCACCTGCAGCAGCCCCCCGAAGGCCGCCGTCTCGCGCGTGTGCGCCCGATCCTGGATCATCCCGACGAGCAGGAACAGCGCGCCCGTCACAAGCCCGTGGCTGACCATCTGCAACACCGCCCCGTCGAGCGCCAGGGCACGGACCGCCGGACCGCTCGCGAGCGCGGCCACGGCCACTGCGACGACGACGTAGCCCATGTGATTGACCGATGTGTAGGCGACGAGCCGCTTCAGGTCGGTCTGCGCGAGGGCCGCGAAGGCCCCGTACAGGGCGCTCACCACACCGAGGATCAGGATCACGACCCCCGCCGCACGGAACGCCTCGGGAGTCATCTGCAGCGCGAACCGCACGAGCCCGTAGGTGCCGAACTTCAGCATCACCCCGGCCAGAATCACGCTCCCGGCGGTCGGCGCCTCCACGTGCGCCGCCGGCAACCAGGTATGCACCGGGAAGATCGGGATCTTCACAGCGAACGTCACCAGCATCGCGATCAAGGCAAGGGTGGCAGCGGTCCCCGAGAGCGGCGGGTGGGCAATCCAGACCCGCATATCGAAGGTATGCGGGCTGCTCCCCAGATACAGCCCCAGGATCGCCAGCAGCAGCGGAAGACTCCCCAGCAAGGTGTAGAGGAAGAACATCAGCGCCGCCCGCTGCCGGTCCTCGTGACCCCAGCCGGCGATCATGAAATACATCGAGACGAGCGACACCTCGAAGAATACGTAGAACAGCAGGCCGTCGAGGGCCGTGAAGGTCCCGATGGAGGCGGTCTCCAGGAGCAGCATCAGGATCACGTAGGCGGGCGCGCGCTCGCGGATTCGCGCCGAGTAGACCGCGGCGAGCAGAAACAGCAGTGCGGTGAGCAGCACCAGCGGCAGACTGATCCCGTCCACCCCGACGCGGTAGGCGGCACCGATCGACGGGATCCAGGCGAATTGCTCGACCTGCGAGAACCCCGACGGACCCACACCCCGCGCCCACATCGCCAAGGCGCCCAGCAACGTGACCGCCGTGGTCGCGATACCGATCCCGTGCGCACGGCGTGCGGAATGCAGTCCCCCGGACAGCACCAGGAGGGCGCCGAGGAGCGGAGTGAACAGCGTAACGGTGACGATCGGCACCCTTCCCTCCTATCGAAAGCCCGCCAGCCCAACGGCCAGGGCCGCGAGGAGGACGGCCGCCCCCGCCGCGGCGAGCGCCAGCTCGCGATGGACCAATCCCGTCTGCAGCGCGCGGGCGCGCGAGCCCAGCGTGCGGGCCCCCCGCGCCAGGGCGAAGATCAACCCGTCGATGCCGCGCTCGTCGCCGCGGCGCACCGAGCGCGCCAGCGTCAGACCGAGACGGCCGATCCCGAGGACCCCCGCATACAGTGCCTGTTCGAGCCGGTCGCAGCCGCGGGCGAGCGCCAGCGCCGGGCGCGCGACCCAGAAGTCGAGCCCGCCGGCGAGCGCGAACCCGCCCTCCGCGGCGCGGCGCAGCGGCCCGAGCAGGCGCGCCCCGGGGACGAACCAGCCCAGCGCGAGTCCCGCGAATGCCGCGGCAAGGCCGAACACCCCCGCGCCGGAAGCAACCGGCAACGGCCCGCCCGCCCACGCGGCGATCGGCCCGACGGCCGCCCCCAGCCCCGCCGCCGCGACCGCCAGTCCGGCGAAGCCCGCCCCCATCCAGCCGAGCCCGGGGACGCGGTGCTCCTCGCCCGCGCCGCGCCACAGCAGACGGAGGGCGCGCGCGACGTACGCGCCCGTGAGCAGCGTCCCCGCGAGCGCGAGCGGGGCGAGCAGCGGGGCGTGCCGGCCGGCAAGGGCCGCGGCGATCACCGCGTCCTTGGTGAAGAACCCGCTCAAGGGCGGGACCCCGGCGAGCGCGAGCCCCGCCACCGTGAAGCCGAGAAACACCCGCGGATGTGCGCGCCCTGCACCGCGCAGCCGTGCGAAGCCGGTCCCGCCGCGCGCGTGCTGGAACACCCCGGCGCCGAGGAAGAGCGAACTCTTGATCGCCGCGTGCGCGATCAGATGCAGGAGCGCCGCCAGCGGGGCGCCCGCACCGACCGCCACCAGCATCAGACCGTACTGGCTGGAGGTCGAGGCGGCGAGCAGCCGCTTGAGGTCGCGCTCGCCCAGGGCGATGAGTCCCGCGACCACCGTGGTGACGCCGCCGACCACCCCGACCGCGAGCCGCGCGCCCGGGGTGAGGAGCGGCTCCGCCCGGATCAGCAGGATCGCCCCGGCGGCCACCAGGGTCGCCGAGTGCAGGAGCGCCGAGACCGGCGTCGGCCCCGCCATCGCGCGCTGCAGCCAATCCTGCAGCGGCGTCTGCGCCGACTTGCCCATCGCCGCCAGCAGCAGGAGCAGCCCCGCCAAGGTCGCCGCCGGCCCGCTCAGCGGCGCGGAGGGGAGGACACCGGTGCCGGTATGCGCGATGAACAGAAAGGCCGCCGTGTACAGGCCCAGGTCGGCGCTGCGCGTGTAGAGGAAGGCGCGCAGCGCCGCGGCCCCGACCCCGGGGCGCGCATGCCAGAAACCGATGAGCAGATAGCTGCTCAGCCCGATGAGTTCCCAGGCGGCGAGCAGCGAGATCCAGTCGCCCGCCAGCACCAAGGCCTGCATCGCCGCGATGAAAAAGGACATCGTGGCGAAAAAGCGTACCCGCTCGGGATCCCCCTTCATGTAACCCACGGCGTAGATGAGCACCAGGGTGCCGACGCCGGCGACCACCAGCGAGAGCAGTGCGGTCAGCGGCGTGGCGATCAGGCGCAACGGCAATCCCGGCAAACCCGGCAGCAGCAGCTCGGCGCGTGTCCCGTGCGCGATCCCGACCGCCAGCGCGCCGCCCGCGGCGAGGGCGACGATCGCCCCGAGCAGGGCCGGTGCGGCGGGCGCCCGGCGCAGCAGCGGGATTGCGACGGCCGCGGCGAGCGGGCCGAGGACGGCGGGGACGATCGGATTCACCCCTTCAGCTCCCCGGCCTCTTCCATCTCCACCGAGCCCTTCGCCCGAAAGCGCGCAGTCGCCACGCCGAAGCCCACCGCCATCTCCAGCGCCATCACCGTCATCACGATCAGCACGAACATCTGTCCGGCGTACGCACCCGGGTGGAGGAAGCGCCAGAACGCCGCCAGATTGACGAGTGCCCCCGCCAGGATCAGCTCCACGCCCATCATGATCATGACCAGATTGGTCTGCGACAGCGCCCCGTAGAGGCCAACGCCGAACAGGGCCGCCCCGGTGACGAGTGCTGCGATCAGTGCCGCCGTCATCGTGCCGCCTTGCCTTCGCGCCGGCGTACCGCGACCGCCGTCGCCGCGATCATCGCCGTGAGGATCGTCACCCCGGCGGTCTCGAACACCAGCATCGAACGCCCCAGCAGTTCGAGCCCGAGCGCGCGCGTCTGCTGCGCCGCCGCGGGCGCCTGCGCGACCACCGGACCCCAAGGGGTCAGCACCGCCACCGCCAGCGCCGCGCCGCCGCCGATCGCGCCGGCGGCGATCGAAAACCGCTTCTGGTGCGTCATCTCCATCGCACCCAGCCCACCGGGATCCATCATGTACATCACCATGAAGATCGCCATGATGCTCATCTCCGTGGCCATCATCATGATCTGCAGGACGCCGAGGAACTCCGTCTGCATGGCGAGGAACATGGCGCCGATCGCCGTCTGCGAGAACAGCAGCGCCAGCGCCGAGCGCACCATCGACGAGGTGCGGAACACCGCGACGCCGAACCACACTGCGGCGAGGCCGAAGAAGGCGATGAAGAAGGTCTGCGCGTGCATCACGGCACCGCCAGGACGAGGAGGCCGACGACGAAGATGTTCAGCAGCGCCAGGGGGATGCCGAGCTTCCAGCACCACGCCAGGAAGTGCGCCTCGCGCACCCGCGGCAGGCGGCCGCCGAGCGCGAACATCGCCGCCGCCACCGCCAGCGTCTTGAGCCCCGTCCACGCCCAGGGCGGGAGCCACGGCCCGCGCCATCCCCCGAGGTAGAACACGGTCGTCGCGAGCGCCACCGCCACGACCAGCAACGCGCGCGCCAGCCGCAGGACCGCCAGCCGCCGGCCCGCGTACTCCGCCTCCACGCCCCCGGCCAGCTCGCCCGGGGCCGTCGGCAGATCGAAGGGCGGCAGGAATGCGAGCGCCATCGCGGCGATGAAGAACAGGACGAATCCCAGGGGTTGGTAGACGATGTTCCAGACCCCGGCCTGCGAATCCACGATGACGGTGGTGACCAGCGACTCCGCGCGCATGGCGACGGCGGTGATGGGCATGACGATAAGCATGGAATAGCCGATGAGCTGTCCAAGGAAGCGCCAGCCGCCGACCATCGCGTACGCCCCGTCCGGTCCCCAGCCGGCCATGATCAGCGCCACCAGCACGTAGGCGAAGGCGGCGTTGACGAACAGGGCACCGGTGGCGAGATCGACGATCACCAGCCCCGGCGCCCACGGCAGCACCGCCGCGGCGAGGACCGCTGCGACCAGCAGCAGCACCGGTGCGGCCTCGAAGAACAGACGATCGGGCTTGCGCGGCACGAACGACTCGCGCCCGATCAGGGCCGCGGCCGCAAACAGCGGCCCGCCCGGGCGCATGCGCCCGGTCCGTGCCCACGCCTCGAGCACGGCGACGGCATAGGCGCCGGCCAGGAGCGCCGCGAGGACGGCGACCGTGGTCACGCCACGACCTCCCACGGCGAGAGGTCCAGCGAGGCGACCGCCGTCAGCGCGTCGCCCAGCTCGCACTGCGCGACCAGGGACCCGATGCGTTCCAGGAGAACGGTCGAGGGGGTGTCGAGCCGCGCCGCCGTCACCCGGCCGCGTTCCACGCTCACCGCCAGGCGCGCACCGCCGCGCGGCGTCTCGACCAGCGCTTCGCCGGTACCCGACGCGGCGCCGATGCCGGGCACGCCGGAGTCGTCCAGCACGCCCGCCGCCCGGACCAACCGCAGGCTCTGCTCGATCTCATCGAGACGCACGGCCAGACGCGCGCGGGCGTCGCCGTCCGGCCGCGTGACCGGCTCGAATCCGAGCGCACCGTACACCGGGTCCCCGACGCGCCCGTCCGCCGCAACCCCCGCGGCGCGCGCGACCGGTCCGCGCAGGCGCCCGTCCGCCGCCAGCCGGCCGATGCCGGCCAACCGCGTTTCCAGCAGCGGGGTGCGCCTGACGCCCCGCACCAGTACACGCACCGCCGCCGCCAGCCCCGCGATGCGCGCCGCATCCGCGCCCCGCATCGACGCCGCCAGACCCCAACTCCGCCGCGCGTGGACCTCCAGGCCGAGGCGGCCCAGGAACACAGCCAGCCACGCGAGGTGACTCGCCAGGCGCTCCCGCTCCGCCGCGCCCGCGCGGGCGCGGGCACCGCGCGAATCGGGTTCGACCCCTGCGGCGCACTCCAGTGCGCGGCGCGCGAGCAGCCGATACGCGACCGGGGCCAGCGGATCCATGGCGCCGAGCCGGCGGGCGAATTCGGCGGCGGGCAGCCCGCGGCCGCCGGCATCCGCGACCGCCGCGGCGGCGGCCGCCACCGGGGCCTGCGCCGCCGCGCCCGCCACGGTGTCGCCGTCGAGCGTGAGCACGAGCGACAGGCCCCCGGGCAGGCCGGGGAAGAGCGGCCCGAACGGCACCTCGATCCAGTCCATGGGCAGGCCGTCGGGGCTGCGCGGCAGGTCGCGCGTCACCGCCACCATCGACATGAAGGTGGAATGCCCCGCAACGTGATCCATCGCCCCATGGTCCATTCCGGTATGCGCCGCCGCCGAATGCTCCGCCCCGGAGGGATCCATCGGCGCGTGTCGCCCGCCCGCCGCCTCCGATGCTGCGTCTGCGGCGTGCCCCGCTTCAGGTGCGTCCTTCGCGGCGGCGGCACGCGGGACCAGCGTCATGCCGCACTTGGGGCAGGAGCCCGGTTCGTCGCGCACCACTTCGGGGTGCATCGGGCAGGTATAGGCGCTCTCCCCCCCGCCGCGCCCCGCTTCCATCTCCATGCCCGTCGAGGCATCGACCGCGTCCGGCGCATGCCCGCCCTCGTCCTGCGCCTCGCGTGGGACCAGCGTCATGCCGCACTTGGGGCAGGAGCCCGGTTCGTCGCGCACCACTTCGGGGTGCATCGGGCAGGTATAGGCGCTCTCCCCCCCGCCGCGCCCCGCTTCCATCTCCATGCCCGTCGAGGCATCGACCGCGTCCGGCGCATGCCCGCCCTCGTCCTGCGCCTCGCGTGGGACCAGCGTCATGCCGCACTTGGGGCAGGAGCCCGGTTCGTCGCGCACGACCTCCGGGTGCATCGGGCAGACATACTCGGTCCGGCTGCGCAGCACCGGCGCGTCGAAGCCGGCCGCGTCACGGCGGAAGGCTCCCCCGGCGATCGCCCGGCGCAGGCGCCGAACGGCGTCGAGCAGTGCCGGCTGCGACAACTCCGCCACGACGTCCGCCCCCGGCAGCGGCGCGAGCGTGCCCGCCCCGAGGGCCATCACCGCCCGCGGTCGCATCATCTGCGCATACAGAACCGCGGCCGCCTCCCGCAGCTGCGCCGGCAGCGCGCCTGCGACGACCAGCACGCTCGCATGCCGCGGGGAGGCGGCGGGCAACAGGCCGGCGCCGGCCAGGTCGAGACCCAGGGCCGCCGCGACCTCGGGCCCGGGCACCACGATCGCCGCGAGCATCTGTGCCTGGGCGCGCGCGGTCAGCCGACGCAGGCCGGACCACGCGCCCCGGCGTGCACCGTGGATCACTCACTGCCTCCGTAACGCGCCGCGGCTCCAGCCATAGAGCAGACCGAGAAACAGAATGGCGAGGAACACCCCCATGTCCAGCAACGCCACCAGCCCTTCGTGCCGGTAGACCACCGCCCACGGATACATGAAGGCCATCTCCATGTCGAAGGCGAGAAACAGCAGGGCGTAGCCGTAGTAACGTGCGTGATAGCGCACCCAGACCGGCTTCGGCGACAGCCGCCCGGCGGTCGCCGGCACGTCCTTTCCGGGTTCCCGCCGCTCACGCCCGACGGCCCGCGCCAGGCCGTACAGCGCGAGCGCCGCCCCGGCCGACCCCACCGCCAGGCCCAGAAGCAGCGCGTATTGCGCCAATGTACTCAAACCGCCACGCCTCCGAGTCCCGCGCTCGGCCCGTCGGCGCGAACTCCCGCCGGTTCCAGCACGAACCCGAGACGCCGCTCGCAGGCCGCAAACGCGCGCAGGATGTCCTCCCGGTCCGCGCCGCCAAGACTCACCAGCCCGTAGCGGTAACTCTCACCGTCCTGCATCTCCTCGGACAGCCGCCGCCCCGGTTCCGCCAGGATCTCGACGCGTGCGTCCGGGTGCCGTTCGAGGACGGCGGCCACGTCTTCCTCCGAGGGCACGCGCGCGACCCGGCAATCCTCGAAGGTCCGCAGCACGCAGCTCGCCGCGTGCCGGTGACGCCCCCGCCCGCGGCGCGGGCGCGGTGCCCTTCCGAGCGCGAGGTCGATCAGCAGCTCGTAGGGATTGAAGCCGTCCACCTTTTCGTAGAGGTCGGCGAATTGCGAGGCCATGCGCGGATTGATCTCGATGATGTGAATCCGGTCGTGCTTTGGATCATACATCATCTCGATGTTGAACAGCCCGCCGTCGAAGCCGATGCCCGTCATCACGCGCGCGGCGATGTCCGTCATCCGCGCCTGTACCGCCGGTGGAAGGCTCGAGGGATACTCGAAGCGCTCGAACGCCAGGCTGCCCGGGAACAGGACCGAGTCGACGATTCCGAACACGTGCGCATGGCCGCCGAAGACATACCCCTCCACGGTCACCTGCACCCCCTCGAGCAGTTCCTCCGCCAGCACGCGGCCGGGGCCGAACGCCTCCCCCGTGCAGTGTTCGAACAGCCGCCGCAGGGGATCGAAGAAGACCTCCGGCAGGCGCGCGCGGGCCAGGGCGCCGGCATACGCGCAGGCCTCCTCGACGCGACACGCGCCGACGGAGAAGAACGACTTGACCGGCTTGAGGAACAGCGGAAACCCCGGTACCACGGGGGCATCCCCGTCCGCAAGCGCAAACTCCGGGACCGCCTCGGGCACGATCGCCCGTTGCAGCAGCCGCGCGCGGTACTTGTGCTGGCACAGCAGGTTGGCCCGCGCCGGGACCCCGGGAAGCCCGAGACGTTCGGCCACGATACTCGCGAGCGTGCTGCCCGGGTAGTCGTCGGTGCTCACCACCGCATCGAGTCCGCCTGCGGAAAACCGGGCAAGTATGCAATCGACCTCCTCGAGCGCATCTCGCACCGGTTCCAGCTCCGGCGACGGCGCCACCATGCGCTCGAGTTCGATACTGGCGTACTCGTGAAACAGGATGCGGTGACGCCGCGCCGCCTCCAGCGCCGCGAGCTCCCGATAGTCCCGATGCGAGGGACAGAGGACGAGCACCGTGCTCATCAGCCGATCCGTGGTCGGGGGCTTGACTTGAGGAGCGCCCCCGGATCCCGGCACCCTCCCCTCGGCGGGAGCCGGCGGGCGCGAATCCCGTGGCGTCGCGTCACTTGCACGGCAGGAACCTCACCGTGGCCTGCGCCTGCGCCAGCACCCTGCGCAACGCCGCCACCGCCGCCTCGACGTCCTGCTCCGTCGTCTCCCGGGACAACGAAAAACGCAGGGAGCAGTGCGCATCCTGCACCCCCACCCCCATGGCGAGCAGCACATGGGTCGGATCCGGCGATCCCGATTTGCAGGCCGAACCCGACGAGACCGCCACACCGTTCTGATCGAGCGCGACCACCAGCGACTCCCCCCGCAGGCCCGGCAGGATCATGTTCACGGTGTTGGGCAGGCGCTCCCCGGGATGTCCGTTCAGGACCGCACCGCGCACGAGCCCGCGGATCTGCACCTCGAGTCGGTCCCGCAGCCCGCGCACCCGTTCGAACTCCCCCAGCGTCACGGCGGCCTGTTCGGCGGCGGCTCCGAGGCCGGCGATGCCGGCGACGTTCTGCGTACCGCCGCGCAGACCGCCTTCCTGGCCCCCGCCGTGCACCAGCGGAGACAGAGCGACCCCCTTGCGTACGTAAAGGGCGCCGATTCCCTTGGGGCCGTGGAATTTGTGCGCCGAGAGGCTGAACAGGTCGACCTCGAGATCCGCCACATCCACCGGGATCTTGCCGACCGCCTGGACCGCGTCGGTGTGGAACAGGATTCCCTTGCGATGCACCACCCGGCAGCACTCGCGAACGGGCTGAATCGTACCGACCTCGTTGTTGGCGGTCATGATCGACACGAGGATCGTATCGTCGCGCAGCACCGCCTCCAGGTCCCCGGGGTCGACCCGCCCCAGACGGTCGACCGGCAGGCGGGTAACCGTATAGCCGAGCCCCTCCAGGAAGGCGAAGGCACCGAGCACCGAGGGGTGCTCGACATGCGTCGTCACCAAGTGTCCGCCGCGCCCCGACCGCGCGAAGACCGCGCCCTTGATCGCCAAGTTGTTCGACTCGGAGCCGCCGCTGGTAAAGATCACCCGCCGCGGGTGCGCGTTGATCAGGCGCGCCACGCTGCGCCGCGCCGCCTCCACCGCCGCGTAGGCCTCCCGGCCCCGGCGGTGGAGGCTCGAGGGATTCCCGAAGCCCGCTTCCAGCCAGGGGAGCATCGCCTCGCGTACGAGCGGATCGACCGGCGTGGTCGCGTTGTTGTCCAGGTACACGGTGCGGCGCCGCCGAGCCCCGGTCGCCCCCGCGGCGGCGTGCCTCCGCCGCCGCTCACGCAGCACCCCGCGCCGCGGCTCCGCCCCGGACGGGACACCCCCGGCGAGCCTCGCGACCTCGCACAGCAGCGCCTTGTACACCGGAAACCCGGAAACCGGATCGTAGTGGTCCAGGTCGGTGAGGGCATTCACGTTCCAGTCCCGCCACGCCGCCGGCCCCACGGGGGTTCCGCCGCCCATGTCGCAATCGACCGCACCCGCTACGATAGCGCTGGACACCCGCGCCCTGAACGGCACCGCCCCTCTGGGGGTGCGCACCTCCACGAGGTCACCGTCGCGGATCCCACGCGCGGCCGCGTCCCGTTCATTGATCTCGACCATCGGCTCGGGCCGATCCCGGACCAGCCCGGGAATACCGTGATGCTGGGAGCGGAAATCCGTGTCCGGCCGCGCGCCGGAATTGAAGACCAAGGAGAATTCACGGGCGAGCGCGGGATCGGCCAGCGGCCCCTCGCGGGGCTCCGTGTACCGGGGCAGCGGCTCGTAGCCGTATTCTTCGAGCAGCGACGAGCGGATTTCGAACTTTCCGCTGGGCGTCTCGAATCCCGCTCTGCCGTCGGCCCGCAGCCCGCCCTTCTGCCACTTACGATACTCCGTGAACGGCGCCGGTATGCGCACGATTCCACCCGCCGCACGTACCTCCTCGAGGGTGAATCCGGATCCCTGCAGCACGAACCGGAGCATCTCCTCCTCCGTCTGCGGGTAGAGATCCCCGTAGCCGAGCCGGGCGGCGAGTTGCGCCATGATGCGATAGTCGTTGCGCGCCTCGCCCAGCGGCTCGATCAGCTTCTCCCGCAGCCGGAAGATCGGCCCGTACGTCATGTACGAATCGATCTCGAACATCGTGGTAGCGGGGAGCACGAGATCGGCGAATGCGGCATCCGCGGTCCGCTGCCGATCGATGCAGACCACGAAGTCGAGCTTCTCCAGCACCCGGCGCCAAACGGCGGGCTGCGGCCACGATGTCAGCAGCGATGCCCCGTGAATGATCAGCGCCCGGATCGGATACGGGCGCCCCTTCAGCACCGCATCGACCAGCGCCGTGGCGTGCGACTCGCCGCGGTAATGGCTGTAGAGCGGAAAGCGTCCGCGCCCCGCCGCCCGCGCCAGATCCGGGTTCGGCTGATTGCACGATCGGTTGATGGGGAAGTGCGACCCGCGCATGGCCAACCCGATGCCGCCGGGGACGTCGAGTTGGCCGGCCAGCGCGAACAGCGTCAGCACCGCGCGGATCGCCTGAACACCGCTGTCGGAATACTCGAGACCCGTGTACATGACGGGGCAGGCGCCGCGCGCCGTGCCGATGCGTCGCGCCAGGGTGCGCACCGTCCGCGCCGGTACCCCGGTGATCCGTTCCGCGGCCTCGGGCGGAAAGTGCTGCACATACTGCGCCAGTTCGTCGAAGCCCCGGCACCAGTTCTCCGCGAACTCCTCGTCCAGAATCCCTTCGTCGATCAACACTCCGATCATCGACAGCGCCAACGCACCGTCGGTGCCGGGCCGGATCGGAATCCACTCGGCCCCGCATCGCTCCACAGTTTCGGTTCTGCGGGGATCGATGACGACCACCTGCGCCCCTCGCCCCGCCGCCGCCTCCAGGCGGCGCATGTCGATCGGTGGTGAGTCCGTCGCCGGATTGGCGCCCCACACGACCAGCAGCTCCGCATTCTCCATGTCCGCGTACATGTCGACGAGCATCCTGCCCATCGTGACGTGCGGGGCGATCATCGCGAACGAGACGTAGCACAGCGCACCAACCCCCATCGTGTTGGGGGAACCGAATGGAAAGAGGACGTTCGACGCCGACGATACCGCCACGCCACGAGGCTGGAACAGATCACAGAGGGACAGTTCGAACGCCCCCCGCCCGGTGTAGACGGCCACCGCCTCCGGGCCCGACTCCGCTTTGATCCGCTCCAGGCGCTGCGCGATCTCGTCGTAGGCGGCGTCCCAGGTGGTGGTCTGGAAGTCGAACGCGCCTTTCGGACCAGCGGCGCGTCGCAACGGATGGCGCAGGCGATGCTCCGCGTAGACGATCTCGGGGGCGTGCCGCCCGCGCCGGCACAGCGCCCCCAGGGGATGGTCCGGATCCGCCCGGATGTCCGTGAGCCTGCCGCCCTCGATGCGAACCTCCACCCAGCAACCCGCGGGGCATACTCCGCAAACTCCCTTTCTCCACGCCCCATCCGTCGCGCCGCCGCTCGCTGCCACCGCAGATCTCCGTCGCCTCGTGCCCGCGCGCCGCCCGTCGCGGTCGCGCCTCCCTTACACGGTCACTCCGTCATGAATATCCGCGGCGGTCCCCACCCGAACGAGTAGATCTTGAACGGCGCCGCTTTCCTCCCGTCCATGCCCGGGGAACCCGCCCACATGCCCGGAAGTGCGATGCCGCACACCAGCGGGTGCTCCGCCAGCAGCTTGCGCACGGCCGCGACCGGTACGTGGCCTTCGACGACGTAATCGCCGATCTTCATCGTGTGGCACGACGCCAGCGCGGGCGAAACGCCGTTTTCACGCTTGTAGAGCCTAAGCCGTTTGTACGGAAGATTCACCGTCTTGACCTGGAAGCCGTGTCGCCGCAGGTAGCTCACGTAGCCCCGGCAGCAGCCGCAGGCCGCATCCTTGTAGACCACCGCCGGCGGCGGCTTCGCCGCGCCCGCCGGTGCATCCGCGGCTACGGCCCGATGCAGTGGGGCCAGTGGCAATGTCAGTCCCAGTACCAGTCCCAGCGTGCCGGAAAATCTCCCGAGCCCATTCATAGCACCTCCCTGCAGGTCGTCTACCACGATCAACGTAAAAGCGGTCG
This sequence comes from Gammaproteobacteria bacterium, assembly GCA_027013145.1. Classification (GTDB taxonomy): domain Bacteria; phylum Pseudomonadota; class Gammaproteobacteria; order 21-64-14; family 21-64-14; genus BMS3Abin12. Next base: position 22,343 of record JALUXX010000060.1, on the reverse strand, counting down.
ACCGCGGGACGGTGCGGCCGACCGCCGGATCTTATCGTTTCCCTGTCAGTGGGAATGCCCCGGCATTGCCGGCGGCCCGATCCGCTTCGCCGCCAGCGCCCAGAGCGCATCGACGCCGACCACCAAGCCGATGATCCAGCTGTTCCATGCAGCCGCGGCTACGGCCGTGAACCCGAGCAGCCACGGCGCGAAGAACAGCCACGCACCGAGGACCAGATTGATCCCTTCCGGCCACCGGGACGGCTGGCTCAGCGCCCACGCGGCGAATACCACCACGGCCGTACCGAGCACGTATGCGTTCCACGCGGCCGCGTCGAGGGTATTCAACCCGTAGAAGAACGGCGTGAAGAACAGCCACGCGCCGAGCGCCAGGTTCAACCAGTCCTGTCATCGCCCTTGCGTCTCCATGATCCACCCCCTATCCCGCCGTGCGGCGGGCGAACGATCGTCCCGCTCGAAACCCTTTCCCGCTCCATTCGATTCCACTCTACACCTTGCAGCATCGTGCAATGTCAAGCTCCTTCCTGCCGCCGGCACCGGCACCACGTACAGTCGCAACCCGCGGACAGCTGCAGCAGGCCCTTGCGCGCCCGCGCCGCGATCACGGAATACCAAACCCGCTTCCGCAGCCGCGGCCGGTAGACACGCCGCAACCATTCCCCCCGTCTCGCCGCAAGCGCGGCGGCGAGTCCCGCCGGTCCCGCACCCGAGATCTCGATCGTCGCCGTCACCGCTTTCGCCCCGGAAGTCTCAATGCCCCACCGCGCGCACGTCCACGTGCGACGTCAGGACTGTGCCCGACCACCCGTGAGCTTGTACAGCGGCACCCAGATCAACGCGAAGTACCACCCGTACGCGTAGGCCTCGACCAGGCCGATGAAGAAACCCTTCCAACTGAGCCATTCGAATCCGGGCAGCAGCGGCGCCCAGGAGCGGTACATCGCATGCCCCGGAAACGCCAGGTCGAAACCCACGCAGAGCACGAACGTGACCGCCAGAAACAGGCTGGTCGCATGCCCGACCGCCGCCAACGATATACCGTGTTTTTCATCATTCGCCTCCTGCCCTCGGGCGCAAACTACGTGTGCAGCTAATATCAATGGCACTTACTTAAGCTCCGGCCACTCCAAACCGCGTGGAGTTGAGCCACGGAACCCACGAAACGCACGGAAAGCTTGTGTCTTTGCCGGTGGGTTCCGTGGCCATTTTTTTACCATGCGGGCACTAAGTAAGCGCCATTTCAGTCAATATCCCTTACCGACCGCCAGCGTCGGGGAAACGGCTACGGACAAGGGCCCGGCTTTTCCGCGCGTTCCGTGGCTCAACCCGACATCGCTCGCGCCGGTATCGACGGCTGGACCGCAAGTGCGCACCCTTCGTGCGCGGCTCCGTGAAACGCCGGCCGGCTCAGGGCACGATGGCCATCTGGTGCCCTTCGCCCGCGGGGAGCCGGATCGTCCCTTCGACCTCGAGCGTCTTCTGTCCGACCACCCAGATCACGGGCTTCTTGCTGCTCGACACGTAGAGCTTCCCTGTGCCGTGTATCACGTTGAGGTGGTACGGCGACGGGGAAAGGTCCAATGCCCGCCGGCGGCCGGTCTGCGTGTCGATGGCCACCAGCTTGTTCGCCTTCTTGCTGGTCACGAACAGCGTCCTGCCGTCATCGCCAATGTCCAGACCGTGCAGTACCGGCCCGACCTCGAAGGTCCGCACGACGTCCCCTCGCGCGACGTCGACCACCGAGACGCGCCCCGCCCGCACATTGGCGACGTAGATCCGCTTCTCGTCCGGGGAGAATTCCATATGCTCCGGAACCGGTCCCGCCTGGAGCGTCCTCGCGACCTGCCAGTTCCCAAGGGAAATTTCGCTGATGGTGCCGTTTCCGGCGTTGCTGACATACGCCCGCCTGCCGTCGCGCGTAATCAGCGTGTAGTTCGGCACCGGTCCGGTCCGGATCACGTGCACGACGCGATCGGTGCGCAGATCCACGACACTGACCGCCGCTCGCATCGGATGGGTGGACAGCACGTAACGACCGTCCGGGGTGATCGCCTCATGGTGGGACCAGCCCTTGACCTTGATCCTGGACATCACATGGCCGTGTTCCGGATGGATCAGATACAGGTAGCTGTTGCCCTGGTCCTTGCCCTGGGTCCTGACCTCATCCAGGCTGCCCGCGATCAGGTACTCGCCATCCGGCGTCGCCACCAGGCCGTGCGGATTCTTTACCCCGGGGTAGCGCGCGGTGATCCTGTTCGTGGCGGCATCGACCGCGATGACCTCATTGGCCTTCCCGAGCGGGATATAGACGGTCGGCCCGGCCTCCACCCGCAGGGGCAGCATCGCAGTCGCCAACAGGGCCGCCGACACCAATAGCCGCAAGAAAGCCGCTCCATTTTCTGTCCTGTTCATGTCCCCATCCTCCGAAGTAGTGGGAGTTGACGAATCATTTGCGCACGCTGCGCCGCATGAAACCGAGAATCGCCCGCACCTGGGCCGCAGTGAGCGACGCATTGCCGCCGCCCGCCGGCATCAGGACCGAACCATCCGGAGCCCGGATCCCTTCCCTTACCCGCCGCACCAGGGTGTCGTCGGGCCGGTCCAGGGGCCCCGGACGCGCGGTCAGGTCCGGCACCCCCGGCATGGCGCCTTCACCCTCCGGGCCATGGCAGACCGCGCAGTTGCGCAGATAGAGCCGCTCCCCCGAATCCCCGTCGCCGGTCGATCCGCCCTGCGCGCCGCCGGACCAGAAGATCGACGTCCACGACAAGGCGGCCAACAGAACCGGCAGACCGGCCCGCACAACATGACCCCGCGCCGGCCGGCGCGGGCATTCCGCGAATCCCTTTCCCGCAGTCCTGGCACGCGCATCCGCAATTCGCTGGCGATGACCGCTCGCACGGGGGATGGCCATGGACTCCCGCTCCTTTTTCGGCCCGATTCGCGGCGTCCAGGCGAGACAGTCCCAGGATGCCGAAGCCGGGACGCCTTCCGTACCCCTCGACCGCAAGGGTTCGACATGACGCTACAACCTGTCTGTTGCACACACGTCAAGGGAAAGGCATCGGTCGCACCTCCGCCCGCCGATGCGTCGCCCCGCGACGCCACCCACGGGCTGGGTGCACAGTTGACAAAAACGAACGTTCGTTCTACCATTTTTTCTATGGGCCGATCTCCAGCAACCCGCCGCAAGCGGGACGCCGCCGCTCCCCGCGAGCGCGTGCTGGCGAGCGCGCTGCGCCTCTTTACCCGGCACGGCTACTTCAATACCTCCGTGCACGATATCGCCCGCCACGCCGGCGTGAGCATCGGCTCGATCTACCACCACTTCCAGGACAAGGAGGACATCGCCCACGCCCTCTATGCCGATCTGCTGGCGCGGATGGTCGGGCGCATCGAGCAGATCCGTGCGGTCCACACGACCGCCCGGGACCGCTGCCGGACCCTGATGGTGCAGCTCTTCCGGATCACCGAGGAGCAGCCGGAAGCGATGGAATTCATGCTCTACGCCAAGCACCGGGAGTTTCTACCCTCCGCAACACCCGTGTGTTCGTCGAAGCCGTTCGCGATGATGCGCGAGATGGTGCGCGAGGGGATGGAGCGTGGGGAGATCCGATCGATGGATCCGATGATCGCATCGACCTGCCTTTTCGGCGGGGCGATGCGCCTGATCACGGCGCGCCTCGACGGGGTGCTGCGCGAGCCGCTGCCCGCACAGCTCGAGGCGGTGTGGGAATGCAGTTGGCGGGCCGTGGCGGTTTGAGGGGGCTTGGTCCCCACCGGCACGGGTTTTTTTGGCATGCAGTAGAACGAATGTTCGTTCTACAGGAGGTGGATGATGAAGCGCCTGGCCATCGTGGTTCGTGAGGACGCCTACGACAAGATCCTCACACCGCTCGCCTTCGCCTACCTGAGCGCCGCGGAAGGCACCGAGGTCGACATGCTGTTCGTGAACTGGGCGGTGCGCGCGCTCACCGAGGACGGGGCGAGGGCCTTGCGCGTCGAGGGCGCGCATGCCGATGCCGATCACTGGGTGCGCGAACGGGTGGCGGCCGCAGGGCTGCCCAACGACGTGCGTACCCTGCTCGCGGCGCTGCACGAGACCGGCAAGGTGCACTGCTACGCCTGCAGCCTGGCCGCCAACATCTTCGGCGTCGATGACGGAAATATCCTGCCGGAGGCCGAAGGGATCGTGGGGGCCGCCTGGTTCCTGAACGAGAAGGCCGCCACCGCGGACCACTGTCAGTACTTTTGACCCGCGGCCCGAATGGTCCACGCGCGGTGACACCGCGGCCGCCCCCGGGGGCATCCGGTCGCCTCGGCTCCGGACGCTCCGGTGCGCCGGTCATCCGGCAACCTGTGAGGAGGAGACACAAGCGCCATGAACCGACCGAACGTCAATGAGACGCTGGACACCACGGGGAAGTGCTGCCCCATGCCGATGGTCGAGACCAACCGGGCCATCAAGGCCCTCTTACCCGGACAGGTCCTCGAGATCGTGGCGACCGATCCCGGCACCCGCACCGACATCCCGTCCTGGTGCAGCCGCACCGGCAACCGACTGCTCGGGATGACCGAAGACAGCGGAGTCCTGCGTTACTACGTGCAGCGCGTCTGACGGTTCGCCGAAGGCCCCGGCACGCACTGTTTGGACTCGCCGCGGCGCCGCCGCGGCACCCGCTTAGTCCCGCCCGTCCCCGCCGCGTCCGCCCGGCAGGAACGCGACGAGGATCCCGCCAACGATGGCGTAGGCGAGCAGCGCGATGAAGGTGTTGACCTCGAACACGGCGTGGACGCCGCCGATATAGGCCTCGGGCACCGGAAACATGCCGACGAACGGGGCGCGGAACGGCTGCGACCAGGCGTTGACGAGGGCGACCACCTGGTTGGCGGGGTTTGCATCCAGGAGGCGCAGGACGATGCGGGCCCCGAGCAGCAGCTCGATGACGCCGAACAGCAGCGAGACGATCCCGGCCGGGGAAACCATGCCTCCCATGGCCGGCGGTCTCCGGTCCCCGGCCGCCTTCCCTTCCGCTCGGATCCCTCTCATCCCGCTCCCCCTTGGGGTGCCGGGCACGGCCGTCGGCGCAACGACCGCCCCGGGCGCCTCCGGCCGGTCGTGCCGGCGCACGCCGTCCGCCCTCAGCGGCGCGCGGGCGGGCGACGCTCACGCAGCAGTGCGCGCAGTTGCGTCCGCTGCTCCTTGGTGAGAACGGCGAGCGCCCGGTTCCACGAGTCGACGCGCAGCATGAGCAGATCGTACTGAATGCGGCTCATGGCGTCGAACTCGTGCCGCGCCGCCTTCGGATCGACCGGATCTCCCGACAGGAACAGCGCGTTGAGCTTGCGACCGACCGAGGCGCCGCGCTCCAGGAGCTTCTCCATCCGGCTGCGCACGCCTTGCTGGATGGCCAGCACCCGCGCGTGCTGTTTGGCGTCGAGCCGCAGCATGCTGAACGGGTAGTCGACCGCAGCGGCACCGCGCGGGGCGGCGCGGCCGGCGGGGGCCGGTGCGTTCGGGTAGCCGGGCGGCGGGCCGTAACCCGGATAGGCTTGCGTACCCTGGGGATAACCCTGCGGATAGCCCTGGGCGGGCGGCGGATAGGCCCCGTAGCCGGCCGCCCGACTGCACGTCCGGGACTCAGACCGAAGATGCACCTGCAACGGCCGGATCGATCGTCCGCGCACATACCCGGCACAGATCACCCCAACCGGCGCACGGCGCGGGGTCCGCCCAGGCCGCCGTCTGCGGAACGGCGCCGTGCGTCTTCAACGCCTGGAGCTTGGCGAGCTTGTCCGCCGCATAGAGCACCTCCCCCAAGGGCGAGCGCGCCCGGGTGCGATTGCCGCCCTGTTCGCGTACCGCGACGCCGACGGCCGCCGGAAACTCCCACCCCTGCACGATGCGGACCGAGAGCGCCCGGGCATCGCGCACGAAGCGCTCCCGGAAGGCCCGTGAGCGCGGCGCCTCGCGGCCCGTGAAGTGACGGTCCAGGACCCGCAGGGCGACCGTGAAGCCGATATTCTGCGCGATCCCGCTCAGGTAGGCGGCGAAGCGATCGATCCCCACGCGCCGCGCCAGGCAGTCGCCGAGCCGCGCCGTCCATTCGCCCTGCGTCCACAGGAGGGGGGCGGCGAGCCGGGCGAAGTGCCCCGAATCGAGCAGCAGCAAGGGCCGGAACGCCGCGTTCACCATCACCTGGCGGATGCCGGCCTCGCCGAGTAGCACCAGTGCCTGCTCCAGGCCCGTGACCTCGGCCCGACCGCGGTAGTAGGGGCTGTTGGCAAGCCGCAGGACCTCCCGGACCAGCACCGGGTCCCGGGCGCACACGTCCGCCAACGCGGAGAACGAACCCCCATCGCGGCGCAGGGCCGACCACAGGCGCGGGAGGATTCCGGGGGTGCGCGGGACCAGATCGGCCGGCAGAGTCGGTGTCGAGCACAGTCGTTCGAGCCCGGCCAGTACGCGCGTCTCGAAGCGGTTGGGCGAGATCTCCATGGACGAGGAGACGCCGAGCACGAGGCCCGCAAAACGATCTTCGAGTTCGGCGCCGCCGACACCGGGGGCGCCCGTATCCCCCGTTCGCGCGGCCCGCAGATCCTCGGCCGAAGCGCGGCCGTCCGCCGGACGAGACGGCTGCGACGCAACCGGGTGTGCGCGAATCCGCCTCCACAGCCTGCGCAGCATCCCGTCTCCTTCACCCGTACCCGGGCGCCCCCGCCCGGTTCCCCTACCGGCGAATTCGCGGCGGCCCGGATTCCCAGCGCGAACCCGCGCGCGCCGGCGACCGATCGCATCCCGCGCGAGGGACCGCCGCGCTCCGACCACGATGCAATCTATAGCGCGGGATTCACGGCGGGTGCAGTTTGTTTCACCGATTACCCCGAGGCGGCCGCGAATCCCTGAGCCAGCATAACTCGATATCCACAGGTACGCGGAACCGGCCGGCACATCGCCGTAGCCATCGCCACCCCCCTTCGAGTGGAGATCGAAGGCGTCGCTGCACGCCGCATCGCGGAGATCGAACCGCACAGCGACGCGCGCCTCGCCCGCCGTGCGCGAGCGACCGACCTCGCCGCGGATCAGCCGGCGGCCTGCGGCAGGGGCTCCTTCGCCAGCAGTTCGACGGCCTCGCGGATCCGGTGCCACACACGCGCGTGCTCGGCGGGCCCCATGGGATGGAACCCGTAGAACAGCGCCCGCCCGAGGCGTTCATTCATCGCCGCAAGCAGCGCCCAAGCCGCATCCGGATCCAGATACAACTCCGGGGCCCCGGGGTGCGCCCGCACGCCGATCCCTTCGGCCTCCGCAGCCGCCCAATAGGCCTCCTGCGGCAGCCGGCGATCGAAGGTGCGCCGCGCACGCGCCACGAAAAACGACAGGGGAGTCCAAAGAAACGTCCGGGACAGTCGCCGGCACAACTCAACATGCAGACGGCACCACGCGAGGTCGCGGTGATCGACTTCCATCGCCCACCTCCTTTCGGACCCCGAGGTCCGTGCGGAAGATCGGCCGATCAGCTCCTCATCGAAAAGTATAGTCCGCCGCAAGCGGCGAACCGGGATCCGTCGTCGCGCTACGCCCGGCAAACGGTCAGTCGCGTTTCGGGCGCAACACCCGCCGCCGGCGCGTTTGCCCCTCCCGCGTCTGCGCCGCGGCGGTGCGCTGCGGCCGCGGGCGCAGCGCACGCGCGACCGTGATCACCGAGAACTCCCGCTCCACCACCGCCGTCACGGACAGCAGCTCCGTGAGCGACAGCGGCCGCAGCCCGGCATAGCGGATCAGCAGGTATTCCCAGCAGTCGCGGACCTCCCACACGCGCTCGTCATCCAGGATGGACTCGACCCGCCCATCCACATCTTCACGCGGACCGTTCGTCTTCGAAGCCACCGCTCCTCCCCGACGCCGCCCGCTCCTGCAGCGCCCGTCCATGTGTCACCCAGACCGCATCATCCGTAGATGCAAGCGCGGCGCAACGGGGTAGGTCTCCGTGCTCGCGGCAGCCCCCGCGACCGATAGCACTTTGTTCTCCGCCGGCGGCAGGCGAAGATGCCCGACTCGCAGTTTCGATGCGATCCCCAGTCCAGGCACGATAGCAATGTTGCCGCCGCGGGGATATCACCTCGGTCACATGAGGGTCCCGCACCGGGTTGCATGCGATCGCGTCGTCCAACGCGGGGGCGTATCGCGCGTCATCGCGCCGTCTCTCCGACCGCGTCCTGTGCATGTCGGCCCTTGCGCAACGGACGGCGACAGATGTTGCGCGAATGCAACGGGATCGAAACGGTTTGATCCCGGCGCCGATCCCCCGCCGCGTAATCGTCGGCCGGGGCCGGTCCGGTAGCCGCCGCCACCCGCGGAGACCGAAGTTCACCCCCAAGGGGAGGATCGGACACGCCACCCGACAGTCGCGGGCTCGGGGATCCTGCAATGCCCGCCGCTCGCAACCGGAATGGGAGGGAGAGGGTCGCACTGCGGGAGGGGGTCGTGCGGGAGGGGGTCGGAGTCACCGCCCCCATACATCGGCCGGACCTTGCCGCGAAGCCCTGCGGGCGGTGACTCCGACCCCGTCGGGCGACCCCGTCAAGGTGGAGCGAATGCCTGCGGGCGGTGACTCCGACCCCGTCGGATCCGAATCCCGCCGAAGGTAACTGGCTGGGCTGGTGTTGGTCGGGGCGAGAGGGTGAGGCGGACCCAGCGGGATGTCCGGTGGACATCCCGCCCGCCGAACGCCCGCCGGCCATGCCGGCGGGCCGGGAATCCGAGCGCCCCAACGCAGGGCGCAGTGAACCGCGTCGCCCGAATCCTGCCGAAGGTAACTGGCTGGGCTGGTGTTGGTCGGGGCGAGAGGATTTGAACCTCCGACCACCTGAACCCCATTCAGGTGCGCTACCAGGCTGCGCTACGCCCCGAGAGTGACGCAAATCAGGCGGCCATCATACCCCATGCCGCCGGGAGATGGGAACGCGGCGAAACGCAGCACTCAGCGCTTGAGGTCCTGCAGGAGTTCTTCCAGTTCCATCCGGATCTGGCGAATGATCTGGTGGCTCTGCTGCACGTCCTCGCGCGCCTGCTGGCCGGAGAGCTGCTGACGCGCGCCGCTGATGGTGAAGCCCTGCTCGTAGAGCAGGTGCCGGATCTGGCGGATGGTCAGCACGTCCTGGTGCTGGTAGTAACGGCGGTTGCCGCGCCGCTTCACCGGTTTGAGCTGGGGGAACTCCTGTTCCCAGTAGCGCAACACGTGCGGCTTGACGCCGCACAGCTCGCTCACCTCGCCGATGGTGAAGTAGCGTTTCGCCGGGATCGGCGGCAGCTCGTTATTGTTGCTGGGTTCCAGCATAGGCTTCCACCCTGGCCTTGAGTTTCTGTCCGGGGCGGAAGGTGACCACGCGCCGCGCCGTGATCGGGATTTCCTCCCCGGTCTTGGGGTTGCGGCCGGGTCGTTCGTTCTTGTCGCGCAGGCTGAAGTTGCCGAAGCCCGAGAGCTTCACCGCCTGCCCCCCTTCGAGCGCGGCGCGGACCTCCTCGAAGAACATCTCCACCAACTCCTTGGCCTCGCGCTTGTTCAGCCCGAGTTCCTCGAAGAGCCGTTCCGCCATTTCCGCCTTGGTCAGTGCCATCGCCTATCCCCTTAACGTAGCACCCAATTCTTTTTCGAGCCCCGCTACCACCCCCGCGAGGATGGCATCCATGTCCTGATCCGTAAGCGTGCGCGAGGAATCTTGGAAAATCAACCTAAAAGCCAGACTTCTTCGTCCGGAGTCTACGCCCTTCCCGCGGTAGACGTCAAACAGGCGCACCTCCCGCAGGGCCTCGGACGCGTGGCGGGTGATGCAGGCCTGCACCGTCGCCGCGCTCACCGCCTCGTCCACGACCACCGCCAGGTCCCGTAGGTTGGCCGGGAAGCGGAACAACTCCTGGAATCGCGGCACGCGCGCATCCTGCAGCGGGTCGAGATCCAGCTCAAAAAGGATCACCGGATCCGGTAGTTCCAGCGCTTTTTGCAATTCCGGATGAAGTGTCCCCACCCACCCGACCGCGCCGCCGGTGCGCTCGATCCGTGCCGACTGCCCCGGATGCAATGCCGGGTGAGCGGCCGAGCCAAAGATAAACCCCTCCCCCTGCCCGGTCAAACCCGCGAGCGCCTCGAGGTCCGATTTCACATCGTAGAAATCAACGGCTTGGGAAGCCGCACCCCATTGTTCGGGCATCGCGGTCCCGGCCGCCACGCCAGACAATGTTTCAATCTGTTTAATTTCATTGTTTTGTGAACGAAATCTAAGGCCGATCTCGAAGATACGAATGCGCTCCTGCCTGCGGTTGCGGTTATGGATCAGGACCTTGATCAGACCCGGCCACAGGCTGGTGCGCAACACCCCGAGTTCGGCGGACAGCGGGTTCGCGAGCGCCGCCGGGCGCGTGTCGGGGTCGAAACGGGCCTGGAAGTCCGCGTCCACGAAGCTGTAAGTGATGACTTCCTGATAGCCGCGGTCGACGAGCGCCGCGCGGATGCGCTCGACGGACACCCGCCCTTCGGGCTGCGGGATCATCGCGAAAGTCCCGGCGGGCCGGGTGCCGGGGATGCGGTCGTAGCCGTGGATCCGCGCCAGCTCCTCGATGAGATCCACCTCGGTGGAGACGTCGAAACGGTGCGTGGGCACGCGCACCCGCCAGGCCCCGTCCTCGCCCCCCTCCACCGTCATGCCGAGCCGCCCGAGCACCTCCGCGACCTCCCCCGCCTGTGGCGCCACCCCGAGGACGCGCTCGATGCGCGCCGCGCGCAGGGTCACGGTCCGCGGCTGCGGGAGGCACTCGGCTGTCGCGACCTCGGTGATCGGACCCGGTCGGCCTCCGGCGATCTCCAGCAGCAGGGCGGTCGCGCGTTCGATCGCCGGGCGCTGTAACGCGGGATCGACCCCGCGCTCGAAGCGGTGCGAGGATTCGGTATGCAGGCCGTAGCGGCGCGCGCGCCCGGCGACGGCCGCCGGCGCGAAGAAGGCGCATTCGAGAAAGACGTCGCGCGTCTGTGCACCGACACCCGAACCGGCACCGCCCATGATCCCGGCGAGCGCCAGTACCTCGCGCTCGTCGGCGATGACCAGGGTATCGGGATCCAGACCGACCTCGCGCCCGTCGAGCAGCGTCAGGCGCTCGTCCGCCCGCGCCCGGCGTACGCGGATGCCGCCGTGCAAACGCGCGAGATCGAAGGCATGCATCGGCTGGCCGTACTCGAGCAGCAGATAGTTGGTGACGTCGATCAGCGGCCCGAGGCTGCGCAGACCGCTGCGGCGCAACCGCTCCTGCATCCACAGGGGCGTGACCGCGCCCGCATCGATCCCGCGGATCACCCGCCCGAGATAGCGCGGGCAGTCCGCCGGGGCCTCCACGCTCACCGCCACGCGGGTCTCGTCCGCGGGCGCGACCGGATCGGCCGCCGGCGCGCGCACCGGGCAGCGATTGAGCGCCCCCACCTCGCGCGCGATACCGGCCAGTCCCAGGCAGTCGCCGCGGTTTGGAGTCAGGTCGACGTCGATGATGTGGTCATCCAGGTCGAGATAACTGCGCAGGTCCGTGCCGGTCGGGACGTCCGGCGGCAGCTCCATCAGTCCGGCGCTCTCCTCGCTCAGCCCGAGTTCGCGCGCCGAGCACAGCATCCCGCGCGACTCCACGCCCCGCAGCCGCGTGCGGCGGATGCGTACGTCGCCCGGCAGCCGCGCGCCCTCGACGGCGAACGGCGCGCGCAGACCGAGGCGCGCGTTGGGGGCGCCGCACACCACCTGCACCGGCTCGCCCGACCCGGTCGCGACGCGGCACACCTTCAAGCGGTCGGCGTCCGGATGGGGTTCGATCGCGACGACCTCACCGACCACCACCCCGGTGAACTCCGGCGCCGCGGGCACCACCGAGTCGACTTCCAACCCGGCCATGGTGAGCTGATCGGCCAGCTCCCGCGTGGAAACCGGCGGATCCACCCATTCCCTCAGCCATGTCTCACTGAAACGCATATCCGCCCTTGTGATCGGTCCGCAACATCGGCATCAGCGGCGGGCCAAGGCCCGCCCTACCCCGCATCCTTGCCCACCGCCGATCCCCGGCCGTAGGGCGGGGTTCGCCCCGTCGACACCTTGGACCGCACCCGCAAACCTCGAAGACGCCGCACGCGCCCGCTCCCTGCGGTTCATCCCGCGTCGCCGGCGGGCCAAGGCGCGCCCTACCCCGCATCCATGCACCGCCGCCGATCCCCGGCCGTAGGGCGGGGCTTGCCCCGCCGACACCCTCGACCGCACCCGCACCCCGGCGAGATGCCGCGCACGCGCCCGCCCCTGCCGTTCATCCCGCGTCGCCGGCGGGCCAAGGCCCGCCCTACCCCGGGTCCACCACCGCCGATCCCCGGCACCCGTAGGGCCGGGCTTGCCCGGCCGGCGCCGCACGCGGTCCCCGCGGCGTCAATTGAACTGGCGCAGGAACCGAAGATCGTTCTCGAAGAACAGCCGCAAGTCGTTCACGCCGTAGCGCAGCATCGCGAGGCGCTCCACGCCCATGCCGAAGGCGAAACCGGTATAGCGCTCGGGGTCGATCCCGACATGTCCGAAGACCTCCGGGTGGACCATCCCGCAGCCGAGCACCTCGATCCAACCGCTCTGGCCGCACACGCGACAACCGGATCCGCCGCACATCACGCAGGCGATGTCCACCTCCGCGGAGGGCTCTGTGAACGGGAAGTACGACGGGCGGAAGCGCACGGCGAGGTCGCGCTCGAAGAAGCAGGCCAGGAAATCCTGGAGCACGCCCTTGAGATCCGTGAAGCGGACCGACTCGTCCACCAGCAGTCCCTCGACCTGATGGAACATCGGCGTGTGGGTCAGATCGGAATCGCAGCGGTAGACGCGCCCGGGCGCGATGATGCGCAGCGGCGGACCGCGCCGCTCCATCACGCGGATCTGCACCGGCGAGGTGTGGGTTCGCAGCAGCAGCCCGCCTTCGAGATAGAAGGTGTCGTGCATCGCGCGCGCCGGATGCTCCGGCGGGATGTTCAGCGCCTCGAAGTTGTGGTGGTCGTCCTCGACCTCCGGCCCTTCCGCCACCTCGAAGCCGAGGCTTGCGAACAGACGTTCGATGCGCTCGAGCGTGCGCGTGACCGGGTGCAGCCCGCCGGGCCGCTGCCCGCGGCCGGGCAGCGTCACGTCGATCGACTCGGCCGCGAGGCGCGCGTCGAGCGCCGCGCGTTCGAGCGCCGCACGGCGTGCCTCGAGCGCCTTCTCCACCGCCGCCTTGGCGCGGTGGATGGCCTCGCCGGCCCGCGGTCGTTCCGCAGGCGGCAGCGCGCCGAGCCCCTTGAGCCGTTCGGTGAGCAGTCCCTTGCGACCGAGGTAGCGGACACGGAGGCCGTCGAGGGTCCGGAGCCCGTCGGCGCCGGCGATCTCCGACTCGGCCCGCGTCACCAGCGTGTCCAGTGGTGTCTGTTCTTCGCCCATGCCCGTCGCCGCGGCGGCGCCGCGCGCGCCCGTTCCGTGCGGTTCGTCCCGCGTCGCCGGCGGGCCAAGGCCCGCCCCCCCCCGCATCCACCCCCACCGCCGATCCCCGGCACTCGTAGGGCGGGGCTTGCCCGGCCGGCGACTTCGACCGTACACGCAAATCTCGAAGACGCCGCGCGCGCCCGATCCCTGCGGTTCGTCCCGCGTCGCCGGCGGGCCAAGGCCCGCCCTACCCCGCATCCGCCCCCACCGCCGATCCCGGCACCCCGCCGGACCCGTCCTGGCGCTACGCCGGTCCCCGGCGCCCGTAGGGCGGGGCTCGCCCCGCCGCTCCGCTGATCCCCGGCACCCCGTAGGGCCGGGCTTGCCCGGCCGACGCCCTCGACCGTATAGGCAAAACCCGAAGACGCCGCGTGCGCCGACAACGAAACGGGGGAAAGGCAACGCGTCCTTTCCCCCGTCCGGGAAACCGACCCGCGCGGGAGCGGGTCGCGCCAGCACGCTACGCGGCGAGCGCCGCCTTGGCCTGCTCGGCGAGCGCCGCGAAGGCGGCCGCATCGGCCACCGCCAGGTCGGCGAGGATCTTGCGGTCGACCTCGATGCCGGCCTTGTGCAGCCCGTCCATCAGACGGCTGTACGACAATCCGTTTTGACGCGCGGCCGCATTGATGCGCACGATCCACAGGCCGCGGAACTGGCGCTTGCGCTGGCGCCGGTCACGGTAGGCGTACTGCGCCGCCTTGGTGACGGCCTGCTTGGCGGCGCGGTAGACCTTGCGCCGGCCGTTGTAATAGCCCTTCGCCTTGTCCAGCACCTTCTTGTGCCGGGCACGGGCGGTGACCCCTCGTTTGACTCTCGGCATGGTCTGATCCCTTCCCGGTCCGCGGCGTCAGGTGTACGGCAACATGCGCCGCGCCAGCGGCACATCCGACGGATGCAGCGTCGTGGTTGCGCACAGCTTGCGCTTGCGCTTGGCGTTCTTCTTGGTGAGGATGTGGCGGTGGTGCGAGTGGGCGCACTTGTAGCCGCCGGTCGCGGTACGCCGGAACCGCTTCGCGGCACCCCGGTTGGTCTTGAGCTTCGGCATCGTTACTACTCCACCTGAATGTGATCCGTTTCGTCCGGCGTCCACGGCGGCGTACGCCGTGCGCGGGGACCGTTCAATTCCGTTTCGGCGAGACCAGCATCACCATCTGCCGCCCTTCCATGCGCGGGAACTGTTCCACGTCCCCGAACTCCTTGAGATCCGACTCGATCCGCTCGAGCAGCCGTCGGCCCAGTTCCTGATGGGCCATCTCGCGCCCGCGGAAGCGCAGCGTGATCTTGGCCTTGTCGCCGTTGCTCAGGAAGCGCACCAGATTGCGCAGCTTGATCTGGTAGTCGCCCTCGTCCGTTCCGGGACGGAACTTCACCTCTTTGAGGTGCACCTGCTTCTGCTTGCGCCGGGCCTGGTGGGCCTTCTTGCTCTGCTCGAAGCGGAACTTGCCGTAGTCCATCACCCGGCACACCGGGGGATCGGCCTGCGGTGCGATCTCCACGAGGTCCAGTTCCGCCTCGGTCGCGAGCCGCAACGCCTCTTCGCGCGTGATGACGCCTATCTGTTCACCGTCCGCGCCGACGACGCGGAGTTGCGGGGCCGTAATCCCTTCGTTGATGCGGTGTTCTCGATCGGCAGCGATGCTTCAGTCCTCCAAAACAGTGACGCCGCGGCCCGCGACCTCCGCGACAAGGCGCCCTGCGAACGCCGCCACCGGCATCGCACCCAGGTCCTCGCCGCTGCGCGTGCGCACGGCAACCGTACCGGTTTCCTGCTCCCGGTCCCCTACGATCAGCAAATACGGAATTCGCTGCAAGGTATGCTCGCGGATTTTAAAGCCGATCTTCTCGTTTCTCAAGTCCGAAATTACCCGGAGACCCTGATTTGACAGGCTTTGCTCCACCTCGCGGGCATACGGGGCGTGGCGGTCCGTGATGCTCAGGACCGCGGCCTGCACCGGGGCGAGCCAAGCGGGCAGCGAGCCCGCGTAGTGCTCGAGCAGGATGCCGACGAAGCGCTCCATGGAACCGAGGATGGCCCGGTGGAGCATCACCGGGACCTGCCGGGAGCCGTCCTCGGCGATGTAGTGGGCCCCCAGGCGCTCGGGCATGGAGAAATCGAGCTGGATGGTCCCGAGCTGCCAGACCCGGGCCAGACAGTCGCGCAGGGAGAACTCGATCTTGGGCCCGTAGAAGGCCCCCTCCCCCGGCTGCAGCTCCCAGTCCAGCCCCGCCGCGTCCAACGCCTGCTCCAGCGCCTGCTCGGCCCGATCCCACAGCGCGTCCTCGCCGACGCGCTGCTCGGGCCGCGTCGACAGCCGCACCAGGACCTCGTCGAAGCCGAAATCCCGGTAGACCTCGAAGAGCAGGTCGATGAAGGCCGAGACCTCCCCCTGGATCTGCTCCTCCGTACAGAAGATGTGGGCGTCGTCCTGCACGAAGTTGCGCAGGCGCATCAGGCCGTGCAGGGTTCCGGACGGCTCGTTGCGGTGGCAGGATCCAAATTCTGCAAGCCTTATAGGAAGTTCTCTGTAACTCTTAAGACCCTGGTTGAAGATCTGCACATGCGCCGGGCAGTTCATCGGCTTGATCGCGTAGTCGCGGTTCTCCGAGTGCGTGGTGAACATGTTCTCGGCGAACTTCTCCCAGTGCCCGGACTTCTCCCAGAGGGAGCGGTCCAACACCGCCGGGGTGTGGACCTCGCGGTAGCCGCGCGCGCGCAGCTTGTCGCGGATGTACTGCTCGATGATCAGATAGATCTGCCAGCCGCGGTCGTGCCAGAAGACCATCCCCGGCGCCTCCTCCTGGAGGTGGAAGAGGTCGAGCTGGCGCGCGATGCGCCGGTGGTCGCGCTTGGCGGCCTCCTCGATGCGGTGGAGATAGGCCTGCAGCGATTTGCGGTCCGGCCAGGCGGTACCGTAGATGCGCTGCAACATCTCGTTGCGTGGATCCCCGCGCCAGTAGGCCCCGGCGAGCTTGGTCAGCTTGAAGGCCTTGAGCCGGCCGGTGCTCGGCACGTGGGGGCCGCGGCACAGGTCCACGAAATCCCCCTGCCGGTAGAGCGAGATCTCCTCCCCTGCGGGGATGTCCTCGATGATGCGCGCCTTGTACTCCTCGCCGAGCCCGCGGAAGTAGCGCACCGCCTCGTCACGCGGCAACACCGAGCGGCGGATCGGCACATCCGCCGCCGCCAGCTCACCCATTCGCTTCTCGATCGCCGCCAGGTCCTCGGGCGTGAAGGGCCGCTCGTAGGCGAAGTCGTAGTAGAAGCCGTCCTCGATCACCGGGCCGATGGTCACCTGCGCGTCCGGGAACAGCTCCTTGACCGCCTGGGCGAGGAGGTGGGCCGTGGAGTGACGGATGACCTCGAGCCCCTCGGGGTCACGGTCGGTCACGATCGCGACCCGCGCGTCGTGGTCGATGAGGTGGGAGGTATCGACCAGCCGCCCGTCGACCCGGCCGGCCAGCGCCGCGCGCGCCAGACCGGGCCCGATGGACTCGGCCACCGCCGCCACCGTCACCGGCTGCTCGAAACGGCGCTCGCTGCCGTCCGGAAGTGTGATTACCGGCATGTCCCGATCCCGCGGCCCGGACCCGCCCCGACCGGGAACGACCCCAGAACCAAACCAGGGCGGACCTCACCGGCCCCTGGCCGGCGCGGAGCGCCCTGGGACGACGACCCCCACACCCGTGGCGGCCGAGATTCAGTCATGGCAATGGTAGGCGCGAGTGGGATCGAACCACCGACCACCACCATGTCAAGGTGGTGCTCTACCACTGAGCTACGCGCCTGACGTAACGGCGAAACGATACAGGAGCGCGCAACCGCGATGCAAGCCGCGCCGTGCGGCGCCGGACGCCTAACGATCGGCGGGCGTAGGGCGGGGCTCGCCCCGCCGACGATGCGCGACCCCTACGACATCGGTCCGATCGATGACGTCGGCCGGGCAAGCCCGGCCCTACCTCACACGCCGCTCCCGGCACCGGTAGGGCGGGCCTTGGCCCGCCGACGAGGCCCGATACGTACGGCATCGGGACGGTCAAAACGGCCTCGGCCGGGCAAGCCCGGCCCTACCTCACACGCCGCTCCCGGCACCGGTAGGGCGGGCCTTGGCCCGCCGACGAGGCCCGATACATACGGCATCGGGACGGTCAAAAAGGGCCTCGGCCGGGCTTGCCCGGCCCTACCCCCACACGGACCCCGTTCACACGACGACCGGGCATCACCCTTCGGCCGGGGCCTGTTCGGGCAGGCCGAGTCCGTAGCGCTCGATGCGGCGGATCTCGTCGCGCAGGCGGGCAGCCTCCTCGAACTCCAGGTCGCGGGCGTGGCGGTGCATGCGCTCCTCGAGTTCGCGGATGCGCCGCGCGAGCTGTTCCGGGCGCGCCCCGCCCCACTGCGCGGCCTCCTCGGCGATGTGTTCCAGCGCCTCGACCGGCGGCGGTCGGTCGTCGGCGACATCGAGAATCTGGCGGATGCGCTTCTCGACGGTGCGCGGCGTGATGCCGTGGGCCTCGTTGTAGGCGATCTGCCTGCGCCGGCGCCGCTCGGTCTCGCCGATGGCCCGTTCCATGGAGCCGGTGACGCGGTCGGCGTAGAGGATCGCCTTGCCGTGCACATTGCGCGCGGCGCGTCCGATGGTCTGGATCAGCGAGCCCTCCGAGCGCAGGAAACCCTCCTTGTCGGCGTCGAGGATGGCCACCAGCGAGACCTCGGGCATGTCCAGGCCCTCGCGCAGCAGGTTGATGCCCACGAGCACGTCGAAGCGGCCCAGGCGCAGGTCGCGGATGATCTCCACGCGCTCGACGGTGTCGATGTCCGAGTGCAGGTAGCGCACGCGCACGCCGTGCTCGTGCAGGTAGTCGGTGAGGTCCTCGGCCATGCGCTTGGTCAGCGTCGTCACCAGCACCCGCTCCTGCGCCGCCACGCGGGCGCGGATCTCGGAGAGCAGGTCGTCGACCTGGGTCCCCGCCGGGCGCACCTCGACCTCCGGATCGACCAGGCCCGTGGGCCGCACGACCTGCTCCACCACCCGGTCGGCGTGGGCGTGTTCGTAGGGCCCGGGCGTGGCCGAGACGAAGATCGTCTGCGGTGCGAGCCGCTCGAACTCGTCGAAGCGCAGCGGGCGGTTGTCGAGCGCCGAGGGTAACCGGAATCCGTATTCGACCAGGTTCTCCTTGCGCGAGCGGTCGCCGCGGTACATGCCGCCGAGCTGCGGGATGGTGATGTGGCTCTCGTCGATCACCAGCAGGGCATTGCCCGGCAGGTACTCGAACAGCGTCGGCGGCGGCTCGCCCGCGGCGCGCCCGGTGAGGTGACGCGAGTAGTTCTCGATGCCCGAGCAGTAGCCGAGTTCGAGCATCATCTCGATGTCGAAGCGCGTGCGCTCCTCCAGCCGCTGCGCCTCGAGCAGCTTGTTCGCCGCACGCAACTGCTCCAGGCGCTCGCGCAGTTCCGCCTTGATCGCCTCGACGGCACCGAGCACGGTGTCGCGCGGGGTGACGTAGTGGGTCTTCGGATAGACCGTATAGCGCGGCACGCGCCGCGTCACCGTCCCGGTGAGCGGGTCGAACAGCGAGATCGACTCGATCTCCTCGTCGAACAGCTCGACGCGCACGGCCTCGCGCTCGGACTCCGCGGGGAAGATGTCGAGCACCTCGCCGCGCACGCGGAAGGTGCCGCGGCGCAACTCCGCGTCGTTGCGCGTGTACTGCAGCTCGGCCAGCCGGCGCAGCACCGCGCGCTGATCGACGAGATCGCCGCGGTTGAGGTGCAGCACCATACTCAGGTAGGAGCGCGGATCGCCCAGGCCGTAGATCGAGGAGACGGTCGCGACGATGACAGTGTCCTCGCGCTCGAGCAGCGCCTTGGTCGCCGACAGGCGCATCTGCTCGATGTGCTCGTTGATGGAGGCATCCTTCTCGATATAGGTGTCGGAAGACGGCACGTAGGCCTCGGGCTGATAGTAGTCGTAATAGGAGACGAAGTACTCGACCGCGTTGCGCGGAAAGAACTCGCGCATCTCCGAGTAGAGCTGCGCGGCCAGGGTCTTGTTCGGCGCCAGGATCAGCGTCGGGCGCTGCACCGCCTGGATCGCGTTGGCGATGGTGAAGGTCTTGCCGGAGCCCGTGACGCCGAGCAGCGTCTGGTACATGAGGCCCGACTCGAGCCCGTCGACCAGGCGCGCGATCGCCTCGGGCTGATCCCCGGCCGGGCGCATCGCGGTGTCGATCTGGAAGGCACGGGACATGGGCGGCTCGGCCGGGCTGCGCCCGCCCGGTGGGACGGGGGATTCTGGGGACGGATCGGATTCAGTATTATACCGGTATGCCCCGGGCCGCGGTCGCGGTCGGGCGCCGCCCGGGGCCCCGCGCGGCGCGAAGCACGACACTGGACGAGGATCGATGAGCGCCAGCCTCTCCGAGCGGGTTCAGCGGATCAAGCCCTCCCCCACCCTCAGCGTCACCGCCCGGGCCGCGGCCCTGCGCGCGGCCGGGCGCCGCATCATCGGCCTCGCCGCCGGCGAGCCCGACTTCGACACCCCCGAGCCGATCAAGGAGGCCGCGATCCGCGCGATCCGCGACGGCTTCACCAAGTACACGCCGGTGGACGGGATGCCGAGCCTGAAGGAGGCGGTGGCGGCGAAGTTCGCGCGCGAGAACGATCTGCACTTCGAAACCGATCAGATCCTCGTCTCCTGCGGGGGCAAGCAGAGCTTCTACAACCTCGCCCAGGCGCTGCTCAACCCCGGCGACGAGGTCGTGATCCCCGCGCCCTACTGGGTGTCCTACCCCGACATGGTCCTGCTGGCGGACGGCGTGCCGGTGGTCGTGCCCGCCGCCATGGACCAGGGCTTCAAGATCACCCCCGAGCAGCTCGCCGCGGCGATCACGCCGCGCACGCGCCTGGTGGTCATCAACAGCCCGTCCAATCCCACCGGCGTGGCCTACACCCGGGCCGAGCTGGCGGCGCTGGGCGAGGTGCTCCTGCGCCACCCCGACGTCCTGGTCGCCACGGACGACATGTACGAACACATCCTCTGGGCGGACGAGCCGTTCAGCAACATCGTCAACGCCTGCCCGGAGCTGACCCCGCGCGCGGTGGTGCTCAACGGCGTCTCCAAGGCCTACGCCATGACCGGCTGGCGCATCGGCTACGCCGGCGGCCCGGCCGATCTGATCCGCGCGATGAAGAACATCCAGTCACAGAGCACCTCGAATCCGACTTCGATCTCCCAGGTCGCGGCCCAGGCCGCGCTCGAGGGCGATCCCGCGTGCATCCTCGAGATGCGCAAGGCCTTCAAGCAGCGGCACGACTTCGTGGTGGAGGCGCTCAACGCCCTGCCGGGGGTGGACTGCCTGCCGTGCCAGGGGACCTTCTACTGCTTCCCCAACTTCGAAGAGGTGATCGACCGGCTCGACGGCGTCGACGACGACGTACAGCTCGCCGAATACCTGTTGGACGAGGCCGACGTGGCGCTGGTTCCGGGCTCGGCGTTCGGCGCGCCGGGGCATCTGCGCCTGTCCTACGCCACCAGTATGGACAAGCTGCGCGAGGCGCTGGTGCGCATCCGCGAGGTGCTGCAGCGCGCCGGGCCCCGGCCCGCCGAGGGCACCTGAGCCGAATGACGGCGGACCGGTCGATGGCGTCGGCCGGGCAAGCCCGGCCCTACACCGGTCCGGGCGTGGGGCGGGCCTTGACCCGCCGACGACGCCGAACCGGCGCACAGCGGTAGCGATCCGGCGGCCTCGGCCGGGCAAGCCCGGCCCTACGGTACCGCTAGCGTCGGTGGGGGCATCCGTAGGGCGGGGCTCGCCCCGCCGACCACGCCGGACCGGCGCACCGCGGCAACGACCCGGCGACAGCGGCCGGGCAAGCCCGGCCCTATGACACCGCCGGCGTCGGTGGGGGCATCCGTAGGGCGGGGCTCGCCCCGCCGACCACGCCGGACCGGCGCACCGCGGCAACGACCCGGCGGCGTCGGCCGGGCAAGCCCGGCCCTACGGTACCGCCGACGTCAGACCGGCGCATGGCGGCAACGATCCGGCGGCCGCTGCCGGGGTTCATCACGTAGGGTGCCGATACCGCACCCGTCGCCTACAGGGAGGTGGGCATGGACGATCCCGCAACTCCCGCGCGTGCGCGCGCGGGCCTGACCCTCATCGAACTGCTCGCGGCGCTGGCGATCGCCATGATCGTCGTGACCATCGGGGTACCGTCGTTCCGATGGCTGACGGTCGAGACGCGCATGGCGACCGCCGTCAACGCCCTGGTGCATGACCTCGCCCTGGCGCGAAGCGCCGCGGTCACCCGATCCCGCACCGTGGTCCTGTGCCCAAGCGCCGACGGCACCCGTTGCCTCGCGGCACCGCACTGGCACCGCGGCTGGATCGTCTTCGTCGACGCCGACCGCGACCGCCGGCGCCGGGCCACCGAGCCGCTGCTGCGAACGCATGGCCCCCTGGCGCACGGCCTGTCCGCGGTCTCCCCGCGCGCGCGCCGCCGCATCGTCTATCGCCCCCTCGGCCACTCCGCGGGGAGCAACGTCACCGTGACCCTCTGCGCGTCGGGGCACCCCAAGGCCACCCGCGCCGTGATCCTTTCCAATACCGGCCGCCCGCGTCTTGCGCGCCGGGGGCCGGGCGGGCGCGCCCTGCGCTGTCCCCCTTGAACCGGCCGACGGGTACCCCCCCGCAGCCCGAACGATGTAGCCCGTATATGGTCTCCTCCCATTTTGCAAGGCCGTGAGCGGGTCGATGGCAGGGACAGGTTGCGTCCGTATATTCGGCCTGTTGGTGAGGACCCGCGAGGGGTTCTCTGGCCACGATGA
>JALUXX010000059.1 GCA_027013145.1 Gammaproteobacteria bacterium | reverse complement strand
TACTTGTCCGGACCATGTCCTGACAAGTATCGAGCCTCCCGTTCTCGGGCGCCGGCGCCGGCCGACTGGAGCGGCACCCGCTTTCGAGACCCGCCCCCCGGTGGAGCGCGTCGGTTGACGGGGCGTGGGCGGCTGTGGAATTTTCCTTCTCTCTACTCTCTCGACCGGTACCCGCTCCATGAAGGTGCTTCTGTACGACCGGCTGGATGCCGGGTCCATCCCCCACTTCGCCAAAGTCCGGGCCTTTCTCGAGGCGGGCGACTTCCGTTCGGCCCAGGTGAAGAAGCTGGCCAACGGGCTCTACGCTGCGCGCCTCGACCGCAGCGACCGCCTGCTGTTCACCCTGCGCCGCCACGGGGGCGAGGTCTACGGGCTGGTCCTGGAGCACATCGCCCACCACGCCTACGCGAAGTCCCGCTTCCTGGCCCACGGGGCTCGGGTGGACGAGACGAAGATCCCGCCGCTCGAGGCCCCGCCGCCGGCCGCCGAGTCCGAGCCGCTGGCCTATGTGAACCCGGCCGTGGAGCGGTTTCATCTGCTGGACAAGGTGATCTGCTTCGACGAGGACCAGGAGGCGGTCTACCGCCTGCCCCCGCCGCTGATCGTCATCGGCTCGGCGGGCAGCGGCAAGACGGCGCTCACGCTGGAGAAGATGAAGGAGGCGGCGGGCGATGTGCTCTACGTCACCCGCTCGCCCTACCTGGTCCACAACGCGCGCGCCCTCTACTACGCGGGCGGCTACGAGAACGAGGCGCAAAGCGTGGAGTTCCTGTCGTTCCAGGAGCTGCTCGAGAGCATCGAGGTGCCGGCGGGGCGGGAACTCTCGCTGCGCGAGTTCAGCGCCTGGCACGCCCGCCAGCGCCTGGTGCGGGCGCTGCGCGACCCCCATCAGCTGTTCGAGGAGTTCAAGGGGGTGATCACGGGCGGCGGGGGCGATGCGCCCTACCTCAGCCGCGAGGCCTATCTTGGGCTTGGCATCCGCCGCTCGATCTTCCTGCCCGAGGAGCGCGGCGCGGTTTACGATCTGTTTCTCAAGTACCTCGAGCACATGAAGGCCGTCGGCGCCTATGACGCCAACCTGGTCAGCCACGCTTGGCTCGGGCGGGTGCGGCCGCGCTACGACTTCGTGGTGGTCGACGAGGTGCAGGATCTGACCGCGGTGCAGCTGCGCCTGATCCTGGCGACCCTGCGCGAGCCGCGCGGCTTTCTGCTGTGCGGGGACGCCAACCAGATCGTGCACCCCAACTTCTTCTCCTGGGCGGGGCTGAAGAGCTTCTTCCACGGGCGCGAGAGCGGCACGGCGCCGGCCGGGCTGATCCGCATCCTGACCACCAACTACCGCAACGGCCCGGAGGTGACCGAGCTTGCCAACCGCATCCTCAAGCTCAAGCACGCCCGGTTCGGCTCGGTGGACCGGGAGAGCCATTACCTGGTGCGCAGCCGCGGGGCGGCGGGCGGGCGGGTGGTGCTGCTGCGCGAGGAGGAGGCCCTCACGCGCGAGCTCGACCGCAGGACCCGCCACTCCACGCGTTTTGCGCTGATCGTGCTCCACCCCGAGCAGAAGGCGGCCGCCAAGGCCCGTTTCGCCACCCCGCTGGTGTTCTCCATCCAGGAGGCCAAGGGGCTGGAGTACGAGAACGTCATTCTCTACAACTTCACCTCCGCCGACCCGCAGCGCTATCGGGCGATCTGCCAGGGGGTGGACGCGGCCGCGCTCGCCCGCGAGACGCTCGACTACGGGCGCGCCAAGGACAAGGGCGACAAGTCGCTCGAGATCTACAAGTTCCACATCAACGCCCTCTACGTGGCCGTCACCCGCGCGGTGCGCAACCTCTATCTGGTGGAGGCCGAGCCCGGGCAACCGCTGTTCGAGCTGCTGGGCCTGCGGGCCGCGGAGGGGGCGGTGGACATCGAGGCGCAGGACTCGAGTCTCGAGGAGTGGCGGGCCGAGGCGCACCGCCTGGAGCAGCAGGGCAAGCAGGAGCAGGCCGAGGCGATCCGCAGCCGGGTGCTGAAGCTGCAGCGCGTGCCCTGGGAGGTGCTCACCGGCCCCGTCCTGGCGCGGCTCGAGGCCAAGGCGCTGGGCGGGGACAAGAAGGCGCGCCTGGCGCTGTTCGAGTACGCCCTCGTCTATCACGATGCGCGCCGGCTCTCGGCCCTGGCGCGGGCGGGGTTCGCGCCGGCGAAGCATCCCGAGCGGGGCCGCAAGGGACTCGAGCAGAAGTACTTCATCGCCTATCAGCTGAAACACCCGGGCGCGGTGCTGCGCCAGGTGGACCAGTACGGGGTGGATTTCCGCGACCGGTTCAATCAGACGCCCCTTATGAACGCCGCCCGCCTGGGTCACGAGGCGTTGGTCGAGCGCCTGGCGGCGGAGGGGGCGGACCGGGAGGCGGTGAACGAGGTCGGCTTCAACGCCTTTCGCATCGCGCTCGAGCAGGCCTGCGTGGACCCGCGCTACGCGCGCCAGCGGCTCGAGGCGCTCTACCGCAGGCTCGAGCCTGCGGGCGAGTCGGTGCAGGTGGACGGGCGTCTGGTCAAGCTCGACAACCGCCAGGCGGAGTTCCTGCTGTTCAACCTGATGATGGCGCTGTTCTACACGCGCCTCGGGCGCAAGGTGGTCGAAGCCTACGGGGCCTTCCAGGCGGGGGACTTCGTGGAGGTGCTGGAGCACTTCCCCGAGCGCCTGGTCCCGGCGCGGCGCAAGCGTCGGACCTATGTCTCGAGCATCCTCTCCAAGAACGAGGTGCACCGGCAGGGGCCCTATAATCGGAAGCTCTTCCTGCGCGTGCGCCACGGTCACTATATTCTCAATCCGGGCCTGCGGCTTCGCGTGGGCGGGCAGTGGCGCCCCATCTACGAGCTGCTCGACCCCGAGCGCATCGGCTACCGCCACCTGGATAGTGTGTCGGGTGCCTACGACATCAACGCCGCCGTCGAGCGACGGCTGGAGGCCTTCCGCCGCGAGCTTCGGGCCCTGGCCGAGCGGTTCACCCTGAACGCCGCGCAGTGACACGACAGGTCTTGACGACCAGCCTGCGCCGGGACCGGGGCAGCCCCAGCCCAGTTGTTGATGGCTTTGTAAAAGCGCGCTTTTTCGCAGCCACCTGCACCAGGTTACCCAGCCAGGAGTGAGGATAGGGGGATGGGGCGGGTTACGCGGCATAGCAGTGTGTAAGAACGCTTCCTTGGCTATCGCCGTCCTCCCCGCGTAGTTCGAACAGCCCAATCGCCCTCATGGCCTGCCGCGGCAGGTGGGCGAGAGCGAGACGCCGTGACTCCCGCAGCCGGCTTCCTTCCGGCCAGTCATCTACGGTATCCGGCCCCGCAGACGGCCAAGGGGTGTCGATCGCCCCCGGGCCCCCGCCGAGTGCGGGCCGGGTGCAGGAGACGGTCGGTGTCAGTTCCAACCGCATGGTCGCCTTCCAGACGGTCGGTCGGCAAAATCACTGCCGGGCTTTTGCCGGGATCGGTTCTGCGCAGTTGTGCGTAGTGCCGTAAAATGCAACGAGCGGTCCCGCCGTTATACACCTAAAACAAATGGTTATGTCCGTAGGCACTGTCTACGAACCAGGCGGTCGGGAGTTCGAATCTCTCCGGGCGCGCCATCCTTTCCATACCCACACCAAGCGGCTATCGTCTCGGGCGGTAGCCGCTTGTCGTGTTGCCGCATCGGCCGCGGACCGTTTCCGAAGCCCCTCGTGTCGTCCCCGGGTCGGGCGGCGGCCTGCC
The DNA here is from genome assembly GCA_027013145.1 of Gammaproteobacteria bacterium. Lineage (GTDB taxonomy): Bacteria > Pseudomonadota > Gammaproteobacteria > 21-64-14 > 21-64-14 > BMS3Abin12. The sequence continues at coordinate 3,310 of JALUXX010000059.1, read as the reverse complement.
GGTTGCCTTCCGGCGACGGCGCTGAAAGCGGTGCACCCCTCAGTGCGCCGGGACGATTTTCGACCGACGACCAGCGGAAACCTCAAATGAGGGAGCCGGTTTACTGGCTAATCGATGGACCATTATCGTTTCATTCTTGAGTCCGGGCAGGGTTTTTATGAAAGGATCCTTGCATTACAAGCGGGTGCCGGCGATTTAATGAAGCGTAAATCAGGGGGAATCCGTTGCCCAGACCGTCACCGGTGAGAGTTACCGGACCTACCTGCCTGCGCCCCTGGCGCCAGATCCGCCGCTTGCCCTGGATACCGAGGCTGCTGCAGCACATGGACCAGGCCAACCGTGTCCTGGGCCGGTTCGACGGCATCAGCCGTGCGTGGCCGATTCCCGGCCACTTCCTGAACCAGCTGTTCTACCAGTACGTTCGTGTAATGCGACGCCACACGATTGAGCTAAGGCGACACCCAGTCTTGCACAGGGGAGCTGCTGCTCCTGACCCCGCGCCTGAGAGGTTGACATCGTGATTCGCGAGGCAATGCCGCGCGCGGCCGGGTCATTGCAGAGGCCTTCCAATTCCGATCGATTCCAGAACCTTGGCATCGGTGCAGATGCCTTTTACCCACGTGCAAAATAATACTTTTGCGTCTTACCTTTAGGCGAAGATCCTACGCTCCCGTAGGGAGTTTCAGGTGCGCCGAAACGGGGCGGGTCCGGCACTGTGGCCCCGCCGATCAGGGGCGTTTATGCCCCCCCTAATAGTTGACAAAAATAGTCAGGCTCTATATATTAGAAACCGCTAATACATCCGTGAACGGGGACCACTCTGGAGGGAACGATCATGAGCGAACTGATTTCCGGTCTGCCGGCCGAAGGCGTCGTCACCGTAAACCGGGTCGTGCTGAAGGAGGGCTACGACGTCGGTGATCTCGAGGAACGGGTGGCGGAGCTGTGCGAGAACGTCAAGACCTATCATTCGGACACCGGGTTCATCGGTGGCTTCGTGGCCCTGAACAGCGGCCAGGTCTCGAACGAGGGGTCCACGATCGGACAGCCCGTGGGTGGCGCGCTCGCGGGCCGCGAGGCGCTGATCGTGACGTTCTGGCGCTCGTTCGAGGAACATGAGCAGTCCCATCGTAGCGAGACCTTCCAGCCGCTGTTTCAGCGCGCGCTGGAGCTGTGCGAGAACGGTAACGAGGAGGTGGCGTACCGTATGCTCTGGTCGGGGCGGGCGTATACGCCGGAACAGGCGCAGGCGGCCCGCGAGGCCAAGGCGCGTTACGCGACCGCCTGAGTGCCTGTCCCTAAACCGGGGACAGTTTACTTTTTCCCGGCTTGGTTGCGAGCCGGTCGGGACGCGTCCGGTTCCCAGGCCTTCTTTAGGAGGTCTCGAGGCGCGGCCGGCCCTTTTGCGCGGTCATCGGCGGCAGGCTTCCGAAAGCCCGTCGGGCAGTCGTTGCCGCCTACGTTTGTATGCGTTTCATCCGTGGATCAGGGCGGCATGACAGGCTCGCATCCCCGTCGTACGTGCGCGGGACGGCGCCCACGGGCGGGTGGTGCGGGGGCGGGCCGATGCGCTAGGCTTCGGGGGTGGCACGGCACCCGTGCCCGCCAAGCGGGGATCGTCGGATATGATCGCGGCCGCGGCGCTCGAACCGCGTTATTCGCTGGGGGAGGAGATCGCCCACAGCGTGACCCATGGGATCGGCCTGGCGCTGGCGGTGGCGGGCCTGGTGGTGCTGGAGTTCTTTGCCGCCGCGTTAGGGGGCGCGGGGCGGATCGCCGCCGCGGCGGCGTTCGGCGGCGCGCTGGTCCTGCTCTATCTGGCCTCGGTGCTCTATCACGCCATCCCGGTGCCGCGCGCCAAACGCGTGCTGCGCCGCCTCGACCACTGCGCCATCTATCTGCTGATCGCCGGGACCTACACGCCGTTCGCGCTGGTCAGTCTGCACGGCACCTTCGGCTGGGTCCTGTTCGGTGCGGTCTGGGGGCTGGCGCTCCTGGGGATGGGCCGGGAGTTGCTGGTGCGCCGCGGCTCACGGCTCCTCTCCGTGACCCTGTACCTGTGCCTGGGTTGGCTGGCAGCCGTGGTGATCGGGCCGCTTGCGCGGGTGGTGCCGGATACGGGGCTCCTGCTCCTGGTCCTGGGCGGTGTCGCCTACAGCGTGGGGGTCGTTTTCTACTTGTGGCGCCGCCTCCCCTATCACCATGCCGTCTGGCACGGCTTCGTCCTCGCCGGGAGCGCCTTGCACTTCTTCGCCGTCCTGTTCTACGTGATCCGCGTTCCGGCTTGAGGGCGGGGTGTCCCCCCGTCCAGGCGGCGCGGTCGTGCCCCTTGCCGACGTCAGAGCCGCCTCGGGCCTTGCTCCGCTACCCCGTTCACCGGTCGAGAGGGTTCCGGCGCATTCGGAACGAACCTAGGAACGGCACGTTATTAAGGGGAGTCCCCGATGTCGCCGGGGCGCCGTAAGTGGTATCGTACTGGTCCAGGAAAATATGTAAATACAATATGTTATGACCCAATAAGGTGAACTTGGAGGCTGCCATGCCAATCGGTCCGCGGGAGATCGTCACCCCGTTCCGGCCCATCCCGCTGGAGATCCCCGAGGGGATGAAGCCGAACGAGTTCTTCAACAGCACGGAGAACCTCAACGATCTCGCCACCAACAACGGTCTGTTGACCAACCCCGAAGGGCTTCTTCTCTACCGCAAGGCGCTTGGGCATTCGGTCGAGTTCGACACCTCCATCATCTACAACACTTCCAGGACGATCCTCGATCCGCTTGGGCGGCCGGTGCGCCGCACGCAGGTTCCCGAACACGTCCTGCGGGTGTGGAACCGGATGAATCAGGTCATCATCGACTACATGCTCGAGCGCTACCCGGACCCGCAGGAGCATCTCGTACTCGCGGGCGAGGCGAGCCTCGACGCGACCTGGCCGCTGACTTCTCCGGGGGTGCCGAGTATCCGCATGCTGCACAATCATTTCATGGTGTTTCCGCTGGAGCGGCTGCGCGCGGCGAAGCTCGCGGACCCCGGGAACCCGAACCTGACCGACGGCGGCCAGCATTCGCTGTTCGAGAAATACATGCACGGGGTCTACCGCGAGTTCATATGCAAGGCGCTGCACCTGGAGGTGCTGCGACCGATCAGCGACGAGGCGGCGCGGCTTGAACTCACCGGTTATCCGCACGGCCTGCCGAGCTGGGAGATCCCCGGCGGCGTCGCGGCGCTGCAGGACATCCGTTTCTGGCGCGAGTACGATCTGGTACTGAAGGGCTTCCTGGACTTCTATCGCACCTTTTTCAGTCAGGTG
>JALUXX010000058.1 GCA_027013145.1 Gammaproteobacteria bacterium | reverse complement strand
ATCCCCGGCGTGGACAGAAACATCCCCACCATCGCCGTGAACACGATCAGCGCCACCACTCGCACCTTGCACAGGCCCAGATAGGCCCGCACCGTGCCCAGCGGATCCCAGCCCGCACGCTCCCACCGACTCTCAACCGCGTTCGCCATCACCACCTCGCTCCCCGCCGCGCGCACTCGAAAAATCGGGGACTCGGCAGGAATCGCAATGCTGCATGAGTAGTCAATACGGTTCTCGGACCGCTCCCGCGAGGCCTACGGAAATGCCTGGCACCCGTCGCCCGGATGCAGAGATGCGGAATCCGGAAGCAAACCGGCATGTCCCCCGAATGGGGCAACCCTAAGATGTGGCCCGGATGGAGCGCAGCGCATCCCGGGGACGGAAATTCCCCCAGAACCGCGATTCCCGGATTTCGGCCTACGGCCTGCATCCGGGCCACGGGAGGCTCCGGAATGGCCGGAAACCATTTACGCTGGTCTCAATCGGCCCGGCGGCGCAGGCGAATCACGACATCAAATCCGCATCCCTCAGGGTGCGCCTCCATCACCGAATCGTCGAGGGTCACGGCCGACACCGGCAGATCCGTCAGCGTCCCCGTCGCCGGGTCGTACAGATGATGGTGCTCCTCCAGATTGCCGTCAAAGATCCTGCGCTCCGGATCGATGACGAGCTCGCGGACCAGCCCCCTCCGGACCAGGAGGTTGAGCGTGTTGTATACCGTCGGCCTTGAAATCCTCCTCGGTCCGCCGTTGACCTTGGCGAGCACCTCGTCGGCCGTAAGATGCTGCGGGCGCGAAAACAACGCCTGAGCGACCGCGACCCGGTGCGGCGTCGAGCGGATCTTCCGCCCCTTGAGCAGATCCATGATCCGCTCCCGTCCCGGGGCACCCGAGTCCGCCCGTTCCAGCCGCGCTTCACGAATGCCCGCGCAGTCAATCCCCATTTCCCGCCCCCGATCGCGTATTCTCAGCCACCCCATTCCGGTGCGGATCTGTGCCACGTCCGCGGCCTCCCGCACCCGAGCTGGGAGCTACAGCCAGTAGACGAAGATAAACAGCATCAGCCATACGACATCCACAAAATGCCAGTACCAAGACACCGCCTCGAATCCGAAGTGGTTGTCCGGCCCGAAGTGCCCCTTCAAACAACGACCGAAGATCACACTCAACATGATCATACCGATCGTCACGTGCAGCCCGTGGAAGCCGGTGAGAATGAAAAAGGTGGCACCGTACACCCCCGAACCGAGAGTCAGGTGCAGCTCGGTGTAGGCGAGATAGAACTCGCGGCACTGCAGCGCCAGGAAGACCCCGCCCAGCAATATGGTCGCGCCGACCGCCCACGTCGCCGCGCGGCGGTGCCCCTTGGTGATTTGCTGCAGACCCCATGTGACCGTCACGCCGGAACTCAGCAGGATGAGCGTATTGAGCGCCGGTATGCCCCATGCGTGCTCCGGTGTGAACGCCGCGCCCGCCGGCCCGCTCGTCGGCCACACCGCCTTGAATCCCGCCCAGGGGGAATAGTGGGAATTCAGGGAGGCGAGCCAGGGGACAGCAATGTTACGTTCGTAGAACAATACCCCGAACAGGCTGCTGAAAAAGATCACCTCGGAGGCGATGAACCAACCCATTCCCCATCGGAACGAAACGCCCTCCTTCTCGCCGTACACACCGCGGCGGTTTTCGCGGATCACATCCCCCACCCAGCCCGAGAGCACGTAGACGACCAGCAGGCCCCCGGCTCCCGCCAGCCAGCCAGCCGGGAGCACGTACCCGTTGACCGCCAGCGCCCCACCGGCCCCGAGCAGGAGCAGGGCCGTCGACATCAGGGCCGGGTACGGACTCGGTTTCGGCAGGTAATAGTGCCCGCCATGTGCCTGCGATATGCTCATCCGCGCGCTCTCCGAAAGCTCCCGTTGCAACCGTTCCGCTGGACCGCCTGCGCCGCGTACGTCATTAACCCCATTCCCGTGGCACTCCGGCGGCCATGGCTAGACCGTGGGAGGTACCTCGAAGGTGTGGTAGGGAGGCGGCGAAGGCAAGGTAAATTCGAGACCCTGTGCACCGTCCCACACCCGACCCGTCGCCGGCTTCCCTGCACCCACCAGGGTCCGGTACACGTTGTACAGGAAGATCAACTGCGCCGCTCCGAGGACGAACGCCCCGATGCTCGACGCCATGTTGAGCGGTGCGAACTTGACGGCGTAGTCCGCAATCCGCCGCGGCATCCCGTCGATTCCGAGCAGGAACTGCGGAAAGAAAGTTACGTTGAATCCGATCATCGTCAGCCAAAAATGCCATTTCCCGAGCGTCTCGTCGTACATCCGGCCGGTCAGTTTCGGAAGATAGTAGTAGGACGCAGCAAGCACGCCCATCACCGGGCCCCCGATCAGCGTATAGTGGAAATGGGCGATGACGAAGTAGGCCCCGTGGTATTGCTGATCCGCCGCCGCGTCCGAAAGGATAAGGCCGGTCAGCCCTCCGATTCCGAACAACACGATGTATCCGAGAGCGAACAGCATCGGCGTCTCGAAGGTCATCGACCCTTTCCAAATGGTCCCGAACCAGCAGATGAACAGAATCCCGACCGGAATCGAGATCGCCATGGTCGAGAACATGAAATAAATGTTCGCCGCCGTCGGCAGTCCAGACGTATACATGTGATGCGCCCAGACGATCACCGAAATCATCGTGATCGCAGCAAACGAATAGACCTGCGCTTTGTACCCGTAGACCGGCTTGCGCGCGAAGGTCGACAGGATATGCACCAGGATTCCAGCCGTCGGCAGCAACAGGATGTAGACCTCGGGGTGTCCGAAGAACCAGAACATGTGGACCCAAAGCAGGGGGTCCCCGCCGCCGGCTGCGCTGAAAAAATGCGTCCCAAAGTGCCGATCCAGCAGCAGCATGATCGCTGCGCCCGCCAACGCCGGAAATACGACGATCAGCAACACCGCCGTATTGACCCAGCTCCATACGAAGATGGGGATCTTGTCCCAGGTCATCCCGGGGGCGCGCAGGTTGAGTACCGTGACCAGGATGTTGATCGAGGCCAGCGTCGACGACAGGAACAGCAACAGCACCGCGAAGATGGCGAAGTCCATTCCCGGACCGCTCTGCACGGATAGCGGCGCATACATGGTCCAACCGGTATCCAGGGTCCCGTTGCCGATGCCGAAAAACTCCAGCAGCCACGGCAGGACCAGCAAGATCGCTGCCGGCGGCAGAAGCCAGAAGCTAAAGTTGTTGAGCCTCGGCAGCGCCATGTCGGGCGCGCCGATCATCATCGGGATCAGATAGTTGACCATCCCCGCGCTCACGGGCATCAATGCGGCGAAGACCATCACCAGCCCGTGCACCGAGATGATCTGGTTGTAGAGTTCGGGACCCATGACCTTCATCCCGGGCTCCATCAGCTCCGCACGGATCAGCATCGCGAGAATGCCGCCCACGATGAACATCAGAAACCCGAACGCGATATACAGGATGCCGATGTCCTTGTGGTTGGTCGTGTACAGCCAGCGGGTGATACCCCGCGGATGATGCTGTTCCTCCATGGCGTCGATGTCTACGGTGCTCATGTCGGTGCTCCCTCCCCCATCCGATGTGGCGCGCAGTCAGTTCGCCTTCGCGCGCCGGGCGGCTACGATGCGGCTCGGTTGTACGACCTGTCCGGTGCGGTTTCCGAAGGCGTTGCGCTCATAGGTGATCACGGACGCGATGTCTGATGCGTTCAGTTGTTTTCCGAACGCCGGCATCGGCGTCCCCGGGATGCCGTGCAGAACGATGTCGATATGGTTCGACAACGGCCCCTCGACGATCCGACCGTCCTTGTAGAAACCACGCGCGGAGAGCTTGTCCAGCAGCGCCTTGGATGCCGAGAACGGGTGCCCGGTGGCGATCGGCGGGAAGGTTCCTGGGATACCGAGACCGCTGGCCTGGTGGCAGACCGCGCAGTTCCGGTCGAACACGACCTTTCCTCGCGTCATCAACCGCTGCCGGCTCCACGTCTGTGTGGCCGCCGCCCGCGCGCCCGCCTCCCGTGCCTGCTCGGCGACAACCCACTCATGGAAGGCGGCGGGGGTCTTGGCCACCACGACGATCGGCATGAACGAGTGCCCAACGCCGCAGAGTTCCGAACACTGGCCGCGGTAGGTTCCCGGCCTGTCGATTTTGACCCAGGTCTTGCGTAGGTAGCCGGGGATCACATCCTGCTTGATCCCGAAGGCGGGTACCCAGAAGCCGTGGATCACATCGGTCGACTTCAGCACGATGCCGACCTTCTCCCCGGTCGGAAGGACCAATGGATGATTGACCTCCAACAGAAAGTGCTTGTCCTTCGGTGCGTTGCCGTAGATTTCGTCGCGAGGGGTCGACAGCACGCTGTTGAACCCGATTCCGTACCTTGGATAGGCGTAGTGCCACTTCCACTGACTCGCCGTTGCAACGACCACGAGCCGGTCATGTCCCTTGTTGGAAAGCGTCATGATCGCCTCGACAGACGGGATTCCGAGCACGATATAGTCGATCACGATCATCACGAGAACCGGAACCGCGCTCCACATCCACTGCCTGCGTGTCCTCGGACCGGTGAACGTCGCCGGCTCCGGGTTGCGGCTGCGGCGGTGCCGGACCACGGAGTAGAGCAGGACCCCGAGGGCGATGATGAAGAGCACCGTGATGATCGCCAGGAACAGATCATGAATGAAGAGCGTGTCTTCGGCGACCGGGGTTACGGGGGTTGGGAAATTATAGAACGCCTTCGCTCGCACGGTGTTCGTAACAAAGGCACCCATCGCGGTGCCGGCCAACACTATTTGCAGCCGTATCTTCGCCCGCATCTCGATTACCCTATGTTCGTCTTATCGGTTGCTGCATGCACCGCCGGGCGAAATACAGGGATATTGAGTCAAGCCACCGGCCAGCGTCACGACGCAGAACCTATTGAGGACCGCTCCTAGCGTAGCGACGTTCGGCGGACGTGGACACGACGCAGGACTTCGGACAAACGAACCCACGACCTTGACCTCCTGGCGGCTCGGGCTCAGGCAACCTCGGAGCAGGTGGTACACTCCTCGGGCCACGCCGGCACTTCTTTAATAGCCCCGCCCCGCAGCGGTATGCACCCGCGCCATCCCCGGAGCGACCCGGATCCAGAGGCCCCTCAGGGCCACCCGTCGGCGCGGCCGTACAATCGGCCTGGGGAATTGTCCCTTCGATGACCCGACGGCGATTTGAGCTGGATCAAGACCAGCAAAAAGTTCGGGGCTAGACTGATTCGTTTTTTCCTGGAGCCGGGCCCCGCAACCGGGATGCGCCAGGGCACGCAATTCTCTCCAGCCTTCTCGCGGGCCCGGAATTCGCAATGCGCCCGAACCGTGCATCGCCGCTAACCAATCATTCAGATTTGTAGTTGTTCTCCCTTCCTCTACGTACTTGTCTCTCCTATATCATGCCGGCTTCCGCCTCTCCCCGTGAAAATGGCCTAAACCAACCACCTGTCCGTGCCGATTAGCACGCTGTAGTTAGGGGGACTGCAGCCCATCCCGGAAACACGTCCGTGTACCGGTTTGGACTGCGGTTGGTAAGGACCATTGGCACCGGAAACGCCGCTTCGCGCAAAAGGGATCGCGAACCGGCCAAAGGGGAGGTACCAACAATGTACGCAATTCCCAATCGGGCGGTGCGCGGCTTGGTGGCCGCGGCACTCGCCGCAAGCGTGCTCGCGGGATGCTCCGGGGGTTCCGGAAGCGCCGGCACACCGGCTGCGGCCTCAAGCGTGCTGAAGGGAAACGTCATCGACGGATATGTCAAGAATGCCGCGGTGACCGTCTACAGCGATTCAGCGATGACTCAACAGATCGGATCGGGAACGACCGACGCGAACGGAAATTTCAGCGTCGCGCTGACCGTATCGACCGCCCCCTCGACGGTCTACCTCAAGACCGAGGGCGGCACCAACATCGATACCGGAATGCCCGCCCCGACCCTTTTCTTCGCGGGTTCCAGCAGCGGCGGCAGCCTCCATGTCTCCCCCATCACCAATGTGCTGGCCCAGTCGTCGCTGACTCAATCGCTGAGCACGGCCCAAAGCGCTCTCGCCACCAGGCTCGGTCTGACGACGACGGACCTGTACGGCGACCCGGTGAGCAACGCAACGCTCCAGACGGCGCTCGACAAGACCCTGGCGTCGGGGACGCAGAAGACCTCCCTTGCGGCCGGCAGCTACAAAATCGTTTTCTTTTCCATCAACAACCAGAATCTCGGCCAGAACATATCGACGTTCTTCTCGAGCGGATCGCTGGCACTCAACGCTGCCGACGCGACCATATCGAGCAGCGGTGACATCAGCGGCACCGGATCGGGCGGCGAGATCATCACCGGGAAAGTTCAAGGCGACGCGATGCTGCTGAACATCACCGACAGTTCCACCGCGCCGACCTTTCTGTCACGGATCGCAGGCACGGTCGGCCTGTTCGGCGACGTCAGCGGAAACCAGTCCACCCTCGGGAACCTGTCGGCGCCTACGCCTTCGGATCTGAGTCGCGGCGTGTTCGTCGCAGCATTCGTGCCCACCACCGGGGTCGATACGACCAAGCTGACCGCGGCGATACAGGCGCTGTACCAGGGCCAGAAGTACCGGCTGTTGGCCCACGAGGTCTTCGGGAAGGGGGAGGATCTCGGCTGGGGCGACGTGACCTTCAATACCATCGACGCCAAGACGGCCGTGACACCCGATATCTCCCTTGGCGTCGTTACCGCGAATAGCGCCAAGAACGCCACCGTCGCGGTCCCCAACGCCCTGACGCTGAAGTACAACGCGCTCAACTCGGGCGTCTACTCGTTTACCAGCGGAACCACGACCTTCCCGGCCGACATCGTGGTGATCCATTACAACGTAGTGAGCGGCACCACCACGGTCAATGATGTGTACGTCATGTTCGCACCCGGGAACCGCCAAGGCATCTATGTGAAGACCGATACCTCCGGGGTCATCCAGGGCTTCGGAAACGTCTATCTGGCACGCAGCGACGCGGTCATCCCTTCGCTCCAGCCGAACAAGAAGTACGATCTCGAAATCGCCTCGGTCGGACCGTGGGTCGTGGGCCTCACCCACACCCAGGCGACAAGCCAAGCGGAGTTCCAGCTCTCCTCGTTCGGGTCCAGCAACCTGCTCGATACCTCGGCGTTGAGCGCTGCCGGCGGATCGGCGACCTTCGAGACTCCTGGGCTCATGGGAGCCTTCGTCATGAACGGGTCCATGATCGCGGCCGAAAAGGACGACAACGGCAACGACATGGCGGACCACGCCAACGGCCTCGGCGATTCCGCCGAGATCATGGAGTTGGCACCTTCGGGCGCGATGACCGGCATGCGCCAGGACGGGGGCTGCGCCAAGATGGGCACGAACGGCTTCAGTATGGGCGACTGCGCCACCCCGGCGACGACTATGTCGCAGCTCGATCCGACCCAGCCGGGGGTATTCCGTTCGAAGAACTGGCCTGAGCCTTTTGTCGCGTTCCCCTTCGTGTCTGGGGCGACGACCCCGAGCGCGTTCAGCGGGCATCTCACGTTCCTCGCCCGCGCCCTGTACGCGGACGACTACACGCGTTTCAAGAGCGCGTTCCATACGGGCGAGATCGAGATCACGGCCGGCAGCGGCGGCGCCGCACCTACCGCGACCATGACCATTTCCGGCATGACCACGGCGCCGGCAACCATGAAGGCGTCACTGACGAACGGGATGTACCATATCGAGGGAGTGCCCATCACGGGAGGTGAGTACTTCGACATCTACTGGCCGCTGGGCGGTACCAAGGCGCTGTATTTGGTCAGCACGGGCAACGGTTCCACGGATGTCGTAAAGGAAGTCGGGGAGGCCTACATCAGCCGCTGATCCGGCAGCTATCACCTGCCGGCGGGCTTCGGCCCGCCGGCGGCATTACCCCACCCGAGTCAGGAGGTCAGCATCTCAGGTCCAGATCCAAATGTCAGCGACTCTGCTGCACAAAACTGAGGTAGCATTAGCTCGATGGTGGACCGTCCTGCAACAGTCGGGAGGTGGAATGTCAAGCGACCCCAGGACCCGCGCAATTGGGGGCTCCGCGATTGGGGGTGTCGCTTGGTGGGTAACGTCCTAATTTGTTGGTAGCGGGGGCAGGATTTGAACCTGCGACCTTCGGGTTATGAGCCCGACGAGCTACCGGACTGCTCCACCCCGCACCAGGAGAGCGGCATTCTACCGACCGGGCGGGGCCTTTTCAAGGGCCCCGCCGACTTCCGGGCCGGAAAATCTCCCGGGTTTCTACGCGTTAGAAACGATAGATATAGCCGAGGCTTAGATAGGTCCGGCTGTAGCCGGCGCCGGTGGTGCTGGCGAACTGCTTGGAGTCGGTGCGCCCGGCCACCAGGCGGAGCTCCCCGGCGCGGCCGAAGTCCCGCCCCACGCTCGCCTGCCAGAAGTACATCCAGTCCGAGGTGCCGCCGGGGTCTTCCGTCAGGCGCCCGCCGCCGCCGCGCCCGGCCAACTCCCAACCGCGCCAGCGGTAGGAAGCACCGACGGTGAGACGGTTCTCCCAATAGGCTCCGGGGTTGTAGTAGCCGACCTGTACGTTCGGGTTCGAATCGTTGAAGTAGAGGAAATTCCACTCGGCGAAGATGCGCGGGTGCAGGTAGAGCACGCCGAGCAGGTGGCTGCGCACGCGCCAGCGCGAGTTGTGGTCGCCGAAGCGGTCGTCGAACACGCCCCCGCCGCCGCCGACACCGAGGTTGATGCGCGGCAGGACCTGCCAGCTCACGTCCGCGTCCGCGGAGTGGAAAGTCACCTGGTTCTGAATCGAACGGATGTTCTCGATGACCTCGTTGCCGGAATAGAGATCCACGCGCCAGCGATCGGCCGGGATCCACTTGGCGTTGGCGCGCCAGGCGAAGGTCTGCCAGTCGGAGTACTTGCGCACGCCGAGCGCGACCGACGGCCACAGGGTGCCGACCGGCGAGTGCAGCCCGCCGAGACGCTGACCGCCGCTGACCAGCACCTCGCGCCCGTAGAGGACGTTGTCGGCCGGGATCGCCGCATTGTGCTGCTGCAGGTGCGCGACGCGGTAGGAAAGCCCCAGCCACCGTGCGGCGTCGAAGTGATAATTCGCGTTGAGCGTGACCCCGACGATGTGCAGGCGATCGCTGTCCGTGGATCCGAACAGGGACGCCGAAACGGTGGGGGCCAGATCGCGCCGGATGTGGCGGCGCAAGGCGACGTCGGCGGGCCGGCGCGATCCGTCGAGGGTCCCCAGCGCCAGATCACCGAATCCCGACCAGTACTGGGCGGTGGCGAGGTCATGCCGCAGACCTGCGTCTTGTGGATGCTTTCGCAGGAGGACGGCCATCTCACGCGCCGCGGAGCGGTGCGCGCCGTTCCAGTTCCTGACCTGCTCCAGGCCGGCCTGAGCGCCGAAGGCGTTCGGGTCGCGACGGAGTATCCCGCGGTAGACCGCCTCGGCGCTGCGGTAGCGGCCCATCCAGCCCAGCACGCGGGCCTCCCCGTAGGCGGCGTCGAGATCGTCCGGCCTGCGCTTCAACGCGGCGCGGTATTCCCGCAGGGCGGCGTGCAATCGCCCGGCGTCGGCGAGCGCATCGGCCAGGCCCACCCGTGCAGCGACGTCGTTGGGATGGCCGCGCAGATACTCCCGGAACAGCGGGACCGCTCGTTCGGGCCGGCCGGCCCAGGTGAGCTGCCAGGCCAACGGCAGGATCACCACCGGGCGCCGTTGCGGGGCCACCTGAAGGACGCGCTCGTAGAGCGCCGCCGCACGGGCGTTGCGGTTGTCCCACCCGTAGACGCGTGCGGTCTCGATGAGCAGGTTCGCGTCGTCCGGGCGCGCCTTCAGAAGCCGGTCGTAGTCGGCCAGCGCGGCCCGATAACGATGCTCCGCGACCAGTGCCCGCGCCGCATCGAGGCGGGCGGCCCGGTTGGCGGGTTCGGCGGCCAGCACGCGGCGGAATTCCACGACCGCGGGACCGTCCTTTCCGGAGGCGGCCAGGGCCTGCGCATAGCCCAGGCGCGCCTTGAGATCGCCCGGGTTGCGCGCCAAAACCGCGCGAAAATACGGCAGGGCCTGCGCGCCCTGCCCCGACCACAGGAGCTGGAAGGCGAGCGGGCGCTCCACGTCGCGGCGCCGGTACGGCGCCACCTCGAGCACCCGCCGATAGAGCTGTGCCGAGCGGCGGTTCTCGTTGTTCCAGCCGTAGACGCGCGCGACCTCGATGAGCAGGTTCGCGTCACGCGGACGCGCCAGCAGCACCTTGCGATAGACCTCCAGCGCCGCCGGATAGTCCTTGCGCTTGACCAGGGCCCGGGCGATCCCGAGCTGCGCGCGCCAGTTCTGCGGGGACGAGCGCAGCACGCGCGCGTACTGCACCTGCGCGCGGCGCCAGTGACCGCTGTACATCAGCGCCTCGGCCAGACCGAGGCGCGCCTTGGCGTCCTTGGGGTGAGCCCGCACGTACTCCTCGAAATACGGGACCGCGGCCTGCGCCTGCCGGGACCAGAGGAGCTGCCACGCCAGCGGCAGCAGGACATCCGCACGACGCGCGGGCGCAACCCGGATCACCCGCTCATACAGGCGTGCCGAGTCCGCGTTGCGGTTGTCCCAGCCGTAGACACGGGCCGCCTCGATCAGCAGGTCCGCGTCATCGGGCTTCGCCGCGAGCAGCGTGCGGTACTGCGCGAGCGCGGGGGCGTAATCGTGCGCCCGCACCAGCGCCCGCGCGACGCCGAGACGTGCGCGCGCATTGTTCGGCTCGCTCGCGAGCACCTTCCGGTAGGCCTTCAGCGCCGCGGCCGAGTCGCCGGCGGCGGCGAGCGCCTGCGCATAACCCAGGCGCGCCTTGATGTCCCCCGGATGCTGCGCGAGATACTCCCTGAAGTAATGCACGGCCCGGTGCGGCTGCTTCGCCCAGAGCAACTGCCAGGGCAGCGAGGGCAGCACGTCCGCGCGCCGGTCGGGCGCCACCTTCAATACGCGCTCGTAGAGCGCCGCGGACCGGCCGTTCTGATCGTTCCATCCGTAGACCCGGGCCGTCTCGATGAGGAGATTCGCATCGTCCGGGGTCTTTTTCAGCAACGCCCGATAGATCGCGAGCGCCCGCGCGTAGTGCCGCTGGGAGACCAGGGCCCGCGCCTGGGCCAGCGACGCCGGTGCCGGCGCGGCGGGGGCCGCGGTGCCCGCCGCAGCGGCGGGACCCGCGGCAAGCAGCGTCCCGATCAGCAGTACGAACCCGGCGCGGCGGCTCATGACGCGCGGCTCCGCAGCGGATCGCGCGCCGTGTCCCAGCGCACCGGGGTGCGGCCGGGGCGGCGCAGGACCGCGGGCAGCGCGATCACCGTGGAGATCGACATGATCATCCAGTAGATGATCGGATAGAACACCGCATAGGGGTAATAGCGCACCGTCTCGGGATCATAGCGCCGGTCCATCACCGTCCCCACCAGGAGCTGCATCAAGGCGAAGGTGGCAATGAGCATACCCCAGAGATTCGGAATCGGGTGGGCGCCGACCGGCGGGTAGCCGACGCTGTAGGAGACGATCCAGAGGATCGTCAGCACCACGAAACACACCGCCCAGAACGTCGACAACACCGCCTCGACGTAGACCGGCCACAGGCGCCGGTAGCGCCAGTGCACGATCACGTCGGCGTGGCGGCGCAGCACCTGCATCAGGCCGCGCGCCCAGCGCAGCCGCTGCTTGACCAGGCCGCGGAAGGTCGAGGGCACCCGCATCAGGAGGACCGCGTTGGGCTCGTAGCGAACGTCCCAGAAGCGCTTCTGCAGCCGCCAGGTCAGCTCGATGTCCTCCGTGGGCATGTCCGGACTGAACCCGCCCACATCCATCAGCGCGGACTTGCGAAACGCGGTGACGACCCCCGACACCGTCAGGATGCGCCCCCAGACGCGCTGCGAGCGGCGCAGCAGGCTGACGATCGAGGTGAACTCGATGAGCTGCAGCCGGCAGAGCAGCGAGCCGACGTTGTAGACGCGCGGATTGCCGGTCACCGCGGCGACCCGCGGGCTCTCGAAGTGCGGGACCATGTAGCGCAGCGACTGCCGCGCGGGCTCCGCGTCCGCATCCATGATCAGGACGATCTCGCCGTTCACGCACGGCAGGGCATCGTTCAGCGCCATCGCCTTGCCTTCGTTGCGGTCCTTGCGGATCAGGCGCACTCCCTTTTCCCTCACGTGCTGGCGCACCACCGCCGCGGTCGCATCCGTCGATCCGTCGTCGACGACCACGACCTCGAGGTTCGGATAGTCGAGGGCACAGGCCGCATCGAGGGCCCGGCCGATGACCTCCTCCTCGTTGTGCGCGGCGATGAGTACCGACACCTGCGGGGATTGCTTCGCCGGCAACGGATCGGGGTCCTTCTCGCGCCGGAACCAGAAGAAGAACGACGTGGTCATCCATACCACGCTGGTGAGGATCGGGTAGACGGCGAAGAACACCAGGGCGACGATATAGACGTCGTTGCGCTGGACCGCCGCCAGGAACTGCACGGTCTCGTTCATATCGTGCCCTCCCCGTTCGCGACCGGTTCGTAGCGCTTCGCGCTGTCGTCCCAACGGATCACGATCTGGCGCGCGCGGCGCACACGCTCCCAGTCCGCCGTGACCGGCCGCCCGACCCAATCCCGCTCGTAGCGCTCCGGGATGACCGGAGAGGTGCGCCGCGCGTCGCGCGCCCGGTAGAGGCGCAGGTTGTGCGCGATCCAGAACAGCGTCACCGTCGGAACGGCCACGAGGATGATCGGGATCACGATGAACAGCGGGCCGATGCCCGGCCGGGTGGCCAGGACCTTCCACCAGAAACCGAAATAGATCGCCCAACCCAGCAGCACCAGCAGCACATGCCACAGGCGGCGCCAGATCGAGGGCAGGGGTTCACGCTTCATGGGCTTCTCCCAACGCTGCGACTCGGGTCGACGGCCCGGCGTCCACACGCGCACGGGGCGGCCCGTCCGCAAGACGCCGGCTCAGGAAACCGTCATCGGGGCCCGGAATCGGGCGGACAGGCGGGATCATGGCAGTCGACCTGTTGTTCTTCTTGACGGACCGCCCGGGCGTGGGGCCGCGGTCCGGTACAACCCGGGGGATTGTACGCCGCCGCGCCGCCGCGGGCCACGAAGCGCCCGCCCCCGAGCGGCGGAAGACCCCCACAGGCCGCACCCATGCGCCACCCGCCCGATCCGCGTATCCGTCGACCGGCGGGGACGGGGATGCGGCCGGGGTGGACTCCGGCCACGCCCCCGCGCCGGCCGCCCTCAGGCGGCGACCCCGGTCCGCCGCACGCGCCGGCGGGCGACCCCGACGAGCCCGATCAGCCCGGAGCCGAACAGCCAGCCCGCGGCCGGCAGAGGGACTGGGGCGACCGACGTATAGAACGCCCCGCCCGGGATCAGGCTCGGCTCCCACTTTCCCGTGGCCGAGCCCATCAGCAGGCGCAACACGCCATCCTGGAGGCGGTTGTAGCCGATCAGGTCGTACTTGTAGAGTCCGCTCTCGAATTTCAGTTTGGACCCGAATTCGGTGGGGTGGTGTGGATTGAGGCCGTTGAGCGACATGGTGATGGACGCCCCGCCGGCCCCGCTGAGGGTGAACTGCATCCCGTCGTCCGCGAGCACGCTGAAGTTGTATTGCCCCGCCGGAACGTACACGTAGCCCGAGAGTTCACCAGCATAATTCTCCTGTGGATTCGGACTTGCGGCCGAATAGCTGTCGTTCGTAAACAGCGGCGGCAAGGTCGTGGTGGGGTACCCGTCATAGCCGGGATAGTCGTAGTTGAACCTCGCGTTGGCGTAGTTGATCGGCCCGGAGTAGACGCCGTTCACGCTCGCCAGCAAAGCGGCATTGCCGGAGGGTAGAGCGAGCGCCGCCTGGGCGTCGGCGATCGATGCGATACCGTCACAGGTTCCACCGTTCGGTTGCGAACTCGTTTTCGGACATCCGGGCTGGTAGTCGGGCCCCTGCCAGGTCGGGACGACCTGAACCCAGTGCTCATTGATCCCCGGATTGGCCCCGTGGGTCCCGAAGGGGGTGAGCGTGACGAAACTGCTGGCCGCCGCCGTGCCCGAGGCGCACAACCCGACCGCCAGTCCCAGGAAAACCAGACTCCGCAGGCACGCCGGACGGCGTGCCCGTACCCGCTGAACGCTACGCATGGCCGTTACTCCTCTTGTTCTTGTGCCGCGGCGGAAGATACGAAGGCCGACCGATCCGGCACCGGGACCGCGACGCCCATCGATGGGTCGTCGCGCCGCAGCGTCCGAATACAGGCCCGCGCACGCAGTCCCTCCGGGACATTGCGCCGTACCGTGGCTGTGTATCCCAGTCCCTGGGCGACTCCCCACCCGGGGAAACCCGCCCGCCTTCGATCCGTGTCCCCGGTGCCCTCGGGGGCCGATGCTCCGGCCGTCGACACGTCCGCCCCTGTCTCCGCAGGGAGCGCAAGTATTGGACCGAATCCAACCGAAGTCAAATTCCCGCCGGCTCGAGATTTTTTCTGCAAACTGCCCATAAGCGGTTATAACGACGTTTATTTTATGACATAGAGATCGTATGACCTGCGGCCGCCCCGCCCCTGCCGCCCGGCCCCTGCCACCCCGCTCCGGGCTCGGACGCGAAACCTCCGCATACACCCCGGGGTCGGAGTCATCGCCCGCTGGAAAACCCCCAAAGACCACCCACGCCCTGGGCCCGATGACTCCGACCCCTGCCCCAACCCCGCCAACCCGGGGTCGGAGTCATCGCCCGCTGGAAAGCCTCCAAAGACCCCGCCCACGCGCTGGGACGATGACTCCGACCCCTTGATCCGCGACCCCCATCCGCGCCCCGGCGCCGTAGTACCCCCACCGATCCACGAATCCGGGCCCTCTGGACCGCCCCGCGCCCACGCCCCGACCGGGCGGCGGGAGCCGCCTTGTCGCAGAGGCGCCGACGGGAACGGGCGCGGGACCGGGCCGCGGACCCGCGGATGGTCAGGGACTGCGGGGAATCAATGCAGGGCCGCGAGGCACCAGCCCATGAGCAGCCCGGGATAGATCCCCAGGCCGAGGAGCAACAAGCCGTTGGCGCTCAGCGCCACGCGCAGATCGAGGCGTGCCGTTAGCGGCTCGGGGTCCGCCGGGGCATCGAAGTACATCAGCTTGACGACCCGCAGGTAGTAGAACGCGCCGATGAGGGAGAAGAACACCGCGACCACGGCCAGCCACGTCTGGTGGACGTCGATCACCGCCGCCAGCACCGCCAGCTTGGCGTAGAAGCCCGCGGTCGGCGGCACGCCGGCCATCGAGAACATCGCCACCAGCATCATGAAGGCGAACCAGGGGCTGCGCTCGTTCAGCCCCTTGAAATCCCCCAGGCGCTCGGCCTCGAAGCCCGCGCGGCTGAGCAGGATCACCACGCCGAAGGCGGCGAGCGACATCAGCGCATAGACCACCGCATAGAACAGGGCCGCCGAATACCCGGTCCGCGTCCCGGCCAGCAGGCCCAGGAGCAGGAAGCCCATATGCGAGATGGTGGAGTACGCGAGCATGCGCTTGATGTTGGTCTGGGCGATGGCGACGACGTTACCGACCGCCAGCGACAACACCGCCAGGACCACGAGCATGGGCCCCCAGCTCGCCTGCAGCGGCCCCAGCGTGTCGACCAGCAGGCGCATCGCCATCGCGAAGGCCGCCACCTTGGGCGCCGCGCCGAGGTAGAGCGTCACCGAGGTCGGCGCACCGTGGTAGACATCCGGGATCCACATATGGAAGGGGCTGGCGCCGAATTTGAAGGCCACCCCCACGAGTACGAAGGCGAGCGCGAAGACGAAGGCATAGTGCTCCCCCGCATGCCCGCCGGCGAATTGCGCCACCTGCGACATCTCCAGCGATCCGGTCAGACCGTAGAGGAGCGACAGGCCGTAGAGCAGCGTACCGGAGGCCAGCGCGCTCAGGACGAAGTATTTCATCGCCGCCTCGGAGGCCCGCAGCGAGTCGCGATCGAAGGCCACCATCGCATAGAGCGAAAGCGAGAACAGCTCCAGGCCCAGGTAAATCGTCAGCAGACTGCTCGCGGAGACGATCACCATCATCCCCAGCATGCCGAACAGGCCGAGCACGTAATACTCGCCCTTGTAGAGGGCGCGATCCCGCAGATAGCCGCGCGAATACAGGAACACGCCCGCGGTCAACACATAGATTGCCAGCTTGAGGAAGGTCCCGAGCGGATCGCTGACGAACATCCCGTCGAAAGTGGTCTGCACGCCCGCGGGCGCGACCCAGAGGGAAGATACAAACGCACCGATCACGGTGATCTGTGCAAGGAAATAGCTGATACCGCGCCGCTCCTCCGGGAGGAACAGGTCCAGCACCAGGATGAAGCAGGCCATCCCGAGCACGAACATCTCGGGCAGCGCAAGCCAGAAGTCCGGCATTTCGAACGTCATTTCAACTCCGATCCCGCTGTCCGCTCATACGGCACCGACCTGTCCTACGGCTTCACGGCCAGCATCTGGCCCAGCAGGTGCTGGACCGACTGGTGCATCACGTCGATCAGGGGCGCCGGCCACACGCCGAGCCACAGCACCGCCAGCGCAAGCAGGCCGAGAATCAGGAACTCGCGCATGTTCAGGTCCACGAGGGCGCCGACGCGCTCGTTGGCGACCGCCCCGAAGATCACCCGCTTGACCAGCCACAGGGTGTACGCCGCGCCGGTCACCAGCGAAGTCGCGAGCAGGACCGCGTACCAGAAATTCGCCTTCACGCTCGCCAGGATCACCATGAACTCGCCGACAAATCCCGAGGTCCCGGGCAGACCGGAGTTCGCCATGGCGAAAAGCACCGCGAGCGCGGCGAACACCGGCATCCGGTTCACGACCCCGCCGTAGTCGGCGATCAGGCGCGAGTGCATGCGGTCGTAAAGCACGCCGACGCTGAGGAACAGCGCGCCCGAGATAAAGCCGTGGGAGACGAGCTGGACCAGCCCACCCTCCACCGCCAAAGCCGCCCCCTCCAGCGACTTCGTGTTCGCGTAGATCGCGAACGGAACGAAAAAGCCGAGCGTCGCGAAGCCCATGTGGGCGATGGAGGAGTAGGCGATCAGCTTCTTCATGTCCTCCTGGACGAGCGCCACGAGGCTGATGTAGACGACCGCGACCAGCGACAGGGCGATCATCAGCCACGCCAGTTCGTGACTCGCCTGCGGCGTGATCGGGAGGCTGAAGCGCAGGAACCCGTAGGCCCCGATCTTGAGCATGATCGCGGCCAGGATCACCGAGCCGCCGGTCGGCGCCTCCACGTGCGCGTCCGGGAGCCAGGTGTGCACCGGCCACATCGGCACCTTCACCGCGAATGCGAGCAGGAAGGCGATGAAGATCCACAGTTGTGCATCCAGCGGCAGCTTGAGCGCCTGGAAGTCGAGGATCGAGAAGCTGCCGCCCTGAAAATGCAGATAGATCAGCGCGACGAGCATCAGCACCGATCCGAGGAAGGTATAGAGGAAGAACTTGATGGTCGCATATACCCGTCGCGGCCCGCCCCAGATCCCGATGATGAGGAACATCGGAATCAGCATCCCCTCCCAGAACACGTAGAACAGGATGGCATCCAACGCCGAGAACACACCGATCATGAGCCCTTCCATGATCAGGAACGCCGCCATGTACTGCGCCACCCGCGTCTGGATCGAGACCCAGCCGGCGATCACGACCAGCACGGTCATAAAGCTCGTCAGCAGGATCAGCGGAAGCGAGATGCCGTCGATGCCCAGGTAGTAGAAGATGTGGAACGCCGGGATCCACGAAACCCGCTCCACGAACTGCATCTTCGCCGTAGTCGGATCGAATCCGACGTACAGCGGCACCGTAACGGCGAAGGTGACGAGCGCGAACAACAGGGCCATGCGGCGCGCGCCCTCCGCGCCCTTATCCCCGGCCAGGAGGACCATGACCCCGCCGAAGATCGGCGTCCAGATCGCGAGACTCAACCACGGAATATGCGAGAGCACCGGTCCGTTTCCTTCCCCGTCAGCGGACTACGAACCAGCTCAGGAACAGCAGCAGGCCGATCAGCATCGTAAACGCGTAATGGTAGAGATAACCCGTCTGCATCCGGCGCGAGATCGCGGCCCACCGCCCGACCAGCCACGCGCTGCCGTTGACCATCAGGCCGTCGATCAGCCGTACGTCTCCGATGCGCCACAGCAGCCGCCCCATGAGCCGCCCCCCGGCGGCGATCACCTTCTCGTTGAGATCATCGAACCAATACTTGTGCTCGAGAATGTAATAGATCGGGAGGAAGGTCCGCCGCAGGATCCCCGCGAGCGCCGGGCGCAGCCAGTAGACCACCCACATCAGGAAAATGCCCCCCAGCGCCAGCCACAGCGCCGGGGTATGCACTGAATGCTCCGCCATCACCGCCGGGCCGTGGAAGTCGCGCCCAACCTCCGCGAGGACATTATGGGCGGGGAGCACCGCGATCGAGTTCCCGAAATAACCACCGAAGAGAATCGGCCGGATCGTATACCAACCCACCAGCGCCGAGGGGATCGCCAGCATCACCAGCGGCACGGTGACGACGGCGGGCGATTCGCGCAGGTGCGAACGGGTGTGCTCGTCCATACGCTCCTTGCCGTGAAAGACGAGAAAGAACATACGGAACGTATAGAGGGCGGTCACGAGCACGCCCCCGAGCACGCAGTAATAGGCGAACTGGGCGCCCGGAAGCTGCGAGGCGTGCACCGCCTCGATGATGGAGTCCTTGGAGAAGAACCCCGCAAACGGCGGTATCCCGCACAGGGCCAGCGAACCGACCAGGAAAGTGATGTAGGTGATCGGCATGTATTTGCGCAGGCCGCCCATGTGACGCATGTCCTGGTCGTGATGCATCGCGATGATCACCGAACCCGCACCGAGGAACAGCAGCGCCTTGAAGAAGGCGTGCGTCATCAGATGGAAAATGGCGGCCGCATAAGCCGACGCGCCGAGCGCAGCGGCCATGTAACCGAGCTGGGAAATCGTCGAATAGGCGATCACCCGCTTGATGTCGTGCTGGACGATGCCGACCAGCCCCATGAAGAAGGCCGTCGCCCCCCCAAGCACCAGGATCACGTTGAGCGCCGTCGGGGAATACTCGAACAGCGGAGAGAGCCGCGCCACCATGAAGATCCCGGCGGTCACCATGGTCGCGGCGTGGATCAGGGCCGAGATCGGCGTCGGGCCCTCCATGGAGTCCGGCAGCCATACGTGCAGCGGAATCTGCGCGGATTTGGCCATGGCGCCCACGAACAACAGCAGGCAGATCAGCGTCACCACCGACCAGTCCATGCCCGGGACGACCTGGATCGACAGCTCCGCCATGAGCGGCGCCACGCGGAACACCGGCTCGTAGTTCAGAGTGTTGAAGTACATGACGACCAGGGCGATTCCGAGCACGAAGGCGAAATCCCCGACGCGGTTCACCAGAAAGGCCTTGAGGGCGGCGAAGGTCGCCGACTCGCGCTCGTACCAGAACCCGATCAGCAGATAGGAGACGAGTCCCACCCCTTCCCAACCGAAGAAGAGCTGAAGGAAGTTGTTCGACATCACCAGCATGAGCATCGCAAAGGTGAACAGCGCGATGTAGCTGAAGAACCGGATATACCCCGGATCCTCACGCATGTAGCCGATAGTGTAGATGTGCACCGCCAGCGACACGAAGGTGACCACGGCGATCATCAGGGCACTCAACCGATCGATGAGGAAGCCGATCTCGAAGTGGATCCCGCCCGCCGTCATCCAGGTGTAGACCGACCCGTCGAATGCCGGCGCGCCTTCGACCACCAGGTGCCACAGGACCACCAGCGAGAGCGCAAACGAGGTCGCCACGCCGAGGATCGTCACCCAGTGGGCGCCGCCGCGCCCGATCCAGCGCCCGAGCAGGCCCGCGACCACCGCCCCCGCCAGCGGTCCGAGCACGATTGCCAGATAAATGTTCTCCATACCGGACGTGTCTCCCGAACGCCGTTCAGCCCTTCAGGGTGTCGATGTCTTCGACGTTGATCGAGCGGCGGTTACGGAACAGCACCACCAGAATCGCCAATCCGATCGCCGACTCCGCCGCTGCGACGGTCAATATGAAGAAGACGAAGACCTGCCCGGCCGCGTTGCCGAGGAAGTACGAAAAGGCAACGAAGTTCATGTTCGCAGCGAGCAGCATCAGCTCGATGGACATGAGCAGCACGATCACGTTCTTCCGATTGAGGAAGATCCCGGCGACACCCACACAGAAGAGTATCGCCCCGAGCACAAGATAATCCTGCAGCGTGATCATGGATGCCCGCCCCCTCCGCCCGCGGGGCCGGCGTCCCCCGCCGCCGACGCCCGCCGGCGCGGATGTGTGCGTCTCCCGCTCATTCCGGCTTCTTCTCTGCGTCCATCCGGACCAGCCGCACCCGGTCGCGTCTGCGCACAGCGATCTGCGCCGCCGGATCCTGATGTTTGGTGCCCGGGCGCCGGCGCAAGGTCAGCGCGATCGCGGCGACGATCGCCACCAGCAGGATCGCAGCGGCGATCTCGAACGGGTACACGTAGTGCGTATAGAGCAGATCCCCCAGCATTCGGGTGTTGGAGAAATCGGGCCCCACGGGCTTCGGGGCGCTGCCGGGGGGCAGCACGAAGTAGCGCACGAGCACCAAGCCCATTTCCGCGACGATGGCCAGGCCGACCAGGAGGCCGACCGGCAGATAGCGGGTGAACCCCTCGCGCAGAACGGCGACGTTGATGTCCAGCATCATCACCACGAACAGGAACAGCACCATGACCGCGCCGACGTATACCAACACCAGGACCAGCGCCAGGAACTCGGCCTCGAGCAGCAACCAGAGCGCCGCGCTCGAGAAGAACGCCAGCACCAGAAACAGCACGGCGTGCACGGGATTACGCACCGTGACCACCCGCAGTGCGGCGAAGACCAGTACCGCCGCGAACAGATAAAAAATGAACAACTCGAATGTCATGATTCGTTTCTTGTTCCCGACCCCGGTCCCGACCCGCCAACCCCGCGTTCAGCGGTAGCGGGCCTCCTGCGCACGATCCGCCGCAAGCTGCGCCTCGTAACGGTCGCCGTTGGCGAGCAACTGCTCCTTGTGGATGATCTGCTCGCCGCGATTTTCGTAATGATATTCGTAGATCCGCGTCTCGACGATCGAGTCGACCGGACAGGATTCCTCGCAAAAGCCGCAGAAGATGCACTTGAACAGGTCGATGTCGTACCGGGTCGTCCGGCGTGTCCCGTCCGCGCGCGGCTCCGACTCGATGGTGATCGCCAGCGCCGGGCATACCGCCTCGCACAGCTTGCAGGCGATGCAGCGCTCCTCGCCGTTGGGATAGCGGCGCAGGGCGTGGAGCCCGCGAAACCGCGGCGACTGGGGGGTCTTCTCCTCGGGGTACATCAGGGTCACCTTGCGCGCGAACAGATACCGCCCGGTGACCCGCAGCCCCATGAATAGCTCCCACAGGAACAGGCTCTTGACGTAGTTGCGTAGTGTGCGCATAGACGGCGACCTCACGCAAACCAGGGCTGCAGGTGGAAGAGGATCGCAAACCCCTCCAGGAACAGCCAGACGATCGTGATCGGAATGAACACCTTCCACCCCAGGCGCATGATCTGGTCATAGCGGTAGCGGGGGAAGGTCGCGCGGAACCACAGAAACAGGAACAGGAACCCGGCGGCCTTGAGCAGCAGCCAGACCGTCCCCGGCACCCAGTTCACGTAGGCCTGCCACCCGGTCCCCTCGAACGGCGACAACCAGCCCCCGAGAAACAGGACCGCCGCGAGGGTGGAGATCAGGATCATGTTCGCGTACTCGGCCAGGAAGAACACGGCGAAGGCCATACCCGAGTACTCGACGTGGAATCCCGCGACGATCTCCGACTCGCCCTCCGCCACGTCGAACGGCGCGCGGTTCGTCTCTGCGACCCCGGAGATGAAATAGATGAAGAACAGCGGCAGCAGCGGCAGCCAGAACCAGTGCAGCACCCCGCCCTGCTGGGCGAGCACGATCTTGCCGAGATTGAGGCTGCCGCCGGCCATGAGCGCGCCGACCAAGGCGAAGCCCATGGCGATCTCGTAGGCCACCATCTGCGCGGCCGAACGCATCGCGCCGAGAAACGCGTACTTTGAGTTCGACGCCCACCCGGCGATGATGACTCCGTAGACGCCCATGGACGTCAGCGCCAGCAGGAACAGCAGCCCGGCGTCCACGTTCGCGAGTACCATGCCGTGTCCGAAGGGCATCACCGACCACGCCGCCAGGGCCGGGCCGATGCTCAGCACCGGGGCCAGCAGGAACAGGAAGCGGTTGGCGTTCGCCGGGACGATGATCTCCTTGAGCAGGAGTTTGAGTGCGTCGGCGATGGGCTGCAGCCAGCCGCGCGGGCCTACCCGTTGAGGTCCGATGCGGATCTGCATGTACCCGATGATCTTGCGCTCCGCGAAGGTCAGATAGGCCACGGAAAGCATCAGCGGGACCAGGATGGCGACGATCTTGAGCAGGATGAGCACCGGGATGCGAAAATCCTCCGGCAGCCCGTTCCAGAACTCGAGCAAAGTGGCGGTCATCGCGCCGCCTCCCCGTTTCCCGGTGCACCGATCGTCACGGCGCCACCCGCAGCGACACCGGCCCGATGCTAGGCCCCAACGCGGCGCTCCCGGGCGTCGCCGCCGGGATCCAAGCGCAACCCTCCGGGACCCGCTCGTCCACCACCAGCGGCAGCACCGCGTGCGCCTCCCCCTGCATGACCTCGACACGCGCCGCATCGGCCAGCCCCAGACGCGCCGCCTCCTTCGGCGCGATCCGGCATACCGCATCACGCGCGAGTTCGGTCTTCTGTAGCGCCGACGCCCGCCGCACCAGTGGGTCGGTGCGATAGATCGGAGCCTCCCCGATCCGGAACAGCCCCGTCACCCGCGCGCTTTCCACGATGTCGATGTCCCCGGGTTCGCCCCGCCACTCCGCCGTCAGGCCGCCCGCCTTCGCGCGCAACTCGTCGCACACCTGCGCGGAATCCGCGTAGTCGAACCCCGGAAGCCCGAGGAGGTTACCCAACACGCGCAGGACTTTCCAGCCCGGACGTGCTTCTCCGGGCGGGGTCGCGGCCCCGCGAAAACCCTGCCAGCGCCCTTCGGCGTTCACGAAAGTCCCCGAGGTTTCGGCGAAGGCGGCGACGGGCAGCAGCACGTCGGCGTACTCCCGCGCGGCCTCGCTTCCATACGACCCCATCACGACGGTGAACGCACTCGCGTGCGCCGCGCGGCGCGCCGCGGCCGCATCGTGACAATCGAACTCGGGTTCGACGTTGAACAGCACCAGCGCCTGCGGCGGGGACTCGATCATCGCGCGCGCATCCCGTCCCGCGGGAAGCACCGGGACCGCCCCCGCATCGCGGTGCGGGACCGCACCCGCGATCCACGCGCCGGCGCTGTTGGCCGCCTCGGGCAGCTCGCCGAAGGTCGCCCCGGCGGCGGCCGCGATCCGCATCGCCAGTGCGCGCAACAAGGAATAATCGGGGTGCGCGGCGGCGAGCGCACCGAGCAGGACGCTCGCACGTTCCCCCTCCCTGAGCGCCTGTGCGATGGCGCGTTCGGCCGGCGCGGGCCGGATCTCCTTGAGGAAGTCGCGCGCCGCCGGGGTGTCGCCGGCGCCGCCCGCGCCCAGGGCCTTGGCGATTCCGGCGACGGCGCGGACCATCCCTGCCGGATCGGCGACGATTCTTTCCGCCACGGGAAAGTGGAATTCGAAGTCCAGCGGATTGACGAACAGCACCTTCGCACCGGCGAGCGCCGCCTTGCGCAGGCGGTGCGCTGCGATGGGCTGTTCGTGGCGCACGTTGGAGCCGACGAGCAGTGCGGCGTCGACGCGCTCCAGGGCTTCGATGGGCAGGCCCAGCGACGGAAAGGCCGGTGCCTGCTCCTGATTCCGGAAGTCCGTCTGGCGCAGGCGGTGGTCGATGTTCGAAGAACCCAGGCCGCGCACCAGGCGGTTGAGCAGATAGAGCTCCTCCAGGGTCGCGGTGGGCGAGACCAGGACGCCGATCGCGTCGGGCCCGCCCTCCGTCACCGCGCGGCGCAGACCGTCCGCAACCGCCTCGAGGGCGACATCCCACTCGACCGGCTCGAGGCGGTCGCCGCGGCGCACCATCGGCGCGGTGAGCCGGTCCGCGGCATATAGTCCCTGATAAGAGTAGCGATCGCGGTCGGAGATCCAGACCTCGTTGATCGACTCCTCCTCGCGCGGCACCACGCGCATGACCCGTCCGCCACGGGTGTGCAGGGCGATATGCGAGCCCATCGAGTCGTGGGGTGCGACGGCCGCGTATTCGCGCAGTTCCCACGCGCGCGCCGTGAAGCGGAAGGGCTTGGAGGTGAGCGCCCCCACTGGGCAGACGTCGATGACGTTGCCGGACATCTCCGAGCCGATCGCCCGCTCGACGTAAGTGTCGATGCGCATGTGCTCCCCGCGGCCGATACCGCCGAGTTCCTTCTGCCCCGCGATCACCTCGAGGAAGCGTATGCAGCGCGTACAGTGGATGCAGCGCGTCATATCCGTCGCGATCAGCGGTCCGAGATCGTGGTCTGCGACGACCCGCTTCTTCTCCGCGAAGCGCGACACGCTCGACCCGAACCCCAGCGAGAGATCCTGCAGCTCGCACTCCCCACCCTGGTCGCAGATCGGGCAGTCCAGCGGGTGGTTGATCAACAAAAACTCCATCACCGCTTTCTGCGCCGCGATCGCCCGCGGCGAACGCGTGAAGACTTTCATACCGTCGGTGACCGGCGTGGCGCACGCCGGCAACGGCTTCGGCGCCCGCTCGACCTCGACCAGACACATGCGGCAGTTCGCCGCCACGGGGAGCTTGGGGTGATAGCAGAAACGCGGAATGACGACGCCGGCGGCATCGGCGACGCGAATGATCATCTCGCCCTTGCGCGCCCGGTAGGCGACCCCGTCGATCTCCACGGTGACCTGATCGTCGTGGATTTCGGGTTTCGCGCTCACGCCGCCGCTCCTCGTCCCGCGGCACCGCCGGCGTCCACCAGGCAGCGCTTGTGTTCGATATGGTACTCGAACTCCTCCCGGAAATGCCGTATGAAGCTCTGCACCGGCCATGCCGCCGCGTCCCCGAAGGCACAGATCGTGTGACCCTCGATCTGCCCGGCCGCGCTCACCAGCAGGTCCAGATCCTCCGGACGTCCGGCGCCGTTCTCGATGCGCGAGAGGACCCGATGCAACCAGCCGCAACCCTCGCGGCAGGGCGTGCACTGGCCGCAGGACTCCGCAT
Organism: Gammaproteobacteria bacterium; assembly: GCA_027013145.1. Taxonomy (GTDB): domain Bacteria; phylum Pseudomonadota; class Gammaproteobacteria; order 21-64-14; family 21-64-14; genus BMS3Abin12. The sequence goes on along the minus strand of JALUXX010000058.1, from coordinate 11,903 downwards.
AGTAGAAGCGCGAGATGCGCATCAGCGCCCGAACCATACAGGTGCTGTCGTCCATCACGATCACGCCGCCCGAACCGAGCCCCGATCCCGCCTTCTGCAGCGAGTCGTAGTCCATGTCCGTTTCCATGATCACGTGCGCGGGCAACACCTTCATGGAAGACCCGCCCGGGATGACCGCTTTGAGGATATGGCCGTGGCGTACGCCGCCGGCGAGCGCGAGCAGGTCCTTGAACGGCGTTCCGAGCGGGATCTCGTAGTTACCCGGGCGATTGACGTGCCCGGACACGGAGAACACCTTGACCCCACCGTTGTTCGGCCGCCCCAGGTTCAGGAACCACTCCGGCCCGTTGCGGATGATCGACGGCACCGAGGCCAGCGTCTCGGTGTTGTTGATCGTCGTCGGGCGTCCATAGAGCCCGAAATTCGCGGGAAACGGCGGCTTGAAACGCGGCTGGCCCTTCTTTCCCTCCAGGGACTCGAGCAGCGCCGTCTCCTCGCCGCAGATATAGGCCCCGGCCCCGAGGTGCGCGTGCGCCTCGAAGTCCACGCCCGAACCCAGTATGTCGCGCCCCAGGTATCCCGCGGCGCGTGCCTCGTGCAACGCACCCTCGAAGCGCTCGAAGGGCTCGTGATGGAACTCGCCGCGCAGGTAGTTGTACCCGACGGTGGCGCCCATCGCATAGCCCGCGATCGCCATTCCTTCGACCACCGCGTGCGGATTGAACCGCAGGATGTCGCGGTCCTTGCAGGTACCGGGCTCGCTCTCGTCGGAGTTGCAGACGAGATATTTCTGGACCGGGGCGTTGCGCGGCATGAAGCTCCACTTGAGACCGGTCGGAAACCCCGCCCCGCCCCGCCCGCGCAGCGCTGACTTCTTGACCATCTCGATGACCTGCTCCGGCGGGATCTTCTCGCGCAGGATCTTCTCCCACGCCTCATACCCGCCGACCTTGCGGTAGGTCTCGAGCGTCCAGGGCTCGTCGTAGCGCCGCGTCGCGAAGCAGATTTCGTCGGCCATCGCCTTACTCCAACGCGTCCAGGATGGCATCGACCTTTTCCGGGGTCAGATGCTCGTGGTAATGGCCGTCCACCGTCATCATCGGGGCCCCGGCGCAGGCCGCAAGGCATTCCTCCTCGACCTTCAGCGTAATCCGCCCGTCCGGGGTCGTGTCTCCGAGGCGGATCCCGAGCTTGCGCTCGACGTACCGGATGATCTCGTCCCCGCCGCAGAGCATGCAGGAGATATTGTTGCAGATCGAGACCTTGTGCCGCCCGACCGGGCGAGTGTCCAACATCGAGTAGAAGCTGGCGACCTCATAGACGGACACGCGGGGCATCCCGAGGTAGTCCGCAACCGCGTCCATGAGTTCCGTCGTCAGCCAGCCGCCGTTCTGTTCCTGGGCGATGGTGAGCGCCGAAAGCACCGCCGACTGTCGTTGCTCGCGCGGATATTTGGCGACCCAAAGGTCGATCGCCTTGCGCGATGCGGGGGTCAAGGCCGCCGCCCGCCCGCCAGTCGCCGTCTGTTCGCTCTGCGTCATATTCAAACCGATCCCGTATCCGCCGCTGAGTTCAGCGGTCGATCTCCCCGAAGACGACATCCAGCGTGCCGATCAGCGCCACGCAGTCCTGCAACATATGGCCGCGCGCCATCTCGTCGAGCGCCGCCAGGTGGGCGAACCCGGGCGCCCGAATCTTCAGCCGGTAGGGCTTGTTGGCGCCGTCGGAGATCAGATAGATCCCGAACTCCCCCTTCGGGTGCTCGACCGCCGCGTAGGTCTCCCCCTCCGGGATGCAGAAGCCCTCGGTAAACAGCTTGAAGTGATGGATCAGGGCCTCCATGTCCGCCTTCATCTCCTCGCGCGGGGGAGGGGCGACCTTGTGGTCCGCGACCATCACCGGCCCCGGATTGGCGCGCAGCCATTCGACGCACTGGCGCACGATGCGGTTGGACTGACGCATCTCCTCCACGCGGACGAGGTAGCGGTCGTAGCAATCCCCGTTCGTCCCGACCGGGATGTCGAAGTCCAGCCGGTCGTAGACCTCGTACGGCTGCTTCTTGCGCAGATCCCACTCGACCCCGGAGCCGCGCAGCATCGGGCCGGTGAAGCCGAGCTGGCGTGCGCGCTCGGGGGACACCACGCCGATGCCCACAGTGCGCTGCTTCCAGATACGGTTCTCCGTGAGCAACGCCTCGTATTCCTCGATGTAACGGGGAAAGCGCTCCGTGAAATCCTCGATGAAATCCAGCAGCGATCCCTGCCGCGCCCGGTTCATCCGCTTGAGGTCGCGGGCGCTGCGCCAGCGCGAAGGCTGGTACTGCGGCATGCGCTCGGGCAGATCCCGATACACGCCGCCCGGGCGGTAATACGTCGCGTGCATGCGCGCGCCCGACACCGCCTCGTAGCAGTCGAACAGGTCCTCGCGCTCGCGGAAGCAATACAGGAAGACAGTCATCGCGCCCACGTCGAGGGCGTGCGTACCGAGCCACAGCAGGTGATTAAGGATGCGCGTGATCTCGTCGAACATCACGCGGATGTATTGAGCGCGCAACGGCGGCTCGATCCCCAACAGCTTTTCCATGGCGAGCACGTAGGCGTGCTCGTTGCACATCATGGACACGTAATCCAACCGGTCCATGTAACCGATGCTCTGGTTGTAGGGCTTGCTCTCGGCGAGCTTCTCGGTCGCACGGTGCAGCAGTCCGATGTGCGGGTCGGCGCGCACGATAACCTCGCCGTCCATCTCCAGGACCAGGCGCAACACCCCGTGGGCCGCCGGGTGCTGAGGGCCGAAGTTCATCGTCAGATTGCGGATCTCAGGCACGGGCGCCTCCCGCGGAATCCGGGCCGTCCACGCGCACGCCGCTGGTACCGGCAACGCCCCTCACGGCCGCTTCGTCCCCGCCGCCTCGCGGCCCTCGTCCTCGGGCCGGTCGACGTCATAGCGATGATCGTGGCGGATCACCCGCGGCACCAGCACGCGCGGCTCGATACTGACCGGCTCGTAGACGACGCGCGCGCGCTCCGGATCGTAGCGCACCTCGACGGTGCCGCTGAGGGGGAAGTCCTTGCGAAAAGGATGGCCCACGAAGCCGTAGTCGGTCAGGATCCGGCGCAGATCCGGGTGCCCCTCGAAGACGATGCCGAAGAGGTCGAAGGCCTCGCGCTCGAACCAGTCGGCGCTGTTCCACACCTCGTTCACCGACGGCACCACCGGGAAATCGGCGTCCGGCGCGTACGTGCGCAGACGCAGGCGGCGGTTGCGCGGGAGCGAGAGCAGATGATAGACCACCGCGAACCGCGGGCTCGGCGCGCGCGGCGTCTCGCGCAGTTCGTCCTCGGGCCCGCGCACCCCGCGGCTGAAGCCGCGCCCCGTGGCCTCCCGCGCGATCCACTCCGCCTCCCCGTATTCGGCGTAGTCCACGCCGCACAGGTCGATCAACTCATCGAAGCCGAAATCCGGCTCGTCGCGCAGCGCCGTGCACACCTCGAGCAGGCGCGCCGCAGGAACCTCGGCCGTGCATTCGCCGTGGGCCACGACGACGGAGGTCAGTGCATCCTTGAACCGGTCCCGCAGGCGCTGCGCCCCATCTTCGATCGTCTCTGCCATGGCCGGTCCGTCAGCGGGCGATCGTGTTGGTGCGGCGGATTTTGTTGTGGAGCTGCAAGATTCCGTAGAAGAGGGCCTCGGCCGTAGGCGGGCAGCCCGGGACATAGATGTCGACCGGGACGATACGGTCGCAACCGCGCACGACCGAATAGGAATAGTGGTAGTAACCCCCGCCGTTGGCGCACGAGCCCATGGAGATCACCCACTTGGGCTCCGCCATCTGATCGTAGACCTTGCGCAGCGCCGGCGCCATCTTGTTGACGAGCGTCCCCGCGACGATCATCACGTCCGACTGGCGCGGGCTCGGGCGGAAGATCATGCCGAAGCGATCGAGGTCATAGCGCGCCGCGGCCGTATGCATCATCTCGACGGCACAGCAGGCGAGGCCGAAGGTCATCGGCCACATCGAGCCGGTGCGCGCCCAGTTCACGAGACGGTCCACCGAGGTCGTGACCCAGCCACGCTCCTGTAGGACCGGCAGCGGTGACTCGGCTATTCCCATTCCAAGGCCCCCCGCTTCCATTCATAGACGAAACCCACCACCAGGATGGTCAGAAACAGGCCCATCGCGGCCAGCCCGAACACCCCGATGCGGTGCAACGCCACCGCCCAGGGAAACAGGAAGGCGATCTCCAGATCGAAGATGATGAACAGGATGGCCACGAGGTAGTAGCGCACGTCGAACTTCGTGCGCGAGTCCTCGAAGGCCTCGAAGCCGCACTCGTAGGGGGAGAGTTTGGCCGGATCCGGGCGGCGCCGGCCGAGCACGAAACCCGCCATGATCGCCACCGAGCCGACCAACAGGCCGACGACGATAAACATCAGTACCGGCAGGTAGCCTTCCAGCATGCGCACGCTCCCCACGTCCGTTCGCGTCCCCATCCGGCGCCCGCACCCCTTCGGTGCCGCCCCCCCGACGCGCCCGGGCAGTCTAGGCCAGATCCGAAAGAGGTGTCAAGTAACCACAGTGTTAGATTAGTTTTATGATCAACGGCTTATACCTGATGAGTCCGCGCGCTGCAACGCCCGGCCGAAGATGCCGCCGCGATCGGGACTCACGAACTCCCGGAAACGGCCCCGACCCTTGTCCACAGACCACATACCGAGGCCGACGGACAGCCCGTCCGCCCCGCCCCCAAGGATCGGGCTCAGTCTGCCGCGCGGGTGCGCGCCCTGGAGGCCGTTCGGGATCCGGTCGCAGGGGCTGGACAGCGACCCGTCGTGCCGCCGGTTCAGCACCAGGTTTCCCTGCGGGGTCTTTGAGGAGGACGTGGTCACCGTCCACCTCGCAGTCGATCTGCAGGGTCCCGCCCGGCGTCTTCATGTAGGCCTTGCCCGACTCGAACTTGATCGAGACGGGCCCGGTATGATCCGCATAGATCCCCTCGATCCCGCCGCCGCGGCCGGCCAGCAGAACAGCCGCCGCCAGCAACGCCCGGCGCAACCGCTTCTTCAAATGATGTGTTCCGCGGATCCTCTTCCCCCTCTCGTGGATTCATCCCGAAGCTTCCGTCGTCGCGGCGACAGCAACCCTCCTCGTCGGCCCGCGACACCCGTAACAGGCCCCGGCGGCGGTTCGGTCCATTGCGCGCCCCAAGGTGGTGCGCCTGCGACGCGGGACAGGAAAAGGGGCGGCACGCGCGTCCACCGGCGGGGCGCGCGGCCTCCGAGCACGCCGCGGAGGACAGGAGTCGGCAATCCACGCACACGGATTCGCCGGCCCTGCCGCCGTTTGACACCACGACCCCGGCCCGCCTATAGTCCGGTCATGTCCCACCGTGCCGGGCAGCTTCGCATCCGTCGACTGTGGCTGGTGAAACCCACCGGCCGCGGCGGCTTGCGCAGGTAGTTTCGGTACACCAGCAAGGCAGCCGCGGGTCCGTGACGCGGCCCGCCTTGCCCTGATCCCGGACCCGCCACGCCCGCAGGGGGTCCGCAACGTGCAGCCGATTTCCCGCAGCGATCGATTCGCCGGCGCCGCGCTCGTTTTGTTCGCCGCCGTCGCCTTCTCGGCCAAGGCGATCTTCGTCAAGCTCGCCTACCGTTACTCCGTGGACGCGGTGACCCTGCTGGCGTTGCGCATGCTCCTGTCGCTGCCCTTCTTCCTGATCGCGGCCCTGTGGTCCCGCCGCGCCCGCGCGCCGCGCCTCGACGCGCGTCAGTGGCTCGCGGTCGGGTTTTTGGGCCTGGGGGGCTTCTATCTGGCGAGCCTGTTCGACTTCCTCGGCCTGCAGTACGTCAGCGCCGGCCTGGAGCGCCTCGTGCTCTTCATCTACCCGACGCTGGTGGTCCTCATCACGCGGGTGCGCGACCGCCGCCCCATCCGCCGGCCCGAGATCGGCGCCTTGCTGCTGAGCTACGCGGGCATCGCCGTCGTCTTCCTGCACGACCTGCGGGTCGAAGGCGGCAACATCCCTCTCGGCACGGCACTGGTCTTCGCCAGCGCCTTCGCCTATGCCGTCTATCTCGTGGGCAGCGGCGAACTGCTGCACCGCATCGGCACCCTGCGCCTCACCGCCTACGTGATGACGGTCTCCTCCATCGCCGCGGTGATTCAGTTCTTCGCCACCCACCCGCCGGCCGCTCTGGTGCAGCCGCGGCCGGTCTACCTGCTCGCCCTGGCGATGGCGCTGGTGTCCACCGTCCTGCCCGCCTTCCTGCTCGCCGCGGGCATCCGTCGCGTGGGCGCGCGCACCGCCTCCATGATCGGCGCGATCGGCCCCGTATCGACCCTCGTACTGGCGGCGGTCTTCCTCGGAGAACCCCTGACCGCGGTCCAGCTCGGCGGCGCGGCGCTGGTCCTCGCCGGCGTCACGACCGTATCCCTGCAGCGCCGTCCGCCTCCCCAGCCCGTCGCGGCGCCGGCCCAGGCCGCCGCCGTAGCCGCCGCGCGGGACACGGGCTGAGCGACGCGCCGCAGCGCCCGAAACGAAACAAAAGGGGGGGACAGATTTATTTGAGCGACCGCTCAAATAAATCTGTCCCCCTTTTGTTCTCTTTTGTTCTTTTACACAGCTTCTAGTCGGACTCAGCCGAAGGATAGGTCAGGACCACACCTTCCACGCGCGCCCACGGCGTCAGGACGTGCGGCCGCGCCGCGCCGGCGCCGATCACGTGCTGCACGGGCACGCCGCGCACAGTCAACGCGTCGGCGATCAGCGAGCGATGACAACGCCAGGGGACCGCTTCCGCGCACATCAGCACCAGGCCGCTTGAGCTGCCCGCGAGATCCAAAAGCGCCTGTAATCCTCTGGAAAAAGACGCCGTCTGCATGTAATCGGCGTAGCCTCGGAACGAGGCGTTCCGCCAGGCCGTATTGGGTGAGTCCGGCCGCGGCCGGCGCAGGCCGCCCAACTCCGGAAAATGCCGGTATTGGATGTCGGCCGCAGCCAGTTCCGCAGGCAACGTTTCGCGACCGAACTGCGGGTTGCGCCGCGAACGCGGAATGGTCCGCACATCCGCGACGTACACCAGTCCATGCGCCCGGAGCAACTGTACGAATTCGTCCAGCGGACGGTTCGAATGGCCGATCGTATACACTGCCGAGCGATGCGGCTCGCGGCCGATCGGCTCGTCTTTTCTGGCGGCCGCTTCGGCTGCGGGATGACCCGACCGCCCGTGCGGCTGCGGCTGTCGTCTCATACCGATCTCATCCATGGGCACCGGGACACGGACAAAGGGCCATCTGCGTCCGCCGCGCCGTGCGGGCGATCGCCGAGGCCATGGCGCAGCGGCCGCATCCGCTTCAGCGGGCTCGAAAAACCATCGCCCGCACCAGAAGGTCCTCCTCCGCGGTGAGGTGAGGATAAATCAGCGATTCCTCTTTCTCGTCATGGGCTTCGAGGATGCGCCAGAATCGGCGCAGCGTCTGGGGCCTGGTGAGGCGCGCCCGATCTTCCCGCACCAGCGCATGCTCGCGCTCGAGTTCGGCGATGCGTCGCGCGCTGCCGCCCCGCCTGCGGTAGATATCGAAAAGAAATGTCTCCTCGAGTTGCATGTGCCGCTCGAGCATGAACAGCGCCCATTGCAACCCCAGCGGGTCCCCCTGCCGATGACGCGCCAGCGCCGCCTCGATCAGGGCATGATCGCGGCCCAGATAATCGGCGAGCGCAATCGCCTCGGGCACGCGCGCCGCCCAGGCAATATAGTCCTCTCCATCCGACCACAGGGGATGCCAGCCAAGCCGTCCGCAGGTACGTCGGAAGGCATCGGCAACGGCCGCGGCCGGATCGCCCCGCCCGTGGATCAGGACGCTGCCCCCTTCCTGCATCCCGGCCAATGTCCGCGCCCAATCGCCCTTGCCCGCGACCGCGACCCGCTCCGCATCGTCGAGCCAATGGGAGCGCGCCGGCGGCGGGAAATCGGCCTCCGCGGCGGGGCCCGCGTGGGGTGCCACGGCAATCCGACATGCGGGATCCACGTCGCGGACCCGCCAGCGAACGCCGGGGGCGAACCAGCACGACTCGCCCGTCGGCAACTCCCGGCGGGCGATCCGAGCCGGCTGCAAGCATTCACATAGCGCCGCCCCGGCGACCGCCCGCACGCGCTCCCACCGGTTGAGCCGCGGGGCGTGCCAGGCCGAGAACTTCTCACGGATCTCCCGAGCGTCGTATACCCGTTCGAGCAAAAGCCGCAAGCCGGCCGGATGATCGGGCGCATTCGTCATCGCCGATTACCCCGGGCCGCGACCGGTCGACCCTTCGCGAGGGCTGCGATCATCCGCCGCGGTCAAGCCGCGCAGAAGATGTGCGATCATCAAGCTCGAAACGGCCGCCGGCTGCGCTCCGCGCTCGGACGGGAGCGCAATCGCTCGAACCACGGCCCGAGCCGGGGGAGCGCCCGGTCGAACGGCTGACCCACCGCGTCTCCAAACTCGAGCCAGACGTAGAACCAGATATCGGCGGCCGTGAACCGCTGCCCGCAGAGGAAGGGGCCGTCGCCGAACATACGATCGAGCCAGGCTGTACGGTCGCGTGCGATACGCTTGAGCCCGTCCGCCGCCTCCGGCGCCACGGGTATACGTCCGCGGAAGCGTTCCAGGCCTTCCGCATAATGATAGGCGTTGTGGATAAACTCGGTGACATTGAGTTCGACCCGCCGCCACCACTGCCGGGTCTCGGCACGCTCGACCGCTGTGGATCCGATCAGCGACGGTCGCGGATACAACTCTTCGATATACTCGGCGATCGCAACCGACTCCGCCAACACCCGACCGTCATCGATCTTGAGCGCCGGCGTCTGCCCTGCGGGGTTGAGCTTGAGAAATTCCTCACGGCGATTCTCCCCCGAAAACACGTCGATCACGACGCTCGGAACCTCCACTCCCTTCTCGAGCAGAAACATCCGCAGACAACGCGGGCCGGGACTGTCCGCATCATAGAGAAGCATCGCGATGACCTCCCGCGGGGAACCCTGAGCGCCCGCGCGCCCATCCCAGGCTGCGCCACGCCACCTTGTCGGTTCCAGCCGACTCCGAAGAAACCGGAGCGGAACCAGTATAACAGGCGCCCCGCAGCGGCCCTTGATCGCAGTCAAGCGAAAGGTCGACACAGACCCCTCCGCCCCCGGTACAACTGCGGTTTTCGAGCCCCCCTCAATGATGAGTTCCGCGAGTGAACCCCATCGGAGAACGTGGGTCAGCGCAGCGTCAGCGATCTCGATCTTCTCCGCTCCAGGCAAACGCGGTACGCCGATGACGAAGGCTTTCATCAACTCTCTTTACCAAAAAACCCCGCATCGAGAAGGTTCAACGGCCGGGGAACGCGACAGGTTCGGTGTGGAATTACTGCACTGGAACTACGAACCAGAGACCCAGCAGACGACCGCCGACAATCCGACGCGCCCTCGCGTGGCGGCGAACCGGCGCGCCGGGGCCGAAACCGACATCCCGACCACGGAATTGGTGGCGTTCGCGGAGCTGGATGTCTACACTCTGGGGACGCCTTTTCACCATCTGCCTGGTCCAGCCCGTGGTGGGATCGCGGTTGCAGGGCGTCCCCGCCAGGTCGTCGGCGTGTCGCGCATTGCGAGAGGTTCACCTATGGAGAGGGTATCCGATTATCTGATCGTCGGGGGCGGCATGACGGCGGATGCGGCGGTCCGCGGTATCCGTGAATCGGACCCCACCGGAAGCATCACCGTCCTGAGCGCCGAGCGGTACCCGCCCTACGATCGCCCGCCGCTGTCGAAGAAACTCTGGGCCGGCAAACCGCTGGAGACGATCTGGCGCAAGACGGAAACGGCCGGTGTCGATCTCCGCCTGGAAACGCGGGCATTGGACGGCGACGCCTCCGCGCACACTGTCCGGGACAGCCGCGGCGATGTCCACGTTTATCGGAAGCTGCTGCTCGCGACCGGCGGCACACCCCGACATCTGCCCTTCCCCGATGACGACGTCATCTACTTCCGAACACTCGAAGATTACCAGCGCGCGCGTGCGCTATGCGATCGTCAAGCCGAGTTCATCGTCATCGGCGGCGGCTTCATCGGTTCGGAGCTTGCCGCGGCGCTGTCCGGAAACGGCTGTGCGGTGAGCATGGTGTTCCCGGAATCCGGCATCGGTGCGCGGATCTATCCGCCGGCCCTTTCCGCTTTTCTGAACGACTACTACCGTGATCGGGGCGTCAGGCTGTTTCCGAGCGAATCCGTCACGGACCTGCAGCACAGCGGCGCATCGATCATCGTGACCACCGGCGACGGTGCGGCAGTGAGGGCGGACGCGGCAATTGCCGGTATCGGCATCGTACCGGAGACCGGGCTGGCCGAGGCGCTCGGCCTCGAGGTGGACAACGGCATCCGGGTCGACGCGTTTTTACGCACCTCCCACCCCGACATCTACGCCGCGGGTGACGTCGCCAATGTCTACAGTCCCACGCTGGACATGCGGCGCCGGGTCGAGCACGAGGACAACGCCAACGCGATGGGAACCGTAGCGGGCCGAAATATGGCGGGTCGCTCCGATCGGTACGAGCATCTGCCGTACTTCTATTCCGACCTGTTCGATCTCGGCTACGAGGCGGTTGGTGAGTTCGGCGGCGCCATGGAAATCGTCGAGGACTGGCACGAGCCCTTCCGCAAGGGAGTCGTCTATTACCTGCGGGACGGCCGAGTGCGCGGGGTGCTGCTGTGGAATGTGTGGGACCGCGTGCCCGCAGCGCGGGCGCTGATCGCCGCGCGCGAGACGCTCGACCCGCACGCGCTGCGGGGCCGCATCACGGCTTGAGGTCCGGCGGCGCGCCGGTCGAGAGCGCGCGTGGCGCACTACCGATTCATGCTGGAACCCCGTCCACCCTTCCGGTTGGACTTCACGGTGTGGGCGCTGCGCCGTCGGGCGCACAATCTCCTGGACCGGTGGGACGGCCGCCGCTACCGGCGCGTTCTTCCGATCGGTAGGGTCGTCGCGCAGATCGAGGTCACTCAGACCGGGCCGGTGGAGACGCCGCGGCTGGCCGTCGACGTCCAGGCCGCACGCGGCACCCGCAATATCGAGGCGGCGGTGACGGGTGCGCTGCTGCGCCTGTTGGGGCTGGACATCGACCTCGACGGGTTTCACGCCTTCGCCGCGGGCGATCCACGGTTGGCGCCGCTCGCTCGGCGTTTCCGCGGTCTCAAACCGCCGCGGTTTACCACGCCGTTCGAGGCGTTGACCAACGCCATCGCCTGCCAGCAGCTCAGTCTCGACGTCGGTATCCTGCTGCTCAACCGCCTGGCGCTGCGCTTCGGTGCACACGCCGCCGATGACGCATACGCCTTTCCTGTGCCGTCGGAACTGGCGCGGCACCGACCGGACAGTCTGCGTACGCTCGGCTTCAGCCGGCACAAGGCGCAGGCCCTGCTCGAGCTGGCGCGCGCCGTGGCCGACGGCGTGGTCGATCTCGATGGCCTCGCTGCCGAGGACGACGCCGCGGCCGTGGCCCGTTTGTGTGCGTTGCGGGGTATCGGCCGCTGGAGCGCGGAGTACGTGCTGCTGCGCGGGTTCGGGCGCACCCACGTCTTTCCCGGCGACGACGTCGGCGCGCGGAACCACTTGGCCCGCTGGCTGCACCGGCGGCGGCCTTTGGATTACGCCGGCGTGCAGCGTGTGCTGACGCCCTGGCGACCGTACGCCGGCCTGATCTACTTACACCTGCTCCTCGACGCGCTGCCGGGACAAAAGGGGACAGCAAAAGGGGACAGATTGAAGTTTCCCCGGTTTAACGGACCATTAGCCGGCAGCCAGGTTGGCCGCCTCGAATGCCAGCGGAGCCATCTGCCCAACATGGGAATGACGCCGCTGACGGTTATAGAACACC
>JALUXX010000057.1 GCA_027013145.1 Gammaproteobacteria bacterium | reverse complement strand
AGAGAACCCCTCGCGGGTCCTCACCAACAGGCCGAATATACGGACGCAACCTGTCCCTGCCATCGACCCGCTCACGGCCTTGCAAAATGGGAGGAGACCATATACGGGCTACATCTTGGGGTTACGGGGGTGAGGGAGTTCCGTAAGCCCCACAACGACCGGCCGCCCGGTGAGAAATGCGGGTTAGGCCTTCACGTCGAGCAGCGTCCCGAGGGTGGCGTCCGCGGCCTTCAGGGCCTGCACCGAGGCGGCGACCTGGAGGCGGTCCCGGGGCAGGTTGACCAGCGGGCCCAATACGTCCGGGGGCGCGGCCCCGCCGTGGCGGTTGGCCTGCGCGATGCGTTGCGCGTTGCGCGTGAGATCCGCGAGGCCGTTCTGGATTCCCTGCAAAGCAGGGCCGATGGCGGAAACACTCATGTGGGCTACCCCTGGCGCGCCCGCCCGGCGCGCGGCTTCGTGGCGTTGCGGCGCCCGGCCGCGGGGGTCCCTGTCGCGGCCGGCCGCTCCCCCACAGGTGGGGGGCCGGCCGGGCGGTTTTCCCGGTTACCCGGGTTAGCGGCCGCGAGCGCCGGGACTTTAGCCCGCCAAGTTCAATCTCCGGGGGCTTGCGGCTATACTGTGCGCCGTCCCGCGGCGCCGTGCCCCCGGCGCGATTCCTCCGCAGCGACCCGGCCGGCCGTGCCGGGACGGTCGGCCGGCACGGGGCCGCTGAACGGACACCTTAAATAGAAGAAACAAGGTCGATCGGTCGACCGCACGGCTGAGGAGCGACAGGTGAGCCATCAAGACGACGTCTTCATTTCGACTTTTCGCGCGGTGCTGCTGGTCCTCGCGGGCCTCGCGGTGATCTTCATCATCGTCGCCCACTACCTGGATACGCGTTTCAACGAAAGCAACACCGGGCAGAGCGCGGAGGCGCGTGCGCAGCTCCTGGCGCGACTGCAGCCCGTCGGCCGGGTGCACGTCGCCGGCCAGGCCATGCCGGCACAGGCCGCCCCCGCGGCGCCCGCAAAACCCAAGATCCTCACCGGCGAGCAGGTCTACCACCAGGTCTGCTCGGCCTGCCACGCGACCGGGGCCCTGGGGGCGCCGGTGTTCGGCAACAAGGCCTCGTGGGCGCCGCACGTCGCCAAGGGGATGAAGGTCCTGTTCCAGCACGCCCTGCACGGGTTCAAGAAGATGCCCCCGAAGGGCGGCTCCGACCTGCCGGATCAGGACATCAAGAACGCCGTCGAATACATGGTCTCGCACAGCAAGTAGCGCGGCCCCCGCCCGTCAACGCCCCGCCGGGCGGCGGTCGAGGCGCCGATAGCCGATCGCCTCGGTGAGGTGCCCGGTGCGGATATCCGCGTCCCCGGCGAGGTCGGCGATGGTGCGCGCCACCTTCAGCACGCGGTGGTAGGCCCGCGCCGACAGGCCGAGGTGTTCGATCGCGTTGGCCAGCAGTTCCCGGTCCCCGGGCTGCAACGCGCACCACCGGTCCACCTCGGGATTGCTCAGCGCCGCATTGGGCACGCCCGCGCGCGCGATCTGGCGTTCCCGCGCCCGCACGACGCGCCGGCGGATCACCGCCGAGGGTTCCCCGTCCGGCTTGCCGAGCAGTTGCTCGCGGCGCACCCTGGGGGTCTCCACGTGCAGGTCGATCCGGTCGAGCAGCGGACCGGAGACACGCGCGCGGTAGCGTTCCACCTGCTCCGCGGTGCAGCGGCAGCGGCCGGAGGGATCACCGAGGTAACCGCAGGGGCAGGGATTCATCGCCGCGATGAGTTGGAAGCGCGCCGGGAAGTCGGCCTGGCGCGCCGCGCGCGAGATGGTGATGGACCCGGATTCGAGCGGTTCGCGCAGCACCTCCAGCGCACGGCGGTCGAATTCCGGCAGCTCGTCCAGGAACAGGACCCCGTGGTGGGCCAGTGAGACCTCGCCGGGGCGCGGGTTGCTCCCGCCCCCCACCAGCGCGACGCCCGAGGCGGTGTGGTGCGGGGCCCGGAACGGGCGCCGGCGCCACGCCGCGGGCGTGAACCCCTGCCGGCTCACCGAGGCGATGGCCGCGGCCTCCAGCGCCTCATCCTCCTCCATCGGCGGCAGAATGCCCGGCAGGCGGGCGGAGAGCATGGATTTTCCGCTCCCCGGCGGCCCGAGAAAGAGCAGGCTGTGCGCGCCCGCGGCGGCGATCTCGAGCGCGCGCTTGGCGTGGTACTGGCCGCGCACCTCGGTCAGATCCGGCACCGGTGGTTCCCGGCCGGCCCATTCGGGGTAGGGCTGCGCCTGCAACGCACGCGTACCGGTCAGGTGTGCGCAGACGTCGAGCAGGTGTCGGGCGCCGAACACCTCCAGGCCCGACGCCAGAGCGGCCTCCGCGGCGTTGGCCTGCGGCAGCACGAGCGCGCGGCCCGCCTCGCGCGCCGCGAGGGCGGCGGGCAGCACGCCGCGCACGGCCCGCAACTCTCCGGTCAGAGCAAGCTCACCGAGAAACTCGCAGGCCCCCAGCGGTGCGGCCGGGATCTGACCGGAGGCGGCCAGAATGGCCAGAGCGATGGCGAGGTCGAAGCGCCCGCCTTCCTTCGGCAGGTCCGCGGGCGCCAGGTTGATGGTGATGCGCCGCGCCGGAAACGCGAACGCGCTGTTCACCAGCGCACCGCGCACGCGCTCCCGGCTCTCGCGCACGGCGGTCTCGGGGAGACCGACCAGCGTCGTCGCCGGAAGGCCGTTGGCGAGATGCACCTCGACGGTGACGGCGGGTGCGTGCACACCCTCCCCGGCTCGGCTGTGGGCGACCGCCAGCGTCATCGGCGTCCCTTCCTCGGTAATGCGGGGCGCGCGTCCGCTGGCGCCCCGTTTCCGTCATTGTGATGGTTGATCGAGCACCCGGCGTTCGAGTTCCGCGACCCGCTCCTCCAACGCCTCGAGCCGCTCCCGGGTGCGCGCCAGGAGTTCGGTCTGAACATCGAATTCCTCGCGCGGGACCAGGTCGAGGCGGGCGAACGCCGCCTGCAGGCCGGCGCGGAGGTTCTTCTGCAGGTCTTCCTGGAAACCGCGTATGGCCGGGGGGACTGCGTCCGCGAGCCGGCGGGCGAGGTCGTCGAGAGTCTTGGGGTCCATTTCGGGTCGATCTCTTCCGCGCTGGGTCAGCGCGCAGTGTACGCCAACGCCACCCGGCGTGTCCTCGCCGCCGGGTCCCGATCCCTGCACCACGTTGGTGCCGCCCTCATGGCGATGCGCACCATCCCGGTGCTCCGGTTCCGGCGTTGCGCGGCACGTTCGCGATAACTCGCGATTTCATAGGCATTTTAATCGGTGGCACGGGATCTGCAATACCCAGGCCGCGAGCCCGATGGTACGGGCCGCACCGGCCCGGGACCCAGCCCGGCCCGGAAGCCTCAACCGGATGCTTCCTGAACAGGGGGACGAACTCATGAAGTGGTTGATACGAACCGGATCCGCCGCGCTCGCCGCCGGCCTGCTCACGGCCGCGCCGGCACATGCCGGCCTGACGGCGAACATCGGCGCGACCTCGAACTATGTCTGGCGCGGGACCACGCAGACCAACAACGGCGCCGCCATCTCGGGCGGGGTCGACTACTCGCACTCTTCCGGGCTCTACGTGGGTACCTGGGTGTCCAATACCTCTTTCGGGTCGCAGGAACTCGACCTCTACGGCGGGATCTCGCGCACGTTCAAGGGGGTCGGAATCGATCTCGGGGTCATCAAGTACGACTACCCGCAGAATCCGAGCATCAACTGGACGGAGTTCTCGGCCGCGCTGAGTTACGGTCCGTTCAGCGCCGCCGGACACTTCACCAACGACGTCTTCGGCACCAACACCGACGCCCAGTACTACGAGGTCGCGGTCAGCTATCCGCTCCCCTGGGGCAAGGACCTGAGCGTGGGCGCCCACGTGGGGCGTTACCACTTCGACAATCCCACGGCGGCGGCCTTCGACAGCTACACCGACTTCAACGCCAGCGTGACCAAGGGGCTCGGGAAGCTCGGCGAGTTCGCGGTGACGGTCAGCGACACTACTCTCAGCGACAGAAAGTTTCCGCTGGACTCGCGGCCGAAGGTGTTCGTCAACTGGACCAAGAGCTTCGATCTCTGATCCCGCACGGCGGGCCTGCGCCCCGGGCCGGCGCGACTGGAGGAACTGCACATGAAAGTAGTCACCGCAATCATCAAGCCGTTCAAGCTCGACGACGTGCGCGAGGCCCTCTCCGATATCGGGGTGCAGGGCATCACGGTCACCGAGGTGAAGGGGTTCGGGCGCCAGAAGGGGCATACCGAACTCTACCGCGGGGCCGAGTACGTGGTCGACTTCCTGCCGAAGGTCAAAGTGGAGGTGGCGATCGACGACGCCCTGCTCGACCGCGTCCTCGATGCGATCCGCAACTCCGCGCAGACCGGCAAGATCGGCGACGGCAAGATCTTCGTCCACGACCTCGAGCAGGCAATCCGTATCCGTACCGGCGAGACCGGGGCCGAGGCCCTGTAACGGTTTCCGGGCACTACTGAGGAGAGACCCATGAAATTCAAGCAATCGATCGGGGCGGCCCGCGGGCTCCCGGGGCTCATCGCGGGGGTGATCGGCCTGTGGCTCACGCCCGCGCTCGCCATGGCCGCGGACGCGCCCAAGCTGGATGCGGGCGACACCGCTTGGATGCTCACCTCCACGGCGCTGGTCCTGATGATGACCATCCCCGGCGTGGCCCTGTTCTACGGCGGCATGGTGCGCAAGAAGAACCTGCTGTCGGTCGCCGCGCAGACCTTCGCGGTGACCTGCCTGGTCACCGCCCTGTGGGCGATCATCGGCTACTCGCTGGCGTTCACGGGGGGCAACAAGTTCGTCGGCGGCTTCAGCCGGTTCTTCCTCGACGGCATGGGCTACGGTGCGATGAACGGGACCATCCCCGAGTCGGTCTTCATGACCTTCCAGATGACCTTCGCCATCATCACCCCGGCGCTGATCATCGGCTCGATCGTCGAGCGCATGAAGTTCTCGGCGATGCTCTGGTTCCTCGGTCTGTGGTCGGTGCTGGTCTATTCGCCGATCGCGCACATGGTCTGGGGCCCCGGCGGCTGGCTCGGCGGCGACGGCGTGCTCGACTTCGCCGGCGGGACCGTGGTGCACATCAATGCCGGCGTCGCGGGGCTGGTCGCCGCGCTGGTATTGGGCAAGCGCAAGGGTCTCGGCAAGGAGCCCATGCCCCCGGTGAACCTCGTCCTGACGATGTCCGGCGCGGCGCTGCTGTGGGTGGGCTGGTTCGGATTCAACGCGGGCTCCGCGGTCGCCGCCAACGGCACGGCCGGCATGGCCATGGCGGTCACACAGATCGCCACCGGGGTCGCGGCGCTGGCGTGGATGTTCGCCGAGTGGGCGGCACGCGGCAAGCCGACGCTGCTCGGCATGTCCTCGGGCGCGGTCGCGGGTCTGGTGGCGATCACCCCGGCCTCCGGCTTCGTCGGGCCGGTGGGCGCGTTCGTCATCGGCATCGGTGCCGGCGTGGTCTGCTTCTGGAGCGCCACCTACATGAAGGCGATCTTCGGCTACGACGACTCGCTCGACGCCTTCGGCGTGCACGCCGTCGGCGGGGCCCTGGGCGCGATGCTGACGGGCATCTTCGCCGCCAAATTCTTCGGCGGCGCGGGGGTGTCGGACGCGGCCGGCGGCAGCGTCCTGCACCAGCTCCAGCTCCAGGGGTTCGGCGTGATCGTCACCGTCGTCTACGACGCGGTGGTCACCTTCATCATCCTCAAGGTGCTCGACGCCCTGATGGGGCTGCGCGTGGCCGAGGAGGACGAGGTCGCCGGGCTCGACATCTCGCTGCACGGCGAGCAGGTCTACGAGTACACCGGCACCACGGGTCTCAGCATGCCCGAGGCGGCCCCTGCACCGGCCGCCGTTCCGCCGGCCGGGGCCCACGCCGGACGCGAGGTCTACGACTGAGCCGCCGCCGGCCCGGGGTGCGCCCCGGGCCGGCCGCGGTCGTACGGTTCATCGAAGCTCCTCCCTCCTTGCGGGCGCCTCGGCGCCCGTTTTTTTCGCCCGTCCGGGATTTCCCATGGCATCGGTCAGTTTTTGAATTAAGATAGGGCCATACCCGAATGAGCGGGTAGGGGATCCGTCCGTATCGGATCCGCTCAATCGCCGCCGCACCCGGGGCCGGTGGGGGTCTGCGGGGAGGCGGCGGATCGGAGTCCATGGTCGCGCCGCGAACCGCCGCCGCCGTGTCCCCGGGCCAGCGCCGGACCCTTGAGCCCGGCCCGCTGTGGCGCCGCCTCACGCTCCTGTTCGTCGCCGGGGGCCTCGTCGTACTCGTCGCGTTCGGGGTGTGGAGCTGGTTCGAGGCCTATTCACGCGTCGACTCCGAACTCGGCGTGGAGGCGGCGATGGCCGCCAACGGCGTGCAGGCGATGCTCGCCGGGCTCGGCAACGACCTCCCCTACCTCGGCGAACAGCTCCCGCCCCGCGACCAGCGGCAGTTCCGGCGCCGGGCCTACGCGCTGCTGCGCGCCTACCAGCAGCATCACCCGAGCGTCGCGAGCATGGTCCTGTTCGCCCCGGACGGGCGCATGCTCGTCAACAGCGCGCGCCCGTTCGACGCGCCGCTGCCGGATCCGCGCCGCCACCCCAGGATCCTCGCCAGCATCCGCGCCGCGCTCGGCACCCGCGGCCTCTGGGTCGGTCGGACCCAGCAGGGGCTGGTCCTGGGGGACTGGCGCATTCCCGTGCGCTACGCCGTGCGCACGCCGGCGGGGACGCCGCGCTTCATCCTGCAGGCGAGCATCCTGCTCAAGACCCTGACCGACCGCTGGCGCTTCGAGCGGATGTCCGCCTCCATGGCCATCGGCCTGATCACGCTCAACGGCGTGCACGTGGCGCGCCTGCCGGGCCCGAACCCGGCGCGCCTCTATGCCACGCGCATGGCCGGACCCCTGATGCAGGCGCTCGAGCGCCACCCGCAACGCCTGACCGGTGCCTATCGCGGGCGCGTGCAGAGCGACTGGTCGCGGCGCATCGGGCGCTACGCCCGCGTCATCGGCTTCCCGATGGTGCTGTACATCAGCGTGCCCGAGTCCGAGGTCTGGGCTCTGTGGTGGCGGGGCAGCGTCCCGTTCCTCATCCTCGGCTTGCTCGGGCTCGGGGGCTATGTCGGGCTCTCGCGCGTGCTGCTCCGGCGCGAGCGCGCCCACCTGCACGCGCTGGCGGCCGGCGAGCGCCACGACCCGCTGACCGGACTGCCCAACCTGCTCGCCGCGCGCGAATGGCTGGAGCGGCGCCTCGGCGAGGGCGCGCGTACCCTGGGGCTCCTGCAGGTGCACCTCGACGACTTCGCCGACGTGCACGACGCCTTGGGCGCCGACGGTGCCCAGCAGGTGTTGCAGGAGACCGCCCGGCGCCTGTTCGAGCAGGTCCCCGATCCGCAGGCGCTGGTCGCGCACCTCGGCGTGGAGCAGTATCTCGTCGGGGTCCCGGGGGCCGACCTCCTGCGCATCCACCGTCTCGCGCGACGCCTGCAGGAGGCGATCAACGAGCCCCTGTTCGCGGGCGGGCAGACCCTGCGCCTGAACGCCACGGTCAGCGTGAGCTGCTTCCCGGACGATGCCGACAGCGCCGACGAGCTGCTCCGGGCGGTGGCGAGCGCGGTGCACGCCGCGCAACAGGACGGGCGCGGGCGGGTCGCGCTCTACGATCCGGACAGCAGCCGCCGCAGCGTGGCGCGCGTCGGCTTTCAGCAGGCGGTCGAGCGTGCGCTCGCGGGCGACGAATTCGTCCTGCACTACCAGCCGATCATCGATCTGGAGGCGCGCACGCTGGTGGGCGCCGAGGCGCTGATCCGCTGGGACGACCCCGGGCGCGGACTGTTGCCGCCGGGCGAGTTCATCCCGCTCGCCGAGGCCACCGGCTGGATCGGTGCGCTCGGCGAGTGGGTGGTGCGCCGCGCGTGCCGGGATCTCAAGGAGTGGGAGGCCCGGGGGCTGCACGTGCGGCTCTCGCTCAACCTGAGCGCCGAGGAGCTGCGCAACCCGGACTATCCGTTGAAGCTGCGCCGCACCCTGGCCGTCAGCCACGTCGAGCCCGGCGCAATCGAACTGGAGGTGACCGAGACCGCGGTCATGCAGGACGTGCAGCGCAGCGCCGCGGCCCTGCGCAGCCTCGCCGACATCGGCGTGCGCTTCGCCATCGACGATTTCGGTACCGGGCACGCCTCGCTCGCCTACCTGCGCCGCCTGCCCGTGCAGGTGATCAAGATCGACCGCAGCTTCGTCGCCGAGGTCGCCTCCAGCCCCGCCGACCGGGCGATCGTCGAGGCGGTCGCGGCGCTCGCCCGCGGGCTCGGCTGCGTCACCGTCGCCGAAGGTATCGAGACCGAATCCCAGTACCGCATCCTGCGCGAACTCGGCGTGGACCGCGGCCAGGGCTTCTGGATCGGGCGCCCGCAACCGCGCGCGGAGTTCGAGGCCCTGATCCGAGAGCAGACCCGGCTCCCGGCCGGCTTCGAGCCCGACGTGGCCGATCGTTCGCAGCGCGGGACCTGAGGTTCGGCCGGCGCGGAGCGCCCGCCGCAGGGAGGTTCAGTCGAGGTTCTCGTGCGTCCCGTCGCAGTAGGGCGGGGTGCCCGTGCGCTTGCAACCGCACAGCGCGGCGCGGGTCTTGCGCGCCACCTCCAGCTTCACCGGCGAGAAACCGGTCCCCTGGTGGGAGCCGTCGCAGAACGGCTGATTCCCGGAGCGCCCGCAGGCGCACCACCAATAGGTACCCGGTTCCAGTTCGACCTCGAAGGGGCCCTTGCGGGCGACGACCGGATCGTTCATTTTCGTCCTCGTTCCGGGGGCCGGCGCCGTACCGCGGCGCCGGGATGCGGGTTACCATAGCGAATCGCGCGCGCCGCCGCCAGGAGCCTGTCGGACTTAGGTGTTCGTAGCGAGGCGGCGGGAGATCGAGGACAGTTTTCCGATCGTTTGAGGCGAATGGTAATCGCTATTTAACGAGAACGATCGGAAAAATGGGCCGATCTCCCACCGCCGCAGTAGAACATGCCTAAGTCCGACAGGCTCCTGGGCCGCGCCCGAAAGGCCGGTCGAGGAGTCGGGCCCTGAAACGTCTGCTGGTCCAATCGCTGCGCACCCCCCATCTGCAACCCGTGAACCTCGACCTCGGTCCCGGCGAGTGCGTCGGGGTGAGCGGGCCGTCGGGGGCCGGCAAGACCCTGCTCCTGCGCGCCATCGCCGACCTCGACCCGCACGAAGGGGAGGTGCTGCTCGACGGGGTCCCCGCCCGCCGCGTGCCGCCCGCGCAATGGCGCCGGCGCGTCGGCCTCCTGCCCGCCGAGAGTGCGTGGTGGGGCGAGCGCGTGCGCGATCACTTCCGCGACGATCCCGCACCGGGGCTCGGGCGACTGGGCCTCCCGCCGGCGGCGCTCGATTGGGAGGTCCGCCGCCTGTCCACGGGCGAGCGCCAGCGCCTCGCGCTCCTGCGCCTGCTGGAGAACCGGCCGCAGGTCCTGCTCCTGGACGAGCCGACCGCCAATCTCGACGCCGCCGGGCGCGAACGAGTCGAGGCGCTGATCGCCGAGTACCGCGGCGAGTGCGCCGCCGGCGTGATCTGGGTGGCGCACGACGCCGCCCAGCTCGCGCGCGTGGCGACGCGGCGGTTCCGGTTCGAGGACGGCCGTCTCGTCGCGGCCGCGGACCCCGCCGCACCGTGCACCTGATCCATCTCACGCCGTTCGACCTCGCCCTGGCCGCGCTGCTCGTGCTCGCGCTGGTCCCCCTGTCGCTGCGCCTGCGCCTGGAGATCGCCCGCCCCCTGCTGATCGCGGCCTTGCGCACGACCGTTCAGCTCCTGCTGGTCGGCCTGGTCCTCAAGGCGGTGTTCGCCAACGTCCACCTGCTGTGGATCGGCGCGATCTCCCTGCTGATGCTGCTGCTCGCCGGGCGCGAGGTGATGGCGCGCCAGCGCCGCCGCCTCGCCGGCTGGTGGGGGTTCGGGGTCGGTACGCTGTCGATGTTCGTATCCTCGTTCGCCGTCACCCTGCTGGCGCTGATCGTGGTGATCGGCCCGCAGCCCTGGTACCAGCCCCAGTACGCCATTCCGCTGCTGGGGATGCTGCTCGGCAACACCATGAACGGGATCGCCATCGCCATGGACCGGCTCACGCAGGAGGCCTGGCAGCAGCGCGCCGTGATCGAGGGTCGTCTCATGCTCGGCCAGGACTGGAGCCGGGCCATCGGCGACATCCGCCGCGACAGCATGCGCGGGGGGCTGATTCCGATCATCAACGCCATGGCGGCGGCCGGCATCGTCAGCCTGCCCGGGATGATGACCGGCCAGATCCTCGCCGGGAGCCCGCCCGTGGAGGCAGTGAAATACCAGATCCTGATCATGTTCCTGATCGCCGCCGGTACCGGCTTCGGCACCGTGGGCGCGGTGTGGGCGGGATCGTGGCGGCTGTTCGACGAGCGCCAGCGCCTGCGCCTGGACCGCCTGCGCCCCTGAGGCGGCGGCGGGCGGCGTGACCGCGCCGCCTACAGATCGCCGCCTTCGGTCCGCTATGCAGTCTGGGAGTAGTTTCGAGCGGGGAGGCCCCGATGCGTCCCGTACTCTGCGTCTTCATCCTGGCGGCCCTGTGGATCGCGGGCGGGTCTGCGCGCGCCGAGGGCATCTACCGCTGGACGGATTCCTCGGGCGAGGTTCATTTCAGCGACCGCCCGCCGGGCGCCGGGGCGCGGGCGATCCCCGCGCCCGATGCGCCGGCGCCGGTCACGGACGACCCCGACCGGGCCTGGCACGAGGAGCGCACGCGCCGCCTGCTGCGGGCGTTCCGGGAGGAGCGGGCGGAGCGGGAGGCCGCCGCGGCCCGCGCGCGGCGGACGGCGGAGGTGCGCCGGCGCAACTGCGGGATCGCGCGCGACCGGCTGCGGACCTACCGTACGGCGAGCTACCTCTATACGATCGACGCCCAGGGCAAGCGAGAGGTCCTGTCCGACGCGGGACGAACCCGCGCCCTGGAAGAGGCGCGGCGCGCGGTGCGGCGCTGGTGCGGGGAGGCCGGCGGCGGGTGAGGCCCCGGCGGTGCGCCCGTGCGGCGCACCGCCGGGGAGGAGAGGGCCGGGCGCCTAGAGCTGCGGCGGCGCGCTCGGGTGGATGTAGGCCCAACCCTCGGCCTCGCGAATGGTGATCTCACCCACGCCCGAGGGGACGATGGTGATGAACGGGTAGAGGTCCTTGCGGTCGATGTGCAGCTCACGCAGCGTGTTGCGACACTGCGCCAGGATCACCCCGCGTCGCTGCAGCATCTTCAGCTCCTTCTCGAAGCCGTTGCCCTTGGTGTAGACGTCGAACCCGCGGCTGTTGGCGATCAGTTCCACCGTAACGTGTCCCTTGAGGCGCGAGTCCTCGAGGAGATTCTTGATGTTGTTGAGGGTCTTCTTGATGATCTTGCGCCCGCCGTGGTCGAGCTGAAAGATCGCACCGTAGTGGTGGTGGGGGTTGGCCGCGGCCGGGGCCGACCACTCGGAATGTGGTGCGGCCACGGCCGCCGGCGCGGCGAGGCCGATCAGCACGGCCGCACAGGCCGCCTGCGCGACGCGCGCGAGCGGCCCCTTGGGAGCGTGAGGCATGGTGATGTCCTCCATCGAAATGGTTTTGGTATGGGTCGGGGGTGGGACGCCGCGTGTGCGCCGCGTATTCCGGATGTGGTCGCCGGAACTACGTGCGGACCGTGTTGGGCGGCCCGCCGGGGCGGTCAGGCCGGGCCGGTCCCCGCGAGCGCCTGGTAGAGGAACTCCGGCGCCGCCATGGAGGCCGTATGGATGCCCGCATTGTAGTAGCGGGTCGGGAACGGCTTCTCGCGCGCGTCCTCTTCCCGGAACCCCGTGAGCGGCGCGTCCTTGCACGCCATCGTCGCCGACCACCAGCCCGAGGGATAGACCGGCTGGGGGAAGTTCAGGACGGCGATGTCGAGGAACCCCGCGCCGCGCAGCGCTGTGTGCATCGACAGGAGCAGCTTCTGGTGCAGCAGGGGGGACTCGCTCTGCGCGACCAGGATTCCGTTCGCATCGAGCGCACGCAGGCAGTCGGCGTAGAAGGCCTGCGAGAACAGGCCCGCGGCGGGGCCGATGGGGTCGGTGCTGTCGACGATGATGACGTCGAAGCCGGCCGCCGGCGCTTCCTTGACGAAGCGGATCCCGTCCCCGAACTCGAGGTGCGCGCGCGGGTCGGAGTTCGCCTCGCACAACTGCGGGAAGAACCGCTCCGACACGCGCGTGACCCGTTCGTCGATCTCCACCTGGCGCGCCGACTCGACCTCGGGGTGGCGCAGCACCTCGCGCAGCGTCCCGCAGTCGCCGCCCCCGATGATGAGCACGCGGCGCGGCGCCGGGTGGGTGTACAGCGCCGGGTGCGACATCATCTCGTGATAGAGGAAGTTGTCCCGCTCGGTCAGCATGACGAAGCCGTCGATGGTCAGCAGGCGGCCGAAGTGCTCCGTCTCGTAGACCTCAATGAGCTGGTACGGCGTGCGCTCCTCGTGGATGCGCCCCGCCGCGGTCAGGCGCAGGGAGAACGCGCTGCCCGCCTCCGCGGCGACCTCGGTGAACCAGTTTTCGTCGAGCTTGCGCAAGCGCCCGGTCTCCGCCCTGGAAGTCGATGGCGGATGATAGCCACGCCCGGCGGCGACGGGCAAGCGCGGCGGGCGCTTGCATGTCGCCGGGGGAGCCTCGAAACTGTGCGCCATGAGCGGATGGGACATCGAGCAGGCTCGCGCCACCTATAACCTGGTCCACTGGGGTGCGGGATACTTCGACGTCGGCCCCGACGGTCACCTGATCGCCCATCCCGGCCGCGATCCCCGCCGCGGCGCGGTCGACCTCCACGAACTCGCCCATCGCGTGCGCGCGGCCGGACTCTCCTGGCCGGTGCTGGTCCGGTTCGTCGATATCCTGCACGAGCGCGTCGACACGCTGGTCGAGGCCTTCGCCGCGGCCACCGCCGCGGACGGCTATGAGGGCTCGTTCACCGCCGCGTACCCGATCAAGGTCAATCAGCAGCGCAGCGTGGTCACCGAAATTCTCGGCCACGGCGACGGCCGGGTCGGCCTCGAGGCGGGCAGCAAGCCGGAGCTGATGGCCGCGCTCGCGCTCACGCCCGCGGGCGGGCTGATCGTCTGCAACGGCTACAAGGATCGTGAATACATCCGGCTCGCCCTGATCGGGCGTGAACTCGGGCACCGCATCTTCATCGTCGTCGAGAAGCTCTCCGAACTCGAACTCGTGGTCGAGGAATCCCGCGCCCTGGGCGTCGAACCCCTGCTCGGCGTGCGGATGCGGCTGGCCTCGATCGGCGCGGGAAAGTGGCAGAACACCGGCGGCGAGAAGTCCAAGTTCGGGCTCTCCGCGGCGCAGGTGCTGGAGGTCGTGGAGCGCCTGCAGGGCGCGGGCCTGTTGGGTTCGCTGCGCCTGCTGCATTTCCATCTCGGGTCGCAGATCGCCAACATCCGCGACATCCAGCGCGGCGCGCGCGAGGCGGCGCGCTGCTACGCGGAACTGCGCGCTCTGGGCGTCCCGCTCTCCTGCGTCGACGTCGGCGGCGGGCTCGGCGTGGACTACGAGGGGACCCGTTCGCGCAGTTTCTGCTCGATGAACTACACCGTCGGCGAGTACGCGCGCAACGTGGTGCATACCCTGTGGGAGGTCTGTACGGAGCACGATCTCCCGCACCCGGACATCGTCACCGAGTCCGGGCGGGCGATGACCGCGCATCACGCGGTGCTGATCACCAACGTCACCGACGTCGAACCCGCCGCCGACGACCAGCCGGGTCCGGCGCCGGGCGCGGACGATCCGCTCATCCTGCACGACCTGTGGCGCGCCTGCGAGGGCGTATCGGAGCGCTCCGCCCTCGAGGCCTATCACGACGCCGCGCACTGGCTTGCGGAGGCGCAGTCGATGTACATGCACGGGGTGCTGACGATCGCGCAACGGGCGCGCGCCGAGCGGCTCTACTTCGCCGCCTGCCGCAGGGTCCGTCCGCTCCTGCAGCCGTCCATCCGCGCCCACCGCGAGTTGCTCGACGAACTCGACGAGAAGCTCGCCGACAAGTATTTCTGCAACCTCTCGGTGTTCCAGTCGCTGCCCGACGTCTGGGCCATCGATCAGATCTTCCCGATCGTGCCCCTGCACCGCCTCGACGAGGCCCCGGCCCGGCGCGCCGTGATTCAGGACCTGACCTGCGATTCCGACGGGCGTATCGATCAATACGTGGACCGCGAAGGGGTCGAGAGCACGCTGCCGCTGCACGCGTGGCGGCCGGGCGAGCCCTACCTGCTCGGGTTCTTCCTGGTCGGGGCCTACCAGGAGATCCTCGGCGACATGCACAATCTCTTCGGCGACACCGACTCGGTGAACGTCGTACTCGACGCGGGCGGCGGCTACCGACTGGAGGACGCCCAGCGCGGCGACACGGTGGACGCCCTGCTGCGTTACGTGCACTTCGACCCGCAGACGCTGCGCGAGCGCTATCGCACGAAGCTCGAGGCGGCCCCGATCGATGCGGCGCGCCGTGCCGCCTATTGGGAGAGCCTGGAGGGCGGCCTCGACGGCTACACCTACCTCGAGGACTGAGGGCGCAGGCACGGCGGCGGCGATCTGTTAGCATGGGTCCGTCGCGCCGGGAGGCGGCGCGGGGCAAGGGAGGGACAGGCGATGAAGCGCAACCGTTATGCGGTACTCGGACTCGCCGTGGGAATCGGAATGGGGGCGGCGCAGGCCGGCGAGGAGCGGATCCACATGCACCGCGTCACGCCGGACGGCGTCGGGGCCCAGATCGGCTCCATCGCGGTGCGCGACAGCCGCTACGGCGCCGTGTTCACGCCGCGGCTGCACGGTCTCGCGCCCGGCGCTCACGGCTTCCACCTGCACCGCAACGCGGACTGCGGACCAGGGATGAAGGAGGGGAGTCCGGTGGCGGGGCTGGCGGCGGGCGGGCACTTCGATCCCCGGCGCACGGGGCGTCATGCCGGACCCTATCGCCACGGCCATCTCGGGGACCTGCCGGTGCTCTACGCGGATGCCGCCGGCGACGCCGTCGCGCCCGTCCTGGCGCCGCGGCTGCGCCTGCGCGACCTGCGCGGCCATGCCCTGATGATCCACGCCGGCGGCGACAACTATGCGGACAGCCCCGCACCGTTGGGCGGCGGCGGCGCGCGCATCGCCTGCGGCGTGGTCGACTGAAGGGGTCGCGCGAGGGCCATCGACGCGGTGCGCGCGGGATTCATCGGACTGGGCGCCATGGGCCGGCCGATGGCCGCGAACCTGGCGCAGGCGGGGCGGCTCGAGGCGGTATGGAACCGCACCCGGGCGCGTGCCGAGGCATTCGCCGCGGCGACCGGCGTCGGCGTCGCGACCGACCCCGGGGAGTTGGCGCGCCGGTGCGACGCGCTGTTGCTGTGCGTGTCGGCCGACGCGGACGTGCTCGGCGTCGTCGATGAAGCGATCCCGCACCTGCGTCCCGGCACCCTGGTCATCGATCTCTCCACGGTGCGTCCGGACACGGCCCGAGTGTGCGACGAGCGGGTACGGGCCGCGGGCGGGGCGTTTCTCGACGCGCCGGTGTCGGGCGGGGTCGAGGGCGCGCGCGGCGCCACGCTGTCGATGATGCTCGGCGGCGAGGCGCGGGACGTGGCGCGGGCGCGCCCGCTGCTGGAGGTGCTGGCCGCGCGCATCGTCCATCTGGGTCCGGCCGGCTGCGGGCAGGCGGCGAAGGCCGTGAACCAGGCGATGGCGGCGGGGATCAACCAGGCCGTCAGCGAGGCGCTCGCCTTCGCGCGGGCGCTCGGGCTGCCGGGCGAGCGGGTGATCGAGGCCGTCGGGGGCGGGGCCGCCGGCAACTGGTTCCTCACTCATCGCGGGCCGACGATGCTGGCGGGTCGTTTCGATCCGGGGTTTCGCGTCGCCTTGCACCACAAGGATCTCGAAATCTGCCGGGATCTCGCCGCGGGGCTCGGCGCGCACCTGCCCCTGGTGGAGATGACGCTGGTGCACTACCGTCGGCTGATCGACGCCGGGGCGGGGGACCTCGACATCTCCGCCCTGTTCCGGCACAAGCAGGCACTGTTCCGCGGTTGATGCGGCGTCGCCCCCCGTCCGCCCGTTACCGCCCCCGCCTCCGTGCCGCCGCGGGCACGACGGGATCCCGCGCCACCCACGCCGGCACCGGTTCCAGGTAGACCTGTCCGGCGAGCCACGGGTCCGGGTGCCGGCGCAGGTGGCGGCGCAACTGCGTCAGCGCCGCCGCGCGCGGGGCGCGACCGCGCCGGAAGGCCTCGACGGCGGCGGACAGCCGCGCGTCTGCGTCCCCGCCGTGCCCGGCCGCGACCCGCCTCACGGCGAGTCGCAGCGCCCGCGCGTGCCCGCTGCGCGTCGCCGGTCGTGCGAGCGCGGCCATGAAGACCGCCCCGTAGCGGCGGGCGACGGCCCGGGCGGGGCCCCCTTCTGCGAGGAGCCGCGCGAGGCGCCGGCGGGCGGCGGGGGCGTGCGCCGTCAGCGTGAGTTCGTGCTGCGCGTGGAAGTCCGCCAGGGCCGCGAGCGTCACCCGCCCGGCGAGGAGCCGGCGCCAGCGCCGGTGGGCGCGGACCCGTTCGAAGAAGTGCTCGCGCCCCGCCGCGTTCCGCAGCGCGGTCTCGTCCGTGAACGGGAGCAACGGCCACAGGCGGCGGATCGCGAGGGCGTGCAGGCCGACCCCGGGGCGTCTCCCTCCGCGCGGACCGAACACGGGCACCGCGCCCGGCCCGCAGCTCGGCGAGCCGGCCTTGAGGATGTAACCGTCGACCTCGCCGAGCGCGCGCGCCGCGGCGCGGGCGAAGGCGTTCAGGGCCGGCGTCACGTCGCAGGCCGGATCCTCCACGCCGACGGCGCGCGGGCGGCGCGGGTCGCCGACGAGGCGGATCGGGGGGCGCGGCACGCCGAGTCCCGCCCCGGCCTCCGGGCAGATCGGGACCAGGTCGGCGCGGCGCGCGAGCACGCGCGCGACCCATTCCTCGCGCTTGTGGCCGCCGTCGTAGCGCACCGGCTCGCCGAGGAGGCAACTGCTGACCGCGATGCGGATCGGTCCGGGATCGGCGGCGGACGGGATCAGGCCGGCATCGCCTCGCCGCCCTCCCACACGCACACGCGGTCGCGCCCGGCCCGCTTGGCGGCGTAGAGGGCGCGATCGGCCCGGTCGACCAGGATATCCGCGTCCCATGACTCCCCCGCGGGCATCGTCGCCACCCCGAGGCTCGCCGTCACCGCGGCCGGACCGCCGGGGTGCCCCACGGTGACCGCCGCGACCGCGGCGCGCACGCGTTCGGCGACGTGGCGCGCCGCGTGCCCGTCGCTGCCCGGCAGCAGCAGCGCGAATTCCTCGCCGCCGTAGCGGCAGGCGGTGTCGGGCCGGCGCAACCCGCGGCCCACGCACTGCGCGACGCGGCGCAGCACCTCGTCCCCGGTCGCGTGCCCGCAGGTGTCGTTGATGCGCTTGAAGCGGTCGACATCCATCAGGATCAGCGAGACCGGCGACGGCGAACGCCGTGCGCGCTCCAGCTCCACCGCCAGGATATCGCGGAAGTGGCGCCGGTTGAACAAGCCGGTGAGCGCGTCGCGCCGCGACTGCTCCTCGGCCTCGCGGCGCGCCCGCTCCACCTGCGCCAGGGCCGTCTCCAGGCGTCCGGCCTGATCGCGGATCAGCATCCGCCGCAGGAAGTCCGTGCGTGCATAGTGCTCCATGTAATAACAGGCGGACATGCCGACGACGTTGATCGACACCAGGAAGAAGCTGTTGTTGAGCAGTATCGCCGGCGGCGTCGCGGCGGCGTCCAGGGCGACCGATTCGTAGAGGACGAGCGTGGCCAGGTTGACGAAGGTCGCGGGTACGAAGCGCAGGCGCATGAACGTGTAGACGAAGGTTGCGGCGAGCAGGAGGCCGGCGTAGTAGAGGTAGCTCCCGGGCGGGGCGGCCGCGGCGATCATCGCCACGATCCCCCAGCTCCCGACGAGACCCACCAGCGCCATCGCCGGCTCCACACAGCGCTCGAAGCAGCGCGTGTACGACAGCGCGAGCACCGCGGCGATCAGCGGACAGACCACGGCGTAGCGGATGATCCAGGTGACCGTCGTCGCATCCGGGACGATGCGCGCGTCGAGCAGCCCGAAGACGGCGTAGAGGAAGCCCCCGACCAGCAGGCTGACCCGTACCTGGTGCAGTGACTGATGAAAATAGTCGCGGCGGAACGCGGCCTCCTGGCGCGGGTCCGCGAAGCGCAGCGTCCAGCCGGGCCGGCGCGCCTTCCCGCCGCGCCGCGTCCGTGCCTCTGCCCCTTCCTGCGTCATCATCGCCACCCGTGCCGGACGACGCCGCACCCGCCGTGAAGCGCCCCTTCTATCTTATCTCGGCCGGCGCCCGGCGGTGGTTGAGTCCCGGTCCCTCGCCCTTTGCGCGCTGTTTTTCAACCGCCTGTCAGGCAAGGTGTCCGGCGACGAGGTCGGCCAGGAAGCGGATGTGCTCCGGCGTGTCGTTGAGCGCCGGAAGGTAACGGAACGACGCGCCCCCGGCCTCGAGGAACCAGGCGCGGTTCTGCTCCGCGATCTCCTCGAGGGTCTCCAGGCAGTCGGCCGCGAAGCCCGGGCAGACGACGTCCACCGCCTTCACCCCCTGGCCGGGCAGGGCCCGCAGGGTCGCGTCCGTGTACGGCTGCAGCCACTCCTCGCGCCCGAAGCGGGACTGGAAGGTCACGGTCCAGGCCGCCTCGGGCAGGTCCAGGGCGTGGGCGACCAGGCGCGCCGTGGTCCGACACTGCGCCTCGTAGGGATCGCCGGCGGCGACGTAGCGCCGGGGCAGCCCGTGAAAGGAGAACAGCAGCCGCCGCGCGTGCGCGTCGGCGCCGCGGTGTGCGCGGATCGAGGCGGCGAGGGCGTCGATGTAGCCCGGGGCGTCGTGGTAGTCGGCGATCATCCGCAGCTCCGGGATCCGCCGCCAGCCGGTGAGCACCGCGGCCACGGCATCGAAGGTCGAGCCGGTGGTGCTCGCGGAGTACTGCGGGTACAGCGGCAGGATCAGCAGCCGTTCGATCCCGCGCAGGGCCTCGAGCGCGGCGCGGATCGACGGCTCCCCGTAGCGCATACCGAACTCGACGGCCACCTCGCCGGCCCCGCGCGCCGCGAGTTCGCGCCGCAGCGCCGCGGTCTGCCGGCGCGTGATGGCGAGCAGCGGCGAACCCTCGTCGGTCCACACCTTGCGGTAGTTCTGCGCCACCCGCCGCCCGCGCAGCGGGGCGATGACGCCCCACAGCAGCGGCAGCCAGAAGGCGCGCGGCAGATCGACGACGCGCCGGTCGGCGAGGAACTCGCGCAGGTAGCGGCGCAGCGCGCGCGGCGTCGGTGCATCCGGGGTCCCGAGGTTGGTGACGAGCACGCCGACGCGCGCCCCGGCAGGGCTTGGGCGGCTTGCGGCGGGATCCGTCATCGTAAGCTCGGGACGTGTGGCGAAAGGAAAGACTGCATGGCGGCGATACGGCGCCGGGGCGTCAGGGGCTCGGGCCGGGCCGCGGTCCCACGCGGTAGTCGGTCACGCGGTAGAAGCCGCCGAACACGGGTGTCGCTGCGCCGCCGGAGATCGACCTGCCGGCGTGCCGCGCCGCCTGGGTGAGCAGTTCATCGAGGTCCTGCACCCAGAACCCGGGCAGAAACGGCTCGGCGGCTGCGAGCAGACGGCGCAACCAACGTCTGCGGTGCAAGGCGTGGCTGCGGCCGACGGGCCCGTACTCGGTCACGATCAGGCGCGCACCGGGGCGCGCGACCCGCACCGCCTCGGCGAGGACGTTGCGGCGTGCGGCGTCGGGCAGCTCATGGAGCAGAAAGAAGATGACGATGGTATCGAAGCAGGCGTCGGCGTACGCGAGCGCTTCGGCATCCATGCGCGCCAGATGTCCACCGCCGGCGTGCGCGTTCAGCTTGCGTCGCGCCGCCTCGAGCTGTACGCCGGCCACGTCCATCAGGTAGAACTCCGGGCCCGCGGCGCGCGCGAGGTGCAAGGCGAACGTGCCGTAGACGCAGGTCAACTGCAGCGTGCGCCCGGCCGGCGCCGCGCCCACGCGGCGCAGGGTCGTATCCATCAGGCGGCGGTACTGCCCGAAGAGAACCGCATTGATGACGCGCGGGTGGTCCCAGAAGCGCACGCCGGCGCGCCACAGATAGGCCCACCAGTAGTGGCGCGCGAGGTACCACGGGATCCCCTCGCGCTGGAACCGCCGCCACAGGCGCGCGCGCCCGCGCGCGCGCGCCAGACCGCCGGCCGCGCCCTCAGCGGTTGGCGACGCCATGCGGTACGTGTCCGGTGGGGACGTGCTCGCGCGCCGAGTCGCAGTGTCCGCGCTGGTCGTCGAAGAAGATGTCGGCGCCGAAGGCGCGCAGGAACGCGCCCTTGCTCAGCCCGCCGAGGAAGACCGCCTCGTCGATGCGGATGTTCCAGGCGCGCAGCGTGCGGATGACCCGCTCGTGCGCGGGCGCCGAGCGGGCGGTGAACAGCGCCGTGCGGATGGGCGAGTCCTCCGGCGGGTACTCGGACTGGATGCGGTGCAGCGCGGCGAGGAAGTCCTTGAACGGCCCCCCGGGCAGCGGCTCGTTGGCGGCGGCGCGCTCGGCCTCGGTGAACGCCGCCAGCCCGCGCGTCTGGTAGACGCGCTCGGCCTCATCGGAGAAGACCACCGCGTCGCCGTCGAAGGCGATGCGAAGTTGCGCGCCCGGGTTGAGGCCGACCTTGGAGGGCAGGATGGTGGCGGCGGCCACGCCGGTGTCGAGGGCGTGGGTCACGTCGTCGGGGTCGGCCGACAGGAACAGGTGCGCGCCGAACGTGGGCACATACCGATAGGGACTCTCGCCGCCGGTGAAGGCCGCGCGGCTGATCGCCAGGCCGTAATGCTGGATGGAGTTGAACACGCGCAGGCCGGTGTCGGCGCTGTTGCGCGAGAGCAGGATGACCTCCACGCGCGGTGCACCCGGCGCGCGTTCGTTGAGGGCGAGCAGCTTCTGCACCAGGGGGAAGGCCACGCCGGGCTCGAGCACCTCGTTCTCGTGCTCGATCTGGTAGCGGCAGTAGGCGTCCACGCCGTGCTCGGTGAACACGCGGTGGCTGTCCTCGAGGTCGAAGAGCGCACGCGAGGAGATCGCCACCACCAGTTTTCCGTCGAAGCTCGCCGGCATGTCGGAGTTTCCGCCCTGTCCCGTCGCCCACCACGCTACCCGAACCGGAGTCGGCGCGCCAGCCCGGCCCGCGGCGCCCGCCGCTCCCGTGTTGCGCTCGCCGCGGCGGCCGTCGCACCACGAAGCGGGGTGTCCCGGATGCGCGCCGCGGGGATCACCCTCCGCCTTCAGGCTCCCATTCCCGCCACCCGCGCAGCAGCGGGAAATACAGCCCGAGGCGCAGCGGACGCGCGTCGAGCCGCGCCAGCAGCGCGGCGTAGGCCTCGAGCTGCGCGCGGTAGCGTTCGCGCTCGCGGTCGAGGAACGCCTCGACGCCGGCGCCCGCGTGCACGCCGGTCTTGTAATCGATGATCCAGCGCCGGCCCGCCCCGTCGACGAAGGTGCGGTCGATCACGACGCGCCGGATGACGCCGTCGACGACGCCGTGGACGGCCCACTCGTTGCGCGCCTGTGTGTGGTCGGCGGCGAGGATCCAGTGCGCGCGCGGATCGTCGAGCACCGCCGCGAGTGCGGCGTGCACCCGCGCGCACGCCGCGTCCAGTTCCCCGGGCGCGACCCCGAGGCGGCGCAGCGCCGCGCGCCACGCCCCCTGCGCGCGCGCGAGGCGCCCCGCGTCCCAGGTGTCGAGCCCCTCGTGCGCGATGCGCCGCAGGATGCGGTGCACGACGGTGCCGACGTGGCGTGCGGTATCGCCGGCCCATTCGAACGCCACCGCCGCGGCGTGCAGCACCCGCGCCGGCGGCGGGGCGGTCCATGCCGGCGGCGGGGGCGCGGGCGCGCGCCAGCCGGCGGGCAGACGCAGGAGCGGCGGCGCGGACCGCGGCGGCGTCGCCGGCGCCAGGTCGCCGGCCGCGGCCCGCGCCGCGGCCGCCTCGAAGCGCGGGCGCAGCGCCGGCCACAGGAGGGCCAGCAGGGAATCGGCCGGCGGCGGTTCCAGCCCCCCGTCCGCTCCCCGGGCCGCGCCGATCAGGTGCAGGCGCCGGCGCGCCCGGGTGCAGGCGACGTAGAGCACGCGCGCGGCCTCGTGGCGATCGGCCGCCGCCTCGAGATCGCGAAGGTAGCGGTAGATCGGATCCTCATCGGCCCCCGCGGCGGCGATGGGGGCGAGCAGCAGCTCGGCCCCGTCGCGCCCGCGCCGTTCGATCCAGCGCAGCAGCGGGCGGCCGCGCGGCCGGGGGGGGCGCTCCAGCCCCGGCACGATCACGGTGTCGAACTCCAACCCCTTGGCCTTGTGGATGCTCAGGATCTGCACCGACTCGCCCGCCGTCGGATCGGCCGGTGCGCGCAGTTGCGCGAGGCGTTCCTCGAGCATGGCAGGATCCTCCAGGTCGCCGCCGGCGTCGAGTTCGTCGAGCAGCGCCAGATACCGCCGCGCCGCCTCGAACCCCGCCGCGTCGGTGCATGCCGGGCCCCCCAAGGCGAGCCATGTCCCTTCGATCCACGCCGCGAGGCCGCGGCGGCCGCGCTCGGCGAGGGCGGCCTCGAGAACTGCGACGGCGCGTTCGAGGCGCGCGCGCCCCGCGGCGCTCAGCGCCGCGACCCGCGCGGGATCGCCCCACAGCTCCGGCACCGGCGCGTCGGCTGCCGCGCCGTCCACGAGCGCGTGCAGGTCGGCGAGCGTGAGGCCGCACCAGGGCGCGCGCAACACCGACAGCCAGGCGATGCGGTCGGCGGGGTGGAGCAGGGCGCGGGTCAGCGCCAGCAGGTCGCGCGCGGCCGGATGCTCCCCGAGGGCGTCGACGTCGAGCGCCAGGAAGGCGATCCCGGCCCGGCGCAGGGCGGGCAGGAGCGCGTCGAGATGACTGCGCGCCCGCACCAGGACGGCGATGCGTCCCTCGGGGTCGGATGCGCGCGCCGCGGCGATCAGGCGCAGGATCGTCTCGGTCTGCGCGCCCGGCTCCGGGTCGACGAGCGCGTGCACCTCCACGGCGGGTCCCGGTTCCCGCGCGCGTACCGCGCGGCAGGCACGATACGCGACGGCGCCCGCACCGGCGTCCTCCGCCGCCGGGAACACGGCCGGGAAGGTCGCGTTGATCCAGTCGATCAGGCCCGCGGCGGCGCGGAAGTTGGCCGACAGGTACAGCGGCTCCAGGGACAGGGCGCCGATCCCGTGCGCGCGCGCGTCGAGGTAGAGCCCCACGTCGGCTTCGCGGAAGCGGTAGATCGACTGCATCGGATCGCCCACCACGAACAGCGTGCGCCCGTCCCCCGGGGCCCACCCGGCCGTCAGCCGGCGCAGCAGCTCGTAGTGCGAGTAGGAGCTGTCCTGGAATTCGTCGACCAGGATGTGGCGGACGCGGTGGTCGAGGGCCAGCGCGAGGTCGGTGGGCGCATCCTCCGCGCCCAGCGCCTCGACGGCCGCCTGCTCGATCTCCACGTAGTCGACCCGCCCGTGCGCCTGAAACACCACGCGCAGTTGCGCGAGCGCCAGATGCAGCAGCTCGAACAGGGCCTGCAACAGCGTCCACTGCCCGTCCTCGTAGCGCGGCGGCGGCAGCGCGCGCACCGCGTGCAGGGCGGCGGCCAGCGCCGTATCGTCGGCCAGTCCTTGCAGCAGTTCGAGTCCCGCCGCGCGCATCCGCGCCGCTTCCGGGTCCTTGCCCGCGGGCACCCCGCTGGTGGCATTTAGGGTGCGCCGCCAGGCACCGTCCTGGGTCAGGAGCAGGGCCGCGATCCCGCGCCAGCGTTCGAGTCCGGTCGCGTCGGCGGCGGGCAGCGCGTCGAGCCCGGCGCAGGCGACGATCGGCGAGTCGGCGCCTTTGCGCGCGAGCGTCCGTCCGGCGTAGTCGGCGAGGCGTACGAGCGCGTCCCCGGCCGCGGCGGCGAGGCGCGCGCGCAGCGCGGCCAGGCGGGCGCCGATCTCGCGTGCCAGCACCGTCTCCAACTCGCGGCGCAACGCGCCCGACTCCAGCTCCGCGCGCCGCCGCAGGTGACGCTGCCATTGGTCGCGGCGCCCGAGCAGGTCGACGAGCAGCGATTCGACGCGCGGGAAGTCGTTGTCGAGGTGGAGCAGCAGCCGCGCGACCGCCTCCGACCACCGCGACCCGGTCTCGACGCTGCGCAGCGTCGCACGCGCCGCCTCGCGGTAGAGCGCGTCGAAGGGCTCCGCGACCGTCGGCGGGGCGCCGAAGCGGGTCACCCACGGCAAGCGCCGCGTGAGGCCCGCGCACAGCGAGTCGATGGTCTGGATGCGCAGGCGCGCCGGGTGCTGCGCGAGGCCCCAATCGAGTTCGCGATCGCGCCGGCGTACGGCCTGCGCCAGCGCGTGCGTGCGCGCCCGGTGGGGGTCGTCCGCGGCCGGCGCCCGCAGCGCCTCGAGGATGCGCGCCCGCATCTCGCCCGCCGCCTTGCGCGTGAAGGTGATGGCGAGGACCTCCTCGGGGGCGTCGACGGTGGCCAGCAGCCGCAGATAGCGCCGCGTCAGCAGCTCCGTCTTGCCCGATCCGGCCGGGGCCTGAACGAGAAAGGAGCGCTCCGGGTCGAGCGCCCGTTCGCGCGCAGCCGCGTCTTCCGGCTCAGTCGTCATCCGTTGCGTCCGTGGCGATCCGGCACAGGGTGGGCAGCTCGCAATAGCGGCAGGTCGCGCGCCCGCGCGCGGGATCGACCCCCGCCTCGCCGGCGCGGAAGCGCGTCGCGAGATCCTCGAGCACCCGACGCCGGTCGTCGAGCCACGCCTCCCAACCGCCGTCGGGCGGCGGCTTCACCCCGGGGAGGATGCCTTCCTCGACGGCGAAGCCGGCGAAGCGCAGGCGCCCGGGGCGGAGCACCGCGAAGGCGAGCGCGGCGACCCCGCCCCCGCGGTCCGGCGCATCGGAGGCGGCGGCATAGAGCAACAGCTGCGGATCGTCGGGGCGGTCGCCGCTCCATTTCCCGGTGCTCGCGTCCCCGGTCTTGTAGTCGATCACGATGCGGCGCCCGTCGGGGAGCCGATCGATGCGGTCGGGGCGCAGGGTGACCTCGAGGCCGCCGATCGCCGTGCGCCGCTCGCGCTCCTGCGCCGCGACCGCGAACGGGGGACGCCCGGCCTCGAGTGCCAGCCACGCGAGCGCGAGGTGCACGAGCCGCTCGCGCTCGAGCGCGAGGAAACGCGCCCCCATGCCGGAGCGGGCCTCGGCGGCGAAGCGCCGCAGTACCGGGTCGACCGCCGCCGCGACGCGGGCGGCGAGCGCCTGCGCGTTCGAGGCCCGGAGTTCCCGCTGCGAGCCCAGGTCGTCCCACACCGCCTGGAGGACGCGATGGACCAGGGTCCCGCGCTCGCGCGCGTCGAGGCCGGGCCCGGGGCGCTCGAGACCCACGGCGCCGAGCCGGTGTCGCGCGAAGGCGCGAAAGGGACACGCCGCCTGGTCGCGGAACAGCCCGCTCCCGCCGCCGGCGGGTTGGGCACCGGACAGGGGCGGCCCGGTCGGGTCGTCCACCGCCTCCAGGCCCGGCGCGGCGGCGTGCACGCGCGCGGCGAAGCCGCCGGGGTGCACCGCTCCCGGATCGTCGGGCCGACCCTCCGGCAGATGGGCGATGAGCGGGCTCGCCCGCAGCGGGCGGTCGCCGTCGCGCAGCGGATGCGAGATGACGACCGCAGGCGCGCCCGCGAGCAGCCGCTCGGTCACACGCGCCGCCCAGGCCCGTTCGCTCGCGGCGTCGGCGTGCGGCATCCCGAGGCGGCGCTGCAGGGCGACCGGGATGAACGGGTGCGGCTCGGGCGCCGGCGGCCAGGTCTCGTCGTGCAGCCCGGTGATCCACAGGTGCGTGAAGTGCAGGCCTGCGGCCTCCAGGAGGCCGAGGACCTGCACCGGTGCCGGCGGATCGTCGGCGGGCTGGAACACGCGCTCTCGGGCCAGGCGTGCGAGGCGGCCGACGGCCCCCGGGCCATCGAGGGGGCCGGTGATCTCCCCGAGGCCCGCGAACGCGGACAGCAGTTCGCGAAAGGCCTCGACGCTCTGGTGGGCGGTGCTGTCGAGCGGGCCGTCGCCCGGCCACCCGAACGCCGCCAGTATCCGTGACCAGGCGTGGACCCAGCGCTCGGGCGTCGCCCGCCGGGGCAGGTCCGGACCGCCGTCCGCGAGCCTCCCCAGCCCGGCCGCGAGCCGCGGGCACGCCGGCCGTCCGCCGGCGGCGCTCAGCGCCTCGCGGCGCAGGCGGGCCGCGGTGACCTCGGTGCCGCCCCCGCGGCGCAGGGCCGCGTCGAGCCGCGCGCGCGCCCAGCGCTCCTGCGGCCACCCGCCCAGGAACGGGGAGCGCAGCAGCGCCCCGGCCCGCTCCAGGGACATACGCGCCGTCGCGGCCAGCTCCAGCAGCTGCAGCGCCGTGTGCACGGGCGGCGCCGCGGCCAGAGGCGCGCCCAGCGACAGGTGGAAGGGCCGCGGGCGCGCGCCGGACCCCGGGAGCACGGCGCCGGGGTCGAGCACCGCGAAGAGCGCACGCTCGACCTCCGCGCGCCGGCCCGCCAGGTCCGGGACGACGATGCCCACGGGGCCGGAGACGCCCGTCTCCAGCAGTCCACGGGCCCAGTGCGCCGCCGCCTCGATCTCCCGGGCTGCATCCGCGCAGGCGGTGCGCACCGCGGCACCCGGCCCCGGCGCCGGCGTTTGCACGTGCACCTGCGCGCCGGCCGCGCGCAGGGCCTCCCAGAGGGCCTCCTGCTGCGGGGTGAACGTGTCGAAGCCGGCCAGCACCAACTGCCGCGGCGGCGCGAGTTCGCCCGCGCGAAATGCGGCCGCGAGCCGGTCCGGCAGTGCCGGGGAATCGATCCAGCCGTGGCGCTCGAGCCGGCGCCGGACCGCCGCCCCCCAGCGCAGGAGGGCCTCCCCGTCGGCGTCGAGCAGCGCGCCGTGCGCATCGAGTCGGCAGCGCCACGCCGCGAGCAGTCCCCAGGCCGTCCGTGCGGCGCGGGCCGCCCCGGCCGGCTGCAGCAGCGTCGCCCCGCTGCGCGCCGAGCCCTCGACGACCCGCTCCCAGAGGGCCGCCTCCTGGGCGGCGTTGAGCAGCGCCGGCGGCCCGTCCGCGTCGTCCCACACCCCGGCGTCGAGCCCCGCCTCCCAGGTGCGCTCGAGCCAGGCCGCGTAGGGCAGCACGTCGGCACCGGCCCATGCCGCCTCGCCCCGGGCCCGTTCGCGGTCGAGCGCGTCGGCGAGATGGCGCGCGAGGTGGCGGCTCGCGGTCACGACGGTGGCGCCGGATTCGAGCGCGGCGAACAGTTCTTCCATGGCGGTGTGGCGACGACTCCGCAAGGCGGGTACAGGCGTCGCACCATGATGCCACAGCCGCGCCCGCCGGCCCGCCGGCGGGCAGGTGAACCCGCCGGGGAAAGCCGATATACTGCGCCGCGTCGTCCTTTCACGCCCGCCGGCACGCTGTCCACCGCCCCGCCGGCGCGCACCGCACGTGCCACCATGCCGACCAGGACCTCACCGCCGTTCTGGGTATGGGGCTGGCTGTTGCTCACCGTGGGCACGCTCACGCTGCGCACCGTCATCCCCATCGACGAGACCCGCTACCTCTCGGTGGCCTGGGAGATGTGGTGGCGTCACAGCCAGTGGGTGCCGTACCTCAACGGCCACACCTACGACGGCAAGCCGCCGCTGCTGTTCTGGCTGATGGAACTCGGCTGGCTGGTGTTCGGCGTCCACGCGTGGTGGGCGCGCCTGGTGAGCCCGCTCGCGGGCCTGGCGGCGCTGTGGCTGACGGCGCGGATCTCGCGGCGGCTCTGGCCCGACGACGAGCGCACCGCGGCGCTGGCCCCGACGATCCTCCTCGGTACCTTTTACTGGGCGGTGTTCACGTCGGCGACGATGTTCGACCTGCTGCTGGCCGCGTGCGCGCTGACGGCGATCCTCGGTCTGCTGCGCGTGTGGCGCGGCGCCGCGCGCGGGGGATTCGCCCTCGCCGGCCTCGGCCTCGGTCTCGGCATCCTCGCCAAGGGCCCCGTGGTCTTCATTCCGGTTCTCGCCGTCGGGCTGCTCGCGCCGTGGTGGATGAAGGGCGGGCGCCCGGCCGGGTTGACCTGGGGTGCATGGTACCGGGGCCTGGGCGCGGCGACGCTGATCGCCGCGGGGATCGCGCTCCTGTGGCTGATCCCCATGGCGATCCAGGGCGGCCTGCACTACTTCATCGATATGACCTGGCACCAGACCGCAGGCTATACGGTCCATTCCTTCTCGCACCGCAGGCCGTGGTGGTGGTACCTGCCGCTGCTCCCGGTGCTGCTCTTCCCCTGGGCGCTGTGGCCCGATGCCTGGCGGGCGCTCGGCGCCGTCGCACGCCGCCTCGATCGCCCCGAGGTGCGCCTGTGTCTGGCCTGGTCGTTGCCGGTGTTGGTGGTCTTCTCGCTGATCAGCGGCAAGCAGCCGCACTATCTGCTGCCGATCTTCCCGCCGTTGGCGTTGCTGCTCGCGCGCGCACTGACGGCTTCACCCCCGCCGCCCACCCGCCTGCTGCTCCCGGCCCTCGTGTTCCTCCTCCTGGCGGCGTTCTGGGTCTACCTGCCGTTCAGCGGACGGCTGGCGCATGCGCTGATCTGGACGCGCGACGTCCCGCTGACGTTCGCCGGCGCGCTGGCCGCGGCCTTGGCCGCGATCGGGCTGAGCCTGATGCGCTGGCTGCACCGGCTGGAGGCCGCAGGACGAGCACAGGTCCTCGCCGCCTCCACCTGGGTGATGCTGCTCCTCCTCGCCGGCGGGCTCTTCCGGGCCTCCTGGCCGGCCTACGACCTGCGTCCCGTGAGCGCCTTTCTGCACGACGTGGCCGCGGTCGGTGCCCCGATCGCCGTCGCCGACAGCTCCTACCACGGGCAGTTCAACTTCTACGCGCGCCTGCAGACCCCCGTTGCGGAGGTGCAGGGGCCGGCGCTACTGGATTGGGTCCGGGCGCACCCCGATGGCTACGTCGTCGCCTATCTGTCGTTGCGCCACTGGCCGCCGCGCGGCGAGCCGGCACCCGTGTACCGCCAGCTCTACCGCGGCGAGGGTCTCGCGGTGTGGAGCGCGGCGGCGATCGCGCGCGACCCCGAACTGATCCGCAAATTCGACTGAGCCGCCCGCCGCGGCCGGCGCCGCTTGGTGGGCCCGCCCCTATCCCCTACAATCTCTCCGCCCACTCGACACAGGAACCCGACCCCACATGCCCGAAACGGATGCCTCTCCCACCCGCGTCGTCCTCCTCGGCCTCGGCCGCTGGGGCGCCAACCACCTGCGCGTCCTGCGCGGGCTCCCCGTGGAACTCTATTGCGCCGACACCGATGCCGCGCGCCTCGAGAAGCTCGCCGAGTCGGGGCTGCCCGCCGAGCGCCTGTCCACCGACCCGTACGCCTTTCTCGATCGCGTCGACTGCGCGCTGGTGGCGACCCCGGCGCAATCGCACCACGAGCTGTGCCGGCGTTACCTCGATGCCGGCAAGGACGTATTCGTGGAGAAGCCGCTGACCCTGGAGTCGGCGGACTCGCGCGACCTCGTCGAGCTGGCCGAGTCGAAACAGCGGATCCTGCAGGTCGGGCACATCTTCCGCTTCGATCCCGCCGCCCAGTGGTTGACGCGCGCGATCGCCGCGGGCGAGTTCGGGCGTCTGAAGATCCTGCGCGGCAACTTCAGCGGCTTCAAGCGTCCCCGCAACGACAGCGGCGTCACCTTCGCCGACGCGATACACTTCGTCGATCTGTTCAACCTGTTCATGGGCGGCCCGCCCGTGCGAGTGACCGCGGTGCTCAACGACTTTCTCGGGCGCGGGATGGACGACGAGTCCTGGATCGCGCTCGACTACGAGGGTCCCGATGGCGCCGTCGTCTCGGCGTTCATCGAGACCGGCTACCACACGCCGGGCAAGTATCGCGAGGTCAAGGTGCTCGGCGAACGCGCCAGCGCGATCTGCGATTTCAACGTGGCGCAATACAAGGTGCGCATGGTCGAGGCCCGCCATGAGGTCGGGCGGAACGGCATCGTCGCGGTCGAGGAGACCACTCGCCAGTTGGAGTTCCCGCCCGAGGAGCCGCTGCTCGCGGAGGTGCGCGCATTCCTGCAGTCGGTCGCCGATCGCAGCCCGCCGGCGGCGGACGGCTGGGCCGGATACTGGTCGGTGCGGGTGATCGAGCGCGCGCTCGATTCCGCACGCGAACGCCGCACCCTGCCGCTCGAGGCATGACCCGCGGGCGCCCCCCGTTCCTCCCTCTTACCCTCTTTTCGAAGGAAATGAACCGATGAACAAGATCCCACTGTCACGGGTTTTTCTCAACGACGAGATCCGCGAGGCGGCACTGCGGGCGCTCGATTCCGGAAGCTATATCCTCGGCGCCGAGTCGCGCGCCTTCGAGGAGGAACTGGCCGCCTACGTGGGCATGAAGCATTGCGTGCTGTCCTCCTCGTGGACGGCCGCGGTCATGCTGCTCCATCAGGCGATGGGGCTGTCGGAGGGCGACGAAGTCATCATCCCCTCCCACACCGCCTTCCCCTCGGTGGAGCCGCTGATCCACTGCGGGGCGAAGCCGGTGTTCGTCGACGTCGACGAGACCTACTGTCTCGACCCGGCCGCGGTGGAGGCCGCGATCACGCCGCGCACCGTCGGCATCCTGCCCGTGCACCTCTACGGGCACCCGGCCGACATGGACCGCATCATGGCCGTCGCCGAACGCCACAAGCTGTGGGTGCTGGAGGACTGCGCCCAGGCGCACGGGGCCCG
This sequence comes from Gammaproteobacteria bacterium, assembly GCA_027013145.1. Taxonomy (GTDB): domain Bacteria; phylum Pseudomonadota; class Gammaproteobacteria; order 21-64-14; family 21-64-14; genus BMS3Abin12. Next base: position 8,140 of record JALUXX010000057.1, on the reverse strand, counting down.
CTACCGCGGGCGGCGCGTGGGTTCCATCGGCACGGCGAGCGCCTTCTCCTTCTACCCATCCAAGAACCTGACCGTGCTCGGCGACGGCGGCTGCATCATGACCAACGACGACCAGGTGGCGGAGAAGGTGCGCATGCTGCGCAACCACGGGCGCAAGAGCAAGTTCACCCACGAGATGGTCGGCTACAACCTGCGCTTCAACGAGATCCAGGCGGCGGTCGGGCGCGTGATGCTGCGCCACCTCGATGCCCTCAACGCGCGTCGCCGCGAGGTCGGCGCCCTCTACGGCGAGCGCCTCGCCGGTCTCGTGGAGACGCCGACGGAGGCGCCGTGGGCGGAGTCCGTCTACCATATGTATGTGATCCGCACGCGCGAGCGCGACGCCCTGGCCGCCTGGCTCAAGGAGCGGGGGATCGCCACCGGCATCCACTATCCCGTCGCCAACCACCAGCAGCCGGCGATCACCGCGCGCTACGACGACATCCCCGCGCTGCCGCGCACCGAGGCGCTGGTCGGCGAGATCCTGTCGCTGCCCATCTACGGCGAACTCCCCATCGCCGATGCCGAGCGCGTCGCGGCCGCGATTGCCGAGTACCGGGGCGGGGAGAAGGCCCGGGGGGCGGGGGGCGCCCGGTAGATGGCCGGTCCCGAGGTCAGCTTCACGGTTCCCTGTTACAACGAGAAGGACAACCTCGGGCCGCTCGTCGAGGCCATCGAGGCCCAGGCCGACGCCCTGGGCCTCGACTACGAGATCGTCATCACCGACGATCGCAGTACCGACGGCTCCTGGGAGGTGCTGCAGCGCCTCGCCGCCACGCACCCGCGCCTGCGCGCGCAGCGTTTCGAGCGCAACTGCGGCGAATCGGCCGCGAGCTTCGCGGCGATGCGCGCCGCGCGCGGGCGCATCCTCGTCACCCTCGATGCCGACCTGCAGAACGACCCGCGCGACCTGCCGGCGTTCTTCGCCGCCCTGCGCGAAGCCGACTGCGTATGCGGCACGCGCCGGCAGAGCCGGCGCGCGGGCGACAGTTGGATCAAGAGCGTGGTCTCACGCATCTCCAACGGCATCCGCAGCCGCATCCTCCGCGATCCCATCACCGACGCCGGCTGCACCTACCGCGCGCTGCGCCGCGAGTGTATCGAACAGGTTCCGTTCTTCAAGGGCGTGCACCGCTTCCTGCCAATCCTCATCGGGCTCCAGGGTTTCCGCGTGACCGAGGTCCCGGTGACCAACCGGGAGCGGCGCAGCGGAAGCAGCCACTACGGCGTGCTCGACCGCGCCGGTGCGGTGATCGACATGTTCGCCGTGCGCTGGATGAAGAAACGCATGATCCGCTACTCCGTAACCGAACGCATCCCGCCGGAGTGATCCGCCATGAACTGTGCGTACAAAGGCGTCTGGTTGACCGACCCGCACCGCGTATTCGGTCTCGACTGGAGCTACCTGACCATCCTCGGGTTGATCGGGACCGTGGCCTTTTCCATGCGCTTCATCATCCAGTGGATGGCCTCCGAACGTGCCGGCAAGAGCGTGATCCCCACCACGTTCTGGTACTGGAGCATCGGCGGCAGCCTGATCATGCTGCTCTACTTCATCTTCCAGCGCGACCCGGTGGGCATCCTCGCCTATCTCCCCAATTCGGCGATCTATCTGCGCAACCTCTATCTGATCCGCAAGAACGAGCGCATGGGCACGGCATGAAAGCGGGTCGCCCGCGGGGCGAGCCCCGCCCTACGGGCGCCCCCTCGGTGGGGTAGGGCCGGGCTTGCCCGGCCGACGCTCTCGATCGGGCCGATGTGGTTTTGATGAAGCGTCGCCGGCGGGGTGAACGCCGCCCGGGTACGCCCTCGGCATGAGCGGTGGGGTAGGGCCGGGCTTGCCCGGCCGACGCCTTCGATCGGGCCGACGAGGGTTCCCATCAGGCGACGCCGTCGGGGAAAGCCCTACGGGCGCCGTACGCGCAGGAAATCCCCGAGGATGGCGCCCGTGTGCGAGCGGCGGCGCGTGGCGACGGTCTCGGGCGGCCCCTGGGCGACGATGCGCCCGCCGCGCTCGCCGCCCTCCGGGCCGAGGTCGATCACCCAGTCGGCCTCGGCGACGACGTCGAGGTTGTGTTCGATCACCAGCACGCTGTGGCCGGCGTCGACGAGGCGGTGCAGCACGCGCACGAGCTTCTCCACGTCCGCCATGTGCAAGCCGATGGTGGGTTCGTCGAGCACGTAGAGCGTATCGCCGCCGGTGCCGGCGCCCGCATCCGGCCGCACGCGCGCAAGTTCCGTGACCAGCTTGAGGCGTTGGGCCTCGCCGCCGCTCAACGTGGGGCTGGGCTGGCCCAGCGTCAGGTAGCCGAGCCCGACCTCGTCCATGAGCCGCAGCGCATGGCGGATGCGCGGATGCTCGCCGAACAGCTCGGCCGCATCCGCCGCGTTCGTCTCGAGCACGTCCGCGATGCTACGATCGCGGTAGCGCACCTCCAGCGTCTCCGCGTTGAAACGCCGCCCGCCGCAGACCTCGCAGGCGACCGTCACGTCCGGCAGGAAACTCATCTCGATGCGCTTGACGCCCTGGCCCTCGCAGGCCGCGCAGCGCCCCCCGGAGACGTTGAACGAGAAGCGGCCGGGGCCGTAGCCGCGCAGCCGTGCCTCGGGGGTCTGCGCGTAGAGTCGGCGGATTCCGTCCCAGATTCCGACGTAGGTCGCCGGGCAGGAACGCGGAGTCTTGCCGATCGGGGTCTGGTCGACCTCGAGCACGCGCCGCAACCCCTCCCAGCCGTGCAGTGCCCGGCACCCGCGCGGGCGCGGGCGCGCGCCGCGCCGGCGCCCGCGGGCGAGCAGCGCGCGCAGGTTCTCCAGCAGCACCCCGCGCAGCAGGCTGCTCTTGCCGCTGCCGCTCACGCCGGTCACGCACACCAGGCGTCCGAGCGGGATGCGCACGTCGACACCGCGCAGGTTGTGCAGGCTCGCACCTTCGATCCGCAGCGCCGGCGCGCCGCGCCCGCGTAGCTGCACGGGGCGCCGTTGCGGGCGCATCGGGTGTACCGGGGGACGCGCCAGCAGGCGCCCGGTCACCGATTCGGGGTTGCGCACGAGGGCGTGCGCGCTGCCCGCCGCGACCACGCGCCCGCCGTGCGTGCCGGCGCCCGGACCGAGGTCGATGACGTGATGGGCGCGGCGGATCGTCTCCTCGTCGTGCTCGACGACCACCACGGTGTTGCCCTTGCGCTGCAGGCCTTCGAGCGTGTCGAGCAGGCGGCGGTTGTCGCGCGCGTGCAGGCCGATGGTGGGTTCGTCGAGGACGTAGCACACCCCGCGCAGACTGGAGCCGAGCTGCGCGGCGAGGCGGATGCGCTGCGCCTCACCGCCGCTCAGCGTGGGCGCGGCGCGATCGAGGGTCAGGTAGTCGAGCCCGACCTCGCGCAGGAAGGCGAGGCGTGTCGCGATTTCGGCCAAGGGCGCGCGCGCGATCTCCGCCGCGCGTCCGCGCAGTCGCAGCGTCGCGAAGGTGCGCGCGGCAGCCGCCACCGACAGGGCCGTGTAGGCGCTGATGTCGCGCCCCGCAAGACGCACGGCCAGCGCCTCGGGGCGCAGCCGCCGGCCGTCGCAGGCCGGGCACGGGCGCTCCTCGCCCTCCCACCACCGGTTCCACCAGATCTCCTCGCCGGTCTGCTCGGCGTCGAAGCCTTCCAGGACGAGCCCGGTCCCGAAGCACGCGGGGCACCAGCCGTGACGGGAGTTGTAGGAGAACAGGCGCGGGTCCGGCTCCGGGAAGCTGCGCCCGCAGCCGGGGCAGGCGCGGTGCACGGAGAACAGCGCCGGGGCGCCGCGCGCGGGCGCCACGCGCACCGTGCCCTTGCCGAAGTCGAGCGCGGTGGCGACGGCCGCCCGCAGTTCGCCCTCGGTGCGCGGGCCTACCGTCAGCGCGGCCACGGGCAGGTCGATGTCGTGTTCGCGGAAGCGCTCCAGGCGGGGCCACGGATCGGTGGGGACCTCGGCCCCGTCCACGACGAGCTGCGGGTAGCCCTTCGCCCGCGCCCAACGGGCGAGATCGGTGTAGTAGCCCTTGCGTGCCGTCACCAGCGGCGCCAGGACGCGGACCGCACGCCCGCGCCAGCGGCGCAGGATGCGCGCGACGATCGTGTCGGCGGTCTGCGGCTCGATGGCGACACCGCAGTCCGGGCAGTGCTGTACGCCGAGGCGCGCGAACAGCAGCCGCAGGAAGTGATGGATCTCGGTGATCGTCGCCACCGTGCTCTTGCGCCCGCCGCGGCTGGTGCGCTGCTCGATGGCCACCGTCGGCGGGATCCCATAGACGGCGTCGACCTCGGCGCGCGCGGCCGGCTGCACGAACTGGCGCGCGTAGGCGTTGAGCGACTCCAGGTAGCGCCGCTGGCCCTCCGCGAAGAGGATGTCGAAGGCGAGCGTGCTCTTGCCGCTGCCGCTGACTCCGGTGATCACGGTGAAGCGCTCGCGCGGGAGGTCGACGTCGACGCCCTTGAGGTTGTGCTCGCGGGCGTTGCGGATGCGGATCGCCCGCCCCCGCGCCGCGGCGGGTCGTGGACGCCGCGCGGGGGCGGGCGCAACGTCGCCCGTACGCAACGCCGCCCCGGTGTGGCTCGCCTCGCAGGCGGCGACGGCCGCGGGCGGGCCCGCGCAGACCACGCGCCCGCCGCCCTCGCCGCCCTCGGGGCCGAGATCGACGATCCAGTCGGCGGCGCGGATCACGTCGAGGTTGTGCTCGATCACGACCAGCGAGTGCCCCGCGTCGAGCAGGCGGCCGAAGGCGCGCAACAGCACCGCGATGTCGTGGAAGTGCAGGCCGGTGGTGGGCTCGTCGAACAGGAACAGCACCGGGCCCGGGCCCCGCGCGGTCCCCGCACGCCCGGCCAAGTGCCCGGCGAGCTTGAGGCGCTGGGACTCGCCGCCGCTCAGGGTCGGCACCGGCTGGCCCAGCGAGAGGTAGCCGAGCCCGACCTCGAGGAGCGGGGCGAGGCCGCGGACGACCGCCTCCTCGTCCGCGAAAAAGGCGCACGCCTCCTGCACGGTCATCGCCAGCACGTCGGCGATCGAGGCCGAGCGCCCGGTGCGGCGCATGCGGATCTCGAGCACCTCGGGCCGGTAGCGGCGCCCGTCGCAGTCGGGGCAGCGCAGGTAGAGGTCGCTCAAGAACTGCATCTCGACGTGCTCGAAGCCGCTGCCGGCGCAGGTCGGGCAGCGGCCGGTCCCGGAGTTGAAACTGAAGGTGCCCGCCGTGTAGCCGCGTTCGCGCGCGTCGGGTTCGGCGGCGAAGAGCTTGCGGATCGGATCGAGTGCGCCGACGTAGCTGGCCGGATTGGAGCGCGCGGTGCGCCCGATCGGGCTCTGGTCGACGAGCACCACGTCGGCGAGCCCCTCGGCGCCGGTCACGTCGCGGTGGCGCCCCGGGGGATCGGCGGGCCGCCCCAGACGCCGGCGCAGGGCGTTGTAGAGGACGTCGCGGATCAGCGTGGACTTGCCCGAGCCGCTCACGCCGGTGATGCACACCAGGCGGTTGAGCGGCAGGTGCACGTCGATCCCGCGCAGGTTGTGCTCGGCCGCACCGAGGATGCCGACGGCGCCGGCCTCGGCGCGCGGGCGCCGGCGCTCCGGAACGCCCACCGTGCGCCGGCCGGACAGATACTGCGCGGTGAGGGAGCGGCGCGCGCGCGCCAGCGCGCGCGGGGTACCGAAGAACACCGCCTCGCCCCCGTCGCGACCGGGGCCCGGGCCGAGGTCGAGCACGCGGTCGGCGGCGCGGATCACCTGGGCGTCGTGTTCGACCACGAGCAGCGAGTTGCCGGCGTCGCGCAGGCGCTCGAGGATCCCGACCACGCGCCCGATGTCGCGCGCGTGCAGTCCGATGCTGGGCTCGTCGAGCACGAACAGCGTGTTCACGAGCGAGGTGCCCAGCGCGGTCGTGAGGTTGATGCGCTGGACCTCGCCGCCGCTGAGGGTGCGCGACTGGCGCCCCAGCGTCAGGTAGCCGAGGCCGACCTCGACCAGATACCCGAGGCGTGAACGGATCTCCGCGAGCAGCCGCTCCGTGGCCTCGTCGAGCGGCGCGGGCAGGTGCAGGGCCTGGAAGAACGCGTGGCAGCGCTCGATGGACAGCCCGGAGAGTTCGTGCAGGTTGTAGCCCGCCGCGCCGGCGCCGATGCGCCAGAGCAGCGCCTCGGGTTTGAGGCGGGCGCCGCCGCAGGCCGGGCAGGTGTCATAGGCGCGGTAGCGCGAGAGCAGGACCCGGATGTGCATCCGGTAGGCCTTGGTCTCGAGCCATTCGAAGAAGCGGCGCACACCGTACCACCGGCCCTCCTCCCATGGGCCCTCGCCCTCCAGAACCCAGCGTTGCTGCTCCGCGTCCAGCGCCCGCCACGGGACATCGGTGGGCACGCCGCGGCGGCGGGCGAAGCGCATCAGGTCGCCCTGGCACTCGCGATAGGCGTCGGTCTGCCACGGCTTCACCGCGCCCCCGGCGAGGCTCAGCGATTCGTCGGGGACCACCGCCGCGAAGTCGATGCCGAGCACGCGCCCGAAACCGCGGCAGGTCTCGCAGGCGCCGATGGGGGAGTTGAAGGAGAACAGATTCGGTACCGGGTCTCGATACTCGAGGTCGCAGTCCGGACAGTGCAGGGTCGTCGAATAGCGCCACGGCGCCGCATCCGCCCCGTCGCCGAGCGGGTACACGTTCACCCGGCCCTTGCCGTAATGCAGGGCCGCCTCCAGGGCCTCGGCGAGCGCTGCACGTCGCTCCGGCGCCGTACGCGCGCGCGCCTGGACCACCTCCAGGCTCGCCCCCTCGCGACGGTGGATGCGCGTGTAGCCCTGCCGTGCGAGCAGGGCGACGACCTCCTCCTCGCTGAAGTTCGCCGGCACCGGGACCGGGAAGGTGATCAGGACCCGCTCGACGCCGGCCGCGGCGGCGCGCGCGAGCGTGTCGGCGTGGACGGACTCGGGCGTGTCGCGTCGCACGGGGCGCCCGCAGCCGCGGCAGCACAGGACGGCAGCCCTCGAAAAGAGTAGCTTGAGGTGGTCGTTCAACTCGGTCATCGTGCCCACGGTCGAGCGCGACGTACGTACCGGGTTGGTCTGGTCCACCGCGATCGCCGGCGGGATGCCGTCGATCCGATCCGCCGCCGGCTTGTCCATCCGTTCCAGGAACTGGCGGGCGTAGGGCGAGAAGGTCTCGACGTAGCGGCGCTGGCCCTCCGCGTACACCGTGTCGAAAGCCAGCGAGGACTTTCCGGAACCGCTCACACCGGTGACGACGATGAGTTCGTTCAGCGGCAGGCGCAGATCGAGGCCCTTGAGGTTGTGCTGCCGGGCGCCCTGGATGCGGATGACCTCTCGCGCCATCGGATTTCCCTGTGACCCTGCGGCCGCGCACCGGCCGGCGGCCCGCCATTGTACCCTGCAGCGGTCCGGCCATGGCGCAGGTGCGCGCGGATCGTTATGCTATTGCGCGCGGATCGTCGTGAGCCGCAACGGAGGACGAATCGATGACGACTCGAGACCTTGGAACTCGTGGCGGGCGGTGGCGCGGCGCGGTGGCCGCACTGCTGTTCGCGATTGCGCTTGGCCTGGCGCCGACCGCGCCGGCGCAGGCGGCCGGAGACAGCGGGACCTCCTCCGGCGCGGCGATGCAGGCCGCCGCCTGGCTGGCGTCGATCCCCTACGGCGCCGCTAAGCTGGTCTACGCGATATCGGGCGGCGTTATCGGCGGTATCACCTACGTGCTCTCGGGCGGCAACAAGCAGGCCGCCGACGCCGTCTGGATCCCGAGCCTCTACGGCGACTACATCATCACCCCGGCGCAGCTGCGCGGGCAGGAGCCGATTCACTTCGTCGGTCGGGAGAATCCGCCGCCGCCCCCGGCGCAAAGCGCACCCGCGACCGGTTCCTCCCCGGCGGGCGCGTCGAGCTACCCGATGCAACAGCCGAACGAACCGCCGGCGCAGTAGCGCCGGCGGCAAGGGGGGGGGCGTACGCAGCAAAGGGCAGCAAAGGGGACAGATTGAAGTTTCCCCGGTTTAACGGACCATTAGCCGGCAGCCAGGTTGGCCGCCTCGAATGCCAGCGGAGCCATCTGCCCAACATGGGAATGACGCCGCTGACGGTTATAGAACAC
>JALUXX010000056.1 GCA_027013145.1 Gammaproteobacteria bacterium | reverse complement strand
TTTCATCGTGGCCAGAGAACCCCTCGCGGGTCCTCACCAACAGGCCGAATATACGGACGCAACCTGTCCCTGCCATCGACCCGCTCACGGCCTTGCAAAATGGGAGGAGACCATATACGGGCTACGATGAGGACGACGCAGCCCGGCTGGAGCGCGCGCAGACCTGCGCCGCGCGCGTCAGCGCAGGTTATCGAGGATCTTGCGCAGGTCCTTCGGGCCGGGCGCTCCCGGGATCAGGGTCGGTCCGCGGTCGCGGTCGACGACGACCATGGCCGGGACGCCGGTCGCGCCGGTCGCCTGGAGCAGTTTGTAGTTCTTCTCCAGGTCGCGGATGGTGCGGTTGGAGGGCAGGATCTCGTCGATGCCGCCGAGGTCGCCGTGGCGGCCGAAGTTGCGCTCGTTGTATTCCAGCGCCTTGAGGGGATCCTTGGCGGTCAGGATCGCCGCCGCCTTGCCCTGGCTCGTGGGCGTGAGGTAGCCGACGATGATGTAACGCACCTGCAGCCCGCGCTTGGCGATCTGCGGCTGCAGTTCCTCGAAGAGCTTGTGGCAGTACGGGCAGTTCGGATCCATGAAGACATAGATGATCCGCTTGCCGGTCCCTTCGGAAAACCAGTGGGCGGCGGCGAAGCGGGCCATCACTTTCGCGGTCCGGGCCTGTTCGGCGGCGCCGGCGGACCCCTTCGGGGCCGCGACGGCGGGAGCCGACAGCGTCAGGGCCGCGGCCAGCATCAGAAACCCGCCCAGGCGTCCGAGAAAATTCGACACATTACACCTCCACAGTCCGCCGCCCGCAGGCGCGGGTCTCCGGCATCCGCCGCCGCCGATGACCGCGCGCGGCCCCTCCGATTCAGTCCGGCGGGACCGCACGGATCTTACAGCATCCGCGCCGCCGATACGGATAGGGAGACGCGCGCGACCCGCCCGGCATTCCCGCCGCGACGCCGGATTCGCGCCGCGCGGCCTCAAAACGGCCACCACCAGTGGTGGCTCTCCAGTTCACTGCGACAGCGCGCGATCTGCGCCCGGTAGCGCCGGGCGTTGGCGGCGACCTTGCGCGCCACCCGCAGCAGCCACGGCTTGCTGCGGTAGGTACGGCGCCGGTACCCCCCGGGCCCCTCGTGGTAGGCGAGGTACTGATGGTAGGCGTCCCACTTCGAGACCCCGAGGGTACGGTGCACCATGGCGACGTACCAGCCGATGAAATCGGTCACATCCGCGAAGTCGTCGCGGTCGGCCCCGGTGCGGCCGGTCGCGCGCTGATACCAGCGCCACGTACCGTCCTGGATCTGCGCGTAGCCGTAGGCCGAGGAGACGCGCCCCCACGGGATCACCCACAGCAGCCGCCCGCGCGGCGGCTTGGCGTCGTGCCGGAAGCGGGACTCCTGATAGATGATCGCGAGCTGCACCTGGATCGGCACGCCCCAGCGCTTGTAGGCCCGCTGCGCATCCCGATACCAGCCGGACTTTTCCTTGAGTATCGCGCAGGCGTCGCGCGGATTGGCCGGCGGGGTGGTGCAGCCGGCACCGGCGAGCGCCAGCGCGGCGGCCAGCAACCCGCCGATGATCCGCAACGGTCCCGTGCGTGTCCTCTTCGCCATCGCAATCGCCGTGGCCCGTGTAATCCGGAGCTTACCCGCTTTGCCCCGCCCCCCCAAGGCGCGCGCCCTGTTACACTGCGGCACGCCGGCCGCCATGGACCCGCCCGGCGGGGGAGTGTCCCATGCCACCGAGAAGCCGTCGCAAGCGGCTCCCCGCCGGGACGCGCCGCCTGATCGCCGCGCGCGCCGCGCGCAGCGTGGGGCAGGGCGCCCTGGTGGTGGATTTCACCCTCTACCTCCACGCACTGGGCTGGTCCGGTGTGACGATCGGCGCGGTGTTGAGCGGCGCACTGTTCCTCGCCGCCGTACTGACCCTGGTCAGCGGGCCGGTCAGCGATCGTTTCGGGCGCCGGCGCTTCCTCCTCGCCTACGAGTACAGCCAGATCCTCGCCGCCCTCGCCGCGCTCCTCAGCGCGCGGCCCGAGATCCTCATCCCGGCGGCGGTGATCGGCGGTTTCGGCCGCGGCGCAGGCGGCGGCGCCGGGCCGTTCGCGCCGGTCGAACAGGCGTGGCTGGCGGCGCCGTTGCCGCCGCACGCACGCAGCCGCGTCTACAGCCTCAACCTCGCCGTCGGTTTCTTCGGCATGGCCGCGGGGGCGCTGCTCGCCGCGCTGCCCGATCTGCTCACCGCCGGCCCGCCGCCCGCGACCGCGTTCCGGCCGTTGTTTGCGCTGGTCCTCCTCGGCGCGTTCGGCGCCATCGTCTCCCTGGGCGGAGCCGAGGACCCGCCGCCCCCGCCCGCAACGCCGCGAGCGGCCGCGCGGCGCGATCCCGTCGTGCGCGCCGAGAACGCCCGGCTGCTGCGCCTGGTCGCCATCAACGCCCTCAACGGGACCGGCATCGGTCTGGTGGGCCCGTTGATCGCCTATTGGTTCCTGCTGCGCTTCCACGCCGGACCCGCGGCGATCGCGCCGGTGATGGCGCTCGCCTTCGCCGTCACCGCGGCGGCCGCGCTCGCCGGCGGGTGGATCAGCACGCACTGGGGCGTGGTCCGCGCGGTCGTCGGGATGCGCCTCGCCGGCCTGTTGCTGCTGGTGCTGTTACCGCTCGCCCCCGACTTCCGCCTCGCCGCCGCGCTCTACGTCCTGCGCGCCGCGCTCAATCTTGGCACCGCGGGCGCGCGTCAGGCGCTCAACATGGGCCTCGTGCGCCCGCAGCGTCGCGGCCTCGCCGCGAGCCTGGCGAGCGTCTCGATGCAGATCCCGCGCGCGCTCGGCCCGGCGGCGGCCGGGGCGCTGTTCCAGGGCGGCTGGCTCGCGCTGCCCTTCCTCCTCGCCGCCGGTTTCCAGGGCGCCTACGTGTACTTCTACCAGAAGGTCTTCAGCGACTACGATCCGACGACCGCCCGGGGTCGCAGGCGCGCCGGGCACGACGTCACGTGAGGTCCGACAAGGCCCTATTACGCCGCGGCGTGCGCGGGAGTACACTAAATGAGGTCGCGGCGCCATCGCAGTCGCGGTGCGCGTACCGCGCGGTCCTCAGCCCGGCGTGCCGGTTCTTCGGGAGTAAGGTATGGACTTCGGATTCAAGGAACTGCTGGTCATTCTGCTCATCGCGCTGGTGCTGTTCGGCGGCAAGCGCGTCAAGTCGCTCGGCTCGGATCTCGGCGGCGCCATCCGCGGGTTCCGCAAGGCGATGAAGGAAGGCGAGAGCGAGGCCGATTCGGGCGGCGCCCCGGCGCAGGTCATCGAGCACGGCGGCGAACCGCGCCAGAACCACCCGACCTGAGCGCGGCGCGCCTCCGCGCGGGCGGACCTCAGCGCCCGCGCCAGCGTTTCAGCCGCGGGATGCGCCACGCCCAGTACTCGGCCACGAGCCGCGGCATCCCCTTGCGGCGCATGACCTGACGCACCGTCTCCTGCATCTCGCGCGCCGTCAACTCCGGCTTGCGAAAGCGCCCCGCGTCGTAACAGTAGCTGCAGTAACGCGCACTGCGGCTCCCGTCCGCCTCCGTGCCGCCCCCGGCCTTGTCCTTCGCCAGCGGCATGCCGCAACTCTGGCAACGCTTCCCTCCCAACACCACGCCCATCGATACCCCTGCCGTACCCCTGCGTCCCCCGGCGTGCGCGCCGGCGCGTGGCGGCCAAGGATACCCTGAGCGCGGACACCGCTCAAATCGCCCGCAAACCGATTCCCGGACACCGATTCGTCACCGGCCGATCACGCCGGCGTCATCGCCGCACCCTAGTCTCAGGCGCGGGCCGACGCGCACGGCTGTCACCGGAATGCAGTCGCCGCGTCCCGATTCCACCCCCCGACGCCCGCGGCCCACGGGCGTGGATCTTTCCCATGCAGGAGGGATGACCGTGAAGACTCGCAGATCGAACCCCGGCCGACTCGGAACCCTGGGTCTGTGCGGGCTCATGCTCGCCGCCGGCCCGGCGCTTGCCGCCCATGCACGCGCCGCCCGCACGCCCATCCGCCACCTCGTGGTGATCTTTCAGGAGAACGTCTCCTTCGATCACTACTTCGCCACCTATCCGCACGCGGCCAACCCGCCCGGGGAGCCGCACTTCACCGCCGCGCCCGATACGCCGTCGGTCAACGGCCTGACCCGTTATCTGCGCACGCACAACCCGAACAGCGCCAATCCCTTCCGCCTCGACCGCTCGCAGGCGGTCACCTGCGACATGGACCACGCCTACGCCGCGGAGCAGCGCGCCGCCGACGCCGGTCTGATGGACCGCTTCGTCGAGGAGACGGGCGCCACCTACGATGCCTGCAACCCCACCCAGGTGATGGGCTACTACGACGGCAACACGGTCACCGCGTTGTGGAACTACGCCCAGCGCTTCGCCATGAGCGACAACTCCTACGGCACCACCTTCGGGCCGTCCACCGTCGGCGCCCTCAACCTCGTCGCCGGGCAGACCCACGGCGCCACCCCCGCCGACCTGCCCAACGAGGTCGCCAACGGGACGGTGATCGGCGATCCGAATCCCGACTTCGACGACTGCTCACCCGCGGGCAAGCCGACCATCGCCATGCACGGCACCAACATCGGCGACCTGCTCAACCGCGCCGGGGTCACGTGGGGCTGGTTCGAGGGCGGCTTCCGTCCGACCGCGCGCGTGAACGGCAAGGCGGTCTGCGGTGCGAGCAGCACCAACATCGCCGGCGCGACGGTGACCGACTACAGCCCGCACCACGAGCCGTTCCAGTACTACGCCTCCACGGCCAATCCGCACCACCTGCCGCCGAGCTCGGTGGCCATGATCGGCCACGACGATCAGGCCAACCATCAGTACGACCTCAGCGATTTCTGGGCCGCGGCCCGTGCGGGACACCTCCCGGCGGTGAGTTTCCTCAAGGCCAGGAAGTACCAGGACGGCCACGCCGGCTACTCCGACCCGCTCGACGAGCAGACCTTCCTCGTGCAGACGATCAACCGCCTGCAGCGGCTGCCGCAATGGAAGCACACCGCCGTGATCATCGCCTACGACGACTCCGACGGCTGGTACGACCACGTCCTCGGCCCGATCGTCAACCAATCCGACGATCCCGCCTACGACGCCCTCTCCGGGCCCGGCACCTGCGGCCACGCCGCCCCCGGCGCCTACCTCGACCGCTGCGGCTACGGCCCGCGCCTGCCGTTGCTGATCATCTCGCCCTGGGCGCGCGAGAACTTCGTCGACCACCACGTCACCGACCAGTCCTCGATCCTGCGCTTCATCGAGGACAACTGGCACCTCGGGCGCATCGGCGACCAGTCCTTCGACGCCAAGGCCGGGACCCTGCAGCATCTGTTCGACTTCCGCGACGGCCCGCATATGGGGCCGTTGTTCCTGCGCGCGGCTACCGGTACCCCGATCCGCGGTGGGGACGACGAATCCGGCGCGGCCGACTGATGGTCCGTTCCCGGTGGCGGCCGCACGGGCCGCCACCGGGCCCTTCCTTCCCCGCGTGGGACCTTCCGCGCAGCCCGCCCTTGCGCACGCGACACCGCCTCGGCGATGATCGGAGCCGAGCGGGCTGAAACGTGGAGTCAGGACAGGTGGTCGAGCACCGAACGGTTGCGTCGTCCGGACCCGCAGAGAGGATCCGAACGCCGGTCGATGACGCCGAAGTGCTTGCATGCTTCCCCCGGTTGCGTGCGATCGCCGCGGGGGCACGCCGACGCCTGCTGGGGAACCTGCGCGTCGCGACGCTTCCCGCCGATACCGTCGTCTTCCACGACGGGGCCGAATGCCGGGACTATCTCCTGGTGCTCGAAGGCACGGTGCGGGTGGAAAAGATCTCCGCGGACGGACACGAGATCGTCCTCTACCGCGTCGGCCCGGGCGAGTCCTGCGTCCTGACCACCTCCTGCCTGCTCGCCGGCGAGCGCTACCCGGCGCGCGCGGTGACCGAATCGCCGGTGCGCGCGGCGCTGATGCCGGCCGCACGCTTTCGCGAACTGGTCTCCTCGGAGGAGGCCTTTCGCACGTTCGTCTTCGAGGCCTACGGCCGGCGCATCGCCGATCTGATCGGGCTGGTGCGCGAGGTTTCCTTCGAGCCGCTCGATGCGCGCCTGGCCCGGCGCCTCCTGGCCCGATCCACCGACGGCGCGGAAATCCGGGTGACCCACCAGGGCCTGGCCGCGGAGTTGGGAACGGCGCGCGAGGTGATCAGCCGCCGCCTGCACGAATTCGCGGCGCACGGGTGGGTCGAGCCCGGGCGCGGGCGCATCGTGGTTCGCGACCGCGCGGCGCTCGCGCGCCTTGCGCACGAATCCGGTGGGTGACAAAGTCACGGAATGCACTGCCCGGACGTGATCTGCTGACGTTCCACGGCAGCCGGCGTCGGAGACGGCGGACACGAGGAGTTTAAGCCATGAAGAATGTAGGGAATATCGATCGCGCGTTGCGCATCATCGTCGGTCTGGGCGTGATCAGCCTGGTGTTCTGGGGGCCCCACACCCCCTGGGGCTGGCTCGGGCTGATCCCGCTCGCCACCGCCTTGATCGGCTGGTGCCCGGCCTACGCGCTGCTCGGGATCCGTACCTGCCCGGTGAAGACCGCCGACAAGCACGGCTGACGCCGCTGCAAGCCCCGGAGCGCGCGGCGGCCGGGCGCGGCGCCAGGGTCCGCGCCGGCCCCGGGCCCGCCCTGCGTGCGGGCACGCGGTACGGTCGCTGTTATAATCGCCTGCAGACACAATCCGCGCCGCCCCCGCGAGGACGGAGGCGACGCGAAGCGGGCGGGGCGATCGGCGCGTGGCGGATGCGGGGACAGGGCGGGACGTGGTCGTGGAGCGCGCCCTGCTGAAATTGCGCGAGCTGCCGCCGTTGCCGCCGGCGATCCGCGAACTCTCCGCCACCCTCAGCGACGAAGAGGCCAGCTACGCTGCAGTCGCCCAGGCGCTGAACCGCGACCCGCCCCTGACCGCGCGCATCCTCGGGCTGGCCAATTCCGCCTTCTACGGCATGGCCGGGCGGGTGCACTCGGTGCAGGACGCGATCCGCGTGCTCGGGCTCACCCTCGTGCGCGGCGTCGCCATGGGGATGTGCCTCATGGATCCGCTCGACACGCGACGCTGCCCGAGCTTCCGCGCGGAACGCTACTGGCTCTCGTCGCTGCTCACCGCGCTTGCGGCGCGCCGCCTGTCGCCGCTGGTGACGGTAACCGCGGGCGAGGCCGCGGGGCCTTCCGAGGATCTCGCCTACCTAGGCGGCCTCCTGCACCGCATCGGCATCGTCGCGCTGGTGTTTCTGCGTCCGGACGTCATGGAGCCGCTGCTCGCGGGCCGCGAGCACGACGGCACGCCGCTCAGCGGCCTCGAGGAGCGCCGGTTGCAGCTCGACCACCGCCAGGCGGGGGCCTGGCTGCTGTGGCGCTGGCGACTGCCCGGCGCACTGCCCAATGTGGCGGCGCATTACGCCGAGCGCGGCTATCGGGGACCGGACTGGCCGCTCAGCGCCCTCATCGGGCTGTGCTCGCGCTGGGCCGAAGGGGTGCTCGAGGGGAACCCGGAGGCGCCCTGGGACGAACCGGCGCTGGCCGCGCTCGGAATCGCGTCGCTGGCGGCGGAACGCCTGCGTGCCGAACTCGCGGAAGACGCGGAGGCGCTACGCGAAACGGCGCGCGAGATGGCGGAACGCGGGGCCTGATGCGCGAGCCGCTGCGCGATGCCGTCCGTGACCTGCAAGAGGGCGTCCTGAACCTCCTCGATGCCCTCACCGTTCTCGGGGCCGCGTGGGCCCTGCCGGCCGAAGGGCAGGAGGAGAAAAACCTCCTGCACGCGCTCCTCGATATCGTGGTCGGTCATCCCGACGTCCACGGCGCCGCGGTCCACCTGCTACGCGAAGGGGTGTTGGAGCCTGCCGGCAGCCGCGAGGTGACCGAGCTGATCGGCGCGGCCCATCCCGAAACCGCGACCGGCGCCGGGCGCGTCGAACTCGGGAGCGGCGTGATCGGCCGCGCCGCGGCGACGGCGGCGCTGCAACACTGCCGCGACTGCGCGCAGGAACCGCCGGGCCCCGGACAGCCCGCGGGCGGATCGCTGATCGCCGCACCCATCCCCGCCGGCGGCGACGACACCCCCCTCGGCGTGCTCAGCCTCACGCACCCGGACCCGGGCGAGTTCACGCGCTGGCATGAACGCCTCGCCGCCGTGTTGGCCGGCGCGGTGGGCCAGCTCCTTCGCACCAGCCGTTATTCCCGCGATCTCGAGACGCAGGTCCGCGAGCGCACGCGCGCGCTCACTGACGCCCTGGCGGAATCGCAGCGCCTGCGCGAGCGCTTCGAAGAGTGGGCCCTCGTGGACGAACTCACCGGCCTGCGCAACCGGCGGTTCTTCTTCTCCGAGGGCGAGGTGCTGGTGCAGCGCGCCCTGCGCTACGGCGACCCCCTGAGCCTCATCATGCTCGACCTCGACCACTTCAAGGAGATCAACGACACCTGGGGTCACGGGCCGGGCGACGCGGTGTTGCGCGAGATCGCGCGCCTGCTCGAGGCCGGGATGCGCCGCGGCGACCTGCTCGCCCGTTTCGGAGGCGAGGAGTTCGTCCTGCTGCTATCGCATACCGACTGCGAGGGCGCCAAGCGCTTCGGCCAACGGCTGTGCGAAAAAGTAGCCGCCCACACGCTGCGCCATCAGGAGCAGGAGCGGCGCACGACCATCACCGTGGGCGTGGCCTGCCGGGACTCCGGCTATCCCGAAGACCCGGCCGCCGTCCTCGACCGGCTCATCCGCGAAGCCGACGACGCCCTCTACTTCGGCAAGGCGCACGGGCGCAACTGCGTTCACGCCTATCCCGACCTCGCGCCGTCGCCCCCGCCGCCTGACGACGGCGATCCGTCCGGCCCGCCCGGCGGTCGATCTCCGAAGTAGCGATTCCGTCCTTGGAGACCGCCCGATGACCACCGCAGCCGCGCCGCAGTCTGTCCGCGCCCCGAGGTTGTGGCTGGTGCGCCACGGCGAGACCGAGTGGAGTCGCGCCGGACGCCATACCGGTCGAACCGACGTTGCGCTGACCGCAACCGGAGAGCGGCAGGCGCGGGCGCTGCGCGATCTCCTCGCCGGCCGCCATTTCGAATGCGTCTTCTGCAGTCCCCTGCGCCGTGCCCGCGACACCTGCCGGCTGGCGGGCTTCGAGTCCGCCGACGTCCGTGTCCTGGACGACCTCATGGAGTGGGACTACGGGGAGTGCGAAGGCCGTACGACCGCGGAGATCCGCACGGAGCGGCCGGGCTGGAACATCTGGGAGGGACCGGTGCCCGGCGGCGAAACCCTCGCCGAGGTGGGCGCGCGCGCCGACCGCGCGCTGCATACCATCACTCAAGGCCAGGGCGAGATCCTGGTCTTCGCGCACGGGCATCTGCTGCGGATCCTCACCGCCCGCTACCTCGGGCTCGCGGCCCGGGAGGGCCGGTCGCTCATTCTGTCCGCCGGATCACTCGGCATCCTCGGGCAGGAACATGGAACACCGGCGATCGAGCGCTGGAACTGCAACCGGGAGCCCGAATAGGCGACCCCCGCACCCTCTACGCGCCGGCCGCCTCCCCGAACGCAACCCGCCGCGCGAAGCCCCGTCCGCGAGTGTCGCCCCGCCCGTGCGCGGTCGCCGGGCTTCCATTCACGCGGCAACGCGGCTCGGGACCTCCCGCCGCCGATCGCCCGCCCGACCGAATCCGGTGCAGCGCGGCGCCGCACCTTGCCCCCGCAGAGCCCCGGGCGGCGGTCAGCGGCCGCGGTAACGGAAGACCGCGTGACAGGCGACGCACCGGGCCTCGACGCGGCTCAAGGCGCGCAGCGCCGACGAGCGGTCTCCGGTGACCGTGGCGTCCTGCGCGGCCAACGCGAAGCGTTCGGCGTCGCGGTGCATCGCCATCCCCATGACCAGCATTCGCTTCGGCATATAGCGCCGGGATTCGCGGCGCTCCTGCGGCGACATGGCCGCCGCCGTCAAGCGGCGGCGCGCAATGCGGGACGCAGCGCCGTAGTCCTTCCGCGCGAGCGCCGCGGTGATCCCCTGCAGCGCCGCGAGGTGGGATCGCATCTCGGCGAGTTGCTGCGCGCGGAATGCCGGCGGGAAATCCACGACCACCGGTCCCTCTGCCCGCGCCGCGGCGACCGGGGCCACCATGGCGCAAACCAGACCCAAAGCCAACCCTCTACACCCTTTCACCACAACAACTTACCCCCTCGGGTCGGTGACAAATGCGTCCCATTCGCGATACGGCCGATCAATCGACCGTATCGCCCATCGTCCGCCACGGATCAGACGCGCTTCCGGGACGCGGTCCCGCATCACACGGCTTGTTGCCTCTCGCTCCTTATACCGCCGACCGGGCGCCCCATCAAACAAGAATGAGACGCATTTGTCACCGACCCGGAGGGGTACGGAGGGGTAGGTGGTTGTTTTCAGGATTTCAGGAAGACGGCGCGGACCTGACGGGTGAACTCGTCCCGCTGGCGCGCGATCCACGCGCGATAGGCGGCCAGCCGAGCGTGGTGATGGGCGTAATCGGAGAGGATCGCCGCGATCTTCCCCGCGGCAAGCACATCCGCGTCGCGTACCCGCTCGTCGACCTTGTACCACTCCGGGATGGGCAGGTCCGCCTCGTACGCCGCCGCGCCACGCCGGCCCGTCAACACGCAGCACCCGTTAACGGCGGCCTCGCGGGGCATCCGGTCGCGCCCCGGGTGCGGCCCGAAGTCCACGTACAACCGGGCCCGGCGCATCGCCGCGGCGACCTGCTCCGGGCTCATCGCCTCGAGGCCGACCCAGTCGCACTGCGAAGCGGTAAGACGCATCACCCGGCGCGTGAATCCGCCCGCCTTCTTCGGATTGAAGAGCACGACGCGGCCGCGATCGCCGCCCGCATCCGGACCGTCGTCCGAATGGTGTACAGGCCGCAGATAATCGGTCAGGAGGGCGGCCGCGATTCCCTTGCGCCGCAGGAAATCCGCGGCATAGGCCGACTGTGCGCAGTGGCTGCACGTGGTCAGTTGGGAAATTCGAAGCGGCGTGTCCCGGTATGCCAGCCCGCGCAGCAACCCAAGCAGCGAGCGCTTGACCAGATAGTTGTCGATGCTGAGCCACCAGACAATGCGACGCGCGCGTTGGATCCCACGCAGCCGACGCGTGGCCACCTCCGGGACCACGACCACATCCCCCGGCTCATCCGCGCCGTGCGTCGCGATCCGCGGGGCGTATTCGCGGTACTCGCCCGGCACGCTGTGGGGGGCGCCGCTCTCCGGATAGTACACGAGCCGCGCGTCCACCCCGAGGTCGGTCAATGCCCGGGCCAGCTGGTGAAGCGCCTCCGGGCCGCCCGTCACCCGGTTGGCCGGACAATAGATCCAGACCCGCCCGTCGCCGACCGCCGGCCCATCATTCATGTCCCTCCACCCCGCAGCCGTTCCCGGACCTTCTCCGCCGCCTTGAGCGCTGCGGCGACGACCTGATCCATGTTGTAGTAGCGGTATTGGGCGAGGCGCCCGACGAAGGTCACGCCCGGCTCCCGCTCCGCCAGCGCTTTGTACCGCTGGTAGAGTCGCTCGTTCTCCGCGCGTGGCACGGGATAGTAGGGATCGCCATGCGCCTGCGGATACTCGCGCACGATCGCGGTACCGGGAGCGGACTGACCGGTGAGGTGCTTGAATTCGGTGATCCGCGTGTAGGCATGCTCGTTCGGGTAGTTGACCGTCCCCACCGGCTGGTGGCGCTCCACGCCGGGCAGGTATTCGTGCTCGAAGCGCAGGGATCGATACGGCAGCGGTCCGTAGCGGTAGCCGAAATAGGCATCGATCGGCCCGGTATAGACCACGTGCAACGCCCCGGTCGCGGACGCGGGCTCGAAGGGAGTATCCGTCAGCACCTCGATGCGGGGATGATGGAGGATGTTCTCGAACATGCGCGTATAGCCATTGAGGGGCATGGCCTGATAGGTGTCCGCGAAGTAACGGTCATCGTCGTTGGTGCGCGTAGGGATGCGCGCGGCCACCCCCGCGCTCAACTCCGAGAGGTCCAGCCCCCACTGCTTGCGCGTGTACCCACGGAAAAACTTCTCGCACAGATCGCGCCCGACGCTGCCGAGGACCACGTCCTCGCTGGTGCGTACCGGCGTGCGCACCTCGCGCACCCGTTCGAGATACTGCTCGACCCCGGCCTCGTCGAGATCCAACTCGTAGAGCCGGTTGATCGTCGTGCGGTTGATCGGGATGGGCAACAGCATCCCGTCCACGCTCGCCAGTACGCGGTGCTCGTAGTCACGCCACTCGGTGAAACGCGACAGCCAATCGAACACGCGCTGGGAGTTGGTATGGAAGATGTGCGGGCCGTAGCGGTGCACCAGAATTCCGTTGCCGTCGTACTCGTCGTAGGCGTTGCCTGCAATATGGGGCCGCCGGTCGATCACCCGCACCCGCAGGCCCGCCTCGGCGAGGGCGCGCGCGCACACCGAGCCCGCATACCCCGCCCCCACGACCAGGATCGGCCGCGTGGCGCTCACCGGCTCTGCCCCGCCACGGCCATCTCGCGAAAGATCCCCTTTCGGGCCAAGGCCGCCGCCATCGTCACCGTGACCCCGATCTCGGTGATCAGGATGCTCATCGCCGTGCCCTCGCCCCCCCGCCACAAAGTGAGCGGAACGATCAGGGCCAGGTTCCACAGCCCCCAGGCGATGAGGATGCGGGTGAAGCTGCGCTTCATGTCGAAATTGAGCATCGTCTGGATCCCGAAGACGTTCGACAGCCCGATGATGAACGGCAGCCAGGCCATCCAGCGGATCAGCACCACGCTCGGCTCATATTGGCCTCCGAACACCACCCGAACGATCGGTCCCGCCGCCGCAAACAGCAGCGCCGAGGTGGCGAACGTCACCAGCCCCTGCACGCGCAACAGCTTGCGGATGAATCCCAACGCCGCCGCGCGCGAGCCCGCCCCCAGCCCCGCGATGTGCGGGTAGACCGACTGCGAGACCGGACCGAGCGCGTCCTGAAAAGCCTTGACCACCTTCTCAGCGGCGCTGAAGTAGCCTACCGCTACCGGATTGGTGAGCAGTCCCAGTATGAACACGTTGCTGCTCGTATACAGGCTGATCGCCGCCGTCGACAGGAACACGTGCCAGCCGTCGGCGAGCGTGGCCCGCAATTGCCGAAGGTCGGGCCAACTCCAATGTACCCGCATCACCCGACGCAACAGCCCGAGCGCGAGGATCCCGACCACTACCGACGCCCCCGACTGCAGCCCCGCCGCTATCAGATAATCGCCGGGCCCGTGAACCCACAGCAGCACCCCAGCCACCACCAGCAGGCGCCCGACCACCGTCACCGCCGTGATCGGACGCATCCGCTCCAGACCCTGATACAGCCATACCGGAAATAGCACGCTGCCCAGCACCGAGAGGTAGATCAGCGCGTACAGCGGCCAGTGCGCCCCGAAGCGCGGCACCAGCACCAGGACCGCGGTCAGCACCAGCCCGCCCAGCGCGAAGAAGGCCAGCTTGATCAGCATCACCGAGGCGAACAGCAGCCCCAACCGCCCAGGGTCATCGCGACAGACCGCGGCGGCCCGCGTCGCGCTCAAGTTGAACCCATAGTCGGTCAAGAGCACGAAATACTGAATGAACGCCTGTGCGAAGGCGATCAGCCCGAACTTCTCCGGGCCCAGGACCCGGACCAGATAGGGCACCAGAATGAGCGGCAGGAGCGCGTTCGCCCCCTTGAGCACGAACAGCGCCGTGATGTTCTCACGCAGACGACTGGTCATCGGAGGCCGCCGGTCGATGGTTCCGCCCCGTCGAATCCGCCGCCGCGGCGCGGA
The DNA here is from genome assembly GCA_027013145.1 of Gammaproteobacteria bacterium. Lineage (GTDB taxonomy): Bacteria > Pseudomonadota > Gammaproteobacteria > 21-64-14 > 21-64-14 > BMS3Abin12. The sequence continues at coordinate 147,463 of JALUXX010000056.1, read as the reverse complement.
CCCCTGCGGTCCCGGCGCCGCGCCCGACCCGGGCGGTGTACGACCTCTATAACGACCGGAGGGATGGCGTCCCCAAGGGGATTCGAACCCCTGTTGCCGCCGTGAAAGGGCGGTGTCCTGGGCCAGCTAGACGATGGGGACGGGTTGCGGCGACTTACCAGGGCCGGGCGACCGGCCCTGGGGAACCTGGTGGAGCCAGGCGGGATCGAACCGCCGACCTCTTGCATGCCATGCAAGCGCTCTCCCAGCTGAGCTATGGCCCCGTTGCGGCAAACGAGCCGCGAACTCTACGACAGGACTCTTTCCATGTCAAGGACTTAGCCGGGCTCCGCCGCGCCGGCACCGGCCGCATGGGCCAGCGCACGGTCGAGCCGGGCAAGGGTGCGCGCGCGCCCGAGCAAGTATATCGTAACGTCGATCGGGGGCGATACCGTGCCGCCGGTCAGGGCCACGCGCAGGGGCTGTGCGACCTTGCCGAGCTTGGCTCCCGCGTCCTCGGCGACGCCGGTCACGACGGCGTGCGCCGCCTCCCGCGTCCACGGCTCCAGATCCGCGAGTTTCGCGCGCAGCACCTCCAGGATCGGGCGCTGCGCCGCGCCCAGGTGTTTGGCCGCGGCCTTCTCGTCGAACCCCTCCGGCTCGCGGAACAGGAAGGCGCTGTTGGCCGCCATCTCCACCAGGGTCTTGGCCCGCTCCCGCTGCGCCGCGACCACCTCCTCCAGCGCCGGCCCGCCGGTCGGATCGAGTCCGAGCCGCTCCAGGTGCCAGGCGAGGTGGCGCGCGACGAGCGCCGGATCCAGCGTCTTGATGTAGTGCTGGTTGAGCCAGAGCAGCTTGTCCGGATTGACCGCCGAAGGCGCCTTGTTGACTTCCCGGACATCGAACAGCTCGATCATCTCCTCGCGCGAGAAGACCTCCTGGTCACCATGGGACCAGCCGAGCCGGACCAGGTAGTTGAGAACCGCCTCGGGCAGGTAGCCCTCGTCGCGGTACTGGAGCACGCTCACCGCGCCGTGGCGCTTCGACAGGCGCTTGCCGTCGGGCCCGAGGATCATCGGCACGTGCGCATACGCCGGCGGCTCGGCCCCCAGCGCGCGCATAATATTGATCTGCCGCGGCGTATTGTTGAGATGATCGTCGCCGCGGATGACGTGCGTGATCGCCATATCGAGATCATCGACGACGACGGTGAAGTTATAGGTCGGGGTGCCGTCGGCACGCGCGAGGATGAGATCGTCCAGCTCCCGGTTCTGAAACGCGACCCGCCCGCGGATCAGGTCCTCGACCACGACCGTGCCGTCGACGGGATTGCGGAAGCGCACGACGGGGGCCACCCCCTCCGGGGGCGGGCCGGTACGCGTGCGGCAGCGCCCGTCGTAACGGGGTTTTTCCTTGCGCGCCATCTGCTCGGCGCGAAGCGCCTCGAGGCGCTCGCGCGAACAATAGCAGCGATAGGCATGGCCCGCGTCGAGCAGCCGCTGCAACACCTCACCGTAGCGATCGAAGCGCTGCGTCTGGAAAAAGGGGCCTTCGTCCCAGTCGAGCCCGAGCCAGCGCATCCCCTCCAGGATCACGTTCACCGAGGCCTCGGTGGAGCGCTCGCGATCCGTGTCCTCGATGCGCAGCACGAATACGCCGCCGTGCCGGCGGGCGTGCAGCCAGGAAAACAACGCCGTGCGCACCCCCCCGATGTGCAGGTATCCGGTCGGGCTGGGGGCGAAACGCGTCCGCGGCGGGACGGCGCGGGATGTCGGCTCTGGAGGCATGGAAATCGGCGATCGGCGCGGCCGGGCCGGCAACGGCCGGCAGGCGCGCGATTGTAGCAAAGCCGGCACCGCCGCGGAAATTGACCCCGGGCGGGCCGCCCCCTAGAATCTGCCGCGGGGGCCGCCCGGCCGTCCCCCGCATCCGGCACCTACGGGCGATTAGCTCAGCGGGAGAGCACTGCCTTCACACGGCAGGGGTCGCTGGTTCGATCCCAGCATCGCCCACCATGTTTTCAATGACTTACGGCATCCGGGCCGGGCACGTCGGGGCAATTTGCTCCAATTTGCTCCAATTCGGTCAAATTCGCCCGACCGCCGGTCGAATCCGCCTCGCCATTCGCTACACCCCTTGTCCCCACAGACGAGGAGAAGCGATATGGCATCCATCACGCGGCGCGGTCGCGCCTATCAAGCCCGAATCCGCCGGCGCGGGTATGCGACACTCACCGCCACCTTCGACACCCGCCGCGAGGCCGAGACCTGGGTCCGCGCCAAAGAACGGGATATCGACTTCGGCGCCCTTCCCGAAACCCTGGCCGCCCAACAGACGACACTCAGCGATGTCCTGGAGGACTACCGGCGCAAGGTCGTCCCATTGCACCGCGGGGCCGCCATCGAAAACAAACGCGTACTGGCGATGATGCGCCACCCCCTCGCCACGCTGTCATTGGCCGAGATCAACGCCGGCGTCATCGAAGACTACATCGAGTCGCGGCTGACCACGGTCTCGGGCTCCACGGTCAACCGCGAGCTTTCCATCCTCTCCCGCGCCCTGCGTCGGGCACGCAAACGCCATCTCCTCCCCCACGACCCGATGGCGGATGTCGATCGCCCCAAGAATTCGCCCAACCGCACCCGTCGCCTGGATCCCGACGAGCGCCGACGCCTGGACGCCGCGCTTCGCCGGTGCCGGAACCCGCTGTTCCGGACCTTCGTGACCCTGGCGCGCGAGAGCGGCATGCGCCGCGGCGAGCTGCTCGGGATCGAGTGGCGACAGGTCAACTTGAAGCAGCGTGTCATCGGCCTGCGAGACGCACAGACGAAGAACGGCCAGGGCCGGCAAGTGCCGCTCTCACGACGCGCGACCGCCGCGCTGCGCGGGCTGCGCAGACTCACGGGCAGCGGGACATACGTCTTCGAGGGGCTCACCGTCAATGCGGTGAAATTGGCCTGGAAGCGGCTGCGGATGCGGGCGAGACTCGAGGATTTTCGACTGCATGATCTGCGCCACGAACGCGTATCCAGCCTGGTGGAAGCCGGCTGGAACGTGATCGAGGCGATGGCGGTCAGTGGGCATAAGGACATGCGGGTCTTTCGGCGCTATGCCCATCCAAGCACCCAGCATCTCATAGACAAGCTCGACCAACTTGCCAAGCCCTGAACTTTTCGTTTTGCCATACACTCCCGCTCAACCGCGGTCGCGGGACGTCGCGACCACATCATCACCGATGGTCTGACTATGGTCAGAGCCTAATCGAGGTCAAAGATCTTCCTCCCGGACCCGAACCCGGTAGAGGCATCATCGAGGACCGTCTCCGCACATGAAATTTTCGATAATTTCCATTAATCCTCCAACGAAAACACGATCGCCACGGCTACGCTCTAGGCAAATCCACCGGCGCTGCTTAGCACCAGCATCCGATTCCCGTCCACATCCCTTCGCGCCATCGAGCGATCAACTCCTGGACCGCCTCCGTTATCCCCCCATAAGAAAGATGGCAAAACCCCGCATAGCCCGCCGCGTTGCACGTCCCAACAGCCCATTGGCCTGAGGAGTATGATCTACCAGCCGCACGCCAATGATATCGCCCGTAGAAATCACTAAGCTCCAGCAATACGCCTATCGAGAGTGGCTGTTGATACCCCCGCCCTTTTCGGCCGCAGCTACTGCAAACCATGCGCTCATGGCCCGACCGCAATGCCTGATGGATTATAGAGCCCCGACAACGTCACGACCACTTCGTCACTCGCGGTATCGATTACAGACACTGTACCTTCCAGGCTATTCGCCACGTAGGCTTGGCTGCCGTCCGGGCTTACCGCAACAGCATTGGGCCCGGCGCCTACGGGCACGGTCCCAACCACCTTATCGGTTGCCGTGTCAATCACCGATACCGTACCACTCACTCCGTTCACGACGTAGGCCCGGCTGCCGTCTGGGCTCACCGCAACAGCATTGGGCCCGGCGCCTACGGGCACGGTCCCAACCACCTTATCGGTTGCCGCGTCAATTACCGATAGCGCTCCATACAACACAGAATCGTTCGGAATATAGACCTTGCTTCCGTCCGGACTAACTGTAACAGGCCCAGCGCCAGCACTTAAGTCGACCCCCGCGACGACTTGACCGTTCGCGGCGTTGACCACGTACATCGTAGCGGGAGAAGCAAAAGCCGTGATGTAAACGTGACTGCCATCTGGGCTCACCGCAATACCCGCGGCCGGAACACTCATAGGCCACGTCGCGACCACTTTATCGCTAGCGGCGCTAATCACGGACACCGAAGGATATAGTAGAGTATTTATGACGTAGACCTGCCCACCATCGGGACTCACCGCAACACCCGAAGGATTGTTGCCTACAGGTACGACCGCGACTACATGGTCAGTGGCGGTATCGATGACCGAGACCGTATTATCGACAGAATTCGTGACATAGGCCCGGCTCCCGTCCGAGCTCACCGCAATGTCACCCGAGCCCGTACCCACAGGAATACTTCCGACGATTTTTCCGATTGCAGGATCGATCACCGATACGGATCCGGTGATGCCCACGGGCGCTCCGTTTACGACATACAGGTCCACTGTCCTCACACCACCGCTTGCCGTGGTCGCACAAGCTTGCCCACTCGCCGCCGAAACATTTCCCGCAGCGTCGAATGCCTGGACTGTATAACAGTACTTCGCACCTTTCGTAAGCGAGCTATCCGTATATCCTGTGGTCGACACTGTTGCGATCGGCGACCCGTTACGATCGACCGTATAGCCCGCAACACCGACATTGTCAGTCGCCGCCTTCCAGGATAGCGTCACCGAATTGGAGGTTACAGCAGTAATGTTAGGGGCCGTCGTAGCGGTGGGCGGTGTGCTATCGTTCGCCAGCGGCGTGGTCGCACACACCGTCTTTGACGGCGCCGAAACGTTTCCACCCTCGTCCACTGCCTCCACCGAATAGCAGACTTCCGTTCCTGGCGGAATACCTTTGTCCGCAGCGTATGTACCGCTAATGGTCTTCCATAAATTGGCGCCCACGTAGACCTTATAGTTCTTGACCGCAGTATCGTCCGTAGCTGCACCCCAGGAAAGGTCGATCTCGCTGGGCGAAGCTGCCGTGGCGACAACGTTTTCGGGCACCGAGGGCGGCGCCGTATCCGCCACCGTACCCACGCTGCTCGCCAATAGAGTCCGGTCGTCGAAGAGTTGGAGCTGGACCTCCCCCAGGTTCCACCCCAGAGGCTCGGCTGCCATCCCGGCGTACCCGGCAGCTCCTCCATATAATTCCCATCCTACGGCGTCACTTCTTCCCGTTGCGGCCCAAGAATCCCCTTGGAGGTAGCCCTTTAATGCGACAAAGGGGCCCGCCAGACCGTCGACTGGCATTGAGAAGTTCGGTTCTACGTAGCCAGTGGCAGTCGCCTGGCCTGCGAACTGAGAGCTCGGTCCCGTGAAGGTCGGGGTAAATTCACCGATAGCCCCCCAACCGATACCCTGCCGATATTCCACCCCCCCTTTCGCGTCTTCCTGTACCATGACGCCAAGATGCACAGAGCCATCCGCTTGCACCTGAGTACCCAGATACACGGTTACCGTAGGGGTAATCCAGACAAAGGGCGGATAGACAGGAATAGCACTAAAAGAATACCGCGCGATAGCCGTTTGCGCGTTAAGGCTGATCCCTGTTGCGGCATCAAGATTTAGAGATTGGCTGCTCGTCGTGATAAGAGCTGCCCGGAATTCGCTGACACCAGAGAACGGACTAATATCAAGAGCGAAATCTGGCGCAAAGGACAACTTCAAGCAGCCGCTTATCGTGATCTGATTTCCCCCGCTACCGACCAAAACATGATTAAGTGGTACGGCGAATTGGCTTGTCGAGTGCGCTGAACAAGCCACCGATGCGCCTGTTACCGATACTCCCGCCACCAACGCCTTTGCCGCCGTGAGTTGCGCCGGAACAAGAGGCGCACTGTACCAGACGGTGCCTGATTGTATTACATCCGTTAGTCTAGCCGGAGTCGTCGAAACCGCAATCGTCCCATCGGGTTCATTAGTAACAGTAACAACTCGAGCAAGGATTCCTATATCCACCCCGGAGGAAGTCATTCCGTGCCTGACAATTACATTCCCCGTCCGCAAATCCGAGGCGGCTGTGGTGCCAGGCGCAAAATAATAGATACTCCCAACTTGTTTAACGATTGCGCCGATAGTCGCGGCATTGAGTACTACAACTGACGGCTGAATCTCGGTCGGCGCCGATGAGGCAAAGGTCGGTAAGATCAAGCGCTGATGATCCAAAGTTACAGTGCACTGATTTCCGCTGCTGCTATCGCACCCCGCCCAGTTGACCAGTTTCTCCCCAGGCGATGCATTGGCCGTAAGCACCACCTTCGTGCCGGTCGGAAAAGACCTCGAACAGGCTGTTCCACAGTCGATCCCGTCGGGCAAGCTAACGATGCTACCGCTCCCGAAAGGCGCGATTCGCAAGATCACCGAAGTCGCCGATGTCTCAGGTGGCGCCGCCCCCCCCGACCCTCCGCCGCTCTGACACGCGGCGACAAGCATCGTTAAGACCAGCATCAATGCCGCTCTCAGAAGCTTTAGCATCTTCTTCATTGCCCCCCGCCCCTGCCAGCGAAACACCATCTCAGACACTCACAGCTGGGCCATTGCCCCTTCTAACGTCTAAATTCCACTCATCAACCACCGCCCCCAAATCTATCCATGCAGACAGACACGCCGGCCTACGTAACCGGCACTCAGCAATTTGACCAGCCCGATTGCCCAACTGTACAGAGCACCGCCCACAGCACAAAAAACCCGGGACCCAACGGGAGGCGCCGCCGGTCCACTGTACGCGGCCCATAGCCTTCGATCAGCCCACACGATAGGCCGGGCCTGTCTTACCTCCCCCATCCCACAACGCACTCCTTGGCCCGCACCGCTTAGCCACGCGCTCAGAAAATCCGAGGTGCCGTTAACCTGCTTTATTGAAGCCTGCGCCAGCACTTGCAAGTGCCCCGGCAATCAGGCGGATCCTCCCATCCCTTAAACACGTGGAATTCAACGCACCCGTTGATTTTCAGCCCAGAATCCCCCATTGCTTCCATCCGGGACTCGCCGCACCCTCTCACCAAGTACCGGGGCAAGCGTCCAGGCTGTCGCCTGTCGGCCGGGTTCATATCCTCCGCGGATTGTCGCTATCGTACGGACATTCTGGTATACAAATATCCGCCATCCCTTTTAGAAACGGTCGGTGCGCCGAATCTTTCCAGCTTTATTCCACGGTCATTTTTCGGTTCCGAATGAACTCCGAAAGATTGCCAAGGTGGCAAAATGTGACTCGATGCGACACCAGCCGCCGAGCGGTTGGGCGCCAGACACTACGGAGCTTTCGTTTTCGCACTGACCAGAACTGACGGCGCGAAAATGTTGGCCGCTCTATATGTCTCCACCACCTCCTTGGCGACCATCCGGATATCAAATTGTGTAGTCTTAGTCGCGCGGCCAGTAGCATCAACCCGGACCGGTACTTCGTACAGTGCAAATTTCCAAACACCTGGAAGATTTGCCGCTACGGTCGGGAATGCAACCCAGAAAGTGGAGGTCGTTCCAGGCACGACTTCGAGATTTCTATTGAATATATTTATCCTGCGAAACTCGTCTAACGCGATATTGGACGACGAACAGGGGCGCCGCTGAAGAAATGCGGACGCAACGTCGTTTCTGGTCAGGGGTCTGATTTGATTCCCATTGGGGTCGAACAGCCGGATGACGACTTGGTTCAAGCGAATCACATGCCGCGTGTTGTTTGTTAGCGCAATCTTCTCCCACATCTGCTGATTGCTCGCTGGGCTGACGTTCTCAAATACCGGGTGGCCGAGTTGATCAACGAGCAGCTGCCCATACCTATTGCAGGCCTGGACGCGGAAGTAGAAGTCGGAAGGAAGAGATCCTGGAGTTATCCACTTTAGCTGAGCTACGACGCCGCTCTTCCTTTGGCTCATTTCATTGTGGTCGTAGGGCTGCCAGTCCATAACAGTGCGCGTAAATGTCATTGGACTGCATGCGGACGAGAGCAAGGAGACAGCTATGACAAAAATAAATCTAGAAGTGGAGCTTCCAGGTATCTGCTTTACGGATACGGCATACCGTCGGAGCGTCGACGGAATTTTTATTTTGATCGGCATGTTACCGCCCTCTGCCACAGGAGGCTTTGTAATTTTGGAACATCACTGACACCTTTATGGATCGAAATCCAGGTTAGCCCTTCGTATAAAGCACGGCGGCGCTTCGCCGGAGTTGCGGCTTCCAGACGAACCCGTGACTGCACTTGCCGTCGCACCACACAAGCCGCCAGTGTACTTCGATATGCTCGGTTGCCGAGCTTTAGGGTTGGAACAGATTGGTACCCCATCAGCAATCTCAGTTGCACAGCCCAAAACTTTTCGGTCGTTTTTGTGAAAATGATCGTTTCTGCTTATTGAATCCGGCCTGCTGAAAGTTGCCATTTCCGCCGGATGGCCAAGTCCTTTTCGGGAGGCCTATGCGAGTATACCGACGGGTGTGTCACAGATAGGTCACAGATGCGCATCCAGGCTCGCGCTGTGAGGATCCCCTGAGGAACCAACCATGAGTGCGGGAACGAACGGACTTCAGTCGGCCTGAATGGAATGCTATAGATTAGAGAATGACACCTTACTAGTTCTACCGGTGACTCGACAACCCGCGGTCAGATTATATCTTCCAGGCTGGGGTCTACGGCTACAAATTGGCTGAGCATAGCCGCGGTCTGAGTGCGAGCTGGACCCGAACCAAAATAGCGTGCACCGACCTTCACCGTCTGAACGAGACGCCTGCGTACGCGCTCACGCGCGCCCCGAACCCATGGGGTATCTTCTTCGGAACCCAAAAACGCTCCGCGATAAAGATCCAGTGCCTTGTGCATCAGGGCCCGTGCACTTTCGCTGCTCGGAGCAGTCTCCGCTTCTCCCAGCAGCCGCTGAAGAACCCACGCATCCACCCAGCAGCGATGGGCGTCAACGGACAATCGGCCGTCCCGAAAACACAGCGACTCCTCACCGACCAGCTTGCGCAGGCGTGCCAAAGTGGTCGTAAACGCCGAGTGAGCCTTGTCGCCCTCCGCATCGGGCCAAAGAATCTCGCTCAAGCGACTTTCGGGTACCTCACGGCCGCCTAAAGCGATCAGTACTTTCAGCATCTGCAACGGTCTGCGCTGTGCCTTCCCCGAGAAACGGAGCGGTGTGTCGTCTTTCACCACGCCGAACCGGCCCAGGGTGTAGACCCGTATACTCCATGGCCAGTGTTCCAGCTGTACCGGCGGCGCGCTACACCTTAAGCCTCGGGAACGGATAAGGCGCTGAACAAACGGCGTCTCGACTTCAGCTTTCAACGCCTCCACACACAGACGTACCAGAACGGTCGGAATGCACCATGTGAAGTTGACATATCCATGCTCTCTGGCCAAAGCGAACGCGCGGGAAAGCGATGCCCGGCAGGCGGCGCCATTTCCCTCATCAAGAGCAAACCAGGCTTCCGAGTAGGCGATCAGGAATTTCAGCAACGCGCTGCCGGCCCCCTCAGCCATCTTCCGCGCATCTGCCAATAGCGCGGGGATGTGCTGATCCTCTTTCAGCGTATGGCGAACCTGCGCCATGGCCAGACAGGTCAAGGCGTGTTGCATCGGCCCCCTCGCCTCAGTAACCAGTTCCAGGGCGTATTGGACGTGCTCCAGCGCCCGATGAGAGTCCTCCCGCAGCATCGCTTCCCAGCCCGCGAGATAGTGGTAGTGCGCATGGTCCAACGGCGCCCTCCTCGGAAGCAGTTCCCGCATGCGGGAGAGGTAGCGGTCGGCCTTAGGAAGGTCGCCGCTGCTCAGGCCCGCGTAAATGGGCTGCGCGTGCAAAAGAAAGTCCCAGATCCGGATACCGCAGCGCTCCGCCGTCGCGAACCCGTCCTGGATCGCGCTATCCGCAGCTGCCAGCTCGTATCGGTTCCAGTGGTAGGTGCACTGCGCCATGGCCAGCAAGATCCGCGCCATAGGCGTGAGCTGCGGCTTCCGTTCCGGCGGCGGGCAGAGCATTTCCAGCACGATCTCGGCCTGGCCGTGCTCTCCCAGCCACTTGGTGTAGTAGATGAAAAGCCCCGTCCCCATCAGGAGGCGTTCGCTGTCGTCGTCGATCTCGCGCAGTATTCTGCGCATTCGCTGCGCCCAGGCGCCGATTTTCGGATGGTCCGGCTGGCCGTTCATCAGGGCGTTGAACATAGCGCCTACCGCGCGCCGTCCGACGGGCCCGTCCGGTATGTCCGAGCCGCCCGCCAACAACTTCTCCCCGACATGGATCCAGCTCCTGAGTTTCGAAAAGTCTCCCCACTGGAAGAAGATCGTCTCCACGATCGCCGACCAGGCGTTCAGCGCCCCGAATCGCTCGCCCTGTTCCGAGTACAGGGTATAGGCGCGTTCAAACCATCTGAGACTTTCGGCGAAATCGAGCGGGGTCTTGGCCGCGCCCATGCAGTAGCAGAGATCGGCATCCTTCTCCAAAACACCGGGCGGAACCGGTTTCAGCCAACTCAGCACGGATGCGCCGTCGCCTTTGGCGAAGCGCCCGCGCGCTTCCCGGGAAACCAGAGCGCCGAGCGCCGCCCACTCGCCGTGGGTGGCAAGGACGTGTACGGCGTCGTCTACCCTGCCGGCGTTGGAAAGCGCATCGGCAGCGTTGCGTGCCAGCGCCCCCCGCTCGCCCGAGGTCGTCGCTTCCCGCTGCCGCTCGGCGAGGAATGCCCGGAAGATCGGGGAGAAGGTATAACTCCGCCCGCCCGGCGGTATCTCACGGACGAATATCCCGAGCCGGCGAGAAACGGACTCCAGCATCGCCACGGTGTCCGGGACTTCGCAAACGGCCGCGGCGATCTCCGGCGTCACAACGGGCAGGATGGAGACGCAGCGCAGAAAATCCCGCTCGTGGTGTGCCAGGGCCCCGAAAACCTCGACCGCCAGGTAGTCAAACAGCAGGCGCTCGTCGGGCCATGGCGGCGGCTGACTTGATAAGTCGCCGGCGCCGAGACCGTTGAACAGCACCGCGAACCCCGCCGGCCACCCGTCCACCCATTCCCACATCGCGCGGATCGTATCCGCCGGCGGCTGCCGGCCCTCCGCGGCGCGCAGATCGGCCAAGGCATGGGCCTCTTCGACCGTCAGGCGGAGTTCGGCTCCCTCGAGAACGAACAGCGCCCCATTGATACGCGGACGAGCCAACGCCGCGGGCGGGCTATCCCGGGAAATTACGATGAGTTTGCTGCCCTGAGGAAGTTCGTAGGGAGCCTTCCGCAGCCAATCGACGGGCGTGGAGTCGGGCGCAAACGCCAAATTGTCGAACACCAGAATCGTGCCCGGCTGGAGGGTTCGAATAACCCAGCCCAGCCCGACCTGCGTCGCTACCGCCGCCTCCCCGCCCATTTTTGTCCCGTCCGGTTCCTGGAACCTTTTATAATCCGGATTCTCGTCCTCGATGCGGTACCACAGGCTGGAGAGGCCCCGCTCTTGCAAGTAGCCCGCGACCAAGCTGGTCTTTCCAGAGCCAGCCGGAGCGGACACCCACACGACCGTTGAGTCGGCGAGGATACCATCCAACTTCTCGAACAAACGCGGGCGAGGCACGACGTTCACCACCCGCGGCAGGAACCGCTTTGCTGCTATTGACTCCGACGACATCGCGCATCCCCCCTGTTTTTCTTATCAAGGGATGAGCAGGGACTGCAGGCGATACGTGTGAATATTTCCCGGCACCAGCCAGCTTGCCGATCCGGGGCGCGCGTCCCTGTTCAGTTCTTCGTCTTGCTCTACGGACTCCTTCCAGGAACCCCACACCCTAGCTATATTTGGCGCCAGCTTTCGACGCCAACGCCGTACGCTAATGAAGCATTTGACCCGACGGAAGATCTTCCTTTATCGGGCCAATTCCACCGAACGCCGTACTGGTGCTCGTACACAACCTACTCGTCACGCCGGCAGCGTGATCCGGATCCCATAGAGCCCCCCCAAGCGGAACCCCCGAATCCAGAATCGAATTCGGTGTGCACAGAAGCAGAATAACGCCACTACCGGACACACACAAAGGAAGTGCCGCCGTAAGCCCTAGGCCCTAAAGATCCATCACTCGAGTTGTGTAGTAAAAATAATGACTCAATCTGGGGTCCGGCGGCGTACCGCGCCCACCCCGCTCCGGCGCACTCTTGCCGCTACCACTAGGATTCCGGTCTGGGGCGTCCGAGAAACGCATCACGCCGCCTATCGTCGTCTCGAGATTTCGAAGTTATTTCTTCGAGAAACACGCTGCCGATCCCTTGGGGGCCGCCAAGTATCTACTTCGGAAAAATAGCATTTTTCTTATCGCGGAATGCCCTGGGTTTGGGCCTCAATTCAGGCCTTTTTGCCGTTGCAAGCCGTCTGCCTTCAGTAGCCGACTTGACGGTCCTCTGCGGCATCGACCACAAGTGAGTTTACCGACTGCTTCGCCGCTTCCACGCGGTCAACGGCACGGCGGTGTTCGAAAGGCGCTCGACATACCGCAGCCTGAGCAGCCCCGGAAACCGATCCAAATTGCCATGGCGCCGGCGCCACTCGGCCCGCGCAAAGACCATCAGGTCCCCGACCTGCCGGCGGATGCCTGAGAAGCCCGGGGTCCGGGACAGCGAGCCGATCGCCAAGCGGATCTCCGAGGTGCCCGGCGTGCGGCAGGCATGGCGCAGCCGCAGGCGCCACCGCTCGTCGCAGCCGTGGGTCATCCTCCATGTCCAGACCGTTCCGGTCCCCTGCCCCTTTTTCCGGCTCAGCTGAATCAACTCATAGTCCTCCTCGATCCAAACCCTCGTGTGCCGATTCCGGGCATCGGCGAGCTTTTCCAGTTCATGCACGGCCCCTGCCCCGGACGTGACGCACAACCACCAGCGAAGATCGGTGTCGTTGGGCGGAGCGTAGAGAAAGAGCCTGGCGTTGGCCCGCCCCTTGCGACGGGCGTACGCCCTTTGGTTCTCGTTCCGATGTACCGCGTAACGGGTCGCAAACTTGCCGGCGAGACGCTGGGCCTTGTCCGCCGGAACCTTCCCGGCAGTGTACAGAAGATAGCCGCGGCTCACGGCATCGAGAATGCGCTGCATCAGTACAGTTTTGTGAATCTGGACGGGTGGATCGTACATGATCGGTTCACTCCTCTCGGGTAGATACCCGGGTATAGCGAACCGTCCGGAAATCCGGCATCGGCCGACTATCAGGAAGGAGCGAGGCTAACCGATTGATCGGACAGTTTGCCTTGAATCTCCCAAGGGTCGATTCAGGACAAACGACTAGGGACTCCTATGAGGGAGACACCAGAGCGATTTTTTTCCCTATACCGGGATAGGAAACCGGTGAGTGTGTACGTCGCACCGACGGACACTCGCCCGGGGGTCGAGTCCACCACCGTAGTTCCGTGGGGGTCTCACCAGCCCCCGGACACCACTGTCACTGCCCCGAAAGGGGCTCGGCCGGAACCATCCGGCCAGACTTGGACCACCAATCCAAGTCGTGCACGCGCCGTAGCTGCATGCCCGTAATTGGGCTGGTGCGGCTGCAACGGGCGCTCATGGCTGCAATGCCATGTTCGACCTAATCCGCCCCGACGGGGCGGGACTGGGCGACGCGGAAACGGGCCAAAGGGGGAACGTGCTTTGTCACGGAAACCGGCGGAACCCTGCTGCGGATGAACGGGTGAGAATCCCGGCCCGGGGGTGCTCGAGAGGGTACAACCGGGACTCGACTGGTGGGCTGCACGCGGGAAGGGAAACCTTCTTGAGGCCGTAAGAGGAAACTTGGAACGGCTGGTACGCCTCGGGGCAACCTGGGACGATCGCAGAATAGCTTAAGCCAGTAACGGCGGCCGCAGAGGTCGCTGTCGAGTGAGTTCGATGATGCCAGTTTCCACCCGAAAGCGTGTGGATGACTGAAGCTGCAAGCACAGACGTCGGTAAGGGAGCTGCCTTGGAGTCCCGGGCCCCTGAAAACCGACCGGTGAGGTGGAAGACACCCCGACGTCTGTGTGAGGCGCTGGCTAATCGCGCGACATTCGTAGCTAACGCGGGAAGGCCTAAGGAATCCTGACCCCGGTAAGGGGCGGGTTCTATGGCTGGGAGCGGTGTGAGTAGACGATAAATCTCATCGGCGATTCAGTCGAAGCCGTGGGAGAGGCGCAAGCCGACCGGGGGGGTGGTACCCCGGTGTCGAAAGCACCAGGCGTGTGCGAAAAGTGACTGGGCGTGGTAGTCCAAGTGGTGGTGAGCGCGTTCGGATACTGCGGGTGGTGCCGCGGGTTGTCCGGGCGCAGCCGGGGTGGTTCCCGGCGACTCGATTGAGCGTTCAACGTAGCGATGAAAGGAGGTCAAATGGTGAAAATCGGCCAGTTGATTCGGGCCCGGCCAGCCTATGGCGCCCCCACCCTGAAGGGTGGGGGCCCGATTCCGCCTGCGGCCAGTTTGGGCGTTGGCCCGGAAAATGCAGAAGCCCACAGCGTAAAGCATAGGCCGCGGTGGCCCTGCGCATCATCATGTCAAGTGAGGCGTGCTTCAATGAGACCGCAACGTGATGCTGCGGAATACAATGGGGCACGAATCTCAACTCCGCCGCCCCCTACATGCTTCAATGAGGCCGCAGCGTGATGCTGCGGAATACCTGCGCAGGTGACCAACCTCCGCCTGAAACTGAACGGGCTTCAATGAGGCCGCAGCGTGATGCTGCGGAATACATCGGTCAGGTTCAGACCGAGGTCGACGCGATGCCGCTTCAATGAGGCCGCAGCGTGATGCTGCGGAATACCGAGCGGATCACGGGCGCGGCGGGGCTCCTGGAATTGCTTCAATGAGGCCGCAGCGTGATGCTGCGGAATACGTTCCTGGGGCCGATTTTCAAAGGTTCCACCCCGATGAGCTTCAATGAGGCCGCAGCGTGATGCTGCGGAATACCGACGCGACCGACGGGCTGCGCGCCGCGATCTCCGTTGGCTTCAATGAGGCCGCAGCGTGATGCTGCGGAATACTAATGGGTCTAAAAAAAGGTTCATCGTAAATTTCCGGGGAAGGCGGCGCGGATTTTCAGGAAGAAGTAGTCGGTATCCCGGAAGCCGTAGGCCATGCGTTTGATGACCTTGATGCGGTTGTTGATACCCTCGAGCACGCTGGTGTGCAGCGGGTGGCGGCAATGGGCCAGGATGCCCTGGAGATACGGTCTCAGGCGCCGGGCAAACTGCATCAGGGGCGCGATGGCGCTTTCCATGGCCCGCTGATACCAGCCTTCCCAGAGTCGTTTGGCGTACCCGGCATGCCGATAGCGCCACAGGCGCTTGAGGTCCTCCTTGAGCACATGGACCGTCATCAGGGCCTGATTCGCCGCCAGCAACTCATCCAGGCGGACCGCCTGCTCGGGCGTCTCCAGGTTCTCCCGGTTGCGCAACAGCAGCCAGCGGGCAGACTTGATGACCTTGCGGGCCGGGCGATCCTTCTTGAGCCGGTTGGCCTCATCCACCCGCACCCGGTCGATCACCTCCCGGCCATACTTGGCCACCACGTGGAACAGGTCGTAGACGACCTCCGCATGGGGACAATGAGCCTGAACCTCCAGATCGAAAGCGGTGTTCATGTCCATCACCACCGCCTTGATACGCCGGCGGGTGGCCTCGTCAAGACCCTCGAAGAAGGGCCGGATGGCCTCGCGGCTGCGCCCTTCGCCCACCCACAGCACCTGGCGACGCAGGGGCTCCACGATGACCGTGGCATAGCGATGCCCCTTGTGCAGGGCAAACTCATCCATGCCCAGGTACTCGATGCCGCGCCAGTCGGGCTCCAGCACCCCCTGCTCCAGCAGGGCCTTGTCGATGGCCTTGACCGTGTGCCAGCCCACGCCATAGAACGCCGCCACCTGCTTCAACGGCATCATCCGGCTCAGCCGCCCGATGGCTTCCTCCAGCCGCCGCGTCACCCGGCGGTGCGCCGACAGCCACTCCAGCGCTTCCAGACGGGGACCACCACAGTGCCCGCACCACAGCCGCCGGCGCGGGACGATCAACACCACATCCCAGTCCAGAATGGGCAGGTCGCGGATGCGCCTGACCGTGGTGTCATGCACCGACCGGCTCTCCTGCCCGCAGCGCGAGCAGCGCATCGTCTGGCCGCGAGGTTCCAACCGGATCAGCAACTTGCCTCGCCCCATCCAGCCTTCACCGGGCCGGTACTCCAGGTCCGCAACCCGGTAGCCCGTCCAGCCACCCAGCTCGCTCAAAGTACCCTTGTCAAACATGGCCCCACCCCCCGTCGTCGCCACAGCGCAACGGTACGGAGCCAGCTTCACCAGCTCAACCTCCCCGGACTTCTGCGATGAACCTAAAAAAACACCGTCACCAGTTGGAATGCTTCAATGAGGCCGCAGCGTGATGCTGCGGAATACAACTCCGTATCGGTGAACGGGGACCGCGTGGTCTGGCTTCAATGAGGCCGCAGCGTGATGCTGCGGAATACCTGGCGCGGCGGACATAGAGCAGTAAGGAGACGAGCAGCTTCAATGAGGCCGCAGCGTGATGCTGCGGAATACCCGCCGTAGGCCAGCATTCCGTGACCGTTCAGCTTGCGCTTCAATGAGGCCGCAGCGTGATGCTGCGGAATACCTACGTCGACGACTACGAGGAGGACTGACCGTGGAAAAGCTTCAATGAGGCCGCAGCGTGATGCTGCGGAATACATGTTGAACCGATTCGCGCACCCGCCCGACCCGTCCGGCTTCAATGAGGCCGCAGCGTGATGCTGCGGAATACATCGTCGGTGGTTCGCCGCCGCCAGGAAAGGAGGGCACGCTTCAATGAGGCCGCAGCGTGATGCTGCGGAATACGATGGCAATCGTCAAGGATGCGAAGGGCATCAAGTTGCTTCAATGAGGCCGCAGCGTGATGCTGCGGAATACGACCGAGGAAAGATTTTATACATCACAGCTTCCCTAGCTTCAATGAGGCCGCAGCGTGATGCTGCGGAATACAGCGGAAGCAAAAGCGGAAGCGGTAGAAGATAAAGCCGCTTCAATGAGGCCGCAGCGTGATGCTGCGGAATACGTTAAAAATTTCGCGCGTTTCGGTTTCGATTGTCGGGCTTCAATGAGGCCGCAGCGTGATGCTGCGGAATACTACAGAGCTTCTTTGCCTCTCAGAATAGCCATTTTGTCGGCTTCAATGAGGCCGCAGCGTGATGCTGCGGAATACCATGAAAGCCGTCCGCGACGTTCACCCATCAACTATAAGCTTCAATGAGGCCGCAGCGTGATGCTGCGGAATACCAACCTGTCTTGATCGGTCAGGTGCTGGAGTGTCGTGCTTCAATGAGGCCGCAGCGTGATGCTGCGGAATACACGAGGGATTCAAAGAACGGCATGGCAACCCTGGCCGAGCTTCAATGAGGCCGCAGCGTGATGCTGCGGAATACGACCAAACGCCATCCCCCACGTGAGCGCGAAAGCGTGCTTCAATGAGGCCGCAGCGTGATGCTGCGGAATACATTGAACCGTGCCACCTCCTGCGCCACGATCTCAGCGCTTCAATGAGGCCGCAGCGTGATGCTGCGGAATACGTCCACCAACTCGTTGATTGCGCTCCATTTCGCCAGGGCTTCAATGAGGCCGCAGCGTGATGCTGCGGAATACAATCATGAAAAAAATCATATCAAGAAAAGAAGCGAAGCTTCAATGAGGCCGCAGCGTGATGCTGCGGAATACGTATATCAATGCCAATGAAGCAATTTGGTGTTGATATGCTTCAATGAGGCCGCAGCGTGATGCTGCGGAATACCCTGGAGAGCGCACGCAAGCGGTACGCATATCCGACGCTTCAATGAGGCCGCAGCGTGATGCTGCGGAATACCATTTGACCCATAATTAGAAAAGGCAAACCGCCTTTAGCTTCAATGAGGCCGCAGCGTGATGCTGCGGAATACCAGGGAAGCGGGAAGCAGGAACCGCATTACTGGCGGGGCTTCAATGAGGCCGCAGCGTGATGCTGCGGAATACGTCTGCTGGTGTAGCGGTTATTGGTTCCCGCACCGTGCTTCAATGAGGCCGCAGCGTGATGCTGCGGAATACAGCGAAACGGAACCAACCCCTCGTCTTTTGACTCGATCGCTTCAATGAGGCCGCAGCGTGATGCTGCGGAATACGGTGCATTTAATAACGTCAATCCACGAACGAGAGGTAGCTTCAATGAGGCCGCAGCGTGATGCTGCGGAATACCGCGTCTCTGACAGGGAAGACTTTGCTGCGAAAAGACGCTTCAATGAGGCCGCAGCGTGATGCTGCGGAATACAGCACGTTGATGGCCCAGCCGCAGAACGGGCACCACTTGCTTCAATGAGGCCGCAGCGTGATGCTGCGGAATACCACCGCCAAGCAGGCGAAGCAGGCGGTCGATGCCGTGCTTCAATGAGGCCGCAGCGTGATGCTGCGGAATACTTCCCTCCCTGGGTATTTTGGCCGGGTGCGCGACGACGCTTCAATGAGGCCGCAGCGTGATGCTGCGGAATACGGATTGAACGTGACCCAGATCTCGGAGTTCTCGCCGCGCTTCAATGAGGCCGCAGCGTGATGCTGCGGAATACCGGTAGGGGCAGACACGGGCGCGCCAGTACGTGCTGGAGCTTCAATGAGGCCGCAGCGTGATGCTGCGGAATACGTCGATCCGCCGGCCGCCCAGCCGTCTGCGTAGGGCACCGCTTCAATGAGGCCGCAGCGTGATGCTGCGGAATACCTGCATAATGGGGAAACATTCCGATCAATTCATCAGGGCTTCAATGAGGCCGCAGCGTGATGCTGCGGAATACCTGGTAGCTCTTGATCACGTCCGAGAGCGGCACCTCAGCTTCAATGAGGCCGCAGCGTGATGCTGCGGAATACAAAAGGTGCCAAAGTAACTCCCCCCTTTGTTTGGTCGCTTCAATGAGGCCGCAGCGTGATGCTGCGGAATACCCGGCGGCAGATACTGCAGCGGTGGCGGCGTTGAAGCTTCAATGAGGCCGCAGCGTGATGCTGCGGAATACGATGTACAGAGAGCACGGCGTGCCTGCAGCCGTAGTGCTTCAATGAGGCCGCAGCGTGATGCTGCGGAATACGTGTTCACGTTCAACTTACAACCGCTAGTACGGCGTGCTTCAATGAGGCCGCAGCGTGATGCTGCGGAATACCCCCGCGACGTTGGACGGCACCTCGACGCGCACCTAGCTTCAATGAGGCCGCAGCGTGATGCTGCGGAATACCTAGTGTTTTGGCTCGCTGACAACATCTGGTTGTCTCGCTTCAATGAGGCCGCAGCGTGATGCTGCGGAATACAGTAATCGGCGGCAGCCCATCAACACCACGCTGTACGGCTTCAATGAGGCCGCAGCGTGATGCTGCGGAATACCTGTATGAATACATGAAGGGCGGTTCAGGTAGTGCCGGCTTCAATGAGGCCGCAGCGTGATGCTGCGGAATACACTCGGTGTAGTATCGACCGGCTTGACGGTTACGGGCTTCAATGAGGCCGCAGCGTGATGCTGCGGAATACTACGGTGGTATATGGCTCGACAATCGCCCCCATAGCACGCTTCAATGAGGCCGCAGCGTGATGCTGCGGAATACGATCAGGGACGCATCGGAAGCGCCGACCTGCTCGACGTCGCTTCAATGAGGCCGCAGCGTGATGCTGCGGAATACGGCGACGAGGAGTTGTTCCCCGGCGATGTTTTGCTTGCTTCAATGAGGCCGCAGCGTGATGCTGCGGAATACCGCATACGTCTACTGGCAGGGCGCGCCGATCGTCGAGCTTCAATGAGGCCGCAGCGTGATGCTGCGGAATACAGCCCGTCCGCAAGTACTGGAAAACAGCCACCGTCTCCCGGACATTGCGAGCGGTTGGGCCGAAAGCGGCGGGCGTGCAGTCGCGATGCCACGGATCGCTGGGACACTGGCTATAAAATTCCATATTTTCAAAGAGCTACTGAACCGCGAGCGCTACCCGGGTTATGAGCGGCACCGCACCCCTCGAAAATCTCCGGCGAGCTTAGACAATGATCGGTTCTCGCACCACCGGATTGAAATCCTTCCCGAGGCTTATCACCCGCGGAACCACGCCGTCGGCTGGTCCAAGATCCAGGAGCAGCACATGGTCGCTTTTATGATGAATGATCTGGTCGAGCGTAGCAACCAGTTCCGCGTGCCGCCTCCGGCTGAGCCGGCACTGGAATACGGATAGCTGGAGCCACTCGCCGTACCCGTGCATGAGTTTGAACACGGCCCTCCAGCGCTTCTGGTCTCCAATATCGTAGGTGACGATGTAAAGCCTCTCCTCCATGGCTTCATCGCGTCAGGAAATTAGGGTACTCAGTCAACTCACCCAGCAGATGGCGCCCCAACAGCCGAGCCTGGATCTCCAACACCCTCCGATAGCTAGCCCGGTAGCCGAACAGCGGATGAGTCACCTCGTGGCTTAAACGCCGCTCGAAGGTCGCAATAAACCGCTTACGTCCATCCGCGCTCAGAGCGACGCTGCCTGCGGCCGAAACAAAGTCGCTTGGGCGGACCTCACCGTTATTGATTGCGGTGAGTACGCTGGAATCGGCCAGTAGCGGGCGAAACGGCTCCATCATGTCAAGGCTCAGAGCCGGACGACCATAGCGAGGTTGGTGATAGAAGCCGCGGTAGGCATCGAAACCTACGGCAGTCAGGACCACTGAAAAGACGCGCGTCAGCATAGCGTACGCGAATGAAAGTAACGCGTTTACAGGATCGGTCGGTGGTCTACGGTTGCGCCGCGAAAAGTCGAAGGAGAATGAGCTCGAATCGCCTTCCGGCTTGATCATCTGGGAGAACGATCCAAAATACCGCGAAGCGGCAGCGCCTTCCACTCCCAACAGCGTCTCGAGATTACTCGCCCGCAAAGCGGCTTCCGCATCTCGTTTCAATAGCGCGAGTACCGAATCAACCGATTTTTCTCCGCGCCAGTTTCGCCTGAGTAGCGTTCGACAGTTCAGAATCTTGGCGCGCACCAGATCGCGAGCCAGATGCAGGCAGGCCCGGCTGTCGAAGCTAGCACGGTACTGTGCGGTCCGCAGCTCCACGTTCTTGTGCCCGGTACCGATACTGTGGCCAAGGAACCAGCCACCGTAGGAATACCAGGTAATCGGAATCCCGCGGCGCATGAGCTCATGCAGCGTCGGCGTCGTGACATAGACGTTACCCATCACCACGAGCTGGGACACCTCCGGCAGCCTGGCCGATGCGGCCTTTTCGTCGTCCACCGTGATCTCCAGGGTTTCCCCTTTCCTCGCGACTTTCGCGCGATTGGCCTGGACATAGAGCGGAAGGCTCTCGTCCCGCCCGACCGCCATCGGACGTGGTTCCAGTTTTCCGCTGTGCAGGAAGTTGACCTCATCCGGAAGACAGATGGACACCAGCGAGCAGCGTGGGCACTTTGGGCTGTCCTGAAGTGGTGGCGGAACTTGCCCGCCAGCCGCTATAAGTCGGAGGCCGTCGACCGCCGCCATGGTCTGAATGCGTAACTCCTCGTCGAAGACGACACGGACACGCTCGCGGGATCCGGAGAAATAGAGTACGCCTTCGGGGCACGCGTAACCGTGTTCCTCGAGGATCAAACCCTGGATGCAGAGCTGAACCCGCTCCGGGTCGTAGGCGCCTTTGGCCACGTGCGGGCGCTTGCCGCGCTTGTAATCCACAGGCGTGACGGTG
The DNA here is from genome assembly GCA_027013145.1 of Gammaproteobacteria bacterium. GTDB lineage: Bacteria > Pseudomonadota > Gammaproteobacteria > 21-64-14 > 21-64-14 > BMS3Abin12. The sequence continues at coordinate 125,677 of JALUXX010000056.1, read as the reverse complement.
TGACCTTCCGATTCGACCAGATCCATCCTGGCAATCAAGCCGAGGCGGTTTGAGGAAAGTGTGATGGAGCGGGCGTGCAAGCGCTCGGCCGGATCGCCGCTGGATTCGGGGAGCCGTCCACCTGGGCGGTCCACGCGGCGGTGGGCATGACGGCCCTCAACCGTATCACCCGAGTCTGCCCACTCCCCCTGTACCCATTCGAGGTAAGCGAGCCGCGGGCAGTATTCGTACTCGTTGACCATTCGGGCCGGCAACAGCGGCATGTCCCCGGAAAGGTCCGGGAACGGCATGGGGAGTTCCCCCTGGCGCGGTTCGTCCATCGGCGCTCCCTCTTGGCGAGATGGCTTCCATATCCCTTCCCCGTAATCGACACGCCTGGGCAGGCCTTAAGATCCGATTGCGGGGATCCGACGGCCACACGCAGACGGGCTCGGCATACAAGACACGGCGCGCGCCCCCGACACAACCGCAATTCCAGCCTCGTGGCCATGAGGACGCACCAGCGATCTCGCCCCTCCGACGCGATACCGTCGCGAATGCGTGTAGAGGGCGAGCAAATGCGCGGTTGGCCTGCCCGATTTTCTGCCTGGGATTCGCCGTCTTCCATGAGTTCTCCTACAGGTGGGAATGGAACGCCACAACGCCTCGGCATTGCGAACGATCGGGCTGCCGGTGATCATGACCTGTTTCGGGTCGCCGCCCAGTACGAACGGGCGCCCGCCGGTAACCCGAAGCCTGAACGGCGATTCGCGAAGTCGGCAGCGATATACCACCGCCATTTCCGGACCAGTCGGCAACGGATGCAGGGGGACGCCAAAGCAAGGCACCAAACGGAATACCAAATAAAACCATCATGTTGTATTGATGCCCCTCGCCCCACCCGCTCACGGCCGGTATAGTTTGCTACATTGTGCTACATATGCTACATTCGGCGCATGGAAAAGGTCATCAATCAACGGGAGTTGCGTAACGCCTCCGCAAAGGTGTTGCGCGAGGTGCAGGCGGGGCGGACGATCATCGTCACCCGCAACGGCGTCCCCATCGCCGAACTGCGGCCGATCCAGCCGCGCCGGTATGTGCCCCGGGCGACCATCGCCGAGGCCGCCGCTCGGGCACCCCGGATCGACGCCGAACGCTTTCGCGCCGATCTGGACGCAGTGATCGATCCATCGGTCGATGGCTGAGCCGAGCCGCGGCCTGCTGGATACGTCGGTGGTCATCGACCACGACGTAATCGACGCATCCCTGCTTCCGGACGAATCCGCCATCTCCGCCGTGACGCTCGCCGAACTCGCAGCCGGGCCGCACGCCACACGCGATGCGGATGAGCGCGCCCGCCGCCAGGATCGCCTGCAATGGGCCGCGGCGACCTGGGATCCCCTGCCCTTCGATGCCGATGCCGCGCGCATGTACGGCCGCGCCTTCGCTGCCGTGCGCGCGGCGGGCCAAGCGCCCCGCGCCCGCCTTGCCGACCTGCTCATCGCCGCGACCGCTGCGGCCAACGGCTTACCGCTCTATACCCGCAACCCGTCCGACTTCGCCGCCCTCGGAAAACTCGTTCGGGTCATTCGCCTCTAGTCGTCGCTGCCGCGCCTATGGAAAAACTGCCGCTACAAACTCACAGCTCTCCCGATACCAAAGTCCTTTGCCATCTCGTGGATGGCTTGGTAACCGTGTGCTGCCTCCGCCACAAAACAGCGGCGAAACGCAATAGGTGGCTAAGAACATGCGCTTCAAACATCCCCTAACCGAGCAGGTGCATGAGCTGGCTATTCCAAACCTCCAGATCAAAAGTTGCTCAGGTATCGCCGACAGGAACGAAAAGCCCAAGGCCAAAGTGGCAAGCGAACCCAAGGGCTAGCGGTCCTTCCACAGGCTCCGGAAAACTAAGGCGCCAGAAGCTGCCCAATCGGTCGGGTTGCGTGAAGCCGCGTCGGTTGCGGAAGCGCCGGAAATGAATCGGGCGTCGTTCCCGGTTCTTGCCCACCTCCACTTTATCGAACGATTCCAGAATCGCCGGCTCGGGCAAGCCGCGCTCGCGGCATTCGCGTTTGATCTGCGCCACAACCCCAAAATGCTTCTTGACGTGCCAGGGATGCAGGTACGGCGTGACGGACTCCCAAACCCTGCTGGGTTGTGTCAGAGTGTTCGCGATTCCAGTACCGCCGATACTCTCCAAAACCAGACGCCACTCGCCACCGTCTCGACTCCATAGCCTTCTGACGCTTTCGACAATCCGCTGCTGGTCAGCCTCCATGCCATCCGGCACGTGAACCACCACGCGGTCGATGCGCCCGTCGTGGTTGCTGTCCCAGGGCAGGTAAAAGGCGTGTCGATGACGATTGCCTTCAGGCATTTCATGACCTGAGAGAATGGCCGGCACCTTGTCTTCGCCGCATATGCGCTTCGCCTGACTCATGACCGCCATGCGCATCAGCTCGCCGATGCGTAACGCCTCCTCCACTCGGGGCAAAGGTTTGCCGACGACAATAAAACTCCCGGTGGTGGCATCGGGGACCTGTATGCGAGGCGTGGCGTAGCGCGGCCGAAGTGCATCGACAGGGCGCACGTAGCTGACCCTGCGTGCGGCGGGCGGCTGGCTCCAGCCCTGCTTGCGCAGTTCCGCTGTATCCACGCTGAGCGCGTGAAGCAATCCTTCAGGAAGCGTCGTTTCCAGCTTCTTTGCAGACTTTTTGTCGGCAAGAAACCTCTGGCGCAGTGACTGGTATTCGTTCGGCGACAAGGGGGCGTAGAGGGTTACAGTTTCACCTTTCAGCTCGCCGGTTCCGGTATCCAGCGGCGTTGCGTCGGGCTTACAGTTGACTTCCGGCGCATCGGTGAGGCGCTTTGCCTCCACCCAGGATTCAGCGCGACCAAGGTAGCCCATGACGAACAACAGCTCGTCCAGCAGATCAACTTGGTCCTTGGAAAGCTCTGCATTCGGCCAAACCACGGTCAATGCCTCGTCACGTTTGACACCTGTGAACGCGTCCAAGACCAGCGACGTCTTATCAGTCGCGAACTGCGGCATGTAATGACGAGTATGGCTGTGACTCGCCGTGGGTAGCCCGTATTCAGGCAGCTCCTGCGTCAACGCTTCGATCAGGCCTAGCAGTGCGGCTTCGCTATACCTTCCGCTGTATTTGACCTTGCAATGCCAAGTGGCAATCAGCCCGCGAAGGATCCGCCATGGTTCCGGCGGCCATGCCACGGCGCCTTCGTTGACATGCCGGTCCCAGGGTGTGGCATGGTAGCGTCCCGCGGGAAAGGTGAAGGACAAGGCGAGCATGATTCAATCCTCCTTGTCTTCGTTATCACTGCTATCATCGTCAGCACTCCCTCGCGCCTTCTTGCCCTTTTTCGCCCTGCTGCCACCGGTGTATACCACAGTGGTAACTTCAAACCTCGCATCGGGTTTAGCGACGCTGATCAAGCCGGGAAGCACCTGCTCGAGATCGGCCAGGGCCGGTAACTCGAAGCCCGTCGGGCGTTGAATTTCAATGCCGTCGCATTCCAGATCGCAGGCCGTGCGCAGGCGTAGGCCATACTCCAGGAAGGCGCGGATCTTATAGAGCGCGAGCGCAACCAAAAGTGTATATACCGATTCCGGTAGCCCATAGCCACGCAATTGTGCCAAGTCGAGGTTGAAGTAGGCAAAAATCTCCGACGATACGAATTCATCACGCGAAAAGGGTACATTACCAAAGCCCTTGGACGTATCCCCGGATGGATTCACTGAATTATTTTTCACGCCGCCGCTTGCAGCAACCTTACTGTTGCTGGCTTCAATGAACGCCGATAACGCCCGTGGCAAACGCAGCCGACCCCCAGCCAATTCCTTCTTAGCTAAGAACACGCCGTGCAATAACGCGTTAATATCTAACGCCATTAAGGTTCGCGCGAGTTTACGCAAATCCACCAAGCCTTCTTCCATGTCCGCCAGTCCAGCCTTGAGTATGTCGAACACGGTCCTATCCTGTCCCTCGAGAATGTAGGGCGAGTTGATTCGGTGCGCCTCCTGAACTGAGTTAGTCAATGGCTTACCGTCCTTGTCGGTAACCTTGATGACGGACAGGCCTTTGAGCGGCCTGACCCAGTCATCCGCCACCTTATCCCAGCACACGGCCTCCATGCGATTGGCCATACTCTGTGCGGATTCCACCAGCAGCATAGGGGTGCCGTCGGGACCTTCGTACTGCGCGGCACCAATTTCCGGAAAGCCGGTAGGCTGGAAGCGCGTCCCCTGCAGGGGCCTCAACTTAGCGCGGAGCAACAGGCGCGGGGCGTTGTTGAGGGCGGAAAGATTGAGGCTCATGATATGTCTCCTTCGTGGTTCAGTCTCACGCAGTTTCGGCATCAGATCGCGCGGGTGCCAGCACGTCGCGCGCGAGCGTAGCACTGGCACCATAACGGAGTGGAATCAACAGCGCGGCAGCGGTCCTTTGAAAAGAAATACTGTCTTCCCTCGCGAGGTCATCGACTGGGAAAATGGGCGCAAGCCCGGAAGCGCGCAGCCGCCGCCAAGCGGTCTGCACGGCGCGGTTGCAGTGGTTACCCGCGGCAAGCTGCGCCAGCATGTCGGTAGGCATGGGTAGGTGTATGTCTACCGGCAGATGGCACAGCGACCGGAGGATGCGATCCGGCGTCAGGCTCAGTTTCAGCAGGGCGAAGGCGGCGGGAACGGCACCCGGGCCGGCCCCGTACTCGATGTCGCGCGGAATCTCGCAGAGCGAAAGCCCCGGCAGTAGCGCCGCGATGCGTTCATCCATGGCGTCATCGCGCAGGAAAGCGTTGATATCTTCTAGCGTGACGCCGGCGACGCTGTCGAGCGGCTTGTCCCGCATGTCCCGTTTCTTCGCAAGCCACAAACGGCGTTCGAGAAGGGCGCGCAACGTATCGATAAGCCGACCTTTCTGTCCCGTGTAAATTCGGACTTTTCCGCTGGCGTCCGGTGTCATCCACTGCGCGTACTTGCACTGTATCGGGAAAAGCTGCGCGCGCAGCGGCAACGGCTCTTCGCCGACGCCCCGTAGCCCGGCCAGCGCCTTGGCGATGCGAAAGGCGGGGGTGCTGTCGTCGGCGGCTGCGACCCATCGTTCGGAGAGCCTGGGAATGGGCCTCACCGCCTCGCGCGCTTTGGCACTGTTCGACAGGGCAAACTGGATTTGTCCCAGTAGCACCAGCAGCGATTGCAGATCCGCCTTGCTCTGTTCACGGCCCGTAAGAGCAAAAAGTCGGTCTTCTAACCGCTTACGCAGCAGCGGAAAACGGTTGGCAGCGTTGTCCCCTTGGGCAAAATTGCCAAATGCATCGAGCCAGCCCTTGCGATCGAGATCGGTCAAGACCCAGCTCTCATGGGCAACCTTTGGCGGTTCGAACCGACCTAAGTGCGTTGCCACGTAATAACCTCGTCCCCGGCGCTCGTAGAAGCCAAAGCGGTTAAATGCGGATATGCCGCGCTCTGCGCCGAGTAACGATACGGCTTCCAGCATGTCGATGCCGCTACGCGCCTCACGCCTGCCTTTGGTGACGCGGCCTTCTGCAAGTAGCGCGACAACTTCGGCAAGCGTTGCTGCACTATCCCAGAGAGGCAACCAGAGTTCTGGTCGCGCACTCTCTTTCGAAGCTAGGCTGCCGCTGCCCGCAAAGCTTGGTGCCACGGAGAACGGAAAGCTCGGACGACCGGATGCCGTTGATTCGAGCCTTTTGGTCGTAAGCGGGGCGAACAGAATCGCGCCTTCAATGGCAAGCACACTGTCCCAGATGTTTCCGCTTGATTCACCCTCGAAGCCCACGCCCATGTTGGCACCGCCCGTTGCAAACGGGTCGAGAAATCCGATGTTCGATGAAGACTCGCGTGGGCTGGTGTCAGCGAACAGGCTGTTGCCAAGTAACAGCGCGGCTAGCGATGTTGGTTCGTCCGTATTCTCGTTGATCAATTCTAGCAGGTAGCCGACGTGATTGATGGAAAAATCCATGCTACCTTCATTTCCGCCCGAGCCGAGCAGCGAGCTGGGGGTGTGATCATCGCCCGCCAAGGCAAAGCATGCGTCGATCCAAGGCAGTATGGCGTCGTCGAGTTCGTTTCGAAGTGCACGCAACAGCGTGCCTTTCAATTCGGTTTCTTGGCGTTTGATCGCGGACAGTTGGTCTGCACCTGCCTGGTCGAGCTTTTCCGCCTTCTTGAGTGCCTCTAAACGTTTGCGATCAGCGCGAGTCCGGTCCAGTTGTTGGATCACCGACACCTTCCGGATCGCAGAAACAACCTGTTGATACGACTTAAAGCGTTTTCCGGCGGCATTCTCGATGCGCCCGAGGATGATGGCACCTTTGCGCCTTGACTCTTGTCCGTCCTCACCTTCGAGGAAGCCTGCTCGACCGCTCCAAGGTGAGATGATCGGCGTCGGCGCGTACTCATGCAGGAAGAACCGTTCGATAGCCGTACGATCCAGCGCAGTGCGCAGCACGAAGCGGTCGCCACGCCAGAAGCCTCGCGCCTTCGGATCGCGAGTCGACAACAGGCGCAGCACGCCCAGGGCCTTCAGGTAACTGGCCAGCGGCGTGGGTGTGCAGCCGTCGAGCACGAGATCGTTACGGGAGGTATCGCTCCGGTACCCGGCCTGTGGTTCTTGCAATCCCTTCGCCGCGCCAAGTGCGGCGGCTTGTCGCGGCATCGCCTGCAGGCGTTCGGACAATTCCGTCAGTTGGTCGAGCGCTTCCAGGCGCTGGCGTACGGTCATGCATCGCGCTTGCCGGAGCTGCTCGCGGCGGCTGCCATCGAACGTGGTCTTGCTCCAGTCGATGGAGCGTTGGTTGTCACTCATCGGGATTCTCCTGCAACCACTTGAGGTGCTGGATGTCGTCCAGGTCGCGCGGGCGGGCAGCCGCTTGCTTCATGCGAATCAGGGTAGGGATGGACACAAAGCGCACGTAAATGCCCGGCAACAGTTCGCCACACAGGGCGATGTCGTATTCTTCTGCGAGATCGAACGGTTCGTAGACGAATACGTCCACCGAGGTGCCAGGGAAGGCGTCGCTTTGGAAATTGAGCACCTGCATGCCCTTTCCTTCCCGCCAGCGCTGGCGTTGTTCCGGTCTGGCGAAGGCGTCCGCGTCGATCGGCACGGTGGGGCGATAACCGATCCCTGCCAGGGCTTGGAACGCTTGGCGGATATTGGCGGCATCCAGCGCGATCACCAGATCGATGTCCATGGTCAAACGGACGTAGCCGTGCGCGTTGACGGCGAGACCGCCGGCCACGAGGTAGCGTACCTGTGCGGCATCCAGCGCCTTTGCGACTGCGTCGAAGGCAGCGAGCTTCACGGCTGCTGCTCCTCAGCCGAAGCGCGCCAGTCGGCCAAGCGCACCAAGGTTTCCAACCACGCCAATCGGAACGGACCGTGGTGATCCAGCAGGTTCAGGCTGCGCTCGGTCCAGGAAGGTCCTTGCTCGCCTTCGCCGATTTCCATCAGCGCAAGCTTGAGTGTGGTTGCATTGCTGTGCTCACCATCGAAACCCAATGCGGGCAGGGCGTCACCTTCCCAGATACCACGTGCGAAGCGCTTGACGCCATTGCCCGCTTCTTCACCAGGCATAGCGCGCAGGCTCATGCGCACCTTGCCGTGGTGGGCCAGAATCAGGTAGGCGATCAGATCAGCATCGGGTTCACCATTGTGCTGGGCCAACCAGCCGAGCATGGAGGCCAGTTCGTGACGGAAGAACTTGCGACTGTGCCGACCATTGCAGGGCGATTTGGCGAGAAAGCCGGCAGGCGCCTTGTCGCAAGCATGCATGGTGGCGTCGAAGATTTCGTGCGCTTTGCCGAGATCGTGCCAGCGTCCGGCACGTACAACGATGCCGCGATGTGATGTCTCACCCACCGCCAAGCATAGTTTGTCAGCTTGGGCAGCCACGTGGCTCAAATGATCGGCCAGTGGCACTGGCTTGTTCTGATATGAACGCCAGTCTTCGGAAAAGGCGTCTTCTTCGGGTACCTGTTCGACCTCAATGGCGGAAACAGGTGTTTTTAATGCCGGATCGAAGCCAATATCTCTGTCATAACCTCCGCTTACCGAATGTGCGAGCAAGATCATCCCGGGACGAGGATCGCGTATGAGCTTCGCCCATCGGCGGTCAAGCATATCCCAGCACCAAAGAGTAACGTCTTTGCGCTTGGCGAATTCCCTGGCTTGGCTTAGAGACGCGGGACATAGGTCTCTGCGACTAGGCCTGCCTTGCGGTTCTGGGGTGTTCGGATCGTTCCCGAATTCGCGCCAGAATACTTGCACGCTGGGCGTTCCGGTGTCACGGATGTAATCGGAAACGTCCACGTCGAAGCCGGACAGGTCGGGCTCGGTATTGAACAGGTCGAGCAGATCCTTGCGGCGCAGCACGGCGGTGAGCAGTCGCGCCGTATCGGTGGGCGGAAGGTGTTGCGGACAAGCGTTATCAAGCCCATTCAGCTTGTCACGCGCAATGGATAGCGCTTCGCGCTCGTAGGGAAGCGACAAGCCCTTGTCATCCTCGATATCCACCCACAGGATGCGCGCGCCTGTCGCATTGTGCTCTCCATATCGATTGCAGCGACCGAAGCGTTGCACCATGGAAGGCCATGGCGCCAGCTCGGTCACCAATATTTTTGAGGAAATGTCCACGCCAGCCTCGACGGCCTGTGTGGCGACGACGATGCGGTCTACATTATCGTCATCGCGCAGACAGCTCGCTTGCTCGGAACGTTCGGCGGCTCGGAACCGGGCATGGACCAGAAGATCAGCCTTGTCCGGCCGGCTGTCACGCAGCAGCCGAAACAAGCGCTGCGCCCGTTCGACGCGATTAACGATGACCAGCGTTTGCGTAGCGGGATCGTGCGCTTGCAGCACCAGGTCGCGCAGGTTCTCCAGGTACGTTTGCAACCCCGCCTTGTTGCCGGCGTCCTGCGACAGCGAAATATCGGCTTTCGCAAGCGACTTCTGCGCCTGCAGCCGGTCACCGGCCTGCTGCCGGTCTTCGTTCCCGATTGCGTGCGTGATAAGCATATCTATGTGGGGCTGAAAGTCCACCGTGCCCAGCCAGTCGCGATTCAGCGTGGCGGACACCCAGAGCGTACGACTGTTTTTGGCAAGTGGAAAATCGCGGCGGAAGGCCTCCAATTGAGCAGAAGTGACCAACCCCGCACCCATCAACTGAACTTCGTCAAATACCCACAGCGCATCATTGTGCAACAGCGCGAAGTGGACGGGCCATTGGTGGCGGCTCATACCATAGCCGCGCATCAGGGCGCGCGAGAGCAACATATCCTGCGTACCGACGATAATGGCGTCTTCTTCTGGATAGCTCGTCCATTCGGCCTTGCGGGCGTGCTCATCGCCGCCCATCAGAACGTTGATGCTGATCTTTTTTTCACCGGGCTCGCCGCATAGATCGAGGTGTTTCAGCCAGCTCTTTATATTGGCCACTGTCTGTTCTACCAGCGCGCGCATGGGCAGGCAGTAGACCAAACGGCGCGGAGTTTGAGGATCGAGTCCGCCGCCGCGCGCACCTTGCCGCCAGCCACGCTTCCATATCCAGGAAAGGACCACCGCCGCGGTTTTTCCCATGCCGGTCGGCACGTCTAGCAGATGCGGCCATGGCTCTTCAGCTAGACGACGTTGGTAAGAGTATGGCTCGAACGCCCGATCGCCGGATTTGCCATATGCTTCGTTGAAGAAATCGTGAAATGCCATTTGCTGTGGCCTATTTCGCTACTTCATGCAATTCATCACGTTATGCCGCTCGCGCGAAGAACCCCACCACACGCCCCCCATGGGCCCGCTGGCGTCTCAGAGGGTCGCCTGATCCTGCTCGCTCATTCCAACAAGTGATCCACCCAAGATGGCGGGGGCCAGGCGTGCGCGGGATCCTTCTCCATACCGACGCCCAGAACCTACCAAAGGGGTGGTAGTCGCGACCTCAAACACAGCTCCCCCGATTTATACCACCCCCGGTGGCTCACCGGTTGAGCTTGTGGGGGTGCACTCCTTGTGCGACAGGCGAGTACGCTCACTTCAGCACCCTCGGCGCCAAATCCGGCGGCAGCACGCGCTCCGCGGGTGCCGCGCTGCGGGACGTCTATCGCGCGAGTGGCCGCTGTCTGCCGGGCGGCCCGCCGCAGTTCTCGGGCGAGCAAGCGTGCGCACCGGCGATACAGCAGGTTTAATAAACGATCGGCTTCGCAGCCAGCATCCGGTCGATAGGCAACCCGTGCTCCCGGTCATCGGCGAAGTCGCTTTGGTATAGGCTGCCCCCCGGGTGGCGATCTTCCCGACCCAGATGTGGCGCTCGCCACAGATCCCGCTCTCCGGGTACCGGGGTTCGGGCACGCGGCCCTGGCTGCCGAAGGTCCGAATGGCGTGGAGGTGGCAGACGCCCCAAGTCCCGATCGCCTGCAGCGCCCGGCGCAGGCGACCAAGCTTTATGCATCGCCAGACCGACCGCTCGAGGTGCTCTAGGGTCACCAGAACTCGGGAGGATTCTGCGCTCACGCCGCTTCGGGTCCGGCCGGACGGGGTGGATGCGGGGCAGTGCCGTAGCGAGCCGCCGCGCGGCATAGCCGCTCCGCGACGATGCTTCTCAACGAATCCGGGGCCAGGACCTCGACATCGGGGCCGTACTTCAAGATATCCATCAGAAGCTCGCGCGCATCAGAGTACGGAACCTGGAGTTCGTAGCTCTCTCCGACCCATCGCCCAATCTGGTCCGGGTGCCAGTTCTCATCGGCAACCCAGCGGGCACGCTCCGGCGTGAACCGGAGAACTGCCCAAGCACTCGCCTCGCCGGTAAAAATGCCGAAGCTGGCCCCGAGATGACGGTCGAGCGTAGCTTCCTCGACTTTGCGCACGGCCTGCCCGGTGTCGGCGGCCGCAAGGACGCGATCCAGGGAAAATGTCCGTAGTCCACGGGCCCGTTCACACCAAGCGATCAGGTACCAGTTGTCGCGATAGTGGAGCAGCCGGTAGGGGTGGATCCGCCGCCGGCTGACCGCCTCGCGTTCGCGGCCGTGGTACTGAATTTCGAGCGTATGCCCGCTCAGCACCGCGGCGGACACGCGCCCGAAGATTTCGTCATCTACCTGGCGCCGGGCGAAGGGGCGGAGCAAAACGCGGGAGCTGACGAGATCCGCGGTATGACCGCTCTGCTCAAGCAACCCGCGGATACGCGCCTTGAGCGGACCAATATAAGGACCAAGAAGGCCCGGCTGCACCGCATCCAGCAATTGCTCGCTGGCAAGGAGCGCGTAGAGCTCGCTGTCGTTGAACCACAGACCGGGGAGTTGAAACTCCGGTGCGTCGGGCTCATACCCGTAGCCGTTACGCTCGCGATCGTAGCGGATGGGGGCACCCATGAAATCGCGCAGATACGCAATGTCGCGCACCACCGTGGCGCGGGAAGCATCCAATTCCTCCATGAGCCTGCGCATCGAAACCGTCCGCCCCCTGGCGAGGACGGCATGCAGCCGGTAAATGCGCTCCGCGCGGTTCATGCCGCTTTGACAATGACCCTTTCGTGCAGATCAAGGATCAGGAAAGTGAGATGCCGCCCAGGATCAGCGTGATCCCTCCGATACTTATGCTTGTTATGCCCCATATAAGCTTAGTGACCGATAGTCAGCGTCAAGGATACCGCCAAAATCAGATCGAGTCATTCTTCCCACCGCTGACGGGAAGCCGACGCCGGCGCATGTCTACGACCGAGATCCCGACCTCGGCTTGGGGCAGGGCATAGGTCCCCTGCGCCGAGCTGAACCTCGAGCGCTTCATCGTCCCCGCCTCTCTCCGTCGATGGAGGGCCCCAGATCGCAACCCTGGGCGGATCTAAACTGTCGCCGATTTATGAGGTAACGTCACAAAGTGTTGTTGCGGCGGCGCGACCTAACCCGCACCGGCCACCACGGGCCACGTCCTCGCCGAGCGGAATGCCCGTGCTTGGTTTATTGTGTATGGAGCCGCATCGGCAACGGGCGAACGCACCGCGTGACGGCGAAACCGGCGGAGGGCATCCGGGATTCGATGTGGAGATTTCTTACCTCGAAAGCGAACAGGAGGGCTTCCAATGGGTCCTTTTGGGTACGCCGCAATCGCAATCACCATCACATTCGCGATTTTATGGTTTGTGGCGGAGCGCCAACACGAAAGATCCCGGCGACGAAAACGATAAACGATTCCGCGGGACGCGCTGCCGAAGCTGTCCCTCCAAACGCGGGCGTGGGAATCGCGAATGGCGCTCGGCTGTGATGGGCTTCGACCGCCCGACCGAATTGGATAGCGACTACCTGGAGTGTTCCGAATTCCGAGGCCGGCCGCGGCGGCGCGGGCTCGCAGGCGCTGCAGAGGCAAACTGGGTGCGAAGCCACGCGCGGAAGGACCGCGCCTCCCAGTAGACCCGGCGCCCCCCGCCGAGACGTCTTGGCGGGGGGAGCTCACCGCGCCGAACGCGCGTTTCGAGGGTGCGTTCGGATATACTTAGGATTCGTTGCAGGTCCTGTTTCGTCAGCAGGGGCTTGTCTTCGATCATGGGTCATCTCCGTTGAAGCGATTGGGGACGACCTGTATAGGGAATGGCGAGCGAATTGAGGCGGGGCCGGCTCCTTCCTGAGTGGAACACTCAGGTTTGCTCCAATTTGCTCCACTGCCGCGCCACTCCCCTGCGGATCGGTGCGGCGGGTTGCGGTTTGATGCGGTATAAGTTATTGACTTTGCAAATGTTATTTGTAACCTGTTGATCGACAATGAGGGTTTATAACCAATTGGTTTTATGATAGTTTTTTGCAGGGGTTGGCGTAAATTCGGCGAATACGATTCACACGGCAGGGGTCGCTGGTTCGATCCCAGCATCGCCCACCATCCACCCCCTGTCAGGCCCCGGCCCGCGCCCGGCCCGCGCCCCTTCGGCGCAACGGCCGATCGCCAGCCCCGCCCCCCGGGGGCACCTTCCGTCAGCGCGCGCCCTTGCCGAACAAGACCACCTCGGCGGTCTGCAGCAGGATGAGGATATCGAGCAGCAGGCTGTGGTTCTTGACGTAGTAGAGGTCGTACTGGAGCTTCTCGGTGGCGGCGCGCTCCGAGGCCCCGTAGGGGAAGCAGAGCTGCGCCCACCCGGTGATGCCGGGCTTCACGCGGTGGCGCTCTGCGTAGTATGGCAGGCGCTCGGTGAAATCGGTGACGAACTCCGGGCGCTCGGGCCGCGGGCCGACGAAGCTCATATCGCCCCGCAGGACGTTGAGGATCTGCGGCAGCTCGTCGATACGGTAGTGGCGCAGGATCCGACCCACGCGCGTGATGCGCGGGTCGTCCTCCCCCGCCCACTGCGCACCGCCGACCGCCTCCGCGTCCACCCGCATGCTGCGAAACTTGAGGACGTGAAAGGGCTTGCCGTCCTGGCCTACCCGTATCTGCCGGTAGAAGACCGGTCCGCGATCCCCCACGTACACCGCCGCGGCGGCGATGAGCATCACCGGCCAGGTTAAGGCGAGCAGGAGCAGGCTCGCGACGACGTCGAAAAACCGCTTGGAGAGTTCGCGCACGGTGCTTTGCTGGAACCCGTCGGAGAATACCAGCCAGCTCGGATTGAGCAGATCGATGCGTACCTTGCCGGTCTCGCGCTCGAAGAAAGTAAGGATGTCGACCACGTCGATCCCGTTGAGCCGGCAATCCAGCAGTTCGTGCAGAGGGAACCCCTTGCGCCGGTCGTTGACGGCGACGACGATCTCGTCGACGCGGTGGCGGGCGGCGAACTCCGCGAGGGGCATGTCCGGGTGAAAGATCCGTTCCGCCTCGACGACGTCCTGTTCGCCTTCCACATGCACGAAACCCACGATGCGGAATCCGCGCTGGTCGGCGCGCCGGCGCAGGCGGGTGATGGAATTGGCCTTGGCGCCCGCGCCGAGCACGAGCACACGCCGGCGCAGGGCGCCGGGATCGAGCAGGGCCCCGAAGAACAGGCCGCGGATGGCGAGGATGCCCGCGAGCGAGATCGCAATCGTCAGGGCCAGGGCGCCGCGACCGAGAAACAGCGAGGGAAACACGTAGAACAACACGACGAGCACCACGACGCCCAGCGCGAACCCGGCCAGCACGCGCAACAGCACGCCGAGCAGCCCCTCGCGGTAGCGGGCGTGATACAGGCCCACCGCGGCGAGGCTCAGTACCATCACCAGGGCGTAGGCTGCCGCCCGCGGCGGCAGCGGCCCGAGGCTGGTGCGGATGACCTGCAACTCCGGGAAGAAACGGATGTAGGCGCCGACGTAGACCGATACCGCGAAGACGAGCGCCTCGACGCACATCAACACCAGGATCGGCACCCGAACGTAGTGCCGGAAAAGCCGGATGGTCCCCACAGTATTCTCGCTATCCCTGGCCGGTTCGGTCCCGATCCGGCTGGAACCGCCCGGCGTGGCTGCCGCCGTCCGATCGGGGACCTCGCGCACCCGCCGTAGGGCCTTGGGCCGCGCCCCCGTCCCTCCCTGGTTCGGCGACACCTCCGATTATACGATCACTCCGTTCCAGACGACAACGCCGTCGAGCGGGGGACGTCGAAACCCTCCGGCGTATTCCGCATGCGCGTCGCGAACCCTCGCTAAGGCGCCGTCGGTCGGGTAAAATGCCGCATCCATGTCGCCGTCGCTGCGACCACGGAAGGGGGCGCCGCAATCATCGCAGCCCGCGGGCGGCTTCCGGTAAACCCTGACAGGCAACGGGACACCCCATCATGCTGAACGTCGAGGACGCGCGCGTCGGAGTCATCGGGCTGGGTTACGTGGGCCTGCCGCTCGCCGTCGAATTCGGGCGTCGGTTGCCGACGGTCGGCTTCGATATCGACGCGCGGCGCATCCGGGAACTACAGGACGGTCGCGACCGCACCCTCGAGGTCACCTCCGAGGAGCTCGCCGCCGCCCGCCAGCTCACGTTCAGCGCGAAGACCGCCGATCTGGCCGGGTGCAACGTCTATGTGGTCACGGTCCCGACCCCGATCGACCGCCACAAGCGTCCGGACCTGCGCCCGCTCGAATCGGCCAGCCGTACGGTGGGCGGCGCGCTCGCTCCCGGGGACGTGGTGATCTACGAGTCGACGGTCTATCCCGGCGCCACGGAGGAGGTGTGCGTCCCCATCCTCGAGGCGGAATCGGGCCTGCGGTTCAATCGCGACTTCTACGTGGGCTACAGCCCGGAGCGGATCAATCCCGGCGACAAGGAACACCGCGTGACCTCGATCCTAAAGGTGACTTCCGGATCGACGCCGGAAGCGGCCGACTTCGTCGACGCCCTCTACCGGCGGATCATCACCGCCGGTACCCACCGCGCCGGCAGTATCCGCGTCGCCGAGGCGGCCAAGGTGATCGAGAACACGCAGCGCGACGTGAACATCGCACTCATCAACGAACTCTCGCTCCTCTTCCACCGTCTCGGCATCGACACGCATGAAGTCCTGGAGGCCGCCGGGACCAAGTGGAATTTCCTCCCGTTCAGACCCGGCTTGGTCGGCGGCCACTGCATCGGCGTCGATCCCTACTACCTCACGCACAAGGCGCAGGAGATCGGGTACCATCCGGAGATGATCCTCGCCGGGCGGCGCATCAACGACGCGATGGGTGCCTATGTCGCCGAACGGGTGGTCAAGCTGCTGACCCAGCGGCGCGTTCAGGTCGTCGGGGCGCGTATCCTGGTGCTCGGTCTGACCTTCAAGGAGGACTGCCCGGATCTGCGCAATACGCGGGTGACCGACATCGTCGAGGAGTTGCGCGGCTATCAGGCGGCGGTCGACGTACACGACCCCTGGGTGGAACCGGAAGAGGCGCGCCGCGAGTATGCGATCGAACTGACCGAGGATCCGGTCCCGGGGGCCTACGATGCCGTGGTCCTCGCCGTCGGACATCGCCGCTTCCGCGACTGGGGCGCCGAGCGTATCCGCGGTTTCGGAAAGTCGAACTCGGTCCTGTTCGACGTCAAGGGCATCCTGCCCAGGGAGGCCGTGGACGCGCGGCTGTAGGGCTTCCCTGGGCGCATCCGTAACGGGGGCCGGTCGCCGGCCACCGCAGATCCGGCCCCGGAGGCCGGCGTGGGGGATTGCATGCGGGTACTGGTAACCGGCGCGGCGGGCTTCATCGGCTCGGCCCTTTCCTTGCGCCTGCTCGAGCGCGGCGACGAGGTCATCGGCCTCGACAACGTCAACGACTACTATGACGTGACGCTCAAGGAGGCGCGCCTCGCCCGCAACCGCGCGTATGACGGCTACACCGAACTGCGCATGGACCTCGAGGACCGCTCCGGGGTGGCGGATGCGTTCGCGCGCCTGCGCCCCGAACGCGTCGTCAATCTCGCCGCGCAGGCCGGGGTTCGCTACTCCATCGAGAACCCCCACGCCTACGCGGACACCAACCTGATCGGGTTTCTGAACGTCCTGGAAGGCTGCCGCCACAACGGCGTGGAACATCTGGTCTACGCCTCCAGCAGCTCAGTCTACGGCGCGAACACGCGGATGCCGTTCTCGGTGCACGACAACGTCGATCACCCCGTGAGCCTCTACGCCGCCACCAAGAAGGCCAACGAGCTGATGGCCCACACCTACAGCCACCTCTACCGCCTGCCGACGACCGGGCTGCGCTTCTTCACCGTCTACGGTCCCTGGGGCCGTCCGGACATGGCGCTGTTCCTGTTCACGCGGCGTATCCTCGCCGGCGAACCGATCGACGTGTTCAACTACGGCCGCCACCGCCGCGACTTCACCTATATCGACGACATCGTCGAGGGCGTCATCCGCGTCCTCGACCGGGTGCCCGAGCCCGACCCCGCCTGGTCCGGCGACGCGCCGGATGCGGCGACCAGCGCGGCCCCCTACCGCCTCTACAACATCGGCAACCATCAGACAGTCGAGCTGACCCGCTACATCGAGGTGCTGGAGCAGTGCCTGGGGCGCACCGCGGAGAAGAACCTCCTGCCGCTGCAACCCGGCGACGTCCCGGACACCTATGCCGATGTCGAGGATCTCGTGCGCGACGTCGGTTACCGCCCCGCGACCAGCGTGGAGACGGGCGTGGCGCGCTTCGTCGAGTGGTATCGGGAGTACTACAAGGTCTGACCCGTCCGCCCGGTGCAGGCGTTCGCGGCGGGGCGGCGAGTCGAAGCGACGCGCCCGATGGTGCGACAATGGCCCGGGGCCGGTCCGTATACCGGCGGCGCGGTAGAACGAGGCGCGCGATGACGGTCGAACTCCTGATGAATCCGACGCCCCCGACCCTCCGGGCCGACGAGACCGTCGCCCACGCCCTGCATCTGCTGCTCGCGCGTCGCCACCGTGTCCTCCCGGTGGTCGACCCGGAGGGACGCTTCGTCGGGATGTTCGGCGTGCACCACCTGCTCGAATCCCTGCTCCCCCGGGCCGCCACCGTCCCCGGGGGGCTGACCGATCTGACCTATGTGCGCGACGATCTAAAGGACCTGCGGGCGCGCGTACGCGAAGTCGGCACACGTACCGTGGGCGCCTACCTGGAAGGCCGCGCGGAGGCGGCCAAGGGCGCCGGCGGCGGCGAGGCCGACGACGCGCCTGCGCTGCTGCGCCCGGGGATGCCCCTGCTCGAGACCCTGCTGCTGCTCTACCGTACCCGCAGCAGCCTCCCCGTGGTGGACGAGGCGAGCGGGCGTCTGCTCGGCGTGGTGTTCTACTGGGAGGTCTTCGGCAAACTCGCACGGAAGGGCTGAGTCATGCACGGCGCGGACACCGGGGCCTGGGTCCCGCACGTGATCTTCGGCTGGGATCCCCTCTGGGTCTCCGCGATCATCTTCGTACTCACCTACGCGGTGATCATCACCGAACGCGTCAACCGCGCGATCGTCGCCCTGCTCGGCGCCGGCCTCATGATCTTCACCGGCGTGCTCAACCAGCAGGCCGCGGTAAACGGCGTGGACTTCAACACCCTCGGCCTGCTCGCGGGAATGATGGTGATCGTCGCCATCACGCGCCGTTGCGGGGTGTTTCAGTATGTCGCCATCTGGTCCGCGAAAAAGGTCCGGGCAAGCCCCTGGGGCATCCTGCTGATGCTCTCCCTCGTGACGGCGCTGTTTTCCGCGTTCCTGGACAACGTGACCACGGTGCTGCTGGTCGCGCCGGTGACGCTGCTCATCACCGAGGAGCTGAAGGTAAACCCGTACCCGTATCTCTTCAGCGAAATCCTGTTCTCCAACATCGGCGGCACCGCCACGCTGATCGGCGACCCGCCGAACATCATGATCGGATCGGCCGTCCACCTGAACTTCGTGGACTTCGTGGTGAACCTCGCTCCGATCGTCCTGGTCATCATGGCGGCGACGTTGATCCCGATCTATCTGATCTACGGCCGCGGCCTTCGCGCCACCGACGAGGCGCGCGGGCGCGTCATGAACTTCGACGAGCGCGAGGCGATCACCGATCCGCGCCTGCTGCGCCAGTCCCTGGGCGTGCTCGGGCTGGTGATCCTGGGCTTCGTCCTGGCGCACGTGCTGCGGGTGGAACCGGCGACGATCGCGATGTTCGGCGCGGCGCTGCTGCTGCTTCTCGACAACTGGCCGCGCCAGGCGGAGGAGCAGTCGCACCAGGTGCATCACGCCTTCGGGGAAGTGGAATGGGTGACGATCTTCTTCTTCGTGGGCCTGTTCATCGTCGTCGCTGGCATCGACCGCTCCGGGATCCTCAGGATCCTCGCCCACCGGGTCCTGGAACTCACCGGCGACAGCCTCCCCGTCACCGCAATGGCGATCCTGTGGGTGTCGGCGATCGCCTCCTCGATCGTCGACAACATCCCCTTCGTCGCCACCATGATCCCGCTCATCAAGAGCATGGGCCCGGCCCTGGGCGGTCCCGACGCGCTCCTCCCGCTGTGGTGGTCGCTGGCGCTCGGCGCGTGCCTGGGCGGCAACGGGACGATCATCGGGGCGAGCGCCAATCTGATCGTGGCGGGCTTCTCCGAGCGCGCCGGCCATCCGATGCGCTTCGTCCCGTTTCTGCTGCGCGCGTTTCCGCTGATGCTGCTCAGCGTCGCAATCGCGAGCGTATACGTGTACTTCCGCTACCTCGCGTAGACCCGCCGCGGCGTGAGTCGGTCAACGCTGGCGGAGATACCGCGCCACCGCGGCCCGGATGGGGCGCAGCAGAATCCGGCGATGGCATCTCTTCCGGCGCCACGATTCCCGGATTCCGGCCTGCGGCCTGCATCCGGGCTACGATCGCTGGCCCGTAGAGGAATCGATGTAGCCCGGATGGAGCGCAGCGCAATCCGGGGAAGGAGTCTCCTCCGCACCGCGATTCCCCGGATTCCGGCCCGCCGGGCCTGCATCCGGGCTACGGGAGGCCGTCAACCGATTGCGCAGGTCTCGACAGACTCACGAGCCGTCGGCGTCGATGGCGTGCCACAGACAGGGCTCGCCCGCGGAGTCGTCGAGCAGTGCCACGTACTCGGCGTGTGCGGCGCATTCCGCAGCGTCGGCGCGCAACACCCGCAGGCGCCCGCGCGCGCCCTCGACCACGCGCCGCGGGGCCGCGGCTGCGGCGGCGGAGGGCTCGTCACCGTCACCCAGGGACAAGGCCGCCTGCCCGCCCGTCATGGCGAGATAGACGTCGGCGAGGATCTCGGCGTCCAACAGCGCCCCGTGCCGGGTCCGCTGGGAGTTGTCGATGCCGTAGCGCTTGCATAGCGCGTCCAGGCTGTTGCGCTGACCGGGATGCAGACGCCGCGCGAGGACCAGCGTGTCGAGCACCGAGCAGAGATCCTCGATCGCGCCCCACTCCGCGCCGAGGAGGCGCAGTTCCGCGTTCAGGAACGCGGTGTCGAACGGGGCGTTGTGGATGATCAGTTCCGCCCCGCGCAGGTAGTCGGTCAGCTCGCGCGCGATGTCCGCGAAGCGCGGCTTGTCGGCCAGGAAGGCGGGGTCGATACCATGCACCTCGCGGGCGCCCGCGTCGATCTCGCGGTCGGGTTGCAGGTACTGATGATAGTTGTTTCCGGTCGGCCGGCGATTGAGCAGCTCCACGCAGCCGATCTCGATGATCCGGTGCCCCTGTTCAGGCTCGAGTCCGGTGGTCTCGGTGTCGAGTACGATCTGCCTCATCGGCATACCTCGTCCTTCGCCATTACCCGTTTCGCCCGCGACGCCGGCCGGGGGCGCGCCGGGCGACGCCTACGGCGGGCTCGCCGTGCGTGCGGCGGACAACTCGTCGATCCCGCGGTTGGCCAGCGCATCGGCGCGCTCGTTCTCCGGGTGGCCGCTGTGACCCCGCACCCAGCGCCATTCCACGTCGTGACGCGCCGCCGCGGCATCGAGCCGGCGCCACAGATCCGCGTTCTTGACCGGTTTGCGCGCCGCCGTCTTCCAGCCGCGGCGCTTCCAGTTCGGGAGCCATTCCGTCAAACCCTTCATGACGTATTCCGAGTCCGTGGTCAACCGCACCCGGCAGGGGCGTTTGAGGGCCTCCAGCGCGCGGATCGCCGCCGTCAGTTCCATGCGGTTGTTGGTGGTCTCGGGCTCGCCGCCGTAGAGGACCTTCTCGGTGTCGCCGAAACGCAGCAGCACCCCCCACCCCCCCGGACCCGGATTGCCGCGACAGGCACCGTCCGTGTAGGCCTCGACCTCATCCACCGCGCTTGACCACACGCGCCGAGGGTTCCAGGCCCGCGGCCACCAGCCGCCGGCGCGCGGGCGCACGGCGCGGACGCAGCGGCGTCAGCGTGACCACGCGCTTGCGCGCCACGAGGACGTAGGCGGCGGCCAGCGGTGACCAGCCGCTGTGATGTTCGAGGCGCTCGACGAAGCGGATGCGTCGCATCAGGCCCTCGTACTCCAGGGGAGGGCGATAGAAGTAACCCCGTCCGGCGACCGTGTCGAAGCCGAGCAGGGCGAGCCAGTCGCGGATCCGCGTCTGGCTGAAGAAGCGCCCGCACCAGGGCACCGCGCGCGATCGGAACAGCCGCCGCCAGCCCCAGCTGCCCCAGGGGTTGAATCCGAGGATCACCACGTGACCCTCCGCGACCAGCACCCGGTCGACCTCCCGCAGCACTTCATGGGGACGCTCGACAAACTCCAGCGTGTGCGGGACCAGGACCACGTCCACGCTGTCGGAGGCGATGGGGAGGGCGTCCGGCGCGGCCGCCAGACCGACCGTGGCATCCCGCTTCGGACCGATCACGACGCGGTGCGGGATGCGGCACATGCCGAGCAGCTCCCGGTCGCGATCGGGCCCGAGCGAGCCGAGCTGCAGCGCATGATAGCCGAAGAGGTTGGGGACCAGTCCCTCGAGCTGCGCCCGCTCGGCGTCCCAGAGCAGCGCTCCGAGCCGTCCTGCGTACCAGTCCTCCAGCCGTCGGCATGGCGCTGCGGGCGTGGGCGCCTGAGTATGGAACCGCTGCATTCGGGACTCCCGCCGCACCGGAGACCGGCTGTCGCGGCATCGTCGTCTATTCTCCCACAGATCGCCACCGGCTTCAGGACGAGCCTGGAAACGGCACTCACCCCCTTGATTGAAAGGGTAAATCCTGGCACCATCCTGGCGCGGTGCCGGACCCGTCCGGCAGCCCCGGCCCATCATCTTCTACAAACGATCGACGGACCCCGTGGTCCCGCTGGAGGCGAGGAAAGCCGATGCCGATGGGAACGCGCCTGCGACGAATCCCCACCGCCGCCGCACGCCGCCCCCCGCATTTCCACCCTCCATCCGCCCCGCTCCTGGTGCGCTCCCGCGGCGCACCCGACCCGAAACGACGCTTCGGTTCCCCGATATACCGTGACGGGGCGCACAGTTCCGCCCCGTTCCCGCCGCTATGCTGCCGCGGCGCGCGGCGCGCGCCCGGCGCGGATATGCGGGCCCGGCCGGACCTTCAGATCCGGACGCATTCGCCGCTAACCAAGGAGTTACCATGAACACGCGCGGCGCCAAGGAGATCTTGTTCGCACTCGGGCTGCCCGCCCTGCTGATCCTGGGCGGCTGCGGGACCCTGCGCCTGCCGACCGCGGGCGGCCCGCAGGGCGGTGCCGGACCGGCGCCGCTGGCACACCTGGCAGGCCCGGCCTGCACGCCGTTCGACGCGGCGCTGCCGCGACCGGACGCGCACCCGGACAAGCCGGCCGAGCCGGAGAACCTCTGGGCACGCATCCGCGACCACTTCGCCCTCCCTGAGCCGGACAACGCCCGCGTCCGGGTGCAACTCGACTGGTACGCCCGCCACCCCGAGTATCTGCAGCGGGCGTTCACCCGCGCCGAGCCGTTTCTGCACTTCATCGAGCAGGAGGTCGAGGCGCGCCACATGCCGAGCGAGATCGCGCTCCTCCCGGTGGTCGAGAGCGCCTATCAGCCCTTCGCCTATTCCCACGGGCGCGCCGCCGGGCTGTGGCAGTTCATCCCGTCGACGGGCCGGCGCTTCGGGTTGAAGCAGAACTGGTGGTACGACGGGCGGCGCGACGTCTACGCCTCGACCCGCGCGGCGCTCGACTATCTGAACCAGCTCAAGGACGATTTCAACGGCGACTGGCTGCTGGCGCTGGCGGCCTACAACTCGGGAGAGGGGACCGTACTGGCGGCGCAGGCGCGTAACCGCCGCCGCGGGCTGCCGACCGACTTCTGGCACCTGGACCTGCCCCGCGAGACCCGCGCCTACGTCCCCAAGCTGCTCGCCCTGGGGGAGCTGGTCAAGCATCCCGCGCGCTACGGGATCGCGCTGCAGCCGATCCCCGACAAGCCGTACCTCGCCGTCGTGCAGATCCATTCGCAGATCGATCTGGCGCGCGCCGCCGACCTCGCCGGGCTGTCGCTGGACCAGATCTACCGACTCAACCCCGGCTTCAACCGCTGGGCGACGGCCCCCGGGGGCCCGCACCGGCTGCTGCTCCCGCAGGACGACGCGGCCGCGTTTCTCGGCAAGCTCGCGGAGCTGCCGCGGCGCGAGCGCGTGAGCTGGGCGCGCCACCGGATCCGCCCGGGGGAGACACTGTCGGTGATCGCGCGCCGCTACCACACGACCGTCGCGGTGCTTCGGCGCATCAACGGGCTGCGCGGGACCACGATTCGCGCCGGCCATCACCTGCTGATCCCGGTGGCGAGCGAGTCGCTCGCGCGCTATCGCCTCAGCGCCGAACAGCGCCTGCTGGCGCTGCGGCGCACGCCGCGGGCCGGGCGCCGCGAGGTCCACGTGGTACGGCCCGGAGACACCCTGTGGCAGATCGCGCGCAACTTCGGGGTGTCGCTGCGCGCGCTGGCGCGCTGGAACGGCCTGGCACCCGGCGACGTCCTGCGCCCGGGCCGCAAGCTGGTCATCTGGAAACGGGGACTGGCGCGACAGGTCGCCTACGTCCCGCCCGCCGGCCCCCCGGATGCGCTCGGGGTCGTGCAGACGATCCGCTACATCGTCCGCCGCGGCGACTCGCTCGCGCGCATCTCGCAGCGCTTCCGGGTCAGCGTGCGCCAGTTGTGCGCCTGGAACTCGATTTCTCCGCGCAGCATCCTGCACCCGGGCCAGCGCCTGACCGTGCGCGTGAACGTCACGCGCCAAAGCGGCAGCATCTGATACGCGGCGCAGACCGCGATCAGTCCGCGTCGCGGTAGCGGCGCCGCGCGGCGTCCACGGCGACGCCGCGTTCGATCGGGGCATTCATCTCGCCGAGGACGGCGTCGAGTGCCCCGAGGAACAGGAGCACGTTGCGGGGGTTGCTGCTGTGCCCCATCAGCCCCACGCGCCACACCTTGCCAGCCAGCGCCCCCAGCCCCGCACCGATCTCCAGGCTGTAGTCCTCGAGCAGGCGACGGCGTACGGCCGCGTCGTCGACCCCGGCGGGGATGCTCACCGCATTGAGCTGCGGCAGCCGCGCGGCCTCGGGCACCGGCAGCGACAGCCCCATCGCCTCGATCCCCGCGCGCAGGGCCGCGTGGTTGCGCCGGTGGCGCGCCCAGGCTGACTCCAGCCCCTCCTCGTGCAGCAGCACCAGGGCCTCGTGGAGGCCGTACAGCGCGTTTACGGGCGCGGTATGGTGGTACGTGCGCCGCCCCTCCGACCCCCAGTAGCCGAGCACCAGGTTGAGATCCAGGAACCAGCTCTGCGGGCGCGTCTTGCGCCCCCGGATCTTCTCCATCGCGCGCTCGCCGAAGGTCACCGGCGACAGCCCCGGCGTACAGGACAGGCATTTCTGGGTGCCCGAATAGACGGCATCCAGGTCCCAATCGTCCACCCGGACCGGGATGCCCCCGAGCGAGGTCACGGCGTCGACGATGACCAGACAGTCATGGCGGTGGGCGATCTGGGCCAGCACCGCGGCGTCGGAGGCCGCGCCGGTGGACGTCTCGGCATGGACGAAGGCCACGATGCGCGCGTCCGGGTTGGCCTTCAGTGCGTCCTCCAGCCGGTCCGGATCCACCGGCCGGCCCCAGGGGTCGTCCACCGGCACCGCAACGCCGCCGGCGCGCTCGACGTTTTCCACCATGCGCCCGCCGAAGACCCCGTTGCGGCAGACCACGACCTTGTCTCCGGGCTCCACGAGGTTGACGAAGCAGGTCTCCATGCCCGCGGATCCGGGGGCCGAGACCGGCATCGTCAGGGTGTTCCCGGTCTGAAACGCGTAGCGCAGCAGCTCCTTGAGCGATTCCATCATCTCGACGAAGGCGGGGTCGAGGTGGCCGATCGTCGGGCGCGCGAGCGCCTCGAGGATGCGCGGGTGCACGTCCGAGGGGCCGGGGCCCATGAGCGTGCGCTGCGGGGGGTGGAAGGACTGGCTGGCCATGCCGGCTCTCCGTCGACGAGGAATTTACGAAAATCGTTACCGATCAGGTGGTTTTTACCGGACCGGGCCGCCGCAGTATAGCCGAAACGGGCGCCGCCCGGCGACGTGCACGTCGATCGGACCCGCCGGCCGAGGCGCGCGGAAATACCCGGCACCCGTAGCCCTACGATGGGGTCCGGATGAAGCACGGCGGAAGGAGTTCGCGCCGCAGCGCGACCCCCGGACTCCGGCCTGCGGCCTGCATCCGGGCTACACTGGATCGGCATCGGATTGCGTCGTCCATGTCGCCCGGATGAAGCGCAGCGCAATCCGGGGAGGAAATCCCCCCGCCGCCGGGATCCTCCGGATCCCGGCGCGCAGCCCGGCTACGGGATCGCCGTCAACGGCTCGCGCAGGCCTCAAGCGCCCGGGTAGAGGTGACAGCGGACCTCGTGGCCGGCACCCACCACGGTCCCGACCGGGTAGCGCTCGCGGCACACGGGCATCGCGCGCGGACAGCGCGGCTGGAAGTGACAGCCGGGGGGCGGATCCACGGGCGAAGGCGGATCGCCCTCGAGCCGGATCACCGGCCGGTGCGCCCCGGCCTCGAGGGTCGGGACCGCCGCGAGCAGGGCCTCGGTATAGGGGTGGCGCGGCGCGGCGAGCACGGCCGACACCGGTCCGTGCTCGACGATGCGGCCGAGATACATCACGGCGATCTCGTCGGCGAGGTAGGAGACCACCGAGAGGTTGTGGGTGATGAACAGATAGGACAGTCCCAGCCGGTCCTGGAGTCCCTTGAGCAGGTTCAGGATCTGGGCCTGCACGGAGACGTCGAGCGCGCTGGTGGGCTCATCGCACACGATCAGCCGCGGATCGACCGCCAGGGCGCGTGCGATGCAGATGCGCTGGCGCTGCCCGCCGGAGAACTCGTGCGGGTAGCGGGAGAGCGCCGGCTCCGAGAGGCCGACCTGCGCGAGCAGCTCGGCGACGCGGCGGCGGCGCGCCGCGCGATCGGCGACCAGCCCGAGGGCGGCCATGCCCTCCTCGACGATCTCGCCCACGCGCATGCGGGGATTCATCGAGGCATAGGGATCCTGGAAGACGATCTGGAAGTCGCGCCGGCGCGCACGCAACGCGCGCCCGCGCAGCGCCGTCAACTCCACGCCGTCGAAGCGCACGCTCCCCGCCGTGGGGCGGATGAGCTGCAGGATGGCCTTCGCCACTGTGGTCTTGCCGCAGCCCGACTCGCCCACCAGGGCAACCGTGCGGCCCACGCCCACGGCGAGCGAGACGCCGTCCACCGCATACACCTTGGCGCGCGTGCGCGCGAACAACCCCGACCGGACCGGGAAATGCACCGCGAGGTCCCGCACCCGGAGCAGGTCCGCGCCGCCGGGTCCGTGACCCCCCGCCTCCGGCGCGGGTGCAGCGGCCGCGGTGTCCGCATCCGCAGCGGCATCCGCGGAAACCGCGGCGCCCGGAGCGCCGGCGACCAGCGCCGCATCGTAGAGGTGGCAACGCACGCCGTGACCGTCGGCGACCCGGTGCCACTGCGGGACGCGCTCGCGGCAGGCGTCCCAGGCGCGGGCACAACGCTCGGCGAAGCGGCAACCGGAGAACGTCGCGGTCAGCTCCGGCACCGAACCGGGAATGACGGCCAGCGGCCGCGCACGCTTGGCCATCGTGGGCACGGAGTCGAACAGCTTGCGGCTGTAGGGGTGGCGGGGATCGGCGAAGAACGGCGCCCGCGCCGCCTCCTCGACGAGCTGCCCGGCGTACATGACCCCGACGCGGTCGGCGGTCTGCGCGACCACGCCGAGATCGTGCGTGATCAGCAGCAGCGCCATGCCGGTCTCGGCCCGCAGCCGCCGCAGGAGCTCCAGCACCTCGGCCTGGATGGTCACATCGAGCGCGGTGGTCGGTTCGTCGGCGATCAGCAGCTCGGGCTCGCCCGCCAGGGCGATGGCGATCATGACCCGCTGCTTCATGCCGCCCGAGAGCTGATGCGGGTACTCGCCCGCGCGCCGGCGCGCATCCGGGATGCCGACCGCGTCGAGCAACTCCAGCACGCGGCCACGCAGGGCCCCGCCCCGCAATCCCCGGTGTATCCGCACCGATTCGGCGATCTGCTCGCCGACGGTCAGGACCGGATTGAGGGAGGTCATCGGCTCCTGGAAGATCATGCCGATGCGCCCGCCGCGCACGGCGCGCATCCGCGCCTCGGACAGGCCGAGGAGATCGATCCCGTCCAGGAGCACCCGCCCGCCGGTGATCCGCCCCGCCGGCGCCGGCAGCAGGCGCATGATCGAGAGCGCCGTCATCGACTTGCCGCAGCCGGACTCGCCCAGCAGGGCATAGGTCTCGCCGCGGCGGATGCGCAGACTCACGCCGTCGACGGCGCGCACCGCGCGCGGACCGGCACCGATGCGTGCCTCGAGGTCCTCGATCTCCAGCAGTACGTCCGCCATCACCCCCCCCGCCGCCCGCCGCCGGCGCGCGGATCGAAGGCGTCGCGCACGGCGTCCGCAAACAGGTTGGCCGACAGTACCAGACCGAACATGAACAGGAAAGCCGCCGCCAGCGACCACCACACGACCGGATCGCGTGCCAGCTCCAGGCGTGCCCCGTTGATCATGTTGCCCCAACTATAGGTGGTGGGATCGACGCCCACGCCGACATAGGTCAGGACCGCCTCGGCCAGCACCAGCCCGCTGAAGTCCAGCACCACCGTGATGAGTACGATGTGCATCACGTTCGGCAGGATGTGCCGGGCGAGGATCTTCGTGTGTCCCACGCCGAAGGCCTGTGCGGCCTGCACGTAGTCGAGCTCGCGCAGCTTCAGCGCCTCCCCCCGCAGCAGGCGGCACAGCCCGGTCCAGCTCGTGATCCCGAGGATGATGCACAGAAACAGCAGGCGCAGGTCGGCGCGTGCGATCACCGTTTGGAAATCCCCCGGGTGGTTCGCCATGTAGACCTCCAGCATGAGGATCGCCCCCACGATCAGCAGCACCCCGGGGATGGAGTTCAAGGTCGTATAGATGTACTGGATCACGTCGTCGACCCAGGAGCGGAAATAGCCGGCGGTGATGCCGAGCACGATCGCCAGCGGCAGCATCACGAGCGTGGTCAGCGTGCCGATCACCAGCCCCGTGCGAATGCTCTTGAGGGTCTCGTAGAAAACGTCCTGCCCCACCTTGTCGGTCCCGAAGACGTGATAGTGCACCGCCAGGTGCCCGGTCACCGAGGCGAACAGGATCAACGCGCCGGCGGTATACAGGGCCACGTGTACCGGGTAGTCGGTACGCCCCGCCAGCACCCGCTGCAGCGCGGCGCGCGGCGCCCAGCGGTGACGGCGCGCCAGGACCAGGATCACGACCGCCGCGAGCGCGCCCCACACCAGCAGCGCGAAGCCGACGCCGCGCAGGATGGTGCGCTCGATGTCGGGGAGCCGGTCACGGGCCGGATCGCGCAACTGCGCGCCGCCGAAGCGCAACCGCGGGTAGATGCGCACGTCACGCCCGTCCGGGAGCCGCACCGTCTCCTTGGAATAGAGTCGTGTCGCCAGCGGCGCCGAATAGGTCTCCTCCTGGTGCGTGCGCAGCGGGGTGAGCAGCAGATCGAGGACGCTCAGGACCTGCCCCGAGTAGCGTTCCCCGCCCGCCGCGGAGGACTCCAGCGGCAACCGGAAGTGCACCGAGTCGAGCAGCCCAACGGTCACGTAGGCGGCGAGAACGACCATCGCCGCCACCCCCATCCGGTTGCGGAAGACCTCGCGCCAGGGCGCCCGCAGGTGTTCGTGCCGGCGCACGTACCACACCAGCACCGCCACCGCCGCGACCAGCACATAGAGCAGCGTGTCGGTCCACAGGAAGACCGGCTTCACCATCGCCCCACCCCGTTGCGCGCCGTCGTTCGGGTCATCGCAGGCGGATCCTCGGATCCACGAGGGTGTAGGAGATGTCGGTCAGGAGCAGTCCGACGATGTAGAAGACCGAGCCGAGAAACACCATGGAGCGCACGATGGCGAAGTCCTGGCCCTGGATGGCGTCGATGGTGTAGCTGCCCAGGCCCGGGATACCGAAGAAGGATTCGAGGATGAGGTTGCCGGTGAACAGCAGCGGCAGGATGACCACCGCGCCCGTCAGGATCGGGACCATTCCGTTCTTGAGCACGTGGCGGAACAGCACGCGCAGCTCCGAGAGCCCCTTGGCGCGCGCCGTGCGCACATAGTCCTTGCCGAACTCCTCGAGAAAGATCGTGCGATACCAGCGCGTGCCCGACCCGATCCCGGAGATCACCCCGACCGCGACCGGAAGCACGAGGAACTTGAACGCGCTCAGCCCCCCGGAATAGCCCGAAATCGGCACCAGATGCATGAGCTTCCCGATCAGGAACTGACCGGCGATGATATAGAAGAGGCTCGAGATCGACATCATCACCACGGTAAGAACGACCGCGGAGACCTCGAGGTAGGTCGCGCGGAAGAACACGATCAGCAGCGCCATGGTGATGTTGGTGAGCAGGCCGACGATGAATACCGGAACGGCGATCGCGAGACTCGGCCACATGCGCTGGCGGATGTCGGCGCCGATGTCCCGGCCGCTGTCGGAACGACCGAAATCGAAGGCGAACAGGCGCACCGACTTCTGAAAGAAGATCGTGTCGGTCAGCCTGGCGAGACCGCTGCGGGCGGCGTTGTAGAACAGCGGCTTGTCGTAACCGTGCTCCCGCTTCCACTCTTCGATCGCCTGAGGCGTGACCCGCTTGACCCCCAACTGCATGCGCGCCACGTCGTTCGGCGTATTGACGGCGAAGAACAGCGCGAAGGTGATGACGTTCACCCCGATCAGGATCGGAATCGCGTACAGGATGCGGCGGACGATATAGGCGAGCATGGCGCCGTGGACTCCTCAATCCGGCCCGCGACGCGGCGGCCGGTGCTCCTTGCGCCGGTAGGTGATCACCGCCGGGGCGATAAACAGCAGGCCCAGTCCGGCCATCGCGAGCAGCGGCCAGAGCACGGGCCGGTTCCAGCGCGCGCGCAGCCGGGCGCGCAGGTCGGGATCGATGCGCAGATACTTCAGGGAGTTGTTCGCCATCGGATTGGGTTTCACGTTGTGGTCCCACGCCTGGTAGAGCCGGAACTCCTTCGGATAGAAACCCCACACCCACGGGGCGTCGCGATCCGCGATCGCGACCATACGGTCGATGATCGCCAGGCGCTCGGGCCCGTCGGCCATGTCCTTCATCCGGTCGAACAGGCGGTCGAATTCGGGATTGTCGTAGTTCGCGGCGTTCTCGCCGCCGTGCCGTACCTTGCCGTTGGGGCCGTAGAGCAGGAACAGGAAGTTTTCCGGGTCCGGATAGTCCGCGTTCCAACCCCAGAGGAAGATCTGCTCGGTACCCTTGCGCATCTTGTCCTGGAAGCGATTGTAGAAGGTGCTGCGCACGACGAGCTGGACGCCGAGCTTCTCGAACTGCTTGCGATACCAGTCCAGCAGTGCCTGCTGGTCGGGGCCCGAGGACGAGGCGACGTCCAGGTACAGGGTCAGCGGCTCTCCGGTCCGGCGGTCGACGCCCCCGGGATAGCCGGCGCGGGCCAGGAGGGCGCGCGCGGCGGCGATCGGTTTGCGCCGGGCGTGTCCGTCGACCCAGTCGTAGACGTAGGGGTCGATGCCGGCGCGCCCGCTGCGGTAGCCGAAGATGCCCGGGGGAATCGGCCCCTGGGCCGGGATGCCGCGCCCGTTGCGGAAGATGGCGATGTACTCCTCCTCGTCCACGGCGATCGAGATCGCCCGGCGCAGGGCGCGCGCCCGCGCGTCGTAGCCGCCGACGACCGGATCGAGCATATTGAAACCCATGTAGTAGATCGCGGGCACGACGCTGGTGCGCAGCCGGATGCCCTTGGCGCGCATCGCGGGCGTGAGCCGGGCCTGCCCCTGGGCGCCCATCTGTACCGCCTGATCGAAACTGTCCGAGGAGATCCCCGACATGTCGTAGTATCCCTGCAGGAACTTGTTCCAGTACGGGATACTCTCCTTCTCGAGACTGAAGACGACCCGGTCGACGAACGGGAGCCTCCTGCCCGCGTCCTTCAGCAGCCCCTGGGCGGCGTCGCCGGGGGCGCCGTGGCGCGGGTAGGTCTCGGGGTGGAAGTTCGGGTTGCGGCTGAGCACCATGCGCCGGTTGGGGTTGTTCTCCGTCAGCATATAGGGGCCGGTCCCGACCGGATACCAGTCGAGCGTGATGTTGCGCCGCGCCATCCCCGGCTGCGCATAGAACCGGTCCGCCTCCGGCGGCACCGGCGCGAAAAACGGCATGGCCAGCCAGTAGCGGAACTGGGGATATTTGCCGCGGATGGTGATCTCGTAGGTATAGCGTCCGGTCACGCGGGCACCCGCGAGCGGGTAGCGCGACAGATCGATATAGCCGTGCGGATCGTCGCGGCGCACCTTCGCCAGCCGCCGCTCCAGCCCCTTCAGCCCGACGATGTAGCCGCTCATCAGGCCGAAGATCGGCGAGTGCAGGCGCGGGTCGGCGAGCCGTTTGATCTCGTAGACGAAGTCGGCCGCCGTCAACTCGCGGGTACCGGTATGGCGGAACCCGGACAACGTGCGGATCCCGGCGAGCGCGCCCGGCTTGAGATCGAGATACAAGGGCCGTCCATCGGGCCCGCGCGCGAAGCAGGGATGCGGCTGATACCGGATACCGCGCCGGATCCGGATCCGGTAGACCGTATAGGCGATGCGCCGTGCCGGCGCGCCCGGCGCCAGCGCCCGGCCGTGCGCGTCGAGATAGGTCACCTCCGGCATGGCCGCGGCGCTCAGCGGTACCAGGCGATAGGGGCGATCCAGGTATTGATACTGCAGCGGGGGCTCGTAGATCTGGGCGATGAACTCGTATTCATTGGCGCTGTAGGCACGCGCGGGATCGAGATGCTTCGGCCGCTCCGAGAACGCCGCATACAGAACGTTCGCGCGCGCATCCGCGGCGGGATAGGGATCGTTCCACGGCGTCTTCCCGCAACCGCCCAGCGCGACGGCGACCAGGAGCGCGCACAGGACCCGGATGCCGTACCCGCGCACCGCTCCGCGAACCGCACCGGTCACGCGCGCGCGTCGCACGCCTTGCGGCACACCCGCAGTCCACGCCCCGTCACGACCCTCTCCATGCGCGGCCCCTTCCCCGGAATCGGGAATTCCGGTACCTTACCGCAGTGACGCGCGACCATCCAATAGCACACGACGCGCGGGCGGGCGCTCCGCCCGCCCGCGCCGCAGGGAAAACGACATGGGACTGCTGACCGGAAAGCGCGCCCTGATCGCCGGCCTGGCGAGCAACCGCTCGATCGCCTGGGGCATCGCGCAGGCGATGCGGCGGGAGGGCGCCGAGCTGGCCCTCACCTACCAGGGCGAAAAGCTCCAGGACCGCGCCGAGAAGCTCGCCGGGGAGTGCGGTTCGGACATCGTCATCCCGTGCGACGTCACCAGCGACGAGCAGATCGAGGCCGCGTTCGAACGCCTCGACGACTACTGGGATCACGTCGACATCATCGTGCATTCGGTGGCCTTCGCCCCGCGCGAACAGCTCCAGGGAGACTATCTGGACGGGATCACCCGCGAGGGCTTCCGGGTCGCCCACGACGTCAGCTCCTACAGTTTCGCGGCGCTCGCCAAGGCGGGACGGAACATGATGCAGGGGCGCAACGGGGCGCTGCTCACGCTCACCTATCTCGGCTCCCAGCGCGCGATGCCCAACTACAACGTCATGGGCCTTGCCAAGGCGAGCCTGGAGGCGAACGTGCGCTACATGGCCAACTGCCTCGGCCCCGAGGGGATCCGCGTCAACGCCATCTCCGCCGGACCCATCAAGACCTTGGCCGCGGCCGGAATCGGCGATTTCCGCCGCCTGCTCGACTACGCCGAGCGCAGCTCCCCGCTGCGGCGCAACGTGACCATCGAGGAGGTCGGCAACGCCGCGGCGTTCCTGTGCTCGGACCTCGCCACCGGGATCACCGGCGACATCCTCTATGTCGACGCCGGCTATCACATGGTCGGTGTCGGCGCGGGCCTCGAGACCGGCTGAATACGCCCGCGGCCCTCAGCGCCCGCCTTCCACCGGCGCGCCGGCCGGTTCCAGGATGTCCCGCTCGCCCTCCAGGCGGGCGACGATCACCGCCCCGCAGGAGTCGCTGAAGACGTTGACCGCGGTGCGCGACATGTCCAGGATCCGGTCCACGGCCAGGATCAGGCCGATCCCCTCGGCGGGCAGGCCCACCGCCGCCAGGATGATCGTGATGGCCACGAGGCTCGCCGCCGGGATCCCCGCCACGCCGACCGAGGTGAGCAGCGCGGTCGCCACCACCGTGAACTGCGCCGCCGCACCGAGGTGCACGCCGTAGGCCTGAGCGATGAACAGGGCCGCCACGCACTCGTAGAGCGCGGTCCCGTCCATGTTCACCGTCGCCCCGAGCGGCAACACGAAGCTGCTGACCCGATTCGAGACGCCGGCGTTCTTCTCGACGCACTCCATCGTCAGCGGCAGCGTCGCCGAGGAGGAAGCGGTCGAGAAGGCCGTCAGGAGCGCCGGCGCCATCGCGCGGTAGTGGCGCCGGGGACGGACGCGGCCGATCAGACGCAGCAGCAGCGGGAGCACGACCAGAAAGTGGATCGCGAGCGCCGCCAGCACCGTGACCACGAAACGGATCAGGACCGACAGCAGCCCGCCGAGCTGCCCGAGATCGGTCCCCGCGACCACCTTGGCGACAAGCGCGAACACCCCCAGCGGGGCGAAGCGCATCACCAGATCCGTGATGCGCATCATCACCCGGAACACTCCCTGCCAGAAGCGCTGCAGGGTCTCGGACACGCCCGATTCGACCCGCATCATGAAGTACCCGAACAGCAGGCTGAAGAAGATCAGCCCCAGCATCTGTCCGTGCACGGCGGCCGCGAACACGTTGTCCGGGATCAGGCGCAGGAACACGCCGGCGAGATCGGCCGCACCGCGCCCACCCATCTGCGCGGCCACCTCGGCCGGCGGCGCATGCAGGCCGATCGACGCGCTCGCCGGCCGGCCGTCGATCAGCCCCGGGGTGACGAGATTCACCATCGCCAGCCCGACCAGGATCGCGAGCAGGCTGGTCACCGCATAGTAGAGCAGCGTACGCCCGCCGAGACGGCCGAGGCCTTCCCCCGATCCGATGCCGGCGATCCCGCAGATGATCGACGAGACCACCAGGGGAACGATCAGCATCTTCAGCGCGTTGAGGAAAAGGGTCCCGACGAAGTCGTAGACCGCGTAGAAACTGATCCCCAAGACACCGCCGGTGGTGCCGCTCCAGAGACCCGCCGCCGCGGCGAGCAGCATGGCCAGCAGGATCTGCCAGTGCAGCTTCAGGCGCATCGCACCCCGCGAGCGCGCGCCGGGCAGGCGGCGGCGCGCACCACCCTCACTGTTCGTCCAACTGCTGCCGCTCGATCTCGATCTTCGCGTGACGCCGCAGGTCGCTCAGGAAGGCCGCGAATTCACTCTGCCCATACATCCGCGCCAGGGCGCGCCGCTCGCCGGATCGCTGTGCCTCAGCGACCGTCGCCGGATCGCCGTCGGTCACCCCCGTGACCCCGAGAACCGCATATCCGCCGGCAGGGAGCGCCACCGAGGCGTAGCGGGCGCCCCCCTTCGGCGGCGGCGCCAGGTTGAAGACGGCATCGAGCACGCCGGGCGTCACGCCGGTATCGCGGCGCGTCGCGGCCCGCACCTCCTTCACTTTCAGGCCGAAGGCCTTTGCAAGCCCGGCGACGGGCTCCCCGGCGCGCAGTTTCGCGAGCAGCATCTGCGCCATTTTGCGCGCCTGCTCGGTGGCGTACTGGCGCCGCAGATCCTCCTCCACCTGCTTGCGAACCTCGGCGAGCGGCCGCAGCGCAGCCGGCTTGTGTTCGCGCAGGCGGATCACCACCGTGCGATTCTGGCCCAATTCGATCGGATCGCTGTTGTTGCCCTCGAGAACGTCCGAGGAGAACGCCGCATGCACGACCTTCGGATTGGACGCGATACCGACGCCCCCCTGGCGCGAGAACAGCCCCGTATGGAGCACCTCGAGGCCGAGCTTCGTGGCCGCGATCTCCAGCGTATCGGGGTGTTCATAGGTCAGGTTGGTGAGCCGGTTGGCGAGATCGTAATAGCGGTCCTCCGCCTTGCGCCGGCGGTACTGCGCGGCCAGTTCGTCCTTGACCCGGGCGAACGGGATCGCGTGCGAGGGGCGCACCGCTTCGAGCTGGATGATGTGGAAGCCGAAGGAGCTGCGCACCGGCCCCACCACCTCACCGACCTTCTTGATGGCGAACGCCGCCTTGTCGAACGCCGGCACAGTGGTTCCGGGTGTGATGAACCCGAGATCCCCGCCCTTCGCCGCGCTGCCTGGATCCTGAGAATACTTCTTCGCCAACTTCGCGAAGGAGGCCCCGTGGCGGATCTCGCCCAGCAGCTTCTCCGCCAGCGCCCGCGCCTTGGCCACCGCCTTCGCGTCGGCGCCCTTGGAGACGCGGATGAGGATCTGACGTACGCGCCGCTCGGGGGGCGTGACGAAACGCTGGGCCTCCTGCTGATAGAGGTTCTTCAACGCCTGCTCGTCGACGGGGATCTTCCGCGCCAGCTTCGCGACATCGAGGTCCAGGTAATTGAGCGCCACCTCTTCGGGGCGCATGAAGCGGTCCTTGTGAGCGTCGTAGTAGGCGCGGATCTTCGCCTCGTCGATCGGCGCCTTGGCCTCGAAACGCGCGAGCGGGATCGTCAGATAGAAGAAATCGCGCTTCTGCCCCACCAGCCGGATGAACTGGTCGACCTCGAGCGGCGTGGCGAACGCCGATCCGGAGATGCCGTTCTCCACCTGCGCGATCAACAGTGCACGGCGAAACCTCGGCTCGAACGTGAACGGGGTCATGCCCTGGGAACTCAGGACCTGCTGGTAGCGCTGCGTCGAAAACCCGTTCTTGCCCTGAAAGGCCGGGATGCCGTGGATCTCGGCGGCGAGCAGTTGGTCACCGATGCGGAAACCCGCCTTTGCGGCGGCCTGCACCAGCAGCGTCTCGTCGATCATCCGCTGGAGCACCTGCTTGCGCAGCGTCTTGTCGTTGACGAGTTCCGCATAGCGCGGCCCCAGTTGCTGTTGCAGGCGCGCCTGCTCCTGCTCGTAGCGCTGCTGAAACGCCTGCAGGGTGATCTCCGTTCCGTTGACCTTGGCGACGTCGGCCTCTCCGGAATGCCCGAAGTACTGGTTGATCCCCCACAGGGCGAAGGGGACGGAGATGAGGATCACCACGAACCAGGCGAACCACCCGGTGGCGCGGTCTCGGATCGTCTGCAGCATACTATCGGGCTCCGTGGGAACGAATCGACCCGGTGCGCGGGACCGCAAACCGCACCGCATCCCCGCGCGCCGCGCCTACCATAACCCGCCGGCGCGAAAGCGGAAAGGGCGCCTGCGAAGGCGCCCTTTCCGGGCCGACTGGATGGCGGAGTGGACGGGACTCGAACCCGCGACCCCCGGCGTGACAGGCCGGTATTCTAACCAGCTGAACTACCACTCCGAATGTACGGCTTGGTGGGTGCTGAGGGGTTCGAACCCCCGGCCTTCGCCTTGTAAGGGCGACGCTCTCCCAACTGAGCTAAGCACCCCCGGACGGTATATCCACCGTTCCGAGCGGCCGATCGGCGGGCCGTCGATCAACCGCCCGCCAATGCGGGGCGAGCACCCCGCACGCCGAATCAAATACGGAAGTACTTGATTCGGCGGATCCGCGCACGGACCCGTGCCGGGCGCGACGTGTCGAGGAGCCCGCTTCGGACCTCGTCGACAAGCCGTCAGTTTACGGCATCCTTGAGGGCCTTGCCAGCCTTGAAGCTCGGGATCTTCGCGGCCTTGATCCGGATGGTTTCGCCCGTCTGCGGGTTGCGTCCGTTGCGCGCCTTGCGCCTGCGGAGCTGAAAGCTCCCGAAACCGACCAGCGTCACCGAATCCCCCTTCTTCAATGCCTTGGTCATGGCCCCGAGCATCGCATCCACCGCGCGCGCCGCCGAGGTCTTTGGAAGGTCCACGGATTTGGCCACCACTTCAATCAGGTCCGCTTTATTCATAATCGTTATGCTCCTGGACAGGGTGGGGTAGCAACCCGGGCGGACGGCGACTCGGAAACCGCAAAGGATGCGGAGTGCGGTGCCGGAACCGCGGGGGCCGGGCGTTCGCGCCCGCGAGGCGGCACGCGCTGGCGCGCGCGCGGCGGGGGCCGGCGCCCGGCTGTTATAGCAAGCGGTTTCGAGAACTGTCAACCGGCGTGCGGCCGGTGTCAGTGGGCGTGGATCCGACCGCCCTTCTTGGCCTTGCTCTCCTCCGCCTTGACGGCCGGCTTACCCTTGTCCGGCGTCTCGGGGCCGTGCAAGGGCGAGGGCATGTGTTGCAGCGCGACCGCCAGCACCTCGTCGATCCAGCGCACCGGGCGGATGTCGAGGCGGTTCTTGATGTTCTTCGGGATCTCGGCGAGGTCCTTGCGGTTCTCCTCCGGAATCAGGACGATTCCGATACCCCCGCGGTGGGCGGCCAGGAGCTTCTCCTTGAGGCCGCCGATCGGCAGCACCTCGCCGCGCAGGGTGATCTCGCCGGTCATCGCGACATCGGAGCGCACCGGGATCCGCGTCAGCGCCGAGACCAGCGCCGTGCACATCCCCACGCCCGCGCTGGGCCCGTCCTTGGGGGTGGCACCTTCCGGTACGTGGATATGCAGATCGAACTTCTGGTGGAATTCCGGATCGATCCCGAGGGTCTCCGCGCGGCTGCGCACCACCGTCACCGCGGCCTGGATGGACTCCTGCATCACGTCGCCGAGCTGGCCGGTGTGGATCAGCTTGCCCTTGCCAGGAACCACGGCCGCCTCGATCGTGAGCAGCTCGCCGCCGACTTCCGTCCACGCGAGCCCGGTGACCTGCCCGACCTGGTCGCGCTCCTCGGCACGACCGTAGCGGAACCGTCGCACCCCGAGGTATTTCTCGAGCGAGCGGGGCGTGACAGTGATCGTCTGCGAGGTCGGCTTCAACTGCACGTTCTTGACCACCTTGCGGCAGATCTTGGCGATCTCGCGCTCCAGGTTGCGCACCCCGGCCTCGCGCGTATAGAAACGCACGATGTCGCGGATCGCCGCCTCCGTAATTGCAAGCTCCTCGGGCTTGAGGCCGTTGGCCTTCATCTGCTTGGGCACGAGATAGCGCTCGGCGATGTTGATCTTCTCGTCCTCGGTATAACCGGGCAGACGGATGACCTCCATGCGGTCGAGCAGCGCCGGCGGGATGTTGAGCGTATTCGCGGTCGCTACGAACATCACGTCCGACAGGTCGAAGTCCACCTCCAGGTAGTGGTCGTTGAACGTGTGGTTCTGCTCCGGATCCAGAACCTCGAGGAGCGCAGAAGAGGGGTCGCCGCGGAAGTCCATCGCCATCTTGTCGATCTCGTCGAGAAGGAACAGCGGGTTTCGGACGCCGACCTTGGCGAGATTCTGGATAATCTTGCCCGGGAGTGAGCCGATGTAGGTGCGGCGGTGGCCGCGGATTTCGGCCTCGTC
The DNA here is from genome assembly GCA_027013145.1 of Gammaproteobacteria bacterium. Lineage (GTDB taxonomy): Bacteria > Pseudomonadota > Gammaproteobacteria > 21-64-14 > 21-64-14 > BMS3Abin12. The sequence continues at coordinate 87,321 of JALUXX010000056.1, read as the reverse complement.
GCGTACGCCGCCGAGCGACATGCGCACGAACTCGCGATTGGTCGCGCGCGCGATCGAGCGCCCGAGCGAGGTCTTGCCCACGCCGGGGGGGCCGACCAGGCACAGGATGGGGCCCTTGAGCTTGCGCACACGCTGCTGCACCGCGAGATACTCGACGATGCGCTCCTTGACCTTCTCCAGCCCGTAGTGATCCGCCTCGAGCACCTCCTCGGCCGCACCGAGGTCGTGGCGGATCTTGGTGCGCTTCTTCCACGGCGCGTTGACGAGCCACTCGATGTAGTTGCGCACCACGGTCGCCTCCGCCGACATCGGCGACATCAACCGCAGCTTGTTCAGTTCAGTCGTGGCCTTGGCCTTCACGTCCTTGGGCATGCCGGCCTTTTCGATGCGCTGCGCGAGATCCTCGAGTTCGTTCGGCGCGTCCTCCAACTCGCCGAGCTCCTTCTGGATCGCCTTCATCTGCTCGTTGAGGTAGTACTCGCGCTGGCTCTTCTCCATCTGCTGCTTCACGCGCGTACGGATGCGCTTCTCGACCTGGAGGATGTCGATCTCGGCCTCGATGAGCCCCATCAGGTGCTCGAGGCGCTGGCGTACATCGATGATCTCGAGGATGCGCTGCTTCTCGTCGAGCTTGAGCGCCATATGCGCGGCGATGGTGTCCGCCAGCCGGCCCGGGTCGTCGATACCGGCCAGCGACGTCAGGATTTCGGGAGGAATCTTTTTGTTGAGCTTCACGTAGTGGTCGAACTGACCCATTACAGAGCGCACCAGCACTTCGATCTCCCGTTCGTCGCCCGCCACGGCCTGCTCGCGCACCGCCACCCGCGCCGAAAAATACTCGTCCGTGGTCAGAAAGTTGACGGCCACTGCCCGCCGGGCGCCCTCTACGAGGACCTTGACCGTCCCGTCCGGGAGCTTGAGCAGTTGCAGAATCGTGGACAGCGTTCCGAAGTGGTGGAACTCGTCGACCTGAGGATCGTCCACCTCGGCGCTCTTCTGCGCGACGAGCAGAATCTGCTTGTCGTTCTGCATCGCCGCATCGAGGGCGTGGATCGACTTCTCGCGACCGACGAACAGCGGAATCACCATATGCGGATATACCACCACATCGCGCAACGGGAGTACCGGCGCGGTCAATTCCTGCTCCGCGGTCACTTCGGAAGCCTTGTCTTTAGCCATGGGGGATCCTCGCAATGGTTTCGGGCCGCCGACCGCGGACGCCCTTCGGGGCGCCGCCCGGCCCTGCCGCCGTCCCGAAAGATGTGGGGGCGGCCGGCTCGGGATTCAATACGTACCGGACGTCCGGGCGACCGGATGCCGGCGCCGGCGGTGCCGACAGAATAACAGCAACATCCGTGCCAAGCGGATGGGTGCGCGGCGGGACGTGCAACCGGCCGTGCGGGAAACGGTCAGTCGGACGCCGCGCGCTGCTGATCGGCGGCCTCGAAGATCAGATAAGGCTTTGATTCGCCCGTAATGACGGACTCGTCGATGACCACCTTCGAGACCCCCTCCAGGGTGGGGAGTTCATACATGGTGTCGAGGAGGACATGCTCCAGGATGGTGCGAAGGCCGCGTGCACCAGTCTTGCGCTCCATGGCGCGTCGCGCCACGGCCCGCAGGGCGTCCTCGCGGAACTCCAGCTCGGTCCCTTCCATCTCGAACAGCCGCTGGTACTGTTTGGTGACCGCGTTCTTGGGTTCGGTCAGGATCTGCACCAGGGCCGCCTCATCCAGCTCTTCGAGCGTGGCGACCACCGGCATGCGACCGACGAACTCCGGGATCAGGCCGAAGCGGATCAGATCCTCGGGCTCGACGTCGTGCAGCAGTTCGCCGACCGACTTGCTCTCGTCCTTGCCCTTGACCTCGGCGGAAAACCCGATGCCGCTCTTCTGCGAGCGGCTCTGGATGATCTTCTCGAGGCCGGCGAACGCACCACCGCAGATGAACAGCACGTTGGTCGTGTCGACCTGGAGGAACTCCTGCTGCGGATGCTTGCGCCCGCCCTGGGGAGGCACCGAGGCGATGGTGCCCTCGATGAGCTTGAGCAGGGCCTGTTGCACCCCTTCGCCCGAGACGTCGCGCGTGATCGACGGGTTCTCCGACTTGCGCGAGATCTTGTCGATCTCGTCGATGTACACGATACCGGTCTGCGCCTTCTCGACGTCGTAATCGCACTTCTGCAGCAACTTCTGGATGATGTTCTCGACGTCCTCGCCGACGTAGCCCGCCTCGGTCAGCGTGGTGGCGTCGGCGATGGTGAAGGGCACGTTCAGCAGCTTGGCCAGGGTCTCGGCGAGCAGGGTCTTGCCGGAACCCGTGGGCCCGATCAGCAGGATGTTGCTCTTGGACAGTTCCACCTCGTCCTTGCGGTGACGCGACTCCAGGCGCTTGTAGTGGTTGTATACCGCGACCGACAGCACCTTCTTCGCGCGTTCCTGCCCGATGACGTAGTCGTCGAGGACCTTGTTGATCTCGTGCGGCTTGGGCAGCTTCGATCCGCTGACCGCCGACTTCTCCTGGATCTCCTCGCGGATGATGTCGTTGCACAGCTCCACGCATTCGTCGCAGACGAACACCGACGGCCCCGCGATCAGCTTGCGGACCTCGTGCTGGCTCTTCCCGCAGAAGGAGCAATACAGCAGCTTCCCGCCGTCGCTGCCCCTGCCGCTACGTTCGTTGCTCATGTCCCAAACCTCGCCCGGAAGGTCCCGCAGACACCGCCGAACAGCGTCCGCCCTCGATCCTATTCAACTACTTCCCACCGCCTCGCGCAAGTCTCCACACGCATCATTCCGCGCCCGGACCCGTGCCCCAACACCCTGCTATCCATGCGTTTTTTTCGTTCCACGCACGCCGCCGCCACGCCCGCTCAGGTCGTTTTCTTGTCCTGCGTCAATGTCTGACGATGTGCGAGCACGGCATCGATCAAACCGTATTCACGCGCCTCGTCGCCGCCGAGAAAGCGGTCGCGGTCGGTGTCCTGCTCGATCCGCTCCAGCGACTGCCCGGTGTGCTTCGCGAGGATCTGATTGAGGCGCTCGCGGATGCGCAGGATCTCCTTGGCGTGGATGTCGATGTCCGCCGCCTGCCCCTGGATGCCGCCGAGCGGCTGATGGATCATGATACGCGAGTTCGGCAGACAGTAACGCTTGCCCGCCGCGCCGCCGGCCAGCAACACCGCACCCATGCTCGCCGCCTGCCCGATGCACATCGTGCTGACATCGGGCTTGATGAACTGCATGGTGTCGTAGATGGCCAGTCCGGCGCTCACCGATCCTCCGGGCGAGTTGATGTAGAGGTGGATGTCCTTGTCGGGGTTCTCGGACTCCAGGAACAGCAACTGGGCCACCAGTACGTTCGCGGTATAGTCCTCGACCGGTCCGACGAGAAAGATCACCCGCTCCTTGAGCAGGCGCGAATAGATGTCGTAGGCCCGCTCGCCCCGCGCGGTCTGCTCCACGACGATCGGCACCAGGTTCAGGGCCGTGATGGGGCTTGCCGCGCATTCAGCCTTCATATCGGTCATGGCATCGGTTCCTTTAAGGACGGGAATCTCCCTCAATTCATGGTCATGCGGCCGTGCGCCCGGCGCCGGCCGCAGCCCCCGGACCCGTTGGCGGCGCAACGGCCGCGCACTTGATACGCCCGCCGCCGGCCGGCGCCGGAGGCGGCCCGCCCCGGCATCGTCAGCCGGCGCGGGCGCGCGTCAGTTCGCCGAACGTCGCCGGCCGATCACGCACCGCCGCGCGCTCCGCCACCCAGTCGACCACCTGGTCCTCGAGGACCATCGACTCGACGCCGCCCAGCAGTTCGCGATTTCCGTAGTAGTACTGCACGACCTCCTCCGGATTCTCGTACCCGGCGGCGATCTCCTCGACCGCGGCACGCACGCGCACCGGATCGACCACGATGCCGTGGACGCGCACCAGCTCGGCGATGATCAGGCCCAGCGTGACCCGGCGCCGCGCCTTGGCCTGCACATCATCCGCGCCCCCGCCGTCCCCCGCCTCTTCGATCTGCGCACGCAGGCGTCCGGCCTCCTCGTCGACGAGCCCTTCGGGGACGGCCACCGTGTGGTGCGCGAGCAGGGCCTCCATCACCTGGTCCTTGAGCCGGCCTCGAATCGCGCGCGCCAGCTCCCGCTCCATGTTGGCCCGGACCTCGCGCCGCAAGGATTCGACGCCGCCCTCCGTGACACCGAAGTCGCGCGCGAACGCCTCGTCGACCGCAGGCAACCGCGGCTCCGAGACGCTGCGCACGGTCACTTGGTAATGGACGGTCCGGCCCGCGGCCTCCGGCTTCGGGTGGTCCGCGGGATAGGTCACGTCGAATTCGACCTCGGCGCCGGCCGCAAGGCCCTGGAGCCGCTCCTCGAAGGCGTCGAGCAGCCGCCCCGAACCCAGCTCCGCCGGCACGCTCTCGCCGCGCCCGCCGGGCAGAGGCGCCCCGTCGACCGTCCCGCGGTAGTCGATCACCAAGCGATCGCCCTCCTGGGCGGCCCGCTCCACCGGCTCCCAGGTGCGCTTCTGGCGCCGCAGGACCTCGATCAGTTCATCGACGTCCTGCTCGGTGACCTCGGCGACGGGGCGCTCGAGTTCGAGGTCCCCCATCGATGCGAGTTCCAGGTCCGGAAAGACCTCCAGGACCGCCGTGAAGCGCAACGCCTCGCCCGGGGTCAACTCGCGCGACTCGATCTTCGGCCCGCCCGCCGGGCGCAGGTTCTCCTGGCGCAGCGCATCGCCGAGGCTGCGCTGGACGACCTCGTCGGTGACCTCGTCGCGCACCTTGCTGCCGTAACGCTGGGTCACGACCTTCAAAGGCACCTTGCCCGGCCGGAAGCCGTCGATGCGCACGCGCTGGGCGAGCGAGCGCAGGCGATTGGCCACCTCCTGCTCGACCTCCGCGGCGGGGATCTCGACAGTCAGGCGGCGACCCAGCTCGCCCGTGGCCTCGATCGATACTTGCATAGGGAACTCCACAAAAACGGTATGTGAATCATATCATTATACTGGATCCGATCGAGCCCCGCCGGGGCCCGACGCCGCCGCAGTGAGTATACCGGGTTCGGCCTCCAGGGCGTAGCCCATCGCGGCACAAGGCCCCCAGGCGCCTGTCGGACTGAGGTGTCGGTAGCCAGGCGGCGGTCGAGCACGGTCTTCCGATCGCTATGCGGCGAACAGCGATCGCCATCCGACGCAAACGATCGGGGAAATGGACCGATCTCCCACCGCCGCAGTAAAACAAACCCAAGTCCAAAAGGCGCCCGGGATATGGAGGGACAGGATTGGTGGGCCGTGTAGGAATCGAACCTACAACCGACTGATTAAGAGTCAGCTGCTCTACCAATTGAGCTAACGGCCCCGGGAAACGGCGGGGCGGGCGCGCCGGCGGTACACACCCGCAACCCCGGCGGGCCCTAGTCAACCACAGCGCCTACGGCACCGCAAGCGCAGCCAATGGGGTGGACGACGGGATTCGAACCCACGACCTCCTGGGCCACAACCAGGTGCTCTAACCAACTGAGCTACGCCCACCATTGAATCGATCCGATGCACCGCCCGGTGATCGGAGCGCGCCCGGCAGGACTCGAACCTGCAACCCTCGGCTTAGAAGGCCGATGCTCTGTCCGGTTGAGCTACGGGCGCAGGAAAAACGCTCGAATCCGTCCCGGGGTCGCCGCCCGGGTACCGCGCACCGCCGACTCGACGCATGGTCGGGGTAGAGGGATTCGAACCCCCGACTTCCTGCTCCCAAAGCAGGCGCGCTACCAGGCTGCGCCATACCCCGTGACGGCCGCCCCGCGGCGACCCGCCCGCGCGAAACGCCGGGAAACGCGGCGCGATCATACGCGCCGCCCCTGAGCGCGTCAAACGGCCCTCCCGATACTAACAGAAGCCGTACGGACACGGCGAGCGTCGCGTCCCCGCGCCTTGTCGCCCGGCGCCCGGGCGTGCGAGAATGCCGCGCCTGCCCCGCGCACCCCGACCCGCCCATGACCGCTGAACTGCTCGACGGGAAGTCCCTCGCCGCCTCGATCCGCCGCGCGGTGCGCGAGCGCGTCGCGGCACGCACCGCGGGCGGCCGGCGCGCACCGGGGCTCGCCGTGGTCCTGGTCGGGGACGACCCGGCCTCGGAGGTCTACGTACGCAACAAGCGCCGCGCCTGCGAAGAGGCCGGCGTGATGTCGCGCGTCCACCGGCTGCCTGCGGACACGAGTCAGGCCGCCCTGCTCGAGCGGGTCGACGGCCTCAATGCCGATCCGGCGATCGACGGCATCCTCGTCCAACTCCCCCTGCCGCCGCAGATCGACAGCGCGGCGATCCTGGAACGGATCGACCCCGACAAGGACGTCGACGGCTTCCATCCCTGCAACGTCGGGCGCCTGGCCCTGCGGGTCCCGCGGCTGCGCCCGTGCACCCCGCGGGGGGTCATGCTGCTGCTCGACCACAGCGGCGAGTGCTACAAGGGCCGCCACGCCGTCGTCGTCGGGGCCTCCAACATCGTCGGCCGGCCCATGACGCTGGAGCTGCTCCTGGCGGGGGCGACCGTGACGACCTGCCATCGATTCACCCGCGATCTCGAAGACCACGTCGCGCGCGCCGACATCCTCGTGGTGGCCGTCGGCCGGCCCGGCCTGATCCCCGGGACGTGGATCAAGCCCGGCGCCACCGTGATCGACGTGGGGATGAACCGCGGTCCCGACGGCCGGCTCACGGGCGACGTGGAGTTCGAAACCGCCCGCGCGCGCGCGCGTTGGATCACGCCCGTACCCGGCGGGGTGGGCCCCATGACGGTGGCGGTGCTGCTGCAGAACACCCTCGAGGCGGCCGAACGCGCGGGCGCGCAGGACTGACCCGCGCACTCAGCGCGCCGCCGGCGCCTCCGGCCGCGGCTCGACGCCCGCCGACGCCGGGTGCGCGGCCTCCACCGGGCGCGGCGACGCGACCCAGTACCCTTGCGCGTAGTCGACCCCGAGCGCGCGTACGGCGTTCAACGCCGCCTCGTCCTCGACGAACTCGGCCACGGTCTTCAGTCCCATGACGTGGCCGATGCGATTGATGGCCTCGACCATGGCGTGATCGATGGTGTCCTCCGCCATGTCACGCACGAACGTGCCGTCGATCTTGAGGTAATCCACGGGAAGCTGCTTCAGGTAGCCGAAGGAACTGAGGCCGCTGCCGAAGTCGTCGAGGGCGAAGCGGCAACCCATCCCACGCATGACGTTCATGAACCGCGACGCGCGCCCCAGGTGGGCGATGGCGGCCGTCTCGGTGATCTCGAAGCACAGGCGTTGCGGCGCCACGCGCGCCTCGCGGACGGTGCGCGCCGCATAGTCCAGAAACGCCTCGTCACCCAGGGACTGCCCCGAGAGGTTGATCGCCCACACCCCGCCGCCGTCGGCGCCCTCCGTACCCGCCAGGAACCGGCAGGCCGCCCCCAGGACCCAGCGGTCGACCGCCGGCATCAGGTCATAGCGCTCCGCCGCCGGGATGAAGGACATCGGCGCCAGCAGCCGGCCGCCGTCGTCCACCAGGCGCACCAGCAGCTCGCGGTGCCCGGGGCGGGCCTGTTCGGAAAGCGCCACGATGTCCTGGGAGAAGAGGCGCAGGCGCCCGTCCTGGAGGGCGCGCTGCAACGTCGAGACCACGTGCATCTCGCCGCGCCGCTCCTGCAGCTCGCGGTCGTCGGGCTGGTAGAGGTGGACCCGGTTGCGGCCGCGCTCCTTCGCCGCGTAGCAGGCGACGTCGGCGGCGCCGAGCACGTCGGCGACCGTGCCCGTCCCCGCGTGGATCGCCACGACGCCGATGCTGGCACCGACCTGGAAGCGATGCTCCTTGTGGCTGAAGCGGAACTCGCAGATCGTGCCGCGCAGCTCCTCGGCGATGGCGCAGGCGCGCCGCGCGTCGCAGCCGTAGAGCAGGACGCCGAACTCGTCGCCGCCGAGCCGCGCCAGGACATCGCTGTCGCGGACCTTCGTCGCCAGCCGGCCGGAGAGCTGGCGCAGGAGCTCGTCGCCCGCGCCGTGTCCGCAGGTGTCGTTGACCACCTTGAACTGGTCGAGATCCAGATAACACAGGGCGTGCTCGCGCCCCTCGGCGGCGGCGTCCTCCAGGGCCTGGTCGAGGGCGATCTCGAACTGGCGGCGGTTACACAGGCCGGTGAGCGCGTCGTGCGAGGCGTGGTAGGAGAGCTCGCGCTCGAGCTGACGCGCATAGGTGACGTCGTGGAACACCATGATCGCGCCGATCGTGCGCCCGCCGCGGTCGTGGATCGGGGCGGCGGAGTCGGCGATCGGCAGCGAGCGCCCGCCGCTGCACGCGAGCACGCTGTGCGGGGGGAGTTCGACGATGCGGTTCTCGCGCAGGCACCTCACCACCGGGTGTTCGATCTCCGTGCCCGTGTGCTCGCCGGTGATGCGCATGAGCGAGGCGACCGGCTGTCCCGCCACCTCCTCGGCGCGCCAGCCCGTCAGCCGCAGGGCGACGGGGTTGAGGTAATCGATGCGCCCCTCCGCATCGGTGGTGATCACCGCGTCGCCGATGGACTGGAGCGTGACCTCGGCGCGCTCCTTCTCCCGGAACAGCTCCGCCTCCGAGCGCCGCACCTCGGCAAGCGCCTCGCGCAGCTCCTCCTGCTGCACCAGGACGTAGTCGAGGGCGCGGTTGACGAACCCGCCCAGGAACCCGAACTCGTCGCCGCGGCGCTCGTCGAAACGCGCCCCGGTGTCGCCGCGGGAGAAACTCCGTGCGGTCTCGACCATACGCAGGAACGGGCGCGTGAGCACCAGCTCCAGGATCCACTTCAACACCAGGCCGAGCAGCAGGAACGAGAGCGCGCCGGCGATAAGCACGCGCTTGCGCGTGGCGGCGACGGCGTCCGCGATCCGGGGCTCGTAGGTCCGGAGCCAGAGCACGGCCCCACCCGCGGGGGCGCGGATCTCGCGCGTGCGCGGCACGAGCGGCGCACCGGTACGCCCCAGCCGCAGGCGGTGACCGGCCGCCTCGACCGCCACGCCGGGAAGGTCCAACTGTGCCCGCAGGCGCCGGACCTCCGCGTCCACCTCCGACCACGGCGCGCGGGGGTGGCGGAAGAGAAACTCCTGCAGCCGGTAGGCAAAGCCGTCGGCCTGGGCGCGGTATTCCCATTCGAGGTGATCCTCGAGACCGCGCAGAGAGACCAGGGCGATCGCGAGCCCCAGGAGCAGGCTCCCCCAGAAGACGATCCCCGAGACCTTCAGCGGCAGGGTCGGACCCGTTCCGCCTGCGCCCTCCGCGACGCGCGGCCGGTTCATGCCGGCGGCGCGTAGCGGAAGCCGGTCCACTGCAACGCGAGGAGGACCGGGCACACGCCGCTCAGGCCCGCGCCGAGAATGGCGAAGCCCATGAACCACGGGAGGAACCATAGCGACACGGGGAACACCGTACAGGCCAGCAGGAGCATCGTGCCTACCACCAGGCGCCACGCGCGCTCGGCGTCGAAGGGGATCGCCGGGCCCGCGGGCGAGACCGAGAGGTCACAGGCGCGGCACGGCGGCGGACCGCCCCGGTAGCGCAGCCGCGTCGTGATCACGGACAGGCGTCGGCCGCTCACCCCCTCCACGAACAGCAACCCGATCAGCGCATCGAGCGCCGGCTGCGAGGCGAAGTACAGCGCCGCCAGCAGGGCGGCGGCGAACAGGAAGCGGAACTGGCGGTCGGTCACGCGGCGGCCTCCGGGGCGGCGATAGCACGCGACCGGCTGCGCCCCGCGCGCGAAGGACCCGGCCGCATATCGGGTTCTGCGACGTTAGCGGCCGGTACGCGCAGATCCTTGAGCGAACCCTCAGCCGCGCCGCCAGGTGGTCCCGCCGGGCCCGTCCTCGAGTACCACGCCGGCGGCGAGCAGGCGCGCGCGCAACGCATCGGCCGCCGCCCAGTCGCGGCGCCGGCGCGCCGCGTCGCGCTCGCGGATGAGCGCCTCGATGCGTTCCTCCTCCAGCGCCTCGCCGCCCGCCCCCTCGCGCAGCGCCTGTTCGGGATCGCGCTGCAGCAGCCCGAGCACCGCCCCCGCCGCGCGCAGGTGCGCCCCCAGCCGCGCCGCCAAGCGCTCGTCCTGTGCGCGCACGCGGTTGATCTCGCGGGCGAGGTCGAACAGCGCGGCGATCGCCTCCGGGGTGTTGAAATCGTCGTCCATGGCCGCGGCGAAGCGCGCCTGGAACGGCGCCGCCTCCGCGCCCGCGCCAACCTCCTCGACGGGCAGGCCGCGCAGGGCCGTGTAGAGGCGTGCCAGCGACAGACGCGCGGCCTCGAGCTGTTCCTCGCCGTAATTGAGCGGGCTGCGATAGTGGCTCGACAGCAGAAACAGACGCACCGCCTCCGCCGGGTAACGCTCGAGGACCTCGCGGATGGTGAAGAAGTTGCCGAGCGATTTCGACATCTTCTCCTCGTTGACGCGCACGAAGCCCGCGTGCATCCAATAGTTCACGAACGGCTCGCCGGTAGCCGCCTCGCTCTGCGCGATCTCGTTCTCATGGTGGGGAAAACGCAGATCCTGGCCGCCGCCGTGGATGTCGAAGTGCGCGCCGAGGTGCGCCGTGGACATCGCCGAGCACTCGATGTGCCAGCCCGGCCGCCCCGGGCCCCACGGGCTGTCCCAGCTCGGTTCGCCGGGTTTGGCGGCCTTCCACAGGACGAAGTCGAGGGGGTCGTCCTTGGCCTCGCCGATCTCCACCCGCGCCCCGGCCCGCAGGCCCTCGGGCCGCTCGCCCGAGAGCCGGCCGTAGTCCGGGAACCGGCTCACGTCGTAGTAGACGTCGCCGTTGTCGGCCCGGTAGGCGAAGCCGCGCTCGACGAGTGTCGCGATCATCGCCACGATTCCCTCGATGTGGCCGGTCGCGCACGGTTCCACGTCGGGCGCGAGCACGCCGAGGGCCGCCGCGTCCTCGCGCATCGCCGCGATGAAGCGCTGCGTCAGCGCGATGAAGTCGACGCCGGCTTCGCTGGCGCGCCGGATGATCTTGTCGTCGATATCGGTGATGTTGCGCACGTAGGTCACCCGATAGCCGGCCGCACGCAGGTAACGCACCACCGTATCGAATACCACCAGGACCCGCGCGTGGCCGATGTGGCTGTAGTCGTAGACCGTCATCCCGCACACGTACATGCGCACGCGCCCGGGCTCGATGGGGACGAACCGCTCCTTGGTACGCGTCAGGCTGTTGTAGATCTGCAGCATGGGGACTCCCGAATCTATCGTGCGCGCAACGCCGCCGCCTGCAGCCGCCGGCGGATCCGCCCGACACCCAGCAGGGTCCAGACGCGCGCGAGTTCGGGACCGTGGCCGGTACCGGTGAGTGCGGCGCGCAGCGGCAGGAACAGCGTGCGCCCGCGCCGCCCGGTCACGCGCGCGAGTGCCGCCCGGAAGGCGTCGAGGTCGGTTGCGCCATCGCCGAGGACCTCCAGCGCCGCGCCGAAGAAGCCCGCGCCGGCTTCCGTGATCGCCGCGGCGGCCTCCGCATCCGGCTCCGGGGGATCGCCGAACAGGCGCCGTGCCCAGTGTAACGCCTCGCCCGGCAGTTCGACGTTCCCGCGCACCGCGGCGACGAACTCCAGCGCCTGCGGGCCCGGCACCAGCGCCCCCAACTCCGGGGCGGCGTCGCACCACCACCCCCAGATCGCGGCGGCCGGGCGCCGGGCCGAGACCTCGCGCTGCCAATGGCGCAGTTGTGCCTCCTCGAAGCGTGCCGGGGAGCGTCCGATCGCGGCGGCGCGAAAACCGCGCGCCAGCGCGTCGAACTCCAGGGGAGTCTCCTCCGCGTGCGTGCAGCCGAGGCGCGCGAGGTAGTTGAGCAGGGCCTCGGGGAGATAGCCCGCGTCGCGCAACGCGCCGAGCGCCGTCGCCCCGCGGCGCTTGGACAGCGGACGCCCGTCGGCGTCGACCAGCAGCGGCAGATGCCCGTAGCTCGGCGCCTTGAGACCCAGCGCCGCGAGCACCAGGAGCTGGCGCGGGGTGTTGCTCAGGTGGTCCTCCCCGCGCAGGACGTGGGTGATCCCCATCAGGGCATCGTCGACGGCGTTGCAGAAGAAGAACGCCGGGGTCCCGTCCGCCCGGCGGACGACGAAATCGCCGATCGCCTCCGTGGCGAACGACTGCGCCCCGCGCACCAGGTCTTCGAAGGCGACCGTCCCGTTCGCCGGCACCCGGAAGCGCAACGCCGGGCGCTCGCCCGCCTCGATGCGCGCGCGCGCCTGCGCCGGGTCGAGACCGGCGCAGGTGCCCGGGTACCGCGGCGCGCGCCCCGCGCGCCGCTGCGCCGAGCGCGCGCGTTCGAGTTCCTGCGCCGTGCAGAAACACGGATAGACCCGCCCGCCGCGTTCCAGCCGCTCGTACTGCTCCGCGTACACCGCGCCGCGCTCCGATTGCCGGTAGGGCCCGTACGCGCCGCCCGCGTCCGGCCCCTCCTGCCATTCGAGACCGAGCCAGCGCAGGTCGCCGAGAATGGCCTCTTCGGCCCCCGGCAGGACACGGCCCGCGTCGCTGTCCTCGATACGCAGCACGAACACGCCGCCGGCGCCGCGTGCGAGCAGGGCGTTGAACAGGGCCGTGCGCGCATTGCCGGCGTGCAGTGCGCCGGTCGGGCTCGGGGCGAAGCGGGTCCTGACGGGCTGGGCGGTCATCACGGGGCGGCTGCCGGATCCTGCGCCGGAGACTTGCGGCGCGGCCGGCCGCGGCGCCCCATGGTAGCGGAAAGGCCCGCAACGGCCAAATGGCGCTTTTGACGGGCGCCGCGGCCCGGTATGATGGACGTCCGCCCCGTCCCGGAGGACTTCGCATGATCCGTCTGCACACCAATCGCGGCGCCATCGCCATCGAGCTCGATCACGAACGCGCCCCCGAGACGGCGGCGAACTTCGTGCGCTACGCGCGCGAGGGTTTCTACGAGGGCACCCTGTTCCACCGGGTGATCCGCGGATTCATGATCCAGGGCGGCGGGCTGGAACCGGACATGCGCACCAAGGACACCCACGCGCCGGTGCGCAACGAGGCCGACAACGGGCTCAGCAACCGCACCGGAACCGTCGCCATGGCCCGTACCCAGGATCCGCACTCGGCCACCGCCCAGTTTTTCATCAACGTGGCCGACAACACCTTCCTCGACCATACCGCCCCGACGCCCGCAGGCTGGGGATATTGTGTGTTCGGCCGCGTCGTCGACGGCATGGACGTGGTGCAGACCATCGAATCGGCGGCCACCGGCGCGCGCGCCGGCCACAAGGACGTACCGCTCGAGGACGTGGTGATCGAGCGCGTGGAGGTCGAGGGCGAACCCGAACCGGCCTGAACCCGACCGATCTCCCCATGGGCGAGACGCTGTTCATCTCCGACCTGCACCTGGCCCCCGAGCGCCCCGAGATCACCGCGCTGTTCCTGGAGTTCCTGCGCACGCGCGCGGCGCGCTGCGACGGGCTCTACATCCTCGGCGATCTGTTCGAGGCGTGGGCGGGGGACGACGACCTCACGCCCGCGAACCGCGACATCCTCGACGGGTTGCAGCACCTGACCGTCGGCGGCACACCCGTGTATCTGATGGCCGGCAACCGCGACTTCCTCGTCGGCGCGGACTTCGAAACCCTGACCGGCTGCCGGCTGATCCGCGACCCGACCGTGATCGAGCTCAACGGCGCGCGCGTCCTCCTCCTGCACGGGGACACCCTGTGCACCGACGACGAGGACTACATGGCTTGGCGCGCCACGGTGCGCGACGAGCGCTGGATCCGCGAATTCCTGGCGCGACCGCTGGACGAGCGCCGCGCCCTGGTGCAGGCGGCACGCGCGCGCAGCCGCTCCGCCACCGCCGACAAGCCGGAGACGATCATGGACGTGAACGCGGACGCGGTCGAGCGGGCGATGCGTGCGCACGGCGTCCACACGATGATCCACGGCCATACCCATCGCCCCGCGGTGCATGAATTCACCCTCGACGGGGCGCCCGCCGTACGCATCGTCCTCGGCGACTGGTACCGTCACGGCCACGTGCTCGCCGCCGGCGCCGCCGGGTTCGCACCCGAGACGCTGGAACCCCCGCCCCCCCAGGCTTGACCGGATCTCCCCGCCCGACCCGAGCGGCCTGTTTGTGGTATTGATAATCGTTATCATTAAGGCTACGATTACCTAAGGCGCCCGGGGGCCTGCCCCCATGAATACCCTGTACGGAGGAGACGACCCTGTGTTCATCTGCATCTGCAACGCCGTGACCGACGGCGACATCGAGCGCGCCGCCGCGCGCGGGGCCTGCGCACTTCGCGACCTCAGGCGCGAGCTGGGCGTGGCGAGCGGCTGCGGGCGCTGCGCCGGCGCCGCGCGCGCGTGCCTGCAGCGGGCGCGTGCCGCGGAGCGGTCCGCGACCGCACAGACCCCGCCCGGCGGTGGGCGCACAGGCGAACTATATTCCGCAGTGAGATCTCGGGCCGGAGGGGTGTCATGAAAGGCGAGTCGAAGGTGGTGGGCCATCTCAATACGGTATTGGGCAACGAACTCACGGCAATCAACCAGTACTTCACGCACGCCAAGATGTGCGAGAACTGGGGACTCGACAAGCTCGCCCGCAAAAACCGGGAAGAGAGCATCGAGGAGATGCGCCACGCCGAGAAACTCATGGAACGGATTCTGTTCCTGGAGGGGCTGCCCAATCTCCAGAACCTCGGCAAGATCGAGGTCGGCGAGTCCGTCGCGGAGCAGTTGCGCCTCGACCTGGCGCTGGAGATGCGCGCCATCCCCGTGCTGCGCCGGGCGATCGAGGACTGCCGCTCACTCGGCGACGAGGTCAGCAAGGCCCTGTTCCAGCGGATCCTCGACGACGAGGAGGCGCACGTCGACTGGCTCGAGACCCAGCTCGATCTCATCGACCGTCTCGGCGTCGAGAACTACCAGCAGTCGCAGCTCTGACGCGCGCCGCGTCCGGGGACGGCGACCTTCGAAAAACGGACCAGGGCGCCAAGGAATCCACCGAGCCCACGGACCGGTTTCATTCATTCCGTGCGTTCCGTGGCCTCTTCTAGCGACACTGGATCGATCGGCCATGTCGGCCGTAGGGCCGGGCAAGCCCGGCCCTACGGCATCCCCCATGCCGACGCGGGCACCTGTTGTAGGGCGGGGCTTGCCCCGCCGACGACGCACCATCGCAACGACGTCGGTCCGATCGACGGCATCGGCCGGGCAGGCCCGGCCCTACCCCGCCGACGACGTCGGGTCCGAACCACCGCGCCCCGACGCGCGCACGCGTCAGTCCGGTGCGTCCGGATCCTTCCAACCTATGAACAGGTCCATGACGTTGGTTCCGGTGGGTCCGGTCCGAATGAGGTCCCCGGCCCCTTCCAGGAAACTTCCCGCGTCGGCGCGCGCCAGGCTGCGCTGTGCATCCCGCCCGGCCGCCTCGCCGCGCGCGACCGTGCCCCCGTCGACCAGGGCGCCGGCGTCGGTCCCGGGGCCGTCGCTGCCGTCGGTCGCCGCGGCGAGCAGGGCGATCCCGCGCGTACCGCGCAGCCCCAGCGCCGCGGCCAGCGCCAGCGACTGGCAGCGCCCGCCGCGCCCGGGGTCGGTGGGTAACACCGGCGTGGGCTCCCCGCCCCAGAGATGGAGCCCCGCCGGACCCGCGCGCAGGCGCCGCGCCAGTTCCGCGCCGGCCACGACCGGGTCGCCGTCGACGAATCCGGCGTGGCGGTGGACCGGGACGCCGTCACGCCGGCCGGCGAGGGCGGCCGCCTCGAGGGCGTCGGCGAGCGTGGCGACGACCCGCACCTCCCAATCGCGGAACACCGCATCGGCGCGCGCGGGCGCGGGGGGCGCCTTTGCGGCCCAGGCGCGCGCCCAGTCCGGCAGTGCGGCCGGCAACGGGCCCTCGCAGGCGCCCGCCGCCGCGAGGCCGGAACCGATCACCGCCGCATCGTCGCCGCACACGTCGGAGATCAGCAGCGCCAGGAGCGGACGGGCCCGCACCCGCGCCGCCAGGCGCCCGCCCTTGATCATAGAGACGGCGCAGCGCACGCGATTCATTGCGCGGATGTCGAGGCCGCTGCCGAGCAGCCAGCGGTTGAGGCGCACGAGTTCGACTACGCCGACGCCCGCGACGGGCCGCTCGACCAGGCTCGACGCGCCGCCGGAGACCAGCAGCAGCGGGCGGCACCCGGGCGGCACGGCGGTGAGAAACGCCTCCAGCGCCTCGCCCGCGGCGAGGCTGCGCGCATCCGGTTCGGGATGACCCGCCTCGAGGCGGCGCACCCCGGGTCCCGGCGGTCCCGGCTCCGCGCAGCCGTCCTTGGTGATGACCAGCGTCGACTCGACGCGGCTCCCGAGGGCATCGTACGCCCCCGCCGCCATCGCCGCGGCGGCCTTGCCCACGGCCGCGACCCGCACCGGGCCGCCGGGCGGCGCCGGCGTGAGCGCCCGGCGCACGCAGGTGCGCCCGTGCACGGCCGCGAGCGCGGCGCGGTAGACGCCGAGCAGGCGTTCGCGCGCCGTGTGCACCGGGACCGCCACCGCGGGACTCAGGCGAGCGCGGCGAGCCCGCGCTCGAGGTCCGCCTGCAGGTCCTCGACCGCCTCGAGCCCGACCGCCAGGCGCAGCAGCCCGTCGGCGATACCGGCCGCCGCCCGCGCCTCGGGACTCACGCGCGCGTGCGTCGTGGTCGCCGGGTGGGTGATCGTGGTCTTGGTGTCACCGAGGTTGGCGGTGATCGAGATCAGCCGCGTGCGGTCGACCACCGTCCACGCCGCCTCGCGCCCGCCTTCGACCTCGAAGGCGACGATCCCGCCGGGGGCCGACTGCTGGCGCGCGGCGAGCTCGTGCTGCGGATGGGAGGCGAGCCCGGGGTAGTGGACGCGGCGCACGCGCGGGTGCCCCTCGAGCCACTGCGCCAGGGCGAGGGCGTTGGCGCTGTGGGCACGCATGCGCAGCGCCAGGGTTTCGAGCCCCTTGAGGAACACCCAGGCGTTGAACGGGCTCATGCTCGGCCCGGCGGTGCGCAGGAATCCGAACACCTCCTTGCCCACCAGGTCCGCCGGACCCACGACGGCGCCGCCGACGCAGCGTCCCTGGCCGTCCAGGTACTTGGTCGCCGAGTGGATGACCAGGTCGGCGCCGAGCGTGAGGGGGCGCTGCAGGGCGGGCGTGCAGAAACAGTTGTCGACCGCGAGCAGCGCCCCGCCCCCGTGGGCCAGTCCCGCCAGCGCGGCGATGTCGGCGACCTCGGTCAGTGGATTGGAGGGCGTCTCCAGGAACAGGAGCCGCGTCTGCGGCCGCATCGCCCGCTCCCACGCCCCGAGGTCGGTGAGATCGACGTAGTCGATCGCGACGCCGAAGCGCTGCAGATAATTGTTGAACAGGCTGGTCGTGCTGCCGAAGATGCTGCGTGAGGACACCACGTGGTCGCCGGCCTTGAGCAGTCCCATGCAGGTCGAGAGGATCGCGGCCATACCCGAGGCGGTGGCGACGCAGGCCGCGCCGCCCTCGAGCGCCGCCAGCCGGTCCTGGAAGGTGCGCACGGTGGGGTTGGTGAAACGTGAGTAGATGTTGCCGGGGCTCTCGCCCGCAAAACGCGCCGCGGCCTCGGCGGCGTCGGCGAATACGAAACTCGAGGTCGGAAAGATGGGCTCCGAGTGTTCGCCCTCACCGGTGCGGCGTTGTCCCGCGCGCACCGCCAGGGTCTCGAAACGGTAGCCCTCCGATGTATCTGCGTCCATCCCGCGGTCCTCCTGGTACGGGTTGCCCGACCGGAGCGGGACGCAAAAAAACCCGCTCCGCACGGCAGCGAAAGCAGGTCGGCCCGCTTTAGCTGCATTTATTACGCGCCCGCAAGCTGAGATCAAATCGGCGCGACCGTCCTCATCCTAGGCCCGCGCGCGGCGGGCTGTCAAACGGCACCGGCCTCAGGAGGCGTTGTGCAGCTCGATCACGGGGTTGTCGCGCGAGCGCCCCGCGCCCTCCTCGCCCTGCCGGCGCCGCTGCTTGGCGGCGTCGCTGCGCCGGCGCTCGAGCCGCGCGAGGTAGCGCGCATCGACGTCGCCGGTGACGTACTCCCCGGTGAAGATGGAGGTGTCGAAGCGCTCGAGGCGCGGGTTGCCGCGGTGCACCGCGTCGATCAGATCCGGCAGATCCTGGTAGATGAGCCAGTCGGCGCCGATCTCGCGTGCGACCTCCTCCTCGCTGCGCCCGTGGGCGACGAGCTCCTCGGCCGCCGGCATGTCGATACCGTACACGTTCGGGTAACGCACGGGCGGCGCGGCGGAGGCGAAATAGACCTTGCGCGCGCCCGCCTCGCGCGCCATCTGGATGATCTGCCGGGAGGTCGTGCCGCGCACGATCGAGTCGTCGACCAGCAGCACGTTCTTGCCCTCGAACTCGAGACCGATGGCGTTGAGTTTCTGGCGCACCGAACGCCGCCGCTGCGTCTGGCCGGGCATGATGAAGGTGCGCGGGATGTAGCGGTTCTTGATCAGCCCCTCGCGGTACTTGACGCCGAGGCGGTAGGCGAGCGGCAGCGCCGCGGTGCGGCTGGTATCGGGGATGGGGATCACCACGTCGATGTCGTGGTCCGGGCGCTCGCGCAGGATCTTGTCGGCGAGCTTCTCGCCCATGCGCAGGCGCGCCTTGTAGACCGAGACGTCGTCGATGATCGAGTCGGGGCGCGAGAGATAGACGTACTCGAAGATGCACGGCGAGTAGCGCGCATGCTCGGTACAGACCCGCGCGTGCATACGCCGGTCGGTGGTGAAGAACACCGCCTCGCCTGGCTCGACGTCGCGCACCAGCTCGAAACCGAGGATGTCCAGCGCCACGCTCTCCGAGGCGATCATGTACTCCGGGCCCTGCGCCGTCTCGCGCGCCCCGAACACCAGCGGCCGGATGCCGTGGGGGTCGCGGAAACCGACGATTCCGTAGCCCGGGATCATCGCCACGGCCGCATAGGCGCCGCGGCAGCGCCGGTGAACGCCGGACACCGCCTGGAAGATGTCCTCCTCGTCGATCCGCAGCTTGCCGCGCCGCTGGAGTTCGTGGGCGAAGACATTGAGCAGGATCTCGGAATCGGAGTCCGTGTTGATGTGCCGCAGGTCGTCCCGGAAGAGGTCCCGCTTGAGTTCGTCGGCATTGGTCAGATTGCCGTTGTGCGCCAGTGCAATACCGTAGGGGGAATTGACGTAGAACGGCTGCGCCTCGGCGGAACTCTCGCAGCCCGCGGTCGGATAGCGCACGTGTCCGATGCCGATATTGCCGGGCAGGCGGATCATGTGGCGCGTATGGAAGACGTCGCGCACCAGCCCGTTGTCCTTGCGCAGATACAGACGGTCGCGCGCGCAGGTCATGATCCCCGCCGCGTCCTGCCCCCGGTGCTGCAGCACCGTCAGCCCGTCGAAAAGCGCCTGATTGACCGGCCCGTGGGCCACGATGCCGATGATGCCGCACATGGGCGTCCCACCTCGTGCGCCTCTACCGCGCGCACTGCACTCAGTGAAAAACGAAGTTCGCGGCCACCCCCGGGGGCAGCAGGCCGCGCAGCCACAGCGCCAAGGTCTGAAAATGCCCCAACAGCAGGGATTGGTGCCACCAAGGGTCCCGCGGCAGCGTCGTCAGGCCGGCGAGCAGCACCAGGGCGGCCACCAGCGCGATGCCCCGCGCCGTGCCGAACACCGCGCCCAGCAGCCGGTCCGCCACACTCAGTCCGCCGCCCTTCACCAGCTGCGCGGCCAGGAAATTGACCAACGCGCCGAGCAGCAGGGTGGCGAGGAAGAGGGCCGCGAAGGCCGCCGCCACACGTGCGGTCGGCGAGGCGATCACGCCGGAGAACAACCGCGCCAACGGATAGGAAAAGCTCAGCGCCACCCAGAACGCGACGATCCACGCCGCCAGGGACAGGGCCTCGCGCAGGAACCCGCGCAGGAGGCTGATAATGACCGAGACCGCGATGATCGCGACGATTGCGTAGTCGACCCAGGTCATCGCTCCGGTGCACCCCGATCACCAGCGGCGCCCTCGGTTCGCCGCCGGGACCGGCCCCGCGCGCGCCGCCGCCGGCCGGACCCCCGCCGCGCACCGCGATCCCGCCGCCGGCCTGCCCAAGCTGGAAATCATACCAGACCCGGGGCGGCCGGAGAACGGGGACACCGCCGCGGTCACGGGTAGGGGAGCACGATGCCGCGCAGCTTCTGCTCGCGCCGGACCCGCCCGAGGAGCGTCTCGGCCTGCGCGCGCTTCATCTCGGGACCCACGCGTACGCGGTAGACCGGCTTGCCGTCGACGCGCACGCGCTCCACAAACGCCGCGAAGCCGCCCGCGCGCATGCGGTCGCGTAGGCGCATCGCCGCGGCCTCGTTGCTCAGGCTCGCGACCTGCACCACCCAGGCGTGCAGGTCGGCGGCCGCGGCGGGCGACGACGGCCGGGACGGGGACGGTTGGGATGGGGACGGTTGGGATGGGGACGGCTTCGGTGTCTGCGCCGGCGCCGTCGCGGGAGACACAGCCGCGGCGACCGGCGGCGTGGCGGGCGGGGTCGCGGCCCCCGCGGCCGGCGGCGCCGGCGCCGTCCGTGCCGAGGGCGCGGCGACGATCACCGGGGCGGACGGCGTGCGGGACGCGGCGGGCGGCGCGGGTTGCGGCGCGGGCGCGGCAGGCACCCAGGCCGGCTTCGGCGGCAACGGCGCCCCGCCGAACACGCCGCCCCCGCCCGAGCCGCGCAGCAGCATGGGCAGAAAGATCACCGCCAGCGCGACCAGCACGGCGCCGCCGATGAGCCGTTGTTTGAGGGGTCTGTCCATCGCCTCGACGCGCCGCGGGTTCACCGCCCGGGCCGTCGTCGCGAACCTGTGCGCGGGACCGGGCGGACCCTCAACATACAACGAAAGCGCCGCGACGCGAAGAGGGGGTCATCCGGTACGCGCCGCCGGACCCGTCTCGAGGCGGCGCAACGCGGCCTCCACCGTATGGAAGGAACCGAACACCACGATGCGGTCGCCCGCATCCGCCGCGCGCTGCGCCCGTGCGAGGGCCCGCGCCACGTCCGGATCCGCGGCTACGGGGCCGCGCACCGCGGCGGCGCGGATGCGTCGCGCCAGATCCGCCGCGGCAAGCGCGCGCGGGCCGTCCAGGCCCGCGAGGAACCACCGGTCCACGACCGGATCCAGTGCCGCCGCCACCGCCTCGACATCCTTGTCCGCGAGCAGCGCCGCGACCGCGAGGGTCCGACCGGTGCACGGACGCCGCTGCAGGTTCGCGGCGAGCGAGCGCGCCGCCTGCGGATTGTGGGCGACGTCGAGGATGTGTTCGACGGCGCCCGGGATCACCTGAAAGCGCCCCGGGAGGCTGACCTCCTGCAGTCCGCGGCGCACCTCGTCCTGAGTCACCGGGAACGCGCGCGCGAGCAGTTCCAGCACCATCAGCACCGCCGCGGCGTTGCGCAACTGGAATTCCCCGTGAAGCGCCGGCGGCGGCAGCGCACGGCGGCGGCGCGTGTCGCAGCGCCATTCCCACCCGTCGGCGGCGGCGTGCCAGTCGAACTCGCGCCCGATGCGGTAGAGCGGCGTATCGAGCGCGGCCGCGTGCGCGAGCAGCGAGGCCGGGGGATCCGGGTCGGCGCACACCGCCGGGCGTCCGGGGCGGAAGATCCCCGCCTTCTCGCGCCCGATCGACTCGCGGTCGGGTCCGAGCCACTCGCGGTGATCGACGTCGATCGCGGCCACCAGCGCGACCTCCGCATCGACGACATTCGTCGCGTCGAGCCGCCCGCCCATGCCGACCTCGAGCAGCGCGATGTCGACCTGCGCGGCGCGGAAGCGCTCGAGCGCGGCCAGGGTCCCGAACTCGAAATAGGTCAGCGCGACGTCCCCGCGCGCATCGTCCACGCGTGCGAACGCCCGGCAGAGATCCTCGTCGCCGACCGCGGCGCCGGCGATGCGCACGCGCTCGTTGTAGCGCAACAGGTGGGGCGAGGTGTAGGCCCCGACGCGGTAGCCGGCGGCCTGCAGGATGGCCTCGAGCAGCGCCACGCAGGAACCCTTGCCGTTGGTGCCGGCCACCGTGACCGCCGGGAAGGGGGGGCGGTCGAGTCCCATCGCCTCGGCGACCCAGCCGACGCGTTCGAGCCCCAGATCGATCTTGCGCGCATGCAGCGTGTCCTGCCACGCCAACCACTGGTCGAGGGTGTGAAAACGCATCGTCGCAAGGACCGCCCCGGGGGTCGGGCCGGCGGCGTCCCTCAGGGCGCGTCCCGGCGGGTGAACTGCGCGAGGAGCCCGGCGATGGTGTCGCGCAGTTCGTGGCGGTGCACGATCATGTCGATCGCCCCGTGTTCGAGCAGGAACTCGCTGCGCTGGAAACCCTCGGGCAGGGTCTCGCGCACCGTCTGCTCGATCACGCGCGGCCCGGCGAAACCGATGAGGGCCCGCGGCTCGGCGATGAGCACGTCGCCGAGCGTGGCGAGGCTCGCGGAGACCCCGCCCATGGTCGGGTCGGTCAGGACCGAGATGTACGGCACGCCCCGCTCCTCCAGCCGCGCGAGGGCCGCGGCGGTCTTGGCCATCTGCATGAGCGAGAACAGAGCCTCCTGCATGCGCGCGCCACCGCTGGCGGAGAAGCACACCAGCGGAATCCCGCGCTCGCGGCTCGTCTCGGCGGCGCGCACGAAGCGCTCGCCGACGACCGCCCCCATCGAGCCGCCCATGAAGGCGAAGTCGAAGGCGGCGGCGACCACCGGGATACCGCGCACCGCGCCCTCCATCGCCACCAGGGCGTCCTTCTCGCCGGTGGCCTTCTGCGCCTGCACGAGACGGTCGCGGTAACGCTTGCTGTCGCGAAACTTGAGCGCGTCGACCGGTTCGAGTCCGGCCCCGATCTCGCGGCGCTGACCCGGATCCAGGAACCGCTCCAGGCGCAGGCGCGCACCGATGCGCATGTGGTGCCCGCACTTGGGGCACACGTCGAGTTCCCGCTCGAGCTCCGCGCGGTAGAGGATTGCGCTGCACGCCTCACACTTGGTCCACAGACCCTCGGGCACGGTGCGCTTGCTGCCTCCCTCGGTCCGGATCCGCGACGGCACCAGTTTTCTGAACCAGTTCATCGATCCCTGCGCATGGAAGACGACGACGCCCGCTCAAGCCCCGGCCGCCGCGGCGGCGCCGCGCGCCGCGTCCATGGCACGGCGCATCTGCCCGAGCAGGTCCGAGACCTCGCGCACCGCACCCTCGCGGTCGCCCGCGTGCGCGCCGATCCGCCGCACCAGGGCGCTCCCGACGACCACGGCATCGGCGATACTGGCAATGCGCGCCGCGGCGGGTGCATCGCCGATGCCGAACCCGACCCCGATGGGCAGCCCGGTCACGGCGCGAATCGCGCGCAACCGCTCGGCCACACCCTCGACGTCGAGGTGCGCGGCGCCGGTGACCCCCTTGAGCGAGACGTAGTATACGAAGCCGCGCGCCACGGCACAGATGCGCTCGACGCGCGCGCGCGAACTCGTCGGCGCCACCAGGAAGATCGGGTCGAGCCCGTGCGCGGCCAGCGCCCGCTCCAGATCCCCTGATTCCTCGGGCGGCAGATCGACGGTGAGCACGCCGTCGACGCCCGCCGCCCCGGCGGCCGCGGCGAAGCGGGCGTAGCCCATCACCTCCACCGGGTTCAGGTAACCCATCAGCACCACCGGGGTGCGCGCATCGGTCTCGCGGAAGCGCGCCACCATCTCCAGCACCCGCCGCAGCGTGACGCCGTGGGCGAGCGCCCGCTCGCAGGCGGCCTGGATCACCGGGCCGTCGGCCATGGGGTCGGAGAACGGGACGCCGACCTCGATGAGGTCGGCACCCGCCGCCACGGCGGCCTGCATCAGGGGCACGGTGGCGTCCGGATCGGGATCCCCGGCGGTGAGGTAGGGAATCAGCGCGCAGCGCCCGTCGCGGCGCAGCGCGGCGAAGGTCGCGGCGATGCGGCTCATACGCGGATACCCTCGCGCTCGGCCACGGTGTGGATGTCCTTGTCGCCGCGGCCGGAGAGATTGACGATCAATACCGCATCGCGGCCGAGTTCCACGGCGAGGCGCGCCGCATAGGCGAGCGCGTGGCTCGACTCCAGCGCCGGGAGGATACCCTCCGTGCGCGTGAGGTCGTGGAAGGCCGCGAGCGCCTCCGCGTCGGTGACCGCGACGTAGCGCGCGCGCCCGCTGTCCTTGAGCCAGGCGTGCTCGGGGCCCACCCCCGGGTAGTCGAGTCCGGCGGAGATCGAATGCGTGGGCAGGATCCCGCCGTCGTCGTCCTCCATCAGGTAGGTCCGGTTGCCGTGCAGGACGCCGATGCGCCCGCGGTTGAGCGGCGCCGCGTGGCGCCCCGTGTCGAGCCCCTCGCCGGCGGCCTCGACCCCGTAGAGGGCCACGTCGCGGTCGGCGAGAAACGGTGCGAACAGGCCGATCGCGTTCGAACCCCCGCCGACGCAGGCCACCAGCGCGTCGGGCAGCCGCCCGGCCTGCTCCAGGATCTGGGCACGCGCCTCGCGCCCGATCACCGCCTGGAAATCGCGCACCATCGCCGGGTAGGGGTGCGGACCCGCCACCGTGCCGATGATGTAGAAGGTGTCGTCGACGTGCGTGACCCAGTCGCGTAGGGCCTCGTTCATGGCGTCTTTGAGGGTGCGCGAGCCCGACCGTACCTCCACCACCTCGGCGCCGAGCAGGCGCATGCGGTAGACGTTGATCGACTGGCGACGGATGTCCTCGGCGCCCATGTAGACGACGCAGTCCATCCCGAAGCGCGCCGCCACCGTCGCCGTGGCCACCCCGTGCTGGCCGGCGCCGGTCTCGGCGATGACGCGGGTCTTGCCCATGCGCCGCGCCAGCAGCGCCTGCCCGACGGTGTTGTTGATCTTGTGGGCGCCGGTGTGGTTGAGGTCCTCGCGCTTGAGGTAGATGCGCGCCCCGCCCACCGCCTCGCTCCAGCGCCGCGCGAAGTACAGCGGCGAGGGGCGCCCGACGTAGTGCGCCAGGTCGCGATCGAAGGCGGTGCGGAACTGCGGATCGGCGCGCGCCTCCTCGTAGGCCGCGCGCAGCGCCTCCAGCGGTTCCATGAGCGTCTCGGCGACGAAGCGCCCGCCGAACGGGCCGAAGTGCCCGACCGCGTCGGGCAGCGGCTCAAGCGCCGATTCGTCCGTCTTCGCCTGCATCGACACTGCGTACACCCCTCATGAAGGCCGCCATGCGCGCGGGATCCTTGATCCCCTTCGCCGCCTCGACGCCGCTGCTCACATCCACCGCGTACGGACGCACCGCGCGCACCGCGGCGGCGACGTTGTCCGGATCCAGCCCGCCGGCCAGGATGACCGGGCGCTCCAGCCCCTGCGGGAGGCGCCCCCAGTCGAACGTACGGCCGGTCCCGCCGCTGCGCCCGTCCACCGCGGTATCGAACAACCACGCCGCCGCGTCCGGATACCGCGCCGCCTGCGCCGCGGGATCCGAGTCGGCGGCCACCGCCAGGGCCTTCACGTAGCGGCGGCCGAAGGCCCGGCAGTACTCCGCCGGCTCGCGGCCGTGGAACTGGAGCAGATCCAGCGGCACGGCCGCGAGCACCGCGCGCACCGCCTCCGCGGGGGCGTCCACGAACAGCCCCACGGCCGCGACGAACGGCGGGAGGCCGCGCACGATCGCCACCGCCGCATCCAGGTCCACGGCGCGGGGACTGTGCGGATGGAACACCAGCCCGATCGCGTCGACCCCGAGACGCGCGGCCTCCACCGCGTCCCCGGGGCGCGTGATCCCGCAGATCTTAACCCGCGTACGCACCCGGCCACCACTTCGACCCCAGCCTCTCCGGGGCACAGGGTAGCAGAATTCTCACGCCTCCCGCCCGCCCAGGGCCGGCAGGCGTACCCCGCAGTCGAGGCCGAACGTCTCCGGGTACTCCACCTGCACCAAATACAACCCCGCCGCCGGCGCGGTCACGCCGCCGAGCGCCCGGTCGCGCGCCTCCAGGACCTCGCGCGCCCACTGCGGCGGGTGCTCCCCGCGTGCGATCGCCGCCAGGACCCCGGCGAGATTGCGGACCATATGGTGGAGAAAGGCGTTGGCGCTCACGTCGATGAAGAGAAACTCACCGGCGCGGTGCACGTCGAGACGGTGAATGGTGCGCACCGGATGGCGCGCCTGACAGGCCAGCGCCCGGAAGGAGGTGAAGTCGTGCTCGCCGACGAGGTACGCGGCCGCCGCGCGCGCCGGCTCCGCATCCAGCGGGCGGTGCACCCACCAGACGCGCCCGCGCAGCAGCGCCGGGCGCGTGTCGCGGTTGAGGATCACGTAGCGGTAGCGCCGGCGCCGGGCCGCGAAACGCGCGTGGAACCGCGGTTCGACCGCCCGCGCCCAGCGCACCGCGACGTCGGCGGGCAGGTGGCTGTTGGTCCCGAGCACCCAGGCGTGCTCGGGCCGCACCGATTCCGTATCGAAGTGCACGACCTGGGCGGTGGCGTGAACGCCCGCATCCGTGCGTCCCGCGCAGACGACGCGGACCGGATGGTCGGCGACGCGCGCGAGCGCGGCCTCCAGGGTTTCCTGCACCGTGCGCGCGCGCCGCTGGGACTGCCAGCCCGCAAACGCGATGCCGTCGTACTCGACGCCGAGGGCGATGCGCATGGATCGCGGTCCGATGGGCGCCCCCGGCGATGCGCACGCGGGGGCGGGGACGACCCGGCGGCACCCCCGCGTAGCGGCCCGCGGGTCAGGCGCTCAGCTGCTGCATCAGGCCTTCGGCCTCCTCGCGCTGCCCGTCGCTGCCCTCCTCGAGGACCTCGGCGAGCAGCTCGCGCGCCCCTTCCTGATCGCCCATGTCGAGGTAGGCCCGCGCCAGATCGAGCTTGGTCCCGACCTCGTCGGGCTCGCCCAGGGCGGATTCCTCGTCCGCGGACTCCTCCTGCGCACCCGCGTCGGAATCGCCGCCGCGCGCCGCCAGCCCGGAGGCCAGCCCGCCTTCCCATTCGATGACGTTGGAACGGTCCGCGTCGGCCGCCGGCTCCTCAACCGCCGGTTCCGCACCGGCCGACTCCTCTCCGGCGGACTCCGCGGCCGGCGCGCCCGCGCCCGGGATCTCGAAGCCGAGGTCGGCCTCGCCCGCACCCGCGGCGCCGGCCGGGGTTTCCTCGCGCGTCTCCTCCGGCGGCGACTCCGCCGCGGGCGCTGTCACGGTCCCCTCGTCCCCGACCGCGTCGCGTTCCGCCGCCGGCTCCTCCGCCGGGGCCTGCGCCGACGGATGGCTCTGCGCCCCCTCGTCCGCGGGCAGTTCGGCCACCAGTTCACGCAGCAGCGCGTCGACCGGCTCGGGCGCCTCCGGGGATGCCTGGGAAGATTCCTGCGGGGCTTCACCGGTCGCCTCCGCGCCCGCCTCGTGGGCACCGGCGGCGGCGTCGGCGGGCTCCGCGCGGAACAGCGGATGTTCCGGACACAGCTCCGCTCCCCAGCGGGCGACCTCCGCCCACAGCGGATGCGCCGCGTCGCCGAGGTCGGCGTACAGGGCCTCGGCGGTCGCCTCAAACCGCTCCCGATCCCCGAGACCGTGATAGGCCTCGAGCAGCTTGGCCTTGAGATCGGGGCGATCCGGCTGCGCCCGCACCGCCTGCGCGAGCTGTTCGGCCGCCTGTTCGTAGCGCCCGTAGGCGAGGTAGATCTCCGCCTCCGCCAGCGCATCGCCGCCGGCCTCCGCCACCAGCGGCGCGGCCTCCTCGGCCGATGCCGCATCCGCCGTTGGCGCCGATTCCGTCGCCGCCGCGGTCTCACCCCCGGCTGCGTCCCCGGCTCCCTCGTCCCCGACCGGCTCGAGCGGCCGCGGGAAACCGGGTTCCTCCGCGCTGCGCCGCCGGCGCAGAACCAACCAGACCAGCGCCCCGAGGGCCAGGACCAGACCGCCGAGCATGCCGAGCACGCCGCGGTCGTTGAGCAGATCGCGCAGCGAGCCGCCCGACGGCGTGCGGGGCGGCGGGGCCGCGCGATGGACCACCGGCGGGGCCGGCGGCTTCGCGGGGGGCGTCGCGGGCTTCGCGGCCGGTGTCTCGGATTTCGCCGCGGGCGCTTCGGGTTTCGCCGCCGCCCCGGTCTTCGCCGCTTCGGGGCTCTTCGCCGCCTCCCCGGCCGCGGGAGCCGGCTTCACGGGCGCCGGGGCCGCTTTCGCGGCCGGTTGGGCCGCACCCTCCGCGACGGCGGCCGGCTTCGCGCCCGACTGGGCCTTGAGCCGGCTCTGGAGATCGGCGAGCTGCTGATCCTTGAGGCTCAGCAGCTCCTTGAGTTTGTCGACCTGCCCCTGGAGCGCGGTGACCCGGCCCTGCAGGTCCTTGGCCTCCTCGGCCTTGGAGGCCGCGGCCTCGTTGGCCAGCGCGAGCTGGTTCTTCAGCGCCTGGGTGCTCTTCGCCCCCGCGCCGGCACCGGGTGCGCCGGCGGCGCCGGAAGCCCCGGAGCCGGGAGCCAGCAGGCGCAACCGCTCCTCCTCCATCTGCGCTGCCGACGGCGTCGCAGAGGTCTTCGCGGCGGAGGTCTTGGCCGCGGCCGGCGTCCCGGTCCCCGCCTGCGCCAGGCGCCTGCGGTACTGCTCCCACAGCAGATTCTGGTGGCGCACCTGGGCGAGCGCGCCCTTGGGGTCGATCCCGAGGACCTGGGAGATGTCCGGGACCCTCAGGACGTAGCCGGCCTTCAGCCGGTTGATGTTGTGGTCATAGAACGCCTGCGGATTTGCATCCAGCAGCGCCAGCATCATCTGCTCGATGGTCACGCGTTCGTTGGGGCGCACGCGCTGGGCGATGCCCCAGAGGGTGTCGTTGCGCTCGGTGCGGATCGTCCCCGGAACGGCGCCCGGGGCGGACGTCCCGGCGCCCCGCCGCACGCTGCGCCGTGCCGGCGCGGCGGGCACCGTGGACTGCCGCGCCGACGCCGTCGCCGCCCGCACGGGCGCGGCGGCGGCGGGCGTACGCGCCGCCGCCCGCGCACCGGCGGGACGTACCCCCGCGGCGCGCAGGGCCGTCATCGTCGGCGGGTTCAGCAGGACCGTGTATTGACGCAGGATCCGCCCGCTACGCCAGTCGACCTCGACGATGAAGTTCAGGAACGGCTCGCGCACCGGCTGGTCGCTGGTGACCCGGATCGCCGGATGGCCGTCGACCCGCACGACCTTGAAGCGCAGCGAACTCAGGATGAGCGGGCGGTCGATCCCGGCACGGGCGAAGGCCGCGGGGCTCGCCAGGCTCACGAGTGCCCCGTCCAGCTCCGACGGGTTGTCGGAATAGAGCCGGATGTCGGCGTTGAGCTTCTGGTCGAGGTTGGAATGCAGGGTGATGGTGCCGAGCCCGAGGGCGTACAGCGGCGCGGGCGCCACCATGCACGCGGAGGCCACGGCCAAGGCCAGCTTCCGATTCATTTTAGAAACGCTCCCTTCTGCGGCTCGTCCCATGGGCGCGGCCCGCGCCGCGGGCACCCCGCCGACTCGGGCCTGTGAGGCCTATATCGGAAGCCTCCCCGGTTACCTTAATTTCCCCCCGCCGGGTCCGCCGCCGGTCCCGATGGAAATATAGCTTACAGGTACTTAGCGATCAAAATCTCCGCGATCTGGACGCTGTTGAGGGCCGCCCCCTTGCGCACGTTGTCGGCCACCACCCACAGATCCAGGCCGCGGGGATGGGAGATGTCCTCGCGGATGCGGCCGACGAAGACCGCGTCACGGCGGGCGGCCTCGGTGACCGCCGTCGGATAGCCGCCCGGGGCGCGCTCGTCGAGCACGCGTACGCCGGGGGCGGCGGCGAGCAGCTCGCGCGCCCGCGCCGCGCTGATCGGCGCGCGCGTCTCGATGTGCACGGCCTCGGAATGGCCGTAGAAGACCGGCACCCGCACCGCCGTGGGGTTGACCAGGATGGCATCGTCCTCGAGGATCTTGCGCGTCTCCCAGACCATCTTCATCTCTTCCTTGGTGTAGCCGTTGTCCATGAACACGTCGATGTGCGGCAGGGCGTTGAACGCGATCTGCTTGGGGTAGACGCGAGTCTCGATCGGCTTGCCGTTGAGCAGCCGCGCCGTCTGCCCGGCGAGTTCCTCGATCGCCTCCTTGCCGGTGCCGGAGACCGCCTGGTAGGTGGCGACGTTGATCCGCTCGATGCCCACGGCGTCGTAGATCGGCTTGAGCGCGACCACCATCTGGATCGTCGAGCAGTTGGGGTTGGCGATGATCCCGCGCGCGCGGTGGCCTTCGATGGCGTGGGCGTTGACCTCGGGCACCACCAGCGGGATATCGGCGTCGTAGCGGAACTGCGAGGTGTTGTCGATGACCACGCAACCGGCCGCGGCGGCGCGCGGGGCGTACGCCTCGGAGACCGATGCGCCGGCGGAGAACAGACCGATCTGCACGCGCGTGAAATCGAATTCCGCCAGATCCCCCACCGGCAACTGCCGGTCGCCGAAGGCCACGCGGCTGCCGGCCGAACGGCTGCTCGCCAGGGCATATACCTCGCCGACCGGGAACTTGCGCTGCGCCAGGATCTCGAGCATGGCCTCGCCCACGGCGCCCGTCGCCCCCACCACCGCCACGTCGTACCGCTCGCTCATAGCCGCCTCGTCGCTTCCCGCCGTCCGTTCATCGTGCCTGCGCCCGCAGCGCCGCCGCCACCGCCGCGCCCATCTCGCGCGTGCCCGCCGCGCGCGTGCCCGGCGCGGCGATATCCGGCGTGCGCAGGCCCTGATCGAGCGCCGCCCCCACGGCCCGCTCCACCCGCGCGGCGGCCTCCTCCTCGCCCAGGGAGTGGCGCAGCAGCATGGCCACGGACAGGATCGTGGCGAGCGGGTTGGCCGTACCGCGCCCGGCGATGTCGGGGGCCGAGCCGTGGATCGGCTCGTACATCCCCTTGCCGTGCGCATCGAGCGAGGCCGAGGGCAGCATCCCGATGGAGCCGGTGAGCATCGCCGCCTGATCGGAGAGGATATCGCCGAACAGGTTCCCGGTCACGATGACGTCGAACTGCTTGGGCGCGCGCACCAGTTGCATCGCGGCGTTGTCCACGTACAGGTGACTGAGCGTGACGTCGGGAAACTCCGCCGCGAGGGCGGTCAGCACCTCACGCCACAGCTCCGATACCTCGAGGACATTGGCCTTGTCCACCGAGCACAGGCGTCCGGAGCGGCGCCGCGCCGTCTCGAAGGCGACCCGGCCGATGCGCTCGATCTCGGCCTCCGAATAGACCATGGTGTTGTAGGCAGTGCGCACGCCGCCCTCGTCGCGCACGCCGCGCGGGGTGCCGAAATAGATGCCGCCTGTCAGCTCGCGCACGATCATCAGGTCGAGTCCGGCGACGATCTCGGGGCGCAGACTCGAGGCCGCCGCGAGCTGCGGGTAGAGCAGGGCCGGGCGCAGGTTGGCGAACAGGCCCAGCTCCGCGCGCAGGCCGAGCAGCCCGCGCTCCGGGCGCAGCTCGCGCGCAAGCCCCTCCCAGCGCGGTCCGCCCACGGCGCCGAGCAGCACGGCGTCGGCGGCGCGGGCCAGGCGCAGGGTCTCCTCCGGGAGCGGGCTGCCGGCGGCCTCGTAGGCGGCGCCGCCGACCTTGCCCTCCTCGATCTCGACGGCGAGGCCGAATTCGGCGCGCAGCAACTCGAGGATGCGGACGGCCTCGGCGACGATCTCGGGGCCGATCCCGTCGCCGGGCAGGACGAGGATGCGGTGGGTCATCGGGTCGATCTCGACAGAGTGGACAGGACGGATTCAGGACTCATTCAGCGCTCCGGCGCGTCCGGAAACAGCCACGGGGCCTGCGCGCGGCGCCGGCGCTCGTAGTCGCGGATGGCCCCGGCGTGCTGCAGCGTGAGGCCGATCTCGTCGAGGCCTTCGAGCAGCCGGCGGCGGCGGAAGGCGTCGATCTCGAAGGCGATCGCCTCCCCGCCCGGCGTAGCGGCCGTCTGCGCGCGCAGGTCCACGGTAAGGCGGTAGCCCTCCTGCGCCTGCGTCTCGCGGAACAGCCGGTCCACGGTCTGCGCCGGCAGCGTGAGCGCCAGCAGCCCGTTCTTGAAGGCGTTGTTGTAGAAGATGTCGGCGAACGTGGGGGCGATCACGACGCGGAAACCGTAGTCCGTCAGCGCCCACACCGCGTGCTCGCGCGAGGAGCCGCAACCGAAATTGTCGCGCGCGAGCAGGATGCTCGCCCCCCGGTAGCGCGGCTGATTGAGGACGAAGTCCGGGTTGCGCGGACGGCCCGCGCAGTCCATCCCCGGCTCGCCGTGGTCCAGGTAGCGCCACGCGTCGAACAGGTAGGGACCGAAGCCGGTACGCCGGATCGACTTGAGGAACTGCTTGGGGATGATGGCGTCGGTATCGACGTTGGCCCGATCGAGCGGCGCCACCAATCCGGTCAGGGTCTGAAACGGTTCCATGCGCCGCCTCCTTCAGCCGAGCTCGCGCACGTCCACGAAGCGGCCGTGGACCGCCGCCGCCGCGGCCATCGCCGGACTCACGAGGTGCGTGCGCCCGCCCGGCCCCTGGCGGCCCTCGAAGTTGCGGTTGGACGTCGACGCGCAACGCTCCCCGGGGGCGAGCCGGTCGGGATTCATGCCCAGGCACATGGAACAGCCGGGCTCGCGCCACTCGAAACCGGCCGCGACGAACACCCGGTCGAGCCCCTCGGCCTCGGCCTGGCGCTTGACCAGCCCCGAGCCCGGCACCACCAGCGCCTGGCGGATGCCCGCCGCGACCCGGCGCCCGCGCACCACCGCCGCGGCGGCGCGCAGGTCCTCGATGCGCGAGTTGGTGCACGAACCGATGAAGACCTTGTCCGGGCGGATCTCGATGATCGGCATGCCCGGCTCCAGCGCCATGTAGCGCAACGCGCGGCGCATGTCCTCGCGCCGCACCGGGTCGGCCTCCGCCGCCGGGTCCGGGACGCACCCGTCGACCGGGACGACCATCTCCGGGGACGTGCCCCAGGTCACCTGCGGCGCGAGCGTCGCGGCGTCGAGCGCGACCTCGCGGTCGAAGACCGCATCGGCATCGCTGTGCAACTCACCCCAGGCCTGCACCGCGCGCTCCCACAGCGCCCCGGCGGGCGCCAGGGGACGGCCGCGCAGGTACTCGACGGTGCGCTCGTCCACCGCCACCAGCCCCGCGCGCGCGCCGGCCTCGATGGCCATGTTGCACAGCGTCATGCGCCCCTCGACCGAGAGTGCGCGCACCGCCGCTCCGGCGAACTCCACCGTATGGCCGGTGGCGCCCGCCGTCCCGATCGCACCGATGAGCGCGAGCGCGAGATCCTTGGCGGTCACGCCCGGTGCGCACGCCCCCTCGATGCGCACCCGGAAGTTGCGCGACTTTTTCAGCACCAGGCATTGGGTGGCGAGCACATGCTCGACCTCGGAGGTGCCGATCCCGAAGGCGAGCGCACCCACGGCCCCGTGGGTGGAGGTGTGCGAATCCCCGCACACCACCGTCATGCCGGGGAGGGTGAGACCCTGCTCCGGTCCGACGACGTGGACGATGCCCTGGCGCGGATCGCACATATCGAACTCGGTGATCCCGAAGGCCGCGCAGTTGGCGTCGAGCGCCTCCACCTGCACGCGCGAGACCGGATCGGCGATGCCCTGCGCGCGCGCCGTCGTCGGGACGTTGTGGTCGGGGACCGCGAGCGCGGCCCCCGGACGCCACGGCCGGCGTCCGGCGAGCCGCAGCCCCTCGAAGGCCTGCGGCGAGGTGACCTCGTGGACGAGGTGGCGGTCGATGTAGATCAGCGCCGTGCCGTCGGCCTCGGCGCGCACCACGTGGTCGTCCCAGAGCTTGTCGTAGAGGGTTCGGCCGGCCATCGGAATCCGTGCCCCGTCGGGCGGTGGGCGAAAGCGGTTCATTATATCGGAACGGGCGCAGGCGACCACTCTCCCGTCGGCCGCGCGCCGTACTCACCGCGGCGGGGGGCCCGGCGGGATCCCGCGCCCGGCCAGCACCCAGGCCGCGGCGGCGACCGCGGCGGCCGCGTAGAAGGTGGCGCTGGGGCCGATGCCGGCCCAGAGATAGCCGCTCGCGAGGCTGCCGAGAGCGGCGCCGGCGCCGAAGCTCACGCTGCTGTAGAGGGCCTGCCCGCGCCCCTGCAGGCGTCCGGGGAAATACCGGTGGATCCGGTCGATGGCCACTGCGTGATAGACGCCGAAGCTGGCCGCGTGCAGGGTCTGGGCGAAGACGATGACGCCGAGATGCTCCGGGAATCCCCCAATCAACCCCCAGCGCAGGGCCGCGAGCGCCAGACTCGCCTGCAACAGGGCCCGGGGGCCGAGCCGCAGGAGCACCCGCGGCATGACGAGGAAGATCCCGATCTCGGCCGCGACACCGAGGGCCCACAGCGCCCCGATGAGCCCGGCGCCGTAGCCGTAGCGTTCCAGGAACAGGGTGAAGAAGGCGTAATAGGCCCCGTGGCTGACCTGCATGAGCAGGCACACCAGCAGCAGGGTCGCCACCTCGGGCCGGCGCAGCACCTGCGCCAACGGCGCCCCGGCCGCCGTCGGGGGTGCGCGCGGGCGCTCCGGCACGCGCAGGCTGGCGAGCCAGATCCCGGCCAGGAGCAGCAGCATCACCGGTACCAGTAAGGACGGCGGGTGGTGCTGGAACAGGAGCCCGAGTCCGCTCACGCTGGCGATGAAGCCGAGCGAGCCCCATAGGCGCACGCGGCTGTAGCGATGGACGCGCGCACCCAGGTGGTCGAGGGTGGTCGCCTCGAACTGCGGCAGGGCGGCGTTCCAGAAGAAGCCGAACGCCGCCACCACGGCGGCGAGCCCCGCGAAGCCCCGGGCAGCGGGCACGGCGGCGAACGCCGCCCAGGCGAGGAACGAGGCGAGGCGCACCACCGCCATGCGCCGCCCGGTGTGGTCGGCCAGCCAGCCCCAGAGGTTCGGGGCCACGATCCGGGTGGCCATCATGATCGCCACCAGCTCGCCGATGGCCACCGCCCCGTAGCCGCGGGACTGCAGGTAGAGGCTCCAGTACGGGATCAGCGCCCCGAGCGCCGCGAAGTAGAACAGGTAGAAGGCCGACAGGCGCCAGTAGATCATCGTGCCGCGGGCACAGCCGCCGCGCGGATCAGCGGGAGACGCCCGGCGGGACCGGCGCCAGCGGGGGTACGACCTCGGCGTTCTGGGCGCGTTGGCGCAGCAGGTGGTCCAGCACCACGATGGCCGTCATCGCCTCGGCGATCGGGGTCGCGCGGATACCCACGCACGGGTCGTGACGCCCCTTCGTCACCACCTCCACCGCGGCGCCGCGCAGATCGACGGTGCGCGCCGGCAGGCGCAGGCTCGAGGTCGGCTTGAGCGCGATCGAAATCAGCAGATCCTGCCCGGTCGAGATGCCCCCCAGCACGCCGCCCGCGTGATTGCTGAGGAACCCCTCCGGCGTGATCTCGTCGCGGTGTTCGGTGCCGCGTTGGGTGACGCATCCGAAGCCGGCGCCGATCTCCACCCCCTTCACCGCGTTGATGCTCATCAGGGCGTGGGCGAGGTCGGCGTCGAGGCGGTCGAAGACCGGCTCTCCGAGCCCCGGCGGCACGCCCTCGGCGACGACGTTCACGCGCGCGCCGATCGAGTCGCCCGCCTTGCGCAGGGCGTCCATGAACTTCTCCAGTTCGGGCACCGCCGCGGCGTCCGGGCAGAAAAACGGGTTGCGCTCGACCTCCTCCCAGTCGAAGGCCTCGGGCCGGATCGGGCCGAGCTGGGCCAGGTAGCCGCGGATGCGCACGCCGCAGCGCTCGCGCAGGTACTTGCGCGCGATCGCCCCGGCGGCCACGCGCATGGCGGTCTCGCGCGCGGACGAGCGTCCGCCGCCGCGGTAGTCGCGCACCCCGTACTTCTGAACGTAGGTGTAGTCGGCGTGCCCGGGCCGGAAGCGGTCCATGAGATCGGCGTAGTCGCGCGGGCGCTGATCGGTGTTCTCGATCAGCAGCCCGATGGGGGTGCCCGTGGTGCGCCCCTCGAAGACCCCGGAGAGGATCCGGACCGCGTCGGGCTCGCGCCGCTGCGAGGTGTGGCGGCTGCGGCCCGGGCGGCGGCGGTCGAGATCGGGCTGCAGATCGGCCTCGCTCAGCTCCAGCCCCGGCGGGCACCCGTCGACCACGCAGCCGATCGCCGGCCCGTGGCTCTCGCCGAAGGTCGTGACCGTGAACAGCCTGCCGATGGTATTGCCGGACATGGGCCGACATTGTAGCGCCTGCCCGCGGCGCGCGGCGACCCGGGCCGCGACGGTGAACCCCGCCGCCCGTAGCGGGTCCGATCGGGTATGGGCCCGGAGCGATCGTCGCCGTGCGGCAACGGTTTGCATCGCCGGCGGGGAAACCCTAAAGTTTCCGCGCCGCCCGTCGCTGGATTCAGTCGGGGGAGGCGACGATCCCGCCGCCCGCCCCCGCGGCGCCGCGCATCCGGGCGAGGCTGTACTCCGCTGTCACGCAAGAGAGACGAGATGGACCGCAACTACCGCCATTACGGAGCGAAGATCGGGAGCTACCTCGGCAAGCCGATCTTCGAGAAGATCGAAGACCGCGAAGCGACCTACGTGTTCGACCGCATCGCCCAGTGCGATGTCGAGGGCTGTCCCCTCGATCAGCTCGACCGCGGCGAGATGCTCCTGCCGCCGGGGCTGATCTACCGGCAGGTCTGAGCCGCCCGCGGCGCGCGCGGCGCGTCGCGACCCGACCGCGTCAGATCACGCGCGAAAAGGCGCGTGGCTCGCCCGCGCGTCGTGCGCGCAGGTGGCGGTCGAAGACCATGCACAGGTTGCGCACCAGCAGCCGCCCCGGCGGGGCGACGCGGATCGCGCGCGATCCGATCTCCACCAGTCCGTCCTCGGCCATCACGGCGAGTTCCTCGAGCTCGCGCCGGAAGTAATCGGCGAAGACGATGCCGTAGCGCGCCTCCAGCGGATCGAAGGCCACCCCCAGGTTGCAGGCCAGCCCCATGATCACGTCGCGGCGCAAGCGGTCGTCGGCGTCGAGTTCATAGCCGCGGAACACCGGCAGGCGGCCCGCGTCCAGGCGCTCGTAGTAGGCGGGCAGGTCGCGCAGGTTCTGGCTGTAGGTGTCTCCCACCTTGCCGATCGCCGTGACCCCGAGCCCGACGAGGTCGCAGTCGGCGTGGGTCGAATAGCCCTGGAAGTTGCGGTAGAGCGTGCCCGCCCGCTGCGCGCGCGCGAGCTCGTCGTCCGGGCGCGCGAAGTGATCCATGCCG
The DNA here is from genome assembly GCA_027013145.1 of Gammaproteobacteria bacterium. GTDB lineage: Bacteria > Pseudomonadota > Gammaproteobacteria > 21-64-14 > 21-64-14 > BMS3Abin12. The sequence continues at coordinate 50,120 of JALUXX010000056.1, read as the reverse complement.
ATATAGACGTAGCCGGCCGCGGTCAGCCGCTCGATCGTATGACCCAGGATCGCCAGCTTCTCGGCGGGCGGCGGCAGGTCCTCGGCGCGGATACGCCGTTGCGGCTTGAAACGCTCGGGCAGATGCGCGTAGTTGAACACCGAGAGCCGGTCGGGTCCCGCGGCGATGACCTTGTCCAGGGTGCGCGCAAAGCTCCCGACGTCCTGAAACGGCAGGCCGTAGATGAGATCGACGTTGATCGAATGGAAGCCCTCGCGGCGCGCCGCCTCCATGACCTCCACCGTCTGCGCCTCGCTCTGGATGCGATTGACCGCCCTCTGCACCCGCGGGTCGAAGTCCTGCACGCCGATGCTGAGCCGGTTGAAGCCCTCCGCGCGCAGCACGGCGATGGTCTCGGCATCGGCTTCGCGCGGATCCACCTCGACGGAGTACTCGCCGCGGTCGTCGTCGCGCAACGTGAAGTGGCGCCGCGTCGCCGCCATCAGCGCACGGATCTGATCGTGATCGAGGAAGGTGGGCGTGCCGCCCCCCCAGGCGAGCTGATCGACGCTGCGGGCCCGATCGAAGAGGGCGCCCTGCAGCTCGATCTCGCGAATCAGCCGCTCCAGGTAGGGCGCGGCGCGCGAGCGGTCGCGCGTGACCACCTTGTTGCACGCGCAGTAGAAACAGACGGTGGCGCAGAAGGGGAGATGGAAATACAGCGACAGCGGCCGCGGCGGCTGCGCCGCGTTGCCGCGTTGTGCCCAGGCCCGGTATTCCGGCTCCGCGAACCCCTCGTGGAAGAGCGGCGCCGTCGGATAGGAGGTATAGCGCGGCCCGGCCGTATCGTAGCGGCGGATGCGCTCGGCATCGAACAGCGCGGTGTAGGTCGGTGCGCCCATCCCGTCAGCTTAGAGGCACTCGGGCGCCCTCACCTTGACGGCGGTCAATCCTCCGCCACCGCGAGCCCGTGTTTGTGGGTCTGGTTGATGATCTGGAGCAGCGGCTTGAACGGCAGGATGAACGTCTCCTGCGCGGCGACGATGTCCATGAACGGCAGGTCCTCGTTACCGAAGTGATAGGTGCCGTCTAGCATCTGCCGCCGCAGGGCATCCACCTCCGCCTCGAGGCGGTCGAGGAACTTCAACGCCCCACCGAGTTCCTCCTCGTCGAACTCCGCCGCCCATCGCAGGTCGCGGATCTCGAACAGGGCCTGATCCACCAGGTCGAAGTACTCTTCCGGCGTACGCGGTCGCTGCATCTTCATTCCCTCCTCCGGGCCGGCGCTACCCGCGCGGTCCGCCCCGGACCATCACCCCTGCGCTCGCGCCGCGGCGCCGCAAGCCCCTCACGCCTCCGGCAACCCGGCCCGATGCGCCCGCAGTTGGGCGCTGTCGATGACAAATACCCCATCGCCCCCGCGCGCAAACTCCGGCCAGATCAGCGGCAGCTCCGGCAACCGCGCCTGGAGCGCCTCCGCCGCTTCCCCCACTTCGACCACCAGCAGGCCGGGATCGCGCAGCCGGGCCGGCGCCTCGCGCAGGATGCGTAGGGCGAAGTCCAGCCCCTCGGGCCCCGCGGCGAGCGCCAGCGCCGGCTCGTGCCGGTGCTCGGGGGGCAGCGCCCGCATCTGCGCCGCGCTCACGTAGGGCGGATTGCTCACGATCAGGTCATAGGTCCCGTCCAGCGCCTCGAATCCGTCGGAGCGCACGGCCCGCACGCGGTCCTCGAGCCCGTGGCGGGCGACGTTGGCGCGGGCCACCTCGAGGGCCTCGGCGCTCACGTCGGCGAGGTCGACCTCGGCCCCGGGGAACGCCAGCGCGCAGGCGATGCCGATGCACCCGCTGCCGGTGCCCAGATCGAGGATGCGACGCACCTCGATCCCCGCCGCCCACGGCTCGAAGCCGTGCTCGATCAGCTCGGCGATGGGCGATCGCGGGATCAGCACGCGCGGGTCGACCTGGAACGGGATCCCGGCGAACCACGCCTCGCCGGTGAGGTAGGCGGCCGGGAGCCGCTCCTCGATCCGCCGTCGCAGCAGCGCCGCGACGGCTTCGCGTTCGTCGCGCGTGAGCGCGGCCCCGAACCACGCCGCGGGCAGATCCGGCGGCAGGTGCAGGGCGTGCAGCACCAGCGCGGCGGCCTCGTCCAGCGCGTTGTCGGTCCCATGCCCGAAGACCAGGCCGGCCTCCGCGAAGCGGCTCGCCCCCCAACGGATGAAGTCGCGCACCGTGCGCAGCCCGCTGAGGTCCGCCACCGCGCCCCGTGCGGGGCCCGGTTGCGGTCGATCGGTGTCGGAGGATGCAGCGCTCATATCGAAGTACGTCCCGGCCGTCCGTGCAGCGTTACGGTTCCCGCCGCGCGGCCCGTTCGCCCAATGTAGACCGCGCCCCCGCAGGGCCCGCGCCTCGCGGCGCGCGGGACGGCGCCCCCCCGGAAGGCGCGCCGTGCGGATCCGCATCATAAACAATCGGCCCGCTGTGGCATACTCGGGCCCATGCCCCCACCCGCCCCGTCCTGCGAGCCGCCGCGCCCGTCCCTGACCGACGCCCTGCAGGCACTGCCCCAGTATTTGCTGCCGCAGCACGCCCTCAGCCGGCTCGTCCACCGCATCACCCGCAGCCGCCGGCGCGCCCTCAAGGACGCCCTCATCCGCTGGTTCGCGCGCCGCTACCGCGTCGACCTCGGGGAGGCCCGCTATCCGGATCCCGCGGCCTATCTCGATTTCAACAGCTTCTTCACGCGCGCGCTGCGCCCCGGCGTCCGGCCCCTGCCCGCGGAGCCGGACGCCGTGCTCGCACCCGCCGACGGGCGCCTGAGCGAGTTCGGCCGCGCGGCGGGCGGGCGCCTGCTCCAGGCCAAGGGACGGAGCTACTCGGTGGTCGACCTGCTCGGCGGCGACGAGCGGCGCGCGGCGCCGTTTCGCGAGGGGGAGTTCCTGACCGTATACCTCGCGCCGCGCGACTACCACCGCGTGCACATGCCCTGCGCCGGGACCCTGACCGAGAGCGTCTATCTGCCCGGGGCGCTGTTCAGCGTCTCGGCCGCCACCGCGCGCGCGGTCCCGCGCCTGTTCGCCCGCAACGAGCGCGTGGTCGCCCTGTTCGAGACCGCGGCCGGACCCATGGCGCTGGTGCTGGTCGGGGCGCTGCTGGTCGGGTTCATCGACACGGTGTGGGGCGGCCCGGGGAGCTACCCCTACGGGCGCCGACCGCGGGTGCGCCGCTGGGACGAGTCGCGCGTACACCTCGCCGCGGGGGCGGAGATGGGCCGCTTCGGCATGGGCTCCACCGTGATCGCCCTGTTCCCCCCCGGCGCCGTGCGCTGGCGGGAGTCGCTCGGTACCGCAGACCCGGTGCGCGTCGGCACACCGATCGGGCGCCTGGCCGTGCGCACGGCGCGCACCGGCGAGGACGCGGCCGCCGGCGGGGACGATCAGGCACGCTCGTAGGGGAACGCCAGCACCTCCTCGATGCGGCGTGCGCCGCAGGCGGTCATCACCAGCCGGTCGAATCCGAGCGCCACCCCCGCGCAGTCGGGCAGTCCCGCCTCGAGCGCGGCGAGCAGACGGGTGTCGATCGGGACCGACGCCTGCCCGCGCGCGCGACGGCGGTGGCGGTCGGCCTCGAAGCGCCGGCGCTGCTCGCCGGCGTCGGCCAGTTCGTGAAAACCGTTGGCGAGTTCCATGCCGTCGAGGAACGCCTCGAAGCGCTCGGCGAGCGGGGGGTCGCCGAGGCGCACGCGCGCGAGGCTCGCCTGCGAGGCCGGGTAATCGTAGAGCAGCGTCAGCCGCCCGCGGCCGAGCGCCGGGGCGACGAGATGGCTGAGGAGCAGGTCGCGCCAGAACTCGGCGTCCGGAGCGGCACCCGCCCCGGCGGCACCGTCGGCGGCAAGCCCGTGGCGCCGCGCGCACGCCTCCAGCGCCTCGGGGCTCGCGCGATGCGGGTCCAGCCCGGTCCGGCGCTCGAAGGCCTCGCGATAACTCACCCGTTCGGGGGCCGCGAGCGGGCGGTACCCGCCGAGCGCCGCGGACACCAGATCCTGCACCTCCTCCATCAGGGCGTGGTGGTCGGCGCCGACCCGGTACCATTCCACCAAGGTGAATTCGGGGTTGTGGCGCGGTCCGAGTTCGCCCTGGCGCAGCACCCGGCAGATCTGGAAGATCGACCCCGAACCGGCGGCGAGCAGCCGCTTCATCGGAAACTCGGGCGAGGTGTGCAGATAGCCGGTCCGCCCCTGCGGGGCGCCCGGCCCGAGATAGCGGGTGGTGAAGCTCTCGATCTGCGGGTCGGTCGTCCCCGCCGCGGAGAGCAGCGGGGTCTCCACCTCCAGGACCCCGCGCGCAGCGAACCAGGCGCGGATGCGCGCGAGCAGGTCGGCGCGCAGTCGCAGGACCGCGGCGGAGGCGGCGGGGCGCCAGTCGCGCCCCGCCGCCCCGTCCCCCGGTCCCGCCGCGGTCATTCCTTCGCGCGCGCGACGTATTCGCCGGAGCGCGTGTCGACCCGGATCAGCTCGCCGACGTCGATGAACAGCGGCACGCGCACCACGGCGCCGGTCTCGAGCGTGGCGGGCTTGCCGCCGCCGCCGGAGGTGTCCCCGCGCACGCCGGGGTCGGTCTCGGTCACCCGCAGGACCACGAAGTTCGGCGGCGTCACACTGAGCGGGACGTCGTTCCACAGGGTCAGGATGCAAGCGTCCTGCTCCTTGAGCCACTTGGCGCTGTCGCCGACCGCCGCGGCATCGGCCCCGTACTGCTCGAAGGTGTCGGGCTTCATGAAGTGCCAGAACTCGCCGTCGTTGTAGAGATACTGCATCTCGACCTCGACGACGTCGGCGGCCTCGACGCTGTCCCCCGACTTGAAGGTCCGGTCCACCACCCGGCCGGTCTTCAGGTTGCGCAGCTTGACGCGATTGAAGGCCTGACCCTTGCCCGGCTTGACGAACTCGTTTTCAATGATGGCGAACGGGTCCCCGTCGAGTATGATCTTGAGCCCCGCCTTGAATTCATTGGTGCTGTAGGTGGCCATTCCGTCTCCGTTCCACGCCGCTGGATACCGCCCCGAGGGGGCGCGCGGTTGCAGATAATAGCGCGAACCGCCGGCGCGAGGCAGGCGCCCGCGTGGCAGCGGGAGCTGGCGCGGGTCGTGCGCGAGCCGCGCGAACTGCTGGCGCGGCTCGGGCTCGATCCGGCGCTGCTTCCGGCCGCCGAGGCGGCCGCCCGGGCTTTTCCGCTGCGCGTCCCGCACCCTTACCTCGCCCGGATCCGCCGCGGCGACCCCGCCGATCCGCTGCTGCGACAGGTGCTCCCGCTGGACGCCGAGACGCGCGAGTGTCCCGGCTACGGCCCCGATCCGCTGCAGGAGGCGGGCGCCCGCACCGCCCCGGGGCTGCTGCACAAGTACCGCGGCCGCGCGCTGCTCATCACCACCGGCGCCTGCGCCGTCCACTGCCGCTACTGCTTCCGTCGCCACTATCCCTATGCCTCGGAGGGCGGCGGCCGCACCTGGCAGCCGGCCCTCGACGCCCTGCGCGCCGACCCGGCCCTGCGCGAGGTCATCCTCAGCGGGGGCGATCCCCTGAGTCTGCGTGACGAGGTCCTGGACCGGCTCGCCGCCGAACTCGACGCCATCCCGCACCTGACGCGCCTGCGGATCCACACGCGCCTGCCGGTGGTGATCCCGCAACGGGTGACCGACAGCTTGTGCGGCTGGCTCACCGCCCGGCGCCTGCAGCCCGTGGTCGTGATCCACGCCAACCACGCCCGCGAGATCGACGCCGCGGTGCGCGCGGCCCTCGGACGGCTGCGCGCGCACGGGGTAACGCTGCTGAACCAGTCGGTACTGCTACGGGGCGTCAACGACGACGCCGACGTGCTGGCGGCGCTCAGCGAGTCCCTGTTCGCCGCCGGTGTCCTGCCCTATTACCTGCATGCCCTCGACCCGGTCGCCGGGGCGGCCCACTTCCGGGTACCGGACGACCACGCCCGTGCCCTGCACCGGGCGATCGCCGCGCGCCTGCCCGGCTACCTGGTCCCGCGCCTGGTCCGCGAGGTCCCCGGTGCCGCCGCCAAACTGCCCCTGGGCCCCGGCTGACGACCCCGGCGGCCGTCCCGTGCCTCCCGCGCCCGGTCAAGCCGCCGCCCGCCGAACCGATAACCTCCGTAACGCCCGCCCCGCCGGGTACCGCGACGGGACCACCCCCAGGATGACCGACCGCCCTCCAGTGCCCGAGCTGCGCATCCCCGAGCCCCGTGCCGCCGGTGCCGCCGGTGCCGGCGCGTTCGACCCCTCCCCGGCCGCGGTGGGCGCATGGATGCGTACGCTGCCGCTGGCCAACGTCGGCGAGACCAGCCGCCGCCTGCTGGAGGCACTGCACGGGTTCAACCGCACCCGGGCCGAAGCCGGGGTGCGGCTGGCGGCGCTCGAGCGGCTCGCCGAACCGTTGACGCTGGCCGACCGGGCCCTGGACCGGCGCGTGGTCGGTCACACTTTCCCACTGAGCGCGAAACAGCGGCGCATCGCCGAGTTGGGCCGCACCCTGCACCTGGAGATGGCGACCGGCTACAAGATCGTGGTGGTCGATCTGCTGCGTGCCCCGCGTCCCGACCGCCACCGGCTCGCGGTCGCGATCCGCCGCGCGCAGGATCATCTCACCGCAGCGATCCTCAAGTCCTGCCTGGTCTACGCGCCCGCGCCGGCGGGGTGCTGGCATGAACTGCACCTCCTCTATCGGGTGGCCGAGGAACACCGCGTGGACGGTCTCGCGGTCGCCGCCGGCGGCGGCCGCGACGGTGGGAGCGTCGTCGACGGCTACCGCCGCGCCCTGCTGATCGGGGCGTCCTGCCTGTACCGCCTGCCGCAGGGCGAGCAGTCGCGCCTCGCGGCCCTGTTCGCGCAGTGGGCCCCCGCGCTGGACCTCACCCCGTTACCGGACGGAGCCGGCGCGACCTCGGAGCTGCTGGTCGTGGACCTGGACGCGGACGCCCCGCCCGGTTACCTGCGCTATCTGCGCCCGTCTGCACCCGAATCCTGCCGCGTCCTCGGGACCGCCGCGCTCATGACCCGCCTGCAACGGATCCTCGCCGAGGCGGACGCGGCGGAGGCGGCACACCCGTTGCGGCGCGGCGACCGGCCCGACGTCGCCACCCTGCGGCGGCTCGCGCCGATCTGGGGCCTGGTCGCGCATCGCGCCTTCCGCCGCAACGAGCGCGGCGGCGAGGCGCTGGTGACCATCGGCCTGCATGCCATACACCACACCCTGTGCCGCGCCGCGGGTTCAGTCCCGGGCTGCGCGCAGGTCTCCGAAGGGGGGCTCGCCGATCCCCGTGCGCGCTTCACCAGCAGGAACCTGCCGCGGCACGACGGCGACGCCCCCGATGTCTGGGACATGGTCTATGAGCGCATCGATACGCGCCGCGGACCGGCGGCGGTCACGGTGCAGCTCAATCCCAGCGCCGCCGAGCTCGACCGCAGCGCCCACGAGTGGCACATGCGGAACCTCAGCGCCGACGGCTGCTGCCTGCTGTGGGCCAGCGAGGGCGCGGGAGCGGTCCAGATCGGTGAGCTGGTCGGAATCCGCCAGGGTCCGCCCGATACCGTCACTTGGCACCTCGGCGTCATCCGCCGCATGCTGGCCGGAACCCCCGAGGGCCTGGAGATCGGCGTACAACTCATCGCACCGCGCGGCGTGCCCGCCGCCGTGCGCCGCACCCCCGGGACCGATTCCCGGAGCGTCCATCGCCGGGCGCTCCACCTCCCCGGCATCGAGGCGCTGCAGCAGGCGCCGTCGCTGATCGTCGAACCCTGCACCTACCGCAGCGGCGACACCCTCGTCCTGGTGACCGGCGAGGCGGAGCGGAGTATCCGCCTGACGCACCGGCTGGAGGATACCGGCCTGTTCGCGCAGTTCCGTTTCGAACCCGCGGAGCGCACCGGCGCACCGGACCCGGAAAGCGACGGGCCGGATGCGTTCGACGAATTATGGCGCACGCTCTGACGGTGCATCCTAGGAGCCTGTCGGACTTAGGCATGTTCTACTGCGGCGGTGGAAGATCGGCCCATTTTTCCGATCGTTCTCGTTAAATAGCGATTACTATTCGCCTCAAACGATCGGAAAACTGTGCTCGATCTCCCGCCGCCTTGCTACGGACACCTAAGTCCGACAGGCTCCTAGAGCGCCGGCCGCGGCCGCCCTTCACGCAGGCCGGACGCAGGCGGCGGCGAACGAGAAGGGGACGCCTCGTGGGACGGGGGGATGTCAGAAGATGCGGGTAAAGGGGTCCGGGTAGACCGCCCGCCCGCCGCCGCCGAGCGCGCCGGCTTCCAGTTCCATGGCGGTGATCGCGTCCTCGGGGACCCGGAGATTGGTACGAACGGCCCACTTCGCGGCCGGCTCGAACCCGAACCGGCGGTAGTACTCGGGATGGCCGGCAACCACGATGGCTCCGAGCCCGAGTGCGCGGGCGCGCTCGATCGCCGCCTGAATGAGGGCCGATCCGATACCGCGATGCGACTGGGAAGGGACTACGGACATGGGCCCGAGGGCCAGGATCCGGACGGCGCGCCCCCCCTCCTGCTGCAAGGGCACACGCGTGAGCAACACGTGCCCGACGATACGCCCGTGCAACTCGGCCACCAGCGACAGATCGGGGGAGAACCCCGGCAACTGGCGCATCGTGCCCACGAGCTGGGCCTCCGCTTCACCCTCGAAGGCGCTCAGGTTGACGACGTCGATGGCCTTGACGTCGCCGGGCGTCTCCGGCCTGACGATGATGTCCTGCGTCTTCACTCTCGGCGATCCGCGCCCACCCCGACGCCGCTCGGCCCATCCGGGTCACCGGGACCCTCGGGCGGGTATGCTCTCCCCCGGCCTCACCGACGATGCTAGCAGGAAAGCGCGGGGCGGGGAACCGCCGGCGTCGGGCGGAGGGTTCAAGGAACCCCGCCGGACGCCGACACAGTGACCGGCGGGATGGTGCGATCGCGGATGGTACCCGCAGGTTGCGCCCGGAAACGCCGCCCCGGCGCTCGGAGCACCGCATGGTCGGCCCGCATTCCTCTTCGGTGTTCGTCGTGCCGAGGACGTAGCGGCCGCCGTGTCGCGGCGCGGGCGGGACGGCGGCCCCGTCCCGGCACGTGCCTCAGCGGGCCGCAGCGGGACATCGGTGAGCAATGCGGGCGAGGGAAACTTCCGGTGGAAAAGGACAACGTACTGCGTCTGCTGATCGTCGAGTCCTCCCAGAACGACGCCGAGATCATCGCCAGCGTGCTGCGCAACGCCGGCTACGCCGTGCGCGCGCGCAATGCCGAGGACGCCGAGGACGTGGATACGGCGCTCCGGGAACAGGCGCCGGAGCTGGTGATCTGTTCCACCGAGGTCGACGGACTCTCCCTCTCCGAACTCGTCGAACGCCTGCGCCGTAGCGGGAACCCGGTGCCCGTGATTGCGGTGGCCACCAAGGTGGACGGCACCGACGTCGTGGATGCGCTGCGCGCCGGGGCCCGCGATCTGGTCAGCAAGTCGCAGGCGGACCACCTGCAACTCGTGGTCGCGCGCGAGATGGAGAGCGTGCGGGCGCAACGCGCACTGCGCCGCAACGACGCGGCCCTGCGCGAGAGCCAGAAGCGCTGTCAGGCGCTGCTCGAGAGTTCGCGCGACGCCATCGCCTACGTCCACGAAGGCATGCACGTCTACGCCAACCGCGCCTATCTGGAACTGTTCGGGTACGGCGCATTGGACGAACTCGAAGGGACGCCGATCATGGACATGGTCGCCCCCGACGACCACGCGAAATTCAAGGAATTCCTCCGCGGGCACGGCGGCGGGGGCGAGGGGACGGACGCGGTCGAGCTGCGCGGCCTGCTGCCCGACGGCAGCACCTTCGACGCCACCATGGAACGTTCCCCCGCAAGCATCGACGGCGAGCCCTGCACGCAGATCGTCATCCGCAGCCGCGTCGATCAGGCGGAACTCGAAAAGAAGATCAAACAGTTGAGCATGAAGGACCTGGTGACCGGCCTGTTCAATCGCCAGTGCCTCATGGAGAGCCTGAACGCGGCGCTCACGCGTGCCGAGACCGACGGCGCGCACAGTGCCCTGCTGCATATCGTGCTCGACGACTTCAAGGGTATGAAGGAGCGCGTCGGGGTCGCCGGGGGGGATCTCGTGCTGGGCGATCTCGCACGCCTGCTCGAACGGCACGTCGGCGAGGACGCGATCCTGGCCCGCTTCGGCGACGACACCTTCTCCCTGATCGTCCCGGCCGACGACGCCGGGGCGGCGGAGACCCTGGCTGAGACCCTGCGCGCGGCCGTCGCCGACCACATCTCCGAGGTCGGCACGACCTCCGTCACCGCCACCTGCAGCATCGGGATCGTGCGGATCGGCACCGAGACCACGGAGGTCCAGGAGCTCCTGAACCAGGCGGAGTTCGCCTGCGAGAAGGCCCGCAAGGCGGGCGGGAACCGGGTGGAGGTCTTCGACCGCGCCGCGGAGCAGTCCTCCGCCAAGGATCGCCACGAGCAGTGGGTCAACCGCATCCGCACGGCGCTCGGCCACGACCGCTTCCGGCTCGTCTACCAGCCCATCGTGAGCCTCCACGGTGACGCCAACGAAATGTACGAGGTCCTCCTGCGCATGCTGGCGGAGGACGGCGGGGAGATGGTCCCGGGGGAGTTTCTCGGGCCGACCGAGCAGGCCGGGCTGATGGGGGACGTCGATCGCTGGGTGCTGGAACACGCAATCGACGTCCTGGCGCAGCGGATGCAGTCGGGCGTGCGCACGCGGTTCTTCGTCAAGCTGTCGGCCACCTCCATCGTCGACCCGGGACTCGCCGAATGGCTCAGCGAGGCCCTCAAGGCGCGGCGGCTCCCAGGCGACGCATTGGTGCTGGAGGTGTCGGAGTCGGTGGCGGTCACGCACCTCAAGCAGGCCAAGGCCCTGATCAAACGGACCAAGGAGTTGCACTGCGGTCTGGCGATCGAGCACTTCGGCAGCGGCCTGAACCCCTTCAACCTGGTGAAGCACCTGCCCGCCGATTACCTGAAGATCGACGGCGCCTTCATGCGCGACCTGGCGGAGAGCCAGGAGAGTCAGGAGACGGTGAAATCGCTCACCGACATGGCCCATTCCATGGGCAAACTCACCATCGCGGAACGCGTCGAGGACGCCGGCACGCTGGCGGTGCTGTGGCAGTGCGGCGTCAATTACATCCAGGGCTATTTCCTGCAGGAACCCGACGTCAGCCTGTCGTACGATTTCAGCGAAGGCGTGCTCTGATCCGCTTCGAGCGACGTCCTTTGGTTCCGGCGACGTCGGCGGGCCAAGGCCCGCCCTACGGGTGCCCGGGTCGGGGGATGGGGGGTACCGTAGGGCCGGGCTTGCCCGGCCGACGCCGCTGCCGATCGGACGTTGTTTGGATCAAACGCGTCGGCGGGCCGAGGCCCGCCCTACGGAGGCACCGTCGAGGGACCATGGGGCGGGCCCTCCCGGCCCGTGACGTCAATCCAAGACGTGCGACACCAAGCCGTCGGCGAGCTTGGGTTCGAACCAGGTGGACTTGGGCGGCATCACCTCCCCGGCGTCGGCCACCGCCATGAGGTCACGCATCGGCGTGGGGCGCAGCGAAAAGGCGGCGGCCGCCCCGCCGCCGTCGACGCGCCGCTCGAGTTCGCCGAGCCCGCGAATACCGCCGACGAAGTCGATGCGCGGGTCGCGGCGCAGGTCGCCGATGCCGAGGACGGGCGCCAACACCCGGTCGGTGAGGAGGCTGACGTCGAGACGCGCGACCGGATCGTCGGGGATCCGGGCCGGATCCAGTGACAGCCGCCACCAGCGCCCGGCGACGTAGAGGCCGAACTCGCCGGGGCGCGCGGGCGCCACCGGTGCGGACGCCGGTTCCACGGCGAACGCCTCGCGCAGGCGCTCCAGCAACGCCTCCGGCGACAGTCCGTTCAGATCGCGGACCACGCGATTGTAGTCGAGGATCCGCATCTGGCCGGCGGGAAACGCGACCGCCAGAAAGTACGCGTACGGCGCCGAGTCGTCCCCGCCGCGCGCCTCGGCGACGCGCGCGGCGGCGGCGGAGCGATGGTGCCCGTCGGCGATGTAGAGTCTCGGCATCGCCTCGAAGCGCGCGGAGACACGTGCGCACCACTGCGCGTCGGCGACCGGCCAGACGCTGTGGCGCACGCCTCCGGGACCTTCGACGTCGACCTCCGGCGCCCCCGCCGCGATCTGCGCGAGCGCGGCGTCGATGTCCGGGTCGTCGCGGTAGGCGAGCAGCACCGGTCCGGTCTGGGCACCGAGCGCCTCGATCTGGCGCACGCGGTCGTCCTCCTTCTCGGGGCGGGTGAACTCGTGGCGGCGGATGCGCCCGGCCCGATAGGCGGCGACCGAAGCGGTGACGACCAGGCCGGTCTGCGTGTGGGCGCCCATTTGAAGGCGGTACACGTAGTAGCGCGGCGACGGATCGCGCACCAGCACCCCCTGTTCGATCATATGCGCGAAGTTCGCGGCACCGCGGGCGTAGACCTCGGCGGCATAGGGGTCCACCCCCGGCGCCAGGTCGATCTCCGGGCGCGAGATATGCAGGAAACTCCATGGCCGGTCGGCGGCCAGGGCGTACGCCTCCTCCCGGCTGAGGACGTCGTAGGGCGGGGCGATCACCTCGGCGGCGCGTTGCGGCGCCGGCCGCAACCCGCGGAACGGTCGAATCAAGGGCACGTCGGAAGATCCTTGTGGTGGCCGGATTCAGGCGCGCCATTGTACCGGCTCGGGCGCGGCGTGTCCGGCGCGGTGGCGGCGGGAACGCCGCGGGGCCCCGCGGGGAAGACCCCTGCCCCGGCGGCGTCACGACTCGCCGGAAAGGCCTCCGGCCTGGAGGGCCGCGATCCGTTCCTCGATCGGGGGATGGGTCATGAACCAGCGGGCGATCCCCCCGCCGACCCGCCCGGAGATGCCGAAGGCGGCGATCCGGTCGGGCAGGTGCTCGTGTTCCAGCCCGCCGCGCAACCGCTCGAGGGCCGCGATCATGTTCGCACGCCCGGCGAGGCGCGCGCCGCCGGCGTCGGCGCGAAACTCGCGCCGGCGCGAGAACCAGAACACGATCAGGCTCGCCAGGATACCGAGGACGAGTTCCGCCGCGATCGCGGTGATCCAGTAGGCCGGGCCGTGGCCGCGCTCGACCCGGAATACGGTGCGGTCGACGAGGTCGCCGATCACGCGCGACAGGAAGATCACAAAGGTGTTCACCACGCCCTGGATGAGCGCGAGCGTCACCATGTCCCCGTTGGCCACGTGGCTGATCTCGTGCCCCAGGACCGCCTCGATCTCGTCGCGCTGCATACCGAGCAGCAGACCCGTGCTGACGGCGACCAGTGCGTCGTCGCGGCGCATGCCCGTAGCGAACGCGTTCATGTCGGGCGCATCGTAGATCGCCACCTCCGGCATCCCGATCCCGGCCTCGCGCGCCAGGCGGCGCACGGTGTCGACGAGCCAGGCCTCGGCCGGCGTACGCGGCGGATCGATGACACGCGCGCCCGTCATGCGTTTGGCGGTCCACTTGGACATGGCCAGGGAGATGAACGCCCCGCCCATGCCGAACACGCCCGCGAAAACGAGCAGGGCCTGGTAGTCGAGCCCGGTCCCCTGCGCGTTCAGCAGCCGGTCCACCCCGAGCAACCGCAGGACCACGCTCAGCACCACCAGAACGGCGATATTTGTTAGAACAAACAGAAAGATACGCTTCATCCTCGGACCTCGTGCGGCCGCCGCGACGGTTTCGGCTCATCATAGGGCCGCCGCGCGCGCAATCAAGGGGTCGCCTATCGGTCGGCCGCGGGGCCCCATGATATTCTTTGGGGTCTGCACGGGCTCGGCGCGCCGCCGCAGCCGTGCGAGAGGTGGACGACCGATGTCGGAACCCGGGGGGGCACAGGGAAAGCCACGACTCGATGCACCGGAGGCGGACCTCTCCCCCCCGCCTCCCGCGGGGCGGCGCGCGTGGCTCGCGCGCCTGCGTCCGAGCCATCTGCCCATCGCCTACAAGCTCGCCTTCGTCATCGCGCTGCTGATCACCGCCGGCATGGGACTGCTGGGCTCGATCATCATCGGGAATCAGTCGCGGCTGCTGCGCACGCAGATCGAAGGCTTCGGGCGCACCGTCGTGCGCCAGATGGCGGAATCGGCCAAGGAACCCCTGCTCGCCAACGACACCCTCGGCCTGGAGGTCCTGGCGACCAACCTCTCGAGCGGGCCCAACGTCCTCGGTACGGCGATCTTCTCCAACGTCGGCCAGGTGCTGGCACATGCCGGGGTGACCCCGTTCACGCCCGGCGCACCGTTCGCCGGCCGTGTCGGCACCTACCTCGACGGCAAGGCGCACGAACTCGACTGGCGTTGGGCGGGCGCGCACGGAGGCGTGGACGCCGTCTCGTTTCTCAGTCCGGTGCGGTTCAAGGGCGTCGTCGCCGGCTACGTGCTGATCAGCTTCAGCCGCGAGGCGATGACGCAGGCCGTCAACGAGTCCGTGCGCGCCATCGTCGCGGCGACGCTGTTCATGATTCTCATAGGCGTCGTCCTTTCCTATCTCCTCGGCCGGCGGCTGTCGCGCCCGATCATCAATCTGATGGACGCCAGCCGCGCACTGGGCCAGGGGCGGTTCGACTTCCGCTTCCAGGAGCGTCGCCACGACGAGATCGGACACCTCATGGACGCCTTCAACAAGATGGCGGCGGGGCTGTTGCAGAAGGCACAGGTGGAGAGCGTCTTCCGGCGCTACGTCCCGCCCTCCGTGGCCACGGCGGTCCTCTCCGACCTCGAGCAGGTCAAGCTCGGCGGCAAGAGCGTGCACGCCAGCGTGGTGTTCGCGGACATCGTCGGCTTCACCGCGCTCTCCGAACACATGAGCCCGGACGAAGTCGCTGGACTGCTCAACGAGTTCTACTCCTACACCGGGCGCGCGGCCGAAATCTACGGCGGCAGCGTGGACAAGTACATCGGCGACTGCGCGATGCTGATTTTCGGTACGGCCGAGGACGACTCGACGCACGGCTTCCGGGCGTTGTGCTGCGCACTCTCCCTGGAGCGCCTCCTGGAGCGTCTGAACCGCGGTCGCGACGCGCACGGCCTGCCGCCGATCCGGCTGCGGATCGGGGTGAACACCGGCCTGATGCTCGCGGGCAACATCGGCACGCGCGAGCGGATGCAGTACACGGTGGTGGGTGACGCCGTCAACCTCGCCGCGCGGCTCTGCTCGGTCGCCGAGCCCGGGACCACGGTCGTCAGCCAGGAGGTGCTCGACCAGCCGGACGTGCGCCAGCGCGTGCGCGTGCGCGAACATCAGGCCATCCACCTGCGCGGCATCTCGCGCCCCGTGCGCACCTATCGCGTCGTCGACGTCGCCCACCGCTACCGCCGGGCGATGGACCGCCGCATCGACTCCCTGCTGGGCGAGGCGTTCGAGGCACCGGCATGAGTCGGGCGACGCGCGTGGCGGCCGCGGCGCTGCTGCCGCTGCTCCTGGGCGCGTGCGCCCAATATCTCCCGTGGACGACGCAACCGGGGCCGGCCGATATCGATCGCATGGTCGCGGACGACGACTACGGCGAGGCGCTCGCCGCCCTGCAGCGGATCCCCGCCGACGCCCCCGACGCCGCGCTCCTGCGCGCGAAGCGCCTGCAGGTGCGCGCCCGGGCGGCGCGCTATGCCGCGGCGCGACTGGCGGCGGCCGGGGAACAGGAGCAGCGCGGGAACTGGCACCGCGCCGAGGAGATCCTGCGCGACGCCTTGAAGCACGATCCCGGCGCCACCGACCTGAAGGCGATGCTGCGCGAACTGCAGGCGCGGCGTGTCCGCCGCGAGCGGGAGCTGGAGCGCACGATGCTGATCGCACGCGGGGAATGGCTCAGCCGGGTCATCCCGGCGCGGGAGGAGCTGCGGCGGATCGCCTCCTTCGGGCTGCTCGATCGCCTGCGCCTGGCGCGGCTCGACTGGGAACGCCGGGACGTCGCCAAGGAGTTGTTGAGCGCGGGCTCGCAGGCCCTGCGCGACGGGCAGTTCGAGGACGCCCGACGCTGCCTGACCCTGTCGCGCAAGCTGGAGGACACCCCGCCGGTACAGGCGGCCCTCGCCCGGCTCGCCGCGCGCCGCGATCAGGAGCTGCGCGAGGAGGAGCGGGCCCGACAGCGCAGCCGCGAGGCGGAGCTGCGCCGCCGCGAGACGCGCCTGCACGACAAGGTGCAGGAGGCGATCGCCGAGGGCGATTGGCACCGGGCGCAGGTCGATCTGAAGCGGCTGATGAAACTCGCCCCCGGAAATCGCGAGCTGGTCACGCTGAAGGAGGCCCTCGACGAGGCCGTCGCGGCGCGCATCCGCCAGCTCCTCGACCAGGGCAACGGCCTCTACCGGCGCGGGCACATCCGCCAGGCCAAAGACGCGTGGGAGGCGGTCCTCGCGCTGGACCCGAACCAGCCGCAGGCGCAGGCCAATGTGAAACGGGCGCAACGCGTCCTCGACAAGTTGCGCGAACTCAAGGAACAGGCCCCCGCGAAGCCGCCCGTGCCGAAACCGGCCGGGCCGACCAAACCCGCGCCCTGACCGCGGCCGGGCGCCCGGCGTGCGCCGTCGCACGCCGACGTTCGCGTTCAGCCGGCGGCGAGCCCGTCCACGCGCTGAAAGCCGCGCGGGAGCTTGCGCCCCCGACGGCCGCGCTCGCCGCGGTAGTGTTCGAGATCGGCGGGCTTGAGCGTGAGACTGCGCCGCCCGCAGGTCAGCACGAGAGCCCTATCCGGCGCGATGGCGATCACGCCCGCCATGCGCTCCTCTCCCGCCGCCCGTTTCGCCGCGGGAATGTCGAGAATCTTGCTGCCCTTGCCCTTGCCCATGTGCGGCAACTCGGCCGCAGGGAACACCAACAGATGCCCGGTGCTGGAGACGGCGGCGATGAGCGCGCTCCCGGGATCGGCGACCGGCCGCGGCTCGAGTACCGACGCGCCCTTCGGCACGGAAAGCACCGCCTTCCCGGCGCGGTTGCGCGTCAGCAGATCGGCGATGCGGGCGATGAACCCGTAGCCCGCGTCGGTCGCGAGCAGGCAGTGCTCTTCGGGCTCGCCCAACAGCACGCCCGCGAAGGTGCTCCCGTCCGGCGGGTTCAGGCGTCCGCTGAGCGGCTCCCCCTGACCCCGCGCGGAGGGCAGTGCGTGCGCGGGGAGGACGAAGCTGCGCCCGGTCGAGCCGAGGAAGACCGCCGACTGATTGCTGCGCCCGCGCGCGGCACTTCGGAAACCGTCGCCGGAGCGGTAGCTCAGGGCGGCCGGATCGATGTCGTGTCCCTTCGCCGCGCGCACCCAGCCGCGCTCGGACAATATCACCGTAACCGCCTCGCTCGGGACCAGATCGGCCTCGTCGAAGGCGCGCGCGGCGGCACGCGCGACGATCGGCGAACGCCGCGCGTCCCCATAACGCTCGGCGTCCGCCAGAATCTCCTTGCGGATGAGCGTCTTCAGGCGGCGGCTGGAGGCGAGCGTCTTTTCCAGGCCGTCGCGCTCGGCGTCGAGTTCGCGCTGCTCGCCGCGGATACGCTGCTCCTCCAGCCGTGCGAGATGGCGCAGCTTCAGCTCCAGGATCGCCTCGGCCTGGACGTCGGAGAGCCCGAAGCGTTCCATGAGGACCGGTTTCGGCCGGTCCTCGCGGCGGATGATCGCGATCACCTCGTCGATGTTCAGGAATGCCGTCAGCAGGCCCTCGAGAATATGCAACCTGCGCCGCACCTTCTCCAGGCGGTACTCGAGCCGCCGGCGCACGGTGGCGGTGCGGAACTCCAGCCACTCGGCGAGCAGGGTCCGCAGGTCGCGCACGTGGGGGCGCGCGTCGAGTCCGATGACGTTCAACTGGACGCGGTAGCTGCGTTCCAGATCCGTGGTCGCGAACAGGTGGGCCATGAGCGCGTCCGCGTCGACCCGGGCCGAGCGCGGTACGATCACAAGCCGCGTGGGATTCTCGTGATCAGACTCGTCGCGCAGGTCCTCGACCATCGGCAGCTTGCGCGCCTGCATCTGCCCCGCGATCTGTTCGAGTACGCGACTGCCCGAGACCTGGAACGGGAGCGCCGTGATCACGATGTCGCCGTTCTCACGCTCATAGCGCGCGCGCGCACGCACGCTCCCCACCCCCGAGCGATACAGCGCGAGTAGCTCCTCGCGCGGGGTGACGATCTCGGCCTCCGTCGGGAAATCCGGCCCGAGGATATGCTCGCAGAGCTGCTCGACCGTCGCCCTGGGCTCCTCGAGGAGGCGCACGCAGGCGCTGGCCACCTCGCGCAGATTGTGCGGCGGGATGTCGGTGGCCATGCCGACGGCGATCCCGGTGGCGCCGTTGAGCAGCACATTCGGCAGCCGCGCCGGCAGCATCACCGGCTCGTCGAGGGTACCGTCGAAGTTCGGGACCCAGTCCACGGTCCCCGCGCCCAATTCGGCGAGGAGCACGTCGGCGTAGGGCGCGAGGCGCGCCTCCGTGTAGCGCATGGCCGCGAACGACTTGGGGTCGTCCGCCGAACCCCAGTTGCCCTGCCCGTCGATCAGCGGGTAACGATAGGCGAAGGGTTGCGCCATCAGCACCATCGCTTCGTAGCAGGCGCCGTCCCCGTGCGGATGGAATTTGCCGATGACGTCGCCCACGGTACGCGCCGACTTCTTGTACTTGGCCGCGGCGTCGAGCCCCAGTTCGGACATCGCGTAGACGATGCGCCGCTGCACGGGCTTGAGGCCGTCGCCCACGTGCGGCAGGGCGCGGTCCAGGATGACGTACATCGAGTAGTCGAGATAGGCCTTCTCCGTAAAGGCCTTGAGCGGAACGCGCTCGTAGCCTTCGGCGTCGGTCACGGAAGTCGAGGTGGTCATGGTGCGGTCGATCCCTCCTGGGCCTGCGCGCGGCCTCACCCGGCGTCGGCGAGGTTGCCCTTCTCCTCGAGCCACGCCTTGCGATCCCCGGCGCGGCGTCTGGCGAGCAGCATGTCGAGGACCCGGTCGGTGTCGTCGCCCGCCTCCAGGGTGAGCTGCACCAGGCGCCGGGTCTCGGGCGCGATGGTGGTCTCGCGCAGTTGCATGGGGTTCATCTCGCCGAGTCCCTTGAAGCGGGTGACGGTCACCTTTCCGCGGACGCGCTCGGCGGCGATACGGTCGAGGACGCCCTGGCGTTCCTCGTCGTCCAGGGCGTAATAGACCTCTTTGCCCACGTCGATCCGATACAAGGGCGGCATCGCCACGAACACGTGTCCCGCATCGACGAGCCGGCGGAAGTGGCGCACGAACAGGGCGCACAACAGCGTCGCGATGTGCTTCCCGTCGGAGTCGGCGTCCGCGAGGATGCAGACCTTACCGTAGCGCAGACCCGTGAGGTCGCCGCCGCCGGGCTCCACCCCCAACGCCTGGGCGATGTCGTGGACCTCCTGCGAGGCCAGAATCTGATCGGAGGCGACCTCCCAGGTGTTGAGGATCTTGCCGCGCAGGGGCATCACCGCCTGGAACTCGCGGTCGCGCGCCTGTTTGGCCGAGCCGCCGGCGGAATCCCCCTCGACCAGGAACAGTTCGGTCCGCGCCGGATCCTGCGCGGTACAGTCGGCGAGCTTGCCGGGCAGCGCCGGGCCGGCCGTGACCCGCTTGCGGGTCACCGTGCGGCCGGCCCGCTGGCGCGCCTGGGCGTTGCGGATCACGAGCTCGGCGATGCGCTCCCCGGCCTCGGTGTGCTGGTTGAGCCAGAGGCTGAAGGCGTCCTTGACCGCGCCGGAGACGAAGGCCGCGCACTCGCGCGAGGACAGCCGCTCCTTGGTCTGGCCGCTGAACTGGGGCTCCTGCATCTTCACCGACAGGATGTAGGCGACGTTCCCCCAGACGTCCTCGGGCGTGACACGCACCCCGCGGGGCAGCAGGTTGCGGAACTCGCAGAACTCCCGCACCGCCTCGGTGAGACCGGCGCGCAGGCCGTTGACGTGGGTGCCGCCCTGCACCGTGGGGATCAGGTTGACGTAGCTCTCGGCGATGGGCTCGCCGCCCTCGGGCAGCCATACGAGGGCCCACTCCGCAGCCTCGCGGCTGCCCTCCAGGGCGCCGCTGAAAGGCGGATCGGGCACCCGCTCGAGCGCGCCCAACGCGCCGAGCAGGTACTCGTTGAGCCCCTGACGGTAACACCACACCGTCTCCTCGCCGGAGGTCTCGTCGCGCAGGCGCACGCGCAGCCCCGGACACAGCACCGCCTTGGCGCGCAGGATGTGGGTCAGCCGCGGGACCGAGAAGCGCGGGGAATCGAAATACGCCGGATCCGGCCAGAACCGCACCGTGGTCCCGGTGTTGCCGCGGCCGACGCTGCCGACCACCTGCAGGTCCGAGGTCTTTTCGCCGCCGGCGAAGGCCATGTGGTACTCGGAGCCGCCGCGACGGACCCGGACCTCGAGGCGTTGCGAAAGGGCGTTGACCACCGAGACGCCGACACCGTGGAGCCCGCCTGAAAACCGGTAGTTCTTGTTGGAGAACTTTCCGCCCGCGTGCAGGCGCGTGAGGATCACCTCGACCCCGGGGAGCTTCTCGACCGGGTGCGGATCGACCGGCATCCCGCGCCCGTCGTCACGCACCTCGAGCGAACCGTCCTTGTACAGGACCACATCGATGGCGCGGGCGTAACCGGCGATGGCCTCGTCGACGGCGTTGTCGATCACCTCCTGGGCGAGGTGGTTCGGACGCGAGGTATCCGTGAACATCCCCGGGCGCCGGCGCACCGGATCGAGGCCGCTGAGGACCTCGATCGCCGCAGCATCGTAGGTCGCACTCATCGCCGTGCCGGGGCGGACGGGCCGCGCTCAGCGGTCACCGGACCCCTCCGTCCAGCCGGGCCGGCGCAGCAGGCGCAGTACCGCGCGCGGGGCGCGCGGCGCCCCGAAGGAATCGCAGAGATAATCACGATAGAGGACACCCAGATATCCGTCGGATCCGTCGTCGAGCCGCCGCCAGCGCAGCCGCCGGACCGGCGCGAACGGACCGTCCCCGAATCCTACGGCATAAGTAAGGTACTGCCGGGCCCCGCACCGCATGCCCTGATAGAGGACGTTGCGCACCCCGCCGGGCGCCGAGATCACGACCACGTACCGCATGACGCCGTCTCGCCCCCGGGTGATCGATCCCGGATCCAGGGCGTAGCGGAAGGACGTGTCCCGACCCGGCACCGCAAAACCGAGCAGCGCGGTGTCGCGCCCGGGAAACGGCGGCGGCGGTACCGGCCGCGCCGGCAGCGGGCGTTCGGTCAGGAACGGAACCGACTCCGGCGGCTGTACCTGACAGCCGGCGAGCGCCAGCACGGCGCCCATGAGCATCAGCACTACCGGAGAGACGCTGCGCCGCGGCGAAATCACGCGCGCCATTGTCCGCGAAGTCCCGGCGGCAGACAAGGGGGCCGCAGCGACCGCGCGGCTCGTCTCCCGGCGCCCTCAGTCGAGGTCGTTGACCAGCGACCTGCGTACCGCTTCTGGGATCGGATCCACCGTCTCGGTGTAACGCTCGTGGTCGACGCCGGCGGCAAGCGCCGCACCGGCCTTGGCCGCGGCGGCCATTCCCGCGCTCAGATCGAAGCGGACGAAATGCACCGCTGAGGTCTTCTCGGCGGTATCCCGTTCGAGGTCCTCGTCGGCGATCGCGTATACCGGCTCGAAGCCCGCAACCCGCATCCAGACGCGGTCCTCGATACCGATCAGCCGGCTCAGCTCGCGGCGCCGCTCCTCGACGTCCGCGTACTCGATCATCATCGTCGCGCGCCAGTCGCGTCCGCGCGGGATGAGCGGATTGTAGGCATCCAGCTCCTCCTGAATCCCCGCCGCCTCGAAGATGCGCTCCGCGCGCAACATCTCCTGGATCTGGTACTGCATGGTCAGGCGGTCCTCGAAATAGAGCACCACGTGCTCCCCGAGGGCGAGCCGGCGATCGCGCTTGTGCGCCATGACCCGGTTGCGGAAGTCCGAACGCAGCTCGGCGTAGCGCTCAAGTGAATAGAGGTCTTCCCGTGTCAGTTCCTGCATCTCATCTCCCCGGGGCGCGCCGTCAGCGGCGCGCCTCAGATTCCATATGCCAGCCGCAGCAGACGCAGCGGGTGCTCCGGCGCGCTGCCGTCGGCCAGCCCGTAGCCGATCTGATGACCCGCGAGTGCGCAGTCGCTGGTGTAGTGATCGGCCGCGAACTTGCGCACGCGCTCCACCACCGGGCGCCCGATCTTCACGGAGAACTCGTGCGTCTCGCGCTTGACCGCATAGGTACCGTCGTGGCCGGAACAGCGTTCGACGACCTCGATGCGCGTGTCGGGTATCAGCGCGAGCAGGTCCCGGGTCTTGAGTCCCATGTTCTGCACGCGCAGGTGGCAGGCCGCATGGTAGGCGATGGTGCCCAGGGGGTTACGGAAGTCGGTATTGAGCTTGCCGTGGCGGTGGCGCAGAGACAGGTATTCGAACGGATCGAAGATCGCCTCCCGGACCTTCCGCACTTCAGGGTCGTCCGGAAACAGCAGCGGCAGTTCCTGCTTGTACATCAGCACGCAGGACGGCATCGGGGCGACGATGTCCCAGCCCTCGTCCACGTGGCGCGCGAGCACCGGGATGTTCTCCTCTTTGAGCCGCTCGACCGTCTCCAGGTCGCCGAGCTCCAGCTTGGGCATCCCGCAACAGCGCTCGCGCTCGACGAGGCGCACCGGGATGCGGTTGTGCTCGAAGACCGCGATCAGATCCTCGCCCAGGCCCGGTTCGTTGTAGCTGCCGTAGCACGTCGCGTAGAGGGCCACGCGCCCGCGCGTCGGGCCGGCCGCCTCCGGCGCGGTCTCCAGGGGGGTATGCCGGCGCACCGCCGGCCGGCGCCGCAAGGGCCGCGCCTGGTACTCCGGCAACGGGGCCTCGGCGCTCACCTCGAGCGTACGCTCAAGCACCCGCCGCGCCGCGGCGTTGCGGTTGACGGCGTTGACCACCTGTGCAACGACGGGAATACCGGCGAGGCGCCCGACCGCGTCGGTCGAGGTCAGCAGACGGTCGCGGAAGCGGGCCCCGTCGCGTTTGAACCGGAACGCCTTGGCCCGCAGCATCAGGTGCGGGAAGTCCATGTTCCACTCGTGCGGCGGGACGTACGGGCACTTGGTCATGAAGCACAGGTCGCACAGATAACAGTGGTCGACGACCTTCCAGTAGTCGCTCTTGGCGACGCCGTCGACCTCCATCGTCTCGGACTCGTCGATCAGATCGAACAGTGCCGGGAACGCCTGGCACAGGCTCACGCAACGCCGACATCCGTGGCAGATGTCGAACTCGCGCTCCATCTCCCGAAGCAGGGCCTGTTCGTCGTAGAAATCCGGGTCGCGCCAATCGACCGGATGGCGCTGCGGCATCTCCAGACTGCCTTCCCGAACCCCTTCCTTCGCCGGCGTCGACATACGCGGATCCCCGCGCACGCCGGAATGACCCGGCGCGCGTCGATGTGTGAGTGAAGTCGGCCGTTCGTACCGACACCGCAACGAGGGGGCCGAGGGCCCCCTCGCCGGGGCCGGACCGGGCGCCTCAGTCCTCCAGCGCGTCCAGTGACTTCTGGAACCGGTTGGCGTGCGAACGCTCCGCCTTCGCCAGCGTCTCGAACCAGTCGGCGATCTCGTCGAAGCCTTCCTCACGCGCGGTGCGCGCCATGCCCGGATACATGTCCGTGTACTCGTGGGTCTCGCCCGCAATGGCGGACTTGAGGTTGTCGGACGTCTTGCCGATCGGCTGATCGGTGGCCGGATCGCCGATCGCCTCCAGGTACTCCAGATGCCCGAATGCGTGCCCGGTCTCGCCCTCGGCGGTGGAACGGAATACCGCCGCGACGTCGTTGTAGCCCTCGACGTCGGCCTTGGAGGCGAAATACAGGTAACGGCGATTGGCCTGGGACTCCCCGGCGAAGGCCGCCTTCAGGTTGTCCTGCGTCTTGCTGCCTTTGAGTTCCATGGGTGCAGTTCCTCCGTCAATCGGGGTTGGTGAACAGCATACGGCGCGGGACCGCCCGCGCATTGATTTAGATCAATTCTAAATCGGGGTATAACCCTATACCGATATGATAAAACTGTCAAGAACCCGTACGCGGGACGGCCGCGCCCGGGGCTCATTTGACCCGCGCGGGAGCGCTAAGGTAACGTAGGCGCGATTTTCCGGAGTTGCAAGCCGTGGCCAAAAAAACCAGTTCCCCTCTGGACTTCGAAAAGGCCTTGAAGGAGCTGGAGGAACTGGTCTCACGGATGGAGCAGGGGGAACTGACCCTGGAGGAATCCCTGAAGTGCTTCGAACGGGGCATCCAACTGACCCGCGCCTGTCAGCGCGCCCTCAAGGAAGCCGAACAGAAAGTCGAACGGCTGGTCCGGACCGGGGACCGCGCCGAGACCGTCCCGTTCGCCAGTGAAGAATAGCCCCAACCCCTTCCAGGAGTGGCTGCGTTTCCATCAGGCCCGCGTCGAACGGGCGCTGGAGCACGCGCTTCCGCCGGCCGGCACGCATCCGACGCATCTCCACGAGGCGATGCGTTATGCCGTACTCGGCGCAGGCAAGCGCATCCGCCCGGCCCTGGTCTACGCCGCCGGCGCGGCGCTCGACACGCCCGCGGCGCTGCTCGACGCCCCGGCCTGCGCGGTGGAGCTGATTCACGCCTATTCTCTCGTTCATGACGATCTGCCGGCGATGGACAACGACGACCTGCGCCGCGGAAAGCCGACCTGTCACCGCGCCTACGGTGAGGCCACCGCCCTGCTCGTCGGCGACGCCCTGCAATCGCTGGCCTTCCACGTCCTAGTCCACGATCCCGCCGGGCAGACCGGGCCCGCGCTTCCGGCCGCGGCGCGGTTGCGCATGGTCGAGACCCTGGCGGCGGCCTCGGGCTCGCGCGGGATGGCCGGCGGCCAGGCCATCGATCTGGCGGCCGAGGGACGCAAGCTGAATCTGGCCGAACTGGAGGACATGCACATCCACAAGACCGGCGCGCTCATCCGGGCGAGCGTCCTGCTCGGGGCCTACAGCTCGCCGGCGACCGACGACGGGATCATCGAACGTCTGGATCGCTACGCCAAGTGTATCGGGCTCGCGTTTCAGATTCGTGACGACATCCTCGACGTCGAGGGCGAGACCGGGACGCTGGGCAAGACCCAGGGGGCCGACGCCGCGCGGGCGAAGCCGACCTACCCGGCGCTCCTGGGGCCCGGACCGGCGAAGCTGCGCGCCCGGGAGCTGTTCGAGGAGACCATGGACGCCCTGGCGACGCTCGACGAGCGTGCCGACCCGCTGCGCTGGATCGCCGCCTACACGGTGGAGCGCAACCACTGATCGGACGGACCCCGGCGGACGCCGCGAACGGCGAACCGCCCGGCTCCGACCCAGCCAACTGAAGCGCGGTGCCAATCGCATGAATTTCCAATCCCGTTATCCCCTGCTCTCCTCGATCGACACGCCGGAGGCGCTGCGCGCACTCCCGGAAGAGCGCCTCGAAGCGCTCGCCGCCGAGCTGCGCGCGTTCCTCGTCGAGTCGGTGGCACGCACCGGCGGGCACCTCGCGGCGGGTCTGGGGACGGTGGAGCTGACCATCGCGTTGCACTACGTGTTCGCCACACCCGAAGACCGCCTGGTCTGGGATGTCGGGCATCAGAGCTACCCGCACAAGATCCTCACCGGCCGGCGCGAGGCAATGGCGACCATGCGGCAGGCCGGCGGGCTGTCCGGCTTTCCCAAGCGCAGCGAGAGCCCCTATGACACCTTCGGGGTCGGTCATTCCAGCACTTCGATCAGCGCCGCCCTGGGCATGGCGCTGGGCGCGCGGCGCGCCGGCTCCACGCGCAAGGCGGTGGCGGTAATCGGTGACGGCGCGATGACCGCGGGGCTGGCCTTCGAGGCGCTCAACCACGCCGGCGACCTGCACGCCGACCTGCTCGTCGTGCTCAACGACAACGACATGTCGATCTCGCCCAACGTCGGCGGCCTGCAGAAACACCTCGGACGCATCCTGGCCGGTAAGATCTATTCGACCATGCGCGAAGGCGGCAAGAGCGTGCTGCGCCATGTCCCGCCGGTCAAGGAGTTCGCGCGCCGGGCCGAGGAGCACATGAAGGGGATGCTCGTTCCCGGGACCCTCTTCGAGGAACTCGGCTTCAACTATATCGGCCCGATCGACGGCCACGACCTCCCGGGCCTGGTGCGTACGCTGCGGAATCTGCGCGATCTCGACGGGCCGCGACTGCTGCACGTCATCACCCGCAAGGGCAAGGGATACGCGCCGGCCGAGCGCGACCCGCTCGCCTATCACGGCGTCACCGCCTTCGATCCGCAGACCGGGCAGATCCCGAAGGCGCCCGCCGCCGGACCCAGCTACACACAGGTCTTCGGCCGCTGGCTGTGCGACATGGCCGAACGCGACCCCGCCCTGATCGGGATCACCCCGGCGATGCGCGAGGGCTCCGGTCTGGTCGAGTTCTCCGAGCGTTTCGCCGAGCGCTACTTCGACGTGGGCATCGCCGAGCAGCACGCGGTCACACTCGCCGCCGGACTCGCCTGCGAGGGCCTCAAGCCGGTGGTGGCGATCTACTCCACGTTCCTCCAGCGCGCCTATGACCAGTTGATCCACGACGTCGCGATCCAGGATCTCCCCGTCCTGTTCGCGATCGACCGCGCCGGTCTCGTCGGCGCCGACGGGGCGACGCACGCCGGGAGCTTCGATCTGAGCTACCTGCGCTGCGTCCCGAACCTGGTGGTGATGGCGCCGGCGGACGAGAACGAATGCCGGCGCATGCTCACCACGGGCTTCCTGCACGACGGGCCCGCGGCGGTCCGCTACCCGCGCGGGCGCGGTCCCGGCGCGACGATCGAGCCCGGGCTCGAACCGCTGCCGCTCGGGCGCGGCGAGGTCCGCCGCAAGGGGCGGCGTGTCGCACTGCTCGCGTTCGGCAGCCTGCTGGCTCCCTGCCTCGAGGTCGGCGAGGCGCTCGACGCCACCGTGGCGAACATGCGTTTCGTCAAACCCCTCGACGCCGAGCTGATCCTGCGGCTGGCCGAAGGGCATGACCTCCTCGTCACCGCGGAGGAGAACGTCGTCGCCGGCGGCGCCGGATCGGCCGTCGGCGAGTGTCTCGCCGCGCACGGGGTGGTGATCCCGGTGCTTCACCTGGGTCTGCCCGACCGGTTCGTCGACCAGGCCGCGCACGAGCGTCAGCTCGCCGAGTGCGGCCTGGACGCCGCGGGCATTCGCGCCTCCGTGGAGGCCTGCCTCGAGCGGGCGGATTGCCAAACGACGCCGAGTCGACTAATATCTTAGCGATTTGGTCAACTTTTCCGGACCATGGGCGCCCGCTACACCCTGAGGATCCTGGCGGACTTCGCCGCCGCGCACACGCTGTCGGGATACCCGGGGGCGTGCGCCCGCATGCACGGGCATAATTGGAAGGTGGAGGTGGAGGTGGAGGCCCGCGAGCTGGACGCGACGGGCATGGGCGTCGACTTCAAGGTGATCAAGACGGCCGCGCGCGATCTCGCCGGGGCGCTCGACCACCGGTATCTGAACGAGATCGAGCCGTTCGACCGCCTCAACCCCACCGCGGAGAATCTTGCCGCGTGGTTCTATCGCGGGATGGCCGAGCGCCTCAACGACGGGCGGGTACGGGTCCTGGCGGTGACGCTGTGGGAAACCGACCGTGCGTGCGTGCGTTACACAGAGGAACCCTGAGAAGATGAAAGCGACCATCCCCGCGGCCGGCGACGCGACCACCATCGCCGACGTGCAGAGCAGCGCCGATACGCGCCGCATCGCCATCAACAAGGTCGGAATCAAGGACATCCGCCATCCGGTGCGCGTCAAGGACCGCTCCGAAGGCGAGCAGCACACGATCGCGACCTTCAACATGTACGTGAACCTGCCGCACGACTTCAAGGGCACGCACATGTCACGCTTCGTGGAGATCCTCAACCGGCACGAACGCGAGATCAGCGTACAGTCGTTCAAGGAGATGCTGCGCGAGATGACTGATGTGCTGGAGGCCGAATCGGGCCACATCGAGATGCGCTTTCCCTACTTCGTGACCAAGGCGGCGCCGGTGACGAAGGTCGAGAGCCTGATGGACTACGATGTCAGCCTCATCGGCGAGATCCACGACGGTGCGGTGCGCACCCACATCCGCGTGGTCGTTCCGGTCACCAGCCTGTGCCCCTGCTCAAAGGAGATCTCCGCCTACGGGGCCCACAACCAGCGCTCGCACGTCACCGTCATGGCGCGCACGCGCGGCTTCATGTGGATCGAGGAACTGATCGACCTGGTGGAGAAGGAGGCCTCGTGCGAACTCTACGGGCTGCTCAAGCGCCCGGACGAGAAGTACGTCACCGAGCACGCCTACGACAACCCGAAGTTCGTCGAGGACATGGTGCGCGATGTCGCCGTTCGCCTGAATGAGGACGGGCGCATCGAGGCCTATGTGGTGGAATCGGAGAATTTCGAGTCCATCCACAACCACTCCGCCTACGCCATGATCCAGCGCGACAAGACCAAGACCGCGGCGGACGGCACCCCGCACAAGAAGCCGCACGGCTGAGATCCGCACCGCCGCACGGGCGCGGCGGATACCGTACCGCCGTCCGCCCGCGGCCCGCCGGCGGGATATGCCGATCAGTAGCGTTTCCGCAGGACCAGCGCGCCGTTTTCGCGTCGCATGTCCAGTCGCCCGAGGAACGACATCCCGAGCAGGACGTGCGGCGGCGAACGCCCGTCGAGGACCACCCCGGCGACGTTGGTCAGCGCGATCTGCCCGACCTGGACGCGATCCAGGGTCACGCGCCAGGCGCGCGCCACCCCCGACGCGGTATGCACGAAGGTCGGCGTGCCGTCGACGCGGAAGTCGATGCCCAGGCGCCGCGCCTCGAACCGGTTCATCGCCACCGACGTCGAGCCGGTATCGATCAGGAAGTTCACCGGGAGGGTGTCGATGCTGCCGACGGTCGTGAACATGCCGTAGGCGTTCGGCCAGACCCGCACCGTGGCGGCCCCGTCGGAGGTATCCGGCCCGATCCCGACCGAGGTTCCGAGCCGGTAGGTGCCGCGGCGCCCGTCAACCTCGAGTACCGCGGAATCGGCGTTCGCGGAGATCAGCCGCACCCCCTCCGGGCTGGTCTGACCCACGCTCAGCACACGCTGGCGGCCGTCGATCTGCACGACGGCCTTGTTCGCGAACAACCCGACGACCCCGATGCTCGACACCGCGCGGGCGGCCGGTGCCGCCAGCCACAGGAGCAGGGCGAGGAGCGGGCGGAATGCGGACGATCGGTCCATGGATCGTATTTCGGCCCGCCGGCCCCCGGCTTGAGGGCCGCCCACGCCCGCCTGCGACACCGCCCCAGGCGCCCGCAGGGGCGGGCCTCGGCCCGCCGGCGTCGGTCGGTAGGCCGGGCAAGCCCGGCCCAACGGTTTCACCCCATGCCGACGCGGGCACCCGTAGGGCGGCCCTCGGCCCGCCGGCGACGCCCGATTACGATTCCCCGTCGCGGCGCAGGGCGATGCCGAGCACGAGACCCAGGGCCATCGCCAGGGCGATGAACGTGACCCCGAAAAACCACGGATGATCGTGTGCCAGGTCGGAGACCCAGCGCTCCAGGCGCACCTGGCGCACGTCCACGGTGCGCAACTGGCGGGAGAGGATGCGCCCGCCGCGGATCAGGTAGATCTCGATCTCGTAGCGGCCGAGCGGGATCTTCGCGGGGAGTTCCACATCGGCATAGAACAGCCGGTCGCGGACCAGGTGCACCGCCACCGCTTCGCGATAGTAGCCGTCGCGTCGCTTGGCGCGGATCAGGGCCTCGCGCCAATCCCCCATGCCGGCGGGGACCCGCTCGGCCTGCACCCGCGCGACGGCATGGTGCAGCGTCAATCCGTAGCGCCGGCGCTGCGCCTCCCCGAGCATCTCCTCGACCGGCTCCGAGGTCAGGAGGTAGATCAGTCCGGGGGCGTCGGGGATGTACATCTTGTCGCTGTTGAGCCAGAACGGCCCGTACTTGGACTTGCGCGAAAGCGCCACCCCCTGCACCGGCGAGCGCACCTTGATCAGGACCTGCCCGGGACGGGACAGCGCACCGAAGATCAGGATCTTCTGTCCCGCGAAGCGCGTGGTGATGTCGACGTGATCGGTCGCGAGCTGGGTGATGATCCCCCGCTCCGCCGCCTTCGCCACGCCCGGCGCGACCACCAGCAACAGCAATGTCAGGGCCAGGCGCCTCATCCGCGCAGCACGGACAGATCGTAGATGTCCTGCGGCGTGACGAGGACATCGGCGAGCATCTTAAGCGCCACGATCACCACCACCAGGGCGAGCACCAGCCGCAGCCGCTCGGCGGGCAGGCGCACGCTCAGACGCGTCCCCCACTGGGTCCCCAGCGCCGACCCCACGATCAGCAAGGTGGCGAGGAAGGGATCCACCGCGTGGTTGACGCCGGCCTGCAGCGCCGCCACCACGGCCGTGGTGAACAGCAACTGAAACAGCGAGGTGCCGACGACCACCTTGGTCGGCATCTTGAGCATGTAGATCATCACCGGCACCATGATGAACCCGCCGCCGACGCCCATCAGCGAGGTGAGCACGCCGACGGCGGCACCGAGCACCACCGGCACCAGAAGCGAGGTCCGCAGGCCGGACACCGGGAACTCGCGCTGCAGCGGCAGGCGCGCGGTGAGCCCCGCCAGCCGCGCGCCGAGCCCTCCGCCGCCCGCGGCGGCCGGCTGTCCGCGCACCGCCCGCACCGACTCGATCAGCATCGAGCCGCCGACGATACCCAGCAGGCCGACGTACAGAAAGGTGACGATGTTCCCGAAATCACCGACCTCATGCAGCAGGCGCGCCACATAGACCCCGACGCTGCCGCCCGTCCAGCTTCCGATCAGCAGGAAGACGGCCATCGCGAAATCGATGTTGCCGAGTCGCCAGTGCGCGTAGCTGCCGGCGGCCGAGGTCCCGACGATCTGCGCCGCGCCGGTCGCCACCGCGACGATGGGCGGCACCCCGATGAAGATCAGCAGCGGCGTGATGAGAAAGCCGCCGCCGACGCCGACCAGGCCCGACAGCAGGCCCACGACGCCGCCGAACAGCAGGATCACCCACAGGTTTACGTCCATGTGGGCGATGGGCAGGAAGATCTCCATCGTGAAGGTTCCCCGACTCGCAAACGCCGCGCGGCACGGTCGGCCGCACGCCTGTCTTCAACCGTTCCCGGACTCCGGCGGCGCGTCGCGGAACTCCGCCATCGCGCTGCAGATGTGGGACTCGGGCACATCCGGCGGGACCAGCATGACCGGGACCGGCAGCAGCTCCGCGAGCTTGGCGCCGAGATGCCCGCTGGCGCGGCGCAGGCGCAACTGCGATTTCTTTTCGCTGGCCACCCCGCGCCGACCGGCGATCACCATCTGGATCCGCGGGTCCTCCCGAACCACCCGCAGGATCTCCTCCTCCGGCATCCCCTCGACGATGTAGAACTCCGGGACGACCTCGCAGATCCGCCCGATCTTGGCCGAGATCTCCGTCAGCGTCGTCTCGGCCTGCCGGCGGATGTCCTCCTTCATCCGCGTCTCCACCCCCGCCCAGAAACTCAGGGCGGGGACGTCGAGGACGTAGACGAATCCGAGGTGCACGTTGAGCAGTCGCGCCAGACGCGCGCCGACGCCGGCCGCCATCAGCGAGTTGGCGGACCCGTCGATGGCGACGAGAATGGTCCCGTTCTCGGCCTTGGGGTCGGCCATGGGCTGCGTGTTCTCCCCGAAACGGCGGTAAAACCGGTGGGTGGGGCGGGCGCGCGACGATCACACCGCGGGCGCGCCCATCATACACGAGGCACCCGCGGCGATGAACCCCGAAGCCCGCTCAGTGTCCGACGATGCGCGCGAGGAGCCACAGCACGGCGCCCGCCGCAAGGCCGGCGGCGAGATCGTCGACCATGATCCCGAGGCCCCCACCGACGTTGCGGTCGAGCCAGCGGATCGGCCAGGGCTTGAGGATGTCGAAGCCGCGGAAGAGCACGAAGCCGAGCACGATCCAGGGCCAGCCGCGGGGCGCCGGCAACATGGTCACGAGGAAGCCGACGATCTCATCCCAGACGATGGCCGGGTGGTCGTGCGCTCCGATCACGCGCGCCGCGCGCGCGCAGAGGACGACACCGAAGGCGAAGAGCAGTGCGACCGCGCCGGTCCGCAACCCCGCGGACAGCGGCAACAGGGCCAGATAGAGCGGCACCGCCGCCGCGGTGCCGGCCGTCCCCGGCGCCCGCGGCGCGAGTCCGGCCCCGAGGCCAAGGGCCAGAAACACCACCGGCCGGCGCCAGACCCCCGGCGGCAGCCTGGTGTCCGCAGCGCGCGCGTTCACCGCGTCGATCCGGAGAAGTGCGTATAACCGGGGCGTGCCGGATGCACCTCGGAGCCGTCGCCCAAGCGGCAATGGACGCCGGAACCGGCCTCCACCACCCCGATCGCCGTCGCCGGGCAATCGAGCGTCTCCAATGCGGATTCCATCCCGGGGACGAGCGTGAAGCAGAGTTCGTAGTCATCCCCGCCCGTGAGCGCCGCGCCCCAGTCTGCGGCCGACGGTGCCGCGCGCAGGTACTCCGGCGATCGCGGCAGCGACTCCGGCCACAAGGTGACGGCGACCCCGCCCGCCGCGGCGAGGTGTGCGACGTCGGCGAGCAGGCCGTCGGAGACGTCGATCGCCGCCGTCGCGACCCCGCGCAGGGCGAGCCCGGCCGCGACGCGCGGCTCGGGCCGGTCCAGGCGCCGGCGCAGCGCGGCGAGCGCGGCGCGCGCGAGGCGACGCTCCCCGCGCAGGCCCTCGAGCGCGAGCGCCGCGTCGCCGAGCGTCCCGGTGACGTAGACCCGGTCGCCGGGCCGGGCGCCGCCGCGACGCAACGCCGCGCCCGCCGGCACCCGGCCGAGCACCTGCACCGTGATGCTCAAGGGACCGCGCGTGGTATCGCCGCCGACCAGTGCGACCCCGAAGCGGCGCGCGAGCGCATGGAAACCGCGGGCGAAGGCGGCGAGCCATTCCTCGTCGGCCTCCGGCAGGGTCAACGCGAGCAGGGCCCAGGCCGGCTCCGCCCCCATCGCCGCGAGGTCGCTGAGATTGACGGCGAGCGCCTTGTGCCCGATGTCCTCGGGCGCGGTGTCGGCGGGAAAATGCACGCCGGCGACGAGCGTGTCGGTCGCGGCCACCAGCTCGGCGCCCGCAGGCACGCGCAGCAGCGCCGCGTCGTCCCCGATCCCCGCGACGACGTCCGCGCGCGCGGCGCCGCCGCGGGCGAAGAAACGCTCGATCAGTCCGAATTCGTCGAGTGCCATGGGCGTCACGCGCCGCGGCGGCTCAACCCCCGCCGGCCGGGCGTTCGGGTTGCAGCGTCCGCGCCAGGCGATCGAGTACGCCGTTGACGAAGCGGAAGCCGTCGTCCGAACCGAACATGCGTGCCAGCTCGACGGCTTCGCTGATCACCGCGCGATAGGGGATCTCGCGGTGCCGCTCGAGCTCATAGGCCCCGATCAGCAGGATGGTGCGCTCGACCGGATCAAGCGATTCAAACGGGCGCTCCATGCACGGCTGCAGGACGGCGCGCAACTCGTCCAGATGTGCCGGCACCCGATGGAGCAGCTCCAGGAAATAGTCGACATCGGCCCGGTCCATCTCCTGCCCGGTACGGAACTGGGTCTCGATCTCGGCCAGATCCTGGCCCGCCAGTTCCCACTGGTAGAGGGCCTGAACCGCGCGCCGGCGCGCCCAACTGCGCGCCGTGTGGGCGCCCGTCGCCGCGCGCGCGCCCATCGCCGGTCACCGCCCCAGGCGGCGCAGCAGATCGACCATCTCGATGGCCGCGAGCGCCGCATCGACCCCCTTGTTACCGGCCTTGGTCCCGGCCCGCTCGATCGCCTGCTCGATGCTGTCGACGGTGAGCAGGCCGAATCCCACCGGGATCTGATGTTCGAGCGAGACGGCGGCGATCCCCTTGACGCACTCGCCGGCCACGTAGTCGAAATGCGGCGTCGCCCCGCGGATCACGCAACCGAGGACGACGATGGCGTCGAAGCGCCGCGCCGCCGCGAGCTGCTTCACCGCCAGCGGAATCTCGAAGGCGCCGGGCACCTGTACCAGTTCGAGGTCGTTCTCCGCGGCGCCGTGGCGCACGAGCGTGTCGACGGCGCCCTCGACCAGCCGCTCGACGATGAAGGCGTTGAAACGGGAAGCGACGAGCGCGAACCGCGCGTCGCGCACGGTCAGCTCGCCGCCGACGGTCTTCATGCTTCGGGCCATGGGTCTGGGACTCCGGTTCGGCTGTCGCCCGCGGCCTGCGGACGTCCGGCGTTCGGGGTGGGGGTCATCCTACACGCGCGCCGTGCCTGCTTCAACGCAAGCGGCGGGCGCGGCCGCCGCAGGGCCGGGCTCGCCCGGCCGACACCGTGGAGCAGGACGACGGCGTTGCGATGATGCGTCGTCGGCGGGGCAAGCCCCGCCCTACCGGTGCCCGCGTCGGCATTGGGGGGGTACCGTAGGGCCGGGCTTGCCCGGCCTACCGGTCGACAGCGTGGATCGCGGTGATGTCGTTCGGATCAAACGTCGCCGGCGGGCCAAGGCCCGCCCTACCGGTGCCCGCGTCGGCATGGGGGGTACCGTAGGGCCGGGCTTGCCCGGCCTACCGGTCGACGGCGTGGATCGGGGGGATGTCGTTCGGATCAAACGTCGTCGGCGGGCCAAGGCCCGCCCTACCGGTGCCCGCGTCGGCATGGGGGGTACCGTAGGGCCGGGCTTGCCCGGCCGACCGGTCGACGGCGTGAATCGGGGTGATGTCGTTCGGATCAAACGTCGTCGGCGGGGCAAGCCCCGCCCTACCGGTGCCCGCGTCGGCATTGGGGGGGTACCGTAGGGCCGGGCTTGCCCGGCCTACCGGTCGACGGCGTGGATCGCGGTGATGTCGTTTGGATCAAACGTCGCGGGCGGGGCAAGCCCCGCCCTACCGGTGCCCGCGTCGGCATGGGGGGTACCGTAGGGCCGGGCTTGCCCGGCCTACCGGTCGACGGCGTGGATCGCGGTGATGTCGTTTGGATCAAACGTCGCCGGCGGGGCAAGCCCCGCCCTACCGGTGCCCGCGTCGGCATGGGGGGTACCGTAGGGCCGGGCTTGCCCGGCCTACCGGTCGACGGCGTGGATCGCGGTGATGTCGTTCGGATCAAACGTCGTCGGCGGGCCAGGGCCCGCCCCGGCCAACCACGCGGGTCAATCCACGTATTCGACGACCTCGAGACCGAATCCCGAGAGGCCGTGGATCTTCTTGGGCGCACTGAGGACCCGCATGCGGCGCACGCCCAGGTCGCTCAGGATCTGCGCCCCGAGCCCCAGCGTGCGCAGGTCCCCGACCCCGCCGGCGGACGGCGCTTCCGGCGTCTGCGAGCCGCAGTCGCGCAGGCGCCGGATCAGCTCGCGCGGATCTTCCGCGTGGCGCAGCAGGACCACCACGCCGGCGCCCTCGCCGGCCACCCGGGCCAGCGCGCGCTGCAGCGTCCAGCCGCCGTCGCCGCGCGCGATCCCGACCACGTCGGTCAGCGTATCGAGCACCTGCACACGCACCAGCGCCGGCCGCTCGGGATCCGGGGTGCCGTGTACCAGCGCGAAGTGCACCTGGGCATCCACCGGGTCCTGGTAGGCCACGACCCGGAAGCGTCCGTGTACCGTATCCAGATCGCACTCGGCCACGCGCTGCACGGTCTTCTCGTGGGCGATGCGGTAGCGGATCAGGTCGGCGATGGTCCCGATCTTGAGCCCATGGTGCGCGGCGAAGGCCTCGAGTTCGGGCCGCCGTGCCATGGTACCGTCCTCGTTTAGGATCTCGACGATGACCGCGGCCGGCTCCAGCCCCGCGAGCCGCGCCAGATCGCACCCCGCCTCGGTGTGCCCGGCGCGGGTGAGCACGCCGCCGGGCTGGGCCATGATCGGGAACACGTGACCGGGGGAGACGATGTCTTCCGGGCGCGCGTCCGGGGCGACCGCGGCGCGCACGGTGGCGGCGCGGTCGGCCGCGGAGATCCCGGTGGTCACCCCGCGCGCGGCCTCGATCGAGACCGTGAAGTTGGTCGGGAAACGCGACTCGGTCCGCGAGACCATCAACGGCAGACCGAGCTGGCGGCAGCGCTCGGCGGTCATGGGCAGGCAGATCAGACCGCGCCCGTAGCGGGCCATGAAATTGATGTCGTCGGCGGTCACCAGCGAGGCGGCCATCACCAAGTCGCCCTCGTTCTCGCGGTCCTCGTCGTCCATGATGACGACCATGCGTCCGCGGCGGATCTCCTCGATGATCTCGGTGATGTCGTTCAAGGGCATGGGGATCCGATCCGTATCGTCTTCAGGCGCCCGGGAAGCCGTGGCGGGCCAGCAGCTCGCGCGTCACTCCGCCGCCCCCGGACGCGCCGGCGCCGCCCGCCAGCAACCGCTCCAGGTAACGGGCGATCAGGTCGACCTCGAGGTTCACGCGCCGCCCGGCCACGAAGTCGCCGAGGGTGGTGGATGCGAGCGTATGCGGCACGATATTGACCCCGAACTCCGCTCCCTCCACGTCGTTGACGGTCAGACTCACGCCGTCGACGCAGATCGAGCCCTTCGCCGCGATGTAGCGCGCGAGCGGCACGGGCGCCCGCAGGCGCAGCCGCACCGAGCGCCCGTCGGCGCGCCGCTCCAGCACCTCGCCCACGCCGTCGACGTGCCCGCTGACCAGGTGCCCGCCCAGACGCGTGGTCGGCAGCAGCGCCTTCTCGAGATTGACCGGCATCCCGGCCGCGGCCCGCGCGAGACAGGTGCGGGCACAGGTCTCGGCGGAGACGTCGGCGCGAAACCCGCCGCCGGCGAGTTCCACCACCGTGAGGCACACCCCGCTCACCGCGATGCTGTCGCCGATCGCGACGTCGCGCAGGTCGAGCCCGCCGGCGGCGATGCGCAGACTCACGTCGGCGCCGCGCGGCTCGACCGCCGCCACCGCCCCCACGGCCTCGATGATTCCCGTGAACACGCCTTCGGTCCGTCCTGTACGCCGCCGATGCGGCGGCTCAGCGCGGGATCGGCCGCGCGGTGATGCGCCAGTCGCCGCCCACCGCACGCACGTCCCGGATCTCCACCCCGACGCGCTGCGCCATGGTCCCGATGCCGGGGAGATGGAAGAGCCCGCGCGCGCCGTCGCCCAGGAGATGCGGCGCGAGGTAGATCACGAGTTCATCGACCAGCCCCGCCTCGAGCAGGGCGCCGCAGAGCGTCGGGCCGCCTTCCACGAGCAGCTCGTTGACCTCGCGCCGCGCCAGCTCCCTGAGCAGGCGGCGCAGGTCCACGCGCCCCTCCGCCCCGCCGCAGGCGAGGACTTCCGCACCGCGCGCCTCCAGCGCCGCCCGCTGCGGTTCCGGCGCCCCGACGGCGGCGACCAGCGTGGCGCCGGGCAATCCTAGCATACGGGCCCCAGGGGGCGTACGCAGCCGGGCATCGGCGACGACACGCAGGGGAACGGGGACGCTCAAATCCTCATCGAGTCCGAGGTCTTTGGCCGTGAGGCGCACGTCCAGGGACGGGTCGTCGGCGAGCACCGTACCGATACCGACCAGGATCGCGGAGCTGCGCGCACGCAGGCGGTGGACATCGTGCCGCGCCGCCTCCCCGGTGATCCAGCGGCTCGCACCCGAGGCGAGCGCGGTGCGCCCGTCCAGACTCATCGCCATCTTGCACCGCACCCACGGCCGGCCGCCCTCCATGCGCCGCACGAATCCGGGATTGAGGGCCCGCGCCTCCTCCTCCAGCAGGCCCGCGCGGACATCGATCCCGGCCGCGCGCAGCCGCTCGAACCCCCGGCCCGCCACGCGCGGATTGGGGTCCGCCATTGCGGCCACGACGGCGGCGACACCGGCGTCGATCAGGGCCTGCGTGCACGGTGGGGTCCGGCCGTGATGGCAGCACGGCTCCAGCGTCACATAGGCGCTCGCGCCGCGTGCGCGCTCCCCGGCGGCCTGCAACGCGCGCACCTCCGCGTGCGCCTCCCCGGCCCGCCGGTGCCAACCCTCGCCGACGATGCGCCCTTCGCGCACCAGCACGCAGCCCACACGCGGATTCGGATCGGTGGTGTAGAGCCCGCGCCGCGCCAGCTCCAGCGCGCGCGCCATCCACGCGTGTTCCTCGGCGGCGAAGCCCCGATCCCCGCCCATCCGCCTCACTCGTCGTCGCCGGGGAGCAGCGGCAACTGCTGACGGCGCAACTCCGGCGGGAGGTCGCGTTCGAGACGCTCGATCTCCTCGCGAAAGGCGTTGACGTCCTCGAAGCTGCGGTACACGGAGGCGAAGCGGACATAGGCGACCTGATCGAGTTCGCGCAACTCCGCCATGACCCACTCGCCGATCTGCCCGGACGGGACCTCGCGCTCCCCGCCGGCGCGCAGGCGCTGCTTGACGTGCGTCACCGCCGCCTCCACCCGCTCGGTATCCACAGGGCGCTTCTCGAGCGCGCGCGTCATGCCGCTGCGCAGCTTGTCCTCGGAAAACGCCTCGCGGCTGCCGTCGCGCTTGACGATACGCGGCAGTACCAGCTCGGCGCTCTCGTAGGTGGTGAAGCGGTCGCCGCACGCGCCGCATTCGCGCCGTCGCCGCACCTGGAAGCCCTCGTTGGCGAGGCGCGAATCGACCACCCGGGTGTCTTCGGAACCGCAGTTGGGACAGCGCATGCCCGCAACCCCCGTCGCCCGCAGCGCGATCTGCTCCGGTGCCGCCCCGGCGCGCGGCTAGGTCCGCCCGTAGACCGGCCGCCGCCGGCAGATTTCGATCACCTGCTCGCGCACCCGCGCCGCCACCGCCTCGTTCTCGATGTCGTCGAGAATGTCGCAGATCCAGCCCGCCAGTTCCGCAACCTCCTCGCGCGTGAACCCGCGCGTGGTCACCGCCGGGGTACCGATGCGGATACCGCTGGTGACGAACGGTGACTGCGGATCGTTGGGCACCGCGTTCTTGTTCACCGTGATGTGGGCGGCGCCGAGCGCCGCGTCGGCGGCCTTGCCGGTCAGGCCGCGCTCGATCAGATCGACCAGGAACAGGTGGTTGTCGGTGCCGCCCGATACGATCCTGTAGCCGCGCTCCATCATCACCGCCGCCATCGCGCGCGCATTCTCGAGCACCGCGCGCTGGTAGTCCTTGAACTCCGGCTGCAGCGCCTCCAGAAACGCGACCGCTTTGGCCGCGATCACGTGCATCAGCGGCCCGCCCTGGGTGCCCGGGAACACGAGTGAGTTGAGCTTCTTCTCGATCTCCGGATTGGCGCGCGCCAGGATCAGACCGCCGCGCGGACCGCGCAGGGTCTTGTGCGTGGTGGTGGTGGTGACATCGGCGATCTTCACCGGGCTCGGATAGATCCCCGCGGCGATGAGCCCCGCCGGGTGCGCCATGTCGACGAACAACCACGCCCCGACCTCGTCGGCGATCTCACGAAAGCGCTGCCAGTCGACGACCCGCGAATAGGCCGAGTAGCCGGCCACGATCATCCGCGGCCGGTGTTCGCGCGCGAGCCGGGCGACCTGATCGTAGTCGATCTCCCCGCTCGCCGCGTCGAGACCGTACTGCACCGCACGGAAGATGCGGCCGGAGAAATTCACCTTGGCGCCGTGGGTGAGGTGCCCGCCGTGGGCCAGGCTCATGCCGAGGATGGTGTCGCCGGGATCGAGCAGCGCCAGGTAGACGGCGGCGTTGGCCTGCGAGCCCGAGTGCGGCTGTACGTTCGCGTAGTCCGCGCCGAACAGCTCCTTGGCGCGCTCGATCGCGAGGCGCTCGGCGGCGTCGACGAACTCGCAGCCGCCGTAGTAGCGCCGCCCCGGATAGCCCTCGGCGTACTTGTTGGTCAGCACCGAGCCCTGCGCCTCGAGGACACGCGGACTGGCGTAGTTCTCGGAGGCGATCAACTCGATGTGTTCCTCCTGACGCCGGCGTTCGCCTTCGAGCGCCTGCCAGAGGGCCTCGTCGAACCCTTCAATCTTCATCGAACCGGAATACATGGATCTCCCCTGAATGATCGGGTGGCCGGCAAGCCCCGGGGCCGCGCCGCCGCCCGGAGACCGGGTCCCGGGGTGCGGGGCCGCACGCGCCGGGCCGGTGCGGGACCGTCCTCGACTTCCGTCTCGCCTCGCTGTGCGCGGACCGGTCGGGTCGGCCCCGGCGGGGGGCCGACGTTCGCGAAGGGCCGGCCGGCGGGCCGCCGCTCGGCATCCTCCACGGGCGGAAAAGCGGCCTAAAGGATAACCGATCCGCACGCGCGATGCATGGCTCGCGGGCCGCGCGGCCGCCTCAGTCGCCGATCCAGGCCTCCAGGACCGCGCACCAGGCCGCGGCGAGGTTCGCGCGGTCATAGCCGCCGCCGCCGAGGCCGAGCACGCCCCGGGCGCCGCAATCGCGCGCCAGTGCCGCGAGATCGCGGGCCGCCCGCGCGTGCGCGGCCGGCGTGTAGGCCAAATGGGTGATGGGATCCCCCGCAAGCCCGTCGGCCCCGCATTGAAAGATCACGAACTCGGGCCGCGCCGCGCGCACGAAGGCCTCGGCGCGCCGCCACGCCGCGGCGAAGGCGGTATCATCGGCGCCCGGCGCGAGCGGCAGGTTCAGTTTGGTCCCGCGGGCCGCGCCGCGACCGGTCTCGGAGGCGGCCCCCGTCCCCGGGTACAGGTAGCGGCCGTCCTCATGGAGATCGGCGATGACGACGTCCGGGTCGTCCTCGAAGGCGTAGAACACCCCGTCCCCGTGGTGGGCGTCGATATCGACGTAGGCGACCCGGCGCACGCCGTGGACGGCGCGCAGCACCTCGATGGCGACCCCGCAGTCGTTGAACACGCAGAAGCCCGCCGCGGCGTCGCGCCGCGCGTGATGGAGCCCGGCGATCGGCACGAAGGCGGCGCGGCAGCGTCCCTCGATCAGGGCGGAGAGCGCCGCGAGCGTGGTGCCCACCACGCAGGACGCGGCCTCGAACACGCCGCGAAAGGCGGGCGTGTCGCCGGCGTCGAGAAAACCGAATCCGCTGCGCGATTGCGCGCGCACCCGCTCGATATATCCCGCGGTGTGAAAGCGCCGCAGATCTTCCTCCGCGGCGGCTTCCGGCGCCCCCACCGTGACGCGCCGATCCAGCCCGCGCCGGCGGGCCTCGTTCCAGAAGGCGTCCATGCGGTCCGGCCCGAAGGGATGGCCCTGGCCGAAGCCGTAGCGGGCCAGCGCCTCACCGATGAAAACCGCCACTTCCCCGGAACCGGACATCATTACCCCGCCGGTCGTTTGTGCCGTTGCGCGACGTGCGTCGGGACAAATATACCGCGTCGGCGGGCCAAGGCCCGCCCTACCGGGGGCCGGCGCGGCGTGAATGTGGGGTAGGGCCGGGCTTGCCCGGCCGACGACGTGGTTTGATCCGACGCCGTTCGGATCGAACGTCGCCGGCGGGCCAAGGCCCGCCCTACCGGTGCCGGCGCGGCGTGAATGTGGGGTAGGGCCGGGCTTGCCCGGCCGACGACGTGGTTTGATCCGACGCCGTTCGGATCGAACGTCGCCGGCGGGCCGAGGCCCGCCCTACCGGTGCCGGGTTCGGCATGGGGGGTACCGTAGGGCCGGGCTTGCCCGGCCGACGACGTGGTTTGATCCGACGCCGTTCGGATCGAACGTCGCCGGCGGGCCAAGGCCCGCCCTACCGGTGCCGGCGCGGCGTGAATGTGGGGTAGGGCCGGGCTTGCCCGGCCGACGACGTGGTTTGATCCGACGCCGTTCGGATCGAACGTCGCCGGCGGGCCAAGGCCCGCCCTACCGGTGCCGGCGCGGCGTGAATGGGGGGTAGGGCCGCGCTTGCCCGGCCGACGACGTGGTTTGATCCGACGCCGTTCGGATCGAACGTCGCCGGCGGGCCGAGGCCCGCCCTACCGGTGCCGGGTTCGGCATGGGGGGGGTACCGTAGGGCCGGGCTTGCCCGGCCTGCCGGCCGACGGGGGTCGGAATTCAGCGTCCGCGGGTACCGGCACGCCCGTGCACGGGCGCGGACGCGCTTCCGCCCGGCGCGCCGGGCGCGCCCGGCCAGGACTCGGCCGGCATCGGGCGCCCGATCAGGAAGCCCTGGATCGCGTCGCAGCCGCGCTCGCGCAGAAAGGCCTTCTGCTCTTCGGTCTCCACACCCTCGGCGACGACGTCGATCTTGAGGTTGTGGGCCATGGCGATGATCGCCGTCGTGATGGCGGCGTCGTCGGGATCGGCGGTGATGTCGCGCACGAAGGAGCGGTCGATCTTGAGGGTGTCGATGGGGAAGCGCTTGAGGTAGCCGAGATTCGAATATCCGGTGCCGAAGTCGTCGATCGACAGCCGGATGCCCATCTCGTGCAACGCCCATAAGGTCGAGATCGTGAGCTTGTCTTTGTGCATGATGCTGCTCTCGGTCAGCTCGAGTTCGAGCCCGCCCGGGGGCAGATCGGACTCCTCCAGGATCTGGCGGATGACTTCGACCAGGTTCTGCTGGCGAAGCTGCCGGCCCGAGAGATTGACCGCCACGCGCAGGGTTTCGCGACCGGCCTCGCGCCACGCGCGCGCCTGGCGGCAGGCTTGGCGCAACACCCACTCGCCGACCGGGACGATCAGCCCGGTCTCTTCCGCGAGCGGGATGAACTCGCCGGGCGGGACCAACCCGAGATCCGGATGGTTCCAGCGCACGAGGGCTTCGAGGCCGATCAGATCCCCGGAGTCGAGCCGCACCTGCGGCTGATAATGCAGCAGCAGTTCGTCACGCTCCAGGGCGCGGCGCAGATTGTTCTCCAGGGCCAGGCGCTCCATCGCGCGCGCGCTCATTTCCGCGGTGTAGAACTGGTAGCCGTTGCGCCCGCGCTCCTTGGCCCGGTACATGGCGGTATCGGCGTTCTTCAGCAGGGTGCCGGACTGATCGCCGTCGAACGGATACAGGGCGATGCCGACGCTGGCGGTGACGAAGATCTCGCGCGAATCCAGGGTGAAGGGCTCGGAGAGCGTGTCGATCAGTTTCTGCGCGATCAGCGCGGCGTCCTGGGCCGAGGTCACCCCCTCGACGATCACGGTGAACTCGTCGCCGCCGAGGCGCCCGACGATATCGCTCTTGCGCACCGCTCCCGAGAGACGCTGCGCGACCGACTGGATGAGCAGGTCGCCCATCTCGTGCCCCAGCGAGTCGTTGACGAGTTTGAAGCGGTCGAGGTCGAGGAACAGCAGTGCGAGCGGTTGGCCCTTGCGGCGCGCCAGGTCGGTGCGCTGTTCGAGCTGGTCGGCGAACAGACGGCGGTTCGGCAGGTCGGTGAGCGCATCGTGGTAGGCGAGGTGGTTGACGTGGCGTTCGGCGCGGCTCTCGGTGAGCATGCGCCGCACGCGCCGGCGCAGCACCGCCCAGCGGATCGGCTTCTGGATGTAATCGCTGGCGCCGCTCTCGAAGGCGCGGTTCACCGACTCCTCGTCGTCGAGGCCGGTAATGATCAGGACCGGGGTGAGATGGCCCTGCGGCAGGCGCTGCAGTCGCGCGCAGGCCGTGA
Organism: Gammaproteobacteria bacterium; assembly: GCA_027013145.1. Taxonomy (GTDB): domain Bacteria; phylum Pseudomonadota; class Gammaproteobacteria; order 21-64-14; family 21-64-14; genus BMS3Abin12. Next base: position 6,550 of record JALUXX010000056.1, on the reverse strand, counting down.
ACCCGTCCACGCCGGGCATGACCGCGTCCATCAGGATCAGGTCCGGCCCGATGCGCTCGTAGCGCTCCAGGGCCGCGGCCCCGTCGTCGGCCTCCTCGACGCGGTAGCCGTCGCGCTCGAGGGCGCGGCGCAGCATGAGCCGCGTCGCCGGGTCGTCGTCGACGACCAGGATCAGCGGTTCGCCGTTCGTCGCGCCGGACGCGCTCATGTCCCGTGGCGCTCCAGTTCGCCGCGCAGGGCCTTCTGCACGGTCGCCAGCTCCCACTCGATCCGCGCGACCAGCTCCGCGGCGTGGGTGAGATCGCCCTCGCGACCCATGAACTGCAGCTCGCGCGCCATCGCCGCCAGCCGCGCCGCCCCGATGTTGGCGCTGCCGCCCTTGAGGCTGTGCGCCTCCTCAAAGAGCACCTTGCCGTCGCCCGACTCGAGCGCGGCGCGCAGGCGCTTGAGGCGCGCGGCGGCATCGGTCAGGAACAGCGCCGCCACGGAATTCAGTTCGGCACCGAGCAGCTCGCGCAGCTCCTCGAAGGCACGCGGGTCGATGCTGGGCAGGCGGGTGAAGTCCATCGGGCGCTCGCCGTCTCCGCCGGCGCCGCCCCTGCCGGACGGCGCGGTCACAACCTCCCGCACGACCGGCAGCCATCGCCGGAGCACGGCGCGCAGGGCGTCCAGCCCGACGGGCTTCGCGAGGTAGTCGTCCATCCCCGCGGCGAGGCAGCGGTCGCGGTCGCCCTTGAGCGTATAGGCGGTCATCGCGACCACGGGCGTATGCCGCCCCCCCTCCTCGCGCCGGCGGATCTCTTCGGTCGCCTCGAAACCGTCCATCTCCGGCATCTGGCAGTCCATCAGGACGAGGTCGTAGGGCCCGGACTCCAGCGCGCGGAGGGCCTCGCGCCCGTTCGCCACCGTATCGGCCCGACACCCCAATCGCTTGAGCATCCCCACGGCAACTTTCTGATTGACCGGATTGTCCTCGGCGACCAGGACACGCGCCCCGGCGCCCGGGAGGGGCTGGACGGCGACGGTCGGGCGCTCCCGGGCGCCGGCGGCGTCGAGGGCGTTCCCGAGGCGCTCGACGAGCTGCGCGAAGCGCAACGGCTTGCTGAGATAGTCGTCGATCCCGGCGCTGCGCTCGGCCGCACTACCCGCCCAGCGTCCCAGGGGGACCATCAGCAGGATCCGCACCCCCGCCAGCGCGGGGTCGTCGCGTAGCGCCTGGGCCACCTCCAGCGCCTCGTCGGCCCCGGCCCCGTCGGTCCCCGAATCGAGGATCACCGCCTCCCACCGCTCCCCGGCACGCGCGTCGCGCAGCCGGCCCGGCACTGCACGCAGTCCGGACACGCATTCGTGGACGACCTCGAGCCGGTGCAGGTGCTCGACCAGACCCTCGCGCGCCGGCCCCGCAGGGGCCGCGACCAGCACCCGGCGCCCCGCCAGCCGCGCCCCCGGCGGCGGATCCTCCCCGGCCGCGGCGGCCAGCCCGACGGTAAACCAGAAGGTGCTTCCCTCCCCGGGTTGCGAATCGACGCCGATCTCGCCGCCCATCCGCTCGATCAGCTCGCGGCTGATCGCCAGCCCGAGCCCGGTCCCACCGAAGCGTCGCGTGGTGGAGCTGTCCCCCTGCGAGAACAGATCGAACACCCCCGCCTGCGCCTCCACCGGGATGCCGATGCCGGTATCGGCCACCGTGAACCGCAGCCGCACGGACCCGGCATCCTCGCCGGCAAGTGCGCAACGCACCGTAACGGAGCCGCGATCGGTGAATTTCACGGCATTGCCCACGAGATTGGTCAGCACCTGCCGCAGGCGCATCGGGTCGCCGCGCAGCCGCGCGGGCACGGCGGCGGCGACCACCCCGGCGACGTCCACCCCCTTGGCGTGCGCGCGCTCGGCGAACAGCTCCACGGTCTCGTCGACGACGGCGCGCACGTCGAGGTCGATGACCTCGAGCTGCAGACGGCGCGCCTCGATCTTGGAGAAGTCCAGGATATCGTTGAGCAGCCCCAGCAGCGTGTCGCCGGACTTGCGCGCCACCTCCGTGTACTCACGCTGCTCGGTGCTGAGCGGGGTCTCCGCGAGGAGCGAGAGCATGCCGAGGATCCCGTTCATCGGCGTGCGGATCTCGTGGCTCATGTTGGCGAGGAATTCGCTCTTGGCGCGGTTTGCGCCCTCGGCGGCCTCCTTGGCCTCGCGCAGTTGGCGTTCGGCGCGCACGCGTTCGAGGGCGTTGACGAGGATCTCCGCCACCACCTTGAGCAGGGACAGGTCCGTGTCCTGCCACTCGCGCCCCGGCGTGCGGCTGTCGAACCCCAGCACCCCGGCCACGGCGTCCCCGTACACCATCGGGAGGAACACGCAACTGCGGATCCCGCGGGCCGTGAGCTGCGCCGGCCAGACGTCGTCCCGGAACTCCCCCGCCCCCAGATCCCCGACGACCACGACCTCGCGACCATGGATACGCCGCAGCAGCAGTCCGCAGCGCCCGGCGTCGCACTCGCGCAGATCCGCACCCAGCGGCGGGGCGCCGTCCGCACACCACTCGCGCGTCCGCCGCAGCAGCGTCCCGCCCTCGTCCAGCCGCATCACGTACGCGCGGTCCATGTGGTAGAACCCGCCGACGGCGCCGAGGGCGCCGTGCACCGCCGCGCCGAGGTCGGTGGCGCCGGCCGTGACCAGCCGCGCGGAGATCGAGCTGATCAGGCGCTGCGCCTCCATCTGGTGCTGGAGCAGTTCCTTCTGCGCGACCAGATCCGCGTGGTTGCGCTCGAGCGCGTCCATCATGCCGTTGAAGGCGTGCGCCATGTCGGCCGCCTCCTTGGGGCCGCGGCGCTCCGCGCGCACCCCCGACTCGCCGCGCTCGGCGGCCTTCATGATCATCGACAGACCGCGGATCGGATCGGTGATCCGGCGCGTGATCAGGCGCAGCACGATCAGCAGCAGCAGCGCGAGGGCCGTGGAGATGACGACGTTGTCGATGAAGATCCCGCGCTGCAGTGCGTGCAGATTGTCCTTGGAGATCACCACGTAGACATGACCGACGAGCTGCGCCCGGGGCGCCTTGAGTTCGAAGGGGGACGGCGTAGAGCGCCCGCCCGCACCCGCGTATACCGGCGCGGCGAACGCCCACTCGCCCGAGGTCTCCCGCACCAGCGCGGCCTTCGACGGCCAGGCGCCCGCGGCGCGGGCGGGCGCCGCCCCGCCCGCGCCGATGTCGAGCAGGGGCTTGCCCCGGAGTCCGTAGACGGCGACGCGACGCACGCCCGGGAAGGCCAGCGTCGTGGCCGCGGCGTCGCGCGCATTCTCCCCGCTGCCGTAGAGCAGCGCCAGCACGCTCTGGCGGGCGAAACTCTCGGTGACCTGCCGCCCCTGCTCCAGGAGTGTCTGGCGCACCTTCGCCGCGGCGAACCACGAGATGCCGAGCGAGGATCCCAGGGCCAGGCACACGATCCCGATCGAGAACGCGAGCGAGAGCTGGCGCCGGAAGCCCTGCCCGGGGGGGAACAATCGTGCCAGGATGCCCATCCCTCCCCTCCTACCGGCCCAACGGGAACACGAGGTCGAAGCCCTGGATCTGCCGTCCGGTGAACGCCAGACCCAGATGGTCGGCGGTGCGCAGATTCACGGCGATCGACAGGTCGGTCAACAACCGCAGCCGCCGCGGGGACGCCCCGTCGTCGCGCGCCGCCTCCAGCGCCATCCGCCCCAGGCTGGTCCCCATGGCGGTGTTGTCCGGGTACAGCGCGAAGAGCACACCGCGCGCCACGTAGGCCGGATTGCTGGAGAACACCACCACGTCCCGGTCCCAGGAGGCCTGGAGCACCAGCGGCAGGACCGACCCGGAGTCGACCGTACTCGGGTCCTGCGGCAGCCACAATGCGAGCCGGCCGGGCGTCGCTTCCTCGAAGATCTCGCGGTAGCGGTGTACGGCGGCGCGCAGATCCCGCGCCGTCAGCGCGGTGAATTCCAGGTGTTGGGCCTGCGCGGCGGCCCGCGCCCGCTCGATCAACCAGGCACTGTGCGATGGATTGTAGACCACGGCCACGCGCCGGACTTCCGGCGCCAGTTCCCGCAGACGCGCGAACAGGCGCCGGGGGGCCGGCGCGAGACTGATCCCGACCATACCCCGGTCCGCCGGCGGGTCGGTGACCAGCACCGCCCCGACGATCACCGGGACGCCATCGCCGAGGGCGCGGGCGGCATCGACGCCGCGCCGACCGAGCGCGATCACCGCGCGACAGCCGTTCGCGCGCACCCAGCGCTCGAGCGCGGCCGGCGTCACGTCGCGTTCCAGGCGGTAGGGACGCACCGCGATCTCCGGGGCGGCGCGCACCCCGGCGAGGATCTGGGTGAACACCGCCCGGTACGGCGGCGGGATGTCCGGATAGACGACCCCGACGACCGCCGGCGCCGCGACCGGCGCCGCGCCGGCCCATCCGCACAGGAGGAGGCATAGGACGCCGAGGACGGCGCGCCCCCGGGCAAACCTCATCCTCGGCCAGAAAGCCGCATCCCGGCCGATCCCGGCCGCATCCCGTCGCTGTCTCCCTTCATCGTCCACGCATACCACGCTCGCCCGCTCGCCGTCCTCCCGCCGCGGGCATCCCCCGGACATCTTCAGAAGTCGTACCGCGCCTCGACATAGAAGCTTCGCCCGGGCAACGGCAGATCATTGGGGATCAGCCCCGGGGCCGGGCTCGGCTCCTTGGCGCGGCGGTCGAACAGATTGCGGATCGAGGCGGCGAGGTGCAGTCCGGTATGGCCCACGCGGTGGCGCAGCGTGGTATCGACGATCAGGTAGGGCCCCACCGGCGGGCGGTTGTCGCCCGCCGTGCGCCGCCGCCCCGCGACCCAGTTGCCCTGGGTGTCCCACGACCAGCCGGGGAGGAAGCGCCAGTCACCGCGCAGGTAGATCTGATGCTCCGGCGCCATCCCGGCGTCGGTATTCGTGCGATCGTCGACCGAATGCTGATAGGCGTAGTTTCCGCGCAGCGTGAAGGCCGGGGTCGCATGCCAGGTGAACTCGGCCTCGAGCCCGCGCCCGGTCTGACTCCCGCTGTTCTGCGCCGTGGCGCTGGTCGCCGGTGCGGGATCCGGCACGAAGCGGATGATGTCGTTCATCCGGTAGTGGAACAGGTCGAAGCCGGCGCGGAAGGTGGGCGAGGGCTGATAATCGAAGGCCAGCTCCACGGTGTTGATGGTCTCGGGCTTGAGGTTGGGATTTCCGAGCGCAACCGGATTGTTGATGTTGTATTCCTCGGCAAAGGACGGCGCCCGAAACGCGCGCCCGTAGAGCAGCTTCGCGGTGAGGTCGTAGCGCGCCTGCCAGACCAGCGCCAAGCGCGGGTTGGTGGTGCCGCCGAAGTCCGAGTAGTGGTCGTAGCGCACCCCGGCCGTCAGGGCCCAGTCGCGCGCGAAGTCCCACTCGTCCTGGAGAAAGACGTAGGCGTCGGTGCGGTGATGCGGGCGGATGAAGGGCGCGCTCTGCGAGACGTCGACCAGGCCGCCGAGCGGGACCGGGATGCCGCCTGGGCCGAGCGTGAAGTTCTTGGTCTCGTGGGTCTTGTACAGGTCGCCGTAGAACACCCCCGTACCGATGCGGATCCGATGGCGGCGGAAACCGGAATAGAACGCCGACAGGTCCAGACGCCCCTGGCGCTCGAAAACGTCGGGATTCCCGATCACGCCGTTCGGGAACGCCCCGCCGAACGCCCCGGGCGGGAACAATGTAAGATCACTTCGTGTTGACACGTCGAAGAAGCTGAGACGGGCCAAAACATCCCAATTGTTCCGGAAATCATCGCGATGAAAAGTTAGGTCGGCATTTATCCGATCGCTGTCCGATGACCCAAACGGATCCAGGGCGTACGCAGCACCGGTACCCGTACCAATACCCCTTCGGCCCTGATATCCCGCCCGCAGGCGCCAGAACCCTCTCGAAATATCCATGCGGGCGTCGAGACGCCTTCCGCCGGTTGATACCGGGCCCGGGGCAAGCGATGCGTGGGTGCCGAACAGCCGATCAAAGGCGCTTTGCGCATCCTGTTCAACGATCCCATCCTGGCCGTCTGTCGTACGCGCCTGGACGGCTACTGCTATCCGCGTTCCGCCGTAGTCGCCACCATGAAGAATCCACCCATCGTAAGTATCAAAGCTGCCGGCGCGAACCCCTATTACCGTTCCTGGAATTTCACTCGCCCTCTTCGTGACGATATTAATTACACCCGCAAACGCATCTGCGCCGTACAGAGCCGAACCCGGACCGCGGATGACCTCAATTCTTGAGATGTTCTCTACGGGCATCCCTCCCCACGCTTCCCCCCGATTTCCAACAAAAAGATTCGTAATCGGAATGCCGTTGATCATAACGAGAACTTCGGGGTTAAACGTCGATCCGATACCACGGATGTAGTAGATGGGGTTATAACCCTAGAAGCGTAGATTCACGCTGCCGTTTCTATGTAATCTGTTGTCCTGACGACACAATCTGCTGAGGAGGCGTTCACCCGATGGGTGAGGCGAAAAGACGGGCCCAAGCGGCGATGGCGGCGAT
>JALUXX010000055.1 GCA_027013145.1 Gammaproteobacteria bacterium | reverse complement strand
ATTTCATCGTGGCCAGAGAACCCCTCGCGGGTCCTCACCAACAGGCCGAATATACGGACGCAACCTGTCCCTGCCATCGACCCGCTCACGGCCTTGCAAAATGGGAGGAGACCATATACGGGCTACACGGATGATGTAGCCCGGATGAAGCGAAGCGGAATCCGGGGGCGAGCTTTCTTTCGGGCGTTGTCCCCGGATTCCGGCCTGCGGCCTGCATCCGGGCTACACGGATGATGTAGCCCGGATGAAGCGAAGCGGGATCCGGGGATCGGCCTTTTCGGCGCCGTTACGGCCTGCGCTCGGGCGGCGAGGGCTCGCGCGGGCCCGGGGCGGCCCAGGCATAGACCTCGGTGTCGGCCCCGCCGGGGCCGCAGCCGGAGCAGCCGCCGCCGCAGGCTGAGCCGCAGCCGTCGGCGGGTGCGATGTCCACGCGGCGCACGCGTCCCTTGCGCAGCCATACCCCGAGCAGTTCGCGCATCGCGTCCGGCGCCATGTCGAAGTGCAGCGCCAGGTCGCGCAGGCTGGCGCGTTCGCGCCCGCGCAGGTATTCGCGTACGTCCGCCAGCATGTGTTCAGCCCTCCGCCGCGACGGCGGGCAGGCGGTCGAGCCCGGAGCCGTAGCGACGCAGCCAGAAGACCGCCGCGGCGAAGGCGGCGAGGATGCCGGCGACCCAGAGCACCGACTGCATCGGGTGGTGGCTGTAGGTCGCAAGCTGGTAGTAGCCCACCGCCAGACCATAGCCGAGTCCCACGCCCCACAGGATCGCGAACGCCGTCCAGGTGCGCGAGCCGGTCTCGCGGTGGATCGCCGCCATGGTGTTCACGCACGGGATGTAGAGCAGCACGAAGATCAGGTAGGCGATGGCCGCGGGTACCGTGAACAGGCTACCCATGACGCGCAGGGTCGCGGTCGATGCGCCGGTGTGTTCCGCCGCCTGCTCGAGATTGCTCTCCGCGCCGCGGATGTCGGAGAATCCCAGCGGATCGAGGAACCCGTGGAAAAAGGCGCGCGCATTCTCCGGCACCGTGTGCAGTGCCGCCTTCAAGTCGCGCGTAAAGTGATACGGGGCGGCCGCCCGGCCCTCGGTGCCCATGCGGTCGTAGACCGCATTGAGGGTGCCGACGACGATCTCCTTGACGACGACGCCGGAGAGCAGTCCGACCGTCGCCGGCCAGTTTTGCTCGGTGATGCCCATCGGGCGGAACACCGGCGTCACCGCGCGACCGAAATCGGCGAGGACCGAGTCGCCCATCCGTGCCGCGTGCACGCCGTCGTGCCCGACGCCCACGACGCCCAGGAAGTTGATGATCACCGCGGCGACGATGATGACCTTGCCGACGCGAAGGATGAACACGGAGAGCCGGTCCCAGGTGGTGCGCAGCACGCCGCGGAGCGTGGGGATGTGGTAGCGGGGCAGCTCCATGACGAACGGAGTGGCCTCGCCCTTCAAGGCGGTGTGCTTGAGGATGAAGGCCGTCAGGATGGCGGCAGCGATCCCGAGCACATAGAGCGCGAAGACGACCTGCCCGCCGTTCTCGCGGAAGAAGACCGCGACGAAGGCCATGTAGATCACGAGGCGGGCCGAGCAGGACATGAACGGCTGCATCAGCGCGGCGACGAGCCGTTCGCGCCGGTCCTCCAGGGTGCGCGTGGCCATCACCGCGGGCACGTTGCAGCCGAAGCCGACGATCATCGGCACGAAGGCCTTGCCCGGAAGCCCGATGCGGCGCATGAAGCGGTCCATGACGAAGGCCGCGCGCGCCATGTAGCCCGAGTCCTCCAGGATCGAGAGGAACAGGAAGGTCATGCCGATCGGGGCGATGAAGGTGGAGACGATCTCGACCGCCCCGCCGACGGAGGTGATCAATCCGATCAGCCAGTCGGGCCAACCCCAGGCGCCGAGGAAGTGGGACGGCGTGGTGACGAACAGGAGTTTGGAGGTCTGGTCGAAGAAGTCGAGCAGGATGTTGCCGCCGTTGAAGCTGACCACGAACAGCAGGTACATCACGAGCAGGAACAGCGGGATCCCGAGGAAGCGGTTGAGCACGATGCGGTCGATGCGGTCGGTGAGGGTGCGGCGCACCACGCCGCGACGCTTGACGCTCTCCTGTACCACTTCGTGGATGAAGCCGTAGCGACCGTCGGCGATCCAGACATCGGCCTCCTCCCCGGTATGTTCCTCGATGTGCGCCTGGTGTTCGCGCACCGCGGCCCGGACGGCCGCGTCGATCCAACCGTCCGCCAGCGCATCGGCCTCGAGCAGCTTGAGCGCCAGCCAGCGTGCCTCGACGCGGTGAGCCGCCGCCGTGTCCGCGAGGCGGGGGACCAGGGCCTCGACGGCCTCTTCGATGAGCGGCGGATAGCCGATGGCGGTGGAGTGCGTCGTCCCGTCGCCGAGCGCCGCGACGACGGTGTCCTTCAGGGTTTCGACCCCGCGGCCCTTCGCCGCCACCATCGGCACGACGGGACACCCGAGGCCCTCGGCGAGCGCGGCGGGATCGACGCGGATGCCCGCCTCCTCGGCCATGTCGATCATGTTCAGGGCCACGACCACCGGCACGCGCATCTCGATGAGCTGCACCGTGAGGTACAGGTTACGCTCGAGGTTGGAGGCGTCGACGATGTTGACGATGAGCGACGGCTCGCCCGAGAGCGCATAGTCGCGCGCGATGGCCTCGTCGAGCGAGGCCGAGGAGGCGGCGTCGAGCGAATAGGTCCCGGGGAGATCGACGACCTCGACCGTGCGGCCCGCGTGGGTGAAGCGCCCGGTCTTGCGTTCCACGGTCACGCCGGGCCAGTTGCCGACCTTCTGGCGCGCACCGGTGAGGGCATTGAACAGCGTCGTCTTGCCGCAGTTCGGATTGCCGATCAGGCCGATGGTGAAGGTGCTCATGGCGGACCCGGTGTGAAGGGACGGGGTACGGCGGGGGCGCAGCCGTTTGGCGGCGTCCCGGTCAGACCATTTCTATCCGCAGGGCGGAGGCCTCGTCCTTGCGCAGCGTCAAGGCGAAGCCGCGCACGTGCAGCTCGACGGGATCGCCGAGCGGCGCCACGCGCGCCACGGTGAACTCGGTGCCCGGCGTGAGGCCCATCGCCATCAGCTTCTTGCGATAGACCGAGGCGGTCTTCTCGAAACCGAGCACCCGCCCGCGGGCGCCCACGCGCAGATCGGCGAAGCGGGTCACGGCCGGCGCACCACGAGGATCTTCTGGACCATGCCCATGCCGAGGCCGAAACGGGCCTCGCCTATACGTACGACCAAGCCGCCCGGGCGCTCGTTCTGCACCACCTCGCAGCGCGATCCCGGGTGCAGGCCCATGGCCGCGAGGCGCCGCTGCAGGCCCTCGCCGCCGCGCAGCGCGACCACCTCGACCTGTTCGCCGGGGGCGGCGAGGGCGAGCGGAAAGGCGGCGGGTGCGGCCGTGCCCGTGGGGCCTTGGGCGTCTTCCTGAACTTGTGCGTGTGCCATGAATCTCTCCGTGGAGCTCGACGGCGCCGGCGCGCCCCGGCTCCAACCTGGGTCTAAATGTAAACGATTCGCGTTTGTGTTTGCAAGAGCGGGAAGTCGACCGCCAGCCGTGCCATCGTGGCGGGCCGTACGGGCGGTTCCGGGCCATCCCGAGGGGGCTTCACCCGCCCCGTCCCAATCCGTGTTGAGGGGCGCGAACGTCCCGGCTCCGCTCCGGGCCGGCTGCCCGGCGGACCGTAGGATATCTTCTTCCGGCCCGTGCTGATATGATCCCCCGGCGGCGTACTCCGGTCTGCGCCGGGCCCTGCGGGGCCGCGATCGCGGTCATCCCTTCTCCGGCCGGGTTTTCCCAACCCGGTTCCCAGTGAAACTGGCCCCGAAGCAATCCTGAACCCCATTCCGCCTGGACCGGCCCGGGCGTTCGTGCCGCGGGCAGGCCACTGAAAAGGCAAATACCACCCATGTCATTCGATACCCTCGGCCTGTCGGCCGAACTGCTCCGTGCCGTCGCCGATCAGGGCTACCGCGAACCCACCCCGGTACAGCGTCAGGCCATCCCCGTCGTGCTCGAGGGACGGGACCTCATGGCCGGCGCGCAGACCGGCACCGGTAAGACCGCCGGCTTCGCGCTCCCGCTGCTGCAGCGCCTGATGCAGGGCCGGCGGGACCGCGCCCCCGCGGGGCGCCCTGTACGCGCCCTGATCCTGACGCCCACGCGCGAGCTGGCGGCGCAGGTGCGCGAGAGCGTGGCGGTCTACGGCAGACACCTGCCGTTGCGCTCCGCCGCGATCTTCGGCGGCGTCAAGATCAATCCGCAGATCGCCGCGCTGCGTCGCGGCGTGGACGTCCTGGTGGCGACACCGGGCCGGCTGCTGGATCACATCGAGCAGGGTACGCTCGATCTGGGGCGGGTGGAGATCCTCGTACTGGACGAGGCCGACCGCATGCTGGATATGGGGTTCATCCCCGCGATCCGCAGGATCCTCGCGCTGCTGCCCCCCGGCGGCCCGAAGGGGCGCCAGAATCTGCTGTTCTCGGCGACGTTCTCGGACGAGATCAAGCGGCTCGCCGACGGCCTGCTGCATGCGCCGGTCCTGATCGAGGTCGAGCGGCGTAACAGCGCCGCCGAGCGGGTTACGCAGTTGGTGCACCCGGTCGACCGCGAACGCAAGCGCGAACTGCTGTCGCATCGGATCGGTTCGCTGAACTGGCGCCAGGTATTGGTCTTCACCCGCACCAAGCACGGCGCCAACCGCCTCGCGCAGCAACTCGAGCGCGACGGTATCACGACCGCGGCCATTCACGGCAACAAGAGCCAGGGGGCGCGGACCCGGGCGCTGGCCGACTTCAAACGCGGTGCGGTGCGGGTGTTGGTCGCCACGGACATCGCCGCACGCGGGCTCGACATCGACCAGTTGCCGCACGTGGTCAACTTCGAGCTGCCCAATGTGGCCGAGGACTATGTGCACCGCATCGGGCGCACCGGGCGGGCCGGACACGACGGCGAGGCGATCTCGCTGGTGTGCGTCGACGAGCACAAGCTTCTGCGCGATATCGAGCGCCTGATCGGGCGCTCGCTGCCGCAGGAGGTCGTCCCGGGTTACGCACCCGACCCGCGCATCCCGGCCGAGCCGATCCCCAACGGGCGCAACGGCCGCTCGCGGAACGACCCGGGTAGGAGCCGGCCGGGGCGCGGCCGGGACGGCGGCGTCCGCGGGCGATCCGCTGCCGCGCCGCGGCGCGGAAAGAGCCGGGCACGCAAGGCGCAATGAGGGCACCGCCCTAGGAGCCTGTCGGACTTAGGCATGTTCTACTGCGGCGGTGGGAGATCGGCCCATTTTTCCGATCGTTTTCGTTAAATAGCGATCACTATTCGCCTCAAACGATCGGAAAACTGAACTCGATCTCCCGCCGCCTCACTACGAACACCTAAGTCCGACAGGCTCCTAGGGGTCGGTCGGCGGTGTCGGGACCTGGCTGGACGCCGGGTACGGGCGCACCGGTCGGGCGCTTTGGCTCCCGGGTTTCGATCCTTCGACCCCGTCGGCACCGTCCCGCGCGCCGGCCGGGACATCCGACGCCGCGCCATCCTCGACCCCGCCCTGAACGGGGGGCGTGCCGCGCCCCCGGGCACGCTGTCCGCACCCGATCGATTCAGAATCCTGATTTGGCTCCCCGGGACGGGCTCGAACCGCCGACCCGGTGATTAACAGTCCCGTAAAACCGGTTTTCGGCACAACGGGTTACGCGCCATGCGACTGTTCCGCGACAGTTTTTTGTCCGGCTGTTTCCGGTTATGTCCCGTTAGTCGCACAACTCAGTGTCGCGTCAGTGTCGCATAGCGACGAGGCCTCCGGCGCGCGAAGGTCGTCGCAGGATTGTCGCGCGGGGGGGGCGAATCTATCAAGAATTTTTCTTGATACTGCCGCCGCAGCGCCCGCACCCGGTACCCAAGGGCGGGTTTCGGCGGCGGCGGTTTTTCAGGGCTTTTGCTGACCAGAGGGTGCCTGGCCTGGTCAGCCGGAGAAAAAGGGGGGGCGGCGGCCTCAAGCCGGCCGCCCCCCCCTTTAAAGCCTTTAAAGGCTTTAGATCCTTTAGGGATCGGGCCGGTGTGGCACGCTATCGGGCCGGTGTGGCACGCTATCGGGCCGGTGTGGCACGCTATCGGGCCGGTGTGGCACGCTACCGGGCCGGTGTGGCACGCTATCGACCCAGACGTACCCGCCGTCGGTCCCCACCCCGAGCGCGGCGAGGCCGTCGGCATCCGCCCTCAGTCGCCGCCGGGCGTTGCGCCGGTCCTGGCCGCTACCCTTCACCCCCACGGCGGTCAGCACATCTTCGACCGCCCACCGCGATCCGGAGCGGTGGGTGAGCATGAACCGCGCCACCGCCTGGCTGATACCATGCCGCAGCGAGGCGATCGGGGCCGGGTCGTAGTGCAGGCCCAGGTCAGCGCCGACCAGCCGCGCCCACGCGGCCCCCAGAGTGACCCGCCACAGTGGCCGCTCGCCTGCACTGCCGCGAAGTGGATCACCTACTCGCACGGTGGCCTCTACCACCTCGTCGATAATGTGGCCGATGCCGCGCGACTGCGGAGTTTGCCACTCCACTGTCGCCTGCATGATCTCATCCAGTAGTCGCCATAGCCGCTGGTGGCTGTACTGACCAGTTCCACCCGACATGAGTTTTCGCAACCGATACGGGTCAACCAGGATTCGCACGCGCCCATCCGGCTCCTGAAAAGTCTGGAGTGCGGAATACTGGATCGTCTCCACCGCATCCGCGTGCGCTTGGCCTAGCCGCCCGGAGACGCGAGCGCGCCCCCATTGAGTCGTGACCCACTCGCCGGCGTGTAGTAGCACGGGCCGGCGTGTGGGCTGATATAGGCGCACGCGCGCGGCGGTCGCTGGAGCAGTAGGCAGGTGATCGCGACGACCGCCACGACGATGACGATTAGAACGGGCAGGCATGGTCACCTCCATCATCGTGATCCAGTCCTCCAGGAATCACCCGGTAGTCGGCCTTGCGGCGTCCCTTGCCGTTTTTTCTGTCGCGCGCCGCCATGCGAATGCTCTCCGCAGTTTCTTTCCCGTCAGCGACAAGCAGAAGTTCTCCCGCCCGGGCCTCGAATATCGCCGGTGCGGTCCAGTGCATGTCGCGCGGTTGCTCGATCTCGTTGTGCTTACTCACTCCGACCGCGAAATACCGCCCGGACTCGAGATCGAGATCGCGGGCCACCGCGCCGAGGTACTCACCGTCCTCGGCGCGCAACCCTGTCACGCCGCACATCCACCGCCAGGCACCGGGCGCACCGTTCGACCCGCTGCGCGCCGTATAATGCAGCCGGGAGTCGAGTCGCACGTTCGCGCCCATCGACGCCTGTGACGTGTGGGAGATCGTTACGATAGTTGTGTCTATCTCTCGCGCGATGCGGCCCAGTTCCTCGGCGAGCGCGTACTGCTGCGCAACGTCGATCACGTTGCATCCGTGGGCGGCGGCGAGGATCGTGTCCACGATCACAAGCGCCGGGCGGTATTCCCGCAGCCACTCGATCACGGCCTGGCCGGTCGGCGTTATATCCCACCCTTCCTGCCGACCGTCCGTCTGGTAGCCTCGCGCCCATCGCAGGATGGGGCGGTTTGGAATCGTCACGATCCGGTCTGCCTCTTGCTCTCGGCCTGCGAGCGACATGATTCTGCGCGCCATGCGCCAGTGCGCCGCGCGGGTCGACGACTCACCGCCGACGATTGCCACCTTGCCTCCGGCGACTTGCCACCGGAACCAGTTCCCGCCGCCTGCGGCGATGGTCGCGGCCAGGTGGTAAATGAGCGTGCTTTTCCGAGCGCCCGGCGGACCGTACACGTCCACCGCACCGCCGGCGGGGAGCAGGTCTTTTATGACCCACTCGACGGGCGGAGGCTCGCCGACGAAGCCTGACCAGTCCCAGACCTGGATCGCAGGCCTCGCCGCCGTTTCCGCTGGCTCGGGCGCTCGCGCACGCTCGATGCCCTGCCGCACCGCGCCAGCGCCCTGTGTTTGCGCCACGTCGTTCCAGTCGCCCGGCGATTCCGGGATCGCCACCAGGCCGCCGACCGCACGTGCGGCCTCAAGCGCCGCGCGCTGGCCGGTGCCGCTCGCGTCGTCGTCCCCTGCGATGATAATCCGCGCGGCGGGGAACCTCCGGTGTACGGCCTCGGCCACCGGTTTGAGATTCGACGCCGAGAACGCGACGGCGACCGCGTGGCCGGTGCTTTCGTGAACGCTCGCGCCGGTAGCGAATCCTTCCGCGAGCACTACCACGCCGCCCGGCCTGCCGATGGAATAGTACAACCCCCTCACGCGACCGCCAGGCAGAAATCGCTTTGCGCCGTCAGGCGCGATGCGCTGCACGTTCCACAGCTTGCCGTCCGTGTCGCGCATCGGGACCAAGAGGCGCTCGCCGTCGGTTCGCGCGCCGTGCGGCCTGACTCCCTTCCGGCGCAAGTAGCGGTGGTCGCCGCCCTCGGGTTTTGCGCGATTCCACAAATCACGCGCCCGTTCGGCGGCCTCGGCCTGCGTGCGCTCGCGTTCGGCTTCGGCGGCCTTCCGGGCCGCTTCGATCCGACGCCGGTGCGCCTCGCGCTCTACGGGACTCAACGACGCCGGGGACCGCGCGCACCAGGTCCCGGTGACACCAGACCGC
>JALUXX010000054.1 GCA_027013145.1 Gammaproteobacteria bacterium | reverse complement strand
CCGGTCGTCCACCGGGACCACGGCGTCGGACGCTATCTGGGGCTGAGCCGCCTGAACGTCGGCGGCGACGACAACGAGTTCCTGCTGCTGGAATACGCGGGCGGCGACAAACTCTACGTCCCGGTCTCCTCGCTCCACCTGGTGACCCGCTACAGCGGCGCCGCGCCCGAGTCCGCCCCGCTGCACAAGCTCGGCGGCGAACAGTGGCGGCGCGCCCGACGGCGCGCGGCGGAACGCGTACGCGACGTCGCCGCCGAACTGCTCGAGATCCACGCCCGGCGGGCGGCGCGCGCCGGGCGCGCGCTGAGCGTCGAGGACCGCGAGCTGCGCGCGTTCGCGGCGGCCTTCCCGTTCGAGGAGACGCCCGATCAGGAGACGGCGATCGCGCAGGTACGCGCGGACCTCGCGGCGCCGCGACCGATGGACCGGGTCGTCTGCGGCGACGTCGGTTTCGGCAAGACGGAGGTCGCGCTGCGCGCGGCTTTCATCGCGGTACAGAACGGGCGTCAGGTGGCGGTGCTGGTGCCGACGACGCTGCTGGCGCAGCAGCACCTGCAGACCTTCCGCGACCGCTTCGCCGACTGGCCGGTGCGGATCGAGTCCCTGTCGCGGTTCGGCTCCGGCCGCCGCCAGGAGGCCGTCCTCGCCGATCTGGCCGCGGGCCGCGTGGACATCGTCATCGGGACCCACAAGCTGCTCCAGCCCGGCGTGGGTTTCGCCGACCTCGGCTTGGTGATCATCGACGAGGAGCACCGCTTCGGCGTCCGCCACAAGGAACGGCTCAAGGCCTTACGCGCCGAAGTCGACCTGCTGACCCTGACGGCGACGCCGATCCCGCGCACCCTGAACATGGCCCTGGCGGGACTGCGCGATCTGTCGATCATCGCCACGCCGCCCCAGAAGCGGCTCTCGATCAAGACCTTCCTCTGCCGCTGGGACAAGCGCCTGCTGCGCGAGGCGTGCCTGCGCGAGATCGGGCGCGGCGGGCAGGTCTATTTCGTCCATAATGAGGTGCAGAGTATCGAGCGAATCGCCCGCGAAGTCGGCGACCTCGTACCCGAGGCCACCATCCGCATCGCCCACGGCCAGATGCGCGAGCGCGAACTCGAACGGGTGATGCTGGATTTCTATCACCAGCGGTTCAATGTCTTGATCTGCACCACCATCATCGAGAGCGGCATCGACGTGCCCAGTGCCAACACCATGATCATCCATCGCGCCGACCGCTTCGGGCTGGCGCAGCTGCACCAGTTGCGCGGCCGCGTCGGGCGCTCGCACCACCGCGCCTATGCCTACCTGGTGACACCGCCGGAGGCCCTGATGACACCGGACGCGGTCAAGCGCCTGGAGGCCATTGCCGCGCTCGAGGATCTCGGTTCCGGGTTCACGCTGGCCACCCACGACCTGGAGATCCGCGGCGCCGGCGAGTTGCTCGGCGACGAGCAGAGCGGGCAGATCCAGGAGATCGGGTTCGAACTCTATACCGAGCTGCTCGAACGTGCGGTCGCCGATCTCAAGGCCGGTCGCC
>JALUXX010000053.1 GCA_027013145.1 Gammaproteobacteria bacterium | reverse complement strand
GGCACCTGGATCCCAACGCGCTGCTTCTGTTTTTGATCATCTTCACCTGGACGCCGCCGCACTTCTGGGCGCTGGCGATCGCGCGGCGCGAGGAGTATGCCAAGGTCGACGTGCCGATGCTGCCGGTCGCGCACGGGGTCGACTTTACCTGCGAGCACATACTGGTTTATACGCTGCTGTTGATCGCGACCAGCCTTCTTCCGTTCGCGACGGGGATGAGCGGGTGGCTTTACCTCTCGGGGGTGCTCGGCCTGGATATTCTCTTCTTGGTCCTGGCGTTCTGCCTGCTGTGGACGAAGCACGACCGACAGGCTATGCGCACCTTCGGCTATTCGATTGTTTACCTGACACTGCTGTTCGCATTCCTTCTGGCGGACCATTACGCGAGACTGACGTCGGCCGGGTGAGGTCCGGCGGCGCGGTTTTAGCCCGGCCGGGTGCGGCCGCGTTGGTCGAACATCGGGCGCGATTCGGGCCTCGCGGCTGGAGATCTGCGTGTAACAATCCGGTGCGGTTCCGCGTCGTTTGGGCAACGGCGCCTGGCCGGGATCGTCTCATCCTATACGGGCAATCCGACTCAGCTCGTCCATTGCAACGATCTCGACGCGCCCGCGGTCCAGGCGCACCCAGCCGTTGCGCTCGAAGTCCTTCAAAAGGCGGCTGACGCTTTCACGGCTGGACCACAGTTCGACCGCGAGATCATGGTGCGTCGTTCGCAGGGTCCGGTTCCCGGTTTGGTCCACGGCTCGAAGGAGCAGCTCGGCCAATCGGACGTCGAGTCGGAGGAAGGCGATGCGGTCGAGGAGGGACATGACCGAGCCGAGGCGGCTGGCGATTCTAGAGAATACGAAATGGCGGAAGGCGGGGCATGCGCCGATGGCGTCGGCGAAGGGCTGAAACGGAACCAGTCCGACCCGCACATCCGATTCCGCAATCCCTTCGGCGAGATCCGAAAGCTCCGAAAACAGTTCGGGTATGGTGATGATGATCAGGTCGGCCGCGGTGACGCGGTGGAGCAGTATTTCCCGGCCAGTCTCTCCGTGCATGACGATGCGAACGGTCCCCGACAGCAAGAGGATGACGTTCCTGCAGGGGAACCCCGGGGAGAAGAGAACGGTGCCGCGCGAGAGCGACTGGGTGCGGGTATGCTGCACCAGGGAGGACCATTCGGGTTCCGCGACCGTGCCGAGTTCTGGGAAGTGGGAAATCCACGCGGATTCCGGTATTGATTGCGATGGTTCGTCCATTTACGGATCGCCCTGCGTTTATTTTCGTTCGTATGCGGCGCGCGGGCACGATGCGACGCCCGCCGCTGGATCGGGCGTTCTCCGGCGCCGCGGGACGCAAGCTCTCGTCCGTCAGGAATCGACGGCCTGCGCGCGCTCACCGACGGTAGGCGACGGGCCCGCTCGTGCCGCACCAGATAGGGATGCCGGAATACGGCCGAGCCGCGGAAGCGAACGGTGATTGTGTGCCGCGGATCATCGCGACGCCGGACGCCGCCGGCCCGAAATTCCCGGATCCCCCTGTCTGACGGCCCGCAGCGGTCCTGCGAAGCCCACCGAGGTTTATGCCCCCCCACGGGGTTACGAGGACGCGAAGCACGTGTGTTCCGCGAGTCGTTGCGCCGGCTCTCTGTCGAGGTCGCGGGCCGGTCGCCGTGGCGAGTGTAACGCCTTCGAGCACGGAAAGGGAATAGAGAGACAGTGTGACGATGTTACTTTACGCGGCGTGGTATGCCGGGTTGAATAGCAAGCGTTCGTTCAGCGAGTCTCGCTAACGAATTGAGTATCAAAGAAACAATTGAATACTTATATAACGCGATTCGAACGGAGATGGGGGGTTGGGACGTCTTGAGTTCGCGACACGTATCGCGCACTGCGGCGATGGCGGATGGAGAAGGGGATGTCGTCTGTCCTGCCGAGCGGAACGCTGCGACGCCCGAATCCTGTTGGCCGTAACTTGAGCGAACAGTTGTACAAGGGGTTCTGAGAGCACCTCGCTTTCGGGGGGTCCTATTTTCAAAGCCGATGGGTTGCGCCGTGTCCGCGCGAGGCGTGTGGGCGTGCGCGGAACGGATAGGGCACTTACTTGGCGAACTTTAACCGAACGGGAGCCTGAACATGGTCAGTAGACGGGATACGTTGAAGCTCGGGGCGGCTGCGGGTGCCGCGCTGTTGACGAAATCTGCGGCCGGGCAGATGATCCCGCAGAGCGGGCTGGTCTTTCCGGACGGGTACACACCGTCCTGGGTCGACAACCCGAGCCCGCCGGTGCGGCCGTTCACCACGCCGCTGTTCCGGATGCCCAACGCCAAGCCTGTTCCGCGCAGTGCGTTGAATCCCCCGCCCGATCCGGCGCGCCACCAGCGCTTCCACGAGTTCGAGCCGAAAAAGTTCTATATTCAGACCCTTCAGGAGATCCTGTGGGCGTACCACGTCGATCCGCCGTACAACCGCGGGTCCTGGTCCTACGGATTCGACGGCATCACTCCGGGCCAGACGTTCATCACCAACTACGGGGAACCGCTGTTCGTGCGTCGCCTGAATCGGCTGCCGCCGGTCGGAATGGGGAAGGTGGCGTGGGCCTTGCCTTCGTTCTCCATCCACACCCATAACGGGCACCAGGCCTCGGAGAGCGACGGCTTCCCGGCGGATTTCGCCGATCCCGGCGAGTATTGGGACCATCATTACCCGAGTTTCCCCGCCGGCTTCGATCCGACCGAGGTGATGAGTACGCTGTGGTATCACGATCACCGCCTCGACTTCACGGCGACCAACGTGTACGCCGGGTTCTCCGGGTTCTTCCTTGCCTTCGACGACCGCGACTCGAACAACGAGAACGATCGCAATCCGCAGGCGTTCCGGCTTCCGAGCGGGAAGTACGACGTTCCGCTGATCCTTCACGACGTTCAGTTCGATCAGGACGGACAGGTCGTTTGGGATTTCGTCGGCTCCCATCCGACAACGTCGGGCGAGGCCGGGCACGGCGGCTACGGTCCCAACCCGTTCTATACCGTGAACGGCATGATCGGCGACCGTTTTACCGTCAACCGGATCATCCAGCCGTATTTCAAGGTGGAGCGCCGCAAGTACCGCCTCCGGCTCCTGAACGGAGGGCCGTCGCGCTTCTACTCCCTGGCGTTCACCAAGGACGGAAAGACGCCGGAGACCGTCTACATCATCTCGAACGACGGGAACCTTCTGCCGCACCCGATCGAAACCAAGGACTACTTCGATATCTGGCCGGCAAACCGCTACGACATCATCGTCGACTTCTCGAAGTATCGGGAGGGGGATCAGATCTATCTGACCAACCGCCTGGAGGAGCGCGATGACGGCGCGGGAGCGACGGGGCGCTATCTCGACCCGACCAACCTGCTGATGCGCTTCGACGTGGTCGGAGGCCGGGTGGAGGATCCAAGCCGTATCCCGGACCGGATGATCGAGCGGCCGAAAATCGACCTCAGCGAGGTCAAGCGCGAGCGGTTGTTTGTATTCGACTACACCAACGGGCTGTTCACGATCAACGGACGGTTGATGGATCCGAACCGAATCGATGCGGCGATCGAGCAGGGGACCGCGGAGATCTGGACGCTGCGCAACGACGGCGATGCCTGGGGGCATCCGATCCATACCCATTTTGAGGAATTCCAGATCATCGAGGTCAACGGCAAGCCGGTGCCCCCGGGATCGATGAAATGGGGCCGGAAGGACGTGGTGCAACTGGGTCCCGGAGACGAGGTGAAGTTCTTCGGGCGGTGGCGCGACTTCTTCGGCAAGTACGTCATGCACTGCCACAACGTGGTCCACGAAGATCACGCCATGATGATCCGGTGGGATATCGTCGAACCGGGTACGGGCTTCTAGGCGGACTACACGGCAAAGTGCGACCCATACGTCTGGACTGATGCGGGGGAAGGAATGAACGATCGGCGAAAGTTCCTGAAAGGTGTATCCGGTGCCGCGGCGGGGCTCGCGGCGACGGCGGCGGTAGGCGCGGTTCAACAGGGTTCGACCGCGAAGAAGGGGGCGAAGCTTACGCGCGCCAAGCTCTACGGACGCGCGCAGCTCCCGGAGGCGATGGTCGAGACCATGGACGGCAAGCGACTGCACCTCTACGCGGATCTGATCCGCGGAAAGGCGGTCGTGCTCAACTACATGGCTATCGATAACGAGGCGAGGTTCCCCATTACGGCGAAGCTGGTGGAAATCGCGAAGAAGCTCGGGCCGCGCTTCGGTAAGGACGTGCAGTTTATCTCCATTACCAGCGACGCGGTCCGGGACACCCCGGCCAGGTTGCGCGCGTTCGCGCGCAAGATGGGGGTTCCGGATCATGGTTGGCAGTTCGTGCGCGTGCTTTCGGAGGAAGAGGGCGCGGTGCTGGCGATGCGTCTTTATCGTCATCATCGCAAGCCCGATCCGCACACGCGCCTGGACGCGATGCACTACGGCAACGAGCCGGTGGGACTATGGGGCCTGTTCCCGTCTTCGATCGCGGCGGACGACGCGGTACTTAGAATCCGTTCGATTCTGCCGGGCGGACGTTCCGACGGGGAGATGCGGCGTGCAGGGCCGCGCAAACTCGACGAAGCCGGCCTCCCGTTCAACCACCGCGTCGGCTGACAAGGCGACCCGAGTCCAACCGCCCGAGCCCAACCGAAAGAGCAGGTGATCAAGATGAATTCATATCGGCAGCGCCCGCTGATCTATGGCATTATAGGTGCAATCATCGCCGCGACGACAGGAATCACCGCGGCGCAGGCGTCCCCCCCGCCGCCCCCGCCGCCGGCGGACCGTCTTCCGCAGCCGGTCCCGCCGAAATCGGCCTGGACCATGACAACCTCGGCCGACGGCAGCACGACCTATATCTCAACTCCGACCAGCAACTTCCCGGAGTCGGATCCATGGGTGAATCCCACGAACCTTCTGCCGACCGTTTATGCCAACGTCAAGGCGGCGAACGGGGTCCCGATTCCGAATACCTTGACATCGACTCCGGAACATCCGTACAACCTCCACGCCGATCCGGTAGTGGAGTCGATCAATCCCGCGTCTCCGGCGGATGATTTGGCGGCGATATTCAAGTCCTGGCACAAGAAACCGCTCTACAACAGCGATAATCCGCGCCACGCAGGCTACGGGTATTCCCGGTCGAGCTTCAACTATGCCGATCTGCAGCGTGGAATAGATATTCTGGAGGGCAATCCGATTCCCGATCGAGTCTACAGCGGAATTCCGATGCTTCACTATCTCGCAGGTAGTGAGGTTAAAAAGGTCATTCCGACCTACGACGCCAACGGCAAGGTGATCGGCGGGAACGTTACCGTTCACCAGATCTGGTTCGGGCAGCATATCGAGTCGGATACGGCGTTTATCGACCCGTCCGCGGTACTGGAGGTCCCGTACACGGTTACCTACGTCATTGATGCCCTGCACCGTGGGAACGACGATTTTTCTCCGGCGCAGGTGTTTTTCGACGATCCGGATGTGCTCGGCAAGGCGGTTCCGGACGTGATGTTCGACGCGACGTTTTTCCCGATTCGGGACGGGACACGTACGACCTTTGTTATTCGACAGCCGCCCGGGAGATTCTGGAACCTGACCTACACCTGGGGCTGGAGACGGCATCCCGGCCGCGTCGAGGTCATGGAGAACGCGCGCAAGGTCGCGATGGGTCGCACGCTGCCCCAATGGGAAACGGATACGTTCGGAACGGATCCGCGTAAGGACGAGGCGTCCAAGCTCGCCGCGATCGCGATGATCGGCGACCTGTCTCCTGCCAAACGCATGTGGAGGGCGTTCAGGACATTGCAGGAGACCGGGTACAACCCGCCGGTCATGCGGGAGGCCGAAAGGGCGTTTCACCAGTGGCAGAACCGCAGTCAGCTCCCGGATGGAGTAAAGGCGGACCCGAGCGCGGGTATCACGCTCTTCTACGTCAACAACACCATCTACGGGCACGTCAAGGGATGGTCGCGGACGTTGCACCACCCGTTGCTCGATAAGTGGCACGTGCGGGGTTTCAAGCTTCACGTGCACCTTATTAACGGCGATTACTTCCCGCATGCCTACCTTCCGGTGGACTTCGGCGGGATGCGGGGCTGGGAGAACACCTACCAGAACACGATCCCTGTCGGTGGCGATGGTCCGTGGTTCACATTCGGTCGCGCCTATTGGACGGTACAGAGCCCGGCGCCGGTGCTGGTTCCTGCCGCGGTTCCCCCGCCAGACGCGGAGATTCCGGAGGCGGCGGAGGTGCGCATGGAGGCGGCGCGTCACCGGCCGAAGGTGAATATGGCAGAGATCGAGAAAGTCAAAGAGATCTGGGAGGACAAGCTGGATCCGGAAGGCAAGGACTGGCCCGATCGGATGCCGCGCGCGGCGCATGAGTTGCCGTCGGGGGAGATGCTTGCGGAGCACGACGTCTATATCACCTTCAATTACGAACCGTCCCTGCGGCTCAGGCTGTATCAGTTCGACCCCCTTCATCACAACCAGAATATCTGGTCGGTTCACTGAGTCGGTTCGACCCGCCCCTCGATGGGGCGGGTCGGCCGGAGGATTGTTCGGCGCATGCTGATAGTGAAGCGTTTTTCTGGAAAGCTTGGCGTACTTGTTGCCGCGGTCGGCCTTTTCGGTCCCGGGGTTTCGGCCGCGCCTATAAGCACCGATATCCCGGGGGCGGTGGCGGTAACGACAAAGCTGGTGCGCTACAGGATCCCGCCGGTTACCCTAACAGATCAGCACGGGCGGGAGATTCGGATGGATGCGGCGCTGGCAGGGGAAAAGCCCGTCGTTGTGCAGTTCTTCTTTACGACCTGCACGACGATTTGTGGTGTACGATCCGCACAGATTCTGGCGGCGTCCCGGGAACTGCGGAAGAGGGGGCTGGATGTCGGCTTCTATACCATTTCCATCGACCCGCATCACGATACACCGAAGGTTCTACTGGCCTATTCCCGCCACTTCGGGGTTGTCCCGCCGCCGAACTGGCACCTGCTGACGGGCACCGTGGCCGAGGTCAAGCGGATCCAGGCGGCCCTGGACGCCTCCGATCCCTCTGCAGACAAGATGATGCACAAGCCGCTCACCTTCATCCATGCGGGCAAAGGGCTTGCGTGGCAACGCATCAACGGACTGACGAGTACGCGGTCTTTGGTGGGCATGATCGAGACCGCCGTTGCGGCTGCGCGCTGATCGGCGCGCCGGAGCGTGTCCGCGAAAGGGGTGGGGATGAGGGGAGGTTCCGGGCTTCGGGCCCGTGCGCTCATGGACGCCGGGGGTCTCCGGTCCGGTCGCGGGCGGGCTACGATTTCACGGCTCCTGCGTACGGGGCTCGCCTTCATTTCGCTGGCGATCGTCGCCACGGCCTTCGCGGGGACGGCGGGTGCAGGCTCGGAGGTCGCGCAGGGCCGGCGTCTGTACCGGGACGGGATCGGCACGGACGGCGCGCCGGTCCATGCCGTTTCGCAGGGCGACGTGCCGATGCGCGGGGCTCAGGCGGCCTGCGTGAATTGTCACCGCCCCAGCGGCCTGGGCTCGAGTGAGGGGGGCTACTACGTTCCGCCGGTGAGCGGCCCGCTGTTGTTCGCTCCCCGCAAGCTCGATCGCCGCCGGCTGTTTCCGGACTTCTTTCACCAGATTCAGCCGCGGCGCTTCAAGACCCGGCTGCATCAGCCGCACATGCGCCCCGCGTACACCCTGTCCACCCTGGCGACGGTGTTGGAGGAGGGCGTGGACCCGGCCGGACAGCGTCTGGCGCGAATCATGCCGCACTACCGCCTGTCGAAGGCGGACGTCGCGGCCTTGTACGCGTACCTGCGCACCCTGTCCGCGCACGTCGATCCGGGCGTCAATCAGCAGGAGATCCGCTTCGCAACCGTATTTTCCGACAACGTCCCCGCGCCGGAACGGGCCGCGATGCTGAGCGTTCTTCGGATGTACGTGCACTTCCACAACCTGCGGCTGCACGAAGATCGATCGCGCCACCGCTTCTCCCCCTACAACCGTTCCGAGTTCGTGCCGATCGAGCGGGCGTGGAAGCTGACGGTGTGGGAACTCAAGGGGCCTGCCCGCACCTGGCGCGCGCAACTCGAAGCCCAATACCGCAAGCACCCGGTTTTCGCGCTGGTCGGCGGGAAGGTCGACGGCTCCTGGGCCGGACCGTCCCGGTTCTGCGACGAGAACCGGATCCCGTGCCTGTTTCCGGATACCGAGCTGCCGGCGTGGCCGCCGCCGAAGGATGGATATACGGTCTACTTCGACGCGGGCCTGCCGTTGGAGGCACGGGCGATCGCCCGGTTCATCGCGTCGAAGTCGGGCGCGGCGGCCGGATCCGACGTGGTTCAGCTCACGGCCGCGGACGAGTACGGGCGGGTCCCGGCCGCCGTTTTCAGACACGCGATGGCGGACCACGCCGGGCCGGGAGGCCTGCGGGAGTTCACGTTTCACAGCCGCGCCACCCTCGAGCGCCGCCTGCGCGAGGTGGCCCGCGATCCCAAGGCGGTTCTGGTCATCTGGCCCGGACGCGACGTCCGTCCGACCCTGGCGGCCCTGGCCGCCGTGGACCCGCGGGTTCGCCGGATCTTTCTGCCGGCGCGTGCGATTCCAGCCGTCGGGAAACCGGTCGAGCCTGCACTTGCGCGCCGTATGCGGTTCGCCGAGCCCTACGAGTTGAATCCGTCGTCGCACGTCAAGTCCTTCGAGACGCGGGCCTGGATGCGCACCCGCGGTCTCGATCTGAGTCACCCGCGGATCATGTTCGAGGAATACTACGCGATGAGTCTGCTCGAGGCTGCCCTGTTCGAGATCAGCAACGACTTTTATCGCGACTATCTGCTCGAGCGCGTGGAGGACGAATCCCAAAAGGATCTCAATCCGGGGATCTATCCGGCGCTCGCGCTGGGTCCGGGCGAGCGCTTCGCGTCCAAGGGCGTCTATATCGTCGCGCTGACCGGGCGGGGGGAGCCGCGTCTGGTGGCGAAGAGCGGCTGGATCACGCCGTGAGCGACAAGCCGAAGGGCGAAGTACGCCCGATCTTTCCGCTGGGCGCGGTGGTGCGTTATCGCAATCCGCAGCACGAAGAGATCGACCTCGAAGGACTGGAGTTCTTTCCCAACTCCGGGTCGAAAACCGAATCCACCGCCGATCGGCTGAACATCCTGCGGGAGCCCCGTTTTCGTGCGTTGTCGACGTTTCTGGAGGAGTGCGTCGCCGATTACCTGGACAATGTCTACTGCTATCAATACGACCGCTTCGAGATCGTTCATGCCTGGGTGAACCGGGCCCCCGAGGGCGGCTTTCAACGCATGCACTACCACGGAAACTCGGTCGTCTCCGGGGTCTATTACCTGAAGGCGGACGCGAAGCGCAGCGCCCCGCTGATCTTCGAGAAGCCCGAATTCAACAGCCAGCCCTATCTGGCGATCGGGGTCCGGGAGCAGACGATCTTTACCGCGAACCGCATCGCCTATCCGGCCACCGCGGGACATGCGTACCTGTTTCCGAGCCAGATCCGGCACGGCTACGAGACCCCGAACCAGGGGGGCGAGCGGGTCAGCCTGGCCTTCAACGTGCTGTTGTCGGGGGTCGGGTCCTTCTATCGATTGTAGTGCCCGCGGCGACGCCCACGGGCCTTTGATACGGGTTTCCGGAGAAAGACGGCGTATCGGGCCCGCGGTGCGCGCGTGCCCGGTTGTCTGCGGCGCCCGGCGCGGAATAATCGCGAAAGCGGGCGCGTCTTCAGTGCTGACCGTGACGGATGCCGTGCGGTCCCCTGCGACCGGCGCCGCGCCGCTCGCGAAATCCAGGTGTGTCGAACGACGGGCGGGTCCGTTCGTTTCCGCGCGGCGCTCCGTGCGGGGACCCGGGGACGTTCGTCCGGGTCCGGCCGGCGGAGTCCTGGACCACGGCGTTTCGATGCCGGCCGGCGCTCGGCCACCCTGCAAACCGGATAGGAGAAAGCCATGAACGGTCTTCGTGTTCTCGCGCCACTTGCCGCGGTCGCCGCGTTGGCGTTTTACGGGATTCAACCGGCCCACGCCGAGGACTGGTCGCTGTACAAGGACTATTCCTTCAGCAAGCTGCAGTTGGCGAAACCCAAGGCCTTCGCCAAACAGCATGTGGTCATGCAGGTCAGCCAGGGGGACCCGCGTCGCTGGAAGCTGGTGCTGAACAACGTCGCGAACATGATGAAGTACTTCGGCCCGGACAACGTCCAGGTCGTCGTCGTCGCCTACGGGCCTGGGCTCAAGATGCTCCTGAAAAACAGCAAGATGCGGGAACGAATTCAAGGACTTTCCTCGCAGGGGGTGGAGTTCGACGCCTGCCACAACACCATGGAGGGGATGAAGCGCAAGACCGGGCACCTGCCCAAGCTGGTGGGTTCGGCGGTCGTAGTGCCGGGCGGGATCGTGCGCATCATCCAACTCCAGCAACACGGCTACAACTACATCAAACCCTGACCCGATCCCACGGCGTGCGCAGTCCGGATGAGGTACCCGGGCGCGCGGACCGCGCGGGTTGACAGGCCGGGCCCGTCGGGAGGTACAGTCGGTCCGGGGCGTAACGGGTTGACGCACGCCCCTCGATGAGGGGCGTGCTCGGCTCCCGGTGAGGACCGCCGCCCCCGGGGGACCGCGATGGCGGCGGGGCCGCACGGCAGGCATCAGACTTCCCGCGGGGTCCGGCCCGGTCCCTGGCTTGCGTTGCTGCTCGGGCGTCTGCGGCTCGGGCGGCGTCGGTCGGCGGAATTCCTCGCGGCCGCGTGGACGCGGGCGTGGCGCGACGAGGTGCCCACGCGGGCCGCGAGTCTGACCTTCACCACCTTGCTGGCGCTGGTCCCGATCGGCGTGCTGGCCTTCGGGGTCCTCAGCTCGTTTCCGGGCTTCCACGAACAGCTCAACGCCCTGAGCGCGAGCATCATCCGTCACCTCATCCCGGTCTCCCGCGAGACCGTATTGAAGTACCTCACCGAGTTCGGCGTCCACGCCGCCCGCCTGAGCGCCTGGGGGCTGCTCTGGGTCGTGGGACTGGTGACGCTGATCCTTTGGGAGATCGACTCGGCGTTGAACCGGATCTGGCGCAGCCGGCATCGCCGCTCGATCCTCGCGACGCTCGTGGGCTATTGGGCGCTCGCCACGCTCGGTCCGGTGTTGCTGAGCATCGGCTTCACTACCACCAGCTTCCTGTTCACCAAATACCAGGCCCTGGTGAGCTTTTCGCAGTGGTTGGGCTGGATCGGACTGTGGATCCTGCCGCTCTCGGTCGAAACGGTCGGCTTCGCGCTGCTGTTTCTGCTGGCGCCGCGCGCCTACGTCCGCGTCCGCCACGCCCTCGCCGGCGGCCTGTTTACCACCACCCTGTTCGAGATCTCCAAGCGCGTATTCGCCGTCTACGTCGCGCAGGTACACAACTACGAACTGGTCTACGGGGCCCTCGCGGTCATTCCGCTGTTCATGGTCTGGGTTTACATCGTGTGGGTGATCGTGCTGTTGGGGGCGGAGGTGACGTACTGTCTCGGGGCCCGCTGCCATCGCAGCGGGATCAGCGACGAGCAGGCGGGTCGATCGGTGCGGCTGGCGTTTCGCCTGCTGGGGCACCTGTGGACGGCGCACGCGCTCGGCCGGGGTCTGCGCATGGAACGGCTGCAGGCCCTGGAGCGCGACTACTCGGCGGCGGCGATCCAGGAGATGCTCGGGCGGCTCGAGGCAATGCGCCTCGTGGCACCGGTGGCCGGCGGCAATTCGTGGCTGCTCGGGCGCGACCTCGACCGCTATACGCTGCACGACCTCTACCGCGGCGCACGGCTGTCGTTGCGCGCCGACTGGCCCGCCGGCGAAGAGGCCGACCGCTGGGACCGGGCGCTCGCCGCGGTGCTGGGCGGGGCCGATGCGGCGCTCGCCGAGCGTCTCGCCGTCCCCATCGCGTCCCTGTTGGAGGAGCGGGGGCCCGCGCCTCGGGACGCGGGGCCGAAGCCCGGCGGGCGCACCCGGGCGGTGCGGACCGGCTCCGACTCGACGGATGCGCGTTAACCGGGTGCGGGGCGCCGGGGACAAGGCGCCGCACGGCGCGATCGCGGTGCACCCGGCGCGATGAACCGGAGAGCGGGCCGGGCGCGCGGGCCGGTCAATCACCGGTGCGTCCCGCGACTGATCGTCGGACGGGACGGCTTGGAGGCGTACGGGGACGGCGACGGCCTGTACGCGGCGATGCTCGAGAGTATCGCCGGCGCGCGCCGGACGGTCTGCCTGGAGAGCTATATCTTCGCCGACGACGAGGTCGGCCGGCGCTTCGCCGAGGCCTTGGCGCGGCGGGCCCGAGAGGGGATCGAGGTGCGGCTGCACCTGGACGCGGCGGCCTGGCTGGTCTGGGGCTCGCGCAGCCTCCGGCGCTTCCTGAAATCGAGCGGGGTGTGGGTGCGGTGGTTTCATCGCTGGTCGTGGCGCGAGCCGTTACGCTACAACCGGCGCGACCACCGCAAGCTCCTGGTCGTGGACGGCGAGTGTGCCTACATCGGCGGGTTCAACATCCATCGCGAGTCCTCCGCGGCCGCCGTCGGCGAACGGTGCTGGCGCGATACCCATCTGCGCCTGTGCGGGTTGCCGGCGCGCCAGGCGGGTCTCCTGTTCGAGGCGTTCTGGAGCGGCCGCAGCCGCTGGAGTCCGGCGCGCACGGCCACCGCGTCCACGGCCCTGATCCCGACCCCGTCGCAGGGCTGCCGCAACCGGATGCGCCGCGTGTACGGGAAGCTGATCGGGGCGGCGCGCGAGTGGATCGCGGTGACCACCCCGTACTTCGTGCCGGATCGGCCGATGCAGCGCGCGCTGCTCGCGGCGGCGGCGCGCGGCGTGGAGGTGCGGGTGCTGGTTCCGGCCAAGAGCGACGTACCGGTCGCGGCGTGGGCCGCGCGCGCGGGCTACGGTGCGTTGCTGGCGGGCGGGGTGCGCATCTTCGAGTATCAGCCGCGCATGCTGCACGCCAAGGTCCTGCTCGCGGACGGGGACTGGGCGACGGTCGGCAGCGCGAATCTCGACTATCGCAGCCTGTGGCTGAACCACGAACTGACCGTTCTCACGCGCGACGTACCGCTCTGCGCGGTGCTCGGGCGGCAGTTCGACGCCGACCTCGCGGTATCGCGTGAGGTCGACCTGGGGCGCTGGCGCCGCCGCGCGTGGTCGGGGCGCGTGGCCGAGTCGGTGGGGTGGGCGGCCCGGCGCTGGCTGTGAGGCGCGGTTTCGAGGGGCGGGGGAGGGGTACCCGGGGTCGCGATATATACGCTTGACGATATATATGAATTGCGTAATATAGTGCCCCATGGACCTCGATCCGCCGCAACTGTTCCGGCTTCTCGGCGACGCCACGCGGCTGCGCTGCCTGGCGCTGCTGGCGGCGGAAGGCGAGCTGTGCGTCTGCGAGCTGACCTTTGCGCTCGGGATGGTGCAGCCGAAGGTCTCCCGCCACCTGGCGCTCCTGCGTGCGGCGGGGCTGGTCCGCGACCGGCGCGAGGGCTTGTGGGTCCACTACCGCCTCGCGGATGACCTCCCGCAATGGGTCCGCGCCGCCCTGGACGCGGCCGTGGCCGGCATCACCGGCCGGGATCCCTATGCGCGCGATCACGCCCGTCTCACGCAGATGCCCAACCGCCCGGGGGCGCCGTGTTGCGCCTGACCCGCGGCCCCTTTCCCGACCGGAGGATGCCCCGATGAGCCGACTGCACGTACACCTCAGTGTCGAAGACCTGGATGCCGGCGTGCGCTTCTACACCGCGCTGTTCGGCATCGCCCCCGACAAGCGCGAGGCGGACTACGCCCGCTGGCGCCTGCAGGACCCGAAGGTGCACTTCGCGTTGTCCACGCGCGGGCGCCGGCCCGGGCTCGATCACATCGGTATCCAGGCCGACAGTCCGGAGGAACTCGGGGCGATCCGGGCACGCATCGAGGCGGCCGGGCTCGCCGGCGTCGAGCAGTCCGGGGCGACCTGCTGCTACGCGCGCTCGGACAAGTACTGGACGCTCGACCCCCAGGGCGTTCCGTGGGAGACCTTCCATACCCTCGACGACGCCCCGGTGTTCTCCGAGGACGGACGCGGTGCGCACGCGGATGCGGCCTGCTGCCCGCCGACGCTGCCGGCCTGCTGCGGCTGACGCACGATGAACATCCTGTTCCTGTGTACCGGAAACTCCTGCCGCTCGCAGATGGCCGAGGGTTGGGGCCGCGCGCTCGCGGGGCCCGGGTTCGCCTTCCGCTCGGCGGGCATCGAGGCGCACGGGAAGAATCCGCGCGCGATCGCCGTGATGGCCGAGGCCGGCGTCGATATCTCCGCACAGGAGTCCACGCGCCTGAGCGATGAGATGCTGGCGTGGGCCGACCTGGTGGTCACCGTCTGCGGGCACGCCGACGAGCACTGCCCGGCGCTGCCTCCCGGGACGCGCAAGGAGCATTGGCCCCTGGAGGACCCGGCGCGCGCGACGGGGGACGAACAGGCGGTGATGGACGTGTTCAGAGCGACGCGCGAGGAGGTGCGCGCGCGCGTGGAGGAACTGCTGGACCGCATGGAGAAATCCGAGGCGGCGTCGCGGATGTCCCATGCGGCGTCCCCTGCGCCATCAAAGGAGAGTGCATCGTGAGCGTGCAGTGTCAGGTCACCGCGCGCCGCTCGGCGGGGGCGGCGATGGGGCTCTTCGAGCGTTACCTCACCGCCTGGGTGTTTCTCTGTATCGGCGCCGGGATCGGGCTGGGGCGGCTGTTCCCCGGCGTGTTCCACGGCGTGGGTCGGATGGAGATCGCGCAGATCAACCTGCCGGTCGCGGTGCTGATCTGGCTGATGATCATCCCGATGCTGCTCAAGGTCGACCTGCGCGCACTCGGCGGCGTGCGCCGTCACTGGCGCGGCGTGGGCGTGACGCTGCTGGTCAACTGGGCGGTGAAGCCGTTCTCGATGGCGCTGCTGGCGTGGTGGTTCATCGGCCACTGGTTCCGTCCGTGGCTGCCGGCCGCGCAGATCGACTCCTATATCGCCGGGTTGATCCTCCTCGCGGCGGCGCCGTGCACGGCGATGGTATTCGTCTGGAGCCACCTCTCGCGCGGCGAACCCCATTTCACGCTCTCGCAGGTGGCGCTCAACGATGTCATCATGGTCTTCGCCTTCGCCCCGGTCGTGGCGTTGCTGCTCGGGCTCTCGGCGATCACCGTCCCCTGGTCCACGCTGCTGCTTTCGGTGCTCCTCTATATCGTGGTGCCTCTGGCCATCGCCGTCCGGTGGCGCGCGCGCCTGCTCGCCCGTGCCGACGGCGAGGCGCGGCTCGCGCGCACGCTGGCGCGGCTGCACCCGCTCTCGCTCGCGGCGTTGCTCGCCACGCTGGTGCTGCTGTTCGGATTCCAGGGCACCCAGATCCTCGCCCAGCCCCTGGTCATCGTGCTGCTGGCGGTGCCGATCCTGGTGCAGGTGTTCTTCAATTCGACGCTGGCCTACCTGCTGAACCGCTTCGCGCGGTCGCCGCACTGCGTGGCCGGGCCCTCGGCCCTGATCGGGGCGAGCAACTTCTTCGAGCTGGCGGTGGCGACGGCGATCTCCCTGTTCGGTTTCCACTCCGGCGCCGCGCTGGCCACCGTCGTCGGTGTGCTGATCGAGGTACCCGTCATGCTCGCCGCCGTGGGCGTGATCGGACGCACCCAGGCGTGGTACGAGCGCCGCCGCGGCGTTCCGGGCTACGAGGCGTGCTGTCCGGAGACCGCGGCGCGGTAGGGTCGGTTCCCGGTATCGACGTCGTCGGCGGGGCAAGCCCCGCCCTACAGGGGCGGTCGGTATGGGATGTGGGGTAGGGCCGGGCTTGCCCGACCGAGGCCGTTGATCAGGGCGATGTCGTATGGATCGGGCGTCGTCGGCGGGCCGAGGCCCGCCTTACGGGGGGTGGTCGGTATGGGATGTGGGGTAGGGCCGGGCTTGCCCGGCCGAGGCCGTTGATCAGGGCGATGTCGTATGGATCGGGCGTCGTCGGCGGGGCAAGCCCCGCCCTACCGGCCGACGCCGTGGATCGATGCGACATGGTTCGGGTCGGACGTCGTCGGCGGGCCGAGGCCCACCCTACGGGGGTCCGGGTCGGTGTGGGGGGAACCGTAGGGTCGGGCTTGCCCGACCTACCGGCCGCCCGACCGACCGGCCGACGCCGTGGATCGGTGCGACATGGTTCGGGTCGGGGTCGTCGGCGGGCCGATGGCGTGATTTGGATCCCGGGGGCTTGACGCCGCACGCGGGTACGGCGTTAGTCTTCGCGGACCTGACCCGCTGCTGGAGGGACCGCCGATGGGCACGGCAGGCGCTTCCGTCGACGATGACCGTCGGTCGATCCGCGAACTCGCGCGGCGTTTCGCGGGTGCATTTCCCCTCCTGAGCGTCCCCGACCAGCACCTCGCCCTGGCCCTCTATCGCCGGCTCGCGCGGGGGCGGGCGGTGGAGCCGGCGGCGCTCGCGGCGGCGGCCGGTCGCGAGCCGGGCGAGGTGGAGACGCTGCTCTCCGGCTGGCCGGGGTTGTTTCGCGACGACGCGGGGCGCATCACGGCCTTTCTCGGGCTCTCGACGGCGGAGACCGTTCACCGCTTCGAGGTCGACGGCTCCACCCTGTTCACCTGGTGCGCGTGGGACGCGCTGTTCCTGCCGCGGCTGCTGGATGCGACCGCACAGGTGGTCTCCGCCTGCCCGGTCACGGGCACGCCGGTTCACCTGACCGTCGCGCCCCACGGGGTGGAGTCGGTGCACCCGCACGAGACCGTGGTGTCCTTCCTCATGCCCGCGGAAGAGGAACTGCGGCGGCATACGACCGCGAGCTTCTGCCACTTCGTGCATTTCTTTGCCTCCCCGGCGGCGGCCGGGGAGTGGCTGGCGCAGCATCCGGAGGCGTGGACGCTCGATCTCGCCGAGGCCTTCGCGCTCGGCGCCGCGGTCAATGAGGCGCGCTATCCGGATGCGCTCGGCGTCAGCCCCGCGCCGGGTTCGCGGGCGAGTCCTTGAGCGGCACGCCGCCCTCGAGGGCGCACTCCTTCGGTGTCGCGTACTCGTAGCCCTTGCCCTTGCACTGATTCTGTCCGCGGCAGGCGTTGAACGCGGTGCTGCACGCCGTAGTGCCCTTGCAGGAGTTGATTCCGTAGCAGGCGATCTTTCCGGCGGCGGCGGGTGGCGCGAATGCCTCCACCGAGCGGTACAGTCCGTAGAACGCGCCCGCCGCGGCGAGGCTCAGGGCGGCCCCGGTGACCGCGCGGCGGCCGGGATCGCGCGGGGCGGCGTCCGGCGCGCAGGCGGCATCGGCGGCGCAGGCGGCGCCGCGCCGGCGGGCGTCGATCAGGTCCCAGAGGCTCGCGGCGAGGACCAGTGCGAGGCCGACGTAGACCGGAAAGGCATGCGGGTAAATCGCCGTCACCAGCAGCCACATACCCGCGGCGGCGACGAGCGCCCCCGCCGCGCCGAGGGCGAGCGGCGCCCGCCGCCCGCGGGCCCGCGTCGAGCGCCACAGCAGACCGGTGCTCAGCGCGAGAAAGCCGACGAAGATCGGGAACAGATAGGCGTCGTGAACGATGAACCCGAGGCCTACCGCACCCATTGCGGCGAGCACGACCGGTAGGCCGAGGCAGCAGGCGGCGGCTACCCCGGCACCGATCAGGCCGGAGAACTGCTTGAGGAATTCACGCATCGCGGCATGGCCTCCCGGGGCTGCGGGGTACGATCATCCGGCGCAGCAGGAGAGCTGGTGGACGTCGCGGGTGAAGGTCTGGGCGCAGAGTTTGAGGCCCTCGACCATGGTGAGGTAGGGGAAGAGCTGGTCGGCGATCGCCTCGAC
Organism: Gammaproteobacteria bacterium; assembly: GCA_027013145.1. Classification (GTDB taxonomy): domain Bacteria; phylum Pseudomonadota; class Gammaproteobacteria; order 21-64-14; family 21-64-14; genus BMS3Abin12. The sequence goes on along the minus strand of JALUXX010000053.1, from coordinate 149,231 downwards.
GCTCAGGGCGGCGCGCAGCGCGAAGGCGGCGCTCTGGATGATCTCCCCGCCCTCGGCGGCGAGGACCTGGGCGCCGAGCAGGCGCCCGCTGCCGCGTTCGGCGACCAGCTTGATGAAGCCGCGGGTGTCGAAGTTGGCGAGCGCGCGCGGGACGTTGTCGAGGGTGAGGGTGCGGGTCTCGGGATCGAGGCCCTGCCGGCGCGCGCGGGCCTCGTCGAGCCCGACGGTGGCGACCTGGGGGTCGGTGAAGACCACGCTCGGCATCGTCGAAAGATCGAGCACGGCCTCGCCGCCGGTCATGTTGATCGCGGCGCGGGTGCCGGCGGCGGCGGCGACGTAGACGAACTGGGGCTGGTCGGTGCAGTCGCCGGCGGCGTAGATGTGGGGCACGGAGGTGCGCAGGTGCGAATCGACGGCGACCGCGCCGGAGCGGGTGAGGGTGACCCCGGCGGCCGGCAGGTCGAGGTCCGCGGTGTTGGGCGCGCGTCCGGTGGCGACGAGCAGGGCGTCGCCGTGGATCGGTCCGCCGTCGAGTTGCAGGGTGAAGCGCCCGCCGTCATGGGCGACCCGCTGCGGGACCGTGTGCAGGCGCACCTCGATCCCCTCCGCGGCGAAGGCCTCCTGCAGGCCGGCCCCGAGCGCGGGATCCTCGCGCGAGAGCAGCGTGCTGCGCGCGAGCACCGTGACGCGCGTGCCGAGCCGGGCGAAGGCCTGGGCGAGCTCGACGGCGACCACCGAACCCCCGAGGACGACGAGGTGTTCGGGCAGGCGCTCGGCCACCAGGGCCTCGGTCGAGGTCCAGTAGGGGGCCTCGCGCAGCCCGGGGATCGGGGGGATCATCGGGCGCGCACCGGTGGCGATGAGGAAACGGTCGGCCGCGACGCGCCGCCCCTCCCCCTCGGGGGTGCGCACGAGCAGGGTGTTCGCGTCCAGGAAGCGCGCGCGCCCGCGCAGCAGTTCGATGGCGGGGTTGTCCTCGAGAATGCGCTCGTACTTGGCGTGGCGCAGTTCGGCCACGCGCGCCTGCTGCTGGGCGACGAGGGCCGGGCGGTCGATGGACGGCTCGCAGGCGCCGATCCCGGCGAAGGGGTGATGGCGCGCGAGGTGGGCGAGGTGGGCGGCGCGGATGGTGATCTTGGAGGGTACGCAGCCCACGTTCACGCAGGTGCCACCCAGCGTGCCCGATTCGATCATCGTCACCCGCGCGCCCTGCTCGGCGGCGCGGATGGCGCAGGCGAAGGCGGCTGAGCCGGAGCCGACGATGGCCACGTGCAGGCCGCCGTCGCCTTCGCGTCGGCTCACCCGGGCGCCGTAGCCGCGGGCGCGCACCGCCTCGATCAGCCGCCCGGGGTCCGGGGCGCCCTCGGTGCGGACCCGCGCGCGGCGCTGCTCATAGGAGACCTCGGCCTGCACCCCGGGCAGGGCGTTGAGCGCCTCCTCGACGGTGCGCGCGCAGTGCTCGCAGGTCATGCCGGTGATTTCCAGCTCTTCGGTTTCCATCGCGGGGCCTCCGTGCCGTCTCAGCGTTTGACGTGCGAGGGGTAGCCGACATCGGCGGTGGCGCGGGTGAGCGCGGCCACGTCGGTGCGGCGCGGGTCGTAGGTGACCGTCGCGGTGCGTGCGGCGAAGTCGGCGCTTGCGCGCTTGACGCCGGGCACGTGCTCGAGGGCGGCGCGGATGGTGATCGGGCACAGACCGCAGGTCATGCCCGGCACGGCCAGGGTCACGGTCTTGAGGTGCAGCGGCCTCCCGGCCGGAGCGGGCGCTGCGTGGGATGCGCCCGATGCGGCGCCCGTCTGGGCGGCGTAGAGGGGGGCGCCGGCGAGCACGGCCGCCAGGGTCGCGGCGACGAGTACGAAGGTCATGCGCATGACGGAGTCCTCCGAGGGATCGGCATCAATCGAGAAACCATTGCGCCACCCACGGCGCGGCCAGCAGGGCGAGCAGCACCGCGCTGACCAGCCAGAACAGGGTGCGCTGCAGGCGGCGGGTGCGCGGGTCCGCACACGGGGTGCCGGGCTCGCAGACCTGCGGGACGAGGTAGAGGCGGCGAAACGCGAGCGCCAGGAACAGCACCGTCACGCCGATGAAGACCGGCCGGTAGGGCTCGAGCGCGGTCAGGTGGCCGATCCAGGCCCCGGTCACGCCCAGGCTCAGCAGCACCAGCGGGCCCACGCAGCACAGCGAGCCGAGCACCGCGGCCACCGCCCCGGCGACGAGGCTGCGGTTGGCGGTCCGATCGCGTCCGCGGGTTGGGTCGGCCGGTGCTTCCATCGTCGAGCGCTCCATTGCAGGCGGCTGGCTAGGTGACTGGTTGGAAAACAGCCTAACTTCCGTATTGCGGTACGGAGTCAAGGGGCGGCGGTCGGACGGGCTTGACCCGGAAGCCGGGTATAGGGATTACCCTTGCCCCGCACGGCACGGCACGGCACGGCACGGCCGTGCCGAGAGGGGATTTGTCGGGGAAAGGAGGATCGCGGCGATGCGTTCGGAATCACCGTCACGCAGGGCGTGGTTGAAGCGGGTACTGATATCGGCGGCGGTCGTGCTCTCCGGGGTGCTGCCGGATGTCGCGCCCGCGGAGTCCAGGTCCAAGAAGTTGACCAAGGCGTCGGTGCATTATCAGGATCACCCGGACGCCGGAAAAATGTGCGCGCGCTGCCGCTACTTCATCCCGCCGGGCGGTCGCGCGGGACACGGGATGATGGGCGGGGCCATGATGGGTGGCGGGATGATGGGTGGAGGCATGGGCCCGGGGATGATGAAGTCGGGGCAATGCCAGCTCGTGCAGGGCCGGATCAGCCCGATGGGCTACTGCGACCTGTATACACCGGTCTGATTCGCAGTGCCGCGGTCTTCCCCCGTCGTCACGGAGTGGGGTCGCGAGAGTTTCCGTCGGCGGCGCCGTCCGCGCCGCGCGTGAGGGTCTGCACGATCGGGCAGCCGTGCCGCCGTCCCGAGCCGCAGGCGCGGATCAGCTCGTCGAGGGCCGTGCGCATGGCCTGGAGGTCCTCGATCTGGGCCTCGATCTGATCGCGCCGCGCCTCGGCGCGGCGGCGTACGTCGCGGCAGTGTCCGTCCCCGAGGGCGAGCAACTCGGCGACCTCGTGCAGGGTGAAGCCGAGGCGCTGTGCGCGCTTGATGAAGCGGATGCGCTCGACCGCGTGCGCGGGGTAGTGGCGCACGCCGCCGGGCGGTCGCGGGGGCTGGGCCAGCAGGCCGAGGCGCTCATAGTAGCGCACCGTTTCCACGTGCACCCCGGCGGCGTGCGCCAGGCGCCCGATGGTGAGACCCGAATCCGTCACGCGCGGGTGACCTCCCGCGCCGCGCCTAGCGTCCGGCCGCGGCCTTCGCGAAGCGGCGCAGCGCCGTGCTCATGGTGCGGACCGCCGTGGCCCCGCAGCGCCCGAGATGGTGGCGCTCGGCGATCCAGCGCGGATCATTATACGTCAGCCACACGTGCCCGCGGGCGTCCTTCCAGGCGAGCATCTTGAGTGGCAGGTCGATGCCGACGGTCTGCTTGCACTTCAGCAAGGCGGTGCCGATCTTCGGATTGCCGAAGATCAGCAGAAGCGTCGGTCGCAGCTTCTGTCCCACGCGCGTGGCGGCACGCGCGTGGTCGATGCGCGCGAAGATGGTCATCCCCTTGGCCCGCAGCGCCGTCTCGAGACGCTGGATGGTGACATTGACGCTGTGGGTGCTGCGTACGGTGATCAGCCCGTTGCCGGCGGCCGAGGCCCCCGCGGGCGACAGCAGGCAGGCGGCGAGCGCGGCGGCGATGATCAGTCGATGGCCCATGGTCGGGTCCCTCCCAGGAATCGGTTATTGGTGAGTGGTGCCGGAAATACCGGGACGGTTTGGCGCCGTCCGGTATTCCGGCCTAGCGTAACCCCATTGCGGTGCGGCGGGTCGCGGCGACGGCGTATGGATCGAACGTCGTCGGCGGGCCGAGGCCCGCCCTACGGGCCGACGCCGTCGATGCGGGTCGCATCGTTTTAATCGAACGTCGTCGGCGGGCCAAGGCCCGCCCTACGGGCCGACGCCGTTGGTCGGCCCGATGTCGCAGGTATCGGCGCCGTCGGTGGGCCGGGCGTGGGCCCAAGGGTGCCCTGGGCAACGGTGGGATCGGGCCCTTGACCTTATAGTTTACTCTAAGGTGTAAGATCACCCCATCAAGCGGAGGGACCGACCATGCAGACCATGACCATCGGGACACTGGCGAAGCGGGCCGGCGTGGGGGCCGGGACGCTGCGTTACTACGAACGCCTCGGGCTGCTGCAGCCGGAGGAGCGCACGCCGGCGGGTTATCGCGTGTACCGCAGCGATGCGGCGCGGCGCCTGCGCTTCATCCGTCGCGCCCAGGCGCTCGGGTTCTCGCTGGAGGAGATCGCCGCGCTGCTCGCGCTGAGCGATAACCCGAAGGGCCGGGCACGCGACGTCAAGCGTCTCACCGCGGAGAAGATCCGCGACATCGACGCGCGGCTGCGCGACCTGCAGCGCATGAAGGAGGCGCTCGAGGAACTCGCGGACCACTGCGACGGCCACGGATCCACCGCGGAGTGCCCGATCCTGGCCGCCCTGAACGAGGACGAGTGACGTTCGGCCCCATGCCGGACGCCGCCCGCCATGGACAACGCATAAGGAGCGAGCGATGCAGACCTTGGAGATCGGAATCGAAGGGATGACCTGCGCCTCCTGCGTCGGGCGCGTCGAGCGCGCACTCAAGGCCCTGCCGGGCGCCGCGGAGGTGACGGTGAACCTCGCCACCGAGCGGGCGAGCGTCGCCTACGACGAGGAACGGCTCGATGCCGCGCGCATCGCGGAGGCCGTGCGCGAGGTCGGCTATACGCCGGTCACCGCGGAGCTGGAGATCGGCGTCGGCGGCATGACCTGTGCGTCGTGCGTGGCGCGCGTGGAACGCGCCCTGAAGCGTCTGCCGGGCGTGCTGGAGGCCGCGGTGAACCTCGCCACCGAGCGTGCGAGCGTGCGCTATCTGCCCGCCGCCCTCGGCCCGGAGGACATCGCCGCGGCGATCGAGGAGACCGGCTACGAGCCGCGCCCGCTCGACGGCGACGAGGATGCGGAGGCGGTCGAGGAGGCCGCGCGCGCGGCCTCGCTGCGCGCCATGCGCCGCGACGTCTGGATCGCCACCGCGCTCACCATTCCGGTCCTGGTGCTGTCGTTCGGCGCGAACTTCGTGCCCGGTCTGGAGCACGCCCTGCGCGCCCTGGTCCCGTCGGCCGGGTTCTGGAACTGGACCGAGGCGGTGCTCGCCTCCATCGTGCTGTTCGGGCCGGGGCGGCGCTTCTTCCGCCCGGGCTGGATCGCCTACCGTCATCTCTCGCCGGACATGAACTCCCTGGTCATGACCGGCACCGGCGCGGCCTGGCTCTACAGTCTGGTGGTGCTGGTGCTGCCCGCGCTGTTCCCGGAACAGGCACGCAATCTCTACTTCGATTCCGCCGCGGTGATCGTCACCGTCATCCTCTACGGCAAGTATCTGGAGGAGATCGCCAAGGGCCGCACCAGCGCGGCGATCAAGAAGCTCATCGGCCTGCAGGCCAAGACCGCGCGCGTGCTGCGCGACGGGCGCGAGGAGGAGGTGCCGATCCGCAGCGTGCGTACGGGCGACCGCGTGATCGTGCGCCCCGGCGAGCGCCTGCCGGTCGACGGCGTGGTGCGCGAGGGCGAGAGCTACGTCGACGAGTCGATGCTCACCGGCGAGCCCGCCCCGGTCGCCAAGCGCCCCGGCGACGAGGTCGTCGGCGGCACGGTGAATCAGCACGGGGTGCTGCAGATCGAAGCCACCCAGGTCGGCAAGCAGACCGTGCTCGCGCAGATCATCCGCCTGGTGGAGCGCGCGCAAGGCTCCAAGCTCCCGATCCAGGGCCTTGCGGACCGGGTGGTACGCGTGTTCACGCCGGTGGTGCTGGCGCTCGCCGCCCTCACCTTCGCCGCCTGGCTCGCCTTCGGGCCGCCGCCGGCCATCGTCCTCGCCCTGGTCAGCGCCGTGGCCGTCCTGGTGGTCGCCTGCCCGTGCGCGATGGGGCTGGCGACGCCGGCGGCGATCATGGTCGGCAGCGGGCGCGCCGCCGAACTCGGCGTACTCTACCGCAAGGGCGAGGCCCTCGAGGCGCTCAGCCACGTCGATACCGTGGTCTTCGACAAGACCGGAACGCTCACCGAGGGGCGCCCGCGCCTGACCGATCTCGAACCGGTCGGCGTCTCGCGCGAGGAGGCGCTGGCGCTGGCCGCGGCGGTGGAGGCGGGCAGCGAGCACCCGCTGGCAACGGCGATCGTGGCGGCGGCCCGCGAGGCCGGCGTCGAAGTTCCCGCGGCCCAGGACTTCCAGGCGATCCCAGGCTACGGCGTGCGTGCCCGCGTCGGTGCCCGCACGGTTTTGCTCGGCGCCGAGCGGCTGATGACGCGGGAGGGCGTCGACGTCTCGGACCTCGAGGCGCGCGCGGGCGAGTGGGCCGAAGCGGGCCGGACCCCGATCTACCTCGCCGCCGACGGCCGCCCGCTCGCGGCGCTGGCCGTGGCGGATCCGCTCAAACCCGGCGCGGCCCCGCTGATCGCGGCCCTGAAGGCGCGCGGCCTTGCGGTGGTCATGATCACCGGCGACGCGCGGCGCACCGCCGCGGCGGTCGCGCGCGCGGCGGGAATCGAGCGCTTCGAGGCCGAGGTACTGCCCGACGGCAAGGCGGCGGCGGTGCAGAAGCTGCAGCAGGAAGGTCGCAAGGTGGCCTTCGTCGGTGACGGGATCAACGACGCCCCCGCCCTGGCCCAGGCCGAGGTCGGCATCGCCGTCGGCACCGGCACCGACATCGCGATCGAGGCCGCCGACGTGACGCTCACCCGCGATGATCTCTCCGGTGTCGTCACGGCGTTGGATGTCGCGCGCCGGACCATGAGCACGATCCGGGGTAATCTGTTCTGGGCGTTCTTCTACAACATTCTGTTGATTCCGCTGGCCGCGGGCGTGTTCTACCCCGGTTTCGGGATCCATCTCAACCCGATGCTGGCGGGGCTCGCGATGGGCTTCTCCAGCGTGTTCGTGGTGACCAACAGCCTGCGGCTGCGGCGGCTCAAGGCCGCACGGATCGACGGTGCGGGCGGTGCGCGGGCGGGGGTCCGCAGCGCGCCGCGTGCCGCGACCGCGCACTGAGGCGCCGGGGCGGCGGGCGGGTATCGTCAGGACCCTTCGCGCGGTTTGCGCGAAGGGAGGAGCGTGCGAAGACAAGAGGAGCGAAACGATGTCGGAGACGGTATTGGAAGTGACGGGAATGACCTGCGGGCACTGCGTGGCCGCGGTGACCAAGGCCCTGCAGGCGGTCGCGGGCGTGGAGTCCGCCGAGGTCAGCCTGGAGAAGAAGCAGGCCGTGGTCAAGGGCGCGGCGGACCCGCAACAACTGATCCAGGCGGTCAAGTCGGAAGGCTACGACGCGCGCGTGCGAACGTAGGCGCGGAATTCCGGCCCTGTCATCCGGTGCGGCGGCCGGTCTCTACCGGCCGGTCGTGCCGGTGACCGGTAGATGGAGCGAAGGCGATGTCCGAGATCGATCTCTACACCGCCCCGGGGTGCCCGGACTGTGCGGCCTTGAAGCGCTGGTTCGCGGAACGGGGAATCGACTACGCCGAGCACGACCTCAGTGCCCCCGGCGCCGCCGACGAGGCCAAGCGCCGCTACGGGGTGCGCGTCGCGCCGATCACGGTGGTCGACGGGCAGGTATTCTACGGGACCTTCGAGGAGCAGCGGCCGCGCATCGAGGCCGCGTTGGGGTCCGCCTGAGCCGCGGCCCCGCGCGGCGTCAACCGATGCGCGAGAGCGCCGGGAACATCTGCGCGAGCCATTGCGCGATCCACGACAGGCGGTTGGTGAGGATCAGGACGCCCATGATCACGAGTACCACGCCGGCGGCCTTGTACAGGCGTATGCCGGTGCGCCCGACCGAGCGGATGCGCTGCACGAAGCGGTCGATGAACAGCGCCACCAGGAGGAACGGGACCGCGAGCCCGAGCGAGTAGACGGCGAGCAGCGCCGCGGCGTTGCCGCTCGCCCCGCTCGCGCCCACCATGAGGATGCTGCCGAGGACCGGCCCGATGCACGGCGTCCAGCCGAAGGCGAAGGCGATGCCGAGGAGGTAGGCCGAGAGGACGCGCCCGCCCGGGACGTTCAACTGCAGGCGCACGTCGCGCTGCAGCATCGGGATCCGCAACAGACCCAGCATCGAAAGCCCGAAGACGACGATGATCGCCCCCCCGATCAGGTTCGTCTGCGCACGGTACTCGAGCAGCGTGTGGCCGAGGAACTGGGCGCCCGCGCCCAGCAGGACGAACACCGTCGAGAACCCGAGGATGAAGACCAGGCTCATCCCGAGCGCCTGCGCGCGCGCGATCCGCTGCGTGCGCAGCTCGTCGAGTTCGCGCCCGGCGACGTACGAAACGTAGCCCGGCACCAGCGGCAGCACGCACGGCGACAGGAAGGAGACGGCCCCGGCCGCGAACGCGGCGGCGATGCCGATGCCGGAGATCTCGAACATGGGTCGGGTACTCTACTATAGACGGCCGGTTTCTTCGACCGCGCCGAGGGGGCGGAGGTTCGCGGCCGGCGCGTTTCGGATGAGACGGCGTCGGTGGGGGTAGGGCCGGGCATGCCCGGCCGGTGGCGTGGATCGGGGCGATGTCGTTGGGATTGGACGCCGTCGGCGGGCCGAGGCCCGCCCTACGGGGGCCCGGATCGGCGTGCGAGGTGGGGTGGGGCCGGGCATGTTCGGCCGGTGGTGTGGATCGGGGCGATGTCGTTGGGATTGGACGTCGTCGGCGGGCCGAGGCCCGCCCTACGGGGGCCCGGATCGGCGTGGGAGGTGGGGTAGGGCCGGGCAGGTTCGGCCGGTGGCGTGGATCGGGGCGATGTCGTTGGGATTGGACGTCGTCGGCGGGCCGAGGCCCGCCCTACGGGGGCCCGGATCGGCGTGGGAGGGGGTAGGGCCGGGCTTGCCCGGCCGAGGCCGCAGGTTGGTCCTACGTCGTTTGGATCGGGCGTCATCGGCGGGACAAGCCCCGCCCCACGGGCCGGCGCCGCTCAATCCAGACCGCACACCCCGCCGCAGCAGCTCTCGCTCCCGCAACCGGGGGCGGGGTCGGCACCGGCGCCGTGGCGCAGCACGTAACCCCCGGAGATCAGCCGGACGACCTCGGCGTCGCCGGGTGTGTCGCCGGGCTCGATCCCCGCCAGCGCGCACAGCGCGGCCCAGTCGCGGACCTCTTCGTTCATTCCGTGGCGGACCTCGACGGTCCGCCCGTTCGCCTCGCAGCGGTAGTCGTAGGTAGGCATGATCCACCCCATGCAAACGTGCAATCGTTGGGGAGGTATCTTAAAACAGCTCATCGAGAAAATGCAGCACGGGCGGCGCCGGTACCCGCGTCGCCCCGCCCGTGCCGCCGGTGCCCGAATACGCGGGGTCGCGCCCGGCAATCACTCGTGCGGGGCGGTGGCGGTCGGCGGGCGGGCGTGCTCGGGCGCAAAGGATGTGACACGCAATTCCGGCGGGCCGCCGTCCCGTTTTCGGAGCCCTTCCGGGATGGTTCCTTCCACGCGCAGCCGCGTCCCGTCGGGTGGTGGGACCGGCCACGTCAACCCCTGCGGCGGGATCGCCCGGTAGCGGACCGTAGGGGTGAGTTCGATGAGCCAGTTCGGCCCCTGGCGGTACAATCGTCCTTCGGCGCGGACCCAGGCCCCGCGCGGGGAGAAGCCCTGATTGCGGACCAGGGTGCGGATCTGTTCGAGCGTGGCCGGACTTCCCGGGCGGAACGCGACCCATGCGGTGCCGTCGTTCAGTCGGACCCGTGCCGCGCGCGCCCCGGGCAGCGCCCGCAGCGCGCGCTGCAACCCGTAGGCGCAGGGTGCACAATCCATTCCAAAAACCGTCTGCCGGACTTCCAGCAGCGCGGCCTGCGCGGTGATCGGGAGAAGCACGGCGGCACCGAGCGTTGCGAGGCCGGCGGAGCGGGGGAGTAGGTGATTCAGGACGTTCATCGGTCACCTCCGGGTGGAGTCGGGCGGCGGTATCGGCCGGGCGCCCTCAGAACCAATAGCTCACGTTCACGGCCCAGCGGTAGCGTTCCCCGGGCTGGTTTCCGTTGAGATGCTGGGTGACCGGCCAGAGCATTCCAGCGCCGATCCCCCACGCCCCGAACAGGCCAAGTACCGAGGGCCCGATCAGCAACCGGCTCCCGCCGCTGTTCGGGTCCGTGCGCCCGGCGATCCGGTTGCGGCCGGGAAACTCGGCGACCGCTTCCAGAAAGCCGCGCCAGTCGGGGCGACCGGCGTTGCGGAAATACGCCGGCCGGTAGCCGAGGGCGGCGGTCAGATAGGGGAGGGCGCCCAGGCGGTCGGCGTTGCGGGGCAAGTAGTACTCGTAGCCCGCCCCGCCCCACCAGTACCAGGAGCGCGAGGCGTAGCCGGTGACCAGGGCGAGGTGCACGGATGGGCCCACGCGTACGCCGTTGCGGCGCGCGTCCATGGGTGTGGCGAACCCCAACAGCAGCGTGCTCTCACGCCGCACGCCGATTCGGGGGGCGCGGGAGTGGAAGCGCCACATTACGGAGGCTTCCGCTTCGCCCCAGGCCCCCATCATGGCGGCGAGGCGGCTGCGCGGCGGGGCGGCGATGCGGTCGAGAGTGGGCGCCAGCGGTACGCTCACATTGAGCTGGAGGTCCGGCGTGAGTCCGTAGCCGATCATCTGGCGGAACATGACCGGTGCGCCCGCCGACGTCTGCAGTCCCATCGCCGCCGTGTCGCTGCTCCAGGCCCCGCGCGCCAGGGTGGGGGTGGCGAGCGCGAAGACCGGCCCGTGTCCGCTCGCGCCCACGGGCAGCGACCAGGCGGCAGCCAGCGCCGCGCCCGGGAGCGAGAGCGCCAGGCGGCGGAACGTTCGCGTATCCGTCTTCATCCGCTGTGGAATCCTGTCGGCCGGGCGGTTCCCGCGGCCGTCGAGGTCATACGCTAGGGCTGGAGCGGGCTCCAGAGGCAAGCGTTTTTTCGCTGCGCCGGCGCGGGCCGCCCGCGTACAAAAAGGCGGGCCCGGAGGCCCGCCAACTGCGTAGCCGGGCGACCGCGTCGTGGAGGAGGCGAATGAATGCGCGGGCCTTCTACGCCGAACCGGTTGCCGGATGCATCAGATCACCGGCAGGTTCAGGGCGATCGACAGGGGCAGGAGCAGATAGGAGAAGAAGAATCCCACCGCCCAGAGGATCACCGAGAACCAGTACACGCGCCGGTTCCAGCGCTGCGCGCGGTTGCACAGGGCCGCGAGACGCGGGTCCGCGGGGCAGGCGCGGCCCGGGCGGTAGAGGAGCCAGCCCGAGAGGGCGAGCATCGCCGCCGAGATCACGAAGATCCACAGCTTGTGCCGGGTCAGCGGGACCAGGAACGGGACGTGGGCGGTGAGTGCGATCACCGCGCCGCTGAATCCCAGGCTGACCAGCGCGATCGGGATCGTGCAGCAGATGAGTGTGCCGCTCGAACTCAGCAGGGTCAGCCAGGTCACCGCGGTGTCCGCGCGCGGGACGGCGCCGCTGCGGGCCGCGTCCTGCGCGGGGTCGGCCGCGCCCATCAGCCCTTGCCCCGCGCGCCGCCGGCTCCGTGTCCTGCGGGCAGGCGCTTCATGCTGTGGAAGGTGAAGCCGGCGGAGTTGATCACGCGGCGCATCTCCTTCGGGGTGAGCGTGACGCCGTCGGCGGTGCGGACCGTCACGCGGCCCTTGACCAGGTCGACGTCGGCCGATCGGACGCCCGGGATCGCCTCGATCTTCTTCTGCACACCGTAGGCGCAATAGGGGCAGTTGAGGCCGTAGACCTCGATGCGGTAGAGCGAGTCGGCGAACGCGGGCGTACTGGCGGCGGCCAGGATCAGGGCCGCGAGCGCCGAGGATACGATTCGGTTCATGGCGTTGCCCTCCGTCTTACAGGGTGGCGAAGTCCCACTCGAATTCGATCCGGACGTGATAGTCGACCGGGGATTCGTCGCGGTTCAGCCGGCTGTAGAGCGGCAGCTGCACCCCGGCGCGGATGGCGAAGTTGCGCAGCGTCCACATGATGTCCGGCGCGACGAAGATCTCGGTCCCGCCGGTGTCGGCCACGTCCGCGCCGTTGAGCGTGTCGTGGCGGGCGTAGACGCTGTCGAGCTCGAGCATCCACACCGTATCGGGTTTGAGGAAACTCGGCGGGGTCGGGCGCCAGCCGCCGACGAGATTGAAGTAGACCTTATCCCCGTAGTGGAATCCCGCACCATTCGTTCCGTTGTGCTCGTAGTAGGCGCTCGCCCAGCGGTACCACTTCAGTCCTTCGTGGCTGACGTCGAAGCCCATCAGTTCGCTGGTGGCGCCGGTCCCGAGGCTCGGCGGGCGCGCGCCGCCGGCGGTGTCGAACTTGACGTCGAGCAGCGCCCCGGCCGCGTCCTGGTACCCCAACTGATCGTCGCGCCAGAAGCGCCAGTGCGTGTACGCCTCCACGTCCCCGAGACCGCTCTGATTGGGCCCGCCGGGGCCGTAGCTGTTGTCGAGAAACGGCAGCTCGGCGCCGACCTCGAGGTCGGGCGTGAGGCCGTAGCCGAGATGCAGCGCCGCGCCCCGGACGCGGTCGGGACCGGCCTTGAGGTAGTTGAATTCGGTGCCGACCTCGAGCCCGTGGCCGAAGATGGTATGCGGCCCCGGGCTGAACACCGGCTCGTGGGCCGCGGCGGGCGGCGGCGCGGCCCACAGCGCGAGCAGCGCCGCGGCGGCGGGGAGGGGGCCCGCGGCGCGGTGTGGGTGGAGGCGCAAAGGATTCATCGGCGTCGTTTCTCCGCTGGTTTCGGGCGGCGCGGCCGCCCGCTCGGGATTCAGCGTAACCCTGGAGTCGATTCCAGAGGCAAGCGGTTTTGGGGCTCGTATCTGCATTCAACCCGTCGCCACGCCGCGTGTAGCGCCCCCCACGCCGCGTACGGCGCCGAAGAAGAGCTGCGAGCGGCCCGACAGGGAGTTGACGAAGATCGAGGTGACGCTGGCGGCCATCGCGACCATGGCCCAGACGGGATGGATCAGGCCGGTGGCGGCGAGCGGGATCCCGATGCCGTTGAACAGGAACGCGAGCGTGATGTTCTGGAGCATCTTCCGGTAGGAGCGGCGGCTGATCTCGTAGGCCGCGGGGACGCCGTCGAGCCGGCCGTTGAGGAGGATGACGTCGGCGGCGTCCAGCGCGATGTCGGTCCCGCCGCCCATGGCGATGCCCACGTCGGCCTGCATGAGGGCCGGGGCGTCGTTGATGCCGTCGCCGATCATCGCGACGCGGCCGCGTCCCCGCTCTTTGTCCTGGATCCGGCGGATGGTGTCCGCCTTGGACTGCGGCAGTACCCCAGCGTATACCTCGTCGATGCCGGCCTGCGCGGCCATGTGACGCGCCGCGCGTTCGTTGTCTCCGGTCAGCAGTGCGACGCGCATCCCGAGGCCCCGCAGCCGGCGGACGGTCGCGACAGCATCGGCGCGCAGCGCGTCCCCCAGCGCCACGATGCCCAACAACTTGCCGGCGCGGGCGAGGGCGATGACGGTGCGGCCCGCTTCCTCCAGACGTGCGACGGCGTCGCTCAACGGGGTAAGATTCACGCCGCGCCCGGTCAGGAACGTCGGGCTGCCGACCAGGATTTCATCGCCGTCCACCGTCGCGATGACCCCTTTGCCCGCCACGGCAGCGAAGCGTTCCACTTCGGGAAGCGCGAGCCCGGCGTCGAAGGCCGCTTCGACCACGGCCTGTCCCAGCGGATGCTCGGACTGGGCCTCGACGGCCGCGGCGATCCCGAGCAGCGTATCCGGGTCGACGCCACGGGTCTCGATCTCGCGCACCGCGGGTCGTCCCTGGGTGAGGGTCCCGGTCTTGTCGAAGACTACGGTTTTCACCAGGCGCAGAGCCTGGAACGACTCGCCGGTGCGCATCAGGACGCCGTGCTCGGCCGCCTCGCCGGCGCCGCGTACGATGGACAGCGGCGCGGAGATGCCCACCGCGCACGGGTAGCCCATCACCAGGACCGAGAGTCCGGCGAACACCGCGCGTTGGAGGTCGAGTCCGTGTCCGGCCAGCATCGGGCCGACGATCCAGGCGGCGAAGGCGGTCGCGGAAATCGCGAGCACGGTCGGCGTATACACGCGCAGGACCCGGTCGACCACGTGCAGAATACCCGGCTTGAGGGCCCGCGCGTCCTCGACGCTGCGGATCACGCGCTGCAGGAAGCTCTCCTCGCCGACGGCGCTCACGCGCACCAGCAGGGTTCCGGAGCCATTGACGGCACCGCCGGCGACGGTGGAACCGACGTCCTTCACGACCGGAAAAGGCTCGCCCGTGATGATCGACTCGTCCACGGGCGAGTGTCCCTCGACCACCTCGCCGTCGACGGGGACGCGCTCGCCGGGCCGGATGCGCACGAGATCCCCGACCGCGACCATCTCGACCGGGACCCGCTCCTCGCGCCCCGCGCGCAGCACGCGGGCGGTATCGGGTTGCAGGTCGAGGAGCTTCTTCACCGCCTGCGAGCTGCGGGTCTTGACGATCAGCGACAGCCATTCGGAGAAGATGTGGTAGGTCAGCACCATGACCGCGACGGCGAAGAACGGCGCGGTGGGGTAGTTCGGCGGCCCCGCGGCGAGTCCGATGACCCCGCCGGTGACGCCGGCGAAGGCCCCGATCTCGACCAGCACGTGCTGGTTGAGGATCCCGCGGCGCAGGGCCTGCAGCGCCATGTGCAGGATGTGGGGGCCGACCCCGAAGATCATCGCCAGGGCGAGCGCCCCGGTCAGCCACGGGGCGGCGCCGGAGACCGACCCCGCCGCATGCAGGGCGAACAGCACGCCGCCCCCGACCGAGAGTGCGAGCGCACGCGCCGCCGCGCGCAGCGGGCCGCGCTCGAGGAGGACGGCGAACGTGAAGGCGGCCAGGCTGAGGAACACGAACCCCGACAGCGCCAGCGCCCAGGGATCGGCCGGATCGGCGATGAGGCCGATCGCCGCCAGGCTCGCGGCGAGCGCGGTCAGAAACCGGTTGCGCTCCCGCACCAGGGCCCGCTCCTGGGCCTCGAACGGCTCCACCTTGCGCGGGTCCGAGAGCGTGTAGCCGATGTCGGTCAAGGTCCCCATGAGCGCGCCGGCGGAGGTCACGGTGGGGTCGAACTCGACCAGGGCCTGCTCGTGGGTCAGACTCACCGACACCTTGTGCACGCCCGGGCGGCGACCGAGCGCCTGCTCAATGGTGCCGGTACAGAGCGAGCAGTGCAGGCCCTGGTCGAGTGCGAGCGCACCCGCCGCCGCGCGCAGCGGGCCGCGCTCGAGGAGGACGGCGAACGTGAACGCGGCCAGGCTGAGGAAGACGAACCCCGACAGCGCCAGCGCCCAGGGATCAGCCGGATCGGCGATGAGGCCGATCGCCGCCAGGCTCGCGGCGAGCGCGGTCAGAAACCGGTTGCGCTCCCGCACCAGGGCCCGCTCCTGGGCCTCGAACGGCTCCACCTTGCGCGGGTCCGAGAGCGTGTAGCCGATGTCGGTCAAGGTCCCCATGAGCGCGCCGGCGGAGGTCACGGTGGGGTCGAACTCGACCAGGGCCTGCTCGTGGGTCAGACTCACCGACACCTTGTGCACGCCCGGGCGGCGACCGAGCGCCTGCTCGATGGTGCCGGTACAGAGCGAGCAGTGCAGGCCGCCGATGTGGGCGCGTACGCGCCGCAGTCTCGGACTGGCGGTAGGCTCCTCGCTCCACGCTTCGGTTACGGCGGTTGCGTGGGTATTCACGTTGCACCTCCTGCAGGTCGACCACAATCCCAGTGCCGCCGGTACGGCGCCGGTCCATCGTGGGATCCGGGTCGAGCGCCCCGGCGGCGGTCGTGCCCGCGCCGGGCTGGCCGCAGCCTGCGACGGCGGATGCCGTACGGGACTTGTGATCGGGACCCTACGCCTGGAGCCCGCTCCAGATGCAAGGGCCCGGGGCATGGGACCGGAGGCTGGGACGGGGACCGCGCAGGGGGAACGGCCAGGACTTGCATCTGGATCACCCTCCAGGGATAAGGTCCTTCCCCGGTTCGGCCCGTGGCGGGTCGGCCGCCTGCCGGTCGCGCGCGGCCGAGGAGGATCGCCATGAATCGTCTCCGTTCCGCGTTCGCCACCGTGCTGCTGGCGGGCCTGGCGGGTGGCGCTGTGACGACGCCGCTGTCGGCGGCGCCCGCAACTCCCGTGCCGCTGCCGCTGTATCGCGTCCACGTCGAGGGTCTCGCCTGTCCCTTCTGCGCGTACGGGATCGAGAAGAAGCTCAGCCGCCTTCCGGGGGTGCGCAAGGTACATACGGACCTTCGCTCCGAGACCGTGACGGTGACCATGAAACCGGGGGCCACCCTGAAGGCCGGCGAGGTGCGCAAGGCGGTGCGCGCCGCGGGCTTCACCCTCAAGGGGTTCGAGCCCGCCGGTACGAAGAGGTGAACGTGACCGGTAAGCGCGTGTCCGCCCCGGGAGCGGCGGCGTTCGCGCTGTGCGCCTTGTCGCTGGCGACCGGGGCGCAGGCGGCGCCGATCACCTTCAACACCGCGTTGCCGGTCGCCGTCGGGCGGTTCATCTTTCGCGAACAGTTTCTGCGCATGGAGGCGGGCGGCGACCCGACCCCGGCGCGGCGTTCCCTGCGCGCGAGTGCCGCCGTCTCTGTGCTCGCCTGGGGGGCGACGCCGGATCTGGCGCTGTTCGGCATTCTTCCGTATCTCGACAAACGGCTGGAGCTCGACACCGGCGCGGGCCGGGTCGCCCGCAGCAGCGGCGGCGGTTTCGGCGACTTCACGTTGCTGGGGCGCTATACCGCGTACCGGTACGACGGCGCCGGTGTCAACTTCCGCGTGGCCCCTTTCGCGGGGGTGCAGATGCCGAGCGGCGACGACGCGCGACGGGACGGCATGGGGGCGTTGCCGCGCCCGCTTCAGCCCGGCACCGGCGCCTGGGATCCGGTGGTGGGGGTCGCCTCCACCTACCAGACACTGCGCTACGAACTCGACGGGCAGTTCCGCTATCAGGCCAACACCGCCGCCGATGGCTTCCGCTTCGGCGACGTCGCCGAACTGGACGGCTCCGTCCAGTACCGCCTGTGGCCCTGGCACCTCGGCGCCGGTCTGCCGGCGTTCGTCTACGGCGTGTTGGAGTTCAATCTGGTCCACCAGGCGCGCAACGAGGCCGGCGGGGTGCCGGATCCCGACTCGGGCGGGACCACGCTGGCGCTGGCGCCGGGCCTGCAGTACGTCACCCGCAAGTGGATCCTGGAGGCGGCCGTGCAGGTGCCGGTGGCGCAGAACCTCAACGGCACCGCATTGCGCGGCGACTATACCGTCCGCGCCGGATTTCGCGTGAATTTCTGAGCAGGAGCGATTGCCGTGATCGAACCGTTCGGTGAACCGACCGTGAGCTGGGATTCAACATCGGCAGCGCAACCGCACGGGCGGTCGCGCCGGGGACGTCCATGAACCGCGCGGCGCGGATCGGCTGGGGCCTCGCCGCGGTGCTGGTCGTTCTCGGCGTCGCGGCCGGGCGGGCGTGGTTCCCCGCCGCAGTGGAAGCGCCCTATCGGCGGGTAGGGAGCTGGGGCGGGGCGGGGACCGCGCCCGGGCGCTTTCGCAACCCGATCGGCATTGCCTTCGATGCGGGTCGCGTCTCCGTCGCGGATTCCCTGAACCACCGCATCCAGGTCTTCACGCCGGACGGGCGTTTCCTGCGCTCGATCGAGGTGCCGGACCGCGGCCGGCCGATGAACCTCGCGGCGGCCGGCGGGAGGGTCTATGCGGCCGACTACTGGAACGACGATGTCCTCGTGTTCTCGTCCGACGGACGCCTGTTGCGCACCTTCGGCACTCCCGGCCGATCGGGCTCCGCACCGGGCGAGTTCAACTCCCCGGCGGGGGTCGCGGTGGGGCCGAAGGGTAACGTCTTCGTCGCCGATTTCTACAATCAGCGCGTGCAGGAACTCGCCCCGGACGGCCGCTTCCTGCGGCAGTGGGGCCATACCGGCAAAAAGGGCTACGTCCCGGCCGGCTGGTTCAACTACCCGATCGACGTCGCGGTCGCGCCCGACGGCAGCGTGTACGTCGCCGACGGGTACAACGACCGCATCCAGGTGTTCGCCGCCGACGGGCGCTTCCTGCGCAAGTGGGGCGGACCGTTCGCGGCCAACCTCCGCGGCCCGTTCAACGGCTGGTTCCGCACGCCGACCGCCGTGGCCATCGGCCCGCGCGGCGCCGTCTTCGTCGCCGACCAGGAGAACGACCGCATTCAGAAGTTCACGCCCGAAGGCCGCTTCCTGACCGCCTTCGGTACCGTGCACCGCGGTCCGGGCTACACGGAGACCGGCGTCGCGGTCGCGCCCGACGGTACCGTCTACACCACGAACCTGATCGACGACCGCGTGGAGGTCTGGCGGGCGCGGGGCGGACGGTAGCGGCGGGGCGGCCGCGGCGGCGCCTCGCAACGATCCCGCGCCCCCCTTCAGGGTCCGCAAGCACAGTACCGACACCGGCCTTCGGCCGCCGGGCCGGATGCCGCGTCAGCGGTTGCTGATGTAGGCGTAGCCCTGCATCTGCTTCTTCGCCAACTCGAGGATGCCGGCGGGGATGATTTTCATGTAGGAGTGGATGTCGCTCGATTTGACCTTCAGCGTGTACATCGAGTTGTGACACACCCGGAACTGTACGCCCTGCTTGTGCAGCGCTTCCATGAGGTCGTTGAAGCCGCCGTACTTCTGATTCCACATATCGGCGGCGAGCACCGCCTTGCCGTAGAGCACGAATTCGATGTGGTAGCGGTAGCCGCGGTCCTTGAGGTAGCGGATGATCAGCGAGGCGTTGGTCAGCGATTCGCGCATCTGCCCCGTCGGATCGCTGACCCCGAAGACGATCTTGACGGGCTGATGCTTCTTGAAGAAGCCGCCGTAGTTCAAATTCTTTCCTACCGGGATCGACATCACGCCGGGGAACTCGGGCAGGGTGCGGGCCGTGTCCTTGTCCGCCGCCTGCGCCGAGACCACCGTGCACAGTGCCGCGACCAGGAGCAGGGCCCGCAACGGTTGCATTCCGCGTCTCGTATTCGGGATCGTCATGGCATCCTCCGATGCGCCCGGCGGCTTGTCGATCGCCGCGGTGGGTGGGCCGTAAGCAAAGAGACTCCCCGGCATGCGACGGTATTCCGCCCGGCCGGTGCGGTTCCGCGGCGCCCCACGCCCGCTCCCCTCCCGTCGCCGAAGCGCGCCACTCGCGCCCCGTAGTCAGTTGGACTGCGCCGCGCCCGGGACGTTCGCCGGCTCCGGGCTGCGCGGGCGCAGGGCGGGGAAGGCGTCGAAGCAGTCTTCCAGGGCCTCCGGGGCGCCGCACAGGAACAGCGCATCGCCCGGCGCGAGCCGCTCCTCCTCGTCGAACTCCACGATCAGTTTGCCGTCGCGTTCGAGTGCGACGACCAGCGCCCCGCAGCGCTCGCGGATGCCGGTCTGCAGCGGGTGCCGACCGGCGAGCGACGAGGCGTCAATACCGACCACCTTCACCGTGGGCTCGAGGCTGACGTAGGTCTCGCCGAGCATCTGCCGGGCGAGCAGAGGGCCCGCGACTTGGCTGATCGAGAGCGCGAAGTCGGTCCCGACCCGATACAGGCGTTTGACCGTCTGGGCCTGGTTGACGCGGGCGATCAGCGGGACCTGGGGAGCGTAGCCGCGGATCACCGAGGCGGCGAACAGCGCCTCGTTGTCGTTGCTCAGCGCGAGCACCACCGCGCCGGCCTCGCGTACACCGGCGCGTTCGAGCGTGGCCTGTTCCAGCGCGTTGCCGACCACGTCCACACCCGGGCGCGCCTGTACGTCGATGACCGTGGTGCGCTCACCCGTGTCGCGCAGCAGTTCGACGATCTTGCGGCCCACCTCGCCGTAGCCGAGCACGACGATCGCACCGCCCTGTTTGAGCGGGGTGGCGATCTCGCCGAGGCGCGCGATGCCGCGGGGGCTGCCGATGGCGACGATGATCGCGCCGGGGGCGAGCCGCTCCCGCCCGCTGATTCCGGGCTGGAACTCCCCGTCGACCCACTGCCCGATGATGTTGACGCCGAAGCGTTCGCGCAGTTGCACCTCGGCGAGGGCGCGCCCGGCCAGCGGGCTGTCGGGATGGATACGCATCTCGGTGACCGTGACCTGCGAGCCGAGCTGCTGCAGCCCGCTCACGCGCGAGAGGAGACGGCGCCCGGCCTTCGCCGCCAGCGCGGCGGCGAGCACGTGGCGCGGTGTGTAGACCGCATCGGCGCCCGCCTTGGCGATCAGGTCGCGGTGCAGTGGTTCGTCGACCATGGCGTAGATGCGACCCTGGAAGCCGGCCTCGCGTGCGATGAAGATCATCGCGGCGTTGTCGTGGTCCTCGCCGTTGGCGACGATCGCCTCGGCGCCGAGCAGCGGGGAGAGGTCGAGGTGTTCGTCGCCGAGGCTCGCGTGGACCACGTTCAGGCCGAGCCCGAGCAGGCGGCGCGCCGTCGCCGCGTCCTCCTCCAGTATCACCACCCGGCGTCCGAACCGGCGCAGGTCGTCGATCAGCATCGCGACCGCCGGTCCGTAGCGGTAGATGAAGACCCAGCGTCGGCCGTCGATCCTGGGCAGGGTGACGGGGAGCCGGGCCTCGAAGCGCTCCTCGATGAACGGCAGCACGTAGAGGGGGAAGACCATGAACACCAGGAACACGCCCATGAACTGGGCGATGACCACGAACAGCACCATCACCGGGCTGTGCCAGTGGGAGTCGCTGTAGCCGATGGTGGTCAAGGTCTCCGCGGCCCACTCCAGACTGGTCCAGAAGTCGCGGTTTTGCCCCTCGAGATAGTGCATCCCGAGCTGATAGGAGAACGCCAGCAGAAGGAGAGCGGCGGGCAGGATGGCGGCCAGGTAGAGCAGGCCGCGCGTGGAGCGTTTCATGACGGGACAGGCGACCGGCGCGCGCGATGCGCGTGGGAACTCGATACCGTGGACGGAAACCGACCCATGGCAGTTCTCTCCAACTGAACGGGAGAATCCCCCGGCGCCGTGCGCGCGCCCCGTGGTACGGCCCGGATTCCGGCACCACCGTCGGATACTATACCGCCGTGGGCGCCGCCCGGCAGCCCCGCGGCGAAGCGATCACACCGGCACCGACCGCCAGCGGTTCCGGTAGACGGCCACCAGGAACACGAACAGGAGCGCATAGTTGACGGCGTTGCCGAAGATGTCCCCGGGCATGGGGCTGGAGCTGAACCCGTGGCCGTACGGCCCGCCCCAGCCCTCGGCCGTGGTCCAGATTCCCATCGACCACAGGGCCCCGAGGACGAGCCCATAGCGCAGGAGCCGCCCGCTGAGCAGGCTTGCGGCGATCAGCGTTTCGAGCACTGCCGTGACCACGCCGACGACGAGCGGGCCCACCATGCGGACCACGTCCGTGATCGCGTCGATGTAGGCGGCGATCCAAGCGGGCTGTCCGTGCGCGGCGGGGACCAGGTAACCGAGAAAGCCGGTCAGGAAGGCCGGGTGCCACTTCCAGTACGCCTCGAACGCCCACAAGGCGCCGAACAGCAGGCGCCCGATCGCGACGGGATCGCGGGCCCAGCGCGTCGCGGCCTCCCCACGCGGAAACTGCCACGCCCGGGTCTCGAGAATGAGCACGAAGCCGATGAGGTAGGGCGGCCACGGACCGGGATCGGTATAGCCGGGGGTGATCGGTCCGCCGAGGCCGCCGACCGTCGACCACATGAACGCGCAGTAGACGAGCCCGGTCCAGGCGCCCGCGCGCCCGGCCCGGCCGGTGAGCAGGGTGAATGCGACGAAGGCCTCGAGTGCGACACTCGCCAGCGCCACCGCACGCGGCCCGATCCCGCTGATCCCCGCGGACACCGTCCCGATCCACCCCTGCAACCACCCCGGTTGGCCCTGCATCGCGGCCCGATAACCGTCGAGGTAGTGGTCGAGATAGGCCCCGTGCAGATGGAACCAGATGTTCAGGACCCAGATCAATCCGAAGACGACACGCAATACGGCAAGCGTACGCCGCTGGCCTTCGGTCCAAACCCATTCTTCGTGGTTCACGATCGACCTCCTGCGGTACCTTTGGCGTCAATGGGGCACCGGGCGCGCCTTGGCCCGCCGGCGGTGCCTATCCAGTCAATGTCACATCGATCCGCGGCGTCGGACGGTAGGCCGGGCAAGCCCGGCCCTACGCTACCGCCCATGCCGACCCGGCCCCCCGTAGGGCGGGCCTTGGCCCGCCGACGATGGCCGATCCGAACCATGTCGCACCGATCCGCGGCGTCGGCCGGTAGGCCGGGCAAGCCCGGCCCTACGGTACCCCCCCCCCACGCCGACCCGGCCCCCGGTAGGGCGGGCCTTGGCCCGCCGCCGACGTCGGATCGAAATGACATCGGCGCGATCCACGGTTTCCGGTCGCTGAGCCAGCGCACCGTCAGTACCACACGCGGATGCCGGCCACGAACCGCAGTTCCTCCACGGGGGCGCCTTCCGCGCGCGCATAGGTGGCGGTTCGCCCGTACTTGTTCTGGTAGGTGACGCCGATGTACGGGGCGAACTGGCGTCGGATCTCGTAGCGCAGGCGCAGGCCCGAGTCGAGGTCCGCCAAGCCCGATCCGGTACCGGTCCGCGGGTCCGACTTGCTGTAGAAGTTCAGTTCGAACTGCGGCTGCAGCACCAGTCGCTGCGTCAGGTAGAAATCGTGGTAACCCTCGAGCCGCGCCGCGAAGTGGCCGCCCCCGCGGACGAAGCCGAAGGCGCCGATCTCCCAGTAGAGGGGTGCGAGCCCTTCGACACCGAAGGCGCCCCAAACCCGGGAGGGGTTCGGCTTGATGTCGTAGCGCACGCCGGTCTGAAGGTTGAAGAACGGCGAGACCGCACGCGAGTACAAGGCCTGGATCTCGGCCTCGTCGACCACCCCGCCGTCGGTGTTCAGATTTCCCTCGGTCTTGAACCAGACGCGGTTGATATTGCCTCCGTACCAGCCTTCCCCGTCCCAACGATAGGTGCTGTGGCCGTCGCCGGTGCGCAACTCGTTTTGATTGAGGGCCGCGTAGCCGAAGGAAAGGTTGTTGTCGACGGGTTGGGGCCAGCCCGGGCGCGTCGGTTGCTGGGCGTGCGACAGCGGCGGCACGCCAAGCCCCGCGGCGGCGACCAGGGCCCCGATCAGCAGTCTTTTGCGCGAGATCATCGCTTCACCTCCGCCGACGTGAACATGCCGGCTTCCATGTGGTAGAGCAGGTGGCAGTGGTAGGCCCAGCGACCGAGCTCGTCTGCGGTGAGGTAGTAGTGAACCTTTTCGCTCGGTTTGACGCTGACCGTGTGCTTGAGGGGCCGGCGCCGGTAATCGTCGGTGTTGTCCAGTTCGGTGAACAGGCCGTGGAGGTGGATGGGGTGCTCCATCATGGTGTCGTTGATGAGGGTCACCCAGATGCGCTGGCCGTACGGGAACCGGACGGGCCGGCTCTGATCGTAGGTGAGACCGTTGATACCGAAGATGTAACGGCCCATGTTTCCGGTCAGATGCAGCAGCACTTCGGCGTCCGGGTCGCGGTCATGGAAGGGGATGTTCTGCGGGCCGCGATCCAGGCGCACGAGATCGGCGTAGGTGAGCACCCGGCGGCCGTTGTCATTGAGCCCGTCGCCGGGCCGGTCGAGGCGTTCGGTGGGGTGTGCGGCGATGAAGACCACCTCCGGACCGACCTTCAGGTGTACGTCCTGGGGCTGCGGATAGGCCGTCTGACCGCCGGCGTTGGCCGGGGCGGGGTGCGGCAGCTTCGGCGCCGGCGGGGGCGTCCAGCCCGGGCGGTGCATGCCGCCTGCGTGCATGTCGGCCGTACCCGCCATGCCCGGCATGCCGGTCATCCCGCCCATTCCCATGTCGGTCATCGTGCGCGAGAAGATGGGATCCATCCTCGGTACCGGGACGCTCAGTCCCTCGCGGACCGCCAGCGTCCCGCGCGCGTAGCCGCTGCGGTCCATGGACTGGGCGAAGATCGTGTAGGCGTCGTCCTTGGGTTCGACGAGCACGTCATAGGTCTCCGCCACGCCGATGCGGAACTCGTCGACCGATACCGGCTCGACGTTGCTGCCGTCGGCGGCGACCACGGTCATCTTGAGCCCCGGAATGCGCACGTCGAAGTAGGTCATCGCCGAGCCGTTGATGAAGCGCAGCCGGATCTTCTCGCCGCGCCGGAACAGCCCGGTCCAGTTGGCCGCCGGCGGATGGCCGTTGATCAGATAGGTGTACGTCGCACCGATCATCCGGCCGCTGACGTCGGCGATGTCGCGCGGATCCATGCGCATCATCCCCCAGGCCCAGCGATTCTCCAGCGTGGGCATCAGCCCCTTAGTCGCGATGTCGCGGAAGAAGTCCCCGACGGTGCGCTTGTGATAGTTGTAGTAGCCTTCGCCGGCCTTGAGATGGTAATAGACGTCCTTCGGGTTCTCGTCGGTCCAGTCATTGAGCATGACGACGTAATCCCGGTCGGCGCGCACCGGGTCGGGTTCGCGCGGCTCGATGATCAGCGGACCGTACAGGCCGGTCTGTTCCTGGAAGCCGGTGTGGCTGTGGTACCAGAAGGTGCCGCTCTGGCGCACGGGGAAACGGTAGACGAAGGTTTCGCCCGGTGCGATGCCGGGAAAGCTGATCCCGGGCACGCCGTCCATGTCCGTCGGTACCAGGATGCCGTGCCAATGGATCGACGTGGAGGTCGGCAGACGGTTGGTGACACGCAGCGTCACCGTGTCGCCTTCCCGCCAGCGCAGCAGCGGGCCGGGGATCAGACCGTTGACCAGCGTGGCGATGCGCGGGGTACCGGTGATGTTCACGGGCGTCGGCTCGATCGCGAGATCGAACTCGGTGCCCGACAGTTCGGGAAGGCCGTGGGGACCCGGGCGTGGCGCTGCGGCCTGTGCGGTGGGGGCGAGCCACGGGAAGGCGGTGGCGGCCGCACCGGCGGCCAGCCCCTGGACGAAACGGCGGCGACTCAACCGCCGGTCGAGCAGCGGGTGAAGAAGGTTGGACATGACGCACGCTCCTCAGCGATATCGGTTCGAAACGATTGGAACGGCCGGGATGCCGGGCGGTCTGCGGGCCGGGCGATCGGCTCGGGGGTCGGGGTACGGAGGTCGGCCCACGTACACGGTTCGCGGCCGCAACGGCCGCGCGGATCCGGCAGGTGGGGGACGATCGCGGATACCCGCCCGCATCCGCCGGGCGCGCCCGGCGGGGGTCGGGGTGTTCAGGCCCTGGGCGGGCGCAGGAGCGGGTCGGGGCGGATGCCGGGCGTACCGGAGGCGACCGGTACGCGGGGGCCCGTTACCGGCGTGGCCGACGGCAACGAGACGAGGGAAATCGAGAAGGCGTGCGTACACCCGCCGCACCCGGGCATGGAGCAGCCTCCGGGCATGCCCTGGCACAGATGTCCGCACCCGCAAGGACAGGACGTCTGGGGGTGTGCCGGTGGTGCGTCGGCGCGCGCCGCAACGGTGGCGGGCGCAGGTGACTGCGCCGCGGCGGCGGCCGCACGCGCCGCGGGCAGCAGCAGCGCCATCAGCGCGAGGGCCGAAATCAGGTGCCGGAGGGAAACACGCATCTGCTTACGCTAGTCGATCGGGATGACGCTTGCAAGGATCGCCGCGGGCCCGAAGCGCCGAAAAAACCTTTGCGTATTATGGGAATACGGCGCGGCGCCTTGCCCGTGGCCCCGGGTGCGCCCGGTCTCCGGCCGCCCGCCGGTCGTGCGGATGCGCCGGCGGGCGCGGGGAGGTCCGGCATCGCCGCCTCCGCCTTGTGTAGGGTGCGGCCCCGGCGGAGAATGGGGAAGCGATGGAGACCGCGCTGCTCAACCTCGCCGGCACGACGGCGCACTACCTCTGGGAATTCGCGGAAGTGGCGGTGCTGGGGTTCTTCGTCGCCGGCCTGCTGCAGGCGGTGGTCCGCCCCGACGCGCTGCGACGGCTGGTCGGCGGCGGGCCGTTGCGCTCGAACCTGGCCGGTGCCACGGCCGGGTTCCTCACCCCGTTGTGCTGCTGCACGGCGATTCCCACGGCGATCGAACTGCATCGCGCGACCGGGCGGCGGGGGCCCGCCTGCGCGTTCCTGATCGCCACGCCCTGGTTCAACTGGTACGGGCTGATCGCGCTGGTTGTGTTCCTCGGCTGGCCGCTCGCCGTGGCGATCGCGGCGTGCGGGGTGTCCATCGGTGCGGTCACGGGGCTGCTGGTCGACCGGCTGGGCGGCGCGGTGCGCGCGCCGGGTGTTGCGGTGGCGGCGGGCGCCGAACCGTCACCCCCATCCTCGTGCGGTTGCGCGGGCTGCGAGGTGGCGCCGGCGGATGCGGATGAACGCTGGTGGGATCTGTCGAACCCGCGGGACAAACTGCGGCAGGCGTTGCGTACCGCCTACGGCCTGTTGCGCGAGCTTGCACCCTGGATACTCGCCGGCGCGGTGCTCGGGGCCATCGTCAAGGAGTTCCTGCCGGCGGACTGGGTGCTGCGTTACGGCGCCGGTGCGGGGCTCGCGGGCGTGTTCCTGGCGGTCGCCGTCGCCGGGGTCGTGTACACAGACAGCCTCGGGTCGCTGCCGTGGATCCACGCGCTGCACCTCAAGGGCCTCGGCGCGGGAAACGCGATGCTGCTGCTCGTCGCCGGTGTCGGGACCAACGTCGCCACTTTGGGGCCCGTCGGACGGCGCATGGGTACGCGCACGGCGCTGGTGTACGCGGGCGGGGTCGTGTTCACCTCGGTGCTCCTCGCCCTCGCGCTCAACCGTCTGATGTAGGACACAGGATCGGCCGGCGCCTGCGGAGGAGGGCGGAGTGACGCTACCGGAGATCGAGCTGTTCACCTCGCCGGGGTGTCCGCGCTGCGCCAGGATGCGCGGGCTGGTCGACGCCTACCTGGAGTATCGTAAACTCCCGCTGCGCGTTTCGATGGTCGACGTGGTGGCCGAACTCGACCGCGCGGTCGCGCTCGGTGTGCGCGCCACGCCGGCGCTGGTGATCGACGGGCGGCTGGTGCTCACGGGCGCGGCCGCGCCGGCGCGACTGCACGCGCTGCTCGACGACGAACTGCGGCGGATGCGGGGTGGTGTGGCATGAGTGCGGAGGACGCGCGCGCGATGTCGATCGGCGAGGTCACCGAACGGCTCGGGCTCAGTGCCGACACGCTGCGCTATTACGAGAAAATCGGCCTGCTGCCGCGCGTCGGGCGCACCGCCTCGGGGCTGCGGCGCTACGGGGCGCGCGACCTCTCGCGGCTGCGCTTCATCCGCCGCGCGCAGGCGATGAATTTCACGCTCGCCGAGATCGGCGCGCTGCTGCGTTTCCGGGAGGATCCGGTGCGCGCCCGGCCCCGCGTGCGCAAGCTGACCGCCGGCAAGCTCGCCGAGGTCGAGCGGCGGCTCGCCGAGCTGAGTCACCTGCGCGACGAGTTGCGGCTCCTGCTGAATCTGTGCGCCGCGAGCCGCGAGGGCTGTCCCGTGATCGAGGGGATCGAGGAGGCGGAAGAGGGCACGCGTCCCCGCGCCGCGACCCGGCGCGGCCGGCGTCGCCCCTGAGACGCGCGCCGGAGGAAGTTCCCTCCCCGGATTCCGCTTCGCTCCATCCGGGCTACATTTTCGTAGCCCGGATGCAGGCCGCAGGCCGGAATCCGGGGATCACGGTGCCGCAGGAACTCCCCTGAACGCGCGCCGCGCGGCCGCCCCTTCGCTTGTCGGCGTAGCGGCGGTGCGGGTATCATGCCCGGTCAACGGGCCCCCGGGCCGCGCCGCGGCCCCGGACGACCGGATCCATGACCTCGATGCTCGCATTTCTCGCGCCCTGGGAGTTCTCGCCCACCGTCCTCCTCGCCTGCCTGGGCGCGGGCGCCCTGTACCTGCGCGGCGCGGCGCGGTTGCGCCGGGACGGGCGCCCGGTCGGTGCCTGGCGCGGCATCGCCTTCTTCGCCGGCCTGACGCTGGCCTACCTCGTGCTCCAGACCCACTACGACTATCTCGCTCAGCATGTCTTCTGGGTGCACCGGCTCCAACACCTGATCCTGCACCACCTCGCGCCGCTCCTGATCGTGCTCGCGACCCCGCACGAAGTGCTCGGTGCGGGCCTGCCCGAGCGGCTGCGCGAGCGCGTGCTGCGTCCCTTGTGGTTCAGCGCCCCGGTGCGCGCCGTCTACCGCACCTTACAGCAGCCGTGGATCGCGTCGGCGCTGTTCGTCGGTCTGATCTACTTCTGGCTCATCCCCGACATCCACCTCTACGCGATGCTCAGCGTCCCGCTCTACAACCTGATGAACTGGGGCATGCTGGTCGACGGGCTCCTGTTCTGGTGGCTCATCGTCGACCCGCGGCCCGTCGCGGCGTACGGCACGCCGGGCCACGTCACGCGGATCGCCATGCTGTGGCTGGTGATGCTGCCGCAGATCGCCCTCGGCGCCTACATCGCGCTGAGTACGCACGACCTCTATACGGTATACGGTCTGTGCGGGCGGCCGTGGCCGATCAGCCCGCTGACCGACCAGCAGATCGGGGGGCTCATCACCTGGATCCCGGCGGCGATGATGAGCGTCGTCGGCGGGCTCATCGTCCTGCGCCTGTGGGTGCGCGCGGGCGCCGGGGCGGGGCGGCGTTGGGGCGGCGTTCGACGGGAGGTTTGCGGTGCGTAGGCGACTGATACTGTTCCTGGCGGCGTTCGCGTGGCTCGCGGCGGTGCCCGCGGGCGCGGCGTCCCGCGTCCCGGTGCAGGTGACCGAGGCGCGCATCCGCTGGCTGCCCGGGGATCTGCCGATGGCGGGCTATTTCGTCATCCGCAACACCGGCGAGCGCCCGCTACGCCTGATCGGCGCGTCGAGCCCGGCCTACCGGCGGATCGTGCTCCACCGCACCGTGTCCTACGGGCGTATGAAGCCCGCGAAGTCTTTCGAAATCGCCCCGGGTTGGAGCGTGCAGTTCACCCCCGGCGGCAATCACCTGATGCTCATGGGGCGCACGCGCGCCATACATCCGGGCGACGTGGTGCCGATCACGCTGCATTTCGCGGGCGGCGGGGCCTTGCGGGTGAAGTTCCGCGTGCGCGGGGCGGACCTGCGATGAGTTGGAGGGCGCGGGTGGCCGCCGCCGGAGGGCGCGCGGCCTGGGTCGCCGCGCTGTCCGCGCTCCTGCTGGCGGGATGCTCCGCGCGCGATCGCGGCTGGCGTACCACCGACATCTCCGGGATCATGCCGCCGCTGAAGTTCACGCTCACCGATTCGAAGACCGGCGGGGTCGTGAATGCGCACGACTTCCGCGGCAAAGTCGTGCTGCTTTACTTCGGTTACACCCACTGTCCGGACGTCTGTCCGACCACGCTGGCCGATCTGGCGGCCGCCCTGCGCGAGCTGGGCGCGCGGGCGCGCGACGTGCGCGTACTGTTCGTCAGCGTCGATCCGGCGCGCGACTCCGCCGCGGTATTGAAGGAGTATGCCGCCGCCTTCGGTCCGGAAGTCATCGGCCTGCGCGGCGATTCCGAGGAACTCCATCGCCTCACGAGGCGTTATCGGGTGACCTACGGCTACGGCAGGCCCGACGCCCACGGCGACTACGAAGTCTCCCACAGCAGCGCCGTCTACGTCTTCGACACCCGCGGCGAGGTGCGGCTGCTCGCGCGACCCACCGACCGTCCCGCCGACCTGGCCCACGATCTCGGCCGCCTGATCGCCGAGGGCTGACCGGCGCGCCGCGCGGCGGGGCTTGGAGCACTTGGGCGGTCACTGAGGACAAGCGTTGATCATGGCTCGACTGTTCATTCTCCTCGGATCTCTCTCCGGATTCCTCGCGGTGGTTCTGGGGGCGTTCGGCGCCCATGCGCTGCGCGGCCGCCTCTCGCCGGAGCTGAATGCGGTCTACCATACCGCCGAACAGTACCAGTTCTTCCACTCGCTCGCCTTGCTCGCCATCGGGCTGCTGGCCCTCCACCTGCCGACCTCCGGGGCGTTGCGCTGGGCCGGGTGGTCGATGGTCGCGGGGGTGGTGTTGTTCTCCGGCAGTCTCTACGCGCTCGCGATCACCGGGGTGCGGGCGCTCGGGATCATCACCCCCTTCGGCGGCACCGCCTTCATCGTCGGCTGGATCCTGCTCGCCGTCGCCGCGGCGCGCGGTCTGTAGGTCCCCGGGCGCGGCGCGTGCGGGACGCGGCCCGGGTGCCATGCTGATCACGCTGCGGGAGGTCACGGTCCGCTTCGGCGCCGAGCCGGTCCTCGATGCGGTCGATCTCACCGTCGAGGCGGGCGAGCGGGTGTGCCTAGTCGGGCGCAACGGCGCCGGCAAGTCCACGCTGCTGCGCGTCATCGCCGGTGCGCGGGCCCCGGACGCGGGCGAGATCGTGCGCGCGGCCGGCCTGCGCGTCGGTTGCCTGGACCAGGACCTGCCGTCGGGCCTTTCCGGGCGCGTCGACGGGATCGTCACCGCGGGGCTCGGCGCTGCGGCGGAGCGACTGGCGCAGTACGAGCGGGCCGTGTCCGACCACGCGGAGCCGGCGCGCCTGGCGGAACTGCAGCAGGCGCTCGAGGCCGACGGCGCCTGGAGTGCGCACACACGGGTCGCGGCCGCGCTCTCGCGCATGGATCTGGACCCGGCGGCGGAATTCGCCACCCTCTCCGGAGGCCAGCAGCGTCGCGTGCTGCTGGCGCGCGCGCTCGTCGCCGAGCCGGAGTTGCTGCTCCTGGACGAGCCGACAAATCACCTCGACATCGACGGCATCACGTGGCTCGAGAACCTGTTGGCGAGGGCGCCGTGGGGGCTGGTCTTCATCAGCCACGACCGCGCCTTCCTCGACCGTGTCGCCACGCGCATCGTCGAGGTCGACCGCGGCCGCCTGCACGGCTGGCCCGGCGGCTACGCCGACTATCGCCGGCGCAAGCGCGCCGCACTCGAAGTCGAGCGGCGTGCCGAGCGCGAGTTCGACAAGCGCCTGGCCGAGGAGGAGGCCTGGATCCGGCGCGGCGTGAAGGCACGGACCACGCGCAACATGGGCCGGGTGCGCGCCCTCGAGGCGATGCGCGAGGAGGCCGCGGGGCGCCGTCGCCTCGAGGGCCGCGCGCGGCTGCGCGCCCACGCGGGTGAAGCGGGCAGCCGTCGGGTGATCGAGGCGCAGCGGGTCTGCGCGCAGATCGCGGGAAAGACTGTCCTGCGCGATTTCAGTCTGAAGATCCAGCGCGGCCGCGTCCTCGGCGTGATGGGCCCGAACGGCTGCGGGAAGACCACGCTGCTGCGCCTGCTGCTCGGCGAGCGCGCGCCCGACGGTGGGCACTTCAGCTACGGGGAGAACCTGCAGATCGCCTATTTCGACCAGTCGCGTGCGCAGCTCGACCCGGAGCACGACGCGGCCTGGAACATCGCCGAGGGCGCCGACCGTATCGACTTCGAGGGTTCCAGCCGCCACGTGTTGGGATACCTGCGCGCGTTCCTGTTCACGCCCGAGCGTGCGCGTACGCCCGTGCGGCTCCTCTCCGGCGGCGAGCGTAACCGGCTGCTCCTCGCGCGTCTGTTCGCCCGGCCTTCGAACGTCCTGGTGCTCGACGAGCCGACGAACGACCTCGATCTCGAGACCCTGGAGCTGCTCGAAGACCTCGTCCGCGAATACGCCGGTACGGTGATCCTGGTCTCGCACGACCGCGCCTTCGTCGACGCCGTGATCGACGGCCTGCTCGTTCACGAGGGCGCGCGGGGTTTCCGGTATTACGAGGGCAACTACAGCGACTGGCTGCGGCGGGGCACCGCGGGTGCGCCGGGAACGGAATCCGCGGCGCAGAGTTCCCCGCGCCGGGCCCGCGCCGCGCCCGGCCGGGGCGCGCGCGCCGGCAAACTCGCCTACCGCGAACAGGCCGACCTCGAACGCCTTCCGGGCGAGATCGAGCGCATGGAGTCCGAGATCGAGGCCCTGTACCGGGAATTGGCCGATCCGGAGCTCCACCGCGGCGGTCCCGAACCCGTCAAGGCGGCCCAGGCGCGCCTGGAGGCGCTGCAGCGCGACGTCACCGCGGCCTACGCGCGCTGGGAGGACCTCGAAGCCAAGCGGGCGGGGGAACGGGAGGAGGCGGAGGGCGATTCGTAAGTCCCGGACGTCGTTCCTCCGTGGACGGACGGCCTCACCGTCCCACACCCTGGGTTCATGCCTGGTACACCGATCGCATCGAAACCGTTGAGCGGTCGGGTGGTGCGGTGCGTCGGCGCGACCGCTCCCGGCGGATCAGGTGCCCTCGAGCCAGAAACCGACGTTCTTGTCCAGGAACTCCGCCCAGGGCATGTAGTGGGACCCGTCGCAGGAGAAGTTCAGTCCCACCATCCCGTTGAAGATGTTCAGGGAGCCTGAACGCAGATAGATGTTCTCGTCCATGAAGCGCAGCTTATGGAAGGTATCGAACACGTCCCTAACCCGGGCGGACGGGATGAGTGCATCCTTTGGGTAACTGTGGTGACCCCAGGCGAGGCAGATCGCCGGATCGGTGAGGTCCTCGATATCCAGGATCCGGTAGCGGAACGGATCGTCCTGCAGCCAAAGAGTGGCGCGGGAGCTGGAGAAATGCAGCTTGGCGTGGAACACGCCGTGGACGTCGATCAGCTCCGTCACCAGGGCGAGCACTTCGTCCAGGCGCCGGTCCATGGCGCTCTCGACCCGTTCCTGCAGGAAAAGACCGCCCCGGATCGCCGGATCGCCCTTGATCTGCCTCCATGTTTCCGACTCGCGGTATATGTCCCGGGTCAGCGGCAGCTCGCGCAGATCGAAGTCCGCGCCCAGGTACCCGAGCAGATTCCCCGCAGTGTCGACGATGCGCTGAACCGCGGTGAGAGACGGACGCCGCGCATTTCGGCTGATGTAGGCGTGCGACAGCGAGAACGCCTCGCCGCCGATCGCCTCCGCCATGTACGGCCGCCCGCTGCGGTCGCGACCGGCTTCCCCGGAGACCAGCCCGCCGTGCGAAACGTTGGCCGTGATCTGCCGGGCCTTGTCATCGAGTACGTAGAGGTACTTGCAGTAGGGCAGGACCTCCAGACCCCGGACCAGACAATCCTCCAGGTCGCGCCGCTGCGGCCACGCCGCCCGGCACGCCTTGGCCAGATGTCCCAGCCGCCCTGACAGGCGGCTGCGCAGCAACATGCGTTGACTGGCCACGGCGCTTTTGAATGCCTCTCCCATGCCGGAGATGGTACCACGAGAGGTTACCGATCAGTGCCACATGGGTCGGGGTGGCCGATATGTCGATTCGATGCGCAATGTCCATAGTACAGAGCGAGCGAATCCATTTTCCGGCTGGCCGCGCCACCGGCTGTCGCAATAGCTGTGCCGATTCCGCCGTCAATCCCACGTTAACGCACCGCCGGTCTGGTATTCGGTGACGCGGGTTTCGAAGAAGTTCTTCTCCTTGCGCAGATTGGCCTGCTCGTCGAGCCAGGGCAGGGCGTTGCGGGCACCGGGGAAGGGTTCTTCGAAGCCGAGTTGGCGCGCGCGGCGGTTGGCGACGTAGCGGAACTGCTCGCTGTGCAACTCCGCGGAGTAGCCGAGGATGGGTTCGGGCAGCAGGTAGTCGGCGTAGGCGGATTCGGCCGCTTCGGTTTCGTCCCAGAGCTCGCGCAGGGCCCGCGGGTCGGGGCGCACGCGTTCTTCTTCCATGATCTGGCGGGTGACGCGGATGCCGAAGCCGCAGTGCATCACCTCGTCGCGCAGGATGTACTGGAACTGCTCGGCGGTGCCTTTCATCAGGCCGCGGCGCTGGAGGGCGAAGATCGGACTGAAGCCGTTGTAGAACCAACAACCCTCGAAGACGGCGGCGAAGAAGATGTAGGCCATGAGGAAGTTCTCCAGCTCCGCGCGGTCGTGCAGATCGATGTCCGGGCGCAGGACGGAGTCCAGGCGGCGGTTGGCGATCGCGATCTTGGCGTGGATCCGGGGTACGACGCGGTAGCGGTTGTAGATCTCGCCCTGGTCCAAGCCGAGGGTCTCGATGCAGTGCTGGTAGGTCCAAGTATGAAGGGACTCTTCGTAGACCTGCCGCGCCTGGTAGATCTGCAGCTCCGGGGCGGTCATTTTCTCCATGACGGCAAGCCCGATGTTGCGCATGGCGAGGATGTCGGAGGTGGTGAGATAGGCGAGGGTGTTGTCGTAGACGTGGCGCTCCTCGACGGTCAGGCGGTGGAAGTAATCGTGCACGTCCTGGCCCATGTTGATGTCGAGCGGGGTCCAGTGGTTGCGGTTGGCGTTGAGGAAGTACTTCCACGCCCAGGGGTAGCGGAACGGGGCAAGCTGGTTGATGTCGGTGGCGCCGTTGACGGCACGCTTGTCGCGCGCGTCGACGGGGGCCGCCGCAGGGGCCGCGGCGGCCTCCGCCGAGGGCCCCCCGGACCCGGGCGCGGGGGCGTGGGTGGCGGCGGGGGGGTGCGGGACGGCGGGGGGGTGCGGGACGGCGGGGGTCAGCGGGTCTTCCCAGTTGAGCATGTCTTTGGTCTCCGGTTGCGGACGGACGGGCGGGCGCGCGCCTGGGGCTGCGCTACTGGCAGGCCTCGCAGCCGGGGTCCAGGATCGAGCAGGCGGACGCGGCCGCCTCCGGCTGCGGGGCCTCGACGGACTTCTCCATGTGCGTGGCGCCGCGCGAACGCAGGTAGTAGGTGGTCTTGAGCCCGCGCACCCAGGCGAGTTTGTAGAGGTTGTCCAGGCGGCGGCCGGAGGGCTCGGCCATGTAGAGATTGAGCGATTGCGCCTGGTCGATCCATTTCTGGCGGCGCGCCGCCGCCTCCACCAGCCAGCGGGGATCGATCTCGAAGGCGGTGGCGTAGAGGGCCTTGAGGTCCTCCGGGACGCGGTCGATCGCTTGCACGCTACCGTCGTAGTACTTGAGGTCGTTGACCATGACCTCGTCCCACA
Source organism: Gammaproteobacteria bacterium (assembly GCA_027013145.1). Lineage (GTDB taxonomy): Bacteria > Pseudomonadota > Gammaproteobacteria > 21-64-14 > 21-64-14 > BMS3Abin12. The sequence goes on along the minus strand of JALUXX010000053.1, from coordinate 114,279 downwards.
GGCCGCGCGCCTCGAGTTCGGCGACGAGGTGGGGGTTGATCACGGTGAACTCGCCGGAGAGGTTGGATTTGACGTAGAGATTCTGATAGGTCGGTTCGATGGACGGAGAGACGCCGCAGATGTTGGAGATGGTTGCGGTCGGCGCGATTGCCATGCAGTTGGAGTTGCGCATCCCGGTGGTGCGCACGCGCTCGCGCAGGCTCTCCCAGTCGAGCGTAGCGGAGCGATCCACGTCGAGGTAGTCTCCGCGCTCGCGCGCGAGCGTTTCGAGCGAGTCGATCGGGAGGATGCCGCGGCTCCAGAGCGAACCCTCGAAGCTCGGGTAGCGGCCGCGTTCAGCGGCAAGCTCGACCGAGGCGGAGATCGCGAAGTAGGACACCGCCTCCATGCTGCGGTCGGCGAACTCCACGGCGCGCTCGGACGCGTAGGGGATGCGCAGCCGGTGGAGGGCGTCCTGGAAGCCCATGATCCCCAGGCCCACGGGGCGGTGACGGAGATTGGAGCGGCGCGCCGCCGCCACGGTGTAGTAGTTGATGTCGATGACGTTGTCGAGCATGCGCATGGCGATGCGGACGGTGCGCTCCAGGCGTTCGAGATCCAGCCCGTCGGCGGTCACGTGCCGGTCAAGGTTGACGCTGCCGAGGTTGCAGACGGCGATTTCGTCGTCGGAAGTATTGAGGGTGATCTCCGTACACAGGTTCGAGTTGTGCACGACGCCGGCGTGCTGCTGCGGGGAGCGGAGATTGCAGGCATCCTTGAAGGTGATCCAGGGATGGCCGGTCTCGAATAGCATCGACAGGATGCGCCGCCAGAGGTCGACCGCCTTCACCGTTCGCGTCACGCGGATGGCGCCCTGCGCGGCCTGCGCCTCGTATTCGACGTAGCGGCGTTCGAACTCGGCGCCGACGAGGTCGTGCAGGTCGGGCGTTTCGTCGGGCGAGAACAGCGTCCAGTCCGCGTCCGCGGCGACGCGTTTCATGAACAGGTCCGGGATCCAGTTGGCGGTGTTCATGTCATGGGTGCGGCGGCGCTCGTCGCCGGTGTTCTTGCGCAGCTCCAGGAACTCCTCGATGTCGATGTGCCAGGTCTCGAGGTAGGCGCACACGGCGCCACGGCGTTTTCCGCCCTGATTGACGGCCACGGCGGTGTCGTTGGCGACCTTGAGGAAGGGGACCACGCCCTGGCTGCGGCCGTTGGTGCCGCGGATGTGCGCGTCCATGCCGCGCACGCGGGTCCAGTCGTTGCCGAGCCCGCCCGCGTACTTGGAGAGCAACGCGTTGTCGCGGATCGCGCCGAAGATCCCTTCGAGGTCGTCGGGGACGGTGGTGAGATAGCAGGAGGAGAGCTGCGGGCGGCGGGTGCCGGCGTTGAACAGCGTCGGCGTCGAGCTCATGAAGTCGAAGCTGGACAGCAACTCGTAGAACTCGACGGCGCGCGCCTCGCGGTCGATTTCGCGCAGGGCCAGGCCCATCGCCACGCGCATGAAGAAGGCCTGCGGAGGTTCGAAGCGCACCCCCTCCCAATGCAGGAAGTAACGGTCGTAGAGGGTCTGCAGGCCGAGATAGGTGAAGGCGGCGTCGCGCTCGGGGCGCAGCGCGCGACCGAGGCGGTCGAGATCGAAGCGGGCGAGTTCCTCGTCGAGCAGTCCGAGTTCGATCCCGCGCCGGATGAAGGCGGCGAAGAGCCCGGGATAGGCGGCGGCCGCGGCGCGGGCGTCTTGGGGTTCGTCCACGCCGAGGAAGCCTGCGGCCTCGCGGCCCAGGGTGCGGAGCAGCAGGCGCGCGGCGGCGCGGCCGTAGTCGGGGTGGCGGTCGACGAGGGCGCGCGCGGCGATGGTCAGTGCGGGAAGCACGTCGGCCTCGGCCATGCCGTCGAAGAGCGTGCGCGCGGCCTCGGCGCCGATGCGCCCGGCGTCGCAGCCGGGGAGTCCCTCGCAGGCCTCGGCGATCAGGGTCTCGAGCCATTGCGGGTCGAGGGTGGCGGTGTCGCCGTCCGCGCGCCGTACGGTGAGCGCCCGCACGGGCGGGCTGGGCTCCGCGGCGCCCGCCTCACGGGTACGCCGGCGTGCGTGCTCCTCCCGATAGAGCACGTACGCGCGCGCCACGCGGTGGTGGCCGGCGCGCATCAGCGCGAGTTCGACCTGATCCTGGATGTCCTCGATATGCACGCTGCCGGCGGGAGGCAGACGCCGGGTCAGCGCGCCGACGACCTCGTCCGTGAGCCCGGCGACGGTCTCGTGGACGCGGCGGCTGGCCGCGGCACTGCCGCCCTCGACGGCGAGAAACGCCTTGGTCATGGCGACGGCGATCTTGGCCGGATCGAAGCCGGTGACCGAGCCGTTGCGGCGGATCACGCGGTAGTCGCCGGCAACCGCCCGCGGGCGCGGAGCGGCCGCGGCCGGTGGCTGCAGGGCGGGCGCGGTCGCGCCCGAGGGGGTCTGTGAAAGCTGGTTGTGCATCGGGGCGCCTCCTGACGTTCCTGAGGATTCGGGCGCCTGCGCGTACGGGGGGGTGGAGGCGGCGCGACGGCGGAGTCCGGGGGCCGCTTCACCCGAAGCCTGTGTCGCGAAGGCCTGGGCATTCCACGACCGGGCTCCCGCCCGGCCGGCCTCCGGCAGGTCTTCGGACTCGGGGGCGGGCCGTCTCCCTTCGGGAGGCGGCGGGCCTCGGCGCACGGCTTCCCGTCCCGTCGGGACAGTGCCCGGGGCCCCGCGTGGGGCCCCCTGTGCGCGTCGTTCCCCCTCACCGCTGCGCGTCAGTCCCGGAGTTGCACCGGGTTCCCTTTTGGAGATCCCAAGATCTTGAGATCGCACCGGAGGTGACGCACAAGATAGTGTGTGTTCAGGCGGAATGCAAGCGCGGTCAGGCGGTGCCGCGGATCCCCTCCAACTCGCGGAAGGCGGTCTCGCGGGCAGTGGCGACGAAGTCCCGGATGTAGGCGACGGATGCCTGGTCGGCGCGCACGGCTGCGTAGACGGTCGCCCAGAAGCCGCTGCGGCCGAGGGGTCGGGCGACAAGCGAGCCGCGCGCAAGGAAGTCCGCCGCCGCCCAGCGGGGCAGGGCGGCCACGCCGCGCCCGCTGGCGACGAGCTGCAACAGGACGGCCGTCAGCTCCGCGGTCCGCCGCGCGCGGGGCACGACGCCCGCGGGCGTCAGAAAGTGGCGGTAGAGGTCGAGCCGCTCGGTCGGGACGGGATACGTGACCACCGTCTCGCCCGCGACGTCCGTGGGCTCGATCCAGGGGCGCGCGGCGAGCCGATGGCCGGGTGCCGTCAGGAGTACGCCCTCGTGGCGGAACAATGGAACGTAGCGCAACGACTCGCGTTCCTCGGGGTCGGCGGTCACGACCAGGTCGAGCTCGCCTGCCTCGAGTGCCGGCAGAGGCTCGAAGCTGTGGGCGAGCGAGAGATCGATCTCGACCTCCGGCCAGCGCGGGCGATAGATGTCCATCGCCGGCATCAACCAGTCGAAGCAACTGTGGCATTCGATCGCCAGGTGCAGGCGCCCGCCGTGTCCGGCGGCCATGCGTTGCAGCTCGCAACGGGTCGCATCCACTTCGGTGAGCACGCGCCCGGCGAGGTCCAGGAGTCGCTCGCCCGCTGCGGTGAAGCGCAACGGGCGGCGCCCGCGGTGCACGACCGGCAGGCCGAGGTGCGCCTCCAGGGCGCGGAGCTGATGCGACAGGGCGGACTGCGTGAGGTGGAGGCGGGCCGCGGCGGCGGCGAGCGTGCCGGCTTCGCGGAGGGCCAGGAGTGTGCGCAGGTGGCGGAGTTCGAGCATCTGTATGAGTATAATTCATCTAAAAACTGAAAATAAAGAATTTGAATCATTATCGAGCCTTGCGCAAACTCCGCCGGAATCGTGAGGGCGGACGGCGGAGGCATTCGAGCATGATCGAGATCCACACCCTGGGCTTCCCGCGGATCGGCCCGCGGCGCGAACTCAAGCGTGCCGTGGAACGCTACTGGCGCGGCGAACTGGACGCGGCGGGTCTGGAGGCGGCCGGCGCCGCGTTGCGTCGCGGGATGTGGGCGAGCGAGGCGGCCGCCGGGCTCGATTACGTGACGGTGGGGGACTTCTCCTGGTACGACCACGTCCTCGACTTCTCCGCCCTCGTGGGCGTGGTTCCGCCGCGCTTCGGCGCCCTCGACGGCCCGGTACCGCTGGAGACCTATTTCCTCATGGCGCGCGGGCGGGCGGCCGGCTCGCGGGAGGCGCACGCCTGCGAGATGACCAAGTGGTTCGACACGAACTACCACTACCTCGTGCCCGAGTTCGAGCGCGGGCAGCGGTTCCGTCTCGCGGGCGGGGCGATCTTCGATCACGCCGCCGAGGCGCGGGCCCTGGGCTACCGCGTGCAGGCGGTGCTGCCGGGGCCTTTGACCTACCTTTGGCTCGGCAAGTGCGCCGGTGAATCCTTCGATCGCCTCGAACTGATGGAGGAACTGTTGCCGGTCTACGGCGCTCTCCTCGCACGATTGCAGGCGCAGGGCGTCGAGTGGGTGCAGCTCGACGAACCCATCCTCGCCCTCGACCTGCCGCAGGCGTGGTGCGACGCCTTCGAGTCGGCGTACTCGCGCCTGCAGGTGCCGGGGCTCAAGCGGATGGTGGCGACCTATTTCGGCGGCCTGGGCGAGCGTGCCGGCCTCGCCTGCCGCCTGCCCGTCGATGCGCTGCACGTGGACCTCGTGCGCGCGCCCGATCAGCTCCAGACCGTGCTCGATCAACTGCCGGCCTACAAGGTCCTGTCCGCGGGCGTGATCGACGGGCGCAACGTCTGGCGTACCGACCTCGATGCGTGTCTGGAGCGGCTGCGCCCGGTGCACCAGCGGCTCGGCGACCGGCTGCGGCTCGCGCCCTCCTGCTCGCTGCTGCACGTACCGGTCGACCTCGCGCACGAGGACGGGCTCGACCCCGATCTGCGCGGTTGGCTGGCCTTCGCGATGCAGAAGCTCGAGGAGCTGGCGTTGCTGCGCCGGGCGCTGGTGGAAGGAGAGTCGACGGTGACCGCGGCGCTCGCGGCCGCGCGCGCTGCGGTGCAGGCGCGGCGCAACTCGCGCCGGATCCGGCGCCCGGCGGTACAGGCGCGACTGGCGCAGGCGGGGGACGAGCTCGCCCGCCGCGCCAGCCCTTACCGCGTGCGCCGGGTGAGCCAGCGCGCGCGCTTGGCATTGCCGCTCTTCCCGACGACCACCATCGGTTCCTTCCCGCAGACTCCGGAGATCCGCCGTGCGCGCCGGGATCTGCGCAACGGGGTGCTCAGCGCCGAAGAGTATCGCGAGCGCATGCGTGCCGAGATCGCGCAGGTCATCCGGCGCCAGGAGGCCCTGGGTCTCGACGTGCTGGTGCACGGCGAGCCCGAGCGTACCGACATGGTGGAGTATTTCGGCGAGCGCCTGGAGGGCTTCGCCATCACCGCCAACGGCTGGGTGCAGAGCTACGGCTCGCGCTGCGTACGCCCGCCCATTCTCTACGGTGACGTCGAGCGTAACGGCCCGATGACGGGGGCGTGGACGGGTTACGCGCAGTCGCTGACCGAGCGCCCGGTGAAGGGCATGCTCACGGGGCCGGTGACCATCCTGCAGTGGTCCTTCGTCCGCGACGACCAGCCGCGCGAGCGCACCTGCCTGGAGATCGCCCTTGCCTTGCGCGAGGAGGTCGCCGATCTGGAGGCGGCGGGAACCGCCATCATCCAGATCGACGAACCCGCCTTTCGCGAGGGGTTACCGCTCGCCCGCGCCGAGCAGCATGCCTATCTGGAGTGGGCGGCGCGCTGCTTCCGCGTCGCCTCCTGCGGAGTACGCGACGACACCCAGATCCACACGCACATGTGCTATGCCGAGTTCAACGACATCCTCGATTCCATCGCCGCGCTCGACGCCGACGTCATCACCATCGAGACCTCACGCTCGCGTATGGAACTGCTCGAGGCGTTCCGGGACTTCGAGTACCCCAACGGGATCGGACCCGGGGTCTACGACATCCACTCCCCACGCGTCCCCAGCGTAGAGGAGATGGTCGCGCTGCTGGAGCGCGCCGCGCGCCTGATTCCGGCCGATCGCCTGTGGGTGAACCCGGATTGCGGTCTCAAGACCCGCACGTGGGCCGAAGTGGAGCCGGCACTCGCCAACATGGTGCGCGCCGCGCATATCCTGCGCGAGCGCTTCGCGAAGGACGGAGCCCCCGCCGCGAATGCTTGAGGCGGCCCCGGGCCTCAGCGCGCGATCATTCCGCGCAGGCGATCGGGATTGACCAGCTCGATGCGGCCGCGGTGCAGACGGATGTGGTTCTGGCGCTCCAGTTCCTTGAGCAGCCGGCTCACCATCTCGCGTGTCGTGCCCAGTTCGTGCGCGAGCTGCTGGTGGGTGATCTCCATGACGTCGGTCCCCAGTTCCTGAAACCGCTTGCACAGGAACCACGGCAGCCGCACGTCCAGGCGCATAAAGGCGAGTTCCTGCACACAGAGCATCGTTTCGAACAGGCGCTGAGCCAGCGTTTCCACGACGAACCTGCGAAACTCCGGGTCCTCCGAGAACGCCCGCATGAAGCCCGCCGCCGGGATGCTCAGGCCTCGCACCTCGGCTTCCGTCACCGCCTCCGCCGGGTAGTGCATGCCGCGTAGCAGGCTGGCCACGGTGAGGACGCACACCTCCCCGGGGTGCACCCGGTAGAGCACGACCTCGCGGCCATTCTCCCCGCTGAGATAGACACGGATGCTGCCCTGCCAGACCATGAGGACGTGGTGGCAGGCGTCCCCCGGACGCATCACGACCGTGCGGGGGGGGATCTCCACGACCGGCGCGTTCCGAACGGCGGCATGCCATTCGGGTGTCCGTAACCGCGCGAGGTGCGGGAAGTGCTCGTTCCAGGCACGCGCGTCTGTCGCAATCATGGCCGACGCCACCCTCCGAAGCATCGTGGCGGCGCGTTGCCGTAACGGTGCCCTTTGCCCGCCCCCATGGCCCGGACAGCCGATAGGGACAATAAGGACATTATAGCCCGGGGGCCCCGCCGGTTGGCGCACCGCGCCGGATGACGGCCGGGCGGTTCACGGGCGGGCCCGGGCGCCTGCCCGGGCCCGCCTGGCGGCCGCTGGCACGCGCCGCTCAGTCCGCGGCGAACCATACCGCCAGCGCTACCAGCCAGCCCACGACCGCGATGATCACCATTGCCCACGGTACCATTCCCATGATGATTTCCCCCGTCGTTTGAGTTGCGCGTTGTCGGATGGATCAGAACGGTCCCTGATGGCCGGGGGCCATGGACCACATGATGGCCGGGATCGCAAAGGTGTAGACCGCGCAGAACGTGACCACCCAACCAAGGAGGCGTTCGCTGCGCAGGCGCCCCTGCATGAAGAGCCCGGCAAGATTCATCGCGATGAACCACGCAAGGGCGATGGTGAAGTGGTAGACCCACGTTCCACCGGTCGGCGCGGGCGTGGTGACGAAGAAGTAGCCGTAGGCACCGGTGAGCCACCCGATGAGAATCGCCACCGGACCGAGCTGTTTCTTCGAGGGAACGCGAAAGGCCTGGGTCAGGCCGAGGGCGATGAAGAAAAAGGAGTACATGCCGGCCAAGCCCGTCACGATGTTCGTGAGGGGGCCGAGTCCCTGGTCCTCCATCATGCCGACGAGGAAGGGCCACCACATGATGCCGACGGTGGCCGTGATGATTCCGACACCGACCTCGTTGGCCTTCTTGCGTTCGGGGTCGAGGTGCATGAGGCCGTTGGCGAGCAAGGCGAAACTGCCCAGGTACATCAGGGGGGCGATCCACTTGCCGATGGAGGAATGATGTACGGGCTTGAGTTCGCCGGCGATCTGCGCCAATTGATGGGAGAGGCCGGCCGCGGTCGCCGGAACGTGCTGTGCGATGCCCGTCGCCGCCCACGTATCGGCGGAACACAGGCCAAGTGCGAGTGCCGCCCAGCCGCAGGCCTTCGCCGCGCTGATGGGGATGCCACATCGACCTGGAGTATTGTCGAATCTGTTCATCGCTCGTCTCCTCAAGGCCAGTTCCCGGCCGCTGCCGTAGGTGGTGTTGGGATCGGTCTAGAACAGGTACTGCACCATGACACGGTTGTAGACAAAGGTCTTCGGCGCTCCGGGGTAGTCGAAGAACCCAACGCGGTCACGCAAAGACAGACCCTTCAGCTTTCCGGGTGGGAAGTAGGTCGCGTCGATGTCGATCTCATGCGGGTTTCCCGTCTGTCCGGTATGCACCGGGGTGTCGACGTTGTAGCGGGCGTAGCTGGCGATCATGCGGATACGGTGACGAAACGCCCAGTAGACACCCTTGAGCTTCCAGGCGTTTCCGGCGGAATTCTGCTCGACCATGCCCTGGGTCATCGAGGTGGTGTACAGGGGGTCGGTGGCGTAGCTGTGGGTATAGGGCGATACGATGTCTCCGCCGTGGTAGGCCCCGGGGTTGGGTGTGATGTGGTTGAGCCCGAGCGTGAGCGTCAGCGGACCGAACCGGGCGCCCGCAAGGAGTCCGTACGCGTCGGTATCGACCTTGCCAAGCCGCGCCGAGCCGACATCGGTCTCGTGGATATACTGAAAGCCGAGCAAAGCGGTGGCGCCCCCGTAGATCTTCCTCGCGTACTTCACCTGCAGGTGCTCCATATCGGCGAGGGAATAGAAGCGATAGTGCCAGAAGGTGCCGCTCAGACCGTGGCCGTGATAGGCGGCACCGAACGCGAGGAAGCCGGTGGTGCTTTGCTTCAGGAGGTTGATCGTGCCGAAGTGTTCCGCGGTCCGCCCCTTCCAGCGGAAGATGCGCGCGGCCGTGAGCGAGAAGCCGTAGAGCTTGGGGCTGTGGTAGACGACGCCCTGAAAGGTCGCGGGGATCATACGCGAATCCGACGGGTTTGCCCACGGCGACTTGAATATCTGGTTGCCGACGCGGAGCATGCCGGCGCCGGCGTGTCGGTACGTCAAGTAGCTCTCGGTGAGGGAAGTGACGGTATTTCCCGGGAGGCTGTTGTCGGTTTTGGTCGGGAAATCGTTCAGGCCCAAGGGCTCGGCGGCTGCGAAGGTCGCTCCCGCGCTCAATCCCCGGAACGCTTTGGTGTCGGCATGTAACATCCCGCCGAAGGAGAAGGAGCGCAAGGTCCCGGGTTTGTTGCCTTGGTTGATCCGTTGGAAGTCGTAGAGCCGCAGCTTTCCGTCCACATGCCCGAGAAATCCGCCGGCATAGGCCGGCATCACGGACAGGCCAAGCAGCGTGACGAGCCAAGCCAAGAGCCGGGGGCCAATCTTCGCGTTTCGCTGGTTCATCCGCGTTCCCTCCTGCGGTGCTTCCTGAGGAAGGGCCCTGGTCTGCGCTGTTGCAAGGGCCGCCTCGTTCGTTCTTGTAGGGACACGGCCTGGGGTCGAGTCCGAAAAAACGATACCGCGAGAAGCTGTTTGGGTATGTACGAAAACGCACAATGAACCAGTGGTACACGGACCTGCGGAACGAACGTCGAGTGGTGTCACGCCGGTGGACGACGGTGCGGCGCAAGGGGTGGGGGCAACGCCGGTCGTCCGTTTCGATGTCGGGATCGACGTGCACAAACCGGGGTTAGGCAGCGAGCGTATCGTTGGATGTACGACAGACGGAGTAGGGACAACTACGCCTCAAACCGTAGCGGAGGCGACCAAAAAAATGAAGACGGATGCGGTGTCAGGTCGATTCCCGCATGCGAATCAAGCACGGAAGCGCCTGATCCGGTGGGGTCGTGCTCGGACCGGTGGCGACGAGCAGGCCGCCGCGTTCCCCGGATTTCGGCCCGCCGGGCCTGCATCCGGGCTACATCAGATCGATATCGAATCGGGTCGGTTATGTAGCCGGAATGGAGCGCAGCGGAATCCGGGGTCGGGAGTTTCTTTCGGCACCGGGAGTCCCGGATTCCGGTCTGCGGCCTGCATTCGGGCTACGGGACGGCCGCCAGGAGTCTGCGCAAGTCTCAACAGGGCGCGCGGGGGCGTCACGGGGTATCGGGCGCCGGTTCCGATGCGGTTCCCGCCTCCGCCGCGTGGTCACGCGCGAGGTACATGTAGAAGGTCGGTACCACGTAGAGCGAGAACAGCGCGCCGATCGACAGCCCGGTGGCGATGACCAGGCCCATGTCGAAGCGGCTCACCGCGCCGGGGCCCGTGGCGACGAGCAGGGGGATGACGCCAAAGACCATGGCGCCGGTGGTCATCAGGATCGGGCGCAGGCGAACGCTGGAGGCGCGCTCCACCGCCTCGCGCCGACCGATCCCCTCGTTGCGCTGCAGGTCGTTGGCGAACTGCACGATCAGGATTCCCTGCTTGGTGATCAGGCCGATGAGGGTCAGCAGGCCCACCTGGGTGTAGATGTTGAGGGAGGCGAGTCCGATACTCAGAAAGATCAGTGCGCCGCAGATCGACATCGGCACCGTGGTCATGACGATCAGAGGGTCGCGGAAGCTCTCGAACTGCGCGGCCAGCAGCAGGTAGACCAGGATGATCGCCAGCGCGAAGCTGACGAGTGCGGAGCTGCCCTGCTGCATGAACTGGCGTGAGACGCTGGCGTAATCCACCTCGAACCCCGGCGGAAAGATCTTCTTCGCCGTGTCCCGAAGATAGTTGAGGGCCTGGCCGATGGTGACACCCGGCATCATCACGCCGAGGATGGTCGCGGAGTTGAGCTGCTGGAACTGCGGAAGGTAGTCCGGCTGCACCTCCGTATGCAGCGAGACGACGGTCGACAGCGGCACCAGCGATCCGGAGCCTGTGCGAATATAGTAGCGCTTGAGCAGATCGGGGTCGGCGCGGAAGCGGTCGGGTACCTGCGGGATGACCTTGTAGCTCTGCCCCGCCATGCTGAAGCGGTTGATGTAGTTGCCGCCGAGCAGCGGCTGCAGGTTGTTGGTGATATCGCGCATGGTCAGGCCAAGGGTCGCCGCCATGGGGCGGTCGATGTGCATCACGACTTCGGGATTGTCGAATTTGAGGTCCTTGTCCAGGAACATGAACATCCCGCTGTGCATGGCGCGCCCGATGAGGCGGTTAGCGACGGCATTGATTTCCCCGTAATCGGCATTTGCCTTGACGACGAACTGGATCGGCAGGCCGCCGGCGGAGCCGGGGACCGAAGGCCGCGTGAAGGCGACCGCCTTCAGGCCGACGATGGTGTTGAGCTTCTTCTGCAGCAGCGGCTGGATCTGCATCTGCGAGCGCTTGCGTTCGCCCCAGGGTTTGAGCAGCATGCCGCCGAACACGCTGTTGTTGCCGGCGCCCCCGCCGGGGGCGATCCCGTTGACGAGGAAGGTCATGTGCTCCTCGGGGAAGGAGTCGAAGATGTTCAGCATCTGCTTGGAATAGCGTTCCAGGTAGTGCAGGGTGGCGGTCGGCGGGCCCTTGCCTTGGGCGAACAGGATGCCCTGGTCCTCGGTGGGGGCGAGTTCGTGGCGGGTGCTCGTGAACAGGAAGAAGATGCTCACCAGAATCACGGCGGAGAAGACCAGGACGATGGGGCGGTAGTTCAGCACCCCGTGCAGCGAGCGCATGTAGCGGGCGCGCAGCCGGTCGAAGGTCCGGTCGAGGAAATGGCTGAAGCCGCGCGGCGGGGTGTGGCGCAGCACACGCGAGCCCATGACGGGCGACAGGGTCAGCGCGACCACCATCGAGATGAGGACGCTGGCGGCGAGCGTGAAGGCGAACTCGCTGAACAAGTTGCCGACCAGTCCTCCCATGAACCCGATGGGGGCGAAGACCGCGATCAAAGTGGTGGACATGACCACGATCGGCAGGGTCAACTCGCGCGCGCTGAGGATCGCCGCGTCGAGCGGCGAACGACCCTCTTCGATGTGGCGGTGGATGTTTTCCACCACGATGATGGCGTCGTCGACCACCAGCCCGATGGCCAGCACGATCGCGAGCAGGGTCATCAGGTTAAGCGTGTAGCCGAGGGCGAGCATGATCAGTCCCGCCCCGATGATCGACAGCGGTATGGCCACCGCCGGGATGAGCAGCGATCGGAACGAGCCGAGGAACAGGTAGATCACCAGTACCACCACGCCGAGGGTGATGAGGATGGTGTCGGCGACCTCGTGGATGGAGGCGCGGATGAAGACGCTGCCGTCATAGGGAATACCGGCATGGAGTCCCGGCGGAAGCTCGGTCTGGATCTCGTGGAAGACCTTGTGCACGCCGTCGGCGACCGCCAGGGCGTTGGCCGAGGGCGTCGGGGTCACGCCGATGAACGTGGCCGGCTGGCCCTTGAAATAGACGGACTGGTTGTAGTCCTCGGCGCCGAGTTCGACGTCGGCGACGTCACCGAGGCGGATCTGGGTTCCGTCGCGCTGCGCCACCACGAGCCTTCGGAACGCCTTCACCGAGTGGAGGCTGGTGGTCGCGCGAATCGTCATCGCGACGTTGGGTCCCTTGGTGCGGCCGACCGCGGAGACGAGGTCGTTGGAGGCGAGGGCCTGGGCGACTTCGGCCGGGGTGATCCCCAGGGCCGCCATCTTCTGCGGATCGAGCCAGGCGCGCATGGCGAAGGTGTTGCCGTTGCCGGAGCCGGCGGGGAGGATCTGCGCCTGCCCGACGCCCGCCACGCCCTGGATTTTCGGCTGGATGACGCGGTTCAGATAGTCCGCGATCTGCTCGGAGCTCATGGTCTTGCTGTAGAAGGCCAGATACATGAGCGCCGTGGAGCTGCCCTCGGTCTCCTTGACGACGGGGGATTCGCTCTCCGGCGGGAGCTGGTTGCGGACCTGATTGACCTTCGAGATCACCTGCGTCAGGGCCGCGTTGGGATCGCTGTTGAGCTTCATGTAGACCTGGATGGCCGACACGCTCTGCGAACTCGTCGAGGTCATGTAGTCGATGTCCGGGGCGCTGGCGATCGCCTTCTCCAGGATCGTGGTGACGAAACCCTGTACGGTGCTCGGGCTGGCACCGGGATAGGACGTGGTGACGGTGATGACCGTGTTGGTGAGCTTCGGGTACTCGCGCACCGTCATGTCGAGGAACGCGCGCACCCCGAGGAGCAGGATGACGAGGTTGAGCGAGACCGCGAGAACGGGCCTGCGGATGAAGAGGTCAGTGAGACGCATCGGTCCGCCCCGCGCCCTTGTCTCCGGCATCGCCGATCACGATCACCGAACCGTCACGCAGCTTGACCTGTCCGGCACTCACCACGCGCTCGCCGGCTTTCAGGCCCTTGCTGATCTCGACCAGACCGCCGCGTTGCGGCCCGACGGAGACCAGGCGCTGGCGCGCGATCAGCACCGTCTTTCCGGCCTCCTGCTTCTTCTCCACGACATAGACGTAATCGCCGTAGGTATTGTAGGCGATCGCCGTCACCGGGACCGTGAGCACCGTGCGCGCAACCGAGCGCACCAGAGTGACGGTGGCGAACATGCCCGGGCGCAGACGATGGTCGGCATTGGGGACCCGGGCCCGCACGCGGAAATTCCGGGTGGTGGGCTCGACGCGCGAGCCGATGGCCTGGACCGTGCCGGTGAAGGTCGTCTTCGGGTAGGCGTTCACCCGCAGCCTTACGCGGTCGCCGGTGTGCACCTCGGGCAGGTATTGCTGCGGGAGCGTGAAGTCGACGTACAGCGGATCCCAGCTCTGGAGCGATACCAGGGCCTGACCGGGGTTGACGTACTGGCCGAGGTCGACCTGACGCACACCGAGTACGCCGGTGAAGGGTGCGCGCACCGCAAGCTTGCGCAGCACGGCCCGGTCCGCGGCGACCTGGGCGCGGGCGGCTTCGTAGTTCGCCTGCGCCGTGTCGACGTCGGCGCGGCTCGCGGCCTTGTTCGCGAACAGGCGCTTGGCGCGCTTGAGGTTGATCGCCGCGAGCCGCGCCAGGGCGCGGTCGTGGCGCAGTTGCGCCTGCTGGCTGCTGTCGTCGATCTGGACCAGCAGGCGCCCGGCGTGCACCCGCTGGCCGGAATGGAACAGGATGCGGGTGACCTTGCCGGGCAGCGGGGTCGAGACCTCCACGCCTTGAACCGCCGTGAGGCTCGCCACGGAGTGCAATTGCGGGGCCCATTCCTGCATCCGCGCCGTGGCGACGGAGACGGCGGCCGGGGGCATGGCGCGATGTGCGAACATCTCGTGCATCTTGTAGCCGACGAAGGCCTTCCAGCCGAAGATCGCGCCGAACACGACCGCGAGGACCAGCAGGGTGAGGGCCAGACGTTTCTTCATGGAGTTCTCCTGTCGGCCGCCGCCTCGTGAACGGCGCCGGTGGAAGCGCCCTGCGCGCCGGCTGGCGCCCCGGTCGGCTTGTCGGAGGCGGCGCGGGAGCTTGCGGCCCCCGGCCACCAGCCGCCACCGATCGCGGCGAACAGCGCGGCGCTGTCGCGCAGGCGCTGCGCCCGTGCCTGCAGCGCCGCGATGCGTGCGTTGCCGTAGGCGACCTGGGCGTTGAGCACGCGCAGATAGTCGATCGCGCCGGCGGCGTACTGCGCGCGTGCGAGCTTGAGCGCCTCGCGGGAGGAGGACAGTGCCGCCTCTTGCGCCTGCAGGGTGCGCGCGTCGTTCTCCACCGCCCGCAGGGCGTCGGCGACCTGGCCGAAGGCACCGAGCACCGTCTTGCGGTAGTCCGCCGCCATCGCGCGGTAGGCCTCCTGCGATGCGCGCCGCTGCGCGCGCAGGGTGCCGCCCTGGAACAGCGGCTGGGCCAGGTCGGCGGCGACGTTCCAGACGTTGCCCGCGGAGTTGAAGAACCGGCCCGTCTTCGCGCTCTCCTGGCCGAAGCTCGCCGTCAGGGAGACCACCGGATACATGCGTGCGGTGTCGATCCCGACCTGTGCATTGGCCGCGCGCATCTGCGCCTCGGCGGCGCGGATGTCCGGGCGGCGTTGTACGAGCGTCGAGGGCAGCGTCACCGGGAGACTCTCGGGCAGGCGCAGCTCCGTCAGCGTCCAGGGATGCGCCTTCCACTGCGCGGGATACGCGCCCGCGAGAACGGCCAGTTGATGCCGCGTCTGTGCGAGGCGCTGCTCGAGCGGCGGGAGCGCGGCGCGCGCGGCGGCGAGTTGGCTGCGCTGGCTGACCACGTCGAGGTAGGGCGCGGCACCGAGACCGTAGCGGCGCTGTGTCAACGCCAGGATCTCGGCCTGGTCGGCGATGATCGCCCGTGTCGCATCGATCTGTGCGTGCAGCTCGGCCGCGGTGATGGCGAGGGTGACGACGTTGGACTCCAGTGTCAGATAGGCGGCCTGCATCTGAAAGCGCTGGAAATCGACCTGCGCGTTCTGCTGGCGGTAGACGAGGCGGTTGACCCCGAAGAAATCGGGGTAATAGGTGATGTTCACGTTGCCGGTGAACAGATTGAAGATGCGCGAGGGCACCCCGCCGCCGAATACCGCGCCCGAAAAACGCTGGCGCTTGACGCCCAGGGTGCCGCTGACCTGGGGATAGAAGACGCCTTCGTCGGCCTGCAGGGTCGCCTGCGCCTGGCGCAGCGTCGCCTGCGCACCCTCCAGCGTCGGATTGTTCTTCAGGGCCGTCTGCAACAGGCGGTCCAGCGCCGGGGAGCGGAACAAGGTCCACCACTGAGCCGTGAGCGCCCGCCCATAGGCGAAATGCTGCGACGTGCCCGCCGCGTCCGGGGTCCGGGCGGGTTGCGCCCCGGCGGTGTAGCGCTGTACCGGCGGGCTGCCGGGCGGCGTGTAGCGTGGACCGATCGTGCAGCCGGTGGCGAGCAGGGCAGCGGCGCAGACGAGCACCGGTCTCAACCGCGCACCCGACGGGGACGTGGTGCCGCGGAGAGGCAGCGCAGTCGCAAGGCCGCGGGGGCGGGGTGTCGGCGGTCGTTCGGGCTTCGGCAACGTACCGGGCTCCGCCTCGCATTCCGGGGGATGGGCGCCTGCAGTACACAGGGGCGTCGGCCGGGCGGCGCCGCCGCCGTTGCGTTGCGCTGCGGGAACGGTGCGGAACGCACTCCGACCGGGCAGGAAGATACCAGAGCAGGCGACCGAGCGGCAATCGGCGCCGCGTGACGCGGACCGCGGACGCCGGGCCGGTCAGCGGCGCCGATGCACCGGCGTGGTGACGCGACCATCGGTGCAGTGCCCGAATTCGATCTGCACGGTCACGTGGTGCAGTCCGAACCGCTGCGCCAGCGCCTGGTGGATCGCCCGCAGGGTCGATTCGGAATCCGCGCCCTCGGAGAGGCGCGCATGCATCGTGACCATCGGGCGGCGTCCGGTGAGCGACCATGAATGGATATGATGCACGTCGCGCACCTCGGGCACGGCGTCGAGCACCGCGGCGCCGAGCGCGCTCGGGGTCACGTCGCCAGGGACCCCCTCGAGCAGGATGTGCCCCGACTCGCGCGTGAGGCGCCAGGCGCTGCGCAGGATGAGCGCGGCGACGAGGATCGAGAGGAGCGGGTCGATCGGCATCCAGCCGGTGGTGAGGATGACGGCGCCCGCCGCCACCGCGGCGCCGGAACCGAGCAGGTCGCCGAGTACATGCAGCACCGCGGCGCGCAGATTGAGGTCCTCGTGATCGCCGTGGTGCAGCAGCCAGAACATCCCGGCGTTGACTGCCAGCCCGATCGCGGCGATCACCACCATGATCGCGCCCGCCACCTCGGGCGGGCTGACCAGGCGCTGAAGGGCCTCGACGACGATCCAGAGGCTCAGACCGAGGAGCGTCACGCCGTTGATGAGCGCCGCCAGCACCTGGAAACGCTCGTAACCGTAGGAGCGCCGCTCGTCGGCCGGGCGCCGGGCCGCGCGCACGGCGAACCAGGCGAGCAACAGCGACGCGCTGTCGGCGAGCATGTGGCCGGCGTCTGCAATCAGCGCCAGCGAGTGGGCGAGGAAACCGCCGGCGGCCTCCACGACCATGAAGGTCGCGGTGATCACGAGTGCCGCGAGCAGCCGCCGGTCGCTCCCGGTGTAGGGGCCGGCCTCGTCCCCGTGTTCGTGCGGGGCGCTCACCGCCCGCCCCGGCCGACGCCGTGGTCAGTCATCGTCCCCTCCGTCGGGGACAGTTTACCTATTTCCGTGCCGGCGCCTTGTGCCGGCAATAAGGGGTGGTTACCGGACCCCGGTAAGTTGTCCGCCTGGGTGGATGGCATTACTGTCAATAAATTTTACAGGACTGAGGCCGCAAGCCGCGAATGATGATTTTCGCCCTTTGTCGCGGGGAACCAATCGCTTGGACCGGGGTTCGACGCCAGCGACGTAAGCGATCGGTGTAAATCCGCTGTTTTGTGCGTCAGGTATTTTTACAGGTAATGGTTATTACTACAACCGATGATCGTTAACAATCTGAGAAACATATTAAAAATATAGATGGAATGCTTATTGCCTGTCCGTCGCGGCACTGCGAACATCGTAATTCTAATAAAGAGACGAACGACAGACCTGCTTTTCGTAACGGTTGGTCGCACATCCGTGCGTTGCAGGCATCGCGTTCCTATCGGAGAACCGGCAAGCGGCAGCATGCGGCGCATCCTCAGTCGAAAATACAAGACCGCCTTTTCTGTCGCCAACTCTAATGATGGACCCAAGGGGCTGAACGATGAAAATCCTGAGTATCGAAAACGCAATGCGCTGTTGTGCGGTCGGAGTATTGGCGGGTTTGGCGGCCTGTGAGAGCGGTGGCGGTAACCCCGCAGGGGGCGGTGCTACCGCAACGGGTATTCTAAAGGATAGTAATGTCTCGGGCCTGAGTTACGTGTCGGGCAGCCGGACGGGGATCACCGGTCCGGACGGTGCCTTCACGTATGAAGTCGGAACACCGGTCACATTTTCGGTTGGCGGGGTCACGATCGGTACCGCTACCGGCAAGTCCGTGCTCACTCCCATAGATCTCGTCTCGGCGGGTAGCAGCAAGTCGGTACAAGTGCAGAACATCGTACGGTTTTTGATGATGTTGGATCAGAACGGCGATCCGACGGACGGTATCACGATCTCCCCGGCCGTGCAAAAGATTGCCGGGACCTGGGCACCGGTGAAGTTCGATGCGGCTGACCTGGGGGCCGAGCTGGCATCGATCATTTCGGACGCCGCCTCGGTCGATGGGACGCCGCATCCGTTGCCGGACCCGTCGGCGGCGAAGTCCCATCTGGAATCCACGTTGCGGTGCGTTCATTCGGGGGCGTTCCGCGGGACGTTTTCCGGTGACGATAACGGGCCGTTCGGTGTGCTCATCGATGCGAAGACCGGCTTACTGGCGGGCTTTGCATTCAGCAACACTGACAAATCTCTCCGGTCGCTTAGCGGTTCCGAGGCCGTCAGCTTTGATCGAAGCGCCGCCTTCGTCAGCAGCGATGCGTCATCGGGTGCGGCATTCAACGGCGGGTTCGCCGGACCCGACGCGATCAGTGGTACTTGGAATAGCACGGCGTTTTCCGCTTCCGGGACATTTGCCGGAAATCGAATCGGTGGAGTGATCAATGCGGCCTATCGCTTTACGGGCCGCTTCAGCGGCGGTGGTGACTTCGGCCTTTTCGCTTTCGATGTCGACGGCTCTGACAAGATCACCGGCGTAGTCTACAGTGTGTCCGGTGATGAATTGCTGAATCTGACGGGCACGCTTTCGGGAACCACGCTATCCGCAAAAGCCTCCGACGGGACTGTCATTACCGGCACGTTGGATAAGGCGGGCGGGGTGCTCAGCGGGTCTTGGGTGGATAGTGCGGGAAGTGTGTCCGGAACCTATTCCGGTAGTGGCTGCAAGCTGAATCACTTCGCCGGCAGCGCAGCCTAACGTAAACGGGGACAGTTTACCTATTTCCGCTCCTTACCCATTTCCGCTCGGGCTCCGCCGCTTCAGTCAAGCGGATAGTCAGCGGAAATAGGTAAACTGTCCCCGTTTAGCGGGGGGCGACTGCGTCGAATACTTGCAGCGTGCGCTCGGCGGTGCGGCGCCAGGTGAATTCGCGGGCGCGCTCGAGCCCGCATGCCGCGAGCCGGCGTCGCAGGGGTTCGGAACGGGCCATCTCGCCGATGGCCGCGGCGATCGCTTCGACATTGTGGGGGTCGACGTAACGGGCGCAGTCCCGGGCGAGGTCGCGGCAGCCGCCGGTCGTGGGCAGGATCGCGGGGCAGCCGCAGGACAGGGTCTCGGCGACGGGCAGCGGGAAGCTTTCATACAGTGTACAGAGAATGAAGAACTCGGCGAGGTTGTAGGCGTAGACGATCTCGCGGTTGGGGACGAACCCGGTGAAGTGTACGTCGGCGAGCGCGGCGTCGTCGAAACCGCGGCGGCGCAGGTAGGCATCGATATCCCGTCCGACGACCACCAGGGGGAGGTCGCCGCCGGCCGACCGATAGCGCCGGTAGGCTCGTATGAGGTTTTCGTTGTTTCCGCCCGGGTACTCGATTACGCGCCCATGGCCTGTATGGTAGGCGCGTGCGACCGTGAGGATGAACCGCTCGGGCAGGCCGTGGCGGGCCGCGAATTCGCCGAGTGCGCGGCGATCGTCGATGCGGCGGAAGTGATCGCCCGCGGCGGCGTAGCTGGGCGTGACCTTTTCTCCGTCGATACCCGCGTAGCGCACCGTATCGGCGAGGGCCACGTCGGAGATCGACAGCAGGCGCGCCGCTTTGCGGCAATAGAGCGGCAGCATGGTGCGGATGTAGAGGTTGTCCCACCAGGTGTAGTTTTGCGGGTTGACGTACCAGTCGGATCCATGCAACACGAAGATTCCCGGGCGAAAGGAAAGCAGCGGCAGCGAGAATTTCGGATTGAATACGATGTCCGCGCCCACGGCGCGGGCGGCGCGGGCGACGGTGACCTGGTCCCACCAGAGTTTTGCGCGCGCCGGGATCACGCGGGTCTCGGCGTTGGGGTAGGCGGCGAAATCATCCCGGTGGCGGGGCGTGCGCAACAGGATGACGTAGCGCGAATCCGGGTCGAGTTCGAGGAGATTTCGCAGGAGCTGCGAGGTGTACACACCGATGCCGTCGTCCTGGTCGATCGGCCGGCCCATCACACAAACTACCCGTTGCCCCCTCGCGGGGTTCCGTGACGGCGCGCTTCTCACGTGGTCTCAACCCCGATCATCGCCGGAGGCCCGGGCGGTCAATGTGCAAGGTGCTGCGAGCGAACGAAGTCGCGCAGCTTCGCGGGGACCACGTCGCGCAGACGTCGGCGGCCGCGGCCGGGGAGGAACCGCAGCCAGTCGCCTTTGATGCGGGATGCGGCCGGGAGCGGCCCTCGCAGGCGACTGATCCGCCTGTGGTCGATACCCACACCGAACACCGCCTCGATTCCGCATGCGGCCGCCAGGTCCAGGGAGATATCCGACCCGAGCTGCCACGGATAGGCCAGGTAGCGCGGACGCGCGCCCATTTCCGCCGTGAAGAGGTCCGCGGAGGCCTGGAACTCGGTTGCGACGAAGCTGCGGAATTCCTCGCCGGTGACGATGCGCGCCGTTCCGCCGTTGCGCCGCGATCGACGGAGCACGGCTTCGAGTTCACGGCGCCAGCCGGGGCGGCCGAAAAAGGCCGTGCCGCCGGTTGCGGCGACGTATTCGCGGCAGGCGCGGGCCGCTTCGTCGTCTTCGATCAGGCGGAAGTCGGCCCCGAGCAGCGGTCGGGACTCGTAGATCGGCGTGCCCGGCGGCGGGCGCCCGAGCCGGTCGCGTCCCTCTTCGTGGCGCATGGGCCAGTCGAACAGATGGTGGCGGCGAAGCAGCTCCGGGGTGGCGAAGCCGGCAGGTCGCGAAGAGGTGTGTATGAGCGCGTGCCGGTGACCGTGAAGCTGGACGTCCACGAGGCCCGATGCGGCGCACTCGCGAAGCTGCGTCCAGGTCATGAATGCGTCACGCTCGGCGGGGTCGACCTCGGCGGTGGCCGGGGCCTTGCGGGGCTCGCGCATCCAGAAGGTGGGAACGAAGAGCGTCGCCGGAATCGAGCACTCGCGCAGCAGGGGGAACGTGACCTGGTGGAAGTTCTCGACCGCGTCGTCGAAGGTGAGCAGCAGCGAGCGCGGGGGTATCGAGCGGGAGCGGAGACAGTCCATGTATTCCGACGTCCGAAGGCACCGGTACCCGTTGCCTTGCAGATACTCGAGATCCGCGCGGAATCCCTCCGGCGTTACGTCGTGATAGATGAAAACCGGGATTTCATCGTGTGGAGCGGGGCCACCGAAGAGGAAGCGTGGATAACGGGTCGCCGCGACGCGGCGCAACGACCTCCCCAACCGCCGCCAGGACGATGTCTTCAACCTGTACCCCCTTCGAGCGGCAAACCGTGTGACGCCCGCGTCGCTCGCCGGACCTGCGCCGCCCCCGCAGGGAATCCCCACGCCCGTCCCGCCCGTCCGGCTCGCGTTCCCGTCATTATAGGGGTGGCGGACTCATGTTGCCTACCGGAAGGCGCCCGTCGATGCCGATCCCCGGCGCGGGACCTGCTATAGTCCTTGATCGACACGAGCCGCGTTTCCGCGAGAGCGGCGGGGGATCGCGCATCATGGTCCTCGGGGGGCGGGATCGGCCCGCGGTCGCGCGCGGGATCGAGGGGAGTGGGTGCACCGATGCGCTTGCGGGTGGGGACAGCAATTCGATGGTTGTTCACCCTTGGAGCGGTCGCGGTTCTCATCCACGTCGTCGATTGGGGTCGCTTCGCCGAGAACGTTCGCACCGCCGACTTCCGGCTGCTCCTGGTCGCGTACGGATTGTATCTCTTCGATCGTCTCCAGATGAGTTTCAAATGGGGCCTCCTGCTGCATAGGCGGGGGCTGCACGTCCCGTTCTGGGAAAACTGGAGCATCTATTCTCTGTCGGCCCTGTCGGCAACGGTCCTGCCGGCCACCTTGGGCGCGGATATGCTGCGCGGCATGTGGGTATGGCGCCGGACTGGGAACGGGGCGGCGGCGACGGCGTCGATAGTGGTCGAACGGTTGGTCGGTTTCGTCATCGGCTTGGCCGTTGCCTGCGTCGCCGCCTTTTATCTCGTGTGGCGCAATCAGGGCGCGCTTGGTCTCAAGGACCTGTTGGTAACGATGGCGGTGCTGCTCGGGGTTGCGGTAGTGGCGGTCGGCGCCTCCTTCAGCCGGCGTGTCAGCACACCCATTGCACGAATACTCGAACGGCGGTCCGGGTCGCGCGTTTCGCGCATGGCACACAAACTCGGCAGTGCCTACGTGGCGTATCGCGACGCGCCCGGTCTGCTCGCGTGGTTCGCGCTGCTGACGGTACTCGAGCAACTGACGTCGCTCTTCATGGGGTATCTGGTCGCCGTGGCCGTGGGGGTGGAGGTGGGCTTCTTGACGTTCGCCGCGGCACTGGCGGTCGCCCTGCTGGTCTCCCGGCTTCCGATCGCGGTGGATGGGATCGGGGTGCTCGAGGGGCTGCTCGTACTGCTGCTCAACTTCGCTGGGGTTCCTCCCGCGGAGAGTGTCGCCTTCGCGCTGGTCGGACGTTTTATGAACGTATTGGGATTCGCGCCCGGAGCGGCGGTCGCAATGACCGCGCTGGATCTGCGTCCGGGAGATCTGCGTCGCGCCGCGACACAGGGTGAAAATCCAGGGGCGACTGCGCCGGTCTCCCCGCAACGGCTCAAGGGGAGACCGTCAGGCGCACCCCCGTCGGAGTCGGAGGCGGGGCGGCGGCGGCCGGCGCCGCCACGGTGAACGTGCCTTTCACCGTATTCCAGGCGTCGTAAGGGCCGGTTCCGGAGAACACCATGACGAAGCTGCGCCCGTCGCTGCTCTGCCATTTCTGCGGAAAGCTGAAGCCGAACTTCGGGTACGAATCGATCCAGTTCGTGTAGTACGCCACCGTAGTCCATGGGCCCCACGGCTCCGGTGCGTCGAAGATCCCCCACGACCCGTCCCAGGCATGCCAGGTCGTCAGCAGGTAGCGTTTCAGGCCCGGGTCGTAGTCGACGCGTACCGCCCAACCGACCCCGTTGGGATCGGAAAAGACCGGCTTGCGGCCATTGATGTCGGTGGTCCAGAGCGGCTGGTTCGATCCGTCGAGCCCGGCGAAATACTGATACGCGGAGCGGTTCATGATCTGATCCTTCGGCACCCGCGCAAGTGCGATAGTGTTGGTGCGCCAGACGCTGTCGTGGCTCGCCCGTTTATCCTGGGAGTAGGCGTAGACGTAGTTGTCGCGCGCGCCCTGGTAATCGCGCCCGAATTGCAGAAAGGTCATGTCGCTGAAGGCGCCGTCCGGCTCCGCGAAATCCCACGCGGTGGGCGAGTTGAACTGCCATGATAGCCCGTGGTCGAGCGAGCGCCCGATCTTCAACTTGAGCCACTGATCCTGCAGCTCCAGGGTCATGTAGAGCACGCCACCGACCGAGAGCAGGCCGCCGGCCTTGCCGATGAAGGTCGCGGGCGTCTGCGCGGCATAGCCGCCGAAGAGGTTCACGGCGCCCAGGCTGTCCGCCGTGCCGGTGATACGCGCGACGCCCAGGCTGACGCGACCGAGGTCGTTGGTGCCGCCGAAGCCGCCCCCGTCTCCCCACGAGGTGTAGAGGTTGCCGTCGTCGGCCCAGGTCACCGGCCAGAGATCGCTGCCGGGTGCGGAACGGCGCAGGCTCGAGAAATCCCAGGTCACGCCCGTGATGACGGGACTCGGAGGGTAGGGCGGCGAGGCTCCAAGGGCCGGGACGGCCAACCCCAGGAGTGCGGCGGCGGCGAGCCCACGCAAGCGCGCAAGGGGCGCCGGGGTCGCCGCGCGCTTCGTCATCGTGACGGCTTGTCGTCGTGAAGTCGCCATCTCACAGGTTTCCGCACACGGCAGTGGAGGGTCCCGATTCCCCCGCCGCGTTGTATGCCGTTACGCGGAAGCAGACCGTGTCCCCCACGCGCAGGTGCAGGCCGTTCCAGGCGCTGAACCGGGTGCTCGGTGCGGCCGGGTCGAAACCCGCGGCACCCACCGTGACATCGCGGGCGAGTGTCGTTGCTGCGGCGGCCGTGAGTCCATAGTACACGCGGTAGCCCGAAATTGCCTGCGGGCTGGGATCCCAGGACAGGGTGAGGGTCTTGGGCGAGCAGGTGGTGCAGGTGACGCCGACCGTGACCGTAGCGGTGGCGAGGTCGCCGTCGACGTCGCGGACCTGGTAGGTGAAGTTGTCGCTGCCGGCGAAATCGGTCGCCGGCGTGTAGCGGACGGTGTTGTCGGCGTTGACCGCAGCGGAGCCGTGCGCGGGCGCGCCGATCACGCTTACCGTCACCGGCACGTCCTGCAGCCCGCTGTCGTTGGCGAGGACCGGGACGGTGACCGCCGTGTTCAGCGGCGTGGTGGCGCTGTCATTGACGGCGACGGGAATGTGGTCCACGGTCGGCGTCGGGGTCGGGGTCGGAGCTGGTGCGGGGCTGGGGGTCGGTGCGGGGGCCGGGCTCGTGCCGCCGGTCGTCGCCGTGGGCAGCACGATCACGGTGTACATGCCGGAGCTGGTCCCGCCGCCGTCGGGGCCGAGATCGACGGTCGCGCCGGCCGCGAAGTCCTTACGGTAGAGGCTGTAGGTCCTGGGCTCGCTGTCGACGAGGTTCATGCCCGTGTCGGTCCAGCCCTGCAGCCAGGCGGGTTTGGGCGCGATGTCGTCGCGGTGGGCCACGTAGACGGTCGCCGCCTGCGCGACGGTGAACCGGGCGACGACCGCCCCGGTGAAGACCCGCGAGTCGTTGGCCGTGCGGATCCAGGCGCCGCCGGCTACGGCGGCCGGCAGCGAGGAGATCGTATAGCTACGGTCGCCGTAGAGGGTCGCGCCGGTGCCCAGGTTCGGCTGTACCGACCAGGCCGCGGCGTGGGCGGTGTCGAGCACGCTCAGGCTTGCGATCAAGGCGGTGGCGGCGGGCGGCGCGGCGGCGACGGAAACGGCGGCCGAGGCGCTCGTGGTCCCGCCCGGACCGCTGCAGCTCAGGGTGTAGCCGGTACCGGCCGTGAGTGCACCCGTACTCGCGGTGCCCGCGGTCGCGCGCGCCCCGCCCCAGCCTCCGGAGGCGGTGCAGGAGGTGGCCCCGGTGACGCTCCAGGTGAGCGTCGCCGACCCGCCCGACGGGACCGACGTGGGGCTGGCCGCGAAGGAGATCACCGGCGCCGGCAGGCCGAGCGGTTCGTTGGCGACGGTGTTGATCGAGGCGAGCGTGGCCGCGGTGGCGGTTCCCACCAGGGTCCTTGTGCGCGCCAGCTCGGAGTCGGCCCCGGCGGGGAGCACGGCGGCGAATGCCTGGGGCGTGGCGCCGGGCGCCAGTGCGGAGACGGCGCCGAGCAGGGTCCCCAGTACGGGCGCGGAGGAGACCGCGCGCGCGGCGCGGATCGCCCGCCGGGCCTCGGCGAGTGCGCCGCCGGTGATCGGGACCGCGGCCACCGTCGCTCCGGCCGGGACGCCCGGGGCGGTCACATGCAGGGCAGTGTCGAGGGCGACGGTGGCGTCGGCGCCGCCGACCTGGAGGCGTCCCGCGAGCGCCTCGGTGAGCACCTGCGCCGCGACCACATGCGCGATGGCGGAGACCCGCGGATCGGTGCCCGGCGCCCCGCGCCCGTCGAGGGCGCCGTCGCTGACGTCGGCAGCGAGTGCATCGACGATGCCGTCGTCGGTGATCGTCGCGCCGGCGCTGACCAGGGTCGCGCGCGTGCGCCGGATCAGCTCCGCCAGGGCCTCATTGGCGCGCAGGACCCCGGCGACGTTGGCCGCGGTGATCGGGGTGGTGATGGGGTCCGGTACCTGCGCCGGATCCAGGCCGAAGGACAGCGTCCCCATCACGTCGCGGCGTGCGGCATCGACGTTGGCGGCGGTCAGACCGCCGGGCAGGGTCTCGGCGGTGCGCACGATCAGGGTCGTCAGGGGCGTGAGGTTCGCCGTGCGCTGGTCCGGCGACAGGGCCGCCGAGAGGAGGGTGAAATCGGGGGTCGAACCGGAGACGATATCGGTACCGCCGGCGGCCGCGATGCGCACGGGGAACGGGGTGCCGGCGGGCACGGTGACGGTGTATTTGGCGCTGAGGTCGCTCCGGTCCCGGACCCGCTCGTGCCCGGCGGAATCGGTGACCGTGACGGTGGCGTTCTGGACGGGGCCGTCGCCGACGCTGCCGGAGAGCTGCACGGGGGCGACGCTCGCGACCACCTGGGTGGGGGCGGTGGCGCCGGGCGATCCGCCGCCGGGGACGCATCCGGCAAAGAGCAGCGTAAGGCCGGCGAGCAACAGGATGGCCGGCGCGGGCGGGAGCGGATGTGCGGCTCGATTCGGTGTCTGCACCCGTGGCGGACCTCATGACGTTGGCGCTGCGACCCCGCGAACCGGCGGGGGGCGGACGGCACCATCATGGCGCCGCGGCGCGGCTCTGGCGTGGACCCGCGTCACAGAAACCGCGACGGGCGCGGGTACGGACGGTCACCGGAAACCATGCTATATTTACGGGTGTGCGGCGGGCGGTGCGCGTTGAACCGCACCCGAGGCTCGTGTAAAATCCGGCCACCGAAGCGGGGCTTGCGGTGCCGCTGCGGACCCCGGAGGTGATCCGGGGGCACCCCGGCCCGGGGTCAGATTTCGGTGTTGAGGGTGTCCGGCCCCGCTGCGGGGTTTTTTTGCGCCCGGCTCCCGGCGCCGCGTGCGGCGTCGCGGGTGGTGGTGTCGACTGCCAAGTGGGTTGGGAGTGGGCCTCGTGCCCATTTTTTGTTTTAACGGGCGGTGGAAATCGGCCTGTGCACGCGGGGTGATCGCGCCCCCCACGTGAACCGGACACGGAAGTGTCTGATTCGGCGGAGCCGGGCCGGCCCCGTGCCGTGTACGACGGGTTGGAAGGGTCTGTCCCGGACCTTTTCGGAAACGGTTGGGGACCGGCGGCATGAGGCGGGAAGCGGTTGGAGTCGAGGCCCTGTTGGGGCCCGTCGCCCGGGCGATGGGTTATGAGCTGCTCGGGATCGACCTGCACGCGGAGGGACGCGGACGGGTGCTGCGCGCGTATATCGACCGCGGCGGTGGCGACGGCATCACGCTGGAGGACTGTCAGCGGGTAAGCGAGCAGTTCAGCGCGGTACTGGACGTCGAGGAGCCCTTGCCGGGGCCCTATGTCCTGGAAGTGTCCTCGCCGGGGGCCGACCGGCCGCTGTTCAACGCCGAACAGATGGCGCGTCAGGTGGGCAGCCGCGTGCGCATCCGGCTTGACGGGCCGCTCGAGGGGCGGCGGAAGTTCACCGGCCGGCTGGTGACGGTGGGTGAGGGACGGGTCGTGCTGGACGAGGACGGTGCAGAGGTGGAGATCCCCCTGGAGCGCGTGGCGAAGGCGCACGTGGTTCCGGAGTGGTAGCCGGCGGGAGTCGGAGGTCGTGGGAATGAACAAAGACGTATTGCTGGTCGTGGACGCCGTTTCCAATGAGAAGGGCGTCGACAAGGAGATCATCTTCGATGCCATCGAGGCCGCGCTCGCGTCCGCGACCAAGAAGCGCTACGGGGGTGAGATCGAGGTGCGCGTCGCGATCGACCGTGAGAGCGGCGAGTACAGCACGTTCCGGCGCTGGGAGGTGCTGGACGACGACGCCGAAATCGAGTTCCCCGAGCATCAGCTCACCCTGACACAGGCGCGCGAGCGCGATCCGGCGATCGAGGTCGGCGGTTTCATCGAGGAACCCCTCGAGTCGATCGCCTTCGGGCGCATCGCGGCGCAGACCGCCAAGCAGGTCATCGTGCAGAAGGTGCGCGAGGCGGAACGCGCGCAGGTCGTGGAGGCCTACCAGGACCGCGTCGGCGAGTTGGTCAGCGGCATCGTCAAACGCTCCGAGCGCGGGGGCGTGGTACTCGATCTCGGCGGCAATGCCGAGGCTCTGATCGCACGCGAGGAGATGATCCCGCGCGAGGCGCTGCGCCCGGGTGACCGCATCCGCGGTTACCTCTATGACGTCCACCCCGAACCGCGCGGGCCGCAGCTCTTCGTCAGCCGCACGCGTCCGGAGCTGCTCGTGGAGCTGTTCAAGCTGGAGGTCCCCGAGGTCGGGCAGGGCCTCATCGACATCATGGCCGCGGCGCGCGACCCGGGTCTGCGCGCGAAGATCGCCGTGCGTTCGAACGATCCGCGCATCGATCCGGTCGGGGCATGCGTGGGCATGCGCGGCTCGCGCGTGCAGACGGTGTCCAACGAGCTGACGGGGGAGCGTATCGATATCATTCTGTGGAACGAGAACCCGGCCCAGTTCGTGATCAACGCGATGTCGCCGGCCGAAGTCGTCTCCATTGTGGTCGACGAGGAGGCGCACAGCATGGACATCGCCGTCTCCGAGGAGAAGCTCGCGCAGAGCATCGGCCGCGGTGGTCAGAATGTGCGGCTCGCGAGCCAGCTCACCGGCTGGGAGCTCAACGTCATGAGCGAGGCCCAGGCCGAGGAGAAGAGCGAGGCGGAGGCGCAGACGCTGCAGAAGATGTTCATGGAGCAGCTCGACGTCGACGAGGAGATCGCGGTGATCCTGGTGCAGGAGGGCTTCTCCAGCATCGAGGAGGTCGCCTACGTCCCGACCGGCGAGCTGCTCGGGATTGAGGAGTTCGACGAGGACATCGTCGAGGAGCTGCGCAACCGGGCGCGCGACGTGCTGCTGATCAAGGCGATCGCGGACGAGGAGAAGCTCGGGGAGGTCGAGCCTGCACCGGATCTCCTGGAGATGGAGGGTATGGACCGCGAACTCGCCTATCGCCTGGCCAGCGGCGGCGTCGTGACCATGGAGGATCTCGCCGAGCAGTCCGTCGATGAGCTGAAGGATATCGCCGATCTCGGCGAGGAGCGCGCCGCGCAGCTCATCATGACGGCGCGTGCGCCGTGGTTCGAGAATGAGCAGTCGTCCCAGCATTGAGACCGAGGATCGATATGCCCGAAGTAACCGTTAAGCAGTTCGCGGAGGTGGTCGGGATCCCCGTCGAGCGCCTGCTGGATCAGCTCGGCGAGGCCGGTCTGCCGGTGAGCGACGCGGAGGCGACGATCAACGACAAGGACAAGCTGCGCCTGCTGACGTTCCTGCGCGAGACGCACGGCAAGTCCGCGCCGGTTGCCGTCGAGCCGCGCAAGGTCACGCTCAAGCGCAAGGTCCAGAGCGAGCTGCGTTTCGGCAGCGGCCAGGGGCGCGGCGCCCCGAAGAGTGTGGTCAACGTCGAGGTCCGCCAGAAGCGCACCTACGTCAAGCGCAGCGAGATTCTCAAGGAAGAGGCCGAGGAGGCCAAGCGCCGCGAGGACGAGGCGGCAGAGAAGGCGCGCCAGGAGCAGGAGCGGATCGCGGCCGAGGAGCGCGCGCGCGAGGAGGCGGCGGCGGAGGCCAAGCGGCGCGAGGAGGAGGCGGAGCGCGCCGCGGCCGAGGAGCGCGCACGCGCCGAGGCCGAGGTCCAGGCGCGGCTCGCGGCCGAGCAGGCGCAGGCGGCGGCCCAGGCGGCACCACCGCCGCCACCGGCGCCCGAGCGCGCCGCCAAGCGCAAACCCTCGAAGGACGACCGCGAGACCCGCTACGGGCGGCGCGAACTGCACGTCGCGGTGGACAAGAGCGGGCGGCGGCGCAAACGCACGCGCCAGCGTCAGGTGACGGTCACGGGCAGCTCCCAGCACGCCTTCGAGCGCCCGACCGCGCCGATCGTGCGCGAGGTCACCATCCCCGAGACCATCACCGTCAGCGAACTCGCGCAGAAGATGGCGGTGAAGGCGGCGGAGCTCATCAAGGCGATGATGAAGATGGGGATGATGGCCACGATCAATCAGGTCATCGACCAGGACACGGCCGCGCTGGTGGTCGAGGAGCTGGGCCACAAGGCCAAGCTGCTGAAGGACAGCGATCTCGAGGCGGAACTGGTCCCCGAGCGCCACAGCGACGCCGAGCCGGTCCCGCGACCGCCGGTGGTGACGATCATGGGTCATGTCGACCACGGCAAGACCTCGCTGCTCGACTACATGCGCCGTTCGAAGGTGGCGGCGGGCGAGGCCGGCGGGATCACCCAGCACATCGGCGCCTATCACGTGAAGACGCCGAAAGGCGGCATCTCCTTCGTGGATACCCCGGGCCATGCCGCCTTCACGGCCATGCGCGCCCGCGGCGCGAAGGTGACCGATATCGTCGTGCTGGTGGTGGCGGCGGACGACGGCGTGATGCCGCAGACGATCGAGGCCATTCAGCACGCGAAGGCGGCCGAAGTGCCGCTGGTGGTCGCGATCAACAAGATCGACAAGCCGGAGGCGGACCCGGACCGGGTCAAGCAGGAGCTTTCGCAGCACGAAGTCATCCCCGAGGCCTGGGGCGGCGACACGATGTTCGTCGAGGTCTCGGCGAAAACCGGCGCCGGAGTCGATGAACTGCTCGAGGCGATTCTGCTGCAGGCGGAGGTCATGGAGCTGAAGGCGGTGGCCGAGGGGCCGGCCACCGGGGTGGTCCTGGAATCGAGCCTCGACAAGGGCCGCGGGCCCGTGGCCACGGTCCTGGTTCAGAGCGGCGTGTTGAATAAGGGTGACGTGATCCTCTCGGGCAAGGAACATGGCCGCGTACGCGCGCTTTTCGACGAATCGGGCGCTGCGGTCGAGCGCGCGACCCCGTCCATTCCCGTCGTGGTGCTGGGTCTGTCGGGCCTGCCCAACGCCGGTGATGAGGTCGTGGTGGTCCCCGACGAGCGCAAGGCGCGCGAAATCGCCCTGTACCGCCAGGGCAAGTTCCGCGACGTCAAGCTCGCGCGCCAACAGGGCGCGAAGCTCGAGGACGTGCTCTCGCAGATGGAGGAGGGCGCAGTCAGCACCCTCAATCTCGTCGTCAAGGCCGACGTGCAGGGCAGTGCGGAGGCGTTGCAGGACGCCCTGACCAAGCTCTCGACCGACGAGGTCAAGGTGAAGATCGTGGCCAGCGGTGTGGGCGGCATCACCGAGTCGGACGTCAATCTGGCGGTTGCCTCCAACGCCGTGCTCATCGGCTTCAACGTGCGCGCCGATGCGACCGCGCGCAAGCTGGTCTCGGAGTCGGGCGTCGATCTGCGCTACTACAGCGTGATCTACAACGTCATCGACGAAGTCCGACAGGCGCTGAGCGGAATGCTCGCCCCGGAGACCAAGGAGGAGATCGTCGGCCTGGCCGAGGTCCGGGAGGTCTTCCGCTCCTCGAAGATCGGCGCGGTCGCCGGCTGCATGGTCATCGAGGGTGTGGTCAAGCGCAACAATCCGATCCGGGTCCTGCGCGACAACGTCGTGGTGTTCGAGGGCGAACTCGAATCGCTGCGCCGGTACAAGGACGACGTGGGCGAGGTGCGCGCGGGGATGGAGTGCGGTATCGGCGTGCGCAATTACAATGACGTGAAGGTGGGCGACCAGATCGAGGTCTATCAGCGCGTCGAGGTGGCACGCACGGTCTGATTCGGGCGGGGTGGATGCCGAAGGAATTCAGCCGCAGCCGGCGCGTCGGCGAGCAGCTCCAGCGCGAGCTCTCGGCCCTGATCCGGCGCGAGATTCAGGACCCCCGTGCCGGATGGGTTACCGTCACCGGGGTGCGCATGAGCCCGGATCTGGCCAATGCGCGTGTGTTCGTCTCCGTGCTGGACGAAGGCCGCGATCACGCCGCCGCCGTCGCGGCGCTCAATCACGCGGCCGGGTTTCTGCGGCGCCTGCTGGGGCGCTCGCTCGGGTTGCGAGTGGTGCCGCGCCTGCGCTTCGAGTACGACGATTCGATCGCGCGCGGCGCGCATCTGAGTAAGCTGATCGACGCGGCCGTCGGCCGTGACCGCGAAGCCGGAGGCTCCGGGGACGCGCCGGAGGCGGACGGGGAGGGGCCGGGGGTGCCCGGCGCGGACAGCGACGGCGAAGGACGATCATGAGAGAGCGCGCGCGGCGCAGGAACATCAGCGGCATTCTGCTGCTCGACAAGGATCCGGGACTGACCTCCAACGAGGCCCTGCAGATCGTCAAGCGGCTGTTCGACGCACGCAAGGCGGGGCATACCGGCAGCCTCGACCCGCTCGCCAGCGGTCTGCTCCCGGTCTGCCTCGGCGAGGCCACGAAGGTCTCCGGTTTCCTGCTGGACGCGAACAAGCGCTATTGGGTGCGCTGTCGCCTCGGCCAGCGTACGGCGACCGGCGACGCGGAGGGCGAGGTGCTCGAAACGCGACCGGTCGAAGGGGTGGACCGGGCCCGCGTGGAGCGCGTGCTGGAGGGGATGGAGGGCCCGCAGGAGCAGGTCCCGCCCATGTATTCCGCGGTGAAGCACCAGGGGCAGCGCCTCTACAAGCTGGCGCGCCAGGGCGTCGAGGTCGAACGCAAGCCGCGACCGGTCATTATCCACACGTTGAAGCTGTTGCGCCTGGAGGGCGACGTGCTGGAGTTCGACGTGCGCTGCTCCAAGGGGACCTATGTGCGCACGCTCGCCGAAGACATCGGTGCAGTGCTCGGTTGCGGCGCGCACGTGACTGCGTTGCGGCGTCTGGCGGTGGGGCCGTACGACGGGGCGGCGATGGTCGATCTCGATACCCTGCGGCGCCTCGCCGGTGAGGGAACCGAACGGCTCGATTCGGTGCTGCTGCCGATGGAGAGCGCCCTGGCCGAGTGGCCCGACGTGCGGCTCTCCGACGACGCCGCCTATTACCTGCGTCGCGGCCAGCCCGTGCTGGTACCGCACGCCCCGACCCGGGGTTGGGTGCGCCTGTACGCGCGCGACCGCCGCTTCCTCGGTGTGGGTCAGATTCTCGACGACGGCCGGGTCGCACCGCGTCGTCTGGTGGGCGGCGCGTGAGCGCGCTTGTGCCCCTCGGAGGGGGCGTCTAGAATAGCGGATTGCCATTGGCCGCAGTCCGAGACCGGAGCCAGCGATGTCACTCGATCAAGAGCAGAAATCACAGATCATCCGCGACTACCAGCGGGGCAAGGACGACACCGGATCGCCGGAGGTGCAGGTCGCCCTGCTGTCGGCGCGCATCGAACATCTGACCGGGCATTTCTCCACACACAAGCACGATCACCACTCCCGGCAGGGCCTGCTGCGCCTCGTCAATCAGCGGCGCAAGCTGCTCGATTACCTCAAGCGCACCGAGCACGATCGCTACCAGGAACTGATCGGCCGCCTCGGCCTGCGCCGCTGAGTACCGCCCCGCGATTCCCCCTTCACCCATCCGCATCTGCACAGGAACCCTCATAGTGAAAGCCGTCAAG
The DNA here is from genome assembly GCA_027013145.1 of Gammaproteobacteria bacterium. GTDB lineage: Bacteria > Pseudomonadota > Gammaproteobacteria > 21-64-14 > 21-64-14 > BMS3Abin12. The sequence goes on along the minus strand of JALUXX010000053.1, from coordinate 81,245 downwards.
AAGACCTTCCAGTACGGAGACCATACGGTCACCCTGGAGACCGGCGAGATCGCCCGTCAGGCGAGTGGCGCCGTGCTCGTCAACATGGCCGATACGGTGGTCCTCGTCACCGCCGTCGCCCTCAAGGAACCGCGCCCAGGTCGGGACTTCTTTCCACTGACGGTGCACTATCAGGAGCGGACCTATTCCGCGGGCAAGATCCCGGGCGGATTCTTCCGGCGCGAGGGGCGCCCATCGGAGAAGGAGACGCTCACCTCGCGGCTCATCGACCGCCCGTTGCGCCCGCTGTTCCCCAAGGGCTTCCTCAACGAGGTGCAGATCATCGCCACGGTCATGTCCCTGAACAAGGAGGTCGACGCGGAGATCCCCGCCCTGATCGGGGCATCGGCGGCGCTGGCCGTCTCCGGCGTGCCGTTCAACGGTCCGCTGGGCGCGGCGCGGGTCGGCTACCGCAACGGGGCCTATCTCCTCAATCCGAGCATGAGCGCGCTGAAGGACTCCGAGCTCGATCTGGTCGTCGCGGGTACGGAGAACGCGGTGTTGATGGTCGAGTCCGAGGCGAAGGTGCTGCCGGAAGAGGTGATGCTCGGTGCGGTGATGTACGGTCACGAGCAGTTGCAGTGCGTGATCCGCGCCATCGCCGAGCTCAAGGCGGAGGCGGGGACGCGGGATTGGGATTGGCAGGCGCCGGCGACCGATACGGAGCTGGCCGCGGCCGTGGCCGAGGCCGGTGAGGCGGGCCTGCGGGAAGCCTACGGCATCAAGGACAAGCTCGCGCGCCAGCAGCGCGTCGGGGAGGTGCGGGCGGCGGTCGTGGAGCGGCTCGCCGGCGGCGAGGAGCCCCGCTGGAGCGCTGAGGCCGTGCAGGGGGAGTTCGAGGCGCTGGAGAAGCGCATCGTGCGTGGCCAGATCCTGGCGGGCGAGCCGCGCATCGACGGGCGCGATTCGCGCACCGTGCGTCCGATCCACATCCGCACGGGCGTGCTGCCGCGGGCTCACGGTTCGGCCTTGTTCACCCGCGGCGAGACCCAGGCGCTCGTGGTCACCACGCTCGGCACCGGCCGCGATGCGCAGATCATCGACGCCATCGAGGGCGAGCGCCGCGAGCCGTTTATGCTCCATTACAACTTCCCGCCCTATTGCGTCGGCGAGACCGGGATGGTCGGTTCGCCCAAGCGCCGGGAGATCGGGCACGGGCGGCTGGCCAAGCGCGGCATCCAGGCCGTGATGCCGACGATGGAGGAGTTCCCCTACGTCCTTCGCGTCGTATCGGAGATCACCGAGTCGAACGGCTCCAGCTCCATGGCCTCCGTCTGCGGCACGAGCCTTTCGCTCATGGACGCCGGAGTTCCCATCAAGGCGCCGGTCGCGGGAATTGCGATGGGCCTGGTCAAGGACGGCGATCGCTTTGCGGTGCTGACCGACATCATCGGCGACGAGGATCACCTCGGCGACATGGACTTCAAGGTCGCGGGGACCCGTGAGGGCGTCACGGCGCTGCAGATGGACATCAAGATCGACGGGATCACCCGCGAGATCATGGATACGGCGCTGCAGCAGGCACGCGAGGCGCGCATGCACATCCTCGACCGGATGCAGGAGGCGATCGCCGCGCCGCGCGCGGAGATGTCCGAATACGCGCCGCGGATCATTTCCTTCCGCATCGATCCGGAGAAGATCCGCGATGTCATCGGCAAGGGCGGTGTGACGATCCGCAGCATCACGGAGGAGACCGGCACGACGATCGACATCACCGACGACGGCACCGTGAAGATCGCCTCCGTCGACAAGGCCGACGGGGACGAGGCGCGTCGGCGTATCGAGCTGATCACCGCCGACGTGGAGGTGGGCAAGGTCTACGAGGGCCGAGTGGCGAAGCTGATGGATTTCGGGGCCTTCGTCACTATCCTCCCTGGCAAGGACGGCTTGGTACACATCTCGCAGATCTCGGAGGAGCGTGTACAGAAGGTCAGCGACAAGCTCTCCGAGGGCGATCTCGTGCGCGTCAAGGTCCTCGAGGTCGACAAGCAGGGTCGTATCCGACTCAGCATCAAGGCGGTCAACGACTGAGCGGTCGCGGCCGGGCCGGACGCTGCGGAAAGGGGCCGACGGCCCCTTTTTCGTGTAGGCTCCGGGGGACGGCGCGACCCCGGGTGGAAACGCGAGGCTGGCGGTTTGATCGTTCGGCGCTATCTCGTACGCGAGATCGTCCTGCCGTTTCTGGTGGTCGCGCTCATCCTGCTGGTGGTCTTCGCCGGCCACCGGGTCGCGCTGCTGCTCGGCGACGCGCTCGCGAGCGGGCTCCCCGGCCGCGTGATCCTGCTGCTCCTGGGTCTGAAGCTCGTCTATTCCCTGGATATCATCCTTCCGATCGCGCTCTACCTCGGCGTCCTGATCGCCTTCGGACGCCTCTACGCCGATCTGGAGATGACGGCACTGCGCGCCTGCGGGGTGCCGGAGCGGCGCATCGTCGGAGCGGTCACCCTGGTCGCCGTCGTCTTCGCGACGGGCATCGCGGCGCTTGCGCTGTACGTGAAGCCCTGGGCGGCCCAGCTCGGCGATCGCGTGCGCGCGCGCGCGCAGTCCGTCAGCGACGTGGCTGCGGTGGCGCCGGGTCGGTTCCACGAGCTCATGGGCGGTCGCGGCGTCGTCTACGTCGGCGCCCTGGGCCCCGGGGCGCGCGGCCTGCGCGACGTGTTCATCGACCGGCGCGGCCGCTTCGGCGACCAAGTGTATCTGGCGCAGCGCGGCCGGCATTTTTCGGATCCGCGGACCGGACGCCGTGCGATCGTCCTGGAGGACGGTCTGCGCTATGACGTCGCGCCGCCGGGGGGCGGGTACCGCGTCGCGCGCTTCGCGCGGCTGACGACCTGGCTGCAGGAGGGCGGGGAAGGCGCGCGCGACCGCCAGCGGATCGCCCTGCCGACCGCGCGCCTGCTCGCAGCCCCCACCCGCGGGAACCTGGCGGAGTTGGAGTGGCGGCTGTCCATGCCCGCCGCGGCGCTGCTGCTGGCCCTGCTCGCCGTTCCGCTCAGCCGCATGAATCCGCGCCAGGGACGGTTCGCACGCGTATTCACGGCGATCCTGGTCTACGCCGTCTATTACAATCTGCTCGGGATCGCGAAGTCGTGGGTGGCGCGGGGCGAACTCGGGGTGTTCCCCGGGCTCGGCCTCATACACGCCGGCATGCTGTTCGCGGCCGTGGCGCTGTTGCTGTGGCCGCGGGTCGTCGAACGGCTGCGGCGCATGCGCCCGGCGCCGTGAAGACGCTGAACCGCTACATCGGGATGCGGGTGACCGCCGGCGTGGCGCTGGTGTTGACCGCACTGCTGGTGCTCTTCACCTTCAGCGACTTTCTCGGCGAGCTGGAGGACGTCGGCAAGGGGCACTATACGGTCGGGCTCGCGCTGCTCTACGTGTTGCTGACCTCGCCGCGCTGGCTCGTCGAGCTGTTTCCGGTGTCGGCGCTGCTGGGGTCGGTGGTGGCGCTCGGGACGATGGCGAACGCGAACGAGCTGGTGGTGCTGCGCGGGGCCGGGCTGTCCGTCGCGCGCATCACCTGGCCGGTCCTGAAGGCGGGGGCCGTGGTCATGGCGCTGGTCCTGGTGTTCGGGGAGGGGGTCGCACCGAAGTCGGAGCGCTATGCGCGCGACCTGCGGGCGCAGGCGATCACCGGACAGGCGACACTGCGCACGGCGCGCGGGGTGTGGACGCGTTACGCCGGCGGGTATCTGCATATCGGGGAGGTCCTCGCCAGCGACCGCCTCGGCGACGTCACGGTCTATGAGCGCTCCGGGGGGGACCGGCTCCGGCGCTGGGTCCACGCGCAACGCGCACGCTACGAGCGGGGTCGCTGGCTGTTCGAGGGTGTGCGCCTGGTGAGCTATCTCCCCGACGGGCTGCGGGTGCAGTCGACTCCGCAGATGTACTGGCCGCTGCCCCTGCGGCCGGGCGAACTCAAGCGTCTGGTGATCCCGCCCGACGATCTCTCGGTACCGGCGCTCTACGACTACGTGCGCTATCTGCGGCGCACCGGGCAGGACCCGGGACGCTATGCGCTCGCGCTCTGGCGGCGGGTCAGTCTGCCGCTGATCAGCGCGACGATGATCGTCCTGGCGGTGCCGTTCGTATTCGGGTCCCTGCGCGCGGTGTCGATCGGACAGCGCGTGGTGGTCGCGGCCCTGGTCGGCATCGGCTTTCAACTCCTGCAGCAGACCGCGGGGCAGGCCGCCCTGGTCTACCACCTCCCGCCCGCTCTCGGCGCGTTCGCCCCGGCCGCGCTGGCGCTCCTGCTGGTCATGCTGCTATGGCGCCGGGCGTACTGACGGCGTCATCCCGTGGGGCGGGGCGGTCAGGGATCGGGCGGTGCGAGCGGCGACGCGGTCGCCGCCGGCAGGCGGTCGACACGGATCTGGAACCCGCGCGGGCCGGTGTCGACGGGCTGCGTGGAGTAGCTGCGCGTCCCGGCGGCGGCGCGCGCGCCGGCCCCGATGCCGCCGAGGTCGATCCACTGTCCGAGCCGGCCGCGTACGGTGGCGGCCACCCGCGCATAGGCGATCGGTCCGCCTCCCGCGGAATCGGTACGGGCGCGATACGCGCGCACGCTCAACACGACCTCGTCACCGTGGGCATGCGCCACCACGTCGAAGCCGGAGGCGACCCGACGCAGGCGCAACGGGACGACGATCGGGACAGCGCCCGGCGGACCCGGTGGGATGGCGCCCGTCAGGGTGACGGTGTCGGGCGCGACCCAGACCGGGCCCTCGACCCGCACCAGGCGCCGGCCGATTTCGAGGTGCGCCGGGCGGCCGTCCAGCGTCGCGACGCTCTCTCTGCCGGCCGCATAGTCGTCGGGTTCGACCTCGTAGGTGCGCGCGCGACCCGCGTGCGTCCCCGCCGCGGGGCCGCCCACATCGTAGCGGACGATGTCTCCCGCCGGTGTGACCCGCGGGCGGGGCCGTATGCTGATGAGCAGGCGCGGTCGCGGCGTGTCGAGACGCCGGGCGAGGGCGCGGATTCGGGCGCGTTCGGCGGGTGCGGCACGCAGGAGCAGCGTGTGCCCGCGTCCCGAGAGCGCGGTGCCGCGCGGCAGGAGCGGGCGCAGGAGGGGCAGCAGGGCCCGTGCCGTGCGGTGGCTCAGGCGGATCACCTCGATCCCGGCGCCGGTCGCACCCGGCAGTGTGCCCGGCAGCGTCTTCGGCAGCGTCCCGGGCAACGCCGGCGCGGGGAGTGCGATCGCGATCAGCGCGAGCGACAGCGACACGGCCTTCAGCGGAGCGGTCGCGATTGCGGGTGGTCCGGCGGCGCGCACGGTTCCGGCTCCGGGCGCCTCAGAGGTGGAGTCGTTGCAGTTCCGGGTCGGGCTCGGCGAGCGCCCACCATTCCTCGAAGGTGCGCAACCGCCGCCGCGCCTCGGCCGGGGCGTTCGGCGCCATCCGGCCATGGAACCGCGTCTCGTCGGGGCGGAACAGGATCCCAGACTCGTCGGTGATCAGGATCTGTTCGGTGCCGTCGCGGTGCTCCGGATGGGGGCGGCGCAGCTCCACGCTGCTGCTCAGGCGGCGGGCGAGTTCCACCAGCCGGTGACCGCGCGTCACCACGGTACGCGGATCCCGGATCAGGGCGCGTACCCGGGCACCGCGGCGCCGGGCGAGTGCGCCGATCGCCTCGAGCAGCACCGCGTCGTCGTAGACGGCCGGCTCGAGGGCCGTGCTCAGCAAAGCGATCTCGCGTCGGGCCGTAAGGATCAGGGTCCGCACCGCGCGGCGCACGTCCTCGCGTCGCGCGAGTTCGTACGCGGTCCCCGTCGCGGGCGACCGGTCGCGGTCTGCCTCGGGCGTTTCGGAATGAGCGGACGGCAACGGAACCTCCCGGCCGGCGGGCGCTGGGCACGAACGCGGTCATTATGCCCCCGGAGCGGGGCCGATACGAGGGCGGATCCGCAGCGCGGGGATGAGGCGATGCCCCGTTCCGGGGCGCGTCTGCGCCCCGCCGGTGCAGATGCCGCAGCGGCGGCATTGAAGGCCGTCGTCAGGAGGCGGACGAGGTGGCGCGAAACCTGCAGACGGGAGCAGGTGGCGAGCCCGCGCCGGGGTCGCGGGGGCCGGAGACTCGCAAGGGGAACCATGCCGCCCACATCGTCTTCGCAGTCCTCCGCCGGGGCGGGTCCGGGGGCCGAACCGGCCGCGGTGCCGATCGGTCCGGCCGGGCGCAGGCCCGCGGTGCTGATCACCACCGGGGCCCCTCGGGACGACGTGAACGGGACGTTCGTCATCGCCCGCCTGTCGGCGTTTCTGCATGCCGTCGAGCGCGGCGCCCACTGGGGCCGGAGTCTGCGTGAGCCGGTTCTGCTGGCCCCCGGTCCCGGCGGCGGCGCGGGGCGCAACCGGGAGCCGGCCGCGGCGCCGGCCCGCTATCAGGTCCGCGTCGTCTCGCCCGACCCGAAGCTGGAGGCCCTGCCGCAGGTGCGCCTCTACGGTCCGGACGACGACGCACGGGCCGACGCCTGTCTCTTCGGCCTACCGGCCGTGGTCGAGTATCCGCCGATCGGCCCGGAGCGTCGCGGGCGGCTCGAGATCGTACTCGGACGGCGCGGCGTCCTGAACAAGGCGTACTGCGAGCGGCTGTTCCGCGCCCTCGTGGCGTTCCTGCTCCGTACCGAGGTGCTGGCCGGTGATCCGCTCTGGGAGGACGAGGAGGATCTGCACTACTTCGCGGCCGAGGACGAGCGTGCGGTGCAGGCGGGCGGGGGCGGGATCTTCATCGGCCTTCGCGCGCCCGGCGCCTGGGTCCACGTCGGGGAGCCGTTGGGGCACGTCTACGATTCCGCGGACGGTGAGATCCGGGAGACGCTCCCCGCGGTCGCCGCGGGTCTGCTGGGTGCGGTCCGTCGCAGCGGCTTCGTGCGCCGCGGCGACACGCTGGCGACGATCCACCCACGCGGGCGCGGCGGCTGAGGTCAGCCGCGGTCCGTCCCGGCGTGCAGCGGACGGCGCATGGGCACGTGTTCGATGCCCGCCTTGAGAAATACGGGGCCCGCGGGGACGAAGCCCAGCCGCGCGTAGAACCCGCGGACCGTCGACTGCGCGTCGAGGCGGACCTCGGCCAGCCCGTCGCGGTACGCCCGCGCGATCAGCGCCTCCAGCAGCGCCGTCCCGACCCCGCGCCCGCGCCACGGGCGTACCACCGCCATGCGCCCGATCACCCCCGCCGGCGACATGCGCCCGGCACCGATCCCCTCGCCGCTGCGGGCGGTTGCGAGCACGTGGAGGCAGCCGGCGTCGGCCGCATCCAGTTCCAGTTCGAGCGGAATTCCCTGCTCCCGCACGAAGACGGCGGTCCGGACCGCGCGCAGTTGCGGGGCCTGCGCGGCCCAGGATACTTCACGGACGGTAAAGGCCCCGGGGTCGGAAGCGGTCACGGCGGGTCTCGCTCCTTCCGTGCCGGGGGCGGTGGATACCTGAAGTTCCAGGTCCCACGGCCGCTAAGGGCACCCGGGCGCGGTGCGGGTTCCTGCGGGGGGCGAGGTGGCGTCCGGCGTTCGATGTGAGAACAATCCTTCGCTGTAGAAACAACCCGAAGAATACTAGCAAATCAATTATATTATAACCGAAAACGTCGTTCTCGACCGGCCAGGGCGGCGTTGGAGCGGGATCCGCGGGCGCGCGGAAGCGCGCACCGGCCGGGGTCCGGAGGATGCGTGGATGCACGGCCTGAAGCGGATGACCCCCGTGGACTTTTGGCAGCGTCTGCCGTTGATCGCCCAGCTCGCGCTGTTGGGTGCGCTCGCCGGGGCGCTCATATGGGGCGTTTCGGAATGGTACGCGGGTGGTGCCGCGCACGCCCTGGCGCGCGCGGATCGGGCGGCCGGCCTGCGCCGATCCCTCGCTTCCGACACGTTGCGCTTCGCTGCGCGCCTGCGAACGCTCGCCGCGGCCGCGGAGATGTTCGCCGAACGCGGCGCCCTTCACGCCCGCATGGGCGGCGCGGATTGGTCGCGGCCGGCACGGGCCGCCCCGGCGGTGTTCCGCGGTGTGCCGCCGCGCTGGTTTCCCTCACGCGCGGCCCTGGCGGCGCTCGCGGACGGGGTCGATGTGCTCCTCCTCGGCCCGCAGGGTGCGGTGCGCGAGATCTATGAGGAAGGGTCGCGGGCGCCCGCTGCGGGACTGTATTCTGCAACCGTACGGTTCGCCGCTGCGGGGCGCCACGCGGGGGTCGTCACGCTCCCGGGCGGCCGGGCGGTGGTCCTGGCGGCGGCTCCGGTGACCGACCCGCAGGGGCGCGCGCGCGGGGCGCTCGTGCTGGCAGTGCCCGCCGGCGCCTTCCTGCAGCGGGTGGACGCAGGCGCCGGATTGGACGGCGGCGTGCTCGCGCTCGTCTCCAGGGACGGGTCACGGGTGCTCGCAAGCAGCGATCCCCGGCGGCTGGGGCCGGGGCTGTCAGCGGCGCGGGTCGGCCGCCATTGGATCACGGTGCTGAGTCCGCCGGGGGCGGTGGACGGGGCACCGGCGGTGCGGCTCCTGCGGGCGGGCCCGGCGCGCCCGGCCGCCTCCCCGCTGGCGACCCTGCTCGCGCGGGAGCGCGAACGGCGTGCGCTGACCGCGTCGGGTTTCGTCCTCGTATTCGTCCTCCTGATGGGCTGGGTCACCTACCGTATCCGCGCCTTGTCCGGGCGCGTCGCCGAATTCGCGCGCCGGATGGGGTTGCAGCGGGGGTTCGAGGAGGTCGGAGCGGGCGGCGACGAGATCGCGCGCCTCGAGCGCGGCTTCCAGGGGTTGATGGAGCACGTCCTGGACGAGACCTCGAGCCTGGAACACCAGACTCAGCACGACGCGTTGACGCGTCTTCCCAACCGGGTCCTGCTCTACGATCGGCTGGAGCAGGCGGTCCTGAGCGGCGCCCGTGATCGGCGAGTCTTTGCGCTCATGATGATGGATCTGGACCGCTTCAAGGAGATCAACGACACGCTGGGCCATCATATCGGCGATCAGATGCTCAAGCAGGTGGGCGAACGCCTGCTCGCACAGTTGCGCAACACCGACACCGTGGCCAGGCTCGGCGGCGACGAATTCGCGATCCTGCTGCCCGGGGCGTCGGCGGGCGACGCCGTGAATCTGGCACGCAAGATCTCCGCGGCGATCGAGCGGCCCTTCGTCGTCGAGGGCCACGGACTCAGTGTCGGAATCAGCATGGGGATCGTGCATTTCCCCACGCACGGCGGCGACGCCAATACGCTGCTCCAGCGCGCCGACGTGGCCATGTATCAGGCCAAACGCTACGGGGGCGGCCACGCGGTCTATGACCCCGGGCAGGACGAGCACAGCATCGAGCGCATCGCCCTGATGAACGACCTGCGCGAGGCGATCGAGCACCACGCGCTGGAACTCTATTTTCAGCCCGAGTACGACATGAACACCGGCCGGGTTTGCCGCGCCGAGGCGCTCGTGCGCTGGTCGCATCCGCGTTTCGGTCCGATCTCCCCCGACGAGTTCATCCACATCGCCGAACGCACCGGCATGATCGCGAGTCTCACCGACTGGGTGCTGGACGGCGCGCTGCATCAATGCGCGCGCTGGGTCGAGGAGGGACTCGACATGGAGGTCTCGGTGAACCTATCGGTGCGCGACCTCCAGGACCCGGATCTTCCGCGAACCCTGGAGGAGCGCCTGCAGCGCTGTCAGGTGGAGCCGCGGCGCCTGATGGTCGAGATCACCGAAAGCGCGATCATGTCGGACCCGGCGAGCGTGCGCGAGAACCTCCTGCGGCTCAACGCAATGGGGGTGCGGGCGTGCATCGACGATTTCGGTACCGGATATTCGTCGCTGGTCTACCTGAAAGAGCTGCCGCTGCAGGAGGTCAAGGTCGACCGGGCTTTCGTGATGGACATGGTGCGCGACGACAACGACGCGGTGATCGTGCGTGCCACCATCGATCTCGCGCACAACCTAGGGCTGGGCGTGGTGGCCGAGGGCGTGGAGACCCGGGAGTCCTGGGAACTGCTGGAGATCCTCGGCTGCGACCTCGCTCAGGGCAACTATCTCGGGATTCCGCTGCCGGCGCAGGACTTCATCGGCTGGCTCCAGATCGCGCGGCTCAATCCGCTCGTCTCCAACCTCATCCGGGCGCGCACGCGCGCGGAACGCTGACATCGGCGGCACCGGCCGCGCTCAGATCTCCTCGGCGAGGCGTGCAGCGTAGCCCGTATAGCCGGCGGGGGTCAGATCGGCGAGGCGGCGCAACGCCTCCTCCGGGATCTCCAGGCCGGCGAGGAAGCGCCGCAGGGTCTCGCGGTCGACCCGCCGCCCGCGCGTGAGTTCCTTGAGCTGCTCGTAGGGTCGAGGCACCCCGTAGCGGCGCATCACCGTCTGCAGCGCCTCGGCCAGTACCTCCCAGTTGGCGTCCAGATCCGCGTCCAGGCGCTCGTCGTCGACGTCGAGGCGTTCAAGGCCCCTGAGGCAGGAGCGGTAGGCGATGGCGGCGTGCGCGACGCCGACGCCGAGGTTGCGCAGGACCGTGGAGTCGCTCAGGTCGCGCTGCCAGCGCGACACCGGGAGCTTCTCTCCGAGGTGACGCAGGAGTGCGTTGGCGATCCCCAGATTGCCCTCGGCGTTCTCAAAATCGATGGGGTTGACCTTGTGCGGCATCGTGGACGAGCCGACTTCGCCGGCCACCGCCTTCTGGCGGAAGTAGCCGAGTGAGATGTAGCCCCAGACGTCGCGGCAGAAGTCGATCAGCACCACGTTGAAGGCGGCGATCGCGTCGAACAGTTCGACCATGTAGTCGTGCGGCTCGATCTGTGTGGTGTAGGGATTCCACTCCACCCCCAGGGTGCGCACGAAACCGGCACTGAGGGCCGGCCAGTCGATTTCGGGATAGGCGACCGCATGGGCGTTGTAGTTGCCCACGGCGCCGTTCATCTTTCCGACGATCTGCACGGCGGCGATGCGCTCGCGCCCGCGCTTGAGGCGATAGGCGAAGTTCGCCAGCTCCTTGCCGAGGGTCGTCGGCGTGGCCGGCTGTCCGTGGGTGCGCGCCAGCATGGGTCGGTGCGCATAGCGGTGCGCCAGCTCGCGCAGGGCACCGATGAGTTCGTCGACGAGCGGCAGCAGTACCTGCGCCCGCGCGCCGCGCAGCATCAGGGCGTAGGCCAGATTGTTGATGTCCTCCGAGGTGCAGGCGAAATGCAGAAACTCCGAGACCGCCTCCAGTTCGGCGTTGCCGGCGATCTTCTCCTTCAGGAAGTATTCGACCGCCTTGACGTCGTGGTTGGTGGTACGCTCGATGTTCTTCACCCGCCGGGCATCCTCGATCCCGAAGCGCTCGACGATCCCCTCCAGGATCGCCCCGGCGTGCTCGCTCAGCGGCGGCACCTCGGCGATGGCGGGTTCGGCGGCGAGCGCCTGCAGCCAGCGCACCTCGACCAGGACCCGGTGGCGGATCAAGGCGTACTCCGAGAACAGGGGCCGCAGCTCGTCGGTCTTGCCGGCGTAGCGGCCGTCGACGGGGGACACGGCGGTCAGCGGCGTCAGTTCCATGGCGGTCTCCCGGAGGGTGCGGGTCCGGCTGCGCTCAGGCGTCCGCCCGTGCCAGCAGTTGGCGCAGGACGTAGGAGAGGATTCCGCCGTGGCGGTAGTATTCCCACTCCTGCGGCGTATCGATGCGCACACGCGCCGTGAAGGTGCGCGCCGGCGCGCCGTCCGCCGCCACCGTAACCGTCACGGTCTCGGGTGTGGCCCCGGCGAGCCCGTCGATGGCGTACGCCTCGCGCCCGTCGAGGCCGAGCGTTTCGGCGTTCTCACCGTCGCGGAACTGCAGCGGCAACACCCCCATGCCGACGAGGTTCGAGCGATGGATGCGCTCGTAGCTCTCGGCGAGGACCGCGCGCACGCCCAGCAGACGCGGTCCCTTGGCCGCCCAGTCGCGGCTCGATCCGGAGCCGTATTCCTTGCCCGCAATCACGATCAGGGGGACGCCCTCGTCGCGGTAGCGCATGGCCGCATCGAAGATCGACATCTGTTCGCCGTCGGGCAGGTGAACGGTCCACCCCCCCTCGGTGCCGGGTGCGAGGCGGTTGCGCAAGCGCACGTTGGCGAAGGTGCCGCGCATCATTACTTCGTGATTGCCGCGGCGGGATCCGTAGGAGTTGAAGTCGACGGGCTCGACCCCGGCGGCGATGAGATAGGCCCCGGCCGGGCCGTCCGGTGCAATCGCACCCGCCGGGGAGATGTGGTCGGTGGTGACGCTGTCGCCGAGCAAGGCGAGCACGCGCGCACCGCGGATGTCGGCGGGGGGCTCGGGCTCGTGCCGCATGCCGAGGAAGTAGGGGGGTTGCTTGATGTAGGTGGAGTCCTCCTCCCAGGCGTAGCGGTCCCCTTCCGGAACCTCGAGCCCGTTCCAGTGGGGATCGCCGGCGAACACGTCGCGATAGACCCGCTCGAACATGTCGGCGTGCAGGGCCCCCTCGAGCACTTCGCGCACCTGCGGGCGCGCCGGCCAGAGGTCGCGCAGGTAGACCGGTCGCCCGTCGGCCGAGGTGCCGAGCGGCTCGTTGTAGAGGTCGATGTCCATCCGGCCCGCCAGCGCGTAGGCGACCACCAACGGCGGCGAGGCGAGATAGTTCATCCGCACCGCGGAGTGGATCCGCCCCTCGAAGTTGCGGTTGCCGGAGAGCACGGAGCAGACTGCGAGGTCGCCCTTCGTGATCGCCTCGGCGACGGCGGTCGGCAGCGGTCCGGAGTTGCCGATGCAGGTGGTGCAGCCGTAGCCGACGATGTGGAAGCCGAGGGCGGCGAGCGGCTCCAGCAATCCCGCACGGCGCAGGTACTCGGTCACCACGCGCGAGCCCGGTGCGAGACTGGTCTTCACCCAGGGGGGTACCCCGAGGCCGAGTTCACGGGCGCGCCGCGCGAGGAGACCGGCGGCGATCATCACCTCGGGATTGGAGGTGTTGGTGCAGCTGGTGATCGCCGCGATGACGATCGAGCCGTCGTGGAGCTCGTGCTCGGTCCCGTGCAGGTCGATGGTCACCGCGTTGCGCGTGCGCGGGTCTTCGACCCCGACCGCCGCGTGTCCGCCCTCGGCCTCGAACCGGGCGGCCTCGCCGTCCCCGTCGGCGCGGGCGCGCCGCTCCCGGGTCAGTCCCTCCAACGCGCTGCGGAAGGCCTCGTGTGCGGTGCGCAACGGAACGCGGTCCTGCGGCCGCTTCGGTCCGGCGATGCTCGGCTCGACCTCGCCGAGATCGAGCTCCAGGGTTTCGCTGTAACGCGGCGGGGCCTCGCCGCGCTCGCGAAACAGGCCCTGCTCGCGCGTGTAGGCCTCGACGAGCGCGATCTGCTCGGCGCTTCGGCCGCTGGTGCGCAGGAAGCGCAGAGTCTCGGCGTCGACCGGGAAAAAGCCGCAGGTCGCCCCGTATTCGGGGGCCATGTTGGCGATCGTCGCGCGATCGGCGAGCGCCAGGTGGTCGAGGCCGTCCCCGTAGAATTCGACGAACTTGCCGACCACGCCGTGTTCGCGCAGGCGCTGGGTCACCGTGAGGACCAGGTCCGTGGCGGTGGCGCCCTCGGGCAGCCGTCCGACGAAGCGGAAACCGACCACCGCCGGTACCAACATCGAGACCGGCTGGCCCAGCATCGCCGCCTCCGCCTCGATGCCGCCTACGCCCCAGCCGAGTACGCCCAGGCCGTTGATCATCGTCGTGTGCGAGTCGGTCCCCACCAGGGTGTCGGGATAGGCCCGAGTGCGCCCGTCGGCGGATTGCGTGAACACCACATGGGCGAGATATTCCAGATTGACCTGGTGGACGATCCCGGTGTCGGGGGGGACAACGCGGAAGTTGGAGAAGGCCCGTTGTCCCCAGCGCAGGAAGGCGTAGCGCTCGCGGTTGCGCTGGAATTCGAGGTCGGCGTTGCGTTCGAACGCGCCGCTCGATCCGAAGGCGTCCACCTGAACGGAGTGGTCGATGACCAGTTCCGCGGGTTGCAACGGGTTGATGCGTTGTGGATCGCCGCCCATCGCGTGCATGGCGTCGCGCATCGCCGCGAGGTCGACTACGGCCGGGACCCCCGTGAAGTCCTGCAGCAGCACGCGGCTGGGCGTGAAGGCGATCTCGCGCGCCTGGGCGCCGGCGCCGCTCCAGGCCGCGAGCGCCTCGATGTCTTCGGCGCGAACGCTCGCGCCGTCCTCGAGTCGCAGGAGATTCTCGAGCAGGATTTTGAGCGAGCGCGGCAGGCCGTCGACGTCGAAACGCCCGGCGAGCGCGGCGATCCGGTGGATTTCGAACTCGCGCCCTCCGACCGTGAGCGTGCCGCGCGCGCGGAAAGTGTCCTTCATGCGAGGGATTCCTGATCGTTGGTCCGAGCGGGGACGGGCAGGGGCCGAGGCGCCGGGCCCGCGTATGCGCGCCGGCGGGCGATCCCCGCCACATCGATGCGCGCGCACGCCGCGGCGCTCCCCACGCCGGCGCCGGGTCAATAGAATAGCATTCGTTTCAGGTGGCTAAAATAGCCGCGGCGCGGTGATCCCCTCAGCTCGGATCCAGCGGTGCGGTGATCCGCCCGCCCCCGAGGCAGACCCCGTCACGATAGAAGACCACCGACTGTCCGGGCGTCACCGCGCGCTGGGGCGCGGCGAAGCACACCTGTACGCTGTCCGCGTCGATCTCGACCACACAGGGCTGTTCGCGCTGGCGGTAGCGGATCCGTGCCTCGCACCGCAGCGGGGAGGCGGGGGCCTCGCCGGCGATCCAGTGTACCGCCTCGGCCTGCAGTCCGCGATGATACAGGCGCGGGTGATCGTGTCCCTGGGCGACGATCAGGACGTTTGCGACGGGGTCCTTGGCGACGACGTACCACGGCGCGGCATCGGCGTCGCGCCGCCCGCCGATCCCCAGGCCGCGGCGCTGACCGAGGGTATAGAAGGCGAGGCCCTCGTGCACCCCGAGTACGGCGCCGTCGATGCTGCGGATCTCCCCGGGTTCGGCGGGGAGATAACGGCGCAGGAAGGCGCGGTGCTCGCGCTCGCCGATGAAGCAGATCCCGGTGCTGTCCTTCTTCGCGTGCGTGCCGAGGCCGGCCGCACGCGCCAGACGCCGGACCTCGGGCTTGTGCAGTTCCCCCAGCGGAAACCAGGTGCGCGCGAGCTGCTCCTGGTCGAGGAGGTGGAGGAAGTAGGTCTGATCTTTCCCGGCATCGGCGGCGCAGAGCAGCTCGAAGCGCCCGTCGCGCGTGCGTACGCGCGCATAGTGGCCGGTGGCGATGCGCTCGGCGCCCAGGCGCAGGGCGTGATCGAGGAAGGCGCGGAACTTGATCTCGCGGTTGCACAGCACGTCCGGGTTGGGCGTGCGCCCGGCGCGGTGGTCGGCGAGGAAGCGGGCGAAGACCCGCGCGCGGTACTGATCGGCGAAGTTGGCCCGGTGGAGCGGGATGCCGAGGTGCGCGCAGACCCCCTCGGCGTCGGCCAGATCGGCCGCCGCCGCGCAGCGCCCGTCGACGTCGTCGTCCTCCCAGTTCTTCATGAACAGGGCCTCGACGCGATGGCCCGCGCGCGCCAGGAGCAGCGCCGCCACCGAGGAGTCGACGCCGCCGGAGACGGCGACCACCACGCGGCGGGCCGCGTCCGTGCGCGCGGCCGGGGCGGCGGGGGAGGCGGCGGGGTCCATCGCTCGGGCCTCAGCCCCGCGCGTTGCCGGCGGCGGCCGCATCCGCGGGCCCGGCGTCCGCCTCGGCGAGCAGCTCCAGCGGGTAACGCCGCCCGGCGCGGTAATCGTCGATGCTGCGCAGGACCAGGGGGCTGCGCAGCCGCTGCGGGTCGGCGCGCAGCGCCTCCGGGTCGGCCCACCAGGCGCGCACGATGCCCTCGTCCAGGGCGCGCCCGGGCGCCGGCTCCCCGCAGGTCCCGCAGAACGTGAAGCGCAGAAACGTCGGCCCGCCGTCCGGGCGCGTCCAGCGGTAGATTCCCACCATGGCCTGCGGCCGGAACTCCCGGCCCGTCTCCTCCAGGGTCTCGCGCACCACCGCCTCGAGGAGCGATTCATCCGCCTCCAGGTGACCGGCCGGCTGATTGTAGAGGTGGCGCCCGTCGATGCGCTCCTCGACGAGGAGGAAACGTCCCCCGCGCTCGACGACGGCGGCGACGGTCACATGCGGTGTCCAGGTCATCGGCTCGGGCTCCCTGGGACGGCGGCGCGGCGCGCCGGTCGGGGCGGTGAGGTGATAGAATAACGCATTTCCCGCCCCTCTCAGCGTACGGAGCACCCATGGGCTACCAGCGGATCAACGTCCCCGACGGGGGCGAGCGCATCGGCGTCGGTCGCGACGGCACTCTGGAGGTGCCGGATCGGCCGATCATCCCCTTCATCGAGGGCGACGGCATCGGCGTCGATGTCACCCCCGCGATGCGGCACGTGGTCGATGCGGCCGTGGCCGCGGCCTACGGCGGGCGCCGGGCGCCCGTGTGGATGGAGATCTACGCGGGCGCGAAGGCCAACGAACGCTACGGCGGCGAGGTATGGCTGCCGGAGGAGACCCTGGAGGCCATGCGGGAGTTCCGGGTCGCGATCAAGGGCCCGCTCACCACGCCGGTGGGCGGCGGGATCCGCTCCCTCAATGTGGCCATGCGCCAGCGCCTCGACCTGTACGTGTGTCTGCGCCCGGTGCGCTACTTTCCCGGGACCCCCAGCCCGCTACGCGCCCCGGAACACACCGACATGGTGATTTTCCGCGAGAACTCCGAGGACATCTACGCCGGCATCGAGTGGCCGGCCGCGAGTCCCGAGGCGCGGCGGTTGATCGAATTCCTGCGCGGGGAACTCGGCGTCGAGGCGATCCGCTTCCCGGAGAGCTCCGGGATCGGTGTCAAGCCGGTCTCCCGCGACGGCACCCGGCGTCTGGTGCGCAAGGCGATCCGCTACGCGCTCGACAACGGGCGCCCGTCGGTGACGCTGGTGCATAAAGGCAACATCATGAAGTTCACCGAGGGGGCGTTCAAGAACTGGGGCTACGAGCTGGCGCGCGAGGAATTCGGCGCGCAGCCGGTCGACGGCGGGCCCTGGCATCGGATCGTGGACCCCGGGAGCGGACGGGAGGTCGTCGTCAAGGACGTCATCGCCGACGCCTTCCTCCAGGAGATCCTCCTGCATCCGGCCGACTACAGCGTCATCGCCACCCTGAATCTCAACGGCGACTACATTTCGGATGCGCTCGCCGCGCAGGTGGGCGGCATCGGCATGGCGCCCGGGGCCAACCTCTCCGACGCCGTCGCCCTGTTCGAGGCGACCCACGGCACCGCGCCCGCCCTGGCGGGGAAGGACCTCGCCAACCCCGGCTCCCTGATCCTCTCCGCGGAAATGATGCTGCGCCATCTCGGCTGGACCGAGGCGGCCGACCGGATCGTGCGCGGAATCGAGCGCACCATCGCCGCACGTACCGTTACGCGCGACCTGGCCGAGCAGATGGAAGGGGCGCGGGCGCTGAGCTGCTCCGCCTTCGCCGCGGCGGTCGCGCGCGCCATGTAGCCGTGTAACGGCGGCGGAGCGGCGGGGGATTTCACCTTTCGCCGCCGCCGCCGATATATGGGGGCATGCGGGACGGTCGCGGGGGGATGGCGGCGGGACGGTACCGGAATGCAGTATAATTTCGCCATCGGTCGGCTCCGCGGGGAAGCCGCCGGCGCGCGCATTGTGCGCGTTCGGCGGATATGGTACGAGTAGAGCGGGCGCCCGGGATCCTCGGCGGCGGCGGTGCGAATGCCGTGCCCGCGCGGGTTCCGGCATCGCGGGACGAGGCGGATGAACGACCGCAACGGAAGATCGGCTGGGTTGAATCGAGATGCCGCGCACGGGTACCGCAAATCCGGACGACGGACTGATCGTCGAGGAGGCGAGGCCGAAGCTCAAGCGCCCGCCCCTATACAAGGTCGTGCTGCTGAACGACGACTACACGCCGATGGAGTTCGTCGTGCAGGTGCTGGAGCAGTTCTTCGCCATGGGACGCACCAAGGCGACGCAGATCATGTTGCACGTGCACACGCGCGGCAAGGGCGTGTGCGGCGTGTTCTCGCGCGAGATCGCCGAGACCAAGGTCTCACAGGTGAACGAATTCTCACGCCTGCACCAGCACCCGCTGCTGTGTACCATGGAGGAGGCGTGACGGACGCCTTCGCGCCCGTGGTTCGCGGCCGCCGGTGTAGTCGCCGCCGCGAGGCGTCTGCATGCGGGACGGCCCGCCCGTACGGGTCGACGTAGCCGATGAGGTAGAAGCCATGTTGAGCAAGGAGCTGGAATTCACCCTCAACCTCGCCTTCAAGGAGGCGCGGGACAAGCGGCATGAATTCATGACGGTGGAGCACCTGCTCCTGGCCCTGCTCGACAATCCCACCGCCGCCGAGGTCCTGCGCGCCTGCGGCGCCGACCTGGAGCGGCTGAAGAAGGATCTCGGCGGGTTCCTGGAGGAGACGACCCCCCTGCTCGCGCCCCACGACCCGCGCGAGACGCAGCCAACGCTCGCCTTCCAGCGGGTGCTGCAACGCGCCGTCTTCCACGTGCAGTCGGCCGGTAACAAGGAGGTGACCGGCGCCAATGTCCTGGTGGCGATCTTCAGCGAACAGGAGTCGCAGGCGGTCTATTTCCTCAACAAGCAGAACATCACGCGCCTGGACGTCGTCAACTACATCTCGCACGGCATCTCCAAGGTTCACGGCGAGGAGGATCCGCTCGCCGAAGGCCCCGAGGAGGAGGTCGGCACCGAGAACACGGCACGGCGTCCGCTGGAGAACTTCGCCACGAATCTGAATCAGCTCGCGCGCAAGGGCAAGATCGATCCGTTGATCGGGCGCCGGGCGGAGATCGAACGCACGATCCAGATCCTGTGCCGGCGGCGCAAGAACAATCCGCTCTTCGTCGGCGAGGCGGGGGTGGGAAAGACTGCGATCGCCGAGGGGCTGGCGAAGATGATCGTCGACGGTGAGGTGCCCGAGGTGCTCCGGGGCAGCACCATCTACGCCCTGGATCTGGGCACTTTGGTCGCCGGCACCAAGTATCGCGGCGACTTCGAGAAGCGGATCAAGAGCGTCCTTGCGCAACTGCGCAAGGAGCCGGGGGCGGTGCTGTTCATCGACGAGATCCACACCATCATCGGTGCGGGTGCGGCCTCGGGCGGGGTCATGGATGCGTCGAACCTGATCAAGCCGATGCTCGCCTCGGGCGAACTCAAGTGCATCGGTTCGACCACCTACCAGGAGTATCGCGGGATCTTCGAGAAGGACCGGGCTCTCGCGCGACGCTTCCAGAAGATCGACATCTCCGAGCCCACCGTCGAGGAGACGGTGCAGATCCTGCGCGGGCTCAAGAGTCGTTTCGAGGAACATCACAGCATCAAGTACTCGGTGCGCGCCCTGCGCGCCGCGGCCGAGTTGTCCGACCGCTACATCAACGACCGCCATCTTCCGGACAAGGCCATCGACGTGATCGACGAGGCCGGCGCCCGCCAGCGCCTGCAGCCGCCGTCGCGGCGCAAGAAGACCGTCGGGGTGGGGGATATCGAGGACATCGTCGCGCGCATCGCCCGTATCCCGCCCAAGAGCGTGTCGGCCTCCGACAAGGACGTGCTGCGCACGCTGGAGCGCGACCTGAAGATGGTCATCTTCGGCCAGGACCCGGCGATCGAGACCCTCGCCGCGGCCATCAAGATGGCCCGCTCCGGACTCGGCAATCCGCAGACGCCGATCGGCGCCTTCCTGTTCGCCGGCCCCACGGGCGTGGGCAAGACCGAGGTGACGCGCCAGCTCGCGCGCATCATGGGCATCGAGCTGGTCCGCTTCGACATGTCCGAATACATGGAGCGCCACACGGTGTCGCGTCTCATCGGCGCGCCGCCCGGCTACGTCGGTTTCGACCAGGGCGGGTTGCTGACTGAGGCAATTATCAAGCAGCCGCACGCCGTGCTGCTGCTCGACGAGATCGAGAAGGCGCACCCGGACGTCTTCAATCTGCTCCTGCAGGTGATGGATCACGGCACGCTCACCGACAACAACGGCCGCAAGGCGGACTTCCGCAACGTCATCCTGGTGATGACCACCAATGCGGGGGCCGAGCAGATGAGCCGCCCGTCGGTCGGGTTCACGCCCCAGGACCACAGCGCGGACGGTATGGAGATCATCCGCCGCACCTTCACCCCCGAGTTCCGCAATCGCCTGGATGCGGTGATCCAGTTCCGGGGGCTGGATGCAGCGACCATCGGGCATGTCGTCGACAAGTTCATCTACGAACTCGAGGCGCAACTGCAGGACAAGGGCGTCACGCTCGAGGTCGAAGCCGAGGCCCGTGCCTGGCTGGCCGAGCGCGGTTACGATCCGAAGATGGGCGCGCGCCCCATGGCGCGGGTCATCCAGGAGAACATCAAGAAGCCGCTGGCCGAGGAGTTGCTGTTCGGGCGCCTGTCCGGCGGCGGCCACGTCCGCGTCCGGCTCGAGGGCGAAGGACTCGGGTTTGCGATCGAGGAGGAGGCGGCGGTTCCCTGACCGCGGACCGCGCGGGCCTATTTCGTGCGGTAGACGATGCGCCCCTTGGTGAGATCGTAGGGCGTGAGCTGAACGGTGACCTTGTCGCCGGTGAGGATGCGGATGTAGTGCTTGCGCATCTTCCCCGAGATATGCGCGGTGACGGTGTGACCGTTCTCCAGTTCCACGCGGAACATGGTATTGGGCAAGGTCTCCACCACCGTGCCTTCCATCTCGATGTGATCTTCTTTTGCCATGATGACCCGCGGGTGCCGAGTGTCCGCCGTGCGGCGGCTCAGCGCGCCATTCTATTCGAAACGGCGGCGGGAACCAATACGTGCGCGCCGGTGCCGCCTGGGCAGGCCCGCGTGGATCATCGGCGGCCCCGCTCCCGGGGCGGCGGGGTCTCCTGCCAGGAGCCGTCGCGGTAGATCTCGAACGGCCGGAAATGCTGCTTGTAGCGCATTTTGTCGCACTCCGGGATCCAGTACCCGAGATAGACCCAGGGGTGGCCCTCGCGGCGCGCGGTCTCGATCTGGCGCAGGATGGCGAAGGTACCGAGACCGCGCGCGCGCGCCTCGGGCTCGAAGTAGGTGTAGACCGCGGACAGGCCGCGCTCGAGGTGGTCGACGACGGCGACCGCCATGAGGCGCCGGTCGCACCGGTACTCGTAGAAGCGGGTATCGCTCCACGCGCTGGTGAGGAAAGAGACGTAACGCTCGGGGTCGGGATCGTCCATTCCGCCGCCGGGGTGGCGGCGGCGGATATAGCGCCGATAGAGCCGGAAGTGCTCCTCGCGGAAGGCCGGTTCCACGACGCGCTCGCTGAGGTCGGCGTTGGCCGCCAGGCAGCGGCGCTGCGAGCGGTTCGGGCGGAAGCGGGCGATCGGGATGCGCATCGGAATGCAGGAGTCGCAACCCGGACAGGCGGGGCGATAGAGATACTGACCGCTGCGTCGGAATCCGTAGAGCGCGAGTTGGCTGTAGAGGCGGTTGCTCATGGTCGCGGTCGGGTCGGCGAACAGGGACATCGACCGGCGTTGCTCGAGGTAGCCGCACGCGCGCTCGGGGCTGGCGTAGAACGCCAACTCGCGCAGATCGACGGTCGGTTTCGGCGTACTCCCGGTCATCGCCTCCTCCGTTCCGCGGCCGGGGCGCCCGCGGCGCCCCGTCGCCTTCAGCGTATCACAGCGCGGGCGAGGCGTCGGCCGGCGTCCACGGAGGGGGGTGTCCCGGCTGTTCGCACCACCGGTCGAGGAGTTCGAGGAAGCGGCCGCGCGGCACCGCCTCGACGCCGAGGCGCTCCAGATGCGCGGAGCGGATCTGGGCGTCGATCAACCCGTAGCCCCAAACGCGCAGCGTGTGCGCCAGATGAACCAGGGCGACCTTCGAGGCGTCGCTGCGGCGGCTGAACATCGACTCCCCGAAGAACACGCGGCCGATGGCCACGCCGTAGAGCCCGCCGGCCAGTTCGTCCCCGTACCAGACTTCGACGGAATGGGCGGCGCCGAGGCGATGCAGACGCCCGTAGGCCGCCCGCATCTCCGGGGTGATCCAGGTCCCGTCCTGTCCGGCCCGCGGCTCGGCGCAGGCGCCGGTCACGGCGTCGAAGGCGCGGTCGAAGCTCACCCGGAACCGGCCGCGGCGCAGGGTCCGGCGCAGACTGCGCGAGACGTGCAGGCGCTCGGGGAACAGGACCGCGCGCGGATCCGGCGACCACCACAGGATCGGCTGTCCGGGCCCGTACCAAGGGAAGATTCCGTGGCGATAGGCGCGCAACAGGCGCTGCGGGGAGAGGTCGCCGCCGAAGGCGAGCAGGCCGTCGGGCTCGCGAAGTGCCTTGCGCGCATCGGGAAACGGCGCCAGGGGGTCGTCCGTATCGATCCACGGGAGGTTCAGGGACATCGCTCGATTCAGCCTGCGGCGCCGTTCAATACCCGTCCTTGTAGGGGCTGTGGGTCCGCATCTCGTGGATATAGTACGCGATGCCGTCGCGCTCGCGCTCGAGGTGGCGTCCGATGACGCGCCGGAACTCCGGGTGCGCGAGCCAGTGCATGGAATGCGTGGCGGTGGGCTCGAAACCGCGCCAGACCTTGTGTTCGCCCTGGGCGCCGGGCTCGAAGCGTTCCAGGCCGTTGCGGATCGCGTAGTCGATGCCCTGATAGTAGCAGAGCTCGAAGTGCAGGGCGTTGAAGGCTTCCTCGCAGCCCCAATGCCGCCCGTAGAGCACGCGGTCGGAACGCAGGCAGAGGGCGGCGGCGATGTCGCGCCCGCCGTGCGCGGCGAGCATCAGCACCACCCGGTCGCCGAGGGTGCGCCCGATCTCGCGGAAGAAGGCCGCGCTCAAAGTCGGGGGCCCGCCGTGGCGATGGAAGGTGTCCTCGTAGAGCCGGTGAAACAGTGCCCATTGCGCGTCGGAGACCTCCGCGCCGTGGACGACGCGCACCTCGACGCCCGCTTCGGCGACGCGGCGGCGTTCGCGGCGTACCTTCTTGCGCCGTTCGGCGCGGAAGACGGCGAGGAAGTCGTCGAAGTCGCGGTAGCCGCGGTTGCGCCAGTGGAACTGGCAGTCGGTGCGCGCGAGCAGGCCGCGGGCGGCGAGCGGCGCCTCGTCCGCGGTCGTGGTGAACAACCAGTGCAGGCCCGAGACCTCCAGCCGTTGCGCCTCTGCAAGGGCGGCATCGGCCAGTGCGGGGGCGACCTGCGCACGGCGCCCGGCCGCGGTCAGCAGGCGCGCGCCGGTGACGGGGGTATAGGGCACCGTCGAGACGAGCTTCGGATAGTAGGCGAGGCCGGCGCGGGCGTAGGCGTCGGCCCAGGCCCAGTCGAAGACGAATTCGCCGTAGGAGTTGTATTTCAGATAGAGCGGCGCGGCGCCGATCAGGCGGCCGTCTTCGTCTTCGCAGATCAGGTGGTGCGGCAGCCAGCCGAAGCGCGGGCCGAGACAGTCGTTGCGCTCCAGCGCGGCCAGGAATTCGTGGCGCAGGAACGGGTTTCCCTCCGCGTCGAGGTCGTTCCAGTCCGCGGCGGGTACCTCGTCGATGCCGGTGCAGACGCGGATCCTCATGACCGTCGCCGTACCCGGTCCGAGCGGGGCGGCGCCGCATCCGCCGCCGCGGTGAGGGATGCGCGTACGGGGACCTGCGGCCGGGCGCGGTGTGCCGCCCGTCGGCGGCCGGCTATCGGGACTCCTCGGCGTCGAGGAAGCGCTCGGCGTCGAGCGCGGCCATGCAGCCGAGGCCCGCGGCGGTCACCGCCTGCCGGTAGACGTGGTCGGCGACGTCGCCGGCGGCGAACACCCCGGGGATCTCCGTGGCCGTAGCGAAGCCGTCCGCACCGCCGCGCACCTTCAGGTAGCCGTGATCCATCGGAATCTGCCCGGCGAAGATCCCGGTGTTGGGCTTGTGGCCGATGGCGATGAACACGCCCTGCACCTTGAGGTCCTTCGTGCTCCCGTCGCGGACGTCCTTGATGCGCGCGCCGGTCACGCCCTGGTCGTCGCCGAGGACCTCGTCGAGCACGTGGTTCCATTCGATGCGTACCTTGCCGTCGCGCTCACGCGCGAACAGCCGTTCCTGGAGGATCTTCTCGGCGCGCAACTGGTCGCGCCGGTGCACGAGCGTGACCTCGGAGCAGATGTTGGCCAGGTAGAGCGCCTCCTCGACGGCGGTGTTGCCGCCGCCGATCACGGCGACCGGCTGGTCGCGGTAGAAGAAGCCGTCGCAGGTCGCGCACGCGGATACCCCGCGTCCCTTGAAGGCCTCCTCCGAGGGGATGCCCAGATACTGGGCCGATGCGCCGGTGGCGATGATCAGGGCGTCGCAGGTGAACGCGGTGGAGTCCCCCTCGAGCCGGAACGGGCGTTTGCTCAGGTCGGCCTTGTGGATCTGCTCGAAGACGATCTCGGTATCGAAGCGCCGCGCGTGCTCACCCATGCGCTCCATGAGCTGCGGTCCCTGCAGGCCCTCCTCGCCGCCCGGCCAGTTCTCCACGTCGGTCGTCGTCATCAACTGCCCGCCCTGTTCGACGCCGGTGACGAGGACCGGCTTGAGGTTGGCGCGTGCGGCGTAGATCGCGGCGGTGTAGCCGGCCGGACCGGAACCGAGGATCAGCAGGCGGCAGTGGCGGCTTTGGCTCATGTATAATCACTCCTCGATGGAATCGGCGAACGCGCGGCCGTGCCGGCCGTGCCCCTTTCGCACCAGCCGCATGCGCTCGCCCTGCGGATCCCGGGGAGACGGGGCGGGAATGGATGGAGCCGCTCCGGGTCGAAGTACGGGGAGGCGCCGCCGCCGGGATGCGCCGGGCAGGCTGATTGTACGGAATGGGCCGGATGGGGTAAACCGCAATGCGGATCGGGATTCCACGAGAGCGCAAGGTGCTCGAGGGCCGCGTCGGGCTCGTCCCCGAGGCGTGCGCGGAACTGGTCGCGGACGGACACTCGGTCCACGTCGAGCGCGGCGCGGGCGAGGCGAGCGGGTTCAGCGACGCGAGCTATCGTGCGTGCGGCGCCCGCATCGAGGACGACGCCGCGGCCCTGTACGCGGCGGCCGAACTGGTCGTCAAGGTCAAGGAGCCGGTCGAGGCAGACCTCGCGCTGTTGCGGCGCGAACAGCGGCTGTTCTGCTATCTGCACCTGGCGGCGAACCCCGCGCTCGCGCGGCGGCTGTGCGCGATCGGACTCACGGCGGTCGGCTTCGAGACGGTGGAGGCGGGCGGGACACTGCCGCTGCTCGCGCCGATGAGTGACATCGCCGGGCGCCTGTCGGTGCAGATCGGCGCCCACCTCCTGCACCGGCCGCAGGGCGGTAAGGGGATCCTCCTCGGCGGCCTGCCCGCGGTGGCCCGCGGGCATGTCGTGGTCGTCGGCGCGGGCGTGGCGGGGGGCGGCGCCGCCGCGGTGGCCGCAGCGCTCGGGGCCCGCGTGACGGTTTTCGACCGCCTGCGCGAGCGCCTCGCGGCGATGCGTGCGCTGGGCGCCAACGTCACCGCCCTCTATCCGTACCGCGATGCGCTGCAGGCGGCGGTGCGCGAGGCGGATCTCCTGGTGGGTGCGGTGCTGGTGACCGGACGGCGCGCCCCGCACGTCATCGATGCGGCCATGGTCGAGGCGATGGCCCCGGGCAGCGTGGTCATCGACATCTCGGTGGACCAGGGCGGCTGCATCGAGACCACGCGGGCGACCGACTACTCCGCGCCCACCTACGTCCACGCGGGGGTGGTGCATTTCGCGGTGACCAACATGCCGGGCGCGGTCCCGCGCAGCGCCTCCCAGGCGCTCTCGGCGGCCCTCATCCCCTACGTGCGCTCGATGGCCGGACCGGACTGGGAGGCGGATCCCGCGCTGCGGGCCGGGATCAATGTGCGGGACGGTGAAGTGGTTCACCCGGCCGTTCGGGAAGCGTTGTTATAATATCATTATTATAATATGTTATGAATTGATCTTCATATAAAGGTTGAACTAAGGTGGCGCAGGCGACACGAAAAAAGGCGGCCTCCGCGGCGGTCCTGCCGCAGGTCCACCGCGGCCTGCGCGAGGCGTCGTTGATCGTCCTGGTGGTGTTCGGGCTCTATCTGCTCATCGCACTGAGCACTTACAGCCCGGCGGATCCCGGCTGGTCGCACAGCGGGACCGGAGGTCCCGTGCGCAACTACGGCGGGATCGCGGGGGCGTGGTTTGCCGACATCTTCCTGTCCATGTTCGGCTATCTCGCCTACCTGTTCCCGGTGATGACGGCCTACAGCGGGTGGCTGGTCTTTCGCGAACGGTTGGGGGCCCGAGGCTTCGACGGGCGGCTGCTCGCGCTGCGTTGGGCCGGTTTCCTGCTCACCGTCGGTGCGGGCTGCGGGCTGGCGACGCTGCATGTCGCCCGCGGGCCGATCCCGCTGCCGCTGGACGCGGGCGGGATCCTCGGCGATCTGGTCTCGGCCTATCTGCTGCACGTCTTCGGCGGGGTGGGCGCGACCCTGCTGCTGCTTGCCCTGTTCCTGGCCGGGGTGACACTGTTCACGGGCCTGTCCTGGCTCGGTTTGATGGACCGGCTCGGGCGCGGGATCCTCGACACGCTCGATTTCCTCGCCATCCGCACCGCGCGCCTGCGCGAGGCATGGGCCACGCGGCGGCTGCGGCGCGAGCGCGAGCGCGAGCGCGAGGACGAGATCGTTCGCGAGCGCGCGGCCGGCGTCGCCCGCAGCAAACCGCGCATCGAACCGGTGATCGCGCGCGTGGAGCCGAGCCTGCGCGCCGAGCGCGAGCGCCAGGTCCCGCTGTTCGAGGACGTCGAGGATACGGATCTGCCCCCGCTGTCGCTGCTCGACGCGCCGGATCCGGATCCGGGCGGCTATTCCGACGAGGTCCTCGCGGCGATGTCGCGGCAGGTGGAGCTGAAATTGCGCGATTTCGGAGTCGAGGTCACCGTGGAGGCGGTGCACCCGGGGCCGGTGATCACGCGCTTCGAACTGCAGCCCGCCCCGGGCGTGAAGGTCAGCCAGATCTCCAATCTCGCCAAGGACCTCGCCCGCGCGCTGTCGACGGTGAGCGTGCGGGTCGTCGAAGTCATCCCGGGTAAGTCCGTGATCGGGCTGGAGATCCCGAACGAGTCGCGCCAGCTCGTGCGCCTCGGCGAGATCCTGCGCTCGGAGGACTACGACCGCAGCGGCGGCGCGCTCACCCTCGCGCTCGGCAAGGACATCGGCGGGCGGCCGGTGGTGGCGGATCTGGCGCGCATGCCGCACCTGCTGGTGGCGGGGACCACGGGATCGGGCAAGTCGGTGGCGCTCAACGCCATGCTGCTGAGCCTGCTCTACAAGGCGGGGCCGAAGCAGACCCGGCTCATCCTGATCGATCCGAAAATGCTCGAACTGTCGGTCTACGAGGGCGTCCCGCACCTGCTCACACCGGTGGTCACGGACATGAAGGAGGCGGCGAACGCGCTGCGCTGGTGTGTGGCGGAGATGGAGCGCCGCTACCGTCTGATGGCCGCGCTCGGGGTACGCAACATCGCCGGCTACAACCGCAAGGTGCAGGAGGCGATCGACGCCGGGACTCCGATCGCCGACCCGCTCTTCGAGACCGACCCCGCGGCGGACCCGCCGCCGACGCCGCCTACGCTGTCGCCGCTGCCGTTCATCGTCGTCGTCGTCGACGAGCTGGCCGATATGATGATGGTGGTGGGCAAGAAGGTCGAGGAGCTGATCGCCCGCCTGGCACAGAAGGCGCGCGCCTCCGGGATCCACCTGATCCTCGCCACCCAACGCCCCTCCGTCGACGTCATCACCGGGTTGATCAAGGCGAACATCCCGACGCGCATCGCCTTCCAGGTCTCCTCCAAGGTCGATTCGCGCACCATCCTCGACCAGATGGGGGCCGAGCAGCTCCTCGGCCACGGCGACATGCTCTACCTGCCGCCGGGCACGGGGCTGCCGGTGCGCGTGCACGGCGCCTACGTCGCCGACCACGAGGTGCACAAGGTCGTGGCCCGCCTGCGCGGGCAGGGCGAGCCGGAGTATTTCGAGGAGATCCTGCGCGAGCCCGAGGAGCGCGCGTCGGTGGGGGCGGCGGACGCGGGCGACGAATCCGACCCGCTCTACGATCAGGCCGTGCGCATCGTCACCGAGAGCCGCAAGGCGTCGATCTCGGGCGTGCAGCGCCGGCTGAAGATCGGCTACAACCGCGCCGCGCGCATGATCGAGGCCATGGAGCTGGCCGGTGTGGTCGGTCCGCTGCAGAGCAACGGCGCGCGCGAGGTCCTCGCGCCCCCGCCGCCGGAGGACGCATGAACGGTCTGTGGCGCGGGCTCGCGGGGCTGCTGCTGTTCGCCGGTGTGACGGCCGTTGCGGCGGCCGCCGCGCCGCCGCCCGCGGCCCATCGCCTGGAGGTCTTCCTCCATGGGCTCGAGCGGTTGCAGGCGGATTTCCGCCAGTCGGTCACGGACGATCACGGGCGGGTGCTCCAGCGCAGCCGCGGCACCCTGTACCTGGAGCGCCCGGACCGCTTCCGCTGGGATTACCGCAAGCCGGCCGAGCTGCTCGTCTCCGACGGGCGCAATCTGTGGTTCTACGACCGCGGCCTGGAGCAGATCACGGTGCGCCCGCTCGCGCGCGGTCTGGGGGACCTGCCCGTGGGACTGCTCGCGGGCACGCGCTCGGTGGAATCGCGTTTCCGGGTCACGGCCGCGGGCGCGGCCGACGGCCTGCACTGGCTCCTGCTGACCCCGCGCGAGAAGGGCGGCGGCTTCGAATGGATCCGGCTCGGCTTTCGCGGCGACCTGCTGGTGCGCATGGAACTGCGCGACAGCCTGGGGCAGACCACGCACATCGCGTTCAGTCACGTGCGCCGCAACCCGCCGCTCGCCGCCTCGCTGTTCCGGTTCACGCCGCCGCCGGGCGTGGACGTGGCCGGCACCCCCGCGCGGTGAGGCCGGCGACGGAGCCCGGGGCGATGAGTGCGCCCGCCGACGACTTCCGCCCGCTCGCCGACCGCCTGCGCCCGCGCGCGCTCGATGAGTTCGTCGGTCAGGCGCACCTGCTCGGAGCGGGCAAGCCGCTGCGCGAGGCGATCGCCGCCGGGCGCCTGTACTCGATGGTGCTGTGGGGGCCGCCCGGCAGCGGCAAGACCACCCTGGCGCGGCTCGCGGCCGGTGCCTGCGGGGCGGACTTCCGCCAGCTCTCCGCGGTGCTCGCGGGGGTGAAGGAGATCCGCCAGGCGGTGGAGGCGGCGCGCGCGGCGCGCGCCGTGGGCCGCCGCACGGTGCTGTTCGTCGACGAGGTGCATCGCTTCAACGTCGCGCAGCAGGACGCCTTCCTGCCGCACGTCGAGGACGGGACGCTGACCTTCATCGGCGCGACCACGGAGAACCCCTCGTTCGCGCTCAACAACGCGCTGCTCTCGCGGGCGCGGATCCATGTGCTCAAACCCCTGAGCGCGGCCGATCTGCGTGCCGTCCTCGACCGTGCGCTGGCCGATCCCGAACGCGGCCTGGGCGCGCGCGCCCTGCGCGTAGACGCCGCCGAGCGCGACGCGCTCGCCGCGGCCGCGGACGGCGACGCGCGCCGGGCGCTCAACCTGCTGGAGACCGCCGCCGACCTCGCGCGGCCCGCCGCGGGGGGCGCCTGGATCGACGCGGCGGTGGTGGCCGAGGTGGTCGCCGGCGGCGTGCGCCGATTCGACAAGGGCGGCGACGCCTTCTACGACCAGATCTCGGCCCTGCACAAGTCGGTGCGCGGATCGGACCCGGATGCGGCCCTCTACTGGCTTGCGCGCATGCTGGACGGGGGCTGCGATCCCTGTTACATTGCCCGGCGGGCGGTGCGCATGGCCTCGGAAGACATCGGCAACGCCGACCCCCGGGCGCTGGCGCTGGCGCTCGACGCCTGGGAGGTGCAGGAGCGGCTCGGCTCCCCCGAAGGGGAACTTGCGCTCGCGCAGGCGGTGGTCTACCTCGCCTGCGTCCCCAAGAGCAACGCGGTCTACGCCGCCTTCGAGGCGGCGACGGGCGACGCGCGCGCCCTGGGCTCGCTCGAGGTCCCGGCGCATCTGCGCAACGCGCCCACGCGGTTGATGAAGGACCTGGGCCACGGCAAAGGGTACCGGTATGCGCACGACGAGCCCGACGCCTACGCGGCGGGGCAGCGGTATTTCCCGGAGGAGATGGGCGAGCGGCGCTACTATCGGCCGGTCCCGCGCGGTCTCGAGATCCGCATCGGCGAGCGCCTGGCCGAACTGCGAGCGCGCGATCGCCGCGGGCGCGGATAGCCGCGGACAGGGAGGGAAGCGGGGATGATGCGCGTGCTCGCCATCGCCCTGGGGGGCGCCGCCGGGGCACTGTCGCGCTACTGGGTCTCGAACGCCGTGCATGCCCTGGCCGGGCGCGGCTTCCCCTACGGGACCCTGACGGTGAACGTCCTGGGGAGTCTGGTTATGGGCTTCCTGACGGTCCTGTTCCTCGAGCGGATGGACGTCGGTCCCGAGTGGCGGGCGGCGATCCTGATCGGCTTCCTGGGCGCATTCACCACCTTCTCGACGTTCTCCATCGAGACGCTCAACCTGATCGAATCGGCCCAATACCTCAAGGCCGGCGTGAACATGACGGTGAGCCTGGCCGCGTGCGTCGTCGCCGCGTGGCTCGGCGTGCTGGGAGGGCGGACGCTGTGAAGACGATCGACGTGACCATGGTGCGGATCTACGTCACCGAGGGCAACGGGCAGATGGAGCGCCTGCTGGCGAAGCTCCACGACGAGGAGAAGGTCCGCGGCGCGACCGTGTACCGGGCGGTGACCGGGTTCGGCCAGTCCGGGCGGGTGCACTCCTCGACACTGCTCGACATGTCCCTCGATCTGCCGCTGGTCCTGGAGTTCTTCGACGAGCCGGCGCGCACCGAACGGATCCAGGAGTATCTCTCGACCCTGGTCAAGCCCGGGCACATGGTGAGCTGGCCCGCGCGCGTGACCGTGGAGGACTGACGGCGTGCTCGACCCGCGCCTGTTGCGCGCCGATCCGCACGGCTGCGCCGAACGGCTGGCCACGCGCGGGTACCGGCTCGACGTCGAGCGGCTCGCGGCGCTGGAGGAGCGGCGCAAGGCGCTGCAGACGCGCACCCAGGAGCTGCAGAACGAACGCAACCGCAACGCCAAGTCGATCGGCCGGGCCAAGGCCGAGGGCCGCGACCTCGCCCCGCTGCTCGCGCAGGTCGAGGGCCTGGGTGCGGAACTCAAGGCGGTCGAAGCGGAGCTGGGGGCGGTGCTCGCCGAGCTCGAGGCACTGCAGCTCACCATTCCCAACCTCCCGCACGCGTCGGTGCCGGTGGGTCCCGACGCGGGCGCCAATCGCGAGGTCCGGCGCTGGGGGGAGCCGCCGCGCTTCGAGTTCGAGGCGCGCGACCACGTGGACCTCGGTGCGCGCCTGGGCGGGATGGACTTCGAGGCCGCCGCGCGCATCAGCGGCGCGCGCTTCGTGGTGCTGCGCGGCGTCCTGGCGCGCCTGCAACGCGCGCTCACCCAATTCATGCTCGATCTGCATACGCGGAGCCACGGCTACACCGAAGTCTACGTGCCCTATCTGGTCAACGCGACGAGCCTGCGCGGGACCGGCCAGCTCCCCAAGTTCGAGGAGGATCTCTTCGCCGTTCGCGGCGACGCCGGGCTCTATCTGATCCCCACCGCCGAGGTCCCGGTGACCAACCTGGCGCGCGAGCGCATCTTCGAACCCGGGGACCTGCCGTTGCGCTACGTCTGTCACACCCCGTGCTTCCGCAGCGAGGCCGGGGCCTACGGCAAGGACACGCGCGGGATGATCCGCCAGCACCAGTTCGAGAAGGTGGAGCTGGTGCAGGTGGTGGCCCCGGAGGAATCCTACGCGGCGCTCGAGGCCCTCACGGACCACGCCGAGGCGGTACTGCAGGCCCTCGAGCTGCCCTATCGCACCGTCGCCCTGTGTACCGGCGATCTCGGCTTTGCGGCCGCGAAGACCTACGACCTCGAGGTCTGGTTCCCGGCGCAGGGGACCTACCGCGAGATCTCCTCGTGCAGCAACTTCGAGGCGTTCCAGGCGCGCCGCCTGCAGGCGCGCTGGCGCAACCCCGCCACCGGCAAGCCCGAGCCGGTCCATACGCTCAACGGCTCGGGGCTTGCCGTCGGGCGCACGCTCGCGGCGTTGCTCGAGAATCACCAGCAGGCGGACGGCGCGGTGCGCATCCCCGCGGCGCTGCGCCCGTATCTCGGGGGGCTCGATCGCATCGGGCCCCCGGCCTGAGGCCGGCGCGCGCCGGCGCCCGCGGGGACCGGCCGGTGGCGGCGGCGCGGATTACGGGACTGATCCTCGCCGGTGGACGCGCCCGGCGCCTGGGCGGGCGCGACAAGGGGCTGGTCGCGGTCGCCGGCCGCCCGCTGGTGGCGCACGTGCTCGCGGCGTTGCGCCCGCAGACGCAGTCGGTGCTGATCAGCGCCAACCGCAACCTGGATCGCTATCGCGAATTCGGGGCACCGGTCCTCGTCGACGCGGTGGCGGACTTCGCCGGCCCGCTCGCCGGCATCGCCCGCGGTCTGGCCGCGGCGCCGACGCCTCTGGTGCTGTGCGTCCCCTGCGACGCGCCCCTGCTGCCCGCGGATCTCGCGCAACGGCTGGCCGCGGGGCTCGCCGGGGCCGGGGGACGGCGGCGGGCGCTGGCCGTGGCGCACGACGGGAGCCGGCGTCAGCCGCTGTTCGCGCTGCTGCGGCGCGATCTGCAGGCGGACCTGGAGGCGTGGATCGCCGGCGGCGGGCGCCGCGTGGGGGACTGGGTCGCGCGGCTCAATCCGGTGGAGGTGGACTTTTCGGATCGCGCCGCGGCGTTTCTCAACGTCAACACGCCCGCCGACCTCGCGTGCGTCGCGGGGCGGTTGTCGCACACGCCGCCAACCCGCTGATCCGCGGCTGCCACGCCCAGAAAGGATGCGCCGGTGCGCGTGAGCGCACGGCTTTGGTGCGCACGGCGCGCGGCGGCGGATCCGATCGACCGCCGTGGGCCGCTTGTGCACAGGGTTTTCCGGTCCGGGGGTCCTCTGGCACGCGGTTTGCTCAGGGCCTGTCCGGGGAGGGTGCCTCGGGCGGCGGACCGGCAGGTGTCGCCGTCCGGACGCGACGCGCGCACGCGCCGTCGGCGCCGACTGTGCGGCACCCGCCCCCAAAGCGACGAACGAGGGCGGGATCCCCGGCGGTCCCGGAATTCCTATGCGGGTACTGCTGGTCGAGGCCGAGACGCCGCGCGCCGCGGGACTGGAAGGCAGCCTGCGGGCGGCCGGCCATACCGTCGTCGGACGCGCGCGCCCGGGCGACGATCTCCTCGAGTGCGTCGCCGCCCTGACCCCCGACGTCATCATCGTCGACATCGAATCCCCGGACCGCGACGTCCTCGAGTCGATGCGCTCGGTGAGCCGCGACCGGCCGCGTCCGATCGTCATGTTCACGGGGGAGCGCGACGGCGACCGCATCCGCGAGGCGATCCGGGCCGGCGTGAGCGCCTATGTCGTCGACGGCCTCGATCCGGGGCGGGTGCAGCCGATCCTGGACGCGGCGGTCGCGCGCTTTCGCGAGTTCGAGTCCCTGCGCCGCGAGCGCGACGAGGCGCGCGGCCGGCTCGAGGAGCGCAAGACGATCGAGCGCGCCAAGGGGATCCTGATGTCGCAGCGGGGCATGGGCGAGCAGCAGGCCTACGACGCCCTGCGCAAGGTCGCCATGGACCGCAACCTGCGCCTCGTCGAGGTTGCGCGCAGCGTCATCGCCGCCGCGGACCTGCTCGGATGATCCCCGCGCCGCGCCCCCGGTTGGTGCGCGCCGCGGGCCCGGGCACCGTTGCGGTGCCCGGCGGCGGCGCGGGCCTGGCGTAACTGCCTGTTTGCAGGAAGGCGTGCGGCTGGCACGCGATTTGCTGGATCTTCGCGACGGGATCGTCATCCGATCCCGTGCGGCGGCCGGGCAAGGGCGTCCGGCCGCGGGGACAAAGGCGTCCGGAAACCCCCGCGGGCGGGGGGGAACGGGCGCCTTATTCATTTGCGGGACGGCTGCGGGCCGACGCGGGGTGAGCGCGATGCGGGACGAGGACGGACGCGACACGGGACACGGCGGGGCGGACGGGGGGCCTGCGGACCCGGTGCCGCGCAACGGTGCCGACCGCTGCGCCGCGGTGCCCGCGACGTGGCTGCGGGCCGCCGCCTACCGCGGCGAGGGGGCCGGGCCCGAGAAGCCCCGGCTGGTGCTCGGCATCGTCCCGCTCACCGACTGCGCCCCGCTGGTGGTCGCGCGGGAGAAGGGCTTCTTCCGGGCCCACGGCCTGGAGGTGACCCTCTCGCAGGAGCCGTCGTGGGCCAACATCCGCGACAAGGTCGCCGTCGGTCTGCTCGACGGGGCGCAGATGCTCGCGCCCATGCCGCTGGCGGCAAGCCTCGGGATCGGCGCGCTCGATACGCCGATGTGCACGGCCTGCACGCTCGACTTGAACGGCAACGCGATCACCGTGTCCAACGCGCTCCATGCGCGCCTGTGCGCGGCCGATCCCGAGGCGATGGCGCAGCGGCCGGTTTCGGCGCGCGCACTGCGGCGGGTCATCGAGGCCGATCGTCGCGCCGGGCGCGCGCGCCTGACCTTCGCCCAGGTCTTCCCGACCTCGACGCACAACTATCAGCTCCGCTACTGGCTGGCCTCGGCGGGGATCGATCCGGACCGCGACGTGCGCCTGACGGTGGTGCCGCCGCCGCGCATGGTGGCCCACCTGGAGGCGGGGCACATCGACGGCTATTGCGTCGGTGAGCCGTGGAACACCCGTGCCGTGCAGGCCGGCCTCGGGCAGGTCCTGATCACCAGCTACGAGCTGTGGAACAACAACCCGGAGAAGGTCTTCGGGGTGACCCGGGCGTGGGCCGAACGCCATCCCGAGACGCACCGCGCCGTGGTCATGGCGCTGCTGGAGGCCAACGCCTGGCTCGATCGGCCCGAGAACCGCCTCGAGGTGGCACGGCTCATCGCCGTCCCGCACTATGTCGACGCGCCCCCGGAGTCGGTGTCGCCTTCGCTGACCGGGGCGTTTCGCTACGGGCCGCAGGGGCCGGTCGCCGCGCAGGCGGACTTCAACGTCTTCTTCCGCTACGCCGCCACGTACCCGTGGCCCAGCCATGCGCTGTGGTTCCTCTCGCAGATGATCCGTTGGGGGCAACTCGACCGTCCGGTGAATCTCGAAGCGGTCGCGCGCGAGGTCTACCGCGCCGATCTCTATCGCGAGGCGGCGGCGGCGCTGGGTGTCGCGTATCCGACCGTGGACGTCAAGCCCGAAGGGGTCCACGCCGCGGGCTGGACCCTGCACGGGGCCACCGCACCGATCGCGATGGGTGCGGACCGGTTCTTCGACGGGCGGGTCTTCGATCCGCGGCGCCCGCTCGAGTACCTGGGGCAGTTCGAGGTCCATCACGCGCGCCTGAGCGCCGCGGCCCTGGCCGGGGCCAACGATTGATCGACGCGCCGGTACGGTCCGGCGCCGGGAGGGTTCAAAGATGTCCGAGCGCGAAAAACTGGTGGTGATCGGCAACGGAATGGCGGGGATGCGCACCGTCGAAGAATTGCTCGCGCTGGCGCCGGATCGCTATCGCATCACGGTGTTCGGCGCCGAGCCGTGCGGAAACTACAACCGCATTCTGCTCTCGCCCGTGCTCGCCGGGGACAAGGGCCTGCAGGACATCCTGCTCAACGACCTCGACTGGTACGCCGAGCGCGGGATCACCCTGCACGCCGGGCGCGAGGTCACCGCGATCGACCGCGCGCGCCGGCGCGTGCGCGCCGCCGACGGCACCGAGGCGCCCTACGACCGGCTGCTGCTGGCGACGGGCTCGCTCCCCGTGGTCCTGCCGCTGCCCGGGGCCGACCTGGACGGGGTGGTGACCTTCCGCGACATCGCCGACGTCGAGCGGATGCTCGCGGCCGCGGCGGGCGGGCGGCGCGCGGTGGTCATCGGCGGGGGGTTGCTCGGACTCGAGGCGGCCAACGGCCTCGGCCGGCGGGGGATGGAGGTGACCGTGGTGCACCTGGCGCAGTCGCTGATGGAGCGCCAGCTCGACGCCCCCGCGGCCGCGCTCCTGCGCCGGTCGCTGGAGGCGCGCGGGCTGCGGATCCTGCTGGAGGCGCAGACCGAGGCGCTGCTCGGCGCGGAGCGGGTGCGCGCGGTGCGGCTCGCCGACGGGCGCGAGCTGGAGGCGGATCTGGTGGTGATGGCGGTGGGTATCCGTCCCAATATCGCGCTCGCCCGCGACGCCGGCCTGCACTGCGAGCGCGGGGTGGTGGTCGACGATACGCTGCAGACCTTCGATCCGCGGATCTACGCGGTCGGGGAATGCGCGCAGCACCGCAAGACCACCTACGGCCTGGTCGCTCCGCTGTTCGAGCAGGCGAAGGTCTGCGCCAACCACCTGGCCTTCGTCGGGTGCACCCGCTATACCGGCTCGGTGACCTCGACGCGGCTCAAGGTCACCGGCGTGGAGCTGTTCTCCGCCGGCGATTACCTGAATGCGGAGGGTGGAGACGAACTCGTCTACCAGGACCCGGCCGGCGGCATCTACAAGAAGGTGGTGGTGCGCGGGAACCGGGTGAGCGGGGCGGTCCTCTACGGGGATTCGAGCGACGCGAGCTGGTACTTCCAGCTCATGCGCGAGGGGACCGACGTCGGGGAGATCCGCGAGCGGCTGCTCTTCGGGCAGGCCCATGTCGGCGACGCGGGCCACGGCGGTGCCCATGCCGTCGCCGCGATGGACGACGCCGCCGAGGTGTGCGGCTGCAACGGCGTGTGCAAGGGGGAGATCGTCCGCGCGATCACGAGCAAGGGGCTGTTCACCCTCGAAGAGGTGCGGGCCCATACCAAGGCCTCCAGCTCGTGCGGCTCCTGCACCGGGATCGTGGAGCAACTGCTGGCGCTGACGCTCGGGGGGGACTATTCGGCCCCGGAGGTGAAACCGCTGTGCGGCTGCACCGGGTTCACCCACGAGGAGGTCCGGCGCGCCATCGCCGAAAACGGGCTCAAGACGCTGCCCGAGACGATGCGCTTCCTCGAATGGCGCAACCCCGACGGCTGCCAGGCCTGTCGCCCGGCGCTGAACTACTATCTGCTCTGCGCCTGGCCCGGGGAGTACCGCGACGACGGCCAGTCGCGCTTCATCAACGAGCGCGCCCACGCCAACATCCAGCGCGACGGGACCTACTCGGTCGTGCCGCGTATCTGGGGCGGGGTGACCTCACCCGCGGAACTGCGCGCGATCGCCGACGTGGCCGAGCGCTTCGAGGTGCCGGCGGTGAAGCTGACCGGCGGCCAGCGCATCGACCTCCTCGGCGTGCCCAAGGAGCGGCTCCCGGCCGTGTGGCACGCGCTGAACCAGGCGGGCCTGGTCTCGGGTCACGCCTACGGCAAGGCGGTGCGCACGGTGAAGACCTGCGTCGGCTCGGAGTGGTGCCGCTTCGGCACCCAGGATTCGACCACGTTGGGCATCCGGATGGAGAAGCTCTGCTGGGGGGCATGGACGCCCCACAAGGTGAAGATGGGCGTCTCCGGCTGTCCGCGCAACTGCGCCGAGGCCACGATCAAGGACCTCGGCGTCATCGGGGTGGACTCGGGTTGGGAGATTCAGGTCGGCGGCAACGGCGGGGTCAAGGTGCGCGCGACGGAGTTGCTGTGTCGGGTGAAGACAATGGAAGAAGTATTGGAATATACAGGCGCTTTCCTGCAGCTTTATCGCGAGGAGGCGCGCTATCTCGAGCGCACCGCCCCGTGGATCGAGCGCGTCGGCCTGGCCTACGTGCGCCGCCGCCTGGTCGAGGAGGACGACGGGCGCCGGGCGCTGTACGCGCGCTTCCTCGACTCGCAGCGCCGCGCGCAGTCGGACCCGTGGGCGGAGCGGGCGCAGGCGCCGGCGCACACCGGCGAGTTCCTGCCCCTGGCGCGAGTCGGTTGAGGGCGGGGGTATGAACGAACCGGTACGGGAACGGGTGACGGCGGCGGTGGGGGCGGACCCCGCGTGGGTGGGGATCGGGCCGCTCGCGGCGATCCCGGTGCGCGGGGCCCGGGTGGTCCAAGGCCCCGGGGGCGACATCGCCGTGTTCCGCACCTCCGACGACCGTGTGTTCGCGCTGCTGGACCGCTGCCCGCACAAGGGCGGTCCGCTCTCGCAGGGCATCGTCTTCGACTGCCGCGTCGCCTGCCCGCTGCACAACTGGGTGATCGACCTGGAGGCGGGGGCGGCGTGCGCGCCGGACGAGGGGCGGGTGCCGCGCTTTCCGGTGCGCGTGGAGGACGGGATCGTCTATCTCGACCTGCGGGGGCGGCCGGAACCATGAGCGCGGCGGTCCCGGGCCCGGAGCCGGTACGCACCACCTGTCCGTACTGCGGGGTCGGCTGCGGGCTGCGGGTGACGCGGGGCGCGGACGGCTCGGTGGCGGTGCGCGGGGATCCGGATCACCCCGCCAATCGCGGGGCGCTGTGCTCCAAGGGCACGGCCCTGGCGGACACGCTCGACGACGACACGCGCCTGCTCCATCCGGAGATCGAGGGTCGGCGCGTCGCCTGGGACGAGGCCCTGGATCATGTCGCCCGGCGCCTGCACGCGGTGCGCGCGGCGCACGGGCCCGACGCGATCGCCTTCTATGTCTCCGGACAGCTCCTGACCGAGGACTACTACGTCGCCAACAAGCTGATGAAGGGATTCCTCGGCGCGGCGAACATCGACACGAACTCGCGCCTGTGCATGTCCTCGAGCGTCGCCGCGCACCAGCGCGCCTTCGGCGCCGATATCGTCCCCGGCTGTTACGAGGATCTCGAGGAGGCGGAGCTGGTGGTCCTCGCGGGCTCCAACGCGGCGTGGTGCCACCCCGTGCTGCACCGGCGCCTGCGCGGCCGCGACGGCGGGCGCACGCTCGTGGTGATCGATCCGCGCCGCACGGCGAGCTGCGAGGACGCCGCTCTGCATCTGGCGCTGCGACCGGGCACCGACGCGGTCCTGTTCAACGGGCTGCTCGCCCATCTCTTCGCGCACGGCGCGGTGGATCACGGCTTCCTCGAGGCGCACGCCGAGGGCTGGGCGGCGAGTCTGGAGGCGGCGCGGGCCTCGGCGCCCTCGATCCCGGCCGTGGCGCGCGCCTGCGGCCTGGAGGAGGAGGCGGTGGCGCGGTTCTTCCACCTGTTCGCGCGCACCGAGCGCACGGTGACCGTGTACTCGCAGGGCATCAACCAGTCGAGCAGCGGCACCGACAAGGTCAACGCGATCCTCAACTGCCACCTCGCCACCGGGCGCATCGGGCGCCCCGGGATGGGTCCGTTCTCGGTCACCGGACAACCCAATGCCATGGGCGGGCGCGAAGTGGGCGGGCTCGCCAATCAACTCGCCGCGCACATGTCGCTCGAGCGGGCGGAAGACGTCGAGCGGGTCGCCCGGTTCTGGGACGCCCCGGCGATGGCGCGCGGGCCCGGGTACAAGGCGGTCGACCTGTTTGCGGCGATCGCCGCGGGGCGGGTGCGCGCGGTCTGGATCATGGCGACCAACCCGGTGGTGAGCCTGCCGGACGCCGAGCGCGTGCGCCGCGCCCTGGCCGGCTGCGAGCTGGTAGTGGTCTCGGACTGCGTGCGCGATACCGATACCGGCGCCCTGGCGCACGTCCGGCTCCCTGCAGCCGCGTGGGGCGAGAAGGACGGCACGGTGACCAATTCGGAGCGCCGCATCTCGCGCCAGCGGCCGTTCCGCGACCCGCCCGGCGAGGCGCGCCCGGATTGGTGGATCGTCACCGAGGTGGCCCGCCGGATGGGCTACGCCGCGCACTTCCCCTATCGCAGGCCCGACGAGATCTTCCGCGAGCACGCGCGGCTGTCCGCCTTCGAGAACGAGGGGCGGCGTGCGTTCGACCTCGGTGCGCTCGCCGGGATCGACGCCCGTGGCTACGACGCGCTCGAGCCGGTGCAGTGGCCGGTGAACGCGCAACACCCGCGCGGGGCGACGCGGTTGCTCGGCGACGGTCGCTTCTATACCCCATCGGGCCGCGCGCGGCTGATCCCGGTCACTCCGCGCGCCCCGGTGCACGCCCCGGAACCGGGGCGCTTCCCGCTCGTGCTCAACACCGGGCGCGTGCGCGACCACTGGCACACGCTCACCCGCACCGGGCTTTCGGCGCGCCTGAGCGCGCACACCGCCGAGCCGTTCGCGGAGTTGCACCCGCGCGACGCGGCCCCGCGCGGCATCCGCGACGGCGCGCTGGTGCGCGTGCGCTCGCGCTGGGGGACGATGCTCGCGCGCGCCCGTGTCGGTGCGGGGGCGGCGGCGGGGAGCGTATTCGTGCCGATGCACTGGAGCGAGGCCTTCGCCCGCAACGCGCGCGTCGGGGCCGTGGTCAACCCGGTCGTCGATCCGCTCTCCGGCGAGCCGGAATTCAAGCACACCCCGGTCGAGGTCCAACCGTACACGGCCGCCTGGTACGGGTTCGCGCTCGTGCGCGCACTCCCCGACGCGGCTGCGGCCTTCCCGGGGGCGGATTACCGGGTGCGGGTCCGCGGCCGCGGGCACTGGCGGCTGGAACTCGCCGGCGGGCGGGTTCCGGCGCCGGACTGGGCCGCCTGGGCGCGCGAGGGCCTCACAGCGGGCGTCGACGGCGGGGAGTGGATCGAATACCGGGATGCGGCCGGGGGGCGCTATCGCGCCGCCTGGCTGCGTGAGGGCCGCCTCGAGGGCTGCGTGTTCGTGGGTCCCGGCCCCGACCTCCCGCCGCGGGAGTGGCTCGGCAGGCTGTTCGAGCGCCCGGCACTCGACGGGGCCGAGCGCCTGCGGCTGCTGGCCGCGGGACCGTCCGCCGGGGGGGACGCGGATCGTTGCGTATGTGCCTGTTTTCAGGTCGGTCGGGAGGCTCTGACGGCGGCGGTCCGGCGCGGGCTGCGCACGCCCGAGGCGCTCGGCGCCGCCCTCGGGGCGGGTACGGGCTGCGGCTCCTGCGTGCCCGAACTCAAGGCCCTGATCGCCGGGACCGCGGCCGGCGCGCAGCGGGAGACCCCGCGCGGCGCGGGCTGAACGCCTGCCCGTCGGGCGGCGTACTGAGAACGGGGTATTTCCATCGCCCGAGGGATCGGCGAAACTGGCCCCATCGTGATGGATTATCTGCCGATCTTTATGCAGGTCCGCAACCGCCCGTGCCTCGTGGTCGGGGGCGGCGAGGTGGCCGCACGCAAGGCGGGGCTGCTGTTGCGCGCCGGGGCCGAGGTGACCGTGGTCGCCCCGCGGCTCGGGCCGACGCTGGCGGCGATGGCGTTGCGCCGGGAGGTGCGCCAGGAGGCGCGCGGATTCGAGCCGGCGGACCTCGACGCGGAATGGGCCGTGGTGATCGCGGCGACCGACCGCGCCGAGGTCAACCGTCGCGTCTCGGAGGAGGCGCGCGCGCGCAACCTCCCGGTCAACGTCGTCGATCGACCGCAATTGTGCACCTTCGTCATGCCTTCGATCATCGACCGCTCGCCCGTGCAGGTGGCGGTCTCCACCGGCGGGACCTCGCCGGTGCTGGCGCGGCTGCTGCGGGCGCGGCTGGAGACCCTGATCCCCTCGGCCTATGGTCAGCTCGCGCGCCTCGCCGAGTCGTTCCGCGCGCGTGTGCGCAGCCGCATCCCCGACGGCACCAGCCGGCGCCGCTTCTGGGAACGCGTGCTGCAGGGCCCGGTGGCGGAGGCGATGCTCGCGGGCCGGGAGGAGGAGGCGCGCCGCGGTCTGGAACGGGAGCTGGCGCAGGCCGGCGCGGATCCGCGCCCGCGCGGCGAGGTCTACCTCGTGGGCGGCGGGCCGGGCGATCCGGACCTGCTCACGTTCCGGGCCTTGCGCCTGATGCAGCAGGCCGACGTCGTCGTCTACGACCGCCTGGTCGCACCGGAGGTGCTCGACCTGGTCCGCCGCGACGCCGAGCGCATCTACGTGGGCAAGGAGCGCGACCACCACGTGGTGCCGCAGGAGGAGATCAACCGCCTGCTCGTACGCCTGGCGCGCGAGAACAAGCGCGTCCTGCGCCTCAAGGGCGGCGATCCGTTCATCTTCGGGCGCGGGGGCGAGGAGATCGACACGCTGGCCGAGGAGGGCATCCCCTTTCAGGTCGTTCCCGGGATCACGGCCGCCTCGGGCTGCGCGGCCTACACCGGCATTCCGCTGACCCACCGCGACTACGCCCACTCCTGCATCTTCGTCACCGGCCACCTCAAGGACGATTCCATCGACCTCGACTGGGACGGGTTGGTGCGGCCCGATCAGACCGTGGTGTTCTACATGGGCGTGCGCGGGGCCCCGGTGATCTGCCGGGAACTCGTGGCCCACGGGATGCCCGCGGCGACGCCGGCGGCGGTCGTCCACCGCGGCACCACTATCCACCAGCGCGTCTATACCGCCACCCTGGAGACGCTGCCGGCGTTGCTGGAGGATCGCGAGATCCGTCCGCCCTCGCTGCTCATCGTCGGCGAAGTCGTGCGCCTGCACGAGAAACTCGACTGGTTCCGCCCGCCCGCACCGCCGGCGGCGGGATCGGGAGACGGGGACGCCGGTGACAGCGCGGCGTCGGCCTGAGGCGATCCCGACGACGGGTGCGGCGCCCCGGACTTCCGTTATGATCTGTTAGGATCGGGGGGGTGGGTCCACACCGGGGAACGCCCTATCCGGGGAGGCATATGTCGAGTTCGCCGCCTGCGCCCGCGGCCGGCGCGCAACGCCGCCCCGGCGATCCGTCACCGCCGCCGGGCAACGAGGCCTACGGGCGGGCGCGCCTGCGTACCTTCGCCGACCTCGGACTGTTCACGCTGGGGGTGCTCTACACCCTGTATCTGGCGCGGCCGGTCCTCGTCCCGATGCTGCTCGCGCTGTTCCTGCGCATGCTGTTCATTCCCGCCGCGCGGGCGCTGCGCCGCTACGGCGTGCCCTACGGCCTCGGCGCCGCGATCATCGTGGCGGGACTCTCGGTGCTGCTCGGGTCCGGGGCCTACGGCCTGTCGGGGCCGGTGGCGAGCTGGGTGGCGCGGTTGCCGGAGACGGTCGCGAAGATCGAGCAGGAGGCGCGGGACCTGCGCGCCCCGCTGGCGAAAGTCAAGCGCGCGGTGGACGCGGTGGACAGCGTGTTCACCTTCGGCGCCGCGGGCGGGGCGCGGACCGTGGCCGTGGCGCGTCCGGGGATCGGGGCGATGCTGGTCACGGGCACGCCGAAGCTGGTCTTCGACCTGGTGATCGTTCTGGCGTTGCTCTTCTTCCTCCTCGCCTCGGGCGACGTCTTTTTGGACAAGCTGGTGGGCGTGCTGCAACGCGAGGCCGACAAACGCCGCGCCGTCGAGATCGCGCGCAGCATGGAGCGCCAGATCGTGCGCTACGTGGTGGTCAAGACCGTGATCAACGCCGGCCTCGGCCTGGTCGTGGCGGGGGTCATGTATCTCATGGGCATGCCGGATCCGGCCCTGTGGGGGTTCATGGTGGCCGTGCTGAACTACATGCCCTATCTCGGCGCGGCCGTGAGCGCGGTGGTGCTCGCGGCGGTCGCCCTGGTGAGTTTTCCGGACCTCGGCCAAGCCTTGCTGGTACCCGCGGTGTTCATCGGGCTCGCCACCGTCGAGGGGCAGCTCGTCACGCCCGCCGTGCTGGGGCGGCGGTTGGAGATCAACCCGGTGGTGGTCTTCGTCGCCATGGTGTTGTGGGGGTGGATCTGGGGCGTCACGGGCGTGCTGCTGGCGGTGCCGATCACGGTATCGGCCAAGATCGTGTGCGACCACGTCACGGCCCTGCGGCACGTGGGCGAATTCCTGGGACGCTGAGGGGGCTCCCGCGACGGGGCACCGGAGAAGGGATGGCGCTGCGATTCGCACAGATCGACGTGTTCACCACCGAACCCCTGCAGGGCAATCCCGCGGTGGTCGTGTTCGATGCCGGCGCGCTGCCCGCGGCGACCATGCAGGCGCTGGCGCGCGAGATGAACGTTTCCGAGACGGTGTTCCTGTCGCCCGCGCGCCACGCAGAGGCCGACTACCGGCTGCGGATCTTCACGCCGCGCAGCGAGCTGCCCTTCGCCGGCCATCCCACGATCGCCGCCGCGCACGCGTGGCTGCAGGAGCGGGCGATCGCGATCTCCGCCCCGCGGACGCTGCGCCAGGAGTGTGGCATCGGCGTCATCCCGGTGGCGGTCGAACCGGGTGCGGACGGCCCGTTCTTCCGTGTGCGGCAGGTGACACCCGAGTGGTTCGACGTGGCACTCTCGCGCGAGCAGTGCGCCGCCATGCTCGGGTGCCGGTACGGAGACCTGCCGGAGCTGCCGCTGCAGGTGGTGTCGACCGGCGTGCGCTGGCTGGTCGTCCCGCTGGCCTCTCCCGAAGTGGTCGCGACGTTGCGTCCCGACCCGGTGGCGATC
The DNA here is from genome assembly GCA_027013145.1 of Gammaproteobacteria bacterium. Lineage (GTDB taxonomy): Bacteria > Pseudomonadota > Gammaproteobacteria > 21-64-14 > 21-64-14 > BMS3Abin12. The sequence continues at coordinate 36,857 of JALUXX010000053.1, read as the reverse complement.
GAACGCCACTGTCGTGAGATCGATGCGGTCGGGCTCACCGCGTTCGCCTGCCTCGGGCCGCTACCGCGGGACGGCGTGCGTGTGCGCTCCTTCGCCCCCGGCGAAGGCGTCCCGGAGGATCCGGTCTGCGGTTCCGGAAACGGCTCCGTGGCGGCCTACGTCGCCCGTTTCCTGGCGCGCGGCGCGCAGGCGATCGAGTACGTGGCGCAGCAGGGGGCGGAGGCGGGACGGCCGGGCCGGGTCCGGGTGCGGGCCTGGCGCGACGCCGACGCGGTGTGGTCGATCGAGATCGGGGGCCATGCGGTCCGCGTCCTCGAAGGCACGCTGCTGCTGCCGGGCTGAGCCGTCCGCTGGCGCGGCGGCTTGCATCCCGGGGCCCGCTTCAGTACCGTCGCCGTGTCCGCCGCCTGACCGCCGCCCATGAGCGCCCACATCCGCTATACCGACACCCCGCACAAGGATCGCGACGACGTGCGCAACCTGCGCCGTCTTTCCCCCTACCTCTGGGAGTATCGGGGGCGGGTCCTGGCGGCGCTCGGGTTCCTCGTCTTCGCGCGCGGCGCCGCGGTCGGGGTACCGATTCTGCTCAAGTACATCGTCGATGACCTGAACGCAGGGAGAAACCGCATTGCGGCGTTGCCGCTCGCCCTGCTGCTGGGTTACGGCGCCCTGCGTCTGGTCGGGTCGCTGTTCAACGAGTTGCGCGATACCGTATTCGCCCGCGTGCGCTACCGCGCGATGCGGCGCCTGTCGATCCGCGTGCTCGATCACCTGCACTCCCTGGCGCTGCGTTTTCACCTCGAGCGGCGCACCGGGGCGATCTCGCGCGATCTGGAGCGCGGCACCCGCAGCGTCAGCTCGCTGCTCAACTACATGGTCTTCAACCTGCTGCCTACGGCCGTGGAGGTCGCACTGGTGGTCGGGATCCTGCTGGCGCACTACGACGTGATGTTCACGGTGGTCACGCTCGGGGCGGTGATCGGATACGTCGCGTTCACGCTGCTGGTGACCGAGTGGCGCATGGAATTCCGTCATCGGATGAACGCGCTGGAGTCGCGCGCGAACAACCAGGCGATCGACAGCCTGATCAACTACGAGACCGTCAAATACTTCAACAACGAGGCCTTCGAGTCGCAGCGCTACGACTCCACATTGCGCGACTGGGAGGATACGGCGGTGCGCACCCAGGCCTCCATGTCGGTGCTCAACTTCGGGCAGGGGGCCATCATCGCCGTAGCCGTCACGGGGATCATGATCCTCGCCGCGCGCGGCGTCGCGGCGGGGCGGCTCACCATCGGCGACTTGGTACTGGTCAACGCATTCCTCCTGCAGTTGTTCACGCCGCTGAACTTTCTCGGTGTGGTCTACCGGCAAACGAAATACGCGCTCGCCGACATGGATCTGCTGTTCAAACTGCTCGAGCGCGAACCGGAGGTGCGCGATCTTCCGGGCGCACCGGACCTGCGGGTGGAGGGCGGCGAGGTGCGCTTCGAACACGTCGACTTCTCCTACCAGCCCGAACGCCGGATTCTGCGCGACGTCGATTTCGTGATTCCGGCGGGCTCCAAGATCGCCGTGGTCGGGCCGTCGGGCGCGGGAAAATCGACGCTCGCGCGCCTGCTCTATCGCTTCTACGACGTCGGCGCGGGCGCGGTGCGCATCGACGGGCAGGACCTGCGTGAGGTGACGCAGCGCAGCGTACGCGACGCCGTCGGCATCGTCCCCCAGGATACGGTCCTGTTCAACGACACCATCTACTTCAACATCGCCTACGCGCGCCGCGGCGCGCGGCGCGAAGAGGTCGTGCGGGCGGCGCGTCTGGCTCACGTGCACGAGTTCATCGAAGCCCTGCCGCGCGGCTACGACACGGTCGTGGGTGAGCGCGGCTTGAAGCTCTCGGGGGGCGAGAAGCAGCGCGTGGCGATCGCACGGGTCATCCTGAAGAATCCGCCCATCCTGATTTTCGACGAGGCCACGTCGAGTCTGGATTCCGCCTCCGAGCGCGCTATCCAGTCCTCGCTGCGGGAAGTCGCCGAAAACCGTACGACGCTCGTGATCGCGCACCGGCTCTCCACGGTGGTCGATGCGGAGCGGATCCTGGTCTTCGACCGGGGCCGCATCGTCGAGCGCGGCACCCACGCGGAGCTGCTCGCCCGTGGAGGCCTGTATGCGCGCCTGTGGTCGCTGCAGCAGCGCGAGGGCGTCGTCGGCGTGGATATGCCGGCCTCCGATTCCGGGGCCGGCACCGCGCCGGGCCTGGACTATACTTCCGCCGGGCCGTGACGGCGGCGGTCGGGGCCGCGCGTTTTTTCGCTTGGCGCGCGTCTGATACACTGGGGGTCGGGCGGTCCCTTCGTATCTCAGGTTCGTTTTTCCGGGGGGTCTTGATGACGGAAGGAGGTTGCAGCGCCAACGAACCGTTCGTCCTGCGGGTGCTGGGTGACAGCATGGAACCCGAGTTCACCGAGGGCACGGTGATCGTGGTCGAGCCGGGCGGGGTGCTGGAGAGCGGGCGCTTCGTGGTGGCGGCGCACGACGGCGGCTACGTGTTCCGCCAGTTGGTGATCGAGGGCCGGCGCTGGTTCCTGCGCGCCCTGAACCCGGAATATCCGGTCATCGACATCGCCGGGGCGGATGCCATCAAGGGCGTCGTCACCCAGAAGGCGGGGCGACGCCGGCGCGACCGCAAGCACTACGTCTGAGCGTTCGGCCGCCCCGTGGCGCCGACGTTATCCGGTCCCGCGCGGGATGCCGTGCTCGACGGCCATCACGGCCGCCTCCACGCGCGAATGGACGCCCAGCTTGCGCAGTATCGACTTCACGTGCAGTTTCACCGTTCCGTCGGAGATCTCGAGATTCCGGGCGATCATCTTGTTGCTCTGTCCTTCGGCGAGAAGCTGGAGGATCTCGCGCTCGCGCGGAGTCAGCTCCAGGAACGGGTTCGGCGCGGAGCCTGCGGTCGTCCCGCCCTGAACGACACGCGCCAGCATGTCGGTGAGGTGATGGGCGACCACGTTCTTGCCCGCGACGATGTCGCGTAGCGCCCCGACCAGCTCGTCGGGGTCCATGTCTTTGAGGAGATAGCCCTGCGCACCGTTGCGTAGTGAGGCGACCAGATCCGCCTCCTCGTTGCTCGTGGTGAGGACGACCACGGGCATCTCCATGCCGCCGGCGCGCAGCCGGTGCAGGACCTCGAGGCCGTTGACCTCGGGCATGCGCAGGTCCAGGAGGATGACCTCGGGGACGAGTTCCCGGGCCAGCTTCAGCCCCTCGGTCCCGTCCCCCACCGCCGCCACGACCTCGATGCCGCGCTGCTCGAGGAGCCCCTGCAGGCCGACCCGGAACAGGGCATGATCGTCGATCAACAGGACGCGCATCGCTCAGGAGGCCGCCTTCGACGCCAGGGCCCCGAACTCGGGAGTCTGGCGGAAGGAGAGTTCGATGCGGGTGCCTTCGCCGGGTTCGCTCTCGATGCGCAGCTCCCCGCCGATGTGACCGGCACGCTCGTGCATGATAACCAGTCCGAGATGCTCCCCCGGCCGGCCGCCTTCGGTCACGGGGCTGTCGAAACCCACGCCGTCGTCTTCGACCAGCAGCCGATGCCCGCCGGTGTCGTCGCGGCGCAGCAGCACCCGCACGTTGTGGGCGCGGGCGTGCTTGCGGATGTTGTTCAGGGCCTCCTGGACGATGCGGGCGACCTGGATCTCCACGTTCGACGGGAGCTGCGCATTGCGCCATTCGTTCTGCAGATAGACGGCGATGCCGGTCTCCTTGCGAAAACGCGAGATCAGCTTCTCGATCCCCGGCACCAGCCCCGGGCTGGCGAGCGGCATGCGGCAGTGTGCGATCAGGTCGCGCAGGTCCGAATAGGCCTCGTCGAGGCTGTTCTCGACCTGTTCGAGTTCGTGGATGGTCTGAAAGTCCCCGGTCTGCTGCACGCTCTGATCCAGGACCCGGACCTGGAAGCGCAGGCTGGCCAGAGTCTGGGCCAGGGAGTCGTGCAGCTCGTTGGCGATCATGTTGCGCTCCCGGATGACCGACAGCTCCCGGGTCTGTTCCTCCAGGCGGGTCTTTTCGATTGCGGTTCCGAGATGCTGGCCGATGCTCGAGAGCAGCTCCTTCATCTCGGGGCGCATCGGAACGCCGGTCGGTTCCAGAAAGACGTTGTAGAGCCCGAGGACTCGCCCGCGGTGAATCAGGGGTACCGCCACCATCTCCAGGGCCTCGCCGCCGAACAGGCGCATGCCGATGCGCCGCGTGCACGGCTCCAGACTCGGCTGGCAATCGGTCGAACCGCCGCGCAGGACCTCGCCGCACAGGCCGCAGTCGTCGGGCATGAAGTGCTCCCGGCGCAGCACGCCGGCATCGACGCCGACGTTGGCGACGACCTCCATGTACCCGTTGGGCCGCAACAGCCGCACGACCGCGGCGCGCCCGCCGACCAGCTCGATCAATACCGGCAGAAAGCGTTTGAGCAGATCGTCGAGATCGCGGGAACCGTTGATGCAGGCCGCCATGCCGTAGAGGATCTGGAGGGAGCGGGTCTTCTGCGCGAGCTGCGCGGTCTGGCGCTGAACCTGAGCGTCCAAGTTTTTAGAAAGTCTCTCAATAGTATCAGATAATGAATTGATATCTTTCGCTAATTCTTCGTACTCCCCGATGCCCGGCTGCGGAAGGCGGGCGGTCAGATTGCCGCCCTGCATCCGCAGGGCCCAATGGCGCAGGTGGGTCAGGGGGGTGAGCAGTCGCCGCCGCACCCGCAGGTGGATCAGGGCCAGCGCGCCGATGCCGGCCCCGACCGACGCGCAGGCGAGGAGCAGGCGCAGCCCCGTTCCCGGCGCGGGCGTCAGTATGAGCAGCACCGGCAGCACGAGCGCGGCGACGGCCACCAGCGACGGGCCGGTCAGACCGCTTGCCGACAGGGCGCCGCCGCTCCGCGGGTGCCAACCGCGCGCCGGCGGGACCGGGGAGGCGTCCGACGCCCCGGGTCTCGACGTGCCTGTGGTGGTTTCCGGCTGCATTCGCGGCATATCGGCTGCGACCGGGCGCGACTTCGGCCGCTCGCCGTGCGTCCCCTCCGCGCTGATTCCAAGATAATGAAAGTTTATCAGTTCACGAGGGGGGTGTGCCGCCTTTTCGGGCCGCATCGGGGCCCAAGGCGACCCGCCCCCGGCTCAGCGGCGGTGCGGGCCCGCTCCGCCGCCCCGGCGGGCGTCGCTCGGGGCGTTCCGCGGGCGCGGTGCGTGCGGACTCAGTGGGGCGACTCCGGGGCCGCATCGTCGTCGGGGGCGCGGTAGTTCGGGTCGTTGGGATTGAGGAAAATGAACTCGTGCGTCCCCGGCTCCAGTTCCACGAAGTCGACGACCAGCCCGCTGAGCAGCTCGAGGCTCACGGGGGAGACGACGACGTCGATCCCTTCGGACTGGAAGTGCAGGTCCTCCTCCTTGGCGCTGTCGTCGAAGCCCATGCCGTAGTGCAGGCTCCCGTCGGGATTGCGTTTGGCCGCGAGGCGCAACGGCATGCCTTCCATGTGCCCCTGCTTGGCCGAGTGGCGGATCTGCCGGGCGGCGTTGGCGGTGATGGTGATCATCGGTCTACCCCTGTGGTTGACTGGCGGGCGGCGCGGGCGCGTCTCCGGGTGACGCCCGGCCTGCGCGCGAGCATTCGCGCGCGAAGCGTACGAATCGTTCGGCCCAGCGGTTGCCCTCCACGTCGCGCAGGTGGGCGTAGCAGGCCAGGAGATTGTGGAGGATCAAGCCGTCGTGGCGCCCGTCGATGCCGTGCCCGCGCAGGACACGATAGGCGAAGCGCTGCGCGCCCTCAAGCCCGTCGAGGCTCGAATAGTGGAACTCGTGTGCGCGGATCTCGCCGCCGGGCGCCCCGGCGGCCCGGGGCCAGGGCGCCTCGGCGGTCTCTTCGAGACGCACGTAGCCGCGACCCTGCGGCCGCTCGTGCATGACGACATCGCCGGGGATCACCCCCGCCATCTCGCAGCGGCGCCCGTTCCAGGAGAGGCTGCGGCTGAGGTACATCAGGCCGCCGCACTCGGCATAGGCGGGCAGGCCCGCCTCGATGCGGGCGCGGATCTGAGCACGCAGGCCCCGGTTCGCCTCCAGGGCCTCCATCGAGGTCTCCGGGAAGCCGCCGCCGATGAACAGGGCGTCGATCGGCGGGAGCTGGGAATCGCGCAGGGTGTCGAAGAATACGAGTTCGGCCCCCGCGCGGCGCAGGGCGTCGAGGTCGCCGGGGTAATAGAAACCGAAAGCCGCATCGCGGGCGATACCGATGCGCACGCGCGCGCCGGCTGCCACCTGCGGCGGGTCGTCATCGGCTGCAGGAGGCAGGGGAGGGGCGCTGCGCGCGATCTGCACCAGTCGCTCGAGGTCGACCTGGGCGGCGACCACACGGCCGATGGCGGCGATCCGGTGGTTGGCGTCGCCGTGCTCGGAACTCGGGATGAGTCCCAGGTGGCGTTCGACGACCTCGAGCGCTGGATCTTCGGCGATCGCGCCCAGTACCGGCACGTCCGTGTAGTGGGCGATGACGGCGCGCAGCTTGCTCTCGTGGCGGCGCCCGCCGAGCCGGTTGAGGATCACCCCGGCGATCCGGATCGAACGGTCGAAGGCCTGGTAGCCCAGAATCAGCGGTGCGATGCCGCGGGTCATCCCGCGGGCGTCGATCACCAGGACGACCGGGGCCGACGTCAGGGCGGCGAGCGCGGCGTTGCTGTTGCTGCCGTCGAGGTCCAGGCCGTCGTAGAGGCCCTTGTTGCCCTCGATCAGCGCGATGTCGGCCCCGCGGGCCCGGCGCGTGAGCGTCGCGAGGATCTCGTCACGCCCCATCGTGTAGAAATCGAGGTTGTGGCAGGGGCGACCCGAGGCCCGGCCCAGCCACATCGGATCGATGTAGTCCGGCCCCTTCTTGAACGGCTGGACGACGTGCCCGGACGCCGTGAGCGCCGCGCACAGGCCCACGCTCACGGTGGTCTTGCCGGATGACTTGTGGGCGGCGGAGACGAGCAGACGGGTCATGTCATGCTGGGTTCCCGCCGCGGCCGGCCGGTGCCCGCCGCGGCTTTTGCCCGCTTGCCCCCTCCGCGGGCGCGCGGGGCCCGCCTCAGGCGTGCTGCGCTCCGGCGGAGGCCGAAGCCGGCGCCGGGGCCGGTTCGACGATTGCGTCCTCGAGGCTGGCGGGCAGGAAGGGCAGGAACTTGATGGCCACCATGGTGGCGGCGAGCGAGAGCGCGACCCCGCCCACGCCGAGGAGGATCTCCGGCAGGCTGGGCGTATAGGTGTTGATTACGCCGTCGTAGAAAGTGCTGCTCACCGCCTTGCCCGGGAACAGGTCGAGCGGCCACACCTGCCCGCCGATGATGATCACGTACATCAGGGCGAGCCCCCCGAGGATCACCAGGGCGCAGGCGACGGAGATCCAGAAGCGCGACCCGCCGGTGCGGGGCCAGTAGAGCAGGGCCAGCGGGATCAGCCCCCCGAGCACGACCTGGCCGCCCCAGAACAGCCACGTATAGACATTGCCTCCGAAGAGGATGAATTTCTCGAAATCGATGTGAGCGGCCCAGTAGATGTTCGTCAGGTGGAATACGGCGAGAAAATACAGCACCGAGGCGACGAACACACCGAGGAGGTTCTTCAGGCGGCGCACGGTCGCGTCTCCCAACGGGCGGCCGCTGCCCGCATAACTGGCCATCAGCACGAGCAGGTAGATCGCGAGGCCGAACGAAAAGGACATGATGACGAACATCGGCCCCATCAGTGCCGAGTCGTAGGAATCGCGCGCGATCAGAAAGCCGAAGATCGAGCCGGTGCCCGTGGTCAGCGTGATCCGCCAGATGAAGGCGAGGAAACCGACGGGACGGCTGTAACGGTTCATCCGCCGTTCCATGTTGAGCCACAGATAGACCGCGACAATGGCCAAAAATCCGGTATACAGAAAGATGTTCCACGCGAAGATCGAGCGGAAATTGAAATGGGTGATCGCGACGATCAGCCGGTCGGGATGTCCCAGGTCAAGCACCAGGACCGCAAGACCGCCGATCAGCAGAGTGATCGCCAGCAATCCGGAGAGCGGCGCGAGCGGCTTGTACGGTGCGCGCGCGAAGACGGAGGCGACGGAAGCCGTATTTAGGACTCCGGAGGCCGCGACGATCAGGAAAACGGCGAATACATGCGGCATGCCCCAGACGACCTGGTTGGTCATTCCGGTAACCCAGTGGCCGTTGGTCTCCATGTAGTGGGCCGCGGCGAGGCCCAGGGCGATCAACACGCCGAAGGCCGCCAGCAAGGCCCAGAATCCGACACCGCCTTCGAGTTCGCGATAGTGTATGCGTGGTTTCATGGTTTCCGTTCTGTTTCAAAAGGCCGCCCGGTCTCCGTTGCTGGCGGAGTCGGCCGGCGACGGGCGCTCAGATTCCGTGATAGCGGACCCCGGTGTTCAGGCGCAGGTCGGCGCGCACTTCGCTGGTCTGCTGCGAAGCCAGCATCTTCGAGATCCCGCTCTCCGGGTCCATTAGATCGCCGAACACGAGTGCGCCGGGGCCGTCCGCGGCGCAGGCCTCTACGCATGCGGGCTTGTGTCCGCGGTCGACGCGGTGTACGCAAAAGGTGCATCCGCCCACGGTCCCGATCCCACGGGGCGACCACGGCACCTGATCGTGCAGCGGTTCGGCGACGAAGGAGCGCGCCTTGTAGGGGCAGGCCATCATGCAGTAGCGGCAGCCGATGCAGATGTGGCGGTCCACCAGTACGATTCCGTCGGCGCGGCGGAACGAGGCGCCGGTCGGGCAGACGTCCTCGCACGGCGGATATTCACAGTGCTGGCACATCATCGGCAGAGACTGCACGTAGCCGGTGTGGAGATCACGCAGGGTGACCTTTCGGATCCACTGGGCGTCGGTCTCCGGACGTCCGAGGCTGTGAATTCCGTTCTCGATGTCGCACGCCTTCACGCAGATGTCGCAGCCGCGGGCGCACTTGGTGGTATCGACCAGCATCCCCCAGCGGGTCTTGCTGGAGACCGGCTGGTCGAGCGCGCGCGCCTGTGCGACCTGAAACAGGACCATCCCCGGGGCGAGCGCGGCGCCGGTGACGGCAGCGATCTGCGTCAGGAAGCGGCGCCGGGCCCGCTCCGGAGCGCTGAGGGAATCGTCTTCGTGCGCTTCGCTCACTTGGCTCCACCTCCGGTGTCCTGTGCGATCGGCATGGGGGTCAGCGCCTGCGCGGTGAGCCCGGCGTCAGGACCCGCGACCCGTGCCTCACTCTCGAGCGGGTTTCCGCCGTCCGGTCCGACGCCCGGAGGAGCCTTCACCGGATGGGATGCGTGGCACTCGAAGCAGTCGATCTTGACGGCGGCGTAGGCGTGGCACGCCTGGCAGAAGAACTTCGTGCTCGTCGGTTTCGGCCATTGCCCGTCGGCGAGCCGGTGGACGTGGCACGACAGACAGTCCTCCATGCTTCGGCCCTTGATGAAGATTCCGTCATGCACGGTGACCCACCGTTCGTGGAAGAGCAGCTTCATGTGATTCTTGCGCATCCACTCGGTGGGCATGACGCAGTGCTTTCCGGTCGCTTTGGGCAGGGCCGGCAGGGGTACGCCAGCCGGGCCGCCGCCGGGCGCAGCGGCTCGGACGGGACTCCAGGCGAGGAGCAGGGCACCGACGAGGGCGCCGAGCACCGACGCCCACGTACGGCCGCAGCGAAATCGTCCTGATGCAGTCACCGCCGCTTACTCTCCCAGGGCCATGTCGATGTAGCCGGTCGGGCAGACATCGGCGCAGATGTGGCAGCCGATGCAACGCGTGTAGTCGGTATCGACGTAGCGCCCGGTGGTGGACTGATTCTTCTTGACCCGGAACACCGCATCCTGCGGGCAGTAGATCACGCAGTTGTCGCACTCGAAGCACAGGCCGCAGCTCATGCAGCGGCCGGCCTCCTTCTTCGCCCGCTCGTCGTCGAGGCCGACCATACGCTCCATGAAGTGTCCGATGACCTCGTCGGCGCCCGGACCGATCTCCTCGCGCTTGAGTCGCGCCTCGTACGGGAAATGACCCAGGAACAGCTTCGAGGACTTGATGATCTCGTGGGCCGATCGGTCCTCGAAGTTGTGGACGGCGAAGTTGCTCGAAGACGTCCCCCACTTCTGCTCGTGGTCGTACTCCTCGGGGTCGAGGCCGGCCTCGTGCAGCTTCGAGAGGAGATTGAAACGATGCTTGTCTACCTTCGGGCGCTTCTCCATTTCGAGATTGCGCAGGAACTGGTCGATGGTCTCGGCAGCGATGGAGGCCTGGCCGATGGCGGTGGTGAGCAGATGCGGGCGGATGATGTCTCCGGCCACGAAATGCCGGGGGCGGTCGGGCACCTGGTAGAACTTGTCGGCGTCGATCAGGCCGCGGCCGTTGTTGAGGTCGTCCAGACCGGACAGATCACCGCCCTGACCGATAGCGGAGACGATGAGGTCACACTCAAGTTCGAACTCGGTACCCTCCTTGGGCACCGGTCGGTTGTCGACCATCTCGCACTGCGCCATCTTCAGGGCCCGCGCGCGCCCGTTGGCATCGAGCAACACCTCGAGCGGCATGACCCCGTCGAGAATCTTCACGCCCTCGCGCTCGGCGTCGTGGACCTCGTGCTCGGCTGCGGTCATCTGGCTCTTCGGGAACAGCGACGTAAGGGTGACGTCGACCGGGGCGCGGGCGTCGTCGGCGACCGGCGCGTGCTCCGCCAGACCCGCTACGACGCGCTCCGGGAGTTCGGGCGAGGATCCGTCCTTCAGGCAACCCAGGCGGCGTGCAACCGAGACGACGTCGATGGAGGTGTCGCCGCCGCCCACGCATACCACCTTGGGCGGGACCACCTTCATGCGGTCGGTATTGAACGCCTCCAGGAATTTGACGCCCGTGACGCAGTTCGGGGCGTCTGCGCCCGGCACCGGGAGAGCACGCCCGGTCTGGCACCCCAGCGCCCAAACGATGGCATCGAACTCCTTTTCGAGTTCGGCGATCGAAACGTCACGGCCCACGCGGGTCCCGGTGCGGACCTCGATATCACCCAGGTCGAGGATGCGCTGGATTTCGCGGTCGAGGGCCTCGCGCGGCGTGCGGTAGCGCGGGATCCCGTAGCGCATCATGCCGCCGAGTTCCTCGTGATCGTCGAAGATGGTGGAGGCGTGACCCCGCCGGCGCAGGTGGTAGGCGGCCGACAACCCCGCCGGCCCGCCGCCGATGACGGCCACCTTCTTGCCGCTGAGGGCGGGCGCGGCGGGATAGGCGAAATTCTCCCGGATCGCCGTATCGCCGATGTATTGCTCGACCGCGTTGATGCCGACGAAGTCGTCGACGTCGTTGCGGTTGCAGGCGTCCTGGCAGGGGGCCGGGCACACACGACCCATGACCGACGGGAACGGGTTGGCGTCGGTGAGGCGCCGGAAGGCGTACTCCTGGGGGCTCATGTCCGCCGGCGGCTTCTCGATCCCGCGCACGATCTGCAGGTAACCGCGGATCTCCTCGCCCGCTGGGCAGCCGCCCTGGCACGGCGGCGTACGCAGGACGTAGGTCGGGCACTTGTGGGAATGATCCGCCTCGAAGATCTTCTCCTGCCAGCTGTGCCAGTCGTGGTCGCCGTTGCGGAACTTGCGAAAAGTCAGCTTCGGATTCTGCATATCATCACGCGACGTCGACATGTCGGTTCTCCTGTAGGTTCAATCCGCGAGTGCCATCGAGGTGCCGGGCGGGGGGGCAGCGCTACTGCTTCGCCCCTAGCACCACTGCATCGCCCACAAGCTGATGTACGGAAATGATCTGGTCCATGCTGAAGTTGTAGTACGGCAGCACCTTCGCGAACTGGGTCTTGCAGATCGCGCAGATCGCGGCCATATGGGTCACGCCGTGCTCCTCGACGACATGCCGCAGCGCCTGCATACGGGGGAGGGCGCCCTTCACCCGGACCTCCATGAGGTCGTCGGTGAGCAGCCCGCCGCCGCCGCCGCAGCAGAACGTCCCCTCGCCGATAGTCCCTTCCTCCATGTCGTAGAAGTTGTTGCAGACGGCCTTGATCACCTCGCGTGGGATGATGAACTGCCCGCCGGGCATATTGCCCATACGCGAGGCGCGAGCGACGTTGCACGAGTCGTGGAAGGTGACCACGCGGTGATCGTTGGCGGACTTGTCCAGCGTCAGGGCGCCGCGCTGGATCAGGTCATAGGTGAACTCGCAGATGTGCTGCGGGGCCGGGTAGCGCGGGTCGAGGAAATCGAACGGCCCGATCAGCGTGTTCCAAAAGCTGTAGGCGACACGCCAGGCATGTCCGCACTCGCCGACGATGATGCGCTTCACGCCGAGGTCGAGCGCGGCCTCGCGGATGCGCATCGCCACGCGCTTCATGTTCTCATAGGAGCCGATGAAAATCCCAAAATTGGCCGCTTCCGAAGCGTAGGAGCTGAGGGTCCAACTGATGCCGGCCTGATGGAAGACCTTGCCGTAGCCGATCAGGCCGTCGACGTGCGGTTCGGCGAAAAAGTCGGCCGAGGGCGTGATCAGCAGGACCTCGGCGCCCTTCTCGTCGACGGGATAACGCACATCGACGCCGGTGTCCTCCTTGACGTCCTCTTCGATCCCCTCGAGGGTGTCCTTCAGGGCGGGGCCGGGGAGGCCGAGGTTGTTGCCGACGGTGAAGACCTTGCCGATGATCTCGTTGCTGTATTTCGCGCCGATGCCGACGGCGTCGAGGATCTCGCGGCCCGCCATGGTGATCTCGGCGGTGTCGATACCGTACGGGCAGTACACCGAGCAGCGCCGGCACTCGGAGCACTGGTGGTAGTAGCTGTACCAGTCCTGGAGGACTTCCTCGGTGAGGTCCACGGCGCCGACCAGCTTGGGGAAATACTTGCCGGCGAAGGTGAAGTAGCGGCGGTAGACCTTCCGCAACAGGTCCTGGCGCGCGACCGGCATGTTCTTCGGGTCGGTGGTGCCGAGGAAGTAGTGGCACTTGTCGGTGCAGGCGCCGCACTTGACGCAGGAATCGAGAAACACGGGCAGCGAACGGTACTTGCCCAGCAGGTCGCCCATCTTGTCGATGGCGACCTCTTTCCAGTTCTCGACCAGCTCGCCCGGAAAGCCGAGGGCCTTCTGATGCTCCGGCTTGGCGACGAACGGCTTCGTCCCCGCCATCGCCCCCTCGTGGATGTGGGGGATGAGGGGGTATTCCCTGATTTCCGGAGTCTCGAAGTCCGCCACGTTCCGTTACCTCATCGTGCAGCGAGAGTGCCAGTTTCGTACCCGTTCAACCCGCGGTACCCGCGCCCGTGTCGGTGGCCCAGGGGGTGACGTGGCGCTTCTCCCGCGGGTTGTCGATCTGGTTCCGCGTCGGGCTGAACAGGAGTCCGGGGCCGTGCAGCAGTTTGCTGAACGGGAACACGATCATGAGCGCGGCCACCAGCCCGAGATGGATCAGCAGCAGCGGGTCGGCCGGAAGGGGTTGCCAGTGACCGTAGAGCAGGCCCAGGACGAAAGCCTTCAGGCTGATGATGTCGGTGTGGTCGACGAAGGTCATCAGCATCCCGCTGCCGGCGATGGCCAGCAGCAGCACGAGCATCAGATGGTCGGACGGAGCGCTGATGTAGCGCACGCGGTCGACGAAGAAGCGCCGCCCCCACAGTCCCAGGAGGCCGATGACCATCCCATAGGCGGCATATTTCCCAAACGGCTGGATCAGCGCGACCCACCACCAGACCGGTTGGATGAAGTAGCGCAGGTGCCGGAGCACCTCGAGGAGGAGGCAGAAATGGAACAGCCAGCCGAAGACCCAGATCCACTTGTTCGACTTGAACAGGCTGGTGAAAAAGACGACCTCGCCGCCCAGTCGCAGGGCCACACCGGTGCCCGTGGTCGGCGCCGGCGTGGTCGGGATCTTCAGCGGCGCGGGGGTGCGCGCATACTGGACGATCTTGCGGCCCACTCCCACCACCAGAACGAAGGTGGCGAAGTAAAACACCAGGGCATAGGCGATGCTCAGAAAATCCATGTTTCCGATCTCTCCGGCGCGGGCGCCGGGTCGTCGCTGGTAAGGAAAACGGGGCAGGGGGGAGCGGAATTCTCCCCCCTGTACCGCGGGTCAGACGCAGCCGGTCGGTTTCGGCAGGCCGGCGTATTTGCAGGCCTGCTTCGCGGGACCGTACGGGAACAGCTCGTAGAGATACTTGCTGTTGCCCTTGTCCGGGCCGAGCTTCTTGCCGATGGCCTTGGTCAGCACGCGCACCGCCGGGGCGATCTGATATTCCTCGTAATATTCACGCAGGAAGTTGATCACTTCCCAGTGGTTCTCCGACAGTTCCACGCCGTCGTCCTGAGCCATCTTGGTCGCGACATCGGGGTTCCAGTCGTTGAGGTTGGCGAGGTAGCCCTCCTCGTCGGTTTCCAGGGACTTTCCATTCACGTCGATCGGCATGTCGATTACTCCTTCACCATGGTCTGGATCGTTGCGTTTGAGCGGTCCGGCCTAGAGCCAGGACTGAACGTTGTCGTGCGAGGTCACGAGGTCGACGAACCCTTCGTAGTCGACCACCGACACCCCCTCGATGACCTGATCTTCGCTCATCCCGCGCGCGCGCACGTCGGGACCGAGGACGTAGATGGGGTGATCGGCGGTGGCGTCCTTGATCTTGTCGGCCACCACGGTTCCCTTGAGCGCGCCGTAGATCCCGTCCTCCAGGAGGAGGATCGCGCTGCCCTTGGAAGCGTGCCCAAGGCAGGAATCGAGGGTGCGGCGTTCGAAGGGGGATTTGTTGACGGTATGCAGCATGGTCATGGTTGTGGGCCTCAGAACGAAAGGATGACTTCCTGCTGATCCATGAGTTCCCGCAGCTCCTCGCGGGATACCACCTGCACCGGGACCACGAGGTCGTCCTCGGTGAGCCCACGGGTCCAGAGGGATTCCTTCTCGACGTAGAGTTTCTCAACGTCGTAGCCTTCCAGCGCCCGGTAAGTGGGCGAGAAGTTCTTCATCCCGATCGACTTGGTGTCCTGGCCCTTCTTGAGCTGGTAGACACCGTCGTCGAGGAAAACCAGGCTCACGTCCTGCTCGAAGGCCGCGGCGATGAGGACGACCTCCAGGGATTCGAGGGCATAGATCGTGCCGTAAGGGGCCCGACGGTTGACATACATGAATTTCTTCACAGCGGGATCCTTTTCCTGTTCTTCCCAGGGTTCGCTCGGCATGGGTGTGGACATCGTCGATTTCGCTCCCCGTCGGATGCTGAAAGGATGGGCGGTTCGGCCTCAGTCGCCGAAAACCACCAGGCGGTCGGCCTGGATACCCGCCTCGATGAGCTGGCCGAGGCCGGAGATGCGGAATCCCGGCGCCAGATTCGAGCTGTCCTTGCCGTGGCGCTTGGCCTCGTTCTCGTCGAGAATCCCGCGCCGCTGGGCGGCCGCGATGCAGACGACGAGGTCCAGCTTGTGCTCCTCGGCGAGCTGCGACCACTGCTGTGTGATGTTGCGATCGTCCTGCGGCGGCACGCTGAGGCGCGTACCGTTGTTCACGCCGTCGTTGTAGAAGAACACGCGGAAGATCTCGTGTCCCTTGGCGAGCGCCGCCTTGGTGAACTGGTAGGCGGTGTCGGAGGCCTGGTGCTGATACGGCCCCTCATTGACGAGTATGCCCAGCTTCATGACTCATTGACCCCTTGTTCGGTGCGTTTCGCGTGGAGCCCTGTCTCCCCGGCGCGGATGAAGGAGGGCGCCCTGCCAATCCGTGGGATTGTTGGGTCAGGGCGCCCCGCAGTCCTTGATCCAGATCAGAATCGGATATGGGTCGAGGCGTTCAGGCTGTTGCGCGCACCCCTCCAGTTGTCGACATGGTACTTGGTGAAGGGCAGGCCCGTGAGTTCGAAGAACCGCGGCCAGCCGATCCGGTCGATCCAGTCGTTGACGCGCTCCCAGTCGCGCGCATCCTTCTGATAGGTCTGAAGGATGCGTTTGACGATGGCCGTCGCCTCCGGCCAGCGCGGGGGATTGTTGGGGATGCCCGCCGCCACCAGCTTCTGGAAGCTCGGGGCGCTGCGGGCGTTGGAGTGGTTGCCGCCCACCCAGATCGCGAGCTTGGTGTGCTCGGGGTCGTTGATCTGCATCGGCGGGCAGGGCGGATAGCAGGCGCCGCAGCAGATGCACTTCTTCTCGTCCACCTCCAGCGAAGGCTTGCCCTCGACCAGCGCCGGCCGGATCGCCGCCACCGGGCACCGCGCCACCACCGAGGGACGCTCGCAGATGTTTCCCACCAGCGTGTGGTTGATCTTGGGCGGCTTGGTGTGCTGGATGTTGATGGCGATATCGCCCTGGCCGCCGCAGTTGATCTGGCAGCAGGACGTGGTGATGTGGACGCGGTTCGGCATGCGGCAGTTGCGGAACTCGTCGATCAGCTCGTCCATCATCGCCTTGACCACGCCGGAGGCGTCGGTGCCGGGGATGTCGCAGTGCAGCCAGCCCTGCGTATGCGAGATCATGGTGACGGAGTTCTTGGTCCCGCCGACGACGAACCCGGCCTCTTCGAGGGCCTTGATGAGGGGTTCCACCTTGTTCGCGTCGGCGACCATGTACTCGATGTTGCTGCGGATCGTGAAGCGGACGTGGCCGTCTGCGTACTTGTCGCCGATCTCGCAGAGCTTGCGCAGCGTGAACACGTCGAGGATACGCTGTGTGCCCGCGCGCACGGTCCAGATCTCGTCGCCGCTGTAGGCCACGTGGCGCAACACGCCGGCCCTCGGGTGCTCGTGGTACTTCCAGTTGCCGAAGTTCTTCCGCATCACCGGATGCATGTACTGGAATCCGTCCGGACACCCCGACTCGATGGGGGTACGCATTTTCTGAGGCTGTGCCATGCTCAGGATCTCCCGCGATCAATCTCGTAGTTTTGAGCCGAAACCGATTCATGCGCCGCCCCGCCCCGATGGGGGCGGGGCGGGGCGTGCTCAGGCGCCGACCGCCTTCTGCTTGTCCTCGGCCTTGCGGCGGAACCACTTCTC
Organism: Gammaproteobacteria bacterium; assembly: GCA_027013145.1. Lineage (GTDB taxonomy): Bacteria > Pseudomonadota > Gammaproteobacteria > 21-64-14 > 21-64-14 > BMS3Abin12. Next base: position 19,829 of record JALUXX010000053.1, on the reverse strand, counting down.
CGCCTCTTCGTCCCAGCCGTCCGTACGGATGTAGGAGCTCTTGCGCGGATGCTGGACCATGTTCGGATCCACCTCGAGGCCGATGCCCTCGAGGAAGTTGACGAGCCCGATGCGCTCGATCATCTCGCCGCAACGCTCGTGCTCGAGCCCGTTCTCGGCCCAGAAGTCGATCGTGTTCTCGGCGATCTCCACGAGGCGCTGGTAGTCCTCGTCCGTCTCCATCTTCATGAAGGGGACGATCACCGTGCCCATCAGGTCTCCGATCTTGAGCGTGCGCTTGCCGCCGATGAGGATGCTGATCCCCTTGTCGTCGCCCGGATGCAGGGCCTTGGGCATGACGTTCAGGCAGTGCATGCACTTGACGCAGTTGCGGTTGTCGACGCTGAGGGTGTCGTCGTCGTTGAGCGTCATGCAGTTGGTCGGGCAGCGGCTCGTGACGTTGTCGAGCACGTACTGGCGCCCTTTCTTCGCCACGAAGGCCTTGACCTCTTCCTGGTCGATCTTCATGTCGTCGCGCCAGGTGCCGATGATCGCGAAGTCCGACCGTTCGATCGAGTTCATGCAGTCATTGGGGCAACCGGAGACCTTGAACTTGAACTTGTAAGGCAGGGCGGGGCGGTGGATGTCGTCGGTGAAACGGGTCAGCAGGGTCCGATGGATGCGGTGCTCGTTGCAGTTCGACATCTCGCAACGGGCCGCGCCCACGCAGGACATCCCCGTGCGCACGCACGGGCCGGCGCCGCCGAGGTCCCAGCCGTAGTCGTTGATCTCGTCGAAAAAGTGTTGGGTGTTGGTGGAGTCCGCACCGATGAACATGATGTTCCCGGTCTGCCCGTGGAAGGTCACGAGGCCGGACCCCCACTTCTCCCAGCTGTCGGCGAGCTGACGCAGGATATCGGTGGTGTAGTAGTTGCCGGCGGGCGGCTGGACACGAAGGGTATGGAATTCCTTGGACTCCGGGAACTGCTGGCCGACTTCGGAGAAGCGCGGGATGATCCCGCCGCCGTAGCCGTACACGCTGATCGTACCGCCCTTCCAGTAACCCTTGCGGGTCTCGTAGGAATGCTCGAGCTGGCCCAGCAGGTCATTGGCCACGCCGCGGATGCGCTCGTCGCCGTGCTGGTCGCGCAGGCGCTTGATTCCGGAAATGAAGCTGGGCCACGGGCCGGATTCCAGTTCATCCAGCATCGGGGTATCGTGGAGGTCTTTAGCCATGGCGGTCTCCTTCAAATATGGCAACGGTCTGCGGCCCGCCGCGGCGGCCGGTGCGCGCGGAACGATCCGCTACCGCGCGAGCGCCGCGTCCAAGGCAGGTCTGGTGGAAGTGACGGAACCCTCGTATCAACTGCAATCACCTTCATTGCAAACGGATATCCGTGCTGCGGGGGACCCGTGGGCGGGGCCGCAGTGCGCAAGCAACCTGACCCTGCAAGTCTACGGTGGGGGGCACAGGGCGAATACCCTACCAATTGGAATATTTGGGGCTTGGGAATTATCCCAAAAGGGATATGGAAGTTCCCCGGCCCGCTGGTTGTTATTGGGCGGCACAGGGCTGCCACGTCGGCGCCCGCACCCGTGTTTGGATAGAGTATAGCTCTGTCGTGCCCGCCAGATCGCCGGCGCATGTGCATCGGGCCGGCGTCGCCCGGGGGGGGGGGGGGCGGTCGGGCCCAAGCCAACCCCGGCGCGGGCGAAACCGTGGAGTCCATTCGGTGAGGGGCAATCCGTTCTCCCTCCGGGACGATGACGCCTACCGGCGCTGGCGCGAGCGCAAGCTCGACGGCTATCCGCGCACGAGCGCGGACCTCCTGGTGCGCCTCGGCGAGGCCGGGACGGTCACTCCCGCGGAACACGCCGCGATCCTGTCACGCTGCCGCAAAGCCAACGTCGCGATCTACGAGATCGCCGCTGGCGATTACACCTCCAAGGAATGCGTGCGCGCGCTCGGGCGCCGCTTCGGCCTCGCGCGACTCGACGGGAATCTGTGCGCCGACGGCGACCGCATCACCTCGCTGCGGGTCATCGCCGGCGGTCGCCGCGCGGGCTATATCCCCTACAGCGACCGGCCCCTGAACTGGCACACCGACGGGTATTACAACCCGGCCGAACTCCAGATCCGTGCGTTCGTGATCCACTGCGTCCGCGACGCCGCCCGCGGCGGGGACAACGGTCTGCTGGATCCGGAAATGGTCTATCTGCAACTGCGCGATGCCAGACCGCGCTACGTCGAGGCCCTGATGCAGGCCGACGCGGTCACCATCCCCCCGAATTCGGAAGGCGGGACCGAGCTGCGCGGCGCGCGCACCGGCCCCGTCTTTTCGATCGATCCGGACAGCGGGACCCTGCATATGCGCTACACGGCCCGCACCCGAAGCATCCGCTGGAAGGACGACCGGGACACCCGGGCGGCGGCGGCGATGCTGGCGGAACTGGTCGGCGACGATTCGCCGTTCGTGTTCCGTCACCGCCTCGCCCCGGGGCAGGGCGTGATCTGCAACAACGTCCTCCACTCGCGCGGCGCGTTCCGGGACGACCCGGAGGCCGGGCGCTCGCGGTTGCTCTACCGGGCGCGTTATTATGACCGCATCGCCGGCACCGGGCCGGCGGATTGCGAACGGGAGGTGGCGGCGTGCTCTGGCTGAGCGAGATCCTGCTTCAGCACCACGAACTCGGGTCGTTCGAGGATCTGGTCACGGTGGTCGCGGAACGTGCACGCAGCGGCGAGCGCTTCTTCAGCATGGACGTCAAGCCCCCGTTCCAGGATACGCCCGAGGACTGGGAGGAGCGGCTCGAGGCGATCTTTTCCGGGGCGCCGCATGGATAAACGGCGGGCGGACATGTACTGGGACGAGGACGACGGCGCTTCCAAGGCCTACGTGGTACCCGAGGACATCGTGGATCTCGCGTTCGCGATTTCCTGCCGCAGCCTGCCGCTGGACCACGCCCACGCGCTCTCCAGCGCGCTGGGCGCGGTGCTGCCGTGGCTCGAATCGGAGGCCGATGCGGGCGTACACCTCATCCACGGCGCGGAATCGGGCAACGGCTGGTATCGGCCGGACGACCCGGAGGACGTGCTATATCTCTCGCGGCGCACGCGCATGACCCTGCGCCTGCCGAAGGCGCGTGTAGACGACGCGCGGGCGCTGAGCGGCGCGGAACTCGACATCGCGGGTCATCGGCTCGGCGTAGGCGCCGCGGTGGTGCGCCCGCTCAGCCCGCTGCCGACCCTGTTCGCACGCTACGTGGCGGCCGACCCGGAAGGGAGCGAGGAGGAATTCCTGGCGGATTGCGCCACGGTGCTGCGCCGGATGGAGATCCCGGTCCGCAAGATGCTGTGCGGGCGTTCGCACCCGCTGCGCACGCCGGACGGTGTGGTGTTCACGCGCAGCCTCATGGTCGCGGATCTGGAGCCCGAGCAGTCCGTGCGCCTGCAGCAGCGCGGGCTCGGTCCGGGGCGCACGATGGGTTGCGGGCTGTTCATTCCACACAAGGGCGTCGCTCCGGTCCGGCGCGACGACGACTGAGAGCGTTTTCAACCACTGCGGACCGCAATCGCCCCGGCGCCGAGGCCGCGCGGGGCAGGACGGTCCGGTCGACATCGGAAGGGGAGCGCAAATGACGTTGGAAGTAGGCGGTAAGACGATCGCGACGACGGCCACCGGATTCCTGGAGAACACCGACGACTGGAGCGAAGAGCTGGCGCACGTGATCGCCGCGGAAGAGGGCATCGAGCTGACCGATCGCCACTGGGACGTGATCCACTACCTGCGCGATCAGTATTTCAACCATGCCGGGGCGCAGCCCAACACGCGCACGATGGTGAAGGGAATGCAGGAGATCTGGTCCGGAGAGAAGGTCGAGGCCAAGACCCTCTACGGCTTGTTTCCGAAGGACCCGAGCAAGCAGGGCGGGCGCATCGCCGGTCTGCCCGAAAGCCGCCGCAAGGGCGGATACTGAAGCGGATCGTGCGGCCGCCGGAGGGGACGGGCCATCCGCAGGCGGGAACGCGGGCCCCATATGGGATATGGAGGGTCGCACGGGCCTGTGGTAGCTTCGAGCCACCGGATCTTCCAATTCGGGCACGATGTGCCCGCCGAACTTTCTGTCGAAGGAGAGGCGCGATGAGCAACAAGCAGGACCTGATCAAGCAGATGCTGGAGATGCAGCACAAGTTCTCCGAGTACGAGCATCAGAGCGGGGTCGATCCCGAGGACTTCTACCTTCCCCCGGAAGGTCACCCGCTCTACCAATACCGGCAGAAATACAACGAATTGGCGCTGAAGGTCCTGGAGATGGCGCACGCCGAGCGCGGCTCCCACCGCTGAACGCCGGCGCATCCGTTCTGTGGGTGAACCGGGGCCGCGTCGCGGCCCCGGTCGTTTTCGGCCCGCGACGCGCCGTCGGCGCGTCAGGTCTCGGCCCACATGCGGATCAGGTTCAGGTAGGCGCGGCCGACGCCGAGGGTTTCCGGGGCCTGCGGCGCGTCGCGCAACAGCTTTTCGCGCGCACGGTGCAGTTCGTAGAGCAGCTCGCGCCGGGCGGCGTCGCGGACCAGGCTCTGGACCCAGGTCACCGCCACGCGGCGCTCGCCGCGCGTGACCTCCGTGACGCGGTGGAGACTGGAAGCGGGATAGAGCACCGCGTCGCCCGCGGGCAGCTTCACGGTCTGATCGCCGAAGGTGGTCCGGATCCACAGTTCCCCGCCGTCGTAATCGGTCGCGTCGTTGAGAAAGATCGTCACCGCGACGTCGGCGCGGTACAGGTGCGGCGCGCTGCCCATGACCGGATTGTCGACATGCTCGCCGTAACTCATGCCCGGGGCGTAGCGCGCATAAAATGGGGTGGCGACCCGCGCTGGCAACGCCGCCGCCTGATAGTCGGGGTGGCGCACGAGCGCGTTCATGACGACGGCGTTCAGCCGCTCGCGGCGATCCGATCCGGGCGCCAGTTCGAGGTTGCGTTTGACGCGGCGGGCCTCGGCCCCCGCGGACAGGCGCCCGTCGACGAAGTCCGCGCCCGTGAGCAGTTCGGCGACGGCCTGCAGGCGCTCAGCGTCGAGGACCTTGGTCAGCCGTATGAGCATGGGAGTCGTCCGGATGCGGGGCGTCGCGGCGTACCGTCGGGTGCCTCGGGCAGTGGAGAAGGAGCCGCGGAATGTTACTGACAGTCTACGTCGACGATCAATCGTACCCCATCGAGGTGCCGGCGTATATCCTCGAGGAAGGGGCCGAGTTCTTCGCGAAGATGGACCGGGATATGGACCGGGGCTGGCAGATGAGCCGCAGCTGGATCGACCATCCCGAGCCGCTGCAACGCTGTCAGATCGCCGCCGACCGGCTGCTCACGGCGTTGCACACCGGTCAGCAGGCGACACTGCTGCTCATGGCCGGCTACATCCTGACCCATCACCCGGGGGCGACGGGGGTGCGCATCGACACCGGCGGCGACATGCTCGAGCACGAGATCCTCACCGCTCCCCCCGACTGAGCCGCGGGTCGGCCGGCGCCGGGCCCAGTGCGGCGCGTAGGGTCTCGGCGTGTACCGGCAGGAGCAGCCGGGCGTCGATGTCCATCCTTGCCTCCAGGCGGTCCAGGTGTGCGGCGTCCGCGCGCTCGGCGAGGACTACGAGCCGCGGGCGGCGGCCGGCCGCCTGGATCCCCGCCATCAAGGATTCGAGGCTGCTGATGCGGAAGCTGTAGTGCGGCGTATAGACGAATTCCACAACCACCACAGCCGGCGCGGCCTCACGCAACAGCCGCAGCCCGGCGCGCATCGACCGCGCGCGCAACGGTTCGAACCCCGCCTCGCGATAGAGTCCCGAGAAGTCCGGATAGCCCCCCGACTCGAGAATCTCCAGCAGGACGGGGGCGGCCGGGCCGGGACGGTTCACAGGGTCTTGACCATGCGGCGGTGGCGGATCGTGCCGAACAGGGTGCGGGCGGGGCCGGCGTCGCGATAACCGTGGCGCGCGTAGAAGCGCAGAGCGCCCGCCCGGGCGTCCAGGACGATGTGGCGGGCGCCGTCCGCGCGCGCGCACCGCTCGAGGGCCGCGAGCAACGCGGCCCCGACTCCGAACCCGCGCCATTGCGGCTCGACACACATATAACGGATGCGCGCCTCCTCCGTCCCGAGCCGGTGCACCCGCCCGACGGCGACGGGCTTGCCGGGCGCCACCCAGACCGCGATCTGCACGGCCGCACCCTCGACGGCATCGCGCTCGCTGCCGCGCGGCCGCCCCCACGGGGCGCGCAGCAGGCGCCAACGCAATTCGAAACAGGCCCGTCGCGCCGCGGCCGTGCGCGGCGGCCCGATGCGCAGCGACCGCAGACGGCGCGGGATACGGCGGCGCCGGTTCAGGCGAACACGACCCACGTGGTGGCGATGTACTTGACGCCCCGTTCGAGCGTGACGCCGCGGTGTTCGTGCGTCCAGAACGGCGGGAACAGCAGCAGCTTGCCCTCCTCGGGGCGGATGCGCAGGTGCTGGAAGCGGAATTCGGTCTCGCCGCCCGGGCCCGGTACGTCGTTGAGATACCAGATCGCGACGAGTTGCCGCTGGCTGAATTCGTGGCTGCCGCCGTCGATGTGCCAGTGGTAATGCTCTCCGGGGCGGGTCCGCTGGACGCCGTAGCCCATGTCCTTGAAGCGGCCGCCGAAGAACGGGAAGCGCGTGCGGAACGCGCGCAGCGCCGCCGCGAGCGAGCCGAACAGGACGCGGTCGATGTCCTGCCAGTGGGCCTTCCCGCTCACGACCAGGTCGGTGGACTTCTTGATGCTGCGGTCCTGCACCGCGCGCTGGCCGATGCGCCCCTCGTACTGATCCTCCGGGTGCGCCTCGAAACGGCGGATGATCTCGCGACACACCTCGGGGGCGAGCGCGCCCCGGCGCGCGAAGACGAAACTGCCGGGCGCGACCTCCTCGATCGCCGGCACCCCGCCCGCGCGCCCGTGCGCATCGGGCATGTTCACCGGTACAGCCCTTCCGCGTCCGGAGACTCAGAGCCGGTTGGCATCGACCAACTCCTCCAACTCGCGCACACACGCGCCGCCGTCGCGCCGGTACAGTTCGAGCATGCGCTCGGCGAGGGCGTACCAGTGGCGTCGCCCGCGTTCCACCGCCGCGGCGAGCGCGGCGCGATCGTCGCTGCGCAGCCATTCGTCATAGGCGCTGCGCAGGGACGGGAACAGCTCGCGTCGCATGCCGCCGAAGCCGGCGAAGTAGAAGTGCAGGGACTGGCCCTCCGCGGCCTCGAGCAGCGCCGGCAGCGTCGAGTCGCAGTCGGCGAGATGGTCACGCACCGCCCGCACCATCAACTCCGCCCGGGAGCGGGGCAGGGCGCCGAGCAGGGCCTCCCAGTCCGGCCCCAGGGCGCGACCGGCACGCACCTCGCCGCATTCGTGCAGGATTACCGAGTGCAGCTCTTTCTCGGTCATCTCCTCCAGCGCCTGCTCGGGAGCATGGTCGAAATCGTAACCCGCCAACGCCCGCGCCATCGGGTTTTCGCGGCGGTTCCAGCGCCATTCCTCGACCTTCTCCCAGATCATCCGCCGCAGGGATTCGCGGCGCACGAACACCGAGTCCGCAAGGCTCATCGCCGGCGGCGCGGTCAGGTCGCGCGCGTACTCGCGCTCGGACACGAAGACGGTGAATCCGTCGTGCTCCTCCCGCCGCTCCAGGCGGGCGAGGAAGAAATGCGGCTTCGCGCGCCGCCCCAGCCCTCCGCTGTAGACCAGGCCGTCGGCGCCGACCGCCGCGTTGATCCGTGCGGTATCGAAGGGATCGAACTCGTCGCCGTCGATACGCAACGGTTCGAAGGGCGCGTCTTCCAATGCCTCCCACAGCCGTTCGCGGCGGGTGATCCAATCGGCGATCGCGGCCTTGGGTAGCAATTCGCGAAAGGAATGCCCCTGTTCCCAGCGGTAGTATTCGCGCATCTTGAGCAGGTAGACGCACAGCCCGTCCTCGCCCGCGTGGCGGGCGTCGGCGACGTGGCAGTTGTGCTGTACCGCGGCGCGCAGGGCCTCGAGCTTCGGTGACATTGCGCCTTCCACCCGCCCCGGGGGCGGCCGCGGAATCCGCGGACCGCGGCCCGCTATGAGGCTGATTCGCAAACGCGAAAGCTGATTTTCGATGCTAGCACGAAGACCCGGCATCCGCCAGCGTGCGGCCCGCTGCCGGTTGCCCGCCGCATCGGGGTATACTTGCGCGCCGTGCGCGGTTGTGCGCTGGCGGGGAGGAGAGGCAGTGCGGGTCAAGAGCCGCTGGAACAGGAAAGACCGGTCTCATGCGCCCGAGGATGTCGCCAGTGCGCTGAGCGCCGTGGCGTGGAAGATCGCCGGCGCGAGCGTGCTCGAGATGGAAAACCTGGGCTTCCAGACCGACACGCAGCTGCAGCGGCTCACGGTCATCGCCGAATTCATGGCCTTCCTGGTGCACGTCGCCGATCGCCTGGCCGCGACGCGCATGGACGACGAGGCGCGCGCCCGTTTCATCAACGCATTCGGCAAACAGGTGGCCGCGCTGATGGCGGACAACCTGGCGGACGTCCTCGGTCCTGGAGACTACCGCAGTTCGTTCATCGAGACGCTCAACGAGCGCATGGCGCAGTATTCGGAGTTCGGATTCAGCGCGGAGGACGGCCCGGACATCGGTTTCCTGCGCGAGTTCGGTCAGCGCGTGACCGCGACGATGGGGCCGCGGGACCGGCGCTGGATTCTCGAGCAGGTGATGGAGGTCGCCGCGCCCGAGGCGGTGGACACGCTGCGCAAGGCGATGGGGAATCTGTTGGGCGCGTCGCGCGCCTCCTGAGGCGGCCGCCGCGGCGCGTTCGGGGCCGCATGCATCCGCCCCCGGGCGGGGGCGGATGCACCGGCGGAACGATAGTCCGCCGCAGGGCGGGCGGGTGTGCTACTTCTTGACCCAGTCCTTGAAGGCGTCGGTCTTCTGGGCGAGTCCGTCTTCGTAACCCGCGTTGTAGGCGTCGTTCACCCGCTGCTCCTCACGCTTGGGGTTGTGCAGGTAGCCGCCCTCCCAGCCCTGGATGTACTCGGGGTCGACCCCGGCCTTCTCCATCTTGGTTACGGTCTCGTAGTAGGCGTTGCTCATCGCTGCTTCCTCGCTTCGTTCTCGATGGTCGAAAGACAGGTTGCGGTGCACATCGGCCCTTGGGGCCGTCTATTGAAAACGGGCGCGTGCCGCTCCGGTATCCAGGCTGCGCGCCGCCGCGCGGGCGGCCTCCTGCAGGGAGGCGTACCGCCCGAGGTGGTGCAGGCAGATCGCGGCCGCGTAGATCAGGCTGTCGCGCGTCGGTCCCGGGCGTCCGTCGAGCGCGGCCAGTCCCGCGGCGGCCGCCGCGGCGGCCGCCGCATCGACATCGAACTCCCTCGCGATGCGGTCCTCCGCCGCAGGGACGGCGGGCAGGTCGTCGGGCAGCGGCACGGCGCGCACCGGCTGCTCGATGCCGATGCTCGCCGGATCGACCAGGATCTGGCGCTCCTCGCCGCGGTCGTGGTATTCGAAGACCTTGGCCGGCTGCTGGAGCGAGGGGATGACGCCGCCCTCGACGCCGCGCACGATCAGCGCGGAGTCGAAACCCGCCTCGCGTGCGAGCAGTGCATAGACCCGCGGGTAGGCCTTGTGCACATATCCGGTGAGGAGGTGGGTGCGCACGCGTCCCCGGATCGGCCCCAACAGGACCTCCACCGTCGTCAGGCAGGGGCGCTTGACGATCAGCGTCCGCAGGCCCCGCAGATCGTGGAGCGGGGCGCAGAAGGCGCGCTGATCGACGTAGGCCCAGCCGCGTTCCGGGTCGGCGAGCCGTTGCGCCGCCTGTTGCGGGCTGTCGTCGACCGGGACGCCGGCGGCGGCGAGCACCTTGCGGTGGGTGATCCCGTACTTGGGACCGAGCGAATCGACGCCGTGCGCGAGCGCCGGAACGCCGCAGGCCGCGAGCACCGCCGGCAGGAACGGAGAGGCGGGCAGCGTGCGGGCATAGCCGTCGTAGGGATCGGCGACGTCGACCACTTCGTCCACATCGGCGTGCACCGTGGCGGTGGCCTCGATCAGGGCCCGCAGGATCCCCCGATTCTCGTCGTCGGTCTCGCGCTTCATCCGCAGCGCGATCAGGAAGACCGCCGCCTGCACCGGATCGACGCCGCCTTCCAGGATGGCGCGCATCCCGGCCCTGGCCTCCTCGAACGAGAGGTCCTTGCTCAGTTCCGGTCCGGTCGCGATCTTCTGAATGCAGGCGCGCATCGCGCCCGGCAGGCTGGGGTCGGACATGTCGGCTGCCGTCTTCAGGAGATCGATCGATGAGCGTTCACGGGGTGCGGGGGGCGCCCCCGCACCCGGCGCCAGTATAGGCAACCAGGCTCCCCGTCCGGTATATCCCGATGGAGGGGGTGCGGCATCGCCAGCGGCCCCGATGGCCCCGGTGGCCGCGGACGCGCCCGTCGGCGATGCGGTCGCGGGCCATCCCCTCGAGCCGCCGAACCCCGGGGGAGGTCGTGGTAGGCGCGGCGCGCGCGCAACGCCTCGCCGATCTCCCCGGGAAAACGCATCCGCAGGCCCTGCGCCATCCACACCGCGCGCGGTACGAAGCGGCACTGCGTGATTCCATCCCGCTGCGCGGCGCGGGTACGGTCTCCTCGCCGTACCCGGCCGACGCGGGGCGCACGGCGGGGCGCTTATGATACCCTAATCGGCTCCATGGCAAGGCGCCGTCCCCTTCGGGCCGCGGCGCCCCGGCAGGCGTGGGAGGAGGCGGCGATGGCGGACGATTCCGGAAGCGAACAGGGCGAGATCGAGCTGGCCAGCGGTATCGCGGCGTTCGAGACCAAGCAGTTCTCGCGCGCCATTCAACTCCTCTCGCCGCTGGCCGAGCAGGGCAACGCCGACGCCCAGCACCGCGTGGCGATCATGTATCAGAACGGGCTGGGCGTGGCCCGCAACGAAGCCGAGGCGTTGCGGTGGATGCGGGCGGCCGCCGAGCAGGGGCATGCCCTGGCGTGCCACGGGATGGGCTTCATGTACCTGCAGGGCGAGTGCGTCGAGCGCGACGGCCGTCAGGCCGTGGAGTGGTTCCGCCGTGCCGCGGAGCAGGGCCTGGCCGGATCGCAGACGACGCTCGGCATGATGTACGCGGAAGGCAACGGGGTGGAGAAGGACCCCGAGGAAGCGCGCAAATGGTACCGGATGGCCGGCTTTGAGATGTAGCGCCGGGTGCGCGCACCGGCGGACGCGCCGCCGGTCCGGCCCCCGACGGGGGTGACGCTGATGGAACTCGCCAGCGAAGATCTCCTGCGTCTCAATGTGCTCCTCGCGCGCCCTCTCGAGGCGGTGCGTATCGACGAGGCGTCCATGACCGTGCACGCCCTCGACGGCGGTCGCGAGGCGGTCGTGCGCCTCAACCCCAACGGCCGGACCGAGAATTACCTGCGGCGCGTGCGCGAGCTGCTGTCCCAGAACGCGCTCGGCAGCCCGGGCGGTTATCCCGTCTATATCCAACGCTGGACACGCATGGGGCAGGCACGGGACGAGAGTCTCGAGCGTCTCCTCCTGCTGGGCGAACCGGAGGCGGTGGTCGCAGTGGTCCACGCCCCGGGGCTCACCGACGAGCTGGCGCGGCGCGCATGGTGGGCGATGCCCGACGCGGCCAACGCGCGGCGGATGCTGGCCCACGAGGCCGTCGCGCGCGGCTCGATGGGGACGGTGCTGGCCGAGTACCTCGTCGACTACCTGCCCTTCGAGGAGGACTCGGTGGCGATCATGGACACCGTCCGCCTGGTCCTGCAGCCGGGGCTGATCGACGCCGACCGGCGCCGCCGCATCTGGGGCAAGGGCGCACACAAGAACATCTACTACGTCGGCTTCCTGCAGGCGGCGCCCGACGAGTTGCCGTGCGAGTACCCGGCGAGCCCGCTGTTCGATGCGCTGGCGCCGCGCCTGCGCGCGCCGGCGCAGGCGGGGAACGCACTGGCGGCGCTGCTGTTGCGCTGCCTCGACGCGCCGGGGCAGGGCTTCGCGCGCACCGTGGAGACCGTCCTGCGCCGGCCGGGCGACCAGGAGGTGGTCGTGGCGCTGATCGAGGTGATCCGTCGCTATTTCGCAGCGGCGGCCCCGCCGGACGCCGAACCCCTGGACGACATGAGCGGCGCCCTGGACGAGGCCCGGGCGCTCTGCACCGCACCCCCGCAGGGCCACGACGACACCCGCGCCGCGGCCGCCCGCGAGGTCCTCGAATGCGCCCCGCAGGCCCGTGCGGCCCTGGAGGCGGTGCTCGCCCTGGCGCGCGTGGACGAGCCGATGATCGCGCCGATCTTCGCCCGCACCACGGCCACGGGCACCCTCATGCGCCGCAAGATCGAGCCCGTGGCGGGACCGATCCTCGAACAGTTCGCCCGCCTGCGGGGGACGGGCGGGTCGTGACGCGCCTGCAGTTGAGGACGGTCGCGTTGACCGTGGTGGTGCGGGTTCCGCAAGAGATAATGGAACGTCATCTGCCGGCCTCCCCCGACGTGGTCAGCGGCGAACTCGCCCGCGAGGTCCACGCCTACGTGCTGCGGGAGGGGCTTGGATACTATCCGGCGCTCGATTTTCTGCAGCAGCAGGGGGCGATCGACGCCGAACTGCTCGATGCCGCCGACAACATCGCCTGGTTCGTGTCCGGTGTGGCGCGCGAGGAGATCCAGCGCCGGCTCCGGCCGGTATTCTCGCGCCTGTCCTTCGACTCGGTCCAATCCGTCGCCTTCGCCCTCCCCGCGGTGCGGCCCGGCCACCCCAACGCACTGCACGACCTCGAACTGCACTACCGTCTCGACCGGGTCAAGCTCGCGCTCACCGCCTCGTCCTTCCAGACGCGGGACGACCCCGAGGCCACCCGCAAGTGGGCGCGCCACCTGCTCTGGCGTTGGCTGAAGGACGCCTTCGAGAGCCTGGAGGTCACGAGCGCACGCCTGGTGTGACCGCTCGGAGCGCACCCGCCCGGGGCCGCGGCCCGATCGCGGCCGGCCCGGATCTCGGCGGGTGGGCGCATCGCGCGGGTACGCGCCGCGGGACAGAGACGCAAGATCCGGGCTAGAATTGCGCGCCGTATCCACCGGGTGAAGTGAACGCCATGACCGTCCGCATGTACTGCACCGACACCTGTCCCTACTGCGCGCGCGCCGAGCGCCTGCTGCTCAAGAAGGGGGTGGACATCGAGAAGATCCGTGTCGATCTCGACCCGGAACGCTACGCCGAGATGACCCAGATCACGCGGCGTCATACCGTCCCCCAGATTTTCATCGGCGATCGCCACGTCGGCGGCTTCGACGACCTCGTCGAACTCGACATGGACGGGGAACTGGATCCGCTGCTCGCGCCGCTGCTGGCCGGGAGCGGCGGGGCCGCCTGACGCCGGCGCGGCGCGAGCGATCCGGCCGGGGTCAGAGTCGTCGGCAAGGACCGCGCACGGAGCCGAGGGGGCGCGGGACGCCTCCGACCCCGTGCGGGGCCGACCCAGCGTGGCGGGGGTGTGGGCGAAATTCGACGGATCCCGGCCCCATACGCGCTCCTCCCCGGTCCGCGTCGGCAGGCCGGGGAGGAGCGGGCGGGAAGCGTCTCAGCGGTTATTGCCGCTGAAGGCCGCGAGCAGTTGCAGCAGGCTCAGGAACAGGTTGTAGATGGCGACGTAGAGCGAGACGGTCGCCATGATGTAGTTGGTCTCGCCGCCGTGGATCAGTTCGCTCGTCTGATAGAGGATATACGCGCTCATCAGCAGCACGAACATGGCGGAAACCGCCAGCGACAGCCCCGGCAGGTTGAACACCATCGCGCCGATCCCGGCCAGGAAGGCCACCAGGATGCCCATCATCACGAAGCCCGCCATGAAGCTGAAGTCCTTGCGGCTGACGAGCGCGTAGGCCGACAGGCCGAGGAAGATCACGCCGGTCCCGCCGAGGGCGTTCATGACGATCTGGCTGCCGTTGGGCAGCGCCAGATATAGACTGATGACGGGGCCCAGGGTGTACCCCATGAAGCCGGTGAGGGCGAACACCGCCGCCAGCCCCCAGGCGCTGTTGCGTAGCGCGCTGGTCAGGAACAGCAGGCCGAAATAGCCGACGAGGACGACGATCCAGCTCATCGGGCGGGCATGGCTCACGACGGCCCAGCCGGCCATCGCCGCGCTGAACAGCAGCGTCATCGACAGCAGCAGATAGGTGTTGCGGATCACCTTGTTGACGGCGATGCCGCGTTCCGCGGTGCGCGAAATCGTCTCCGGATACGGTCTCATGGCGTCAATGGCCTCCAGATATCCCTGGGCGTCACGGAATGCCCGACAAGTACTTAGAACCGGTCCAGTCCGTGAAGTTCCCCGACAGTATGGGCCCTCCGGAGAGGGAAACCAAGTCCGGTGGTCGGCCGGGGAACGCTTCCGCTATGCTTCCCGGGCCGGAGAGGTGGCCGAGCGGTCGAAGGCGGCGGTCTTGAAAACCGTTGACCCGCAAGGGTCCGGGGGTTCGAATCCCTCCCTCTCCGCCAGATGGTTCACGTGGGCGGGAGGTACCCAAAGGGCATCGACAGGGTGGGACCCGGATAGGGATTCGAACCCCCGGATTCGAACAGTGGTTCGACCAGGCGGCGCAGCCGCCTGGAACGGCGCCGCAGGCCCGAGTCATCCCTCCCTCTCCGCCAGATGGTTCACGTGGGCGGGAGGAAGTTAAAGGGCATCGACAGGGTGCGCCCCCAGCCAACGAGCCAACGGGGACAAGCCAACGGGGACAGATTTATTTGGCGGTGCCAAATAAATCTGTCCCCGTTGGCAAAATAAATCTGTCCCCGTTGGCAAATCTGTCCCCATTGGCATGTCCCCGTTGGCATCCCGTCTGCCGGATGGTTTCAGTTAAAGTTATTAAACACCATAAGTTATCTAATAAAGTTTTTATAAGTTATAGAAATTGGGTCTGGGTTCCGTGCCCAGATGCGCTTCACGACTGCCGGGCACATACGAGCGGCCCCTTCCGGATCCGAGCGGTCCCCGCAACGACCGATCCGGGATACGACGGCGGGGGACGGGCCATGAGGTGGAAAGGAGACGCGATGGGCGGTCTGAAAAAGGGGCGGGTCGTGCTCGGCTGGCGGGAGTGGGCGGCGCTGCCGGGGCTGGGGATCCCACGCATCAAGGCGAAACTCGATACCGGCGCGCGCACCTCGGCGCTGCATGCCTTCACGGTCGCACCGCTGCGCCGCCGCGGGCGCAGTCTCGTCCGCTTCGGCGTGCATCCGCTGCAGGGACGCGACGAACCGGTCGTCTGGTGCGAAGCGGAGGTCGCGGATCGGCGCGTGGTCGCCGATTCGAGCGGCCACCGCGAGCGTCGCTACGTGATCGTCAGCGATCTGATGCTCGCGGGCGAGCGTTATCCTGTCGAGATCACCCTCACCGACCGCGACTCCATGCGCTTTCGCATGCTGATCGGCCGCACCGCATTGTACCGGCGCTTCGTCGTCGACCCCGCGTTGTCCTACCGTGCGCCGGCGGTTTCCCCGCTTGCCTCTCGTTAGGTGTCGGCGGGCATGTATACTGAATGCAACGGTCCGGTGGGCCGTCCGGGCCGAAGGCTCCCATGAGAATCGCCATCCTCTCCCGCAAACGCAGCCTCTATTCGACCCGCCGCCTCGTGGAGGCGGGCGAGGCCCGCGGCCATCGGGTCGATGTCATCGACACCCTGCGCTGCTACATGAACGTGGCCTCTCACCGCCCGGAGATCCACTACCGGGGCGAGGTGGTGCAGGGCATCGACGCGGTCATCCCGCGCATCGGCGCCTCGATCACCTTCTACGGCACGGCGGTGCTGCGCCAGTTCGAGATGATGGGCGTGTTCCCCGTGAACGAATCGGTGGCCATCACCCGCGCCCGCGACAAACTGTGCTCGATGCAACTGCTCTCGCGCCAGGGTATCGGTCTGCCGGTGACCGGCTTCGCGCACTCCCCGGACGATATCGACGATCTCATCAAGATGGTCGGCGGCGCCCCGTTGGTGATCAAGCTGTTGGAGGGCACCCAGGGCATCGGCGTGGTGCTGGCAGAGACCAAGCAGGCGGCCGAGAGCGTGATCCAGGCATTCCTCGGGCTGCGCGTCAACATCCTGGTGCAGGAGTTCATCCGCGAGGCGGGCGGGGCGGACATCCGCTGCCTGGTCATCGGCGGGAAGGTGGTGGCGGCCATGCGGCGTCAGGCGCGCGAGGGCGAATTCCGCTCCAATCTGCACCGCGGCGGCAGCGCCAACCTGATCAAGATCACCCCCGAGGAGCGCTCGACGGCGGTGCGGGCCGCCCAGGTGATGGGCCTCAACGTCGCCGGCGTCGATATCCTGCGATCGAACCACGGGCCGGTGGTCGTGGAGGTCAACTCCTCGCCCGGGCTCGAGGGTATCGAATCGGCCACCGGCAAGGACATCGCGGGGATGATCATCGAGTTCATCGAAAAGAACGCCCGCCCCAACCACACGCGTACCCGGGGCCGCGGCTGAATGCATACGGAGGACGCCGCGCCGCTGCGCATCGGCGGCGTCGACATCGCCCCCGATACGCGCACCGTGATCGAGCTTCCGGTCACGCGCCTCTACACCCACACCCCGGTGACCATCCCCGTTCATGTGCACCGCGGGCGCCGCCCCGGGCCGCGGCTGTTCGTGAGCGCCGCGATCCACGGCGACGAGATCAACGGGGTGGAGGTCATCCGGCGCCTGCTCAAGTTGCCGCTGCTCAAACGCCTGCGCGGGACGCTCGTCGCGATACCGGTGGTGAACGTGCACGGCTTCATCCACCGCTCCCGCTACCTCCCCGACCGCCGCGACCTCAACCGCTCGTTCCCGGGCTCCGATCGCGGATCGCTGACGGCGCGCGTGGCGCACCTCTTCCTCGGAGCCGTCGTGCGCAACTGTACCCACGGGGTGGACCTGCACACCGGGGCCGTGCATCGCGAGAACCTCCCGCAGATCCGGGCCAATCTCGACGAACCCGAGACTGCGCGCCTGGCGCGGGCCTTCGGGGCGCCGGTGCTGCTCAACGCGGACCTGCGCGACGGCTCGCTGCGTCAGGTCGCCGCCGAGCTCGGGATCCCCATCCTCATCTACGAGGCCGGGGAGGCGCTGCGTTTCGACGAGCTGTCGATCCGCGCCGGCGTCAAGGGGATCGTGGCGGTGATGCGGGCCCTGGAGATGCTCCCGCCGGTCCGCACCCGCCCGCTCCCCGAGCCGACCGTCGCGCGTTCGAGCGCCTGGGTGCGGGCGTTGCAGAGCGGTGTCCTGCGCGCCACCACACCGCTCGGGCGTCGGGTGGCGAAGGGAGACGTGCTGGGCGTCATCGCCGACCCCTTCGGCGAGCGCGAGCTGCAGGTCAAGGCACCCGGCAGCGGGATCGTGATCGGGCGCACGAACCTCCCGCTCGTCAACGAAGGCGAGGCGCTGTATCACCTCGCCCAATTCGACACGCCCAAGGCGGCCGCAGCGGCGGTCGAGCGCTTCCAGGCGGTCCAGACCGACACGCCGGACCCCGCCCTCGGCGAAGAGCCGCCGATCGTCTGAGCGCGTACCCGCCGGCCTCAGCGCAGGCTCAGGTAGAGGACCAGCAGGATGAGCAGCACGGTCGCGGCCTGGAACTCCACGCGCGCCATCATCAGGCGCGTGCTGCGCCGCAGATCGTCCCGGCCCCCGTGCACCATCGAGCGCACGCCGGTGGCCAGAACGACGATCGTGGCGATCAGTCCGGCGATCGCGAGCAGGGTGGTAAGGGTCATGACCGCACTTCCTTCCGCCGCGCGCGGCGGACTGCGGGGCGACAACCCCATTCTTTCTAAGGATAGGCCGGGAGGCGCACCTATGCCATGACCGGGGTCAAGGACCGGAGCCGGCGGCGGGTGCGGATCGGCGCCGACTCGCCGCCTGGGCCCGGTCCGGGTAATCTCTCCGTGGTGGGGAGCGGAAGGAGGACGGGGATGGACCAGACAACGTGGTGGATGAGTCACGGTTTCGGGTGGATGTGGGTCTTTCCGTTGACGTTCCTTCTGGTGCTGGTGCTGCTCGCGGTGGTGCTGATGCGCGGGGCGGTCGGGCCGCGGGGCGACGGGCACGGATCCCAGCCGCCGCGCGAGAGCGCGCGCGAGATCCTCGACCGGCGCTACGCGCGCGGCGAGATCTCGAAGGCCGAGTACGAGGAGATGAAGCGCACCCTCGAGGGTTAGTCCGCGGGGCCGGCAGGAGCCGCGGGCGAAGGCGGGGGTCATCGTGCGGCCGGAGGACTACGACGCCTGGTACGAGACGCCGCGCGGGCGCTGGATCGGGACGCGGGAGTATGCGTTGCTCCGCCGGCTGGTGCGCCCGCGACCAGGGGCGACGCTCATCGACATCGGCTGCGGGACCGGTTGGTTCGCGCGGCGCTTTGCCGCTGCCGGCCAGGACGTGACCGGCGTCGATCCGGACGCGGCCGCGCTGGCCTATGCCGCCGGCCGCGGCGGCGGCCCGCGCTATCTGCGCGCGCGGGCCGGCGCGCTGCCGTTTCGCGACGGCGCCTTCGACTGGGCGCTGGCGGTCACCAGCCTGTGTTTCGCGGCCGACCCCACCGCGGCGTTGCGGGAGGCGTGGCGGGTGGCGCGGGTCGGAGTGGTGCTCGGACTGCTCAACCGCGACAGCCTGCTGTACCGGCGCAAGCACGGGCGCGGCGGCTACGCCGGCGCGCGCTGGGACCGCGCCGCCGCAGTGCGCCGCTGGGGGCGGGCGCTGGACCCGCCCGCCCGCCTGCGCCTTCGCAGCGCGGTGTTCCTGCCCTCGGGCACCTTCGCGGCGAGGACCCTGGAGGCCATCATCCCGACGCACTGCCTCCGCGGCGGCTTTCTCGCCGCCGAATTCCGCCGAGTTCGCCCAGTATAAATTTCCTACAACCGGCTGCGCGATTGATGCACAATGGCGTAGTCGCACCGGCCGCACGTCCGTGCGGCAACCGCTCCGGGAGAGGGTATCGTGATCCGCGTCGTCCTGGTGGACAGCCAACGCCTCGTGCGCACCGGACTGCGCCGCGTGCTCGAGGAGAGCCCCGGGATCGAGGTGGTCGCGGAGGCCGACAGCGCGGAGACGGCGGTTCCCTCCGTACGGACCGGGGCGGCGGACGTGATTCTGCTGGCTGCGCGCCCGCCCGGGACGGAGACGGCGGCGGCCGTGCACGCGCTGCTCGTGCAGCGGCCGCAGACCAAGGTCGTCGTGCTCACGCCGCCGGGTACCGCGCCCTATCCCGCGGCGTTACTCGAAAGCGGGGCGGCGGGATTCGTCAGCAAGGCGTGCAGCGTCGAGGATTTCCTGACCGCGATCCGCACCGTGTACGAGGGCGGGCGCTACGTCGGCGACGACATCGCCCGCCAGCTCGCGCATTCCCTCCTCCCGGGCGGGGAACGCTCGCCCTTCGACGCCCTCTCGCGGCGCGAACTCGAGGTGATGGGAATGCTCACCCGCGGGCGCAGTGTGCGCCAGATCGCGGCCGCGCTCGGCCTGAGTCCGAAGACGGTCAACACCTATCGCTATCGCCTCTACGGCAAGCTCGGCATCGGCAACGACGTGGAACTCACGCGCCTGGCCCTGCGCTACGGAGTCGCCGAACCCGGGCCGGACTGACCGCGGGTCGTTCCCGCCCTGCATGATTGGGGCGCACGGAAATCCCAACCATCTCCAGTTCCCGATGTAGCCCGTATATGGTCTCCTCCCATTTTGCAAGGCCGTGAGCGGGTCGATGGCAGGGACAGGTTGCGTCCGTATATTCGGCCTGTTGGTGAGGACCCGCGAGGGGTTCTCTGGCCACGATGA
>JALUXX010000052.1 GCA_027013145.1 Gammaproteobacteria bacterium | reverse complement strand
CCGTCGCCGTGCAACGGCCCACGTTCGTACCACTCCACGTCAGCTTCACACTCCCTCCCGCAACCACCGACCCCAAATCAGCCGAAAAACTCAAGGCCGCCACCGGAACCGGCGCAGGCGACGGGGCCGGCGCAGTCCCGGAGCCGTTTCCATATCGGAAGATATAGAAGTAGGCCGGAGGCGCGGGCTCGACTCCGCCCATCAACACGAGGACGTTGTCGACCGGGTCGAACACCAGGTCCCGCCCGACCGCATTGAGCCCGGGGATATCGGTGGCCGTGGAGATCGACTCCCACCGCCCGGTCGTCGGGTGATACACGTAGAACAGGTTGTGCGTGGAGCCGATGTGGTCGAACCAGTAGAGGACGTGGTTGATGGAGTCCCAGGCGACGTAGGTCTCGTAAAAGCCGCTCGATCCGCGCGCCCCGCCCGGGACCGTGCCGAGATCGGTGATCGTGTGCGCGTCCATGTTGTAGCGGAACAGCCGCCCGTGGAAGGGATCGATCGAATAGATCGCCCGGCCGGCGATGTCCGCACCCATGAACGAGTTGCTGATGTAGATAGTCTGTCCGTTGGCGTCGCTACCCAGGGAGTAATCCTTCCAACTGTCCGAGGCGATGTCGTAGACCTGGGCGATGGCGCCGCCCTTCAGCCCGAAACGGACGATCGTGTCCGTCTTGGAATCGTAGACGACCTTCCAGTTGTTCCCGTAGGGCCCGTTGGTGTTGCTCGAACGGTCGGTCCACTTCTGCGTCACGGGATCGAAGGTCATCAAATGGTTGAAGATGAATCCCCCGTGCGTCGAGGTCGCCGGATCGCTGTTGCCGGTATAGGTCTCGCCCGGGCAGAGGTCAGGGCTCTTGACGCTGACTCCGGGCACGATCCAGAACAGGCTGCGCCGCGAGTCCCAGACCCAGCCGACCGTATCCGGATGCTTCGGCTGGATCTGACCCGCGGGGCCGCAATAGGGGTACTCCAGTCGCCAGCCGGCATTGCGGTTGGAACGGTTCGCCCAGCGCTCGGCGAGCGAAAGCGACCACGTCTCCTGCTGGTAGGACTGCTTGAACCCGCGCGCCCCGGAGTAGTCGCCGGCCTCGAAGTAGATGCGCCCGTTGATCGGGTTCACCGCCATGCTCACATGCTTCATGCCGTCATAGGTGTTGCGGCCGTAGTAGACCCCCTGACCGCGGTCGGGCGTCTCGAGCGCGATCCATTTGCCGACGGGCACGTCGATCGGCGTGGCCGCCCGCACCGGTGCGGGGTGGGACACGAGCAGCAGGCCCGCGCACAGCGCCGCCGCGGACGCCAGTGCGTGCATCCGGCGGCGCAGGGCCGCCAGCAAGGGGACCAGACCGAAGAGCAGGAACCCGGGGCCTAGCGCGCCGCCGCCTCCCGTGGACGCGGCCGTGGACGCACCCGCGAGCGTCGAGACGACCGGTCCGCTGGGGTCGACGATGACGCCGTTGACCACCCCGTCGGCATCGCCCGCTCCCCCGTCGACCAGCGTCAGCGTCGCCTTGCGCCCCGCAATGCTCACCGCACCCGCAAACGGCTCCACACGCC
>JALUXX010000051.1 GCA_027013145.1 Gammaproteobacteria bacterium | reverse complement strand
GAGGCGAAACTCCACGCGCGTCCCGCCCGGCGCCGGCCCGACGCCGGCGCGCAGCCCCTCGACCGACCAGCCCGCGCCGCCCACGGCGCCCACCGCCAACTGCAGCGACGATCCGGCGCCGGCGGAAACCGTCGCCGGCGCGAGCACAAGCGCGAGCGCGGCCAGGGCCCCGGAGCGGGCGGCGCCCACCACGCCTCAGTCGGCGGGAAACACGCCGGTCGAGAGATAGCGGTCGCCGCGATCGCAGATGATGGCGACGAGCACGGCGCCCTCCAGTTCCTGCGCCAGTCGCAGCGCCGCGGCCACCGCCCCGCCGGAGGAGACCCCGGCGAAGATGCCCTCGCGCGCGGCGAGCAGGCGCGTGGTCTCCTCGGCTTCCCGCTGCGTGACCTCGAGGATGCGGTCCACGCCCGCGGGATCGTAGATCCGCGGCAGATACGCCTGCGGCCAGCGCCGGATCCCCGGGATCTGCGCCCCCTCGCCCGGCTGCACTCCGACGACCTGCAGCGAAGGGCTGCGCTCCTTGAGGTAGCGGCCGGTCCCCATGATCGTCCCGGTGGTCCCCATCGCGCTGACGAAATGGGTGACGCGCCCGCCGGTATCGCGCCAGATCTCCGGCCCCGTGCCTTCGTAATGGGCGCGCGGATTGTCGGGGTTGGCGAACTGATCCAGCACATGGCCGCGCCCCTCGGCCTGCATCCGCGCAGCGAGATCGCGTGCACCCTCCATGCCATCCGCGCGCGGCACGAGCACGATCTCCGCACCGAAGGCGCGCATCACGGCACGCCGCTCGACGCTCATATGCTCGGGCATGATCAGCACCATCCGGTAACCGCGGATCGCCGCCGCCATGGCCAGTGCGATCCCGGTGTTGCCGCTGGTGGCCTCGATCAGCGTATCCCCCGGGCGGATCTCGCCGCGCGCCTCGGCGTGACGGATCATGCTCATCGCCGGGCGGTCCTTGACCGAGCCCGCCGGGTTGTTGCCCTCCAGCTTGACCAGTACTTCGTTGCCGCGCGCGGGATCGGGCAGGCGCTGCAGGCGCACCAGCGGGGTGTTGCCGACGAAGGCCTCGAGGGTCGGGAAGTCCATGGGCGACAGTCTACCTCAGGGCGTGCGGCCGTGGGCCGCCGTCAGGCACCCATGCGCGCGGTGCGCATCAGGCGTTTCATCTCCCGCACCGCCTCTTCGAGCCCGGTGAACACCGCACGCGCGACGATGGCATGGCCGATGTTGAGTTCGCGCAGCTCGGGCAGCGCGGCGACGGCCTCCACGTTGTGATAGTGCAGCCCGTGCCCGGCATTGACCTGCAGGCCGGCGGCGGCGGCCTGCGCCGCGCCCGCCGCGATGCGGGCGAGTTCGGCGGCGCGCGCCGCGGCGTCGGGGGCGTCGGCGTAACGCCCGGTATGGATCTCGATCACCGGCGCACCGACGGCGGCGGCGGCCTCGATCTGGCGCGGATCGGGGTCGATGAACAGGGAGACGCGCACGCCGGCGTGCGCGAGCCGCGCACACGCCGCACGCACGCGATCGGCCTGTCCGGCGACGTCGAGCCCGCCCTCGGTGGTCAGCTCCAGGCGCCGCTCCGGCACCAGGCAGCA
>JALUXX010000050.1 GCA_027013145.1 Gammaproteobacteria bacterium | reverse complement strand
GGGGTGGAGTGCGGTCAACGAACTGCGCGCCAGCCGCCGGACGGGGATCTCCGCACGCATGCTCTTCGAGGTCCTGGGCGACCTGTGGGTGGTGGAGCGCAACCCCTACATCCAGGACGACCTGCTCGAGAACCGCAAGCGCTTCGCCTCCCTGGTCCATGCCCTGCACCACCGACTCGACCAGATCGTGGCACGCGCCAACGGCAACGCCCTGGCGCTGGACCTCGCCGGGCGCGCGCGCGCCGCGGTACGCCGCTTCGAGGACTGGTTCCCGCAGACGCGCCGCCTGCGGGCGCGCGTGCGCCGGCGCCTCGCGCGCGTCACGCGCAAGGACAACATCGATTTCAGCGGCCTGGCGCGGGTCTCGCACGCGACCGACGCGACGGACTGGCGCGTCGAGATGCCGTTCGTGGTCGTGAGTCCGGCGAGCGAGGCGGAGGCGCGCGAGGTGGTGGCCGCCTGCCTGGAACTGGGATTGACCGTCATTCCGCGCGGCGGCGGGACCGGGTACACGGGCGGCGCGGTGCCCCTGGACGAACGCTCCGCGGTCATCAACCTCGAGAAGCTCGAGGCCCTGGGCGAGGTGGAACCGCGCCTGCTCCCCGGACTGAGCGCGCCGGTCGCGACGATCCGCGCCGAGGCCGGGGTGGTCACGCGGCGGGTGGCCGAGCGCGCCGAGGCGGCCGGCCACGTCTTCGCCGTCGACCCGACCTCGCAGGACGCCTCGACCATCGGCGGCAACGTCGCCATGAACGCGGGCGGGAAGAAGGCGGTGCTCTGGGGCACGACCCTCGACAACCTCGCCTCCTGGCGCATGGTGCTGCCCGACGGCGACTGGCTCGAAATCGAACGCGTCAACCACAACCTCGGGCGCATCCACGAGCAGGAGACGGTGGAGTTCCGCTTGACCCGCCTCGCGCCGGACGGGCGTCGCCCGCTCGGTGCGCCCGAGACGCTGCGCCTGCCCGGACATGCCCTGCGCAAAAGCGGGCTCGGCAAGGACGTCACCGACAAGTTCCTCGGCGGACTGCCGGGGATCCAGAAAGAGGGCTGTGACGGACTGATCACCTCGGCGGTGTTCATCCTCCACCGCATGCCGCAGCACACGCGCACGGTGTGCCTCGAGTTCTTCGGCACCGACCTGGAGCGTGCGGTGCCGGCGATCGTCGAGATCAAGGAGCATCTGCAACGGCGCCCGGACGTGGTCCTGAGCGGCCTGGAGCACCTCGACGGGCGCTACGTGCGCGCGGTGAACTACAGCGCCATGGCGCCGCGGCGCGGCCTGCCGAAAATGGTGCTGCTGGCGGACCTCTCGGGCGACGACGAGGATGCCGTCGGCGCCGCCGCCTCCGAGGTGGTGCGCATGGCCAACGCGCGCGGCGCCGAGGGGTTCATCGCCGCGAGCCCCGAGGCCCGGCGCCGTTTCTGGGCGCCGCGGGCACGGACCGCGGCCATCGCCGCGCATACCAATGCCTTCAAGATCAACGAGGACGTCGTCATTCCCCTCGCGCGTCTCGCCGAGTACAGCGCCGGGATCGAGCGCATCAATATCGAATACTCCACGCGCAACAAGCTCGAAATGGTCGAGGCGGCGCTCGAATACCTCTCCGGGGACCTGCCCGAACTGC
>JALUXX010000049.1 GCA_027013145.1 Gammaproteobacteria bacterium | reverse complement strand
CCGTCGCCGTGCAACGGCCCACGTTCGTACCACTCCACGTCAGCTTCACACTCCCTCCCGCAACCACCGACCCCAAATCAGCCGAAAAACTCAAGGCCGCCACCGGAACCGGCGCAGGCGACGGGGCGGCGGACACCGTCGGACGGATTGCCAGCCTCGGGACCCATCCCGGGTTGACGCCCGCGCCGGCGTACGCCCCGCGGTGGGAGCCGTCCCGCAGGAGGCCGTTGAAGTCGTGATCGTAGGCGGTGAAGGTACTGAACCCGCCGAGGTCGATAGGCGGCCCGACGAGCCGCCCGCTCCGCGGATACCAATCCCGCGCGCCCACGGCGCCGGTGGGCCGGACCAGGTAGGTTGCGGCCGCCGCATAGGTATCGGCGACGTTGTCGCGCTGCACACCGCCGCGTAGCGGTGTTGCGGCGAACACCGCATTGCCGACGACCTCCTGCGTGTATCCCGCCGCACCCCCGATCACGTGGATCCCCGAGTCGCGCGCGACCACGGTGTTGTCGAACACGCGGACCATCCGCGGCCGGTCGTGCTGCGGCTGGATGTTGACCGCATCGCCGAAGTCATTGACGAAGATATTGTCGTAGAGGGCGATGTTCCCTTCCCCCTGGAACAGGGCCTCATTCGGGTTCTGCCAGAAGAAGTTGCCGTAGATCTCGTAGTGATCGTGGACGCCGGCCCCGCTCAGGGGAAAGTGGCCCACGAGGAGATTCGGCCGCGCCATCGCCCCGCCCGAGCCGCCGGCCGCCTTGCTGAAGACGTTGTAGCGGATGATCGTGCGGCTGCCGTCCGCCGGCATGCCGATCCCCGTCGGCCGGGGATTCTGCTGCTTGATCTCGATGTTGTATCCGATGGTGTCGCGGACCAGGTTGTATTCGATCACCCCACGCACGAAGGGGTCGTCGCCGGGGCTGTTCCCCAGGTACATACCGGTTCCGGCGCCGATGATGGTGTTGCCTCGGATCACCCAGTCCCAGGCCGGGCCCTTGGTGGAGATACCCACGTCCTGCTGATCGCCGCCGTTGCCCACGATGGTCAGGCCTTCGATGGTGATGTGGTGGGTAACGCCGCGCCCGTTGACGCCGTCGATCCCGGGGATGTTCTGGCCGTCCAGTGTGAGATCGCGGATCGTGACGTAGCTCGAGTCCTTGATCTGCACCGTGTTGCAGCACGCCCGACCGAGGAGGCGGGCCGGAGCGCCCGTCGCCGGACCCGCGATGACGATCGGGCGGCCGGGGGCACCGTTCAGGGCGATGACCGGAAGACCCTCGCGGTAGGTACCGGCCGCGAGCAGCAGGGTGTCACCCGGGGCCAGGCGATCGATCAGCGATCGGTAATCCGAGGGCGTCCCGCGGTAGACGGCCGCGACCGCGGCCGCCGGAACCCCTGCGGCCAGGAGCGGAAGCAGCGCAGCGAGGCGCAATGCGGCCCGGCGGAGCCGGTGAAATCCACACCGCGCCGGGCGCATTGCGCTCACGCGCGCCGGGGCGGCTGTGCCCTTCTGCGCCGGCGGCGCAGCCAGCGCCCGGCGAGCAGCCCGGCGCCGATCCCGAACGGGCCGAGTGCGCCGCCGCCCCCGGAACCGCCGGTAGCGGCGCCGGAAGCCGTCGGCAGCAGGGGTCCGCTGGGGTCGACGATGACGCCGTTGACCACCCCGTCGGCATCGCCCGCTCCCCCGTCGACCAGCGTCAGCGTCGCCTTGCGCCCCGCAATGCTCA
>JALUXX010000048.1 GCA_027013145.1 Gammaproteobacteria bacterium | reverse complement strand
CCCCTCCTCGCCGAGGTAGCGCAGGACGATCTCCCGGTCGGAGAAGGACGTGTAATTGTAGGGGATCTCGCGGATCCGTGCGGCGGAAGTACCCATGGGACCTTCGGAGAGACGAGGTCGGCGGCGCCGGCATTATAACAGGCCCGAAGCGGCGGTCCGCGCCCGTCCCGAATCCGGGTGGGGATTCCGGGTGCCGCGCACTTGAATTTTCCTCTCGTACCCTGATCTAACGGATACGGGCGCGGGCGGATCGCCGCGTCGCCCGGGGTTTTCGGCGTGGGGCCCGGCTCCGGCCGGGCGCGCAACGGCGTAAGGCGAAGGAGGGTGACGGCAATGGACCTGGAACAGAATCTGCAACAGCAGGCGGCCACGGCGCATGCGGCCATCGACCGCGCGGTCGGGGCCGTCCGCGATGAGGTGGATCGCGCGGCGCACGGGCTCGGCCGCGCGGGGGCGTACATGCGCGGTTCGACGCGGCGCGCCGTGCGGCGCTCGCGCGAATGGGGCTCCGAGGCCGGGGATTACGTACGCAGCCATCCCTACGCCAGCACCGGGGCGTTGGTCGGGGTACTGGCCGTGGTCGCGGGTATCCTGCTGCTGCAGCGCCGGCGCTGAGGCGCCCGCCAGGCCGCGTTGCCCCGTCGTGGCCGGCGGACGATAATCCCCCGATCGCAAGGGTCGGGGGAGGGGCGGTGTGAACCACGTCCTGGCGCTGGATCAGGGGACCGGCAGTTCGCGGGCCATCGTGTTCGATGCGACGGGGCGGGTGTGCGCGCTCGCGCAGCGCGAGCTCGAGTTGCGGTTCCCGCACCCCGGCTGGGTCGAGCAGGATCCGGAGGAGATCCTGCGCACGCAGACGGAGGTCGCGCGCGAGGCGGTGCGTCGCGCGGGGCTGCCCGACGGGGCGATCGCGGCCGTCGGGGTGACCAACCAGCGCGAGACGACCGTGGTGTGGGACCGCGCCACGGGCAGACCGGTCTGCGACGCGATCGTGTGGCAGGACCGGCGCACTGCGGATCTGTGTGCGGACCTGGAGCGGCGCGGCCTCGCGGGGCGTTTTCGCGAGAAGACCGGGCTCGTGGTCGATCCCTACTTCTCCGGGACCAAGCTGCGCTGGATCCTGGACCACGTGCCGGAGGCACGTGTACGCGCCGAGCGCGGCGAACTCGCCTTCGGCACGGTCGATTCGTGGCTCCTCTGGCACCTCACCGGCGGCCGGCGCCACCTGACGGACGCCACCAACGCCGCGCGCACCCTGCTCTTCGACCTGCATACCGGCGACTGGGACGAGGAATTGCTCGCGCTGCTGTCGATCCCGCGCGCGCTGCTCCCCGAGGTGTGCGCCAGCAGCGCGATCCTCGCCGATGCCGGCGCGCTGCTCGGCGTGGAGGCGCCGATCGCGGGGCTGGCGGGCGACCAGCACGCCGCGCTCTTCGGGCAGGCCTGCCTGGAACCGGGGATGGTGAAGAACACCTACGGGACCGGCTGCTTTCTGGTCATGAACACCGGCGGGCGCCCGCTCGCCTCGCGCAACCGCCTGCTGACGACGCCGGCGTGGCGCATCGGCGCGGTGGACACCTATGCGCTGGAGGGCAGCGTCTTCACCGCCGGCGCCGTGGTGCGGTGGCTGCGCGACGGGCTCTGCCTGATCGAACGTTCCGCCGACGTCGAGGCGCTCGCCGCATCGGTCCCGGATGCGGGCGGCGTCTATCTCGTCCCCGCCTTCAGCGGTCTCGGCGCCCCGCACTGGGACCCCTATGCCCGCGGCGCCGTCCTCGGTATCACCGGGGGCAGCGGGGCCGGTCACCTCGCCCGTGCGGCGCTCGAGTCCATCGCCTACCAGTCGGCGGACGTGCTGCGGGCGATGGAGGCGGACGCCGGGATGCGATTCCGGGAACTGCGGGTCGACGGCGGGGCGACGGCGAACGATCTGCTGATGCAGTTCCAGGCCGATCTGCTGGGCGTCCCGGTCGTCCGGCCGGCGGTGACCGAGACCACCGCGCTGGGCGCGGCCGGCCTCGCCGGTCTCGCGGCCGGGGTGTGGAAGGATGCCGCGGAGTTCGCCCGGACCTGGCGTCCCGGTCGCACGTTCGAGCCGGCGATGTCGCGCGACGAGGCCGAAGCGAAAACGGCGGACTGGCACCGGGCGGTGGAGCGCGCCGGCGCCTGGGCCGCGCCCGGCTGATCGGCGCCGGCTCCGGGCGGCGGGCGGTTCAGGGTGCGGCACCGCCGTCGTCGACGGGCCGGATGCGCACCGCGGTCTGTTCCGGATAGTGGATCGACCCGAACAGGCGCCAGTCGGCGGCCTCCATCTGGATGTACCAGCGACCGGGGATCAGCCGCGGCAGCGGCGCGGCGTAGCGGCCGGGCCCGGTCCGATGCAGGACCAGCGCGGCGTCGAAGCCGGCGCGCGTGGCGTGCATCAGCCGCAGCCGGATGAGGTGGGGCAGGCGGTAGCCCGGCTCGGCGCTCGTCAGGCGTACGCGGATGTCCTCTCCGGCGCGGTCGAGCCGGAACGCGGCCGTGAGCCGATGGCGTCGCGCCGCGTGATCCCGGTCGAGGACACGATTGATCTCCAGCCCCTTGCGGTAATAGTGCGAGGTCACCAGTCCGGTGTCGCTGACGATGGAGTAGTACAGCGCGAGGAAACCGGTGATCACCGCGCTCAGCGGGAATGCGATGATCAGCCAGATCGTGGCGTTGCGGTACCAGGGGGTGTCTTTCTCAATCGGAGTCGGCATGGTCGTCGCTCGTGAAGGGGGCGAGGAAGCGGCTGGGAGCCGTGGCCGTCATGCGGGGCTGTCGTACGGCGGCGATGCGGATCGTGATCGGCGCGTCCGGCCGGGTGAGCGAGGCGCGCGGGGCGACCAGGCGCACCGGAACCTCGCGTACCGATCCCGCGGGGACCTCGATCTGCAGCGGCGCCCCGCGCACACGCAACCCGGACAGCCCGGAGGCGCCGACGCGGTAGTCGTGCGGCTTGGAGTCCATGTTCATGATCCGCAGCATGTAGACGTTTTCGATGGCGCCGCTGTCCAGTTCGCGATACAGGGTGTGACGGTCGTGGAACACGTCCAGGCGCACCGGTACGCGCGTGAGTACGGAGCCGATCAGGGCCCCGGACAGCACGAGCAGCACCGCCGTGTAGATCAGCACGCGCGGGCGCAGGAGCCGCGAGGGCTTGTCCTCGAGTGCGTTCTCGGTGGTGTAGCGGACCAGCCCGCGGGCATAACCCATGCGGTCCATCACCGAGTCGCAGACGTCGATGCAGGCGGCACAGCTGATGCACTGGTACTGGAGCCCGTGGCGTATATCGATACCGGTGGGGCACACCTGCACGCACAGGGTGCAGTCGATGCAGTCCCCGAGCCCCGCGGCATGGGGGTCGGTCCCCTTGCGCCGGGACCCGCGCGGCTCGCCGCGCGCCTCGTCGTAGGAGATGATCAGCGTGTTGCGGTCGAACATCACGCCCTGGAAACGGGCGTAGGGACACATGTAGGTGCAGACCTGCTCGCGCAGGAAGCCGGCGTTCCCGTAGGTGGCGAGCCCGTAGAACAGGATCCAGAACGTCTCCCATGGGCCGATGGCCCCATGCAGCACGTCGACCGAAAGCTCGCGGATCGGGACGAAGAAGCCTACGAAGGTGAAGCCCGTCCAGAGTGAGAAGGCGACCCAGGTGAGCTGCTTCCCGCCTTTGCGCAGAAGCTTCTCTGCCGACCACGGGCGCGCGTCGAGCTTCATCCGCGCCAGCCGGCCGCCCTCGAATACCCGCTCGAACCAGAGGAACACCTCGGTCCATACGGTCTGCGGGCAGGCGTAGCCGCACCATACGCGCCCGGCCACGGCGGTGAACAGGAACAGACCCAGTGCCGAGAGGATCAGCACGCCGGTCAGATAGATCAGGTCCTGCGGCCAGAACGTCCAGGCGAAGAAGTTGAATTTGCGCGCGGGCAGGTCGATCAGGAACGCCTGACGGCCATGGCCCCAGTTCAGCCACGGGAGAAGGTAGAACGTGCCCAGGGTGAGGAAGAGCGTGCCCCATCGCAGGCGAGCGAAACGCCCGTGCACCTCGCGCGGATAGACCTTGCGGTGCTCGGCGTAGAGCCCGGTGTCCTCCGCCGCCGGCTCCGCCCCCTTGGCGGGGCGCCGCCGAGGCGGCGGCACGGCCCCCGCCCCCCCGGCGGCTGCCCCTGCGGGAGGGTTGGACGGATCCGCTGCCGATGACACGGGGGTCAGGGCGCGGCGGGGGCGCCGCCGGCTGGATGCGAGAGACTGTAAATGTACGCCGCGAGCAGGTGCACGCGCGCGGCGCCCAGGCGCGGCAGCCAGGCGGGCATGTGGCCGTGCCGGCCGT
The DNA here is from genome assembly GCA_027013145.1 of Gammaproteobacteria bacterium. Taxonomy (GTDB): domain Bacteria; phylum Pseudomonadota; class Gammaproteobacteria; order 21-64-14; family 21-64-14; genus BMS3Abin12. Next base: position 5,788 of record JALUXX010000048.1, on the reverse strand, counting down.
AGGTGATGGTCTGGATCACCGTCGGAAGCGAGCCGCCGTAGAGCCAGATCCGGTCGGTGAGGTTCGGGGCGCCGATCTGTTGATTCCCCTTCGCGTCGGCGCCGTGGCAGGCGGCGCAGTAGGTCGCGAAGATCTTGTGGCCGGCGGCCGCCTGTTCCGGGTCGACCTTCCGCCCGCTGAGGCTGACCACGTATTCGGCGACCTCGCGAACGCGCTGCTTGCCGAGGATCTTGCCCCAGGCCGGCATGCGCCCGTCGCGCCCGTGCGCGATGGACTGTTCGATGTCCGCCGGCGTCCCCCCGTGCAGCCAGTCGTGATCGCGCAGATTGGGGAAGCCCGGATTCCCGCCCGCATCCATGCCGTGACAGGCGATGCAATGGGTCTGGAACAGCCGCCCCCCGGTGAGGAGGGCCTTGGGGTCCTTGGCCAGCACCGGAATGGGTTCCTTCAGGTAGCGCGCGTACAGCGGGGCGTACTGCGCCTCGGCCGCCTTGACCTCGGCGTTGTACTGCTTGATCTCGGTCCAGTGCAGCACGCCGGGGAAGTTTCCGAGCCCCGGATAGAGGATCAGATAGATCACGCCGATGACCAGCGTGAGGTAGAACATCTTCAGCCACCAGCCGGGCAGCGGGTTGTTCAGCTCGGACAGGTCCCCGTCCCAGACATGGCCCGTGGACTCCCCCTCCTTTTTTGCGCCGGGGCGGCGGCGGGCCATGCGGATGTTGAATATGAACAGCGCGAGGATCCCGAGGATCACCGGGACGTCGATGAACCAGTTCCAGAACCCACTCGTGAAGTCGGACATCGGCGGCTCCTCAGCCCTGCGGTTCCCGGTGCGGCGGCGTCTCGTGCATGACGTCGTCCTCGAGCGGCAGCCGCGCGGCCTCGTCGAAGTCGGCCTTGCGCCGGGCGCTCCACGCCCATACGGTGATGGCGAGGAAGAGCACGAACAGAAACACCGTCCAGAACGAATGGAAGATCACCATTGGCGTCACCGCGTCGTCTTGATGTCCGTGCCCAGGCCCTGGATATAGGCGATGAGCGCGTCCATCTGGGTCTTGCCCCGGATCTCGGCCGGGGCGTCAGCGATCTGTTTGTCGGTATACGGCACACCGAGGAAGCGCAGCACGCGCATCTTGCGTTGGATCTCGCTCACGTCGAGCTTGCGCTTCGCCAGCCAGGGGAAGGCAGGCATGATCGACTCGGGGACCACCGAGCGCGGGTCCATGAAGTGCATGCGCAGCCATTCGTCGCTGTACTTGCCGCCCTCGCGCGCGAGATCCGGTCCGATGCGCTTGGAACCCCACTGGAACGGATGGTCGTAGACGAATTCCCCCGCCACCGAGTAGTGGCCGTAGCGCTCGGTCTCGGCCCGGAACGGGCGGATCATCTGCGAGTGGCACAGATAACAGCCCTCGTGCACGTAGACGTCGCGGCCTTCGAGGCGCAGCGGGCTGTAGGGCTTGATCCCCTCGACCGGCTCGGTGGTCGACTTCTGAAAGAACAGCGGCACGATCTCGACCAGGCCGCCGATGCTCACGACCAGGACGATCAGGATCACCAGCAGGCCGAGGTTGGTCTCGATGCGTTCGTGTGCGGTTTCGCTCATCTGCGGATCCTCCTCACGCCACCGCCGGGACCGGCGCCTCGACCGGCTGTACGCCGACGATGGTGCGCATGAGGTTGTAGGCCATCAGCAGCATGCCGCTGAGGAAGAAGGCCCCGCCCAGGAAGCGCACGATATAGAACGGGTGCACTGCGGCGACCGACTCGATGAAGCTGTAGGTCAGGGTGCCGTCGGAGTTGACCGCGCGCCACATCAGGCCCTCCATGAGCCCCGCGATCCACATGGAGGCCACGTAGAGGACGATGCCCACGGTGGCGATCCAGAAATGCACCTCGACGAGCTTGAGGCTGTGGATCTCGCGCCCGAACAGCCGCGGGATCAGGTAGTACATGCTGCCGATGGTGATCATGGCCACCCAGCCCAGCGCCCCGGAGTGGACGTGGCCGATCACCCAGTCCGTGTAGTGCGTCAGACCGTTCACGGTCTTGATCGCCATCATCGGCCCTTCGAAGGTCGACATGCCGTAGAATGAAACGGCGACGATCAGAAACTTGAGGATCGGATCGGTGCGCAGCTTGTACCAGGCGCCGGACAAGGTCATGATGCCGTTGATCATGCCGCCCCAGCTCGGCGCCAGCAGGATGAGCGAGAAGACCATGCCGAGCGACTGGGTCCAGTCGGGCAGGGCCGTGTACATCAGGTGATGCGGTCCGGCCCATATATAGGTGAAGATCAGCGCCCAGAAGTGGACCACCGACAGGCGGTAGGAGTACACGGGGCGGTTGGCCTGCTTGGGGATGAAGTAGTACATCATGCCCAGGAAGCCCGCCGTGAGCAGGAAGCCCACCGCGTTGTGCCCGTACCACCACTGCACCATGGCGTCCTGCACCCCCGCGTACACCCCGTAGGAGTGGAACCAGCTGTAGGGGATCTCCAGGTTGTTGAAGATGTGCAGGATGGCGATCGCCAGGATGAAGCCGCCGTAGAACCAGTTGGCGACGTAGATGTGGCGGATCCGGCGCCGGCCGATGGTGCCGAAGAAGACGACGGCGTAGGCCACCCAGACCACGAGGATCACGAGATCCAGCGGCCACTCCATCTCGGCGTATTCCTTGCTGCTGGTGTAGCCCAGCGGGAGGCTGAACATCGCCCCGACCAGTACGAGCTGCCAACCCCAGAACGTGAAGGCCGCGAGCTTGTCGCTGAACAGCCGCGTGTGGCAGGTCCGCTGTACGACGTAGTAGGAGGTGGCGAACAGCCCGCAGCCGCCGAAGCCGAAGATGACCAGGTTGGTATGAACCGGGCGGATCAGGCTGAAGGTGATGTACGGATTGTCGAAGTTCAGCGCCGGCCAGGCGAGTTCCCCGGCGGCGTAGAGACCGACCGCCATGCCGATGATGCCCCACACGATGGTCATGATCGCGAACTGGCGGACCACCTTGTAGTTGTACATCTCGTTGGGCGTCGTGGTCGCGGACATACGGGCCTGCTCCTCTATGTCGGTCGGGGCTCGGTAGACATTGTCCCGGGCGATCCCGGGGCCACTGCCAAGGGGAGCGGGACGGCCGGCACCGGAAGCACGCCCGGCCCGCACACGCACCTCGGGTGTGCACGTGGGCCGGAGCCGGATTGTGGCCGCTGCATCTCGTGCCGGTGCGGTTGCCGCCGCCAACCGGCTGCCCCCCTTAGGAAAAGTGCGTCCCGTGGCATCGGCTAGGGTGTATCGTAAGCACTCCGCTGTCGGATTCTACGTGACCGATTGGACGGGGACTTGATCTCAGTCAAGAACATGACAGATTGACGGACGACTCGTGGGAACCGGTGTCGGAGCAATCGTGCTGAAGACGGCGTGCCGGCCTTCGTCGTCGGGCGGCTGCGGATTCGCTCGCCCGTCCGCGCGCCGGCCGCGGGCCCGGTCGCGACGTCTCGGATCGCCCGCCGGTGCCGGCCGCGCATGCCGGGGGTAGGGGTGCGGTTCTTCGCCACCGCCCCGTCGGGCGTCGCGGCGCTGCTCGCGGGCGAACTGCGCGCGCTCGGGGCGCAGTCCGTGGTCGAGCGGCCCGCCGGGGCGACCTTCTCCGGGGACCTGGAGGCGGCGTATCGCGCCTGCCTGTGGTCGCGCACCGCCGCCCGCGTACTCCTGCCCCTGACCGAGTTCGCGGCCGACGACGCCGACGCGATCTACGCGGCGGCGCGGGACGTCGCCTGGGAGGAGCATCTGGCGCCGGAGGGCACGCTCGCAGTGGAGTGCGCCGCCGCGCCCGGTACCGCCATCCACACCCGCTTCGCCGCCCTGCGCGTCAAGGACGCCGTGGCGGACCGCTTCCGGGCGCTGCGCGGGGTGCGCCCTTCGGTCGACGTGGAGCGCCCGGACCTGCGCATCCACCTGCACCTGCGCAAGGGGCGGGCCACGGTCTCGATCGATCTCTCCGGTACCGGCCTGCACCGGCGCGGCTACCGCGGTTCCGGTATGGCCGCCCCGCTCAAGGAGAACCTCGCCGCCGCGATCCTGCTGCGCGCGGGCTGGCCGGAGACGGCGGCGGCGGGCGGGGCGCTCGTCGACCCGATGTGCGGGTCGGGGACGCTGCCCATCGAGGCGGCGATGATCGCCGCGGACGTCGCCCCGGGGCTGCTGCGCCCCTACTACGGTTTTCTCGGCTGGGCGGGCCACGATGCCCGCTTGTGGGAGCGGCTGCTGGCGGAGGCGCGGGAGCGGCGGGCCGCGGGGCGCGCGCGGTTGCCCGCCATCGTCGGCTACGATGCGGATGCCGCCGCCGTGCGCGCGGCGATCGACAACGTCGAGCGGGCGGAATTGCGCGGATGCGTGCACATCGAGCGGCGCGCCCTGTCGGCGTGCGAGGCCCCGCGCGGCGCGGGCCCCGGGCTGGTGGTCGTCAATCCCCCCTACGGCCGCCGTCTCGGCACCCCGGCCCGGCTCGGCCCGCTCTACGCCGAACTCGGGGCGCTGCTGCGCCGGCGGTTCCCCGACTGGCGCGCGGCGGTGTTCACCGCCGACACCGAACTCGCCCGGCGCATCGGGCGGCGGGCGCAACGGGTGCACACCCTCTACAACGGGCCCATCGAGTGCCGCCTGCTGCAGTTCGCTGCGGCCCCGCCGGGCGCCGGCCCCACTGCGTCCGTCGCGGGCGGGGAGGGCGCGGAGATGTTCGCCAACCGCCTGCGCAAAAACCTGAAGCGCCTGGAGCGCTGGGCGCGGCGCGAGGGGGTTCACTGCTACCGCCTCTACGACGCCGATCTGCCCGAATACGCCGTGGCCGTGGACCTCTATGCCGGCGCGGCCGGGCGCTGGGCACACGTCCAGGAATACCAGGCGCCGGCGTCTGTCGATCCGGCCAAGGCGGGCGTGCGGTTGCAGGACGCCCTCGCCGCGATCCGCGTCGTGCTCGAACTCCCCGACGGGGCGCTGTTCCTCAAGGTTCGCAGACGCCGCAAGGGCCGCGAACAATATGAGAAGCTCGACGCCTCCGGACGCTTCGAAACGGTGGAGGAGGGCGGGTTGCGCTTCCTGGTCAACTTCAGCGACTACCTCGACACCGGTCTGTTCCTCGACCATCGACCCACGCGCGCCCTGATCCGGGCCGCGGCGAAGGGCGCGCGCTTCCTCAACCTCTTCGGCTATACGGGTGCGGCCAGCGTATACGCCGCCGCCGGCGGCGCGGCCCGCACCGTCACCGTCGACCTCTCGCACACCTACCTCGACTGGGCGCGCCGCAACCTGGAACTCAACGGCTGCACCGGCCCGCGCCACCGCCTGGTGCACGCCGACTGCCTCGAGTGGTTGCGCCGGCCCGATCCGCCCGGTCCCTACGACCTCATCTTCCTGGATCCGCCGACCTTCTCGGCCTCCAAGCGCATGCGCGCCACCTTCGACGTGCAGCGCGACCACGCCGCCCTCATCCGCGACGCCGTCCGCCTCCTCGCCCCGGGCGGCGCGCTGCTGTTCTCCTGCAACCTGCGCCGCTTCCGCCTCGACACCGAAGCCCTCGCCGACCTCAGGATCGAGGACCTCACCCGCGCCACCATCCCCCCCGACTTCGCGCGCAACCCCAGCATCCACCAGTGCTGGCGCATCTCCAAAGGGGACAGATTGAAGTTTCCCCGGTTTAACGGACCATTAGCCGGCAGCCAGGTTGGCCGCCTCGAATGCCAGCGGAGCCATCTGCCCAACATGGGAATGACGCCGCTGACGGTTATAGAACA
>JALUXX010000047.1 GCA_027013145.1 Gammaproteobacteria bacterium | reverse complement strand
TGTTCTATAACCGTCAGCGGCGTCATTCCCATGTTGGGCAGATGGCTCCGCTGGCATTCGAGGCGGCCAACCTGGCTGCCGGCTAATGGTCCGTTAAACCGGGGAAACTTCAATCTGTCCCCTTTGGGTAATAGGTATACTGTCCCCGAATATCTTACTTGGCGCTGACGTTGGTGTCGGCGACGCCGACGGCGATGTAGACGGCGTTGGGGGCGATGGCGTAGAGGTCCTGGTTGGTGCCGACGTTGTTGCTCGCCCAGCTGGTGCCGGTGGTGCCGTAGACGGTGGTGCCCGCGGCGCCTACGGCGACGAACTGGGCGTCGGGCCCGAAGGCGATCGCGTTCAGGTTTTGCGGGGTCGGCGGCGACTGTGCGGTCCAGGTCACCGCGTCGGTGCTGGAGAGCACGGTGCCGGCGTCGCCGACGGCGACGTAGGTCCCGGTGCCGTTGACGACCCCGTAGGCGACCGCGCGCAGGGCGTTGGTCGTGGCGCTCGCGGCGGAGGTCTGGACGGTCCAGGTGATCCCGTCGGGACTGGTGACGACGGTCCCCTGGGCCCCGACGGCGACGAATTGGCTGTTGAGGAAGGCGACGCCGTAGAGGTTCTGCGCGGTCCCGGAAGACGCCGGGGTCCAGTTGCCGCCGACACCCGCATTGCCGTTGTAGTCGATCACGCCGGCGTCGCCGACGGCGACGTAGATCCCGGTGCCGTTCACGACCCCGTAGGCGATCGCGTGCATGCCGCTCGCGCCGGCGATCGCGGTCGCCGCGGTCCAGGTGGTGCCGTCGCTGCTGGTGAGGACGGTGCCGTCGGCGCCGAGGGCGACGAAGCGCGTCCCGTCGTAGACGATGCCGGTGAGGTTGACCCCAAGCACCGGTGAGGTCTGCTGGGTCCACCCGGTGACGCCGCCCGCGCTGGTGTAGCTGAACGGCGCCGACCAGATCTGGGCGCCGTCGCCCACGGCGACGTAGGTGTTGTTGCCGAAGGCGATCGCGTTTAAGTTGTTCGTTCCCGTGCCCAGCGGCGTGCCGACGGTCCAGGTGTTCAGCGGTCCGATGGGCCGCGGCGTCGCCGTGACGACCGGCGTGAACGGGCCGACCTGGCTGCCGTTGTCCGAGGCGGTCACCGCGAAGGCGTACTGGGTGTTGTTGGTCAGGCCGGTGAGGTCGTAGGGGGGCGTGACCTGGAACAGGATGTGATCGGCGTTGCCCAGGCCGGTGGTGCTGCCCTGACTGTAGTAGATCCAGTAGGTGAGGTTCGGGTCGGCGGTCCAGTTGAGGACCACCTGCGACTCGCCGGGCGCGACGCTGAAGTTCGCCGGCGGCGCGGAGGGCTGCGAGCCCTGGCCGAGGCAACCGCCGAGCGCCAGGGCGAGGAGCAGCAGGGCGGGTCGCAGCGGATGTCTCACGGGTTTTCCTTATACACGGGCGTCCGGGGCGGCGGGGGCCGGAAGGCGGCCGGCCTACGGTGTCGTCCCGGCCGCCGTTGCCGGCGGCCCCGGGTGGTCGTGCCCGCGGCGCGCGGCGCCCTGCCAGGGCCGGGGCGAAAACCGGAGCCGTTTCACGGCGTTCGGGGGTCTGCTATAGTCTGCGCGGATGGTGCCGAGGAGAGGACTTGAACCTCCACGGGGTTTCCCCCACTAGCACCTGAAGCTAGCGCGTCTACCAATTCCGCCACCTCGGCAGCAGGAGCGCCGCGCCGGGGTCGCGAGACCCGTCCGGCACCGCTGCGAGAGGCGGACTTTACCGGTAGGATCGCCGCCTTGTCAACGAACCGCGCCCGCGCGCCCGGTGCGCGCGGAGCGGGTACACGCGGGGGTGTTCGCCCCCGTCCGAATCGACCGTCGAGGGACCCGAATGAGCAGGCGCCGCCGGCAGGACCCGTTCGCGGAGCGCGAGGCACGCAAGTACGAACACCCGATCCCGAGCCGCGAGTTCATCCTCGCCTTCCTCGCCGAGCGCGGCGAGCCGCTCGCGCCCGAGGAGATCGCCGCGGGCCTGAAACTCGAGGGGGATCGCGACCGCGAGGCGCTGCGCCGGCGCCTGGGCGCGATGGAGCGCGACGGCCAGCTCCTGCGCAACCGCCGCGGGCGCTATCTGCTCGTGAACCAGGCCGACCTCGTGAGCGGGCGCGTCATCGGCCATCCCGACGGCTACGGCTTCCTCGTGCCCGACGAGGGCGGTGAGGATCTGTTCATCCCCGCGCGCGAGATGGCCGCATTGCTGCACGGCGACCGCGCGGTGATGCACGTCGCGGGCGTGGACCGCCGCGGCCGGCGCATCGGCGCGCTCGCCGAGGTACTCGAGCGCAACACCCACAAGGTGGTGGGGCGCTTCTTCCGCGAGTCCGGGGTGGGCTTCGTCGTCCCCGACAACAAGCGCATCGCGCAGCAGGTGGTCGTGCCTCCCGAGCACCAGGGCGGTGCAGTGCACGGCCAGATCGTGGTCGTCGAACTGATCGAACAGCCCAGCCGCCGTACCCAGGCCATCGGCCGCGTGGCCGAGGTGCTGGGCGATCACATGGCCCCCGGCATGGAGATCGAGATGGCGATCCACGCCCACGACCTCCCCGCCGGGTGGCCGGGGCCGGTGCTGGAGGAGGCCGCACGCTTCGGCGACTCGGTGCCGCAGGAGGCGGCCGCGGGGCGCACGGACCTGCGCGCACTGCCGCTGGTGACCATCGACGGGGCCGACGCGCGCGACTTCGACGACGCGGTCTACTGCGAGCGACGCGGGCAGGGGTGGCGGCTGCTGGTGGCGATCGCGGACGTCTCCTGGTACGTGCGCCCCGGCACCGCGCTCGACGCGGAGGCGCGGTCGCGGGGCACCTCGGTCTACTTCCCCGACCGCGTCATCCCGATGCTGCCCGAGGCGCTGTCCAACGGCCTGTGCTCGCTCAACCCGGAAGAGGACCGCCTGTGCATGGTCGCCGAGTTGAGCGTCGACGCCGAAGGCGCGATCCGCCGCTCGCGCTTCTTCGAGGGCCTGATGCGCTCGCACGCGCGCCTGACCTACGATGCGGCTGCGGCGATCCTGGTGACGCGCGACGCCGCGCTGCGCCGGCGCCACGCCGCCCTCGTTCCGCACCTCGAGGCGCTGTACGAACTCTACGGCGCCCTGCGCAAGGCGCGCGCGGCGCGCGGCGCGATCGACTTCGACACCACCGAGACGCGCATCGAATTCGGCCCCGACCGGCGCATCGAGCGCATCGTCCCGCTGGTGCGCAACGACGCCCACAAGCTCATCGAGGAGTGCATGATCGCGGCGAACGTCGCCGCGGCGCGTTTCCTGCTGCGCCACCGCATCGCCGCCCTCTACCGCGTCCACGAGGGCCCCAATCCGGACAAGCTCGAGGACCTGCGCACCTTCCTGGCTGAGCTCGGCCTTCGTCTCGGCGGGCGCGAGCGCCCGCAGGCGCGCCATTTCGCGCAGCTCCTCGACAAGGCGCGCGGGCGCCCCGACGAGCACCTCATCCAGACGGTGCTGCTGCGCTCGCTCTCCCAGGCCGTCTACAGTCCCGACAACGCCGGCCACTTCGGCCTCTCACTCGAGGCCTATACGCACTTCACCTCGCCCATCCGCCGTTACCCCGACCTCATGGTGCACCGGGCGATCCGCCACCTGCTCGCGGGCGGGGAGGCGCGCGCGTTCGAATACACGCACGCCGACATGGTGGTCCTGGGCGACGCCTGCTCGGCCGCCGAGCGCCGCGCCGACGAGGCCACGCGCGATGCGGTGACGTGGTTGAAGTGCGAGTTCATGATGGACAAGGTCGGGCAGAGCTTCGACGGCACCATCACCGGCGTGACCGGCTTCGGCGTCTTCGTCGAGCTCGACGGCATCTATGTCGAGGGGCTGGTACACATCACCGCGCTCGGGACCGACTACTTCCACTACGATCCGGCGCACCACCGCCTCACCGGCGAGCGTTCCGGGCGCGTCTTTCGCCTCGCCGACCGCGTGCGCGTGCAGGTGGTACGCGTCGACCTCGACGAGCGGCGCATCGATTTCGAGCTCGCCGAACCCGTCGCCGCTCCGGCCGCCGCGCGCCCCGGGCGCGGCCGGGCCCGGGGCGCGCGTCGACGCCGGCGCCCGTAGTCCGCACCATGGCGGCCGAGCGCTGGATCTTCGGCTATCACGCCGTGCGCGCCGCGCTCGACCGGGACCCCGCGGCCCTCGCCGGGCTGTGGGTGCAGAGCGGGCGGCACGACGCGCGCGTGCGCGCGCTGGTGGCACGCGCACAGGCCGCGGGCGTGACGGTGCATCGCGTCCCGCGGACCGCGCTCGACGAGCGCACCGGCGGGGGGCGCCATCAGGGCGTGGCCGTGCGCGCCGCCGGCGCCATCGACAGGCCGGCGGTGAGCGATCCGCTGGCGCTGATCGCGACGCTGACCGAGCCCGCCCTGCTGCTGGTCCTGGACGGGGTGCAGGACCCGCACAACCTCGGGGCCTGCCTGCGCACCGCCGAGGCGGCCGGGGCCCACGCGGTGATCGCCCCGCGCGACCGGGCCGTGGGGCTGACGGCCGCGGCGCGCAAGGTCGCGAGCGGCGCCGCCGGGCGCGTGCCCTTCCTGGCGGTGACCAACCTGGCGCGCACCCTCCAGGCGCTGCGCACCGAGGCCGGGGTGCAGGTCGTGGGCGCCGCCGCGGAGGCCCCGCTCTGCGTCTACGACGCCGGGCACCTCGACGGCCCGCTCGCGCTGGTGCTGGGCGGCGAGGCGCGCGGGCTGCGGCGGCTCACGCGTGAGCGCTGCGACCGCCTCGTCAGCCTGCCGATGGCCGGTAGCGTGGAGAGCCTCAATGTCGGCGTCGCCGCCGGGGTGCTGCTGTTCGAGGTGCGGCGCCGGCGCCGCGCGGCCGCAGGCGGTGGTGCGATTGCGCATGCGCCGGGGGTCCAGTAGAATGCCCGTTTCCCGAAGCAGGACCCCGGGGCCGCTACGGGCGGCCCGGCTCCTTGCCGGGCGCATCGGCGTCCGGCTGCCAACCCGTAAGGAGCGTGTTCGATGAAGCATTACGAGATCGTCTTCCTGGTCCACCCGGACCAGAGCGAGCAGGTGCCCGCCATGATCGAGCGCTACCGCGCGAGCGTCGAGTCGCGCGGGGGCACCGTTCATCGGCTCGAGGACTGGGGCCGACGCCAGCTCGCCTATCCCATCCAGAAGGTGCCCAAAGCGCACTACGTGCTGATGAACGTCGAGTGCAGCCAGGAGTCCCTGGACGAGATCACCAGCGCGTTCCGCTTCAACGACGCGGTCCTGCGCCACTTGGTCATCCGTCGCGACGCGGCGGTCACCGATCCCTCGCCGATGGCCAAGGGCCGCGAGGACCGTGAGCGCGACGGCTCGGAGCGCGGTGGGCGCGGTCGGCGTGACGAGGAGCGCGCGCCGCGGCGCGAGGCCGAGGCGGCACAGCCTGCCGCTGAGACCAAGACGGCACTGCCGGCTGCGGAGGCCGAGGAGGGCGCGGCGGCCGAGTGAATCGTGCGCCGCAACGGTTCCACCTGATTTCGGGCCCGGCCGCCGGCCGGGCATCCAACGAACGAGGACTCTGCCATGGCCCGGTTCTTCCGCCGCCGCAAGTACTGCCGCTTCACCGCGGAGGGCGTCAAGGAGATCGACTACAAGGACATCGCGACGCTGCGCCAGTACGTCACCGAGACCGGTAAGATCGTACCCAGCCGGATCACCGGTACGCGCTCGCGTTATCAGCGCCAGCTCGCCCGCGCCGTCAAGCGCGCGCGCTTCCTGGCGCTGTTGCCTTACACCGACCAGCATTGAGACCCGCGCCCGCCCGCCGGGCGCGCGAGCCGAGGACGCCGCGATGGAAGTGATCCTGTTGCAGAAGACCGAACACCTGGGGGACCTGGGCGACCGCGTCAGGGTGCGCCGCGGCTACGCGCGCAACTATCTCATTCCGCAGGGGCGGGCGACGGAGGCGACGCCGGACAACGTGGCCCGCTTCGAGGCGCGGCGCGCGGAGCTGGAGCGGCTCGCCGCCGAGGCGCTGGCCGCGGCCGAGGCGCGCCGCGAGCGGCTCGAGGGCGGCAGCTTCACGGTGGTCTCCAAGGCCGGCGACGAGGGGCGCCTGTTCGGCTCCGTCGGCACCGCCGAGATCGCCGCGGCCATCAGTGCGCAGGGCGTGCCGGTGGAGCGGCGCGAGGTACGCCTGCCGGGCGGTCCGCTGCGCCAGATCGGCGAGTACGAGGTGACCCTGCACCTGCACTCGGATGTGAACGCCGTGGTGAAGATCACTATCGTCGCGGAATAGGCGACCGTGCCCAACGCGCTGTCCCAGCAGGGGGAGACCGCCGACTCGGCGACTCAGGCGCTGCGGGTCCCGCCGCATTCGATCGACGCCGAGCAGGCGGTGCTCGGCGGCCTGATGCTCGAAAACCGGGCTTGGGAGCGGGTCTCGGACCGCATCACCGAGGAGGACTTCTACCGCCGCGACCACCGCCTGGTGTTTCGGGCGATCGCCGCATTGGCCGAGCGCGGCGCCCCCTTCGACGTGGTCACCATCGCCGAGCATCTGGAGAAGGCCGGCGAACTCAATACCGCCGGCGGGCTACCCTACCTGGGCACCCTCGCCGCGAACACGCCGAGCGCGGCCAATATCCAGGCCTACGCGGACATCGTCCGCGAACGCTCCATCCTGCGCCAGCTCATCCAGACCGGCACCGAGGTCGCCGACAGCGCCTTCCGCCCCGAAGGGCGCGATGCCGCCGAACTCGTCGATCACGCCGAGAAGCTGATCTTCCGCATCGCCGAGCGCGGCGCGCGCGGCCTGGGCGGCTTCACCAGCATCCGCGACCTGCTCACCCGCGTGGTCGACCGCATCGACACGCTCTATCAGCTCGACGAACCGATCACCGGACTGGCGACCGGGTTCGCCGACTTCGACGAACTCACCTCGGGGCTGCAGCCGGCGGACCTGATCATCGTCGCGGGCCGCCCGTCGATGGGCAAGACGACCTTCGCGATGAACCTCGCCGAGCACGCGGCCATCAAGAGCAAGGTCCCGGTCGCGGTTTTCAGCATGGAGATGCCCGGCGAGCAGCTCGCCATGCGCATGATGTCCTCGCTCGGACGCATCGACCAGCACCGCGTGCGCACCGGCAAGCTCCACGACGAGGACTGGCCGCGCCTGACCTCGGCCATGGACCTGTTGGCGGAGTCGCCGTTGTTCATCGACGACAGCTCCGCGCTTACGCCGACGGAGCTGCGCGCGCGCGCGCGCCGGCTCAAGCGCGAGCACGGCGAACTCGGCCTGATCGTGGTCGATTACCTGCAGCTCATGCAGGTCCCGGGCACGCGCGAGAACCGCGCCACGGAGATCTCCGAGATCTCGCGCTCGCTCAAGTCGCTGGCCAAGGAGCTGAACGTGCCGGTGGTGGCGCTCTCGCAGCTCAACCGCAGCCTCGAACAGCGCCCCAACAAGCGCCCGGTCATGTCGGACCTGCGCGAGTCGGGCGCCATCGAGCAGGATGCGGACGTGATCGTGTTCATCTACCGCGACGAGGTCTACAACGAGGACAGTCCGCAGAAGGGCATCGCCGAGATCATCATCGGCAAGCAGCGCAACGGTCCCATCGGCCACGTCAACCTCACCTTCCTCGGGCAGTACACGCGCTTCGAAAACCTGGCGCCGGAGTACTACGGGAACCCGGGGCCGGCGTGAGCCGCGCGGCGCCCAGCCCGCGCGCGCGCGCCGTCGTCGACCTCTGCGCCCTGCGCGCCAACCTGCGCCTGGCGCGGGCGCGCGCGTCGGGCAGCCGCGTGATGGCCGTCGTCAAGGCCAACGCCTACGGTCACGGACTCCTGGAGGTCGCGCACGCGCTCGCCGAGGCCGACGCCCTGGCGGTGGCCTGTATCGAGGAGGCGCTGGCGCTGCGCCGGGGCGGCGTGACCGGACGGGTGGTACTGCTCGAGGGCGTGGTGGAGGCGGCGGAACTCGAACTGGCCGCGCGCCACGACCTCGACATCGTCGTGCACCACGACAGCCAGCTCGGACTGCTGGATTCGGCCCGCGCGTTGCCCGCCCCGCTGCGGGTCTGGGTCAAGCTCGATACGGGCATGCATCGCCTGGGCTTCGCGCCGGGGGCCGCGCGTGCGATCTACGAACGTCTTTCGACGTCCCGGGCGGTGGGCGCGCTCGGCTGGATGACGCATTTCGCCTGCGCCGACGACCGCGACAGCGACGCGACCGCGCGCCAGCTTGCGGTCTTCGACGCCGCGCTCGAAGGGCTGCCGGGTGTACGCAGCGCTGCCAACTCGGGCGCGCTGCTCGGCTGGCCGCAGGCCCGTCTCGACTGGGTACGCCCCGGGATCCTGCTCTACGGCGTCTCGCCGTATCCCGCGCGCACCGGAGCGGACGAGGGTCTCGCGCCGGTCATGACGCTCGAGACGCGGCTGATCGCAGTCAACGCGCGTCGACGGGGCGACGCAATCGGCTACGGCGGGACCTGGGTCTGCCCCGAGGACATGGCGGTGGGCGTGGCGGCCATCGGCTACGGCGACGGCTACCCGCGCCATGCGGTCTCCGGAACGCCGGTGCTGGTGGGCGGGGCCCGGGCCGCCCTGATCGGGCGCGTGTCCATGGACATGATCACGCTCGACCTGCGCGGCCATCCGCACGCGCGGCCCGGCGACCCCGTGACCCTGTGGGGGCCGGGCCTGACGGTGGAGGAGGTCGCGCGCCACGCCGGCACGATCGCCTACGAGCTGCTGTGTGCGGTCGGCCCGCGCGTCCCCCGGCTCACCCGGGACGACGGCCCGTGAGTGCAGGGCCGGCCGGTTTTTGTCGTAACGGATTGATTCATAGGCCGGTGGTGCACGGTTCCGGCGCGATCCCGTATACTGGCGGGTGACGGAGACCGGGGCGCGCGCCGTGCCCGGGTCGGACAGGGGCCCACGGAGGGGCGGTCGCGGACACGGGTGCGCCGCCATGACGCCTTCGCCGACCGGGGTGGTGCGGACAGCGATCGGGACGCCCGCGCCGGCGCGCGCGCGGCGCGCCGGCGTCGAGCGCCGCCGGCGCGGGTTGCCGCCGCTGCGCTACCTGCTCCACGGCCGCCGCCGCCATGCGCGCCGCGTGGGCGATCAGGGTTACGTCGATCTCTACTCCCCGCTCGTCGCCGGCGCCTGCATCGCGACCCTGATGCTCTCCTGCCTCGACGCCTATTTCACCCTGTTATTGATCGCGGGCGGGGCGCGCGAGCTCAATCCGTTCATGGATGTGCTCCTGCACCGCGACCTGACGCTGTTCATCGGGGTCAAGGTCGCGCTCACCGCCGTCGGGCTGCTCGTGCTCACAGTCCATCACGACTTCCGTGTCGCCGGGCGGTTGCGCGTGCGGCACCTGAAATTCACGCTGTTCGGACTCTACGCGGCGCTGGTCGGCTACGAACTGGCGCTGCTCGTTTCCCGCTGAGGCGCACCGGCGCGGCGTGCGCAGCGCCCGCTCAGGCGCGTCGCCGGCCGGTGCGCAGGTGCCACGGTCCCCGCGGCAGCGCCTCGATCAGCGCCGCGGCCTCCAGCGGATCACCCACGTACTCCCCCTGGGCGGCGTCGCAGCCGAGTTCCCGCAGCCGCTCCCACAGGGCGCGGCTGCGCACGCCCTCGGCCACCACGCGCAGCCCGAGGTTGTGCGCCAGCTCGATCGTCGCGCGCACGATCACCGCGTCGTTGGCGTCCTCCAGCATGGCCATCACGAAGGACTGGTCGATCTTGAGTTCCTCGACCGGCAGGCGCTTGAGGTAGGCGAGCGAGGAGTACCCGGTCCCGAAGTCGTCGATCGACAGGCGCACGCCGAAGCCGTGCAGCCGGGTGAGGATCTCGAGGGCGCGGTCGCGGTCGGCCATGATCGCCCCTTCGGTGATCTCCAGCACGAGACGCGAGGGGGCGATGCGGTGCGCGGCCAGCAGGCCGGCGAAGGTGTCGGGGATCTGCGGGTCGAGGAGCACGCGCGGCGAGAGATTGACGCAGACGCCGATGTCGCGTCCCGCGCGGCCCCACTCCGCGCTCTGGCGCAGCGCCTCGTCGAGTACCCAGTGCGTCAGCGCCTGGATGAGGCCGGTGCGCTCGGCCAGCGGGATGAATTCGTCCGGAGGCATGAGCCCGTGCTGGGGGTGGCGCCAGCGCACCAGGGCCTCGACCTCGGTGAGTTCGCCGCGCGCCATCTCCACCTTCGGCTGGTAGTGCAGGCACAGGTGTCCGTGTTCGATGGCCTGGCGCAGCTCGCCCATGAGCACCAGGCGGCGCGGGCTGTACTGGTCGTGTCCCGCGGCGTAGCGGGCGAACCCGCTGTGGTTGCGTTTGGCGGCGTACATGGCGACCTCGGCGCGCTGCATCAGGGTGTCGGGGTCGGCGCCGTGTTCGGGGCAGACCGCGATCCCGATACTGGCATGCACCTCGAGATGGAGCCCGCCTACGACGCACGGGGGTTCGAGCGCGCGCAGCAGCTTGCGCGCGGAGAGTTCGGCGCCGTCGGCGTGATGGATCTTCGGGAGCAGTACGGCGAACTCGTCGCCGCCGAGCCGCGCGACGGTGTCCGGCGCGCGCAGCGCCGCCTTCAGGCGCGAGGCGACCTGCTTGAGCAGGAGGTCACCGTTGCAGTGTCCGAGGGTGTCGTTGATCTCCTTGAAGTGATCGAGGTCCATCACCAGGACCGCCAGGCACTCACCGCCGCGCCGGGCGGCGTTGACCGCCTGCGCCAGGCGGTCGTGGAGCAGGACGCGGTTGGGCAGATCGGTAAGCGGGTCGTGCGTCGCCTCGTAGGTCATCCGGCGCTCGGCGGCCTCGGCCTGAGCGCGCAGTTCGTTGGTCTGATCGACGACGGCGGCGCCGGCCTCGTAGGCCATGAGAGAGCCCGCGTACTGCCCCCAGACCGCGAACACGAACGGCATGGCGTCGAGGATCCACAGGGCGTAGTTGCTGCGCTGCGCCTCTATCAGCGCCTCGACGCTGACGGCGCCGGAATTCATGAACGCGGCCAGCAGCGAGGCGGCGGCGATGCACAGTGCGGCGATGATCACGCCGTAGAGCGCGTGGCGGTTGGCGCGCGCCTTGAGGAGCCGTGCGGTCCCGGCCAGGGTCTCGCTCGTCGTTGCGACCATATCGATCCCGTCCGGCCGTGGGTCCCGGCGGGGGTCCGGGCAATCCCGCAGGCCGGGGTTCGTCGCCTGATCCGCCCCCCGGTGACCGGGGGCCTTCCCGACCGCTCGCCCCCACACCGTGACTAGCGGCCGCTTCGGGCCCGGATTGAGCGCCCCGCGCGCCCTGCGTGATAGGATGCCGTGGCGGACCTCCGGGCGGCGGCCCGGGGGCCGGGGTAGCGCGGCGGTTGCGGCGGATTTCCCGGCGGATTTCCCCGTATATCTCGAAGGAGCGTCCTCACCATGGCGGCCCGATCGGTATTCGCCTGCACCGCGTGCGGGGCCCAGGCGCCGAAATGGAGCGGGCAGTGTCCCGACTGCGGGGCCTGGAACACGCTGGCCGAGACGAGCGCCCCCGCCGCACGCGGCGCGCGTTTCGCGGGCTACGCCGGCGGCGTGGCGGGCGATGCCCGGGTTCAGTCGCTGGCCGAGGTCGCGCCGGAGCGCCGACAGCGCATCGCCACCGGCATCGGCGAACTCGATCGCGCCCTCGGCGGCGGACTGGTGGCGGGGTCGGTGGTCCTGATCGGCGGCGATCCCGGGGTGGGAAAATCCACGCTGCTGCTGCAGGCGCTCGCCGCGCTGCCGGACGATACCCCCGGGCTCTATGTCAGCGGCGAGGAGTCGCCGCAGCAGATCAGCCTGCGCGCGCACCGGCTCGGGCTCGACGCCGGCCACCTGCGCCTGCTGGCCGAGACCCGTCTCGAAGAGCTGCTCGCCGCGGCCGAGCGCGAGCGCCCGCGGGTGCTGGTGGTCGATTCCATCCAGACGGTCTATACGGAACTGCTGCAGTCCGCGCCCGGCGCGGTGGCGCAGGTGCGCGAGAGTGCCGCGCAGCTCGTGCGCTACGCCAAGCGCAGCGGCACCGCCGTGTTCCTGATCGGACACGTCACCCGCGAGGGGACCATCGCCGGCCCGCGGGTGCTCGAACACATGGTCGACACCGTGCTCTATTTCGAGGGCGATCCCGGCGGGCGCTTCCGCGTCGTGCGCGCGGTCAAGAACCGCTTCGGGGCGGTCAACGAACTGGGTGTGTTCGCCATGGGCGATACCGGCCTGCGCGAGATCGGCAACCCCTCGGCGATCTTCCTGTCGCGGCACGAGGAGCCGGTCCCCGGGAGCGTGGTCATGGTCACCCGCGAAGGGACGCGACCGCTGCTCGTCGAGGTCCAGGCCCTGGTCGATGCCGGGCACTCCGGCAATCCGCGGCGCGTGCCGCTGGGCATGGATCAGAACCGCCTGGCGATGCTGCTCGCGGTGCTGCACCGCCACGGCGGCGTGGCCGTCTACGATCAGGACGTCTACGTCAATGTGGTCGGCGGGGTACGCGTCGGCGAGACCGCGGCCGATCTCGCGGTGCTGCTGGCGGTGCTGTCGAGTTTCCGTGGGCGCGCCCTGCCCGCGGATCTGGCGGTGTTCGGTGAAGTGGGGCTGGCGGGCGAGATCCGCCCGGTGCCCGGCGGGCCGGAGCGCCTGCGCGAGGCCGCCAAGCACGGCGTGCGCCGCGCGATCGTGCCGCACGGCAACGTCCCCAAGGGC
This sequence comes from Gammaproteobacteria bacterium, assembly GCA_027013145.1. GTDB lineage: Bacteria > Pseudomonadota > Gammaproteobacteria > 21-64-14 > 21-64-14 > BMS3Abin12. The sequence goes on along the minus strand of JALUXX010000047.1, from coordinate 35,799 downwards.
GGGGTCGAGGGGATCCGGATCCAGGCGGTGCGGCGCCTCGCGGAGGTGCTCGAGGCCCTCTGAACCCCCGCCGGCCGCAGCCGGAATCCTGCTGCCGGACGCGGCCCGGTCAGCCGAGCGCCGAGAGTTCGCGATCGAGCAGTGCGGGGTCGCCCAGGTTCAACTCCACCAGGCGCCGCAGGTGCGCGATGCTGTCGAGGTCGATGTGCTGGCAGCGCAGGCCGAGGTGATCCGCTTCGGCGTGCACCACGGCGACCTCCATGCGGATGCTCGCGCCCGCGTCGAGGAGGATCTCCAGGGCCAGATCGGCCCCGGGCTCCGCGTTCCAGTCGGCGGGCCGTTCGAGCAGCACCCCCTTGAGCGAGATGTCGAGCAGCCTCCCGCGCCATTCGCCGCCGTCGGGCGCGCGCAACACGGCCTGCGCGTCGAACGGGATACGGCTGAACCGGCGGCGCTCGTCGCCGCTGCCCGGTGTCGTCATCGCGCCCCTCCGCCGGGGTGCCCGGTGTCCGCGATAGGATAGCACCGCGCAGGGCCAGGGGGCGAAAAAACCGCCCGGTTCGTTGTGCGCCCGACGCCCGATCCCGCGTATGCCGGCTATTCGGGCCCCTTGGACGCCTGTGCCTCGCGAGTCCGCACCTCGCCGCCGTCGGGCGTCGTGTCGCGCGGGCGCCGGGGAGTCGGCCAGATGCGGACTTTACGTATCGCGTTGTCCTGCGCCTGGACGACCTCCATCGGATAGCCGGCGAGCATCAGGCTGGTGTTCGCCTCCGGGATGTGTTCGAGGTATTCGAGGATGAGCCCGTTCAGCGTCTTCGGGCCGCCGGTCGGCAGGCGCCAGTGCATCGTCCGGTTGAGGTCGCGGATGTTGGCGCTGCCGTCGACGAGGTAGGAGCCGTCGGGTTGCGGTACGACATCGCGGATCGAGGCCGAGGGATCGGTGGTGAATTCGCCGACGATCTCCTCGAGGATGTCCTCGAGCGCGACCAGGCCCTGGATGTCGCCGTACTCGTCCACCACCAGACCGACGCGGCCCTTGTGGCGCTGGAAGTTGAGGAGCTGGCGGTTGAGCGGGGTCCCCTCGGGAATGAAGGTGGGTTCGCGCACCGCCGTGCTCAGGGTCTCTGGAGTCAGTGCCCCGCGGGCGATCAGCGGCAGGATGCGGCGGACATGGAGAAAGCCGAGGACGTTGTCGATGCTTTCCCGGTAGACGGGAAGGCGGGTGTACTGGCTGGTGGTGAGTTGCTCGACGATGGTGTCCCAGTCGTCATCCAGATCGATGCCGACGATCTCGTTGCGCGGGACCATGATGTCCTCGACGGTCACACGCTCGAGGTCGAGGATGCTCAAGAGCATCTTTTGGTGGCGGCGCGGGATCATCGCGCCGGCCTCCATCACCACCGTGCGCAGTTCCTCCTCGTTGAGGTGGGTCACGGAGGCCTCGTCCAGCGGTACCCCGACGGCGCGCAGCAGCGCGTTGGCGATGGCGTTGATCCCGCGTACCACCACGTTGAGCACGCGCAGCATCGGGTGCAGCACGAAAGAGGCGGGCAGGGCGACGCGCTCGGGGTGCAGGGCGGCGAAGGTCTTGGGCGCGACCTCGGCGAAGATCAGTACGACGAAGGTCAGCAGACCGGTGGCGATTGCGATCCCGGCCTCCCCCATGAGCCGCAGGGCAATGATCGTGGCGATCGACGAGGCCAGGATGTTGGCGAAGTTGTTGCCGAGCAGGATCAGTCCGATCAGGCGGTCGGGGCGCTCGAGCAGGCGGCTGGCGCGGACCGCTCCGGGATGTCCCGCCTTGGCCAGATGGCGCAGCCGGTAGCGGTTGAGGGCCATCAGCCCGGTCTCGGCTCCGGAGAAAAAGGCGGAAACGAAGATCAGTACGACCAGCGCGCCGAACAGCGCACCCAAAGGGACATTGTCCAAGCGGACACCGCCTCGTCGAGTCGGGGATCGGTTCCATGTTCGAGGCTCGCGCCCGGCCCTGTCAAGGGCCGCCGGGCGCGAGCCCGCGTTCAGCCCGCGACGCGATGCAGGACCAGATCGAGGACGAACTTGGTGCCGAAGTAGGCGAGCATCAATGCGAAGATGCCGCCGAGGGTCCAGCGGATCGCAACCGGCCCGCGCCAGCCGAAGCGCCATCGCCCCCACAACAGCACGGCGAATACCACCCACGCGATGATCGACAGGACCGTCTTGTGCACCAGGTGCTGGTTGAAGATGTCGTGGAGGAAGAACAGGCCGGTGACCAGCGCCAGGCTGAGGAGAATGAATCCGACGGTGATCATCTGGAACAGCAGCGTCTCCATGGTCTGGAGCGGAGGCAGCGCGCGTACCAGGCCGCCCGGATGCTTGTTGCGCAGGTGATGGTGCTGGACCGCCAGGAGGATGGCCTGCAGCGAGGCCACGCTCAGGACGCTGTAGGCGAGCAGCGAGATCACGATGTGCGCGTCGAGGCCCCACCACACGTGCCCGAGAAACTGCGGGGCGTGGAAGAGTCCGTCCAGGATCACGGTCACCGCCGCCACCGGGTAGAGCAGGACGCCGACGCTCTCCACCGGCCGCCCGAGCGCGAGCAGCAGCATCAGGACGACCATGATCCAGGCGACGAGGGAGAGGGCGTTGAAGAAGCCGAGGTTGAGCGTGCCGTGGCCGAAGAGGCTGTGGTAACTGACGGCCGCGTGGAGTACGGCCGCCACGGCGCCCGGCAGCAGCGCGCGGGGTTTCGCAGCCCCCTCGCCGTGGGCGGTGCGCAACAGCCGTCGGCCGAGCAGGACCGTGGCGGCCACATAGCTGAGCATCGCCAGGAGGCTGATCGCGCCGAAAATCGGGCCGGAGGATCCGCCAGTGCTCACGCCATGGGTTCCGTTCGGGACAGGGCCGGAAAACGCGGGCATGCGGGGGCGGCCGTACTGCCGCCGTGCCGCAGGGCCCGCCAGTCGGTATAATCCCACGCGCGCATGTATGGCACAAGCGCCGCGGCCGCCGCCGGCGGTCGGCGCGCCGATTCTCGGAAACGGAGCCCGGGTGATGTTCGACAGTCTCAGCGAGCGGTTGCGCGGCACGCTGCGCCGTGTCCGGGGCCAGGGGCGCCTGACCGAGGACAACGTCCGCGACGCGCTGCGCGAAGTGCGCATGGCCCTGCTCGAGGCCGACGTCGCGCTGCCCGTGGTGCGCGAATTCGTCGAACGGGTGCGCGAGCGCGCGCTCGGGCGCGAGGTGGCGGCCAGCCTCACGCCCGGTCAGGCGCTCGTGAAGGTCGTGCACGACGAACTCGTCGCCGTGATGGGTGCGGCGGGCGCGGGGCTCGATCTCAAGACGCGTGCCCCGGCGGTCGTGCTCATGGCCGGGCTGCAGGGCTCGGGCAAGACCACCACCACCGCCAAGCTCGCGCGCCGCCTGCGCGAGCGCGAGGGTCGCAAGGTCCTGGTGGCGAGTTGCGACGTCTATCGGCCCGCCGCCATCGAGCAACTGCGCACGCTGGCCGCGGAGGTCGGTGCGGAGTTCCATCCGAGCGACCCATCCCAGGACCCGGTGGCGATCGCGGCGGCCGCCGTCGATGCGGCGCGACGCCGCTTCGTCGACGTGGTCATCCTGGATACCGCCGGGCGGCTGCACATCGACGCCGGGATGATGGACGAGATCCGCCGCATCCACGCCCAGGTGCATCCGGTCGAGACCCTGTTCGTCGTCGACAGCATGACCGGCCAGGACGCGGCCAACACCGCGCGCGCCTTCCACGAGGCTCTGCCGCTGACCGGGGTGGTGCTCACCAAGACCGACGGCGACGCGCGCGGGGGTGCGGCGCTGTCGATCCGGCACATCACCGGGTGTCCGATCAAGTTCCTCGGGGTGGGGGAGAAGAGCGCCGCGCTGGAACCGTTTCACCCCGACCGCGTCGCCTCGCGCATCCTCGGCATGGGCGACGTGCTCAGCCTCGTCGAGGAGGCCGAGCAGAAGGTCGACAAGGACAAGGCGGCGCGGCTCGCGGGCAAGCTGGCCAAGGGCAAGGGCTTCGACCTCGCCGATTTCCGCGACCAGCTCGAGCAGATGCAGCGCATGGGGGGGTTGGCGGGATTGCTCGAGAAGCTGCCGGGGGCGGCGGACCTGCCGGCGGGGGTCAAGGGCCGGATCGACGACGGCGAGGTGCGGCGGATGATCGCCATCATCGGATCCATGACTCCGCACGAGCGGCGCTTCCCCGACGTGATCCGCGGCTCGCGCAAGCGGCGCATCGCCGCCGGCTCCGGGACCCAGGTCCAGGAGGTCAACCGGCTGCTCAAGCAGCACTCCCAGATGCAGAAGATGATGAAAAAGATGGGCAAGAAGGGAGGACTCGCCGGCCTGCTGCGCGGGCGCAAGGGTGGTTTCCCCCCCGGGCTGCCGTTCTGAGGTCCGCCCCCGGGGCCTCTCCCGGGGCGTCGCCGGGGCCGTTCCGGGCCCGCGCCGGGGGCCGCGGGCTTCCTTTTTGCCGGGATATCCGTAAAATGCCCGGTTTGACCCGGGTCGCCGCCTTTAGGCCGCGGCCCGCGCGAACCCGATCGAGAGGACCGGTCCTTATGGTTACCATCCGGCTGGCGCGGCGCGGAGCGACCAAGCGCCCCTTCTACAACATCGTCGTGGCCGACAGCCGCAACGCGCGCGACGGCCGTTTCATCGAACGGCTGGGCTATTTCAATCCGATCGCCACCGGCGGCGAGACGCGCCTGCACCTGGACACCGAGCGCCTGGAGTACTGGCTCGCGCGCGGCGCGCAGGCCTCTGAGCGCGTCGCCGGCCTGATCAAGGCCGGGAGCCGGACGCCGGCCGCCCCCGCGGCGTCCTGAGGCGGGTCGCCGCGGGCGGCGACCCCCGCGGTCCGGCTCCGATGGCCGCGACGCGGACGCCCCGGTTCGTACCGGTCGGGAAGGTCTCCGGGGTCTACGGCGTTCGCGGCTGGGTGCGGATCTACTCCTATACGGAGCCCCGCGAGGCCATTCTGGAATATGTGCCCTGGTGGCTGTCGGGGGCGTCGGGGTGGGTCGCGCACACCCTCGCGGAGGGACGCCGCCACGGCAAGGGCGTCGTCGCGCGGCTCGAGGGCTGCACCGACCGGGACGCCGCCGGCGGCTGGGTCGGCCGCGAGATCGCGGTGCGCCGCGAGCAGCTCCCAGACCCCGGTCCCGACGGGTACTACTGGGTCGATCTGGTCGGTCTGCGGGTGGTGACGCGCGACGGCCGGCCCCTGGGGACGGTCAGTCGGCTGCTCGAGACCGGGGCGAACGACGTGCTCGTGGTGCAGGGCGAGCATGAGCGGCTCATCCCGTTCGCGATCGGCCCGGTGGTCCGGGCCGTCGACCGCGAACGCGGCGTGATCGAGGTCGACTGGGAGCCGGATTTCTGACGTTGCCTGGAGCGCCCGCTCATCGCGGGGACGAGAAGCCGCTTCGGAGCGGACCAGAGCGGACCGGGGCGGACCGGAGCGGCCCCGCCCGGGTGGATCTGAATGGGCCCGGGGGGCGCCGGGGTGGAGGCGCCGGATGCGCATCGATGTGGTGACGCTGTTTCCGGCACTGGTCGACGCGATCACCGCCTACGGGGTCGTCGGGCGCGCGCGCGAGCGCGGGCTGGTCGAGGTGGCGACGTGGAATCCGCGTGACTACACCGCCGATCGCCATCGTACGGTCGACGACCGACCGTACGGCGGGGGACCGGGAATGGTGATGTGTGCCGGGCCCTTGAGCGCCGCGATCCGTGCGGCGCGCGCCGCCGCGGGGCCCGCGACGCCGGCCGTCTACCTCACGCCGCAGGGGCGGCGTCTGGATCAGGCGGGCGTGCGCGCCTTCGCCGCGCGTCCCGGGCTGATCCTGGTCGCCGGCCGCTATGAGGGGGTGGACGAGCGCGTCATCGAGGCCGAGATCGACGAGGAGTGGTCGATCGGCGACTATGTGCTGAGCGGCGGCGAGCCGGCGGTGCTGGTGCTGGTGGATGCGGTGGTCCGGTTGCTCCCGGGCGTCCTGGGGGCGGCGGAATCGGCCGGACAGGATTCCTTCAGTGCGGGCCTGCTCGAGTACCCGCAGTACACGCGCCCGGAGGTCTTCGCCGGGCGCCGGGTCCCGCCGGTGCTGCTCGGCGGCGACCACGGGGCGGTGCGGCGCTGGCGCCTGAAGCAGGCGCTCGGCCGGACCTGGCGGCGGCGCCCCGAACTGCTGGAGGCGCTGGCGCTCGACGCCGAGGCCCGCGCGTTGCTGGAGGAATATGTCCGCGAGTGCGGGCGCGATGCGGATTGAATCGACGAACTGGCAGAGGGGCCGTGATCATGGCTAACGTCATCGAAGAGATCGAACACGAACAGATGGGGCGCGAGCTGCCGGCGTTCGCCGCCGGGGACACGGTGGTGGTGCAAGTGAAGGTGAAGGAAGGCACGCGCGAGCGCCTCCAGGCGTTCGAGGGCGTGGTGATCGCCAAGCGCAACCGCGGCCTGAACTCCTCCTTCACCGTGCGCAAGGTCTCGCACGGGGAGGGCGTGGAGCGCGTGTTCCAGACCTACAGCCCGGCCCTGGATTCGGTGCAGGTCAAGCGCCGCGGCGACGTGCGCCGCGCCAAGCTGTACTACCTGCGCGAGCGTGAGGGCAAGGCGGCCCGGATCAAGGAGAAGCTCGGTCGCAAGCGGGCGGACTGAGCGGGGGAGCGGCGGTGCTGGCGACGCACGTGGGCGCGGCTGCGGGGATCCGCTTCACGGCGGCGGCGCCCTTCGGCTCGATCGCCGGTGAACTGCGCGGCGGGCGGCTCTGGGCGCTGGAGTTGCACCCGCACCCCCCTGCCGGTGCGGGCGATCGCCCGCCCGCGGAGCTGGCCGCCGCGCTGCGGCGCTACCTTCGCGACCCGGCCGCGTCGTGGTCGCTGCCCCTGGCGCGCCGCGGGACCGATTTCCAGCGCCGGGTCTGGGCCGCACTGCGGCGCATACCCGCCGGCCGCACCATGACCTACGGAGAGTTGGCGCGCCGGCTCGGCAGCGGGGCGCGCGCCGTCGCGGCCGCCTGCCGCGCCAACCCCGTCGCCCTGATCGTCCCCTGCCATCGCGTCGTCGCCCGCGGCGGCATCGGCGGCTACCAGGGAGTCCGGTCCGGGCCCGAGGTGGAACTCAAGCGCTGGCTCCTGTCCCACGAGGGCGCCCTTCGGGCCGACTGACCCCGCCGCCGGTCGGGCGATCCCTCCCCGCGTCGTCCGGCGCGGCCTTGAAAGCCGTGCACCCTGCCCCTACCTTTGACGCGACGATCGTCCCAACCGTGCGGGAGGCGGTGATGACCGAGGTCGAGGCCCACAAGGAAACCCTCAGCTTCCAGGCCGAGGTTCGGCAGTTGCTGAACCTCATGATCCACTCGCTGTACTCGAATCGTGAGATCTTCCTGCGCGAGATGATCTCCAATGCCGCCGACGCGTGCGACAAACTGCGTTTCGAGGCCCTGACCGACGATGCCCTCTACGAGGGCGATACGGACCTGGCGGTGCGCATCACCGTCGATCGCGAGCGGCGCACGATCACCATCGCCGACAACGGCATCGGCATGACGCGTACCGAAGTGGTGGAGAACATCGGCACCATCGCGCGTTCCGGCACGCGCCAGTTCCTCGAGCGTCTCACCGGGGACCAGTCCAAGGATGCACGCCTGATCGGGCAGTTCGGCGTCGGTTTCTATTCCGCGTTCATCGTCGCCGACCGGGTCACCCTGTACACCCGGCGCGCGGGGCTCGGCCCGGAGCACGGCGTGCGGTGGGAATCGGACGGGCAGGGCGAATACAGCCTGGAGACCGTCGAGCGCCCGGCCCGCGGTACCGAGGTCGTCCTGCACCTGCGCGAGGGCGAGGACGAGTTTCTCGACCCGTTGCGCCTGCGCACCATCGTGCGCAAGTACTCCGACCATGTCCCGCTGCCGATCCGCATGCCCAAGGAGGACGGGGAGGGCGAGGAGACGGTCAATCGCGCCTCGGCCCTGTGGGCGCGCCGCCGCTCGGAGGTGTCCGACGAGGAGTACCGGGAGTTCTACAAACAGGTCGCGCACGACTTCGAGGACCCGCTGTTGTGGATACACAACCACGTCGAGGGGCGGGTCAGCTACGATTCGCTGCTCTACATCCCCGCGCGCGCGCCCTTCGACCTGTGGGACCGCGAACGCCGCCACGGCGTCAAGCTCTACGTAAGGCGCGTCTTCATCCTCGATGACACCGAGCACCTGCTGCCCCAGTACCTTCGGTTCGTCCGCGGGGTCGTCGACTCCGACGACCTGCCGCTGAACATCTCGCGCGAGATCCTGCAGCACAACCGCGAGATCGAGCAGATCCGCACCGGCGCTGGTCAAGCGCGTGCTCGACGCCCTGGAGGAGCTGGCGGAGAAGGACGCGGAGAAATACGCGCGCTTCTGGAAGACCTTCGGCGCGGTGATGAAGGAGGGGCCGGCCGAGGACTACGCCAACCGCGACCGTATCGCCGCGCTCCTGCGTTTCGCCTCCACGCATACGGATCGCCCGGACCAGGACGTCTCGCTGCGCGACTACGTCGCGCGCATGAAGGAGGGGCAGGACAAGATCTACTACATCACCGCCGAGAGCTTTGCAGCGGCCGACCACAGCCCGCACCTGGAGCTGCTGCGCAAGAAGGGCGTCGAGGTCCTGCTGCTCTACGAGCGCGTCGACGAGTGGCTGGTGTCCCACCTTACGGAGTTCGATGGCAAGCCGCTGCAGTCGGTGGCCAAGGGCGACCTCGATCTGAGCGCCCTCGAGGACCAGGAGGAACGGCGCAGCGCCGAGCAGGCGGAGGCGGACTACAAGGACCTGCTCGAGCGCATGCGCGGGGTGCTCGGAGAGCGCGTGAAGGACGTGCGGGTCAGCCGGCGCCTGACCGATTCGCCCGCGTGCCTTGTGCTCGACGAGCACGACATGTCGGTGCACCTGCAACGGGTGCTCAAGGCCGCGGGCCACGAGGTACCGGCGGGCAAGCCGGTACTCGAGGTCAATCCAGGACATCCGCTGGTGCGGCGCCTGAAGGCGGAATCCGATCAGGCACGGTTCTCCGACTGGACGTTGATCCTCTTCGACCAGGCGCTGCTCGCCGACGGTGGTCAGCTCGAGGACCCGGCGGCCTTCGTCGGGCGTCTGAACGACCTGCTGCTACGCCTCTCGCTGCAGTGACCGCGCCGGCGGCGCGTGCCGCTTGAACCTCCCGGTCGCCATCCTGGCGCTGGCGCTCGGCGCCGTGGCGGCGCAGACGCTGGGGCTGTTGCGCGTGGCGATCTGGCGGATCATCGCCCTCGGCGCGGCGGCGATGCTCCTCACGGGGGGGATCACGCCGTTGGGTGCGCTACGGGCGATCGATCCGTCGGTGATGGTGTTCCTCGCCGCGATGTTCGTCCTCGGCGAGGCAATGGAGCGCAGCGGCTATCTCGCCCACCTCGCCGACCGGCTGTTCGCCTGCGCCGGTTCGGTCGATGTCCTGGTGTTGATGCTGATCTTCGGCGTCGGCGCCGCCTCCGCCCTGCTCATGAACGACACCCTGGCGGTGGTCGGTACGCCGCTGGTGCTGGCGCTGGCGCGCGAGCGCGGGGTCGAGCCGCGCCTGTTGCTCCTGGCGCTGGCCTTCGCGGTGACCCTGGGAAGCGTCATGAGCCCGGTCGGCAACCCGCAGAACCTGCTGATCGCCGTGCACGGCGGGATGGCGGATCCATTCGTCAGTTTTTTCGGCCGGCTCGGGGTTCCGACGCTGATCAACCTGCTGCTCGCCTACGGGGTGTTGCGGCTGTACTACCGCCGTCACTTCCACCGCCTCGCGGCGGCCGGCCCGGTACGAGCGCCCTCGGATCCGGCGCTGGCGCGCCGGGCGCGCGCCGGCATGACGATCTTCGCGGCGCTGGTGATCGCGCGCATCGCGCTCCGCGCGGCCGCACCCGCGCTGGATTTTCCGCTGCCGCTCGCGGCGGCGCTTGCGGCGCTTCCGGTCCTGCTCTCCCGGCGCCGTGTGGAACTGCTGCGAAACCTCGACTGGGGTACGCTGATATTCTTCGCCGCGCTCTTCATCCTCGTGCGCGGCGTCTGGGACAGCGGTTTCTTCCAGACCTGGCTGGAGCGCACGCATCCGGCGATCGGTTCGGTGCCCACCGTCCTCGGCGCCGGGGCGCTGCTCAGTCAGGTGCTGTCCAACGTGCCCCTGGTCGCCCTCTATCTGCCGCTGCTGCGGCACGCGGGTGCCCCCGAGACCGCGTTTCTCGCACTCGCGGCGGGGAGCACGGTTGCGGGCAACCTGTTTCTCTTCGGCGCCGCGAGTAACGTGATCATCGCGCAGGGCGCGGCGCGGCGCGGTGTGACCGCGCTCCGGTTCGCCGACTTCGCCTTCGCGGGGCTCCCGCTGGCCCTCGCCAACCTCACGGTCTACTGGGCGTTTTTTCGTTGGTGCTGAAAATACCGGCGGCGGACCGGAACCGGTGCCGGCCGACGGGGTCTCATTCTTCGATGCGCGTCGTGCCGCCTTCCCGCGCGCGCCCCCGGAGGCGCGTGCTAGACTGGACCGTGACTCGGTTCGGCGGCGGGTCGAGGCGCGAAGCGCGATCGCGGCATTCGGGACCGCCCCATCGCGGCTCGACGGTACGCAGAGCCGGTTGCATGCTCGCCTTCAGGGACGGCGTACCCCCAACGACGGAGAGATCCCCGTGGACTCGGAACCGCAAATCCCGACAGGCCCGGCGCCCGGAGAGACCCCGGCGGCCGATCGCGTGCGCATCGACAAATGGCTCTGGGCCGCGCGTTTTTTCAAGACGCGCGCATTGGCGGCGCAGGCCGTCTCGGGCGGCAAGGTCCAGGTCAACGGCGCACGCAGCAAGTCCTCGCGCGAGCTGCATCCCGGTGATCGGCTGAACATCCGCCGTGGTCCGTTCGAATACGTCGTCGTCGTCCGTGCGCTGACCAAGCGTCGCGTGCCCGCCGCCGAGGCGGCGTTGCTCTACGAGGAGACGCCGGAGAGCCGCGCGGAGCGTGAACGGGTGGCGGCGGCGCGCCGCACCGAGGGACCCGCACCGGCGCCTGAACATCGCCCGGACAAACGTCAGCGCCGTCGGCTCTTCCGCGTCATCGGCCGCGGCCGCTGACGCCGCCGTCGGCACCCCCGTCGCCGACAGGCCGATGCCCGCTCCCGTCACGCCGCACCTGGCCGCCGATACGATCATCGAACTCGTCGATCGCCCCGACCGGCCCATCGTGCTGATCGCCCGGCGCAACCCCCCCTACGGCTGGGCCCTGCCCGGCGGGTTCGTCGACGTTGGCGAGCGCGTGGAGACGGCCGCCGTGCGCGAGGCCCTGGAGGAGACCGGTCTGAGCGTGCGTCTGCGTGCGTTGCTCGGCTGCTATTCCGATCCGCGGCGCGACCCTCGCGGCCATACGGTGAGTGCGGTGTACGTCGCCGAGGCGCGCGGCGATCCCAGGGCCGGCGACGACGCGCGCGAGTGCGGCGTATTCGATCCCGCCCGCCTGCCGCCGCTCGCGTTCGACCACGCGCGCATCCTGGAGGACTACCTGCGTTTTCGCGACGACGGGCGTCTGCCGGTCCCGGACGCGCCCGGATCGTGACGCCGCGCGCTTGCGCGGCGCCCGGTGCTCACCCGGCGGGCGTGTCGCCCGCCGAATCGCCCTGTTGCGCGGCGACCTCGCGGCGGACCTCGTCCATGTCGAGCGCCTTGGCCTTTTCGAGCACGTCCTCAAGGGCGGCCGCGGGGAGCATCCCGGGCTGCGAGAAGAGGATGATCTTCTCGCGGAACAGCGTGAGGGTGGGGATCGAGCGGATCTGGAACATCCCCGCCAGTTCGCGCTCCTCGTCGGTGTTGACCTTACCGAAAACGACCTCGGGGTGCTGCTCGGAGGCGGCTTCGAACACGGGAGCGAACGAGCGGCACGGGCCGCACCAGGGCGCCCAGAAGTCGAGCACGACCATGTCGTTTCGGTCGATGAGCTCCTCGAAGTTTTCCTTGGTGACGGCGACGGTGGCCACGGGTGTTTCCTCGCTGAAAGGGCGGCCGGGAGGCCGCAAAACGACGTGGGGGCCAGCGTACTACGGCGCGGGAGGAGACGGCAAATGACCCCTGCGGCGGAGGATCAACCGACCTTCGGCAGCCGCTCCAGCGCCGCCCGGATCGCTTCCTCGGGATATTCGTAGTCTTCGAGTTCGCCGTTGAAATAGCGGTCGTAGGCGGCCATGTCGAAATGGCCGTGCCCCGACAGGTTGAACAGCAGCGTGCGCGGCTCGCCGCTCTCGCGGCAGCGCAGGGCCTCGTCGACGACGGCGCGGATGGCATGGGCGGACTCGGGCGCCGGGATGATCCCCTCGGCGCGGGCGAACAGCACCCCCGCCTCGAAGGTGGCCACCTGCGGGACCGCCACCGCCTCGACGAGTCCTTCGTGGTGGAGCTGGCACACGAGCGGCGAGTCGCCGTGGTAGCGCAGCCCGCCGGCGTGGATGCCCGGCGGTACGAAATCGTGACCGAGCGTGTACATGCGCATCAGGGGCGTGAGCCCGACGGCGTCGCCGAAGTCGTAGGTGTAGGTACCGCGCGTCAGGGTCGGACAGGAGGTCGGCTCCACCGCCACCAGGCGCACCTCGCGTCCCGCGGCCTTGTCGGCGAAGAACGGGAACGCGATGCCGCCGAAATTGGATCCGCCGCCGCAGGGTGCGAAGACCACGTCCGGGTACTCCCCGGCGCGCGCCATCTGCTCGCGCGCCTCGAGGCCGATGACCGTCTGGTGCAGCAGGACATGATTGAGCACGGAGCCGAGCGCGTAATTGGTGTCCGCGCGCGAGGCGGCCTCTTCGACCGCCTCCGAGATGGCGATTCCGAGCGAGCCGGGCGAGTCGGGGTCGCCGGCGAGGATCCTGCGCCCGGATTCGGTCCGCTCGCTCGGGCTCGCCACCACCTCGGCCCCCCAGGTCTGCATCATCGAGCGGCGGTAGGGTTTCTGGTGGTAGCTCACCTTGACCATGTAGACGCGCACGTGCAGGCCGAGCAGTTGTCCGGCCAGCGCCAGCGCGGAGCCCCATTGGCCGGCCCCGGTCTCGGTGCTCAGACGGGTGATGCCCGCCTCGCGGTTGTACCAGGCCTGCGCCACCGCGGTGTTGGGTTTGTGCGAGCCCGCGGGGCTCACGCCCTCGTACTTGTAGTAGATGTGCGCCGGGGTGGCCAGCGCCTCCTCGAGGCGGCGGGCGCGATAGAGCGGGCTCGGGCGCCACAGCCGGTAGATTTCGCGGATCGGTTCGGGGATGGGGATCCAGCGCTCGGTCGAGACCTCCTGCTCGATCAGCGCCGGCGGGAAGATCGCGCCGAGCGCCGCGGGGGAGACGGGCCGCCCGTCGGGGCCCAGCGGGGGGTCCGGGGGGGAGGGCAGATCGGCGATGACGTTGTACCAGTGGGTGGGGATCGCCGACTCTTCGAGCAGGATCTTGGTATCGGACATGGCTTGCTCCTCACGCGCGGATCGCGCCGATGGTCCGGCAATTTCCCTGTATTTGCAAGGTGCAAGCGCCCGCGGCCCCCGCGGCCGGGGCGGGTCTGGTAAGCTATCCGACGCCCGCCGCGGCCCGAACCGAATCCACACCGCCCCGGTCGCCCGAACCTCGCGCGGCCGGCGCCGGCGGCCGCGGCGACCCCCTGGAGGAGGCATGAGACCGTCACATCTGCGCGCCGTCCTGGAACGCGAATTCCTCAGCGCCCGCGAAGGGCAGCACACCCCGGTCATGGTGTGGGGACCGCCCGGGATCGGCAAGTCGCAGATCGTCGCCCAGGTCGCCGCCCACCACCGGGTGCCGATGATCGACGTGCGGCTCTCGCAGATGGAGCCGAGCGACCTGCGCGGGATCCCGTTCCGGGTCGGCGACACCGTGGAGTGGGCGGTGCCGGGCCTGCTGCCCGACGCCGAGCGTCACGGCGCCCACGGCATCCTGTTCCTGGACGAGATCACCTCGGCTGCGCCGAGCGTTTCGGCGGCGGCCTATCAGCTCATCCTCGATCGCAGCCTCGGCGCCTACGCGATTCCCCCGGGCTGGGCGATCTTCGCCGCCGGCAACCGCCAAGGCGACCGCGGCGTGACCTATACCATGCCGGCGCCGCTCGCCAACCGCTTCTCCCATTTCGAACTCGAGGTGAACCTCGACGACTGGGTGGCGTGGGCCCACCGCAACGCGATCGACGAGCGCCTGATCGCGTTTCTGCGCTTCCGTCCGGAGTTGCTGTTCGACTTCGATCCGGCGCACAACGCCATGGCCTTTCCCTCGCCGCGCTCCTGGGAGTTCGCCCACCGGGCGCTGCAGAAATTCGACGACCACGCCGACCTGCTCGGCGAGGCGTTGCAGGCGTGCGTCGGACCCGCGGCGGGGGTGGAGCTGGCGGCGTTCGTGCGCAATCTCGATCGCCTCCCCGACGTCGAGGCGATCCTGCGCGGCGAGGCTGTCGAAGTACCGGAAGAACTCGATCTGCAGTATGCGGTGGCCTCGGCGCTGGTCGGGCGCGCCGCACGCGCGCGCGGAGACACAGACGCGACGCCGGTCTACGGACACATCCTCGACTACGCCGGGCGTTTCCCGCAGCGCGAGATCGGGGTGATGCTGGTCTCGGACATGCACCGTGCGATCGGCGAGGAGCTGTTTGCGGTCCCGCAGTTCTCGAACTGGGCCAAGGCGGTGGCCGACGTGATGCTCTTCGACCTGTGAGCGGCGGCATCGGACGCGGTCCATGGCCGAAGACGAGATCGATACGAAGCTGAGCGCGGCGCGCACTCGCCTGATCCTGGAGCGCCCGTTCCTCGGTGCGCTGGTGTTGCGGCTGCCGATGGTCCGTGCGGCGCCCGACTGGTGTGCGACGATCGCCACGGACGCGCGCGCAGTCTACTACAACGCTGACTACATCGCCGGACTCAATCTGGAGCAGACGCAGTTCGTGCTCGCGCACGAGGCCCTGCACTGCGCGCTCGCGCACTTCGCACGTCGCCAGCACCGGGTGCAGCGGCGCTGGGACCTGGCCTGCGACCTCGCCGTCAATCCGCTGCTCGCCCATGACGGGCTGCGCCCGCCGCCGGGCGCGCTCGCCGACGTGCAGTTCGAGGGCATGAGCGCGGAGGAGATCTACCCCCTCATCCGCGAGGACGACTTCGACGACGACCCGCTCGACCGCCACCTCTACGACGAGCGCCCGGCCGAGACGCCGCCGGCACGCGGACGCGGGCCGGGCCCGGCGCCGGGTTCCGGATCGCCCGATGCGCAGGGGGAGACGGAAACGCAGGCGCAGGGCGAGGCCGGGCGCGGCGCGCCGCAGCCCCCGCCGCTCGATGCGGCCGAACGCGAGCGCCTCGCCGACCAGTGGCGCCAGCGCCTCGCCGGCGCGGCGCAGCAGGCCCTGCAGGCCGGCAAGCTCTCGGGGTCGATGGCGCGGCTGGTCGACCGGCTGCTGGCCCCGCAGCTCCCCTGGCGCATGCTGCTCGCGCGCTATCTGAGCGAGACCGCGCGCGAGGACTACCGCTATACGCGCCCCTCGCGCCGGGAGGGGGCGGCGATCCTGCCGAGCCTGCGCAGCGGCCAGGTCGACCTGATCGTGGCCCTGGACGTCAGCGGGTCGGTCCGCGACGAGGAGCTGCGCGGCTTCCTCGCCGAGGTCGACGCCATCAAGGGCCAGATCCGTGCGCGCGTCACCCTCCACGCCTGCGACGCCGCGCTCGTCCCGGACGGCCCATGGATCTACGAGCCGTGGGAGACCTTCACCCTGCCGCGGCGCTTCACCGGCGGCGGGGGTACGCGCTTCGCGCCGGTCTTCGAGTGGGTGGAGCGCACCGGGCTGCAGCCGGATCTGCTGCTCTACTTCACCGACGGGCGCGGCGAGTTTCCCCGCCGGCCGCCTCCGTACCCGGTGCTGTGGCTGGTGAAAGGCAAGGCCGAGGTCCCCTGGGGACGGCGCATCCAGCTCAACTGAGTCGCGTTCCCGCGTTCTGGCCGGGGCGCGCGGCCCGGCGCGACTTCAGAAATCGACGCCGCCGCCGCTATGCCTGGGCCACGGCGGTCTCCGCCGCCGGTTCTGTGAGCCAGACACGGTCGCCGGCCCACGGATCCGCTACAGTCATCGAACCGCCGGTCGGGGAAGAGCCCAGTGTCCGTTGCCGCGAGGATCGAACAGGCCCTGACGAACGCTGACGTCGCCTACGAGCTGCGCGGTCACATCGAGACCGACAGCCTGGAGGAGGCGGCGCGGGCCTGCGGGGTCTCCCCGGCGCGGCTCGTGCGCGCCGTTCTGCTGAAGGACGGTCGCGGTCTCCTCCTCGCCGTACTGCCCTTGAGTCACCTGATCGACTTTCGGGCGCTCGAGCAGGCCCTCGGCCGGCGGACGGTCCCGGCGCGTCCGGAGGAGGCGGCGGCGGTCTTCCCCGACTGCGAGCCCGGGACGGTACCGCCGCTGGGCGCCGCCTACGGAATCGAGACGGTGCTCGATCCCAGCGTCTACGAGCCGGAAGAACTCTGTTTCGAACCCGGGGCGCGCGGGACCTTGGTACAGGTGCGGCGCAGCGGATTCCGGCGCCTGCAGTCCGGCGCGCGCGTCGTGCCCTTCGCGCGGGCCGCATCCGAGCTGCCGCGGGCGGAGACTGTGGATCTGAACGTCCCCGACGGGGTCGATCTCGACGCCATGGTGGCCTCCTTCACGCCGGCCCCCGAGGTGCGTCGGCACATCGAGGAACTCTACGAGCTGCCGCCGATGCCGGCCGTGGCGCAACGGATCCTGCGGCTGCGCGCGGACCCTGCGGCGAGCGCGGAGGACCTCGCGGCGGTGGTGGAACTCGACCCGAGCCTGGCGGCCCAGGTGATCCGCTACGCGAGTTCCCCGTTCTTCGGTTACCGCGGCCGGATCGATTCGATCCGCGATGCGATCTCCCGGGTCCTCGGTTTCGATATGGTCGCCGGCATGGCCATGGGCCTGGCCGCGGGCCGCGCCTTCCGCAATCCCCCCGACGGACCGCTCGGTATGCGCGCCTTCTGGCGGCACTCCGCCTACTGCGCGGCGCTGGTGCAGGCGCTGGCCAAGCTGATGCCGGCGGGCTCGCGGCCGCGGCCGGGTATCGCCTATCTCGCGGGGCTCCTGCACAACTTCGGCTTCCTCCTGATGGGGCACTTGTTCCAGCCCGAGTTCTTTCTCCTCAACAAGCTCGTCGCCGCTAACCCGAAGGTTGCGGTGACGGCGATCGAGCGGCGTGTCCTGTGCATGGGTCAGGCGCGGGACGTGCTGTGCCTCGGCCACCCCAGTATCGGTGCCTGGCTGACGCATTCCTGGCGGCTCCCCGACGAGGTGACCGTCACCGTGTGCGAGCACCACAACGCCGACTACGATGGGAATCACGCCTTCTACCCCGGCCTGGTCCTCGTCGCCAACCGCCTGTTGCGCCGACATGGAATCGGCGACGAGGTCCAGGAACCCGTGCCGGAGGCGTTGTGGGCGCGACTCGGTTTGGATCCTGAGCGTGCCGAAGAGACCCTCGAGGCCTTGATGGCCGGCGGCGAGGCGCTCGACGCCCTGGCGAGCCACCTCGCCGCCTGATCCGCAGGCGCCACGGCCGGCATCGCCGGATTTCCGGCACTCGTCGCCACCGTCAGCGGGCCGGGCGGGGGGCGCTTCGTCCGTAACCAGTGCATCTTTTTGTAGGACGTCGACGCTTATTCTGTAAGCAATTGTCCGTAATGCGCCGGCTTTTCGCCGCGAGAAACCGGCCCGACCTCGGATCCGGCAACCAGGTCCTTGAAATTTCGGCAACAATCGTGGGGTAACGGGCGCCGGGGTGGGCCGGATCTTGGTTCCCTATTGCGTGCCTCCGCGCACGCATCCGCCTCTCGGGGGCGCGCGCGTTTGTTCTTTACCCCGGCCCGGGTTACATTCCCTTCGACGTCGGAGGGGCCTTGCGGGCGGTCCCGAGGGGTGGATGCGTGCGCGGGGCGCGCAGCCGGCCTCGCTATAACAATCGATTGAAATTAATGATTTTTTAAGAACGACAGCGGAGGTTGTGGGTGAGGGCTGGATGGCGGTCGATGCGGAACCGAATGCGTATCACCTGACCTCTTCTTCCCGGAAGGTACTGCGGCTGCTCGAAGAGTTGGAGCAGTCCGGGGCGGGGGCGCTGATTCTGCGCCAGGTCCGGCGCGTCCTGACCGACGCCGAGGTGGAGCACACCGAGACCCAGGAGCTGTATGCGGGCGTGGTCGGCGCGCTCCTGGATGCCTACGCCAGTCGCCTGGAGCCGGGGTCGCCGGCAGTGCTCGAGGCCCGGCTGCTACGCAAGTGTCTGCAACCGCCGCTCACCCCCTCGGACCTGGCGGCGGTGCGCGAACTCGTCGAGCGTCAGGCGGCGCAGCTCGCGCAGTCACCGGATGCCGGTGCGGAGGCGTTCCGGGCCGCCTTCGCCCCGTTGTGCGATGCGTTGGGGATGGTTCCCGCGGCCCCGCGCGGTGATGTCGGCGCCGAGGCCGCGGCGCAGGCCCCGCCCCCGCCCCCGCCGCCGATCCGCGGCGGGGAGGCGCACGCCGCAAGCGCCGCAGGGGAGGGAGAGCGGGGCGACGACCAGCGTGTCAATGCGGCGTTTCGCTCCTATCTCGACGAGAAGAGCCGCGACATCCAGCATATGCAGACCACCCTCGCGCACCAGATCATGGAGACGATCGCGCAGAACGCGGAGTTCGGCGTCCTGCTCGAGGTCGTGGCGGGCGAGTTGCAGCAGGTGCGTGAAGGGGCGCAGGTCGAGCAATTGCGCCAGACCCTGATCCGCGAGATCGAGAAGCTGCTCCACGGGCATCGGGTTCTCGCGGACAAGCTCGACAACACCCACAATTACCTCCAGCTCGTCGAGTCGGGCAGCCAGCAGCTCAGCGACGAGCTCACGCGCGTGCGCCTGCTCAGCCTCACCGACGAGCTGACCGGTCTGCCCAACCGCCGCGCCTTCCTGCGTCGTCTCGAGGAGGAGGTCAGCCGCGTGCAGCGTTACGGCTCGCCGCTGTCCCTGGCGCTGCTCGACCTCGACAACTTCAAGGACATCAACGACAAACACGGACATCCCGCGGGCGACGAGGTCCTGCGGACCTACGCCAAGAGCGTGCTTTCGCTGTTCCGCCATCACGACCTGGTGGCGCGCTACGGCGGCGAGGAATTCGCGGTGCTGTTGCCCAACACCGAGCGCAACGGTGCGCTGCGTGCCTTGAACAAGGTGAAGAAGCGCGCCGGCGAGGCCTGCTATCAGTTCAACGGTGCGGTGCGCCAGCTCCCGACCTTCTCCGCGGGTCTGGCGCTCTACCAGCCGGGGGAGACCCCGAGCGCCCTGATCGAACGGGCCGACAATGCGCTCTATCGCGCCAAGCGCCTCGGGCGCAATCGCATCGAACTCGACGAGACCTACTCCGCGGGCAACGGCGGCAACGGCGGCAACGGCGGCAACGGCCACGGCGAGGCCGACGACGCGGCCCGGCGCGCGGTAGCGGGCCCGGACGTCTCGGAGCCGACGGCGTCCTGAGCGCGCTCCGCCACCGTGCCAATCACCGTACTGCGAACACCAGAGGCACGACCTCCGCGTAGCGGCGCACGAAGTGCACGCGGACCGCGCCGCTCAGGTGCGCGGGCAACTCCTCGAAGTCGCGCCGGTTGCCCTCCGGAAGGATGAGTTCGGAAACCCGGTTGCGCAGTGCCGCGGTGACCTTCTCGCGGATGCCGCCCACGGGCAGTACGCGGCCGGTCAGGGTCAACTCGCCGGTCATGGCCGACACGCGCCGCGGGCGCTCGCCGCGCGCCAGGGAGAGCAGGGCCGTGGCCATGGTGATCCCGGCGCTGGGGCCGTCCTTCGGGGTGGCGCCCTCGGGGACGTGCAGGTGGATGAAGGCGTCGTCGAAGAATTCGGCGTCGGCCCCGAACGCGCGCAGGTGCGATCCGATATAGCTGTAGGCGATCTCGGCCGATTCCTTCATCACGTCCCCGAGCTGGCCGGTCAGCTTGAGTCCGCGGTTGTGCGCGTGTACGCGCGTGGCCTCGATGTCCAGGGTCGCGCCGCCGAGCGGCGTCCAGGCGAGGCCGGTGGCGATGCCGACGCCGCGCAACGGCCGCATGCGCGTGAACAGCGGCTTGCCCAGGTAGTCCTCGAGGTCGCCGACCCCGATCCGGATCCGATCGGCCTCCCCGCGCACGATGCGTACGGCGGCCTTGCTGACGATACGCCCCAGTCGCTTGTCGAGCCCGCGCACCCCGGCCTCGCGCGCATAGCCGTCGATGACGCGCGCCAACGCCGCATCGCTGATCCGCAGCCGCCCCGGCTTCAGCCCCGCGCGTTCGAGGTGCCTGGGCCACAGGTGGCGGCGTGCGATGCGAACCTTCTCCTCCGTCAGGTAGCCGGCCAGCCGGATGATCTCGGTGCGGTCGAGCAGGGCCGGAGGGATGGTGTCGAGCTGGTTGGCCGTGCATACGAACAGCACCTGCGACAGATCGAAGCGCACGTCGAGGTAGTGGTCGAGGAAGCCGCTGTTCTGCTCCGGATCGAGCACCTCGAGCAGCGCCGAGGCGGGGTCGCCGAGAAACGAGGCCCCGATCTTGTCGATCTCGTCGAGCATGATGACCGGGTTCGCCGTCCCCGCCTCCTTGAGCGCCTGGATGAGCTTGCCCGGCAGCGCTCCGATGTAGGTGCGCCGGTGGCCCTTGATCTCCGCCTCGTCGCGCATGCCGCCGAGCGAGAAGCGGTAGAAACGACGCCCCAGCGCCGCCGCGATGGAGCGGCCGATGGATGTCTTGCCCACGCCCGGGGGGCCTACGAGCAGCAGGATCGCGCCGGAGACCTCGCCGCGCAGCGCGCCCACGGCGAGGAATTCGATGATGCGATCCTTGACGTCGTCGAGTCCCTCGTGATCGCGGTCGAGCACGGCGCGGGCGTCGTCGAGGTCCAGGTGATCCTCCGAACGGCGCCCCCACGGCAGGGACGTCATCCAGTCGAGGTAGTTGCGGGTCACCGCGTACTCGGGGGTACCCGATTCCAGCACCGAGAGTTTCTGCAGTTCCTCCTCCACGCGCCGCTTTGCCGTCTCGGGGAGGTCCAGTCCGGTGAGGCGCTCGCGAAAGCGTTCGACGTCGGCGGTACGGTCGTCCTTGGCGATGCCCAACTCCTTTTGGATCGCCTTGAGCTGCTCGCGCAGGAAAAACTTGCGCTGCTGCTCGTTCATCGCCTCCTCGACCTGCTTGCGGATGCGCGTCTGGATCCTGGCGACTTCAAGTTCCTTCTTGAGGATGACGAGCACCTTCTCCATGCGCCGCAGTACCGGCACGGTCTCGAGGACGTCCTGCAGCTCCTCGCGCGGTGCGGTGGTCAGGGTGGCGGCGAAGTCCGCCAGCGAGGAGGGTTCGTTCGGGCTGAACCGGTTGAGAAACAGCTTGAGTTCCTCACTGTAGAGCGGATTCAGGGGGACCAGCTCCTTGATCGTGTTGATCACGGCGAGGGCGTAGGCCCGCAACTCCTCCGCGGGTTCGTCGGGTGGTTGCGGGTATTCCACCAGGGCGACGAACGGCGCGCGGCGCGAGATCCAGGAGACGATGCGGAACCGCTGCAGCCCTTCGGCAACGAACTGGATGCGCCCGTTGGCCCGCATCGGGTGGTGCATCCGCACCGCCGTGCCCATGACGTAGAAGTCTTCGGGGCGCGCCTGCTCGGGCTGTTCGGCGCGCGTCAACACGAGGCCCACCACGTGGTGCGCGGTATCCCCGATCCGTTGCACCGTCTCCAGCCAGGGTTCCTCCGCGAGAATGAGCGGGAGCGATTGGGCCGGGAAGAACGGACGCTCGCTCAACGGCAGCAGATGCAGGGTCGTGGGCAGGATGTCCGTGGCCCGCGCCAGCCCCGAGGGCTCCGTCGTGCGTTCCTCGGTGTCGATCGTCTCGGCTTCGATCGGCCGTCCGGATTCGTCTTCCATCGTCTCCTTGGTCCTCTGCAGTTCGTGACCGCCGCCGGGCGCGGCGGGGATCAGGGGCCTGTCGAACTTGGGCTTGTTCTGCTACGAACACCCAAGTCCGACAGGCTCCTAGGGCCCGGCCTCGTCGAGCCGCCGGACCAGATCCAGCAACCCGGGGTCGATGGTCACCGGGTACGGCGCGGCGGGCTCCAGGGTCCGCAGCGCCGGCGGCAGGCGCGCGAGTTCGCGCGCCGTGTGCGCGCGGATCGCGGTCAGCGGCGGCGATGGCTGCAGGCGGCGCCCGTCCGCCAGACAGGGCGCGAGCAGCGCCCGGCCGGGGACGTCCGCCTCCTCGAGGGCCAGGATATCACCGGTCAGGATCCCGTCCGCGTCGGTGCGCCGGAAGACCTGTTTACGGCCCGGCAGCGTGGCCTTGCCCTCGGAGCGCTTGCGCCGCGCGTGCCCGTCGTATTCCTCCAGCTTGTAGGCGCAATCGAGATACGGTGCATCGGCGGAGGTGTCGAGCCGCGTGCCGATACCGAAGCCGTCGATCGGGGCCCCGGCGGCGACCAGTGCGGCCAGCGCGTGCTCGTCGAGGTTTCCGCTGGCGAAGATCTCGACCTCCCGCAGCCCGCCGGCGTCGAGGATCGCACGCACGGCGCGCGCGTGCGCGGCCAGGTCGCCGCTGTCGAGCCGCACCCCGCGCACGTGGATGCCGGCTGCGCGCAGGCGCGCGGCCAGACGCACCACCTTGCGAGCCGCCGCCTCGGTGTCATAGGTGTCGAGCAACAGCACGGCATGTTCCGGCTGTGCGCGCGCGAAGTGCTCGAAGGCGGTCTCCTCGTCCGCGTGCGCCTGGATGAATGAATGCGCCATGGTGCCGGAAACCGGGATGCCGAAGCGGATGCCGGCGGCGACCGTGGCGGTGGCGGCGAACCCGGCCAGATAGGCGGCGCGGGCGGCGTAGAGCCCGGCCTCGGCCCCGTGCGCGCGCCGCAGGCCGAAGTCGACGAGGCTGCGCCCGGGCGCGGCGAGCACGCAGCGCGCGGCCTTCGAGGCGATCAGGGTCTGGAAGTGCAGCAGGTTGATGACCCGCGTCTCGACGAGTTGCGCCTCCGGCAGCGGCGCGGTGACGCGCAGGATGGGTTCGTCGGGGAAGAATACCGTGCCTTCCGCCATGGCGTGGACGCTTCCGGTGAAGCGGAACTCGGCGAGATAATCGACGAACGCGCGGCTGAAGCGGCCGCATCGGCCGATCCAGTCGAGTTCCTCGGGCGTAAAACACAGCGATTCGAGATAGTCGAGGACCTGTTCCAGGCCGGCGGCGACCAGGAAGTTGCGCTGCGGCGGCAGGCGGCGGACGAAGAACTCGAAGACCGCGGGGGCGGTCATGCCCTGCTCCAGATAGCCCTGGAGCATGGTGAGCTGGTACAGGTCGGTCAGCGTGGCCGTCGCGGCATCGTTCATGAAAGGGTCCCCGCGGGGAACGGACCGCCGCCGGCGCGTCGCCGTTCGGCCCGATCGATCCGGTGGGCTCGGTATGCGCGTGCGCCCCCCCGCGCCGGCACTTCCCTTACCTTCCACAATGGGTACGACGCTGCGGCCTTTTCAAGGCCCGCCGGCCCCGGCCCGGTTTCAGCGCACGCCCTCACTGCGCATCCGGCTCGCCGCAGTGGCGCAGGATCTCGCGGCGCGCGGCGTCGCGCAACGCCAGGGCCGCGTCCCAGTCGTCGCCCGTGGGCGCGATCGGCGCGCCCACGGTGACCTCGACGGCGCCGCGACGCGGAAACCAGGTGTCGCCGCGCAGCATCGCGCGGGTGCCGCGCACGGCGACCGGGACCACCGCGGCGCCGGCGCGGACCGCGGCGAGAAAGGCGCCCATGTGGAACGGGCGCAGTCCCGCCGCGGCGACGAAGGTCCCCTCCGGGAAGTACAGCAGGCGCGTGCCGGCGCGCACGGCCGCGGCGAGCGCGCCGGCGTCGCGCGCGCTGCGCCGGGTGTCGAAGCGCTCCACGAACTGCGTGCCGATGCGCTCGAGCAGGCCGCGGACCAGCGGGTAGCGGCGCAGCTCGCGCTTGGCGACGAACGCGTAGGGCCCGGGCAGGAGCGCCCACAGGACGATGCCGTCGAGGTAGCTGGCGTGGTTCGCCACCAGGATCAGGGGGCCCGACTCGGGGATGGGCACCGGCATGACCAGCCGCGCGCGGGTCCCGGTGAGGCGCAGCAGGAGGCGCGCCGCGGCACGCGAGCCGGCGACGCGCCGGCGTGCGCCCGGCGCCAGTGTCGCCAGGAGCGCGAGGCCGGCGGCGAGGGCGAACGCCCCCCAGGCGTAGCCGGCGTAGAGCAAGCCCAGGGCCCCGCGCCCGGCGCGCCGCAGCGAGGGGCCCAGACCGGCGAGTCGCAGTCGGGCCACCTGCAGCGCCACGGAGCGGCGGCGCGTGAGCGCGCCGCGTTCGTAGAGGGCGCGGCAGGCCGCGCGTCGGATCTTGCCGCTCGAGGTCTTGGGCACCGTACGCGGCGGGGCGAGGACGATATCGTCGGGCGGGATCTCGAGCAGCTCGACGCTGCGGTCGCGGATGGCGCTGCGTATCCGCTCGCGCGCCTGCGGATCGCGCTCGCGGGTCTCGGCGAGTACCACGAGGCGCTCCTCGCCGGTGGCCGGGTCGGGGCTGGCGAACACCGCCACCCCGGTGCGCCGCACGCCCGGGACCTGCGCGACCGCGCGCTCCAGGTCATAGGGGTAGAGATTGCGCCCGGCGCGGATGATCAGCTCCTTGGCGCGGCCGGTGACGCGGATCTCCCCGTCGGCGAGGTAGCCGTAGTCGCCGCTGTCGAGCCACCCGTCGTGCAACAGGGCCGCGGTCGCGGCCGGGTTGCGGTAGTAGCCCGCGGTGGCCGAGGGGCCGCGGAACTGGATCCGCCCGACCGTGCGCTCGGGCAGCTCGCGCCCGGCCGCGTCGACCACGCGGATCTCGTGGCCCGGCAGGGCGCGGCCGCAGGCCGGCACGTGGGCGGTGCGCGGATCGGCGGGATCGCCCGGGCGCACCTCGCGTCCGGGCTCGAGACTGCTGCGCAGGACGTGATCGACGAGCGGGCCGCGCCCCAGCGGAGGAAAGGCGAGTCCGACGGAGCATTCGGCCAGTCCGTAGACCGGGGTCATCGCCGCGCGCCGAAAGCCGTAGGGGGCGAAGCGTGCGATGAAGCGCTCAAGCGTCGCTGCATGGACCGGTTCGGCGCCGTTGAAGGCGACGCGCCAGGCGCTGAGGTCGAGCCCTTCGAGTTCGTCCTCGGTAAGGCGCGCGGCGCACAGCTCGTAGGCGAAGTTGGGAGCGGCCGAGAGCGTCCCGCGGTGGCGGTGCAGGGCGTGCAGCCAGCGCCGCGGCCGGGCGACGAAGGCCAGCGGCGACATCACCACCAGCGGGTGGCCGTGGTAGAGGCTGCCCAGCCACGCCCCGATCAGGCCCATGTCGTGGTAGAGCGGCAGCCAGCTCACGAAGACGTCGTCGCCGCGCACGTCGATCGCCGTCCCCATGGCGCGGATGTTGGCGAGCAGGTTGGCGTGTGTGAGCGCGACGCCCTTCGGGTCGCCGGTGCTCCCCGAGGTGTACTGGATCAGCGCCAGGTCCGCGGCGTCGCGGCGCTGATGCAGGCGCCCGCCGGCCGCGGCCAGCTCCTGGGGCGTGACCAGGGCGCGCAGTCGCGGCAACCGCGCGCGCAGCAGGCGCGCCGCGCCGAGGCCCTCGGGCACGGTGATCAGGAACGGGGCCTCGGCGTTGGCGAGGATCGCGGCCTGGCGGTTGAGATGCTCTTCGATCTGCGCCGGGCGCAGCGGCGGATAGAGCGGGACCGGCACCCCCCCCGCGAGCAGGATGCCGAGGAAGCTGCGGAAGAAGTCCGCTCCCGTGGGCAGCACCAGGGCCACCGGCTGCCCGGGCGTCAGCCCGCGCGCGCCGAGACCGGCGGCGACCGTCTCGGCCGCGCCGAGCAGCTCGCCGTAGGCGATCTGCGTCCCGCCCTCGTCCGCGTAGAGGTACAGGTGGGTGCGCTCGGGATGCCGCGCCGCGTGCCAGGCGAGGGCGTCGGTGAGCGTGGCCGTGTCGGCCGGGATACGCTGCGCGGGCATCGGGGCGGGGGCGGGCGCCGGCGCGGCGGGGCGCGATGCGGCCGCGGCGCGGGCGCCGGTGCCCGTGACCGCGGCCAGGAGGTCGCGCGGGGTCTGCGCGGTCAGGGCGCGCGCCTCGTCGAGGCGCCAGCCGAGGCGGCGCTCGATGCGCCCGAGCAGCTCGATGCGCCCGAGGCTGTCGATGCCGGCCTCGGTCTCCAGGGCGCTGTCGAGCGTCAGCGCCGGCGCGGGCGCGCCCGGGCGCAGTTCGCCGGCGAGCGCGGCGATCAGCTCCAGGAGCGCCGCGCCGCCCTGCGTCGGGGCGTCGGTCTCGGTGGCGTCTTGAAGGGGCACTGCGGACTCCGATCGGCGCGTGGCGGGCGGTGCCCTTATGGTATGTTACCCGCCGGAATCGGAGAAACCGGTGTCCGCGGTGCGTGCATTGCGTCCACTCGCCGTCGTGATCGGTCTGCTGCTGTGCGCCCCGTCCTGGGGGCGGGCGACGGATGCGGGTTTCGCGGTGGTGTTGACGGTGCGGGGCGCGATCGGCCCCGCGACCGCGGACTACGTGCGCCGCGGGCTCGCCGCGGCCGCGGCCGGCCACGCCGCCCTGGTGATCCTCGAACTGGACACCCCGGGGGGGCTGGATTCGGCGATGCGCAGCATCGTGCGCGCGATCCTGGCCGCGCCGGTCCCGGTGGCGGGCTACGTGGCGCCGGCCGGCGCGCGTGCCGCGAGCGCCGGGACCTACATCCTCTACGCCTGCCAGGTGGCGGCCATGGCCCCGGGGACGAATCTGGGCGCCGCCACGCCGGTGCGCCTCGGCGCCGGGAATGGGGACGGGGAGGGCTCCGGGGGGAGCGCCATGGAACGGAAGATCGTCAACGACGCGGCCGCGTATCTGCGCGGCCTCGCGGAGCTGCGCGGGCGCAACGCCGAGTGGGCGGAGCAGGCCGTGCGCCGGGGCGCGAGCCTGTCCGCGGAGGAGGCGCTGCGCCGGCGGGTCATCGACCTCGTCGCCGCGGGCGTGCCGCAACTGCTCGCGGGGATCGACGGGCGCACGGTACGTGTGGCCGGGGGCGAGACGCGCACGCTGCGCACGCGGGGGCTGCGCGTCGAGTACCGCCCGCCGGGATGGCGCACGCGGCTGCTCGCGGTGGTCACCGACCCCAACGTGGCCTATATTCTGATGCTGGTGGGGATCTACGGCCTGCTGTTCGAGTTCGCCAGCCCCGGCTACGTGCTCCCGGGGGTGACCGGCGCGGTGTCGCTGCTCCTGGCGCTGTATGCCTTCCAGGTGCTCCCCGTGAACTACGCCGGCCTCGGCCTGTTGCTGCTCGGCATCGCCTTCATGGTCGCCGAGGCCTTCGTGCCGAGTTTCGGCGCCCTCGGTCTCGGCGGGCTGGCCGCCTTCGTTGCCGGATCCGTGCTGCTGTTCGAGCGCGGCGCCGGGGGTTACGCCGTCGCCTATCCGCTCATCGCCGGGGTGGCTCTCGCCAGCGCGCTGTTTCTCGTCGGCGCCGTCGGCCTGGTCCTCAGGGCCCGCCGCAGGCGGGTCGTCAGCGGGAGTGAGGAGCTCATCGGCGCGCGCGGGGAGGTGCTGGAGGACTGCGCCGGCGAAGGGCGGGCGCGGATCCACGGGGAGGTATGGGCGGTACGCGCGCGCGTCCCGCTCGCGGCCGGCCGGCGCGTGCGCGTCACCGGGCGCGACGGCCTCACGCTGCTGGTCGAGCCCCTGGCGGGGGAGGAAACCGATGATTAGCACCGGACTGGTCGTGGGGATCCTGATATTCGGGCTGCTGCTCGCCTCGATCCGGGTCCTGCGCGAGTACCAGCGCGGCGTGATCTTCCTGATGGGGCGGTTCTGGAAGGTCAAGGGTCCGGGGATGATCCTCGTCGTGCCGGGGATCCAGCAGATGGTGCGCATCGATCTGCGCACCATCGTCATGGACGTGCCGAGCCAGGACGTGATCTCGCGCGACAACGTCTCCGTCAAGGTCAACGCGGTGCTCTACTTCCGGGTGATCGACCCGGAGCGCGCGGTGATCCAGGTGGAGGACTACTATGCCGCCACGAGCCAGCTCGCGCAGACCACCCTGCGCGCGGTGCTGGGCAAGCACGAACTCGACGACATGCTCTCCGAGCGGGAAAAGCTCAATGCCGACATCCAGAAGATCCTCGACAGTCAGACCGACGCCTGGGGCATCAAGGTCGCCAACGTCGAGATCAAGCACGTCGACCTCGAGGGCAATATGATCCGCGCGATCGCCCGGCAGGCCGAGGCGGAACGCGAGCGGCGCGCCAAGGTGATCAACGCCGAGGGCGAGCTTCAGGCGGCCGAGAAGCTCCTCCAGGCGGCCGAGATCCTCGCGCGTCAGCCGCAGGCGTTGCAGCTTCGGTATCTGGAGACGGTGCTGAACATCGCCGGCGACAAGAGTTCCACGATCGTCTTTCCGATCCCGCTTGAGATGGTCGAGCCGTTCCGCAAGCTGTTCGAGAAGGCGCCGGGGGGCTGAGGACGCGGGCCGAACGACAGGGGGGTGACGATGGCACGACACCGATGGGGGGAGCGGCGCGGCGGGGAACGGCGCCGTGCGCACGACCGCCGGCGGGTGCCGGGGCGTGCCGGCACGCGGATACCCGGCTGGCCCGAGCAGCGGGTCCAGTTTCTCACCCGCTACCTGTTTCTCGTCCTCGCGCTGTTGTTCTTCAATCGCCCGGGACTTCCGGCCCCCGCCTGGGTGCCGCTCGTCGGCCTCAACGTGATGTTCCTCGCCTACGTGCTGTGCAATACGGCGATGTTCGCGCACGCCTATCGCGTTCCGTATTCGCCGCTGCGCTACCACCTCGCGATGTGGGTGGACATCGTCGTGGTCACCGTGGCCGTGCTCAACGATCCCAACCCGATTCCGCCGTCGGTGCTGGTGTTCATCATGATCGTGCTGGGCAACGGCATGCGCTACGGGATGCGCCTGTTCGGCGAAGCCGTGGTCGGGTGCTTCGCCGGCGCGATGATCGCCTTCAGCCTGCGCTACAGCGGCACCGTGGGCCAGATCGGCGCCGGCGTCGTGTTCCTGAATCTGTTCGGTGCGATCATCCTCGTCTATGCCTATTTTCTCATGGGGCGGGTGGAATCCGCGCGGCGCTTGTTGGAGCGCAAGAGCTGTGAGGACAACCTCACCGGCCTGCTCAACCGGCGTGCGCTGGACGAGCTCTCGCGCCCGCTGTTTCGGGAAGTGGCGGCGGGCTCGCGCCGCCTGGTGGTGATGTTCGCGGACCTCGACCGGTTCAAGGCCGTCAACGACACGCTCGGGCACGCGCGCGGCGACCAGGTGCTGGTCGAGTTCGCGGAGGTCGTGCGCCGTACGATCCGGGCCAGCGACCTCGCGGCGCGTTACGGCGGCGATGAGTTCGTCCTCGTACTTCCCGATCTGCCGCCCGCGGGGGCCGAGCGGATCGCCCGGCGGGTGCGCGAGGAGTTCGCGGCGTGGGCGGCGCGCGAGGGGCTCGAGTGCGGCGTCACCATCGGCATCGGCGAGGCGCCCGCCCACGGTCGCAGCCTCGACGCGATGCTCGACTCGGTCGATCGTGCGATGTACGCGGCCAAGGGGTGTCCGGGTGGTCGCGGCGGCGTGCGCTACGCGGGGGCCCCCGCCGACGCCGCGCGCGACGGCGCGGCGGCGTCGTGACCGGCGCACTTGCCGAGCCGGGGGACCCGGGCCGCGGGGCCGCGGCGGCGGTCGTGGTCGATGCCTTCCTCGACCACCTGTGGATGGAGCGCGGTCTGAGCCGCAACACCCTGGCGGCCTATCGCACCGACCTCCTGCAGTACGCGGCGTGGCTCCACGGCCGGGGCGTCGGTCTGGAGACCGCCGGTCGCGAGGATCTGCAGCGACATCTGGCGTGGCGGCTGGAGCAGGGACGCAAGGCGCGCTCCACGGCGCGATTTCTCTCCAGCGTGCGTCGCTTCTACCGTTACCTGGTGCGGGAGGGGCGCATCGGCGTCGATCCCAGCGCGCGGATCGAGGGGCCGAGGCTGGGCCGGCCGTTGCCCCGGTCCCTGACCGAACCGGAGGTCGAGGCCCTGCTCGCGGCGCCGGACACCGCGCGGCCCCTGGGACTGAGGGACCGGGCGATGCTGGAGTTGATCTACGCCTGCGGGCTGCGCGTCTCCGAGCTGGTGGCCCTGCAGGACGGGCAGGTGAACCTGCGCCTGGGCGTGGTCCAGGTGCGCGGCAAGGGAGGACGCGAACGCATCGTGCCGCTGGGCGAGGAGGCGTCGGACTGGCTCGAGCGCTACCGCGCCGAGGCGCGCCCGCGGATCCTGCGCGGGCGCGCCTGCGAGGCCCTGTTCCCGACGCGGCGTGCGGCGGCGATGTCACGCCAGGCCTTCTGGTACGCCGTGCGGCGCTACGCGCGGCGCGCCGGGATCACAAAGCCGATCTCACCGCACACGCTGCGTCACGCCTTCGCCACGCACCTGCTCAACCACGGCGCCGACCTGCGGGTCGTGCAACTGCTGCTCGGGCACAGCGACCTGTCCACCACCCAGATCTATACGCACGTCGCACGCGCGCGCCTGAAGGAACTGCACGCGCGCCACCATCCCCGCGGTTGAACCGCACGCGCCCCAGACGGGTCAGTGCAGTATGTTGAACAGCCGCGCGCGGTAGCGCGGGACCAGTTCGTGGTCGTCCCCCAGCAGGGTGAAGATGCGCAGCATGGTGGTGCGCGCAATGCCGTCGCGGAAGCCGCGGTCGCGCCGGAGCAGTTCCAGCAGTTGCTCGAGCGCCTCCGCGTAGTCGCCGTCGACGACGCGGCGCACGGCCAGGTGATAGCGGGCCTCGTGGTCGTCCGGGTCCCTCTCCAGCCGCCGCGCCAGTTCGGCGGCGTCCGGGGCCTCGCGCGCGCGCTCGGCGAACTCCAGGAGCGCATCGATGCGCGCGGCGTCGCCCGTCTCCCGCTCCGACGGGGCCAGGGCGTCGAGGGCGGCGCGTGCGGCGTCGAGGTCGCCGGCGGATAGATGCAGGCGCGCGAGATCGACGGCTACGCGGGCGTTTGCGGGGTCGGTCTCGCGCGCCCGCTCCAGCAGCGCGCGCGCCGCGTCGGCGTCGCCGCGCGCGAGCGCCGCGGCGGCCTGCTCGCGCAGGGCGTCCGATTCGCGCGGCACATAACGCTCGACGAGCGCCCGCAGCTCGGACTCGGGCTGGGCGCCGAGGATGTCCTCGACGATCTCCCCGTTGCGGAAGAGCTTCAGGTTCGGGATGCTGCGGATGCCGTACTCCTGGGCCAGTTCCCTCTCCTCGTCGGTATTGACCTTCGCCACGACCAGCTTGCCGGCGTAGTCGGCGGCGATGCGTTCCAGCACCGGTGCGACCATCCGGCAGGGTCCGCACCACGGAGCCCAGAAGTCGACCAGGACCGGGATTTCGCGCGAGCGCTCGATGACCCGCGGGGAGAAATCCCGCCGGGAGACCTCGATGACGTGTTCCGATTCGGACATGATCCGGATCCTCCGCTGACCGACCGCGGCCCAGGCCCGGGACGATGGGGGCGCTGTCGCCGGAGTTCAAGCCGGATCGGGAACGGGGCGGCGCGGCGGGCAGCGCCGGGCGGGGACCGTATGCCGGTCAGCGCTCCAGATACTGGAGCTTGTCCGGCTTCCCGTCCCACTCGTCGGCATCCGGCGGGGGGTCCTTTTTCTGGTTGATGACCGGCCAGGTCTTGGCCAGTTCCGCGTTCAGTTCCAGGAACTGCTCCTGCCCCTCGGGGACGTCATCCTCCGGGAAGATGGCCGAGACCGGGCACTCCGGTTCGCACAGGGTGCAGTCGATGCACTCCTCGGGGTCGATCACGAGGAAGTTGGGCCCCTCGTGGAAACAGTCCACAGGGCAGACTTCGACGCAATCCGTGTACTTGCACTTGATGCAGTTCTCTGTAACGACAAAGGTCATCGAGGTCTCCGGGATCGGTGCCGGCACCCGCGCCGCGCCGGCGCCGTGTTCTGGGGCGGGCTAATGTTAATCAGTTTTCCGCCGATTATCGAGAGCGGTAAGGACGGGCGCCGGATTTGCCGGGACAGGGCCTGCGCTCGGCGGCGCCCGGGTCCCGCGGACCGGCCGGAGGGCTCCGGGGGCCGCCGAGGGCGCGGGCGGCGGCGCCTGGGGGCGCCGGGAGGGACGGGCACGCGGGTGAAGGAACTCCTTAGACTCGATCTCATCGTCGAGCCCGACCGGCAGCGTCTGATCGGCTTCGCCATGGAGGCGGTGCGCGCCCTCGAGGGGAGCGCGTTCGCGGCGGCCCGGGTGCTGTTGGGGCTGATGCCGCAGTTGCGCGACGCCTGCGCGGCCTGCGAGGGGGCGCTCGCGGCCCACCTCCGGCTCGAGGGCGCCGAACTGCGGCTGGAGTGGTGCGGGCGCGAACACCGGATCTGCCGGCTCCCCGGCGTGCCCGATGCGGCGTCGGTGGACGCGCTCGCGGCGCGCCTGCGCGCGGCCAGCGAGGCGGTGGACACGGCGCTGCTGATGCGCCGCAACCGCCAGATCGCCGCCGATCTGGCGCATCTGGAGGCGGACCTCGACGCCAAGCGCCGGGAGCTGCAGGAGAAGCAGGAGGAACTGCAGAAGAAGCAGGCCGAACTCCAGGAATCCATCGAACGTGCCGATAGGGACAGTCTGACGGGGCTGCTCAATCGCGGCGCCTATGACGCCCGCTTGCGCGAGACTTTTCTGCGCACGCGCCGCCAGCGCGAGCCCCTCACCCTGATATTGCTGGATCTGGACAAATTCAAGGAGATCAACGACACCCACGGGCATCAGTATGGAGACGAATACCTCAGGCGCATGGCCGATGCGATGCGGGCTGCCGTGCGCGAGCACGTCGATTTCCCCTGTCGCATGGGGGGCGACGAGTTCGCGATCGTGGTCTGTGCGCCGACCCGTATCGCCGAGCGCATCGCCGGCCGGGTGCTCGCGGCGATGGAAGGGCGCGTCAGCATCGGCGTGGCCGAGCGCCGGCCGGACGACACCATCGATTCGCTGGTCGGGCGCGCGGACGCGGCCTTGTACGCCTCCAAGCGCGCGGGCCGGGGCCGGATCACCGTCGATGCGGGCGAGGAGCGGCAGCGGCAGGCCGACGGAGCCTGATGGGTCCGCCGCGGAAGGGAACCCGATGAAACTGCTGCTGGAGAAGTCGACCGTGGACGAGAGCGCGCAGGTCCTGGTGCGCTCGAAGCTGCGCGCGGTGTCGCGGCGCATGGGCTTTCGCGACGTGGCGCGCGAGCGCATGGAGCTGGTCTGCAACGAGATGATGAGCAACCAGATCAAGTACGCGCTCGGCAGCGGGGAGGTCCAGTTGTGGGAGACGCAGGAGCCGCGCCCGGCGCTCGACCTGTTCGCGGTCGACCGCGGCCCTGGCGTGTTCAACCTGCCCGCGGCCATGGAGGACGGCTTCAGCACCTCGGGCAGCCTCGGGAAGGGGCTCGGGGCGATCCGCCGGCTCGCCCATGAGAGCGAGTTCTACACGCTGCCCAAGGGCCTGGAGCCGGAGTCGCCCTGGCACGGTTTCGCCGCCTGGGCACGGTTCTATCCCGACGAGCGCCCGAACGCCTCGGTCTACGAGTTCGGCAGCTATCTGCGCGCCTACCAGGGCGGGGCGTACAACGGCGACTGCATCTGCCTGCGCCTGCGCAACGGCACCGTACGCTGGCTGCACATGGACGGGCTCGGCCACGGCGCCGAGGCGGCCGCCGTGGTCGAAGACAAGGGGACCCTGCTCGATGCCGGCGAACGCGCGCTCGAGGAGATCATCGCCGATCTGAGCGCGCGGCTGCGCGGGACCCGCGGGGCGGTGGCGATGGCCGTGGGCCTGGACGCGGCGAGCGGCAGCGGGGCCATCTGCGGCGTCGGTGACATGGCGGCCTTCCTCATCAGCAACGGCCAGAAGCGCGTGGTCTCCTTCTCGCCGGGGATCCTCGGTCACTCCCACCGCAGCCTCGAATCCACCGTCGTGCCGTTCCCGCGCCAGGCGCTGATGATCACCGCCTCCGACGGTCTGCGCCGCAACTGGGGTCTGCAGACCTTCCCCGGGCTGTGGCGCCTGCACCCGCAGATCATCGCCCTCGTTCTGGGAGCGGCGGCCGGGCGTTCCAACGACGATCAGTCCGTATTCGCAATTCGCGTGAAACCCAAGAAGGGGGATTAGCGATGGCAAGGAAAGAGACGGCCGCCGCCAAGGCCACCAGCCAGGTGCTCATCGAGCAGTTGATGGTCAACGTGGGCAAGATCTCCGCGATCATCGAGAAGGAAGGCCAGAGCATCTTCGGTCACGCCAACATCCTCACCAACGAGGAGATCAACGACTACAGCCTGGAGTTCCTGGAACTCTTCGTCATGGTCCTGCAGGCCGGCGAGAAGATCGACCGGCGCGGGCCGGAGTTCAAGGCGCTGAAGAAGTTCTTCACCAACCTCTCGCGCCAGATCCAGCTCCGCGGCGGCGACATGGACGAATTCGTCCGCTACATCCAGTTCCTGCAGCGCGTCTTCCTCGACAATCTGCAGGCGGATGCGGGCGCCGATTTCGCCACCAGCCGCCAGATCCTGGTCCTGCTGGCCTCGGTGTTCAACGATATCGTGCTCGACGTCTTTCACGTCTATCTCGAGGAGAAGGAGCGTACCATCGAGGCGCAGCAGGAGGAGCTGCGCCAGACCTCCACACCGATCACGGAGATCTGGGACGGGGTGCTCACGCTGCCGATCATCGGGACGCTGGATTCGCAGCGCACCATGATGGTGATGGAGAAGCTGCTCACGCGCATCGAGCAGGACCGCGCCAGTGTGGTGGTGATCGACGTGACCGGCGTGATCACCATCGACTCGCAGGTCTCGCACCACATCATCCAGATGATCCGCGCGGTCGGCCTCATGGGCGCGAGCGCGGTGATCACCGGCATCCGCCCCGAGATCGCGCGCGCGCTCACCAGCCTCAACATCGACCTCGGCGGCGTGACCACGCGATCGACGCTGTCGGAAGGGCTCAAGGAGGCGTTCCGGCGCATGGGCGTGCATGTGAGCCCCGCCGACGCTGCCCTGCCCTAGGCGATCCGCCGCCGGCCGGGCCGCGGCGCAGGGACGAGACGGGCGATGATCCAGGGCATGCACCTGACACCCATCGGGGACGGCAACGTCCTCCTGGAGCCGGGCACCGGGCTCGATCCGGCCGACCCGGCCGCCTACCTCGTCCCGGTGCTGCAGGTCCTGCAGGTCCATTCGGCGCGGCGCCTGCTGTACGATCTCAAGAATGTCCCGTTGCTCGACGAGGTGTACTTCCGCTGGCTCACCGCGTTGCACGGAGCGTGCCGCATCTCCGGCATCGACCTGGTGACGGTGAACATGCAGCCGGAGGCGGCGTTCGCGCTCTCGCACCTGTTGACCGGGCCGCCGCCGTTCATCTGCGCGCGCGATGTCGATCAGGTGCGCCGGCGCACGCGGACGGGCTAGCCCGCGGCACGGCATTGTCGAGGCCTACGGAAATCCCTCACACCCGCAGCCCGGGTGCAGCGCGGCGCAATCCAGGGGCACGGCGGCGCATTCCCCGGATTACGGCCCGCCGGGCCTTCACCCGATGGGATGGTCTCCTCCCCCTCTACTTCGGCGTCGTGATGCGCCAAGATGGAGTGGATTCTGGGACCATCGGTGAGAGTGAGGAGGAGACCATGGGTGAGCTTAGCGTGATTGGGTTGGATCTG
>JALUXX010000046.1 GCA_027013145.1 Gammaproteobacteria bacterium | reverse complement strand
CGAGGTGTTCTATAACCGTCAGCGGCGTCATTCCCATGTTGGGCAGATGGCTCCGCTGGCATTCGAGGCGGCCAACCTGGCTGCCGGCTAATGGTCCGTTAAACCGGGGAAACTTCAATCTGTCCCCGTTGGTAGGTGAGGGTGCCGGTGGTGGGGGCGTAGGTGGTCTTGAATTGGAATCAATTGGTACACTGTCTCCGAAATCCCCCGGGAATCGAAACGGTCGAAAGACGCGCATGCACACCGGCTCATGATGCCTCCCGCATTCTGATTCTTCTTATATCCCCCGCGCAGCCGGGCTTCCTGTGGCTTGCGGTCGTTTCTGCTTATGCTTCCGGCGCGGTGCGTTGCCGGTCTTGGTGCCGACGCGCGCTGGCTCGTGGTCATTTTGGAGGTCCCCGATGGAGGGCTGTCAAGCGAGGCGGCTGCGTTGTAGTGCACGTGGCTACGCCTTGGGCATCAGTACCTGAGTCCGTAGAGCGCGGTGGATGGTATAGGGGCTCTTGGCCCGGGTTCCAAGCGGGCGGCCGGGCAGTGCGCAGACGTAGCGGGCGGGGCGCTGCGCGCGGTCGGGGGCGTCCCCGCGCCGCTCAGACCGCCGCGCGGGTGGCGCGCTTGCGCTCGTGTTCGAGGAGGAGTTTCTTGCGCAGGCGGATGGCGCGGGGGGTGACTTCGACGAGTTCGTCGTCGTCGATGAATTCAAGGGCCTGTTCGAGGCTCATGCGCAGGGGCGGGGTGAGGAGGATGTTCTCGTCGGAGCCGGCGGCGCGGATGTTGGTGAGCTGCTTGGCCTTGAGGGGATTGACGACGAGGTCGTTGTCGCGCGAGTGGATGCCGACGATCATGCCCTCGTAGACCTCGTCGCCGGGGGCGACGAACAGCCGGCCCCGCTCCTGCAGGTTGAACAGGGCGTAGCCGAGGGCCTTGCCCATGCCGTTGGCGATGAGCACGCCGTTCTTGCGCTGGCCGAAGACGCCCGGCTTGAGCGGGCCGTAGCGGTCGAAGACGTGGTAGATCAGGCCCGTGCCGGAGGTGGCGGTGAGAAACTCGGTGCGAAAACCGATCAGCCCGCGTGAGGGGATGACGTAGTCGAGGCGCACGCGCCCGCGACCGTCGGGCGCCATGTCCCGGAGTTCGCCGCCGCGCTCGCCGAGCTTCTCCATGACCGCGCCCTGGTAGTCGTCCTCGACGTCGACGGTGAGCTGCTCGTAGGGTTCCTGCACGACGCCGTCGGTTTCGTGCAGGATCACCTCGGGGCGGGAGACGCCGAGTTCGTAGCCCTCGCGGCGCATGTTCTCGATGAGGATCGACAGGTGCAGCTCGCCGCGCCCGGAGACCTTGAATTTGTCCGGGTCGCCGGTGTCTTCGACGCGCAGCGCGACGTTGTGTTGCAGCTCGCGCTCGAGACGCTCGCGGATCTGGCGCGAGGTGACGAACTTGCCGTCGCGCCCGGCGAAGGGGGAGTTGTTGACCTGGAAGGTCATGCTGACGGTGGGTTCGTCGACCGTCAACGGAGGCAGGGCCTCGACCGCGGCCGGTGCGCACAAGGTGTCGGAGATGCGCAGGCCCTCGATACCGGTGAAGGCGATGATGTCGCCGGCGCGCGCCTCGGGCACTTCGACGCGCTCGAGCCCCATGAAGCCGAGGACCTGGAGGACGCGCCCGCTACGCTTCGCTCCGTGACGGTCGATGAGGGTGACCGGCGTGTTGGTGGTGACGCGCCCGCGGGTGATGCGCCCGATGCCGATGACGCCCACGTAGCTGCTGTAGTCGAGCGAGCTGACCTGCATCTGGAACGGACCGTCCGGATCCACGTCGGGCGCGTTCACCTTGGCGACGATGGTCTCGAACAAGGGCGTCATGTCGCCCGCACGCACGTCGGCGTCGAGGCCCGCGTAGCCCTGCAGCGCCGAGGCGTAGACCACCGGGAAGTCGAGCTGCTCGTCGGTGGCGCCGAGGCGGTCGAAGAGGTCGAAGGTCTGGTCGAGGACCCAGTGCGGGCGGCTGCCGGGGCGGTCGATCTTGTTGATCACGACGATCGGGCGCAGGCCGCGGGCGAGGGCCTTCTGCGTGACGAAGCGGGTCTGAGGCATGGGGCCGTCGACCGCGTCGACCAGGAGCAGCACCGAGTCGACCATCGACAGCACGCGCTCGACCTCGCCGCCGAAGTCGGCGTGCCCGGGGGTGTCGACGATGTTGATGCGGTAGTCCTTCCAGCGGATCGCCGTGTTCTTAGCGAGGATGGTGATGCCGCGCTCGCGCTCGAGGTCGTTGGAGTCCATGACGCGCTCGGGCACGACCGCGCGCGGGTCCAGGGTCCCCGACTGCTGGAGCAGGCGGTCGACGAGCGTGGTCTTGCCGTGGTCGACGTGGGCGATGATGGCGATGTTGCGCAGGTTTTCGAGCACGGTGGCCGTCCGCGATGTCCGCAAAGCCGGCCATTATAGGGATATTTCGTTACGCGCGCACCGGCCACGCGTTCCGCAAAGGGGACTGCCAAAGGGGACTGCCAAAGGGGACAGATTTATTTGAGCAGATGCTCAAATAAATCTGTCCCCTTTGGCTCCCTTATGGGTTAAATGCCATGTATTTTAAATAGTTTTCGGGCCGGCCTCGGGTTCGGGCGGGGCGGGGGGCGCGGCGGATCCGTGGGGGGCACGGCGGATGATGCGCTGGAAGAAGAGGTTGTTTGGGATCATCAGGGTGCTGCCGTCGGCCTCCTCGACGGTCGTGAACATGAGGCTGCGGTCGACGGCGCGGCCCTTGATCCCGTCGGGCAGCAGTTCGATGTGCTGGCCGATGGTGTAGGGGCGCCAGATCCAGATGAACAGGGTGGCGGTGATGTTGCTCACCATGGTCCACACGGCGAGCAGGCCCACGCCCACGACGGCGAGGACGCTGGCCAGGGTGGTCCAGAGCCCGTCGACGTCGATCCCCCAGAAGCGCAGGAGGATCAGCAGCAGCACGGTCCACAGGGTGATGCCGGTAATCTTGCGCACGGTCCGCGTCGTGTCTTCGGAGACGTGGACGTGGCGGTGGGTGCGGCGCAGGGCGCGC
The DNA here is from genome assembly GCA_027013145.1 of Gammaproteobacteria bacterium. Classification (GTDB taxonomy): domain Bacteria; phylum Pseudomonadota; class Gammaproteobacteria; order 21-64-14; family 21-64-14; genus BMS3Abin12. The sequence continues at coordinate 46,638 of JALUXX010000046.1, read as the reverse complement.
TCCAGGCTGCGCAGGATGAGCGAGATCAGCGCGGCGCCGGCCACGAGCAGGAGCAGGCTGGGCACGAGGGCGGCCAGTGGCCGGGGGATGTGGGCGAGCCAGGGGGCGAGGTGCTCCATGGGCCCACGATACAATGCCCGCCGGGCCGCGGCCAAGCCCCGGTCCGGCGGGTGTGGATTACGGATGCGCGGCGGCGCGGCCGAGCAGATCCTTGACCGCCGCGGCGACATCATGCGCCGGGGCGAAGCGCTCGATGTGCACGCCGACGCGCGCGAGGCGGTAGGCCTGGGTGAGCAGGCGCCTCTCGGCCGGATGCCCGGTCAGGTCGCGCAGTGCGCCGTGTCCGCGCCCTTTGCAGGGGTCGCCGGCGGCCGCATCGAACCCGCGCCCGCGCGGGCCGGCCAGACAATTGATGACGTGGTGCAGATGCAGGTGCACGTCCCGGAGTCTGCCCGCAGCCGCGGCGAAGCCGGCGTGCTCGGCGGCGATGCGGACCTCGGCCCGCGCGCCCGCCACTGCCGCGGCGGGGACCAGGGCGAGGCCCGCGGCGGCGAGCAGGGACAGGAAAGCCGTGGATCGGGGCGTCTGATTCGACATCGGGGTATCCTCCTCTGGGTTCCCTCTGGGCCCGGCCGCTCGTGCGCTGTCGCGAGCCGCCGGCGCGTGGGGTCGTTCGCCGGGTGCACGGTTTGACCCGGGCGGCACGGCGGGGTTCGCGGCGCGGAACTTCGCCGGGGAAATCCGGTCTTTATGACGGGGAAATCAAACGGTTCCGGGCCCGGGCGGCGGCGTGCGCCGGGTTTGCGCGCCGTGGCGGGGCCAGTTCATGCGGCAATTCGATCGCGCCTTCTTCCGGGACGTCTGGCGGCTGAGCCGTCCGTACTGGCGTTCGGACGAACGCCGCTCGGCCTGGGGCCTGCTGGTGGTGATCGTGGCGCTCACCCTGGGGATGGTCTACCTCAACGTCGTCTTCAACGCGTGGTACAAGGAGTTCTACAACGCGCTGCAGAAGCTCGACAAGGCGGCCTTCCTGCACGCCATCTTCCGCTTCACCTGGCTGGCGGCGCTCTACATCATCGCCGCGGTCTATCAACTCTATCTCAACCAGATGCTCCAGATCCGCTGGCGGCGCTGGCTTACGAACCATTACCTCACCGAGTGGTTGCGCGACCGCACCTACTATCACATGCAGGTGTTCAGCGCCGGGACCGACAACCCCGACCAGCGCATCAGCGAAGACCTGTCGATGTTCGTCCAGCAGACCCTGACCCTGTCCCTCGGCCTGCTCAGCTCGGTCGTCACGCTGGGTTCGTTCATCGGCATCCTGTGGACGATCTCCGGCCCGCTGCACTTCCACTTCGCCGGCCATGCGGTGGTGATCCCCGGCTACATGGTGTGGGCGGCGCTGATCTACGCGGTGGCCGGCACCTGGCTCACCAATCGCATCGGCAGCCCGCTGGTCCGGCTCAACTTCGACCAGCAGCGCTACGAGGCGGATTTCCGCTTCAGCCTTGTGCGCCTGCGCGAGAACAGCGAGAGCGTGGCGCTCTACGGCGGCGAGCGGCACGAACACGAACACTTCATGGGGCGGTTCGGCCACGTCTTCTCCAATTTCTGGCGCATCATGATCCAGCAGAAGCGCCTGACCTGGTTCACCTCGGGCTACGGGCAGCTCGCGGTGATCTTTCCGATTCTCGTCGCCTCGCCGCGGTTCTTCGCCAAACAGATCGAACTCGGCGGGCTGATGCAGATCGCCTCCGCCTTCGGGCAGGTGCAGGGTGCGTTGTCGTACATCGTCAACAGTTATGCCGATCTGGCGAACTGGCATGCGGTCGTGGACCGGTTGCGCACCTTCGAACGCAACATGGAGGGGATCCGCGCGTTGCGCAAACGGCACGCGGAGATCCGCGTCGAGCCGGGCGAGCCGCTGCGGGTGCACGGGCTCACCCTGCGCCTGCCCGACGAGCGCCCGCTGCTCGACGGGCTCTCGCTCGAGGTCGCGCCCGGCGAGTCGCTGCTGATCATGGGTCCCTCGGGTGCCGGCAAGAGCACGCTCATCCGCGCCATCGCGGGACTGTGGCCCTTCGGCTCGGGTAGGGTGGAGCTGCCGCCGCGGGAGCGTTCGCTGTTCCTGCCGCAACGGCCCTACCTTCCGATCGGCACCCTGCGTGAGGCGCTGCTCTATCCGTACGGGGATCCGCGGACCCCCGACGTGCGCCTGCACGAGGTGTTGGGCGCGTGCGGTCTGCAGTCACTCGCCGGGTTGCTCGACGAGCGTCGTCACTGGGCTCAGGTGCTCTCGCTCGGTGAGCAGCAGCGGCTCGCCTTCGCGCGCGTGTTCCTCCAGCGCCCGCGCTGGATCTTCATGGACGAGGCGACCTCGGCGCTCGACGAGGACGCCGAGCGCGACCTCTACCGGCGCCTGCGCGAGGAGCTTCCCGACAGCGCGATCGTCAGCGTGGGGCATCGCTCCACGCTGTTGGCGTATCATCAGCGGCGTCTGCTGCTCTCCCCGGAGGGCGATTGGAAACACGCCGAGATCGGGGATCGGGCCGCGGCCGCCTCGCCGGCCTGAGCGCGCGTCGGCACGCCCGGTGCGGGCGCCGGGGTTCAGAATCGGGGGGCGGTGCCGACTACAGAGGGATCGGTCGCCCGCCAGCGGCGGGTCGCAGGGGGAAGCGATGAGCGGTACGAACACACCCGAGGACGAGACTCCGACCTGGGACGTGGCGCTGGAATCGGTCGCCGCGCAGGAGTGCCGGCGGCTCAGGCGCGCGCTTTCGGTGGCCGACTTCCATCGTCTCGCCGAAGACCTCGACTTCCGCACCCATGACTTTCTCGCCACGGTCTGTGAACTCGTGGCGCGCGGCGTCTGGGTGCATCACCTCGGCGAGGACCCGGACGGGCGTCCGATGTCCGCGGAGGAGGTCGAGCGCCTCTACGTCTACGGGCGCGTCGACGAGGACCTGGCGGAGAAGTTCGCCGTCACCTGGGAACCCCGCGGGGCGCACTGACGGGCGGCGGGCGCACCGCGTCAGCGCGCGGCCCGTGCCATCCGCGCCAGGGTCGCCCGTAGTTCTTCGGGGGTGAATAGCGGCGCCGGGAACGGGATGCGCAAGAGGCGGTGCCCGTGTTCCGCGCCGGCGTCCACGTCGAGGCCCTCTGGATCGTAGCCGAGCAGGCGCGGTTCGGTGCAGGCGATGGCATGGTGGAGGCGGCAGAGCGCGCGCAGGGCGTCGGCGTGCGCGGCGTTCACGTGTTCGACCGCCGCCGCCTCGGCGGCGGCGAGGGTGTCGTCGGGGATCTGTAGCAGGAAGTCCGCGCGCCCGATCCAGTGGATGGCGCCGAAGCCGCCGATGTAGCGCACCCGTTCGACCTCGAGGCGATAGAAGTCGAAATCGCCCAGCCCCAGGTATCCCTCGGCCTCGGGCAGGTGCCGGACGAAGCGGGCGCGGAAGGCCGCGTCGACGCTCGTGCGGGCCGCACGCGCCAGTATCGTGACGCGGCCGACGGCCTGCGCGTCGCCTCCGCCCGAGGGCTCCCGCGCCATGAGGCTCGCGCGCGGATCCGCGAGCAGGTTGCGCGTGTGCTCGGCGAGGCGCGAGAGCAGTACGACCGGCGTGCCGTCGTGGGTCGTGACGTAGGGTGCAAGCGAGCCGAAGGGCCAGCCGTCCATCTCCACCGACAGCGTCGACAGCGCCCCGTAGCGGCGCGAGCGCAGCAGCGTGCGGGCGACGCGGGCGGGGTCGGCGGTGGCCATGGTCCTCCGGGGCACTTCGCGGACATCGGTCGGTCTTATGATACCGGATGGGCGGTGCGCCGCGTCATCGGTCCCCGCCGCCGCGTGCCGGCGCGGATCCGACGCGTGGTTCTTATGTACGGAGGGCGATCCCATGAGTCTGCTGTTCACGCCGATGGAGCTGCGCGGGCTGCGCCTGCGCAACCGCGTCTTCGTCTCGCCGATGTGCCAGTATTCGAGCCGCGACGGGCTTCCGGGCGACTGGCACCTCGTCCACCTGGGCAGCCGTGCCGTGGGCGGGGCCGGGCTGGTCATGGTCGAGGCCAGTGCCGTGACGCCGGAGGGGCGGATCTCGCCGGCGGACTCCGGCATCTGGTCGCAGGATCACGCGCAGGCTTTCCGGCGCATCACGCAGTTCGTGCGCGAGCAGGGTGCGGTGCCCGCGATCCAGCTCGCCCACGCCGGGCGCAAGGCCTCCACCGACGTGCCCTGGCGCGGTGGTGGGCCGCTCGCGGCCGGGGCGGGCGGATGGACGCCCGTTGCGCCCAGCCCGCTCCCGTTCGCATCCGATTACCCCCGGCCCGAAGCGCTGGACGCGGCCGGGATCGAGGCGGTGGTGGAGGCGTTCCGGGCCGCGGCGGGCCACGCACGCGACGCCGGCTTCGAGGTCGTCGAAGTGCATATGGCGCACGGCTATCTGCTGCATTCCTTTCTCTCGCCGCTCTCGAACCGGCGCACCGACGAGTACGGCGGCCCGCTCGAGAACCGCATGCGCCTGCCGCTGCGGGTCGCGCAGGCGGTTCGCGCGGCCTGGCCCGACGAGCTCCCGGTGCTGGTGCGGATCTCGGCCACGGACTGGGTCGAAGGTGGCTGGGACCTGGAGCAGTCGGTGGCGCTCGCCGCGCGGCTGCGCGAACTGGGCATTGATCTCGTTGACTGCTCCAGCGGCGGGCTGGTGCCGGACGCGGAGATCCCCGCCGGTCCGGGTTTTCAGGCGCCGTTCGCGCAGGCGATCCGGGAGCGCGCCGCGGTCCCCACGGCTGCGGTGGGACTCATCACCGAACCGGTCCAGGCCGAGCACATCCTGCGCAGCGGGCAGGCCGATGCGGTGTTCCTCGGCCGCGAGCTGTTGCGCGATCCCTACTGGCCGTTGCGCGCCGCGCACGTCCTCGGTGCCGAGGTGGACTGGCCGGTGCAATACGCGCGCGCCCGCAAGTGAGCCGCCCGCGCCTGATTCGGAGCGTGCATCGCGGTGTATCCCCGGGATCGGGGTCAATCCTGCGGCGGCAGCTCCTCGGCGGTCCCCGCCCGCAGGCGCTGGACGGCGAGGATCGCCAGCCCGGCGAGGATCAGCGCCATGCCGGCGGCCTCGAGCGGGGCCGGGCGCTCGCCGAGGCGCAGCCAGGCCGATACGAGCCCGATGACCGGGACGGCGAGCGTGCCCATGCCGGCGATGCCGGCGGGCAGGCGGTCGAGCGCGTAGAGCCACAGCAGCCACGCCAGCGCCGTGGCGAGCAGGGCGTTGTAGGCGAGCGCGGCGGCGAAGTAGGGCGTCCAGCTCACCGGTTGCGGTTCCCGCCACAGGGCGACGAGGATGAGCGGCAGCGCGCCGAGCAGCATCTGCCAGGCGGTCAGCGAGAGCAGTTCCAGGTCGACGCGGCGGCGCAGGTGTTTGGCCCAGATTGCGGCCAGGGCCCAGGAGACGCCGCCGAGCATGGCGAGGACGATGCTCAGCACATGGGCGTGCATACGCCACGGCTGGAGGATGAGCACCAGCCCCGCCGCGGCGGCGGCGACCGCGGCCCATTGCAGGCCGCGGATGCGTTCGCCGAGCAGCGGCCACGCCAGCACCAGCAGCCACAATGGCATGGTATAGGCGAGCACCGCGGTGCGTCCGGCGCCGCCGCCGACCAGCGCCCAGATCACGAAGCCGAGAAATCCGGTGGTCTGCAGCAGACCGAGTACGAGCATACCCGGCAGGTGCGCCGGGCGCAGGGGTCGGCGCCGCGCGGCGAGCACGGCAAACAGGGCCAGCGCCCCGAGCAGCGCGCGCAGGGCGGCGAACGTGAACGGCCCGGCGTCGTGCAGGGCGCGCTTCATGATGACCCAGTTGTATCCCCAGATCAGGGCCAGGGCGGCGAGCGCAAGGAGCGCGCCGGCGGCGGGTCTGCGGGTCATGGCGATCCTCTCGGCGGACGGGCCGGGGCCCCGGGGACAGCGGTGGTCCCCGGGGCGGGCCCATTCTACCGGCCCGGCGGCCTCTAGCCCGCATTTCTCGCCGGGCGGCCGACGGCTACGGCGCAGGGCCCCGGAACGAGGGAGGTATCCGGCACGATAGCGGGGAATCGGGTGCCGACACTGCGTTTGCGCCGTCGGCCTATCACGGTTTAGGCCGGTCTTCGCCTTCGCAGGGGTGCTCTTCAGTCCAGAGTAGCTGTGGCTACCACTTTCCTTCCAGAGCGGCGCCTGCTTCCGCGATCCCGGCGCGATCCCGGTGAGAAACGCGGGCCAGTGGTTTTTGCGGCGGCGTTGCGATATACTGCGCGCCGTGCAGTCGCCGTCGATCGGTCGTATCCGGTAGTACCCGTCGGGTCCCTCCTGTGAACTCCGCTCCGTGCCACTGCACGCAAACCCGATCCGTAATTGTCTGAGGTCTGTCAAAGCATGCGTAACGGAACTGTCAAGTGGTTCAACGAATCCAAGGGCTTCGGCTTCATCTCCCCGGCGGACGGGGGAGAGGATGTCTTCGTTCACTACTCCGCCATTCAGGGGTCGGGTTTCAAGACCCTGACCGAAGGCCAGAGCGTCACCTTCGAGGTCCAGCGTGGACCCAAGGGACTGCAGGCGACCCAGGTCAGCGCTGCCGGTTGAACCCCCCGCGAGGCGTATCGCGGTACGAACCCCGCCGCAAGGCGGGGTTTTTGTTGGATCGCCCGGCGTGGCATGTCGCGGCCTCGAGCGCGCCGCCTCGGCCCGCCGACCGACTATAATCCGCGGCCGGATCCCATTCGCAACGTATGCCGCCGCCTTCGCGGCGTCCTCACCATGACCGATCTCTCCGACGAGGCCGCCCGGCGGCGGACCTTCGCGATCATCTCCCACCCGGACGCAGGGAAGACCACCCTGACGGAAAAGCTGCTGCTCTTCGGCGGGGCGATCCAGCTCGCCGGCGCAGTGAAGGGGCGCAAGGCCGCGCGCCACGCGACTTCCGACTGGATGGAACTCGAGAAGCAGCGCGGCATCTCGGTGACCTCATCGGTCATGCAGTTCCCCTATGGCGGGCGCATCGTCAATCTGCTCGACACCCCGGGGCACGAGGACTTCTCCGAGGACACCTATCGCACGCTCACGGCGGTCGATTCCGCGCTCATGGTGATCGACGCCGCACGCGGCGTCGAGGAGCGCACGATCAAACTGATGGAGGTCTGCCGGCTGCGCGACATGCCGATCATGACCTTCATCAACAAGCTTGACCGCGAAGGCCGCGACGCGGTGGAGCTGATGGACGAGATCGAGACGGTGCTCGGCATCCGCTGCGCGCCGGTGACCTGGCCGATCGGCAGCGGGCGCCGCTTCCGCGGGGTCTACCGGCTGTTCGACGATACCGTTCGCCTGATCGAGGCGCAGCGCGGCGCCGGCCCCGGCCGCCCCGCGGAGGGGCGCCTGGTCCGTGGTCTCGACAACCCGCTCATCGACGAGGCGTTGGGCGCCCAGGCGGCGGAGCTGCGCGAGGAGATCGAACTGGTGCGCGGCGCCAGCCACGAATTCTCCGTTCCGGAATACCGCTCCGGCGCGCTCACGCCGGTGTTCTTCGGCTCGGCCATCAACGCGTTCGGTGTGCGCGAGCTGCTCGACGCCTTCGTCGAACACGCACCGCCGCCGCTGCCGCGTCCCACGCGCACGCGCACGGTCGAGCCCGGTGAAGCGGCGTTCAGCGGCTTCGTCTTCAAGATCCAGGCGAACATGGACCCGCAGCACCGCGACCGGATCGCCTTCCTGCGGATCACCTCCGGCGTGTACGAGAAGGGGATGCGCATGCGCCAGGTGCGCATCGGGCGCGACGTTCAGATCGCGAACGCGATGACGTTCATGGCACGGGAACGCGAGCACGTCGAGCGGGCCTACCCCGGCGACATCATTGGTCTTTACAACCACGGCACGATCCAGATCGGCGATACCTTCACCGCCGGGGAGGATCTGCACTTCGTCGGTATACCGAACTTTGCGCCGGAACTGTTCCGCCGCGTCGTGCTGCGCGACCCGATGCGCATGAAGGCCCTGCAGAAGGGACTCGTGCAGCTCAGCGAGGAAGGTGCGACGCAGGTCTTCCGGCCGCTGTTCGGCAACGACCTGATCCTGGGGGCGGTCGGCGCGCTGCAGTTCGACGTCGTCGCCTACCGGCTGCGGCACGAATACGGAGTCGACTGCACCTATGAGCCGGTCAAAGTGACGATGGCCCGCTGGGTGGAGTGTCCCGACCCCAAGCGGCTGGCGGAGTTCCGCACCAAGGCCGAGGTCAATCTCGCGCTGGACGGGGCCGGGAACCTGACCTACCTGGCCCCCACCCGGGTCAACCTCGAACTGGCGCAGGAGCGCTGGCCGGAGGTTCGCTTCCACGCCACGCGCGAGCATTGAACCCGCGCCGCGACCGCCGCGCCGCTCAGCCCCGGTAGCGGCGCAGGACCAAGCAGGCGTTGGTGCCGCCGAAGCCGAAGCTATTGGACAACACCAGGTCGAGTTCCACGTCGTCGCGGCGCTCGCGCACGATGGGCATTCCCTCTGCGGCGGGATCCAACTCGGAGATGTTGGCGGAGGCCGCGACGAAGCCGGCCTCCATCATCAGCAGGCAGTAGATGGCCTCGTTGACCCCGGCCGCACCCAGTGCGTGGCCGGTCAGCGATTTCGTCGAGCTGATCAGCGGGATCCGCTCGCCGAACACCTCGCGGATGGCCTCCAGCTCACGCAGGTCGCCCACCGGCGTGCTCGTGCCGTGGGCATTGATGTAGTCGGGCACGGCGTCGATCCCGCGCATCGCCTGACGCATGCAGCGTACCGCACCCTCGCCCGAGGGGGCGACCATGTCACTGCCGTCCGAAGTGGCGCCGTAACCCACCACCTCGGCATAGATCTTCGCCCCGCGCGCACGCGCGTGCTCTAGTTCCTCGAGCACGACGATGCCGCCGCCGCCGGAGATGACGAAACCGTCGCGCGCGGCGTCATACGGGCGCGATGCGCTCTGCGGGGTGTCGTTGAACTTGGAGGACAGGGCCCCCATCGCGTCGAATAGCAGCGTCATCGACCAGTGCAGTTCCTCGCCGCCGCCGGCGAAGACGATGTCCTGCTTGCCCAGTTGGATCAGCTCGCAGCCGTTGCCGATGCAATGGGCGCTGGTGGCGCAGGCCGAGCTGATCGAGTAGCTCACGCCCTTGATTCCGAACAGGGTCGAGAGGTTCGCCGAGGTCGTGCTGCCCATGGTGCGCGGGACCATGAACGGCCCGACCCTGCGCGCCCCCTTGGCGCGCAACAGGTCGATCGCCTCGACCGTGTTGGCCGTCGAGGCCCCGCCCGATCCGGTGATGACGCCGGTGAGGGGGTGGGAGATATCGCCGGGCTCCAGCCCTGCGTCCTCGATCGCCTCGCGCATCGCCAGGTAACTGTAGGCGGCCGCGTCGCCCATCATCCGTCGCGCGCGCCGGTCGATGGCCTCGGCGAGGTCCACATGCAGCGGACCGAGGACGCGGCTGCGAAAACCGAGTTCGGCGTACTCCTCGCTGAATCCGATCCCCGAGCGGCCTTCGCGCAGGGCCTCGCGCACCTCTTCGCGGTTACTTCCGATGCTGGAAACCACCCCCAGCCCCGTTACAACGACGCGCCTCACGACCGTACCCCCTAGAAGATGCAGCCCTCAGAAACCTTCCATGCCGGCGAACAGTCCGACCCGGAGACCCGTCGCCGAGTAGATCTCGCGCCCGTCCGCGGTGACGGTACCGTCGGCGATCCCCATATAGAGGCGTCGCATGATCACGCGCTTGACGTCCACGCGGTAGGCGACGCGGCGGCATTCCGGCGTGATCTGCCCGGAGAATTTGACCTCACCGACGCCCAGCGCGCGTCCGCGGCCGGGTCCGCCCATCCAGCCCAGGAAAAAGCCGAGCAGTTGCCATAGGGCATCGAGGCCGAGACATCCGGGCATGACCGGGTCGCCCTGAAAGTGGCAGTCGAAGAACCACAGCTTCGCGTGGACATCCAGCTCCGCGGTGATCAGCCCCTTTCCGTGGGCCCCCTCGTCGGCGGCGATCCGCGTGATGCGGTCGAACATGAGCATCGGCGGCAGCGGCAACTGCGCGTTTCCCGGGCCGAACAGTTCGCCGCGTGCGCACTGCAGCAGTTCCTCATAGCCATAGGCGTCTTTCTGGATCAATCGCGTGCTTCCCGTTGCGTGGCGCGCCGGACGGGCGGGAGCGGCCGGCCCCCGGCGAGGGCGACAGGGTAGCACAAGGCGCGAAGCGGGGGATGCGCGGCGCCGACCGCGCGCCGTCGCGACCGCCGGCGGCGAAGCGCCGCACCGCTGTTGTGCCGGCGGGCGCCGTCGTGCGATGTAAGCCACTGTTTTTGTGTACGGATGGGACGGAGTTCGGACGGCGGGTTTTATTTGCTTGAAAATTGTATAGAATCTCGGAACCTGCGGAACCCGCTTACGCCTCCGGACGGTTGCGCCGGGACGATTCCATTGATCGGCAGGAGAGGTACCGGTGAACATCGATTCGATCAAGAGTGCCTACCGTCGCTATGCCCGAGTATACGACGCCCTGTTCGGTCCGATCTTCCATCCCGCCCGCAAGCTCATCGTCCAGTCCCTGAATACCCGTCCCGGCGATCGTGTCCTCGAGGTCGGCGTCGGAACGGGGCTGTCGTTACCGCTCTATCCGTCGCATGCCCGCGTGGTCGGCATCGACATCTCCGCGGAGATGCTGGAGAAGGCGCGCCAACGTGTGCGCGATCGCGATCTTACACAGGTCGAGGCGGTCATCGAGATGGATGCCGAGCACATGCAGTTCCCTGACGACAGCTTCGACAAGGTCGTTGCAATGTACGTGGTCTCGGTCGTACCGGATCCCGCGCGTCTCGTGGACGAGATGCGCCGGGTGTGCAAACCCGGGGGCGAGATCTATATCGTAAATCATTTTCGCTCACGCCACCCGCTGATCGGCGCCTCCGAAGAGTTGATGTCGCCGCTGTCGAAGCTCGCCGGTTTTCGTCCGGATCTGGATCTGGACCAGTTCCTGGAAACCACGCAGTTGAACGTGGTCGAGGCCTGCCGGGCGAACCTGTTCGGTTACTGGAAGGTGTTGCGGTGCCGCAATGGGGTCAAGGAGCCGATGGTCGCCTGACCGCGCTTGCAACGGCCGATTTTTACCCCGGTACCGGGGTGGCAATTTGGTTGCGGTTCGTTTATAGTGCGCGCGCCGAACCGGCGCGGCCAGGGCGACGGGTCAGGGCGACGGTGACGCGAAGCCCGATCTGCGCGGCGCGCGCAGGTCTGCAGCTATCGGGATTCCTGCACGGTTGCGGGCCCGATGCGGCCTGCGGTGGTGCACACCGGGCCCGGTTCGGAGGCCGACGCGGCAAGCGCGTCGCTGCGCAGGCCTTGGCCCGGGACGCAGGTTCACCAGCGTATAGCCTCGAGGAACAGCATGGCAGCCGATATTCCAGAGAATCTCCAGCGGCGACGCTTTCTGACGGCGGCCACTACGGTCGTGGGCGGGGTGATCGCGGGTCTGACGGTCGTCCCGTTTGTCCGCTCGATGGAGCCCAGCGTGGCGGCGCAGGCAGCGGGGGCCCCCATCGACGTCGACGTCAGCAAACTCGAACCCGGGCAGTTGATTACGGTGATGTGGCGTTCGCGCCCGGTGTGGGTGTTACACCGCAGCGAGGCGCAGCTCAAGACGCTGAAGGATCCGAAACTCATCGAGACGCTCAAGGATCCGGATTCCAAGGAACCGCAGCAGTTCGGACCTCCGGTGGTCAACTGGCACCGCTCGCTGAAGCCTGAGCTGTTCGTGGCGGTCGCGATTTGCACGCACCTGGGCTGCATCCCGACCTACCGCCCGCAGATCGCACCGCCGGACCTGGGTCCGTCCTGGGTCGGGGGTTTCTTCTGCCCGTGCCACGGATCGCGTTATGACCTCGCGGCCCGTGTCATCGACGGATCCCCCGCCCCTCTCAACATCCCCGTCCCGCCCTATCACTACCGTAGCGAGACGGTGATCCGGGTGGGCTCGCTCAAGGGCGGCAAGGATCAGAACTGGCAGCCTGCCATCTGGTAACCGGATTCCCAGGACCTTCCTCGAGGAGACCTTCTCAAGATGAGCAGCAAGCTTGCGGCGCTACGCGACTGGATCGACGCTCGGTTCCCGCTCACCGAGATGTGGAACGAGCATCTCGCCAAATACTATGCGCCGAAGAATTTCAATTTCTGGTATTTCTTCGGCTCCCTAGCGCTTCTGGTGCTCGTCAATCAGATCGTCACGGGGATCTTTTTGGCGATGAACTACACGCCGACCCCGCACGGCGCGTTCGCCTCCGTCGAGTACATCATGCGCGACGTGAAATGGGGGTGGCTGATCCGCTACATGCATGCGGTCGGTGCGTCGGCGTTTTTCGCAATCATCTATCTTCACATGTTCCGCGGGCTGATGTACGGGTCCCACAAGAAGCCGCGCGAGCTGATCTGGATCATCGGCGTGGCGATCTACATCCTGCTGATGGCCGAGGCCTTCATGGGCTATCTGTTGCCCTGGGGCCAGATGTCCTTCTGGGGCGCGACCGTCATCACCTCGCTGATCGGCGCCATCCCCTATGTCGGCGGTCCGCTGGAGGTATGGCTGCGTGGTGACTTCGCAATCACCGGTGCCACGCTCAACCGTTTCTTCGCCTGGCACGTGGTGCTCATCCCGCTGCTGCTGCTGGCGCTCGTGGTCGTTCATATCCTCGCCCTGCACCAAGTCGGATCCAACAACCCGGACGGGGTGGAGATCAAGAAGCACAAGGACAAGAACGGCGTGCCGCTGGACGGCGTGCCCTTCCACCCCTATTACACGGTCAAGGACCTCTTCGGCGTCGGGGTCTTCCTGGCGATCTTCTGCGCCATCATCTTCTTCCGCCCCGATTTCTGGGGCTGGTTCCTGGAGCATGACAATTTCGTGCGGGCGAATCCGTTGCAGACACCGCCCGAGATCCGCCCATTATGGTACTTCCTGCCGTTCTACGAGATCCTGCGCTCGGTCCCGAACAAGTTGATGGGCGTCATATCGATGGCCGTCGCGATCCTTATCCTCTTCTTTATGCCGTGGATCGACCGCCATCATGTGAAGTCTCACCGTTATCGCGGATTGATGTACCGGCTGGCCCTGATCGGTTTCGCGGCCACGTTTATCGTATTGGGGTACTTCGGGGCGCAGGCCCCGACCCCGTACCATGCGGACATCGGTTTCCGCTTCAATGAGCTGTTTTTCTCCTTCTTCCTGTTGTGCCTGGTGTACAACAAGCCGCGGAGCCGAGGGTTTTATTTTGGAGCGCTGGTCGCGGCGGGCATCGCAATCTTCGTGCTCGACTGGCTTCGCGTGGGCGACATTCCGGTCCACTTCATGGTTCGCAGCTGGTGGATCCCGGCGGCATATTGGGCCTTCTTCCTGTTGATGCCGGCCTTTACGCGACTGGGCGATGCGCTCCCGGTCCCGGAGCGGGTGACGTCGAAATGAGAACATTGATCCTCGGTCTTCTGTTCTGTGCGATTGCGTGGGTACCCCAGGCGCATGCCTCCGAGGGGGGCGGCTTCATGCGCCACGTCAAGGTGGACGTCGCCGACAAGGCCGCCCTGCAGCGCGGCGCGCGCGATTTCGCCAACTACTGCATGGGCTGCCACTCGCTGAGCTACGTGCGTTACCTGCAGCTCGAGAAGCCGTTGGGGCTGAGCCAGGACGATATCAAGAAGTACCTGATCTTCAATGGGGTTAAGGTCGGCGACCCGATGGTTTCGTCGATGCCGGCGGCGCTTGCGGCGAAGTGGTTCGGCAAAGCCCCCCCGGACCTGACCGACGAGGTCCGGGTGCGCGGGACCGACTGGCTGTACACCTACCTGACGGGATTCTACCTCGACAAGGCGCGTCCGACCGGCGTGAACAACGTGGTCTTCCCGAACGTCGGCATGCCCGATGTGGTCGAGAACCTGCAGGGGGCTCAGGTGCCCGAGTACAAGGAGATCACCGCGCCGGACGGTACCAAGGAGAAGGTCATCGTCGGGCTGAAGCAGGTCAGCCCGGGTTCCATGACCCCCGAACAGTACCATCACTGGGTTCGCGACATCGTCACCTTCCTCGCCTGGACCGCCGAGCCCAACAAACTCGAGCGCGAGCATCTGGGCGTGTGGATCGTCTTGCTGATGATCCTGTTCAGTGTGGTCGCCTACTTCCTCAAGAAGGCCTACTGGGAAGACATCCATTGATGCACCGCGGCCGGCGGGAGGGCTGACTCCGACCGCCGGCCGCGTCCTTCCGCCTTTGCGGGCGTAATCCCCCGCTGTCATACTCTCTCCTGTTCGTCGTCATTCCGCTCGTCCGGGTGCGCGCGCCGGCAGGTCTTCCGGGGCCGTGTGCCGCGGTGCGGGGCCGGAGGGCCGGTATGGAACGGGACGCAGGCTGGTTCTCCCGAAATCTGATGGGGCGGCTGTGGTCGGCCGAGCCGCTGGGCGCACGGAGTTGGAGGGGCGTCGTGCGCCGTGCCCTGCAGGTGGGGTGGGTGGTCCTGCGCGACGTCGCCGACGGCCAGCTCACGCTGCGCGCCATGAGCCTAGTCTATACCACGCTGCTCTCCGTGGTCCCGTTGTTGGCGCTGAGCTTTTCCGTCCTCAAGGCCTTTGGCGTACACAACCAGATCGAACCGTTTGTGCTCGGAATGCTCACGCCGCTCGGCGCGGGGGGTGCCGAGGTCGCCAACCGAATCCTCGGTTTCGTCGACAACCTCAAGGTGGGCGTGCTGGGGTCGATCGGATTGGCGCTGCTCCTCTATACGGCGATCTCGCTGATTCAGAAGATCGAGGACTCGTTCAACTATATCTGGCACGTGACCCGGCTGCGGCCCCTTTCGCAGCGCTTCAGCGAATACCTCAGCGTCATCCTCGTCGGTCCCGTACTGATCGTTGCGGCGTTGGGCATCACGGCCTCGGCCCTGAATACGTCCTTGATGCACCGTATGGCGGCGATCGAGCCGTTCGGAACCGCGATCTGGGCCTTGGGAAAGCTGATTCCCTATCTGTTGGTCATCGGGGCCTTCGCCTTCGTCTACATCTTCGTGCCCAACACGCGCGTTCGCATCGGACCCGCCGCGGTGGGGGCGTTGATCGCCGGCGCCTCGTGGGAGACGGCGGGCTGGGCGTTCGCCGCCTTCGTAGTCAACTCCACGCGATATACCGCGATCTACTCGGGTTTCGCGATCCTGGTCATGTTCATGATCTGGGTGTATGTGAGTTGGCTGATTCTGCTGATGGGGTCGAGCATCGCCTTCTACGTTCAGCACCCGGAATACCTGACTCCGCGCCGGCGCCCTCCGCGTCTGGCCCCGCGCGATCAGGAACGGGTCGGGTTGAGTGTGATGACAATGGTGGCGCGCGGCTACCACACCGGGTCGAGGCCGTGGACCGCCGAGGCGCTGGTGCAGGCGCTCAGGATCCCGATCGAGGTCCTGGACCCGACGCTGGACACCTTGTTGCGGGCCGGTTATCTGGTGCAGGCCGCGCAGGATCCTCCCGCCTACCTGCCGGCGCGGGACCCGGAGACGATCCCCGTCGCCGCGATCCTCCGTACGCTGCGCGAGGCCGGTACGGGCGATCCTCCCGCGGGCTTGGTCACAGCCGCCGATCCGGCGGCGGATGCCGTCCTGGCGCTGGTGGATGGGGCGGTCGCGAAGAGCCTCGAGGGGCGGTCGCTCTGCGATCTGGCGGCCGGCGCGGCGGCTGACGGCCCGCCGGCTCCGACCACCGTTACTCCTCCGCTACGGGCGCCTTGATTCGCGGTCCATCCGTACGCCTTCGATGGCGACCCGAATCCGTACGTCGTGACTCAGCGCAGCGGGGTAGGCGGTGAGACCGTAGCGTAACCGGTCGATGGTGGTCGTGGCGACGTACCCGCTCAGGTAACCGCCCCAAGGTTTGGGCAGCCAACGCACAGGCCCGGCCCCGATCCGGCGGACGTCGAACACCACCGGATGCGTGATGCCGTGTAGGGTGAGGCGGCCGCGGAGGCGTCCGCGCCCCGGCCCGGTGGGCCGATAGGACGTGCTCACGAAACGAATCTGCGGGTAGCGCGCCGCGTCGAAGAACTTCGGCCCCAGCAGGTCCTTGTCGCGGACCGGGACGAAGGTGTCGAGGCTGCGCACGGGAATGACGACGGTGGCGCGATCCCGTTCCGGGTGCCCGGGATCGAAGTGATAGGTCCCGTGGATGCGACGGAAGACGCCGGTGACAGGCACGATGCCGACATGGCCGATCGTAAACTGCACCAGCGAATGATCGGGATCGATACGATAGAGTCCGGCCGGGCTGTCGCGCAGGGTGCGGTAGGCGGGTGCGGCGTGCGCGGTTGCCAGCAGCGCCGCGGCGGCCAGGGCCGGCGGGACGAGGAAGGACAGCGGTTTCATATCGAGACCCTCCTTGTGGATCCGGTAACGAAATATACCCCTCACGGGCGGGTCACCCGAAAAGCTTTCCGGCAATCTGTGCGACGTGTTTCCCCTGGAACCGGGCAATGGCGAGTTCATTCTCGGAGGGCATGCGGCTGCCGTCACCGGCGGCCAGCGTCGTGGCGCCATAGGGTGTTCCGCCCGTGATGGCCGTCATGTCGAGGAGCCCCTGGCAGGAGTAGGGAACCCCGACGATGATCATCCCGTGGTGGAGGAGAGTGGTGTGGAACGAGGTGATCGTCGTCTCCTGTCCGCCGTGCTGGGTCGCGGTGCTGACGAACACGCTGCCGATCTTTCCGACGAGCGCGCCGGACATCCACAGTTTCCCGGTCTGGTCGAGGAAGTTGCGCATCTGCGCGGCCATGTTTCCGAAGCGGGTGGGCGTGCCGAAGACGATGGCGTCGTAGTCGGCCAGCTCGTCGGGTGCGGCGATCGGGGCGGATTGGTCGATCTTGGCGCCGGCGGCGCGGGCCTTGTCCTCGGGGACGAGTTCGGGGACGCGTTTGACGGTGACACGGGTGCCGTCGACCTCGCGGGCGCCGTCCGCCACGGCGTTCGCCATGGTTTCGACATGCCCGTACATGCTGTAGTAGAGGACCAATAGCTTGCTCATGTGTCCCTCCTCTGGATCGCTTCGGTTCGGTTGAGTGGGGTGCGCCGGCACAGTGTGATCCGCACGCGCCACGGTTTACAATCATCAAAATTTGAAAATACTGTTTCTGAAACGGGTATAATTGCCCTAACATTCCCCCCCTCCTATCCGTACCATCCCCCTTGGGGTCGGTGACAAATCGGACTGATTTCGATTCGCAGATGGGGGAGATCCCCGGTCCGTCGACCAAGGCGATGTGGCCCGTCGGTAATGTGGCCCGTCGGTAAATGGAAATGAGACGCATTTGTCACCGACCCGGTGGGGGAAGGGGCTGAAAATGGTGGATTTAAGGGACATGGCGCTGTTCGCGGCGGTGGTGGAGGCGCACAGCTTTTCGGGCGCCGCCGAACGCCTGGGGATCTCCAAGGCCGCCGTGAGCAAGCGCGTGGCCCAGCTCGAGCGGCGTCTCGGTGCGCGGCTTCTGTTTCGCACGACCCGACGGCTCAGCGTCACTGAGGCGGGCGCGGCCTACTACGAGTTCTGCGCCCGGATCGTCTCCGAGGCGGCCGAGGCCGAGGATGCGGTCACCCGCCTGCAGGGCGAACCGCGTGGAACGCTGCGGATCAACGCCCCGATGTCCTTCGGGCGGCTGCACCTGGCGCCAGCGATCGTGGATTTTCTGCGCCGCTTCCCCGAGGTCCGCATCGATCTGGTGATGGACGACCGCGAGTTGGACCTCGTCGCCGAGGCCTTCGATGTCGCCATCCGCATCGCACAACTCCCGGATTCGAGTCTCGTCGCCCGACGCCTGGCCCCATGCCGCCTGGTCGCCTGTGCCGCGCCGGCCTACCTCAAGCGCCATGGTGTGCCCCGGACCCCATCGGATCTCGTCCGACACAACTGCCTGCACTACAGCTATGCGGGGCCGTACGGTGAGTGGCACTTCGCCGGCGCACGCCGGGACGCCTCAGTGCGGGTGTCGGGGAGCCTGCGCGCGAACAACGGCGAAACCCTGCGCGAGGCCGCGCTTGCGGGCCTCGGGATCGTGCGTATCCCCACCTTCCTGGTGGGGGAGGACCTGCGGACGGGGCGCCTGGAACAGGTTCTCCCGCGCTACCGGCTGCCCGAGTTGTCGATTCACGCCCTGTTTGCGCAACGCCGACACCTCCCGGCGAAGGTGCGCGTATTCGTCGAGTTTCTCGCCGCCCGTTTCGGCCCGGAACCGGTCTGGGATTCCCCCTGACGCGACCGGACGGCGGCCGGCTCCGCCACCGGCTCGGCGGCCCCCGCCTCAGCGCCCGTTGGCGGCCACGAGGTCGCGGTAGGCATGCCAAGTGGCATGCCCGATGAGCGGAAGGACGACGATCAGGCCGATGTAGAGCGTCATCAGCCCGGCGGCGGTCAGTACCAGGATCATCCCCGCCCAGACCGCCATGGTTGCGGGGTTGCGCCGTGCCGCACGGATGCTGGTCACCATCGCCGTGATCACGTCGGCCTTTCGATCCAGGAGCATCGGGATCGAGATCACGGTGATCGAAAACACCAGTACGGCGAACACGGCACCGACGAGCGTGCCGACCGTCAGAAACGGGAGGCCCTGCCCCGACAGGAACGCCTGGGTGTAGAAGTCATGCCACCCGGCGATCGGGCGGCTGAAGAAGAGCGCGAAGATCAGGTTCGCGACCAGCAGCCAGGTGACCAGCACCGCGATCAGCGCCACCCCCAGGACACCGATCTGCGCGGGATTGGCCCGCCACGCGTTCAGGACCGGCGTAAGGCGGGGACGCAGTCCTTGCTCCAGGCACCGGCTGACCTCGTAGAGGCCGACCGCGAGCAGCGGACCGAGCAGGACGAACCCGAAGCCCCCCGGGACGATCCACGGCAGCCGATCCGCCGATGCAAGGCCCAGGGTCAGCACCGCACCCATCGCCGCGAACATCGAGCCGTAGGTCATCCCGATCCACGGAGCGCGGCGCAGATCCCGCCACCCGGCGCCGAGCCAGCGCAGCGGGCGCGAAGCGGGAAGTGCCCGGATCGGCGGGATGTCCAGGCCTTCGGAACACACCGCATGCGCCATTCGCACGCCTCCGGGCCGTGGGCTCGATGCGCCCTCCCTGCAGGACATTGTAGTTCAGTATCCGCCCGCGAGGAGCGCCCGCGGCGCCCGCGGGCGGCGTCACTCCGCCACGATCTCGATGCGGTGGTCGCGCCCCTCCCAATGGTCTCCGGCGCGCTCGCGCAGTGTGAATTCCACGTGTTGGCCGGGCCTCAGCCGCGCGGTGTCCAGTTCCGCCACGTGCAGACCCAGGCCCGTGTCGCGGGTGAAGGCGTCCGTGACGTCCTGCCAGCCGTCGATTCCCCAATGCACCAGCGCTGGCGCGAACGAACACACCCAGATCGGGCGGCCGGCCGGGGCGCGGTGCAGCCGTGCCTGCGGGCACCACAGCACGGCGTACGATTTCGGTGGGCGGCCGCGGTATCGCTCCCATACCGCCGCCGGCCGGTCGAAGGGGCGCCCGAGGGCGCGCGAGTGAATCAGTTTGACGAATTCCGCATGGGCCCACACCAGCGGCATCGCCGAACCGGTCGGGCGGCCCGGGGCGAGCCCGCGCCCGGGGAGCGGGGCCTGATCCCACACCTGTTCCGGGATCAGGCCGCCCTCGCCGGTCATCGCGGCCATGGCCTCGAGGTAGGGGCGCGGATCCCTGCCGGCGGCGAGCGCGTAGTGCCCGCGTTCTCCGGTGAGCAGGGGCCAGCCGCGCCCGATACCGGTCCCGTCGTAGGGCGAGCCGTCCGCGTGCTCGCCGTAGCCGTCGCCGTTGTATCGATGCCACACGGGCCCGAAAGGCGTGTCGGTGCGCAGCAGCCCGTCGACGACCTTGAGGGTGTCCCGAACCAGCGGATCGTCCGCGCGGCGCAGTCCGAAGCGTACGAGCTGGAGGAAGTCCACACCGACCTGATCGGCCGCCGCAAGGCCGGGGTCGTGGACGCGGTTCTTGATCGGCAGCACCTGACGCAGCGTGTCTCCGTCGTCGATGGACTGCACCGGGGCGACGCGCACGTAGTAGCGGTCTACGCCGAAGCGTCGGGCCAACGGTGTGGAGGCGACGGTGGTCCACGTCTCGATCCGGGCGTTCCAGTAGTCGGCCAGCGCAAGCGCGAACTCCCGTGCCGGCGAGCGCAGGAACGGGGCGCCGGCCACCAGCGCCGAGATGCAGGCCGCAAGCGTGAAGGCGTTGACTCCCGCGTCCTCCTCCCAGCGGTCCTGGTCGCTGGCCGGACCGTTGCGCGCGATGAAGGCGAGTGCACGCTGCACCATATCGTTGACGTGGATGCTGTCGAGGGCGTCGCGTTCGGCCAGTGCGGCGGCGAGCAGCACCGGGAAGGCGGCCTCGTCGAGCTGGACGCCCTGCCAGTAGGGCTTCCCGCCCAGCCACTGGTTCTGGTACCAGTGCCCGTCCTCGAGCTGGGTGGCGATCAGATAGCGCAACACTTCGCGTGCTTCGTCCTCGGCGCCCAGCGCCAGCAGTGCGCCGGCCGACTCCACGAGGTCGCGCGGCCAGACCAGGTGGTAGCCCCCGCGTTCGTCGCCGCTGTTGCCCCACGGGACGCTGAGGCTGGCGACCATGGCGCCCGGAAAGGTGCGGTCCTGGTGTGTGCGCAGCACCATCGCCGAGACGCGCAGTTCGGCGCGCAGGTGTTCGCCGAGCGCCTCGTCGGGCGGGCGCAGGCGCTCGCAGGCCGCGTGCCAGTCGCGCCATGCCTGGATGTGGCGCTCCCAGACCGCGTCGAAGGGCTGCAACAGGGCCGAGATCGCGAGCGTGGCCGCGGACTGGCGGCTGCTGCCGAAGGCCAAAGCCAGGACCGCATGCCGGGGGAGTTCGCCGGTGAGGGCGACGTTGCCCGGGCCCGCCGCGGGGTATTCCCACTGCATGGCGCCGTTGGCCGCGAAGTCCTGCCAGCCGTCGCTGACCCCGACATAGCCGGCCCCGGCGCGTCCCCAGGCATCGTGCTGGGCGGGGTCGACGGCGGCCAGCGTCAGTCCGAACGGCCCCTGTTCGGCCCACAGCACCTTGCGCCCGCGATAGCGGTCCACGGCGGCGCGGTTGCCGTGACCGGTGCCGCCCAGATGCGGCGCCAGGAGCGCGTAGGGGCGCAGGGTCTCGTCGCCTTCCAGATGGACCTCGACCAGCAATGCGTCGCGTAGCGGATCCGGCGCCACGCGCAGGGTGAGCGTGAAGCGCTGGTGACGGTGGACGATGCGTGCGGCGGGAATGCCGGGTTCGGCGCTCTCGACGGTATGTCCGGGAAGGCGTTTGACCTCGACCCAGAAGCCGCGGTCGTCGGCGACGATGAAGCCGAGGTCGCGGATCTGCGGGATGTCGATACGCGGATAGTAGACTTCGTTGACGATCCCGCCGCCGAGCGTGAACCACAGGCGCGTGTCGCCCAGCGCGCCGCCCACCATCTGTTTGGCGCTGCTGCACCAGGTCGGTGCCATCCCGGGGCTGCCCGGCGCATCCAGGGGAGAACCGTCGGCGAGTGCACTCATCCTCGGGTTGCCCCGCTCCGGCGGCGTTGGAACAGATAGAACATCAGACCCGCCAGGGCCGCAAGCCCGAGCGCGATCGCGTAGGGTTCCGCCGCCCGCACCCAGGCCAGGGCGCGGTCCATATGCCGGCCCGCGCGATAGATTCCGTACCCCCAGGCCGCGACCCACAGTCCGGCCCCGAGCGCGTTGTAGGCCAGGAAGCGCCACCAGGGCATGCGGCCGAGGCCGGCGACGATGCCGTTGAGCTGGCGCAGAACCTCGAAGAAGCGCGCGACCACCACGATCCCCCCGCCCCAACGGGCGAAGAAGCGCTCGACTTTCGCCAGGTGACGCTCGCGCAGGCCCAGACGGCCGCCGTGGCGCAGCACCAGGGTGCGTCCGCCGAAGCGCCCGATGGCGTAGCCGATGTTGTCGCCGATCACCGCCGCACTCCAGGCGGTGAACAGCAGGACGGTGATGTCCATGTGGCCCTGGGATGCGAGCAGGGCCCCGGCGATCAGCAGCGGCTCGCCCGGGGAGGGGACTCCGAAGTCCTCGAGCAGGATCCCCGCGAACACGGCGCCGTAGCCGTAGGCATCCAGGTACGGTTGGGCGATTGCGAGGTACTGCTGAATCAGCGAGGACTGGCCCATGCGCCGGATCGCCGCGCCCGTCAGCGGAGGCGCGCTCAGCCGCGCCCGTTCGGGCCGTCGTGGTTGGACAGGGTCGGGGTGAGCCAGGAGATGCCGTCGCGCGCGACCAGCATCTCCGCGGCCTCCGGACCCCAGGAGCCGGCCGCGTAGTTGGGGAAATCCGGCGCCGGGTTCTCCTCCCAGGCTTCGAGTACCGGCATGAGCAGCCGCCACGCGGCCTTGACCTGGTCGGCGCGCATGAACAGCGTCGCATCGCCGATGAGCACGTCCCAGATCAGGGTCTCGTAGGCCTGGGGCGATTCGGTGCGGAAGGCCTCGCGGTAGCTGAAGCGCATATCCACGGGGCGCAGGCGCAGCAGCGAACCGGGTTCCTTGGCCATGAACTTCAATACCACGCCCTCTTCGGGCTGGATCTGGATCACCAGCCGCGCGGGCTGCGCGTTGAGTCCGACGGAGGCAGGAAAGGCCTTGTGCGGGACGTCCTGGAAGCGGATGGAGATCTCCGAGACCTGCGCGCCGAGACGCTTTCCGGTACGGAGATAGAACGGAACATCCTGCCAGCGCCAGTTGTCGACGTAGAGCTTCAGGGCGGCGTAGGTCTCGGTGTTGGAATCGGGCGCGACGCCCTCCTCCTCGCGGTAGGCGGGTACCTCCTCGCCGCCGATCCAGCCGCGCCCGTATTGCCCGCGCGCGGCGAAATCTGCCACCCCGTCGCGGGGGATCGGTCGCAGCGCGCGCAGCACGTCCATCTTCTTGCCACGGATGTCGTCCGCGTCATAGGCGACCGGCGGTTCCATCGCGACCAGGCAGAGCAGTTGCAGCAGGTGATTCTGCACCATGTCGCGCAGCGCCCCGGCCTGCTCGTAGTAGCCGCCGCGATGTTCGACGCCGAGGGTCTCGGCGACGGTGATGGCCACATGGTCGATGTAGCGCCGGTTCCATACCGGCTCGTAGATGGGATTGGCGAAGCGCAGCGCCAGGATGTTCTGGACCGTTTCCTTTCCCAGGAAGTGATCGATCCGATAGATCTGCGACTCGTCGAAGCCCTCGCACAAGGCGTGGTTGATCTCGCAGAACGAGTCGAGGTCGCGCCCGAGCGGTTTCTCGACCACGATGCGGGCGCGTTCGCGATCCGCGGCCAGTCCCGCGGCCGCGAGCCCCTTGGCGATCGGGGCGAAGAGAAACGGCGGGGTGGCCAGATAGAAGACGTGCTGGGCGGCGCTCCCGAGTTCCTTCTCCAGGCCGGCGATGGTCTCGGCCAGCCGCCGGTAGGCGTCGTCCGCGGTGGCGTCCGCCTTCAGGTAGCGGATGCCGGCGGCGAAGCCCTGCCAGTCGGACTCCTTCGGCGCCCCGCGCCGGGAAAAGGCGGAGACGTTCTCGCGGTAGTGCGCCGCCAGACCCGCGTCGTCGAATTCGTCACGGTCCACGCCGAGGATCCGGAAACGCTCGGGCAGGTGCCGGTCGAGGTAGAGGTTGTAGAGCGCCGGGACGATCAGGCGCCGGGCGAGGTCACCCCCGGCCCCGAAGAGGACGAACACGGTATCGCACTTGCGGACATCGATGGACACGAGGATCTCCTTGTGGCGGATCAGGCGCGGCGCGATTGTACCGCCCGGCGTTGCTGTTCCACCGTTTCGAGGAGGTGGTGGAAGGGCTCGACGAACTTGCGCACCCCTTCCTCCTCGAGTTCCCGGTCCACGCGCGCGAGATCGATACCCAGGTCGGCGAGGCGTCGCAGGGTGTCGGCGGCTCCGGCCGCGGTCTCATCCAGGCGCGGGGCGGGATCCCCGTGGTCGCGATAGGCGTCGAGCGTCTCGATCGGGACGGTGTTCACCGTCTGGGGGCCGATCAGCGGCTCGACGTATTTCGTGTCCGGATAGCTCGGGTCCTTGGTGCTCGTGCTCGCCCACAGCAGCCGCTGCGGGCGCGCGCCGCGCGCGGCGAGCGCCTCCCAGCGCGGGCCGGAGAAGATCTCCCGGAACCGCCGGTAGGCCATGCCGGCGCTGGCCACGGCGATCGCGCCCCGCAACCGGCGCGCGGTTTCGGCGCGCGCGGGGTCGTCGCCCGCGGCGATGGCGTCGAGCAGGGGGTCGACTTTGACGTCGATACGGCTGAGGAAGAAACTCGCCACGGATGCGATGTGATCGATCGGCTTGCCGTCGGCGAGCCGCGCCTCGAGGCCCGCGATATAGGCCTCGGCGACCTCCACGTAGCGGCCCACCGAGAACAGCAGCGTCACGTTGATGTTGAGCCCGGCGCGGATCAGCTCGCGTACGGCGGGCAGCCCCTCGCGCATGGCCGGTACCTTGATCATGACATTGGGGCGATCGAGTTCGCGCCACAGGCGATGCGCGTCGCGCACCGTACCCTCGGTGTCGTGGGCGAGCAGCGGCGAGACCTCGAGGCTGACGTAGCCGTCGATGCCGGCGGTGTCCTCGTATACGGGCCGGAAATGATCGGCGGCGGTGCGCACGTCCTCGACCGCGAGCCGCTCGTAGAGGGCTTCGGTGCCGAGGTCCTCCGCGGCGAGCGCCCGGATTGCGGCGTTGTAGTGATCGGTATGGGCGATCGATTTCTCGAAGATCGCGGGGTTGGAAGTCATGCCCGCGACGCCGTCCTCGCGGATCCAGCGATCCAGGGTCCCGTCCTGCAGGATGCAGCGCTCGATATAGTCGATCCAGATGCTTTGTCCGAGCGCCTTCAGGGAGAGCAGGGGGTTCGGTGCGGACATGATCGCCTCCTTGTGCTGCGTGGGCACGCCGGCCCTTTATGCTAACACCGGAGCGGGGCCGCGAAAGGGGCGGCCGGGCGCCGACGACCGGAGTCGGAAACGGGATCGCCCGCCGCCCGAACCGGATGCCGGCCGGCGCCGGCGGGATTCTCGATGCCTCGAGAACTCCCCGCCGGCGCCGGTTCGGCCGCGGGTCAGCCCGGCAGTGTCAGCGCCAGGAACAGGGTGTTGCCGTTGCGCCAGATCAGCACCGGCACCGGCTTGCCCTTCGGTAGCTTGCCGACCAGCTTCGCGAGTTGGGCCGCGCTGCGGATGTCGTGCCTGCCGATGCGCAGGATCACGTCGCCCGGCTGGATCCCGGCACGCGCCGCGGGTCCCTCGGCGACTTCCTTCACCAGCACGCCGACATCGCCGATGCCCATCTTGTGGCGCTGCGCCTTGGTCAGGTCCGAGACCACGATCTTGAGGCGCCCCTGATGCTGCGATGATGGCGGACGCGTCAACGTGGCGAGCTGCTCGGACTTGGGCAGTTGTGCGATCTTCACCTGCAGGGTGATCTCGCGCCGGTCGCGCAGGACCTTGACCGGGACCACCTTGCCGATCGGCGTATTGCCGACCAGCGGGGGCAGGTGCGCGGAATCGACCACATCCGTCCCGTTGTACTGGAGGATGATGTCGCCGGGCTTCAGGCCCGCGCGTTTGGCGGGGCTGTCCTTCATGACCTGCGTCACCAGGGCGCCGACCGGACGCTTGAGCCCGAAGGATTGGGCGAGCTGCTCGGTCACCGGCTGGATCATGACACCGAGCCAGCCGCGGCTCACATAGCCCTGGGTCTTGAGCTGATGCACGACGTTCATCGCGACGTCGATGGGTATGGAGAACGACAGGCCCATGTAGCCGCCGGTGTTGGTGTAGATCTGGTCGTTGATGCCGATCACGTCCCCCTTCATGTCGATGAGCGGGCCGCCGGAATTGCCGGGGTTGACGGGGACGTCGGTCTGGATGAACGGCACGTAGATGTCGCTGGGCAGGTTGCGCCCCAGCGCGCTGATGATGCCGTGCGTGGCCGTGTACTGGAGGCCGAAGGGGGAGCCGATCGCGAGCACCCACTGTCCGACCTGAAGCTTGGCGGAGTCGCCGATCTTCACGGTCGGCAGATTATGGGCGTCGATCTTGAGCAGGGCGACATCGGAGAGCTTGTCGGAGCCGACGATCTTGGCGGGAAACACGCGGTGATCGGCGAGGCTCACCACGATGCGCTCGGCATTGGCGACCACATGGGCGGCGGTCAGGATGTAACCGTCGGAGGAGATGATGAAGCCCGAACCCAGCGACTTCTCGTGGAACTCGCGCGGCTGCTGCGGCATCTGGCCGAAGAAGTGTTTGAAAAAGTCGTTGAACGGGCTGTTCTGCGGGAACTGCGGCAGGAACTGTTGGAGGTCCCCGCCGCTCTCCTTGACGGGTTTCATGGTGTTGCTGATGTTGACCACCGCAGCCCGGTTTTCCTGGACCAGTTTGGTGAAGTTGGGCAGGCACCCGCAATCGGCCTGTGCGACCCCCGTTGCGGCGAAGAACATCAGCAGCAGCGCGACCCAGCCCGGCGCCGTCCGTTTCGCAGATCTGATCATGAATCCACCTCGTACCTGGGATTGTCGATAGCGACCCGGCGTGTTCCCGCGTCGCCGGATGGGGCCCTGAGAGCGCCGACCAGCATACCCCATTCCCCGGGGTGTCCGGAGCGGTGCCGGAAGTGCCTGAATTTCAGCCCGATCCACCGCAATCCGCGACCCCTTCGGGGCGGTGCGGCGCAACGGGCCGTGCGCATACGCGTTCGGGGGTTATGACCCGCAATCAGCCGACGGGTTCCGGTCCGCAGCCGCCTTTTCCCCGCGGTTCCGGTGCAGGCCGTGTTTGTGTATGCGGTAGCGCAGGGTTTCCCGCGTGGTCCCCAGCGCGCGCGCCGCGGCGGTCACGTTGTAGCGGCTGCGCTCCAGGGCCGCCTGGATGATGCGCCGGTCCATGTCGTTGAGGCTGAGGCTGCCGTCGAGCGGCAGATACAGACGGGCGGTGTCGTCCGCGCCGCCCAGGCGCGGCGAGGCGAGGCGTCCGTCGTTGCCGAGGAGGACCGCGCGCTCGAGCGCGTTGCGCAGTTCACGGACGTTCCCGGGCCAGTCGTAGGCGCGCAATTCGCGCCACACCGCCTCGGGCACCTCGGCGCTCCGCGTCCCGATCGCCGCGCAGATGCGGTTCACCAGATGCGGGACGAGCGCGGCGAGATCCTCGCGCCGCTCACGCAACGGCGGCAGGTACAGGCGCGCCCGGCCGGCGATCCGGGCCAGACGCGGGGCTGGGGAACCCGCGACGGACGGCTGGTCGGGGGACCCGGAATCGGTCGCGATGAGGCGCGGCGCGGCCGCGCCGCGCCGGTCGAGTTCGTCGAGCAGGCGCTCCTGCAGGGCGGGGCCGAGCGCCCCGATCCCCACCACCAGGAGTGTTCCGCCGGCGGCGCGCTCAAGGGGCCCGCGGGTGTCCGCGGGACGCGGTCCGAACAGTTCCTGTTCCAGCTCGAGCGGGTCGCGCCCGGCGGCGCGCACGCGCACGAGGGGATCGGACGAGCGCTCGCTTGCATAGTGGAGGATGTGCGCCGCGAGGCGCTTGCCGGTGCCGGCCTCGCCGCCGATCAGGATTGCGGCGGGCCGTTCGCGTCCGACGCGCCCGGCCAGGTCGCGGACCGCGCGGGCGGCCGCGCTGACACCGACGAAGCGCTCCGGACGGAAGCGCCCGGACGCACGCGTGCACGCCTCGCTCAGCCGCCGCCGGGCATGAACACAGCGCGCCCCCGCCGCGACCAGCTGGCTCACGGCGGCGTCCGGGGCGGGATCGGGGAGGGCATACACCCCGTAGCTCCGCGCGCGCGCGCCTTCTTCCGGGGTCACACCGAGCAGGATCCAATCGAGCGTTTTCCCGCGCGTCGCCGTGAGCAGCTCCCATACGCCGCCCTCGCGCAGACGCGCGCGCGCGAGCACCAGCAGGGGCGGTTCCGGCGCGGCGAGCACGGCCGCGGCCGCGGTCAGCGTGGCGGCGGTGCGAACCTTCCAGCCCTCGCCTTCAAGGTGGCTGCGCCACTGCGCGGCGCGTGCGGGCTCGTCGTCGATCACCAGCAGGCTCTCGGTCATTGCGCAACTCCATCGGGTACGCGGCGCATCCGTGCGGTCGCCGGGCGGCGCGGGCGTCGTCGACGCCAATGTCTCTGACCACCGGGGGCTGGGGTTCGGTTCCCCGGGCGGGATCTCTGCGTCCGCCCCGCGCGCCGGCGCAGACACGCGCGGGCCGGGCCGACGGGCGAGGTGCGCGCCGCGGCGACGTCGATGAAAAGGTAGTGGAATACGCTACTTCGCGGTGAGCGGAAACAGCAGGTCGATGAAGCGCTGCGCCGTCGGCTGCGGTTCGTGGTTCGCCAACCCGGGGCGTTCGTTGGCCTCGATCACGACGTAGTCCTCGCCGTCGACCCGCGGCACGAGGAAGTCGAGACCGACGACCGGGATGTGGAGCGCGCGGGCGCCGTCGACGGCGGCGCGCCCCAGATGCGGATGGAGGTCGGCGGTGACGTCGTGGATGGTGCCCCCGGTGTGCAGATTGGCGGTGCGGCGCACCTGCAGGACCTCGCCGGCGGGCAGGGTCGACTGCAGGCGGTAGCCCGCGGCGGCGACGCAGCGGCGGGTCTCCTCGTCGAGCGGGATCCGGCTCTCGCCCCCGGTGGCCCCGGCGCGGCGCCGGCTCTGCTTGGCAATGAGCTGCTCGACGCTGTGGCGCCCGGTGCCGATCACGCGCGGCGGGCGGCGTACGGCCGCGGCGACGACCCGGTCGTCGATCACCACGATGCGCAGATCCTCACCTTCCACGAACTCCTCGAGCAGCACGCGCTCGCAATGGCGCCGCGCCTCCTCCACCGCGCGCGCGACGTCTTCGGGGGTGCGCAGGTCGACGCTGACGCCGGTCCCCTGTTCGCCGCGCGCGGGTTTTACCACGATCCGGCCGTAGCGTTCGAGAAACTCCAGATTCTCCTCGTCGGTGTTCGCGATCCGCTGTGCGGGCACTCTCAGCCCCGCCTTCTCCAGGACGCGGCGCGTGACCTGTTTATCATCGCAGCGGCTCATCGCCACCGCAGTGGTGAGTTCGGAGAGCGATTCGCGGCATACGACCGTGCGCCCGCCGAAGCTGAGCGAGAGGTACCCGGCCTCCTGATCGAGCACCTCCACGGCGATGCCGCGCCGCCGCGCCTCGGTGACGATGATCGCGGCGTAGGGATTGAGCTCCGCCTCGGGCGCCGGCGCAATGAACAGCGGCTCGTTGACCGGGTTCTTGTGCTTGAGCGTGAACACCGGCACGCGTACGAAGCCGAGTTTCCGGTACAGTCCGATCGCCTGGCCGTTGTCATGCATCACCGACAGGTCGAGGAAGGCGCGTCCGCGGGTGAGGTAGTGCCCGGCGAGCTGGCGCACGAGGGCCTCGCCGACGCCGGGGTGCGGGGCCTGGGGATCGACCGCCAGGCACCACAGACTGGCGCCGTTCTCGGTGTCGCTGAAGGCCTCGCGGTGATCCACCCCGGTGGCCGTGCCGATGACCGCCCCGCTGCGCAGGTCCTCCGCGACCAGATAGGTGAGGATGCGCGATTCGCGGTGCTCCCAGAGGAATTCCGGGTCGGTCCGTACCATATGGCGGCGGCCGTAGAGCGTATTGATCGCCTCGGCGTCGCGGCGTGAGAGCATGCGGCGGACGATGAAGCCCTGCGGGCGCTCGGCGCCGACATGATAGCGGTCCAGCCACAGGCGGAAGGTGTGGGAGGGATCCAGGAACAGCTCCTGCGGGGCGATCGAGATCACCACGTGCGGGTCGCGCAGGTAGATGGCGATGTCGCGCTTTCCGGGTTCCTCGTCGCACAGGGTGCGAGCCAACTCGGCGTTGTCGCGGTAGGTGTAGCCGACGATGAGCCGGCCCCAGCCGCAGTCGAGCGCGACGTTCGTGTCCATGCGCTCGCTGTCCGGGCGCGGGACCGGTTTCCAGTTCTGGAGCGAAGTCGAATGACTGCGCTCGAAACGGTGTCGTCGGTTCACGCTGCCGCCCATCCCTCAGATCCCGTGGGACTGGAGCCAGGACTCGAGCAATGCGAGCTGCCAGAGCTTCGAGCCCCGCAACGGTGTGACGTGCGCCTCCGGATCCGCGAGGAGCGTGTCCACATACTCGCGCCGGAACAGCTTCCGCGCGCGCGCCGCGGGGCTATCGAGGGTCGCGCGCACGCGTTCCAGATAGGGCCCGCGCAAGTACTTGAGGGCGGGGACCGGAAAGTAGCCCTTGGGCCGGTCGATGACCGCGGCGGGTATCACGGCGCGCGCGGCCTCCTTGAGCACGTGTTTGCCGCCGCCCGCCACCTTCAGGGAGGCGGGGATCCGACCGGCCAGTTCCACCAGCTCGTGGTCGAGGAACGGTACGCGCGCCTCCAGGCCCCAGGCCATGGTCATGTTGTCGACGCGCTTGACCGGATCGTCCACGAGCATCACGGTGGTGTCGATGCGGAGCGCCCGGTCGACGGCGCCGGGCGCGCCCGGGCGTGCGAAGTGCTCTTCGATGAAGCGGCCGCTGTGGTCGGCGCCGGCGAAGTCGGGGTGCACGGCCTGCAGGTATTCCGCGTGGTCGCGATCGCAGAACACGCGCGCGTAGTCGCCCGCCGGGTCGGTGCTCTCCAGCAGCGGCGGATACCAGTGGTAGCCGCCGAACACCTCGTCGGCGCCCTGGCCGCTCTGCACCACCTTCATTTCGCGGCTGACGTGGTCGGAGAGCAGGTAGAAGCCGATGGCGTCGTGGCTGACCATCGGCTCGGACATGGCGTGTATGCAGTCGGGCAGGGCGTCGAGCGTGCGCTGCGCGTCGATCTCGATACGGTGGTGCCGGGTGCCGAAGGTGCGCGCCACCAGATCGGAGTAGCGGAACTCGTCGCCGGCCTCGCCGCCGACGCTCTCGAAGCCGACCGAGAAGGTGTTGAGATCGCGCTGCCCGGCCTCGGCCAGCAGACCCACGATGAGGCTCGAGTCCACGCCGCCCGAGAGCAGTACGCCCACGGGGACGTCGGCCACGGTCCGCCGCCGCACCGCGGTGCGCAGCGTACCGAGGACCGCCTCGCGCCATTCCTCGGGGCTGCGGGCCTCGTCGCCGGCTTCGGGCTCGAACGAGGGGGCCCAGTAGTGTTCCTCCCGCCGCGTGCCATCCGGCTCGAGGGTCAGCAGGGTCGCCGGGGGCAGCTTGCGCACGCCGCGCAGGATCGTGTACGGCGCCGGTACCACTGCATGGAAGCTCATGTAATGATGCAGCGCGACGGGGTCGATGGCGGTGTCGACTTCGCCGGCGGCCAGCAGCGCGGGCAGGGTCGAGGCGAAGCGCAGGCGCCGCGCGTCCCCGCTGTAGCTGTAATAGAGCGGCTTGATGCCGAGGCGGTCGCGCCCGAGCACGACCCGGCCGCTGTCGCGCTCCCACAGGGCGAAGGCGAACATCCCCGCGAGCCGGTCGACGAAGCGCGGCCCCCAGGCGTGGTAGGCCTTGATCAGCACCTCGCTGTCGCCGTGCGAGAAGAAGCGGTAGCCGCGGGCCTTGAGTTCGCGCCGCAGCTCGCGGTAGTTGTAGATCATCCCGTTGAATACGAGTGCGAGGCCCAGTTCGCTGTCGACCATGGGCTGGCAGGCGTGTTCGCTCAGGTCCACGATCTTCAGGCGGCGGTGGCCGAAGGCGATCCGGCCCTGGGCGTAGCCGCCGCCGGCATCCGGGCCGCGCGGTGTCATGGCGGCGGTCATCGCCGCTACCGCCGCGTTCGAGGCAGGGCGCGCATCGAAGGTGATCTCTCCGCAGATTCCACACATGGTCAGCGCCTCCGGCGACGGCCCTGGGCGGCCGGATCCGGGTCGGGAGGCGGATCCCCCGCGCCGTCGGAGGCGAGCGGCCCGCTCGCGAGCACCGGGGCCGCGTCGAGTTCGCGGATATCCATCATCTCAGCGATCCGTCGCAGGGCATCGAGAATGGTTTCCTGTTCATGCCGGGGCAGGCGCCGGAAGGCGGCGCTGAAGCCCTCCTGCAGCAGCGGCGGCGAGCGCTCCAGCAGCGCCTCGCCCGCGCGCGTGGTTCGTACCATCACGCGACGCCGGTCGGAGCGCGAGCGCACGCGCCGGATCAGGCCCCGGTCCTCCATCCGATCGAGCATCTCGGTGACGGTCGCCTGACTGAGTTGCAGGGACCGTGCCAGTTCCCCGACGGCGCTGGGCTGGCGTGCGCAGAGGCTGCGCAACAGCAGGATCTGCGGACCGGTGACACCGTGCTCATGGATCAGGCGACGCGAATGCAGATCAATCGCGCGCACGATACGGCGCAGCGAGACCAGCACCTCGTCGCAGGGATTCCCCGAGGGCGTGGCCGGGGCGGCCGGCGCCCGGGGGATCGCGCGGTTCATTTTCATCGTGGCCTAAAATATCGTACACGAAGTAAAATGGCAAGCAGAGCAGGGTGGTGATCGGGGTGGTCGGCGGCCTGCACCATCGTAGGTCCCCGGTGGGCGGCCACGCCCGATTTGCGGGCGCGGTCGGGGCCGGTCGCGGCGCGGCCCGTGACGGGCCGGCGAAAAAAACGGCCCTCGCAGGGAGGGCCGATCAAAGAGAGGAGGAGTCGATTGCGTCCAACCATCGTGCGCTAGGGCACGCAACGAAGGATAGGACGGGTTGCAATCACAGAGGTTGACCTCAATCAACCGTTCGCAGTTCCGTGGTCCGGGCGATCGGCTATAGTGATCCTGGGGGGCGGCACGACGACGCGGGGAACGTTGGCGGTCAATGCAGGTCCACAGGATAGAGGCGGAATCATACCGGATTCGCAGGGAACCCCGGACGACGGGAGGTGCGGCATGACCATGGAACGCAGATGGAGCGATCGGACCCACGTCACGCTGGAGGCGGTGGTGGTGCACCAGGGTCTGCCGGTGGAGCGCTGTCGGACGCGGGACATCGGCCTGGAAGGGGCCTTCCTGCATACGCGGCTGCCCCAGATCCAGAAGGGTACCCGGGTGGAGGTCGAGTTTCTGGTCCCGCGCGCGGGCGGAACCGCGCGGCGCCGGCTCCCGGCCGTGGTGATGCACCGCTCCGACGAGGGCCTGGGTGTGATGTTCCTGGCCTTCGATCAGGCGGCGTTCCGATCCATCGAGGAGCTGGTCTATCATGCCCCGCAGGCGCAGGCGGCGCCGGACAGGCGGGCACGGCAGGCGTTGCACTAGGAGCCTGTCGGACTTCGGCTTGTCCTGCTCCGAGGGTGGGAGACCGGCCCGTTTTTCCGATCGTTTGCGTTGAATAGCGATCACTGTTCGCCGCAAACGATCGGAAAACCGTCCTCGATCTCCTGCCGCCTCACTACAAATCCCCTGAGTCCGACCGGCTCCCGGCCCGCATTCCTCACCGCGGTCCAGCCGGGAGGGCTTGTATCCCGTCCTCCGGAAGGTGTATATAAATACACCTGTATGGAAATACAGGGATGCTTCGGTGGATGACCTGACCCTCGCCCAGCAGCGGGTCCTGCACGCGATCCGCGAGTTCATCGAACGCACGGGCATGCCCCCCACGCGCGCCCAGCTCGCGCGCACCCTCGGTTTTCGCTCCGCCAATGCCGCCGAGGCGCACCTGCGGGCCCTCGCCCGCAAGGGGGCGATCGAGCTGCTGCCCGGCACCTCGCGGGGGATCCGTCTCCCGGGAGGGGGGGAGGAGGGTCTGCCGGTGGTGGGGCGGGTGGCGGCCGGGGATCCGATCCTCGCGCAGGCGCATATCGAGGGCCATGAGGCCGTGGCCCCGGGGGTGTTTCGCCCGCGCGCCGACTACCTCCTGCGGGTGCGCGGCATGAGCATGTGCGAGGCCGGGATCCTGGACGGGGACCTGCTTGCGGTACACGCCACCCGCGAGGCGCGCAACGGCCAGATCGTCGTGGCCCGTCTGGACGAGGAGGTCACCGTCAAGCGGTTCCGGCGGCGCGGGCGCCGCGTATGGTTGCTGCCGGAGAACCGCGACTTCGAGCCCATCGAAGTGGACCTGCGCCGCGACCCCTTCGTCATCGAGGGGCTGGGCGTGGGCCTGATCCGCAACGGATCGCCGTTCGTTCCCTGACGGCCGCGGCAAGGCCGCCCGCGCGGCGCGGCCGTCTTCGAACGCCCTTCGAGACCGATACCCGATGGACACACCTTCGGATTCCTCCGCGCTCCGTATCGAAGCACCCGTATCCGGGGGCCTCGAGGGTCCGCGGTCCGGGGGGGCGGCGGATCGGCCCGACGTCTGGCGCGGCGGCGGGTTCGTCCCCCCGGGGTCGCAGGTGCTGGCCACCGGCTTCCGGGAACTCGACGCCCGATTGCCGGGCGGGGGTTGGCCCCTGGGGGCGCTGACGGAGATCCTGACGCCGGCGCCGGGCGGCATCGGGGGGCTGGCCCCGCTGCTGCCGGCACTGGCGCGGCTGAGCCGGGAGCGGCGCTGGCTGGCGTGGGTGGCCCCGCCGTACGCCCCCTATGCTCCGGCCCTCGCGGCCTGCGGGGTCGCGGTGAACCGGGTGCTTCTGGTACGCCCGCGTTCCGCCGGCGACGGACTGTGGGCCCTGGAGCAGGTCCTGGGGGCCGGGGCCTGCAGCGCGGCGCTGGCGTGGCCCGCCGCCGCGGGCATGAACGTCCTGCGCCGCCTGCAGCTCGCGGCCGAACGCAGCGGGACCTGGGGGGTGTTGTTCCGGCTGCTGCACGCCGCACGGGAGCCTTCGCCTGCGGTGCTGCGCCTGCGCGTGGAGCCCGTCCCGGACGGGATCCGCCTGCATCTGCTCAAGCGCCGCGGCCGCGGCGCGGGCGCGCCGGTGCACCTGCCCCATCCGTCGGCTTGCGGGTGATCCGATGCACTGGTTATGCCTGCACCTCCCCGATCTGGCGCTGGAGGTCTTCAGCCGCGGCGGGGCCATCCCGCGCGCGGTGCCGCTGGCGGTGAGCGACGGGGCGTCGCGGCGCCCGCGCATCGTAGCCTGCAACGCCGCGGCCGGCGCCCGCGGCGTGAGGCCGGGCATGGAGGCGGGGGCTGCCCGCGCCCTGGCGCAGGGGCTGGTCCTGCGGGTGCGGGATGCGGCGGCGGAGAGGCGCGCCCTGGAGCGGCTCGCGCAATGGGCGGGGCGCTTCACGCCGCGGGTGAGTCCGGCGCCCCCGCGCGAGGTGCTGCTGGAAGTGGAGGGCAGTGCGTCGCTGTTCGGCGGGGTTTCGGTGTTGCGTGCGCAGGTCTGCGCCGGCGTCGCGCGCCTCGGCCACCGGGTGCATACGGCGCTGGCGCCCACGCCGCTGGGTGCGAGCCTGCTGGCGCGGGCGGGGGAGGAGCGCGAGGCCCCGGATCTCGCGGCGCTGCGCACGCAGCTCGCCGGGCTGCCGCCGGCGCTGTTGGAGATGCCGCCGGAAGTCTGTACGACGCTCGAGGGACTGGGGGTGCGCTCCCTGGGCGAGTGTCTGCGCCTGCCGCGCGCCGGCCTGGCGCGGCGCGCGGCACCGGTGCTCGCCGCCCTGGATCGCGCGCTGGGGATCGCCCCCGATCCCCGGCCGGCCTTCGTGCCGCCGCCGCAGTTCGAGGATCGACTGGATCTGCCTGCGGAGGTGGAGCGGGCCGATGCCCTGGCGTTCGCCGCCCGGCGCCTGCTCGGCGACCTCGCCGCGGTGCTCGCCGGGCGCCAGGCGGGGGTGGAGTCGCTGGAGCTGCGGCTGCTGCCGCGCCGGGGTGCGCCGACGGCGGTGCGGATCGGGTTCGCCGCCCCGACCCGCGCGCCCGCGCGCCTGGCGGAACCCGTGCGCCTGCGCCTGGATACCCTGAAGTTGACGGCGCCGGTCGCGGCGCTCGTCCTGCGAGCGGGGCGCATCGTGCCGCTGCCTCCGGACCACGCCGGCGGATGGTTCGGCACCGGCGCGCCTCCGGCCGCGGCGGCGCTGCTCGACCGGCTGCGCGCGCGCCTGCAGGAGGACTCCGTGCAGGGGCTGGGGCTCACCGAGGATCACCGCCCGGAGCGCGCGTACCGGACCTGCCCGCCCGGGGCGACGGTCGGGGGGACGCCGCCCCCGCCGCTGCGGAGCGCGCGCCCGCTGTGGCTGCTGCCGCGGCCGCTCCCCCTGGAGGCGCGCGGCGGACGCCCCTGCTACGGCGGTACGCTGGCCCTGGCGCCGGAGCGGGAGCGCATCGAAAGCGGGTGGTGGGATGGCGCGGATGCGGTACGCGATTACTTCGTGGCGCGCACGCCGAACGGGATGCGCCTGTGGATCTTCCGTGTTCCGGGCGCCGGGGGGCGGTGGTTCCTGCACGGGTTCTTCGAATAGGGGGCACCGCCCCGGACTTCGGAGCCGTGCCGGTGCAGGGGGGCGGCGCAGTCACCCCTCAACCTCGCCGGGGATCATCCGCTACACTTCGGGAGGCGGTTGCAGAACGGTGTCCGTGGACAACGAGTCCGGGGCGGGCCGGTTCGATGCACCGCCGGGGATTGCGCGCCACCCCCTCGCTACCCATCAAGAGGCCCCTTGGATTCCACACGCCGCATCATCGTGATGAACGCCAAGGGCGGCTGTGGCAAGACCACGGTCGCCACCAATCTCGCCAGCGCCTATGCCGCCCGGGGGTTGTCCGCGGCCCTGTTCGATCACGATCCGCAGGGTTCCAGCATCCGCTGGCTGCGCCGCCGCGACCCCGAGCGCGCGCCCATCCACGGGATCGCCGCCTACGACCGCGCGCAGGCGAACGTCACCCGCTCCTGGCAGTTGCGCGTCCCGCCCGAGGTCCGCCGGTTGGTCATCGACACCCCGGCCGGGATCAAAGGGTCGGAACTGGTGGAGCACGTGCGCGGCGTGGACATCATACTGGTGCCGGTGCTGCCCTCGCCGATCGACATCCAGGCGACCGCGGACTTCATCCGCGATCTCCTGCTCGTCGGCAAGGTACGCACTCCGGGGACGCGGCTGGGCATCGTCGCCAACCGTGTGCGCGAGAATACCCTCGCCTTCCGCGCGCTGGAGCGTTTTCTGGAAACGCTGCGCATCCCGGTCCTGGTGCGTCTGCGCGAGACCCAGAACTACGTGCACGCCGCCGAACAGGGGGTCGGCATCCACGAACTCAAATCCTACTCGACCGGGCGCGACGTCGCCGACTGGCAGGGGTTCATCGACCGGCTGGAGGAGGAGTCCGCGCCCGCGCGCCCCGCGGTTCACCCCGGGGAACGCTGAGCGGGGGCCGGAGCGGTGCGCTCAGTCGGAATCGCGATCCTTGGGCGCAGATTTCGCCCGCGGTTCGAGCGTCACGACGACCCGGTCCACCGGTTCGTCGACGAAGCGCGGCCGCGCCCGTGACGGGCGTCCGGCCGCGAGGGCCAGTTCGCGCTCGCGCGCGCTGATCAGCGCCAGGCAGTTGCGGATGCCCTCGACAGTCGTCTCCGAGAGGGGGTGGCGGTAACCCGGCCGCGTATACGTGTCCTTGGCGACGCTGGTGAGCACCTGGCGCATGATGCGCAGGATCTGCTCCTCCTTGGAGGGTGCGGACTCGGTCATCGTTCGGATCCTCCGGCGTCGGAATGCCCTATTGTCGCACATCCCCCACCGGGGAGGGGCAGTGTTGCCTTTCCCGGTGTCCGGGGCACAATGGGGCTCCCGCCCGCCCCGGGGGCGGCTTCGGCGACGGAGACGGTCATGGAACCGGATCGACTGCAGTCCCTCGCCGCGCGCTTGCGCGAGTTCGCTGCGGCGCGCGATTGGGAAGGCTTCCATACGCCCAAGAACCTCGCCATGGCCCTCGTCGCGGAGGCAGGCGAACTGGTGGAGCACTTCCAGTGGCTCACGCCCGAGGAGAGCGCGGCGCTGGCGCCGCAGCGGCTGGCGGAAGTCGAGCTGGAGCTGGCCGACGTCCTCATCTACCTCGTCCGCCTCGCCGACCGCCTCGGTGTCGATCTCGCCGCGGCCGCCGAGCGCAAGATCGAGATCAACGAACATCGCTATCCCGCCGACCGGGTCCGTGGAAGTGCCCGCAAGTACACGGAATATTGACCCGACGAGCCATTTTCCTACAAATCCTTGGGTGCGAATCCGATAGCCGCGACGGCCGTTCGGGTGCACTGTCCGGGGCGTGTCTTCGAGCAGGGGTCGCGCCGGCCATGAACCGCCGCCGCAGCGGATCCGACCGTCGGGGCTGGCAGCCGATGCCCCCGGTCCCGTTTCTCGACAGTGAGGGGTGCCCGGTGCTGTGGGATCGGCGCCGGGTCGCCGACCGGCGCCTGAACGCCATCGGGCGCGAGTGGGTC
Organism: Gammaproteobacteria bacterium; assembly: GCA_027013145.1. Classification (GTDB taxonomy): domain Bacteria; phylum Pseudomonadota; class Gammaproteobacteria; order 21-64-14; family 21-64-14; genus BMS3Abin12. The sequence continues at coordinate 8,301 of JALUXX010000046.1, read as the reverse complement.
GACACGTCGGTCGTGCGCCTGCGGCCCCCGCGCCGCTGAGGGCCCCCGCGCGCGGTTGCGCGCCGATCGCCTGCCATCCCCGGACGCCCCCGCCTCCGCGATCCGGGCTACACTATCCATAGAGAGATCCGGGCCGCCGCCGCACCGTCATCCGGCGGCGGGCACGTCGCGTCATCGGCAGGTCACGACGCGCGCATATCCTGGAAGGGTGGTCGTACCGCGGCCTCGTCTTTTCGGCGCGCGGGGGTTTCCTGTCCCCGAAACCGCGCGCATGCATCCGGGGACAAGGAGTGTAGCGTCATGGAACAGCGGCTGACCGAGCGACGCCCCGCGGCGCTCGAGGTCCTCGTCTATCGCAATCAGGTACCGGTCCTGGCCGGTGTGACCCGAAACGTGGGTACGAACGGGATGTTCATTTCCGCGCCGACCCAGGACCCGACCGGACTCCCCGAGCGCAGTTTCGTGGAGGTCGAATTCGACCTCGAGGACGACGACGACGTGCGCAAGTGCCGGGTACCGGGCTGGGTGACGCGGCGTCTGGGGGAAGGCATCGGCGTGACCTTCGCGACGCTCGATTCGCGCGGGCGCCGCGACCTCCAGACCCTGCTGCGGCGCGCGGGCGGGCGCCTGCCGCGCTGGCGCCCGCCGCTGCAGCCGCGCGGCCCGAGCGAGGCCGGCGGCTGAGTGCCGCGCGGGCACGCGCCCGGCGGCCCGCCGCGCGCGCGTGCGGCGTCGCTGGGAGCCGGTGGAGTACAATGGCGGCGGGTGGTCGGCGGCGGCCGGTTCACCGGGAGTGGACCATGGGTGACGTAGTACCGTTTCGCAAGCCCTCCCTTGCCGAGCGCAGCAAGGGGGTGACCCTGTGCGCCAACGGCTTCCACAAGTGGGAGGTCTGGAAGAGACAGCGATTCGACGTCAAGCAGGGTCGTCTGGTGACCGTCTATCGCTGTACGCGCTGCGGCGCGACCCGCAACGAACTGCGCTGAGGTGCGGCCCCGCCGGGCACGGCGTCGGCGTGCCCTGCTGCGGCGACGCGCGTTCCTTTAGCTTTAGACGGCCGCGGCCGCGCGCGCCTCCCGGGGGCCGCGGGCGGACACCAAGCGGCGGATGTGCCGGCGGCTGCCGTCGGACATGTTGAGAAAGCGCGTCCCGATCCGGAAGCCGCGTGCGCTCGAATAGAACAGGCAGGCCGAGACTTCCGCAAGGCAGGTGACCGGTCCCGATCTCTCCGCGCCGGGGAGTCGGAACGTGAGTTCGACGAGGGCACCCGGTGTCAATTCGACTTCGCTGAGAAAGGCGAGGCCGCCGGAGGACAGGTCCACGGCGGTGCCGTTCGCCGCGTGTCCGTCGGTGTGCGTGATCCGCACGGGTCCGCTGATCCCGATCCGCATCGTCGCCCGCCCGTCCATCGCCGGATCCCCGTAGGTACAGGAGCCGCACCCGGAGGGCGTGTGCCCACCTCCGGATCTCAATCCCACCCATCGGCCGGGTCGCAGGCGGCTTGAGCGCCGCGCCGGTCGGGGCCCTGCGTCAGTCGGATGGCGCGGGGGCGGGCGCAGGTGCGGGCGCCGGCGCCGGCGCGGACGGTTGCGCCGTCGCGGGTGCCTGGTCCGGAGCGGGTGCCGGCCGCACGGGCACGGCGACGGGCGCATTCCGGGGTTCGTAACGCAGTTCCGCGCGGTCGAGCAGTCTGCCCGCGCCGTCGACCACCTCCACGGTCCAGGTCCCCGACGCGCGCGACGCCAGCCGTTTGCTCGACCAGACGCGCCAACGCGGCCCGCGGATCTCGAACGGAACGCTCGCCACGACCTTGCCGTCGTGGATCCAGCGGTGGATCACCATCCCGCCCTTCATGCTGCGCACGTCGGTGAAGAAGTACACCCGCTGCACCGGCCGATCGAGCACGTGCAGGTCGTCGACCGGTTCGCGATCGCGGATCGCGGTGGTGAACTGGGCCTGCGCGACGGTTCCCTCCGGCGCAGTCGCCGCCGGGCGCGGGCGTGCGGGTGCGGCCGGTTCGGCCGGTGCCGCCGTGGCGGGCGCGGAAGGCGGCGGTGTCGGTGCACCGGCGACACCGGATGCACCGGATGCACGGGGGGCACCGGCGGCGCCGGCCGTGCCGGCGATGCCGAGGGCGATGACGAACAGAGTGCGGGTGAGGGCATGCATCGCAGCGTCCTCCGTGGGGCGGGCCGGTGCCCGGTCGCGGGGATCCGGGCGGTTGCCCCGGTCGAGGACGCAGAAGGTAGCACAGTCTCCGATGTGGAAGTAGCCGGCCGCGGCCCCCCACGCGTGGCGTCGGGTTTGTGGCGGCCCGAGAACGCGCCCTGCTATCATGGCGCCGCGAACGGCCGTCGACCCGACGCATCCCCGTCCCCGGAACAGGAACCGGTTTGTACCCTTCCGTCGCACAACGGCTCGAACGGCTCGCCGCCGCCGGTTCCGGCCCCCTGTTGCGCGGGGGGCTGATCGGGGTCGAAAAGGAGACGCTACGCGTCTCCCCGGAGGGGGGGATTGCGCAGACGCCCCATCCCGCGGGACTCGGTTCCGCGCTGACCCATCCCTATATCACCACCGACTACTCGGAGGCCCTGCTCGAGTTGATCACCCCGCCGTTGCAGGACGGGGCCGCGGTCCTCGAGTTCCTGCGCGATACGCAGCGCTTCGTCTACTCGCAACTGAACGGGGAAGTGCTCTGGGCCACGAGCATGCCGTGCGTGGTGGCCGGCGAGACGAGCATCCCGATCGCCCGTTATGGAAGATCCAACGCCGGCATGATGAAGACCGTCTACCGCCGCGGGTTGGGGCACCGCTATGGGCGTGTGATGCAGGTCATCGCCGGCGTGCACTTCAACTACTCCTTCAACGATGCCCTGTGGCCCGTTCTGCAGGAGATCGAGGGCGACTCGCGCGAGGCGCGCGCCTATCGCGACGATCGCTATTTCGGGGTGCTGCGCAACCTGCAGCGCCTGGGCTGGTTGGTGCCCTATCTGTTCGGCGCCTCGCCGGCGGTGTGCAAGTCCTTCCTCAACGGCCGTGCGACGACGCTGTCGGAATTCAACGAGAACACTTACTACGAACCGTTCGGGACCTCCCTGCGCATGGGCGACATCGGCTATCAGAACAACCGCGAGAACGAGACCGGCATCAAGGCGAACTACGACAGCCTGGACGCCTATATCGCGAGTCTCGCCTGTGCGATCTCGACGCCCTATCACGGCTACGAGAAGATCGGGGTGGTGGTCGACGGCGAGTACCGCCAGCTCAACGCGAATATCCTGCAGATCGAAAACGAGTACTACAGCACGGTGCGCCCGAAACAGGCCCTGGAAGGGAACGAGAAGCCGATCCGTGCGCTCAAGCGCCGCGGCGTACGCTACATCGAACTGCGCTCGCTCGACGTCAACGCCTTCGATCCCCTCGGCATACACGAGGACCAGTTGCGTTTCCTCGAGGCGCTCATGGTCTTCTGTCTGCTCGATGACAGCCCCCCGATCAGCCGCCTGGAGCGTGAGGAGATCGACTACAACGAACTGGCGGCGGCCCACCGCGGGCGCGACCCCGCCCTGGAGCTTCGCCGTGGGGGTCGTACCGTGCCGCTGCGCCGCTGGGCCGCGGAGGTCTGCGAGGCCATGGAGGGCGTGTGCGCGGCGCTCGACGCGGGCGGCGGGGGCGGCGTCTATGGCGCGAGTCTCGCGATCCAGAAGGCGGCGGTCGAAGACCCCGAGCGCACACCCTCGGCGCGCATGCTCTCGCAGATGCGCGAGACGGGCGAGGGCTTCTATCACTTCGCGCGGCGCATGTCCCTCAAGCACCAGCGCTACTTCGAGGCCCTGCCGGAGGATCCGGAGCGCACGGCCTGGTTTCGCCGGCTCGCCGAAGAGTCGCTGCGGCGCCAGGCCGAGATCGAGGCCGCCGACGACGTCCCCTTCGACGAGTATCTGCGCCGGTATTTCGCGCAGGAGGTCTGACCGCCGGCGCGCGCGGTCGCGTCAGCCGCCGCGGGCGCGCCAGTTGTGCACGAAGCCCGCGGACCCGAGTGCCACGAACCAGAGCAGGACCCATTCCGGCATGCTCAACCCGAGAAAGCGCCACGAGACGCGCGCGCACTCGCCCGACCCGGTCAGCACCATGCGCAGGGTGCGGCTCAGGGGAAAGGTCTCCAGCAGGTAGGCGAGGCCGGGCCCGCAGGAGGGGACACGGTCGGCGGGCAGGTGCTGGATCCAGACGTGGCGCGCGGCGACCGCCGTGCCGATGAGCGCCGTCGCGGCGATGAGCAAGGCGTAGATGCGCGCCCCGACCCGGCCGGGGTCATGCACGGCGGCGGCCAGGAACACCAGCCCCAGCGCGGTCACGCCGAGGCGCTCGAAGATGCACAGCGGGCAGGGATCGAGGTGCAGACGGAACTGGGCATAGTAGGCGTAGCCCAGGAGCGCGGCGCAGGCGAGCGTGCCTGCCGCGTTCAACCATCGTTTGGAGGCGGGGCGCGCCGTCATCCACCGGTCCTGCGAAGCTCTGATCACTCTATCATGGTCCGGCGTTTCGCGGGAGCGATCGAGGTCCGCCGGCCGCGCGCGGACGGGGCAGACACCCCGGTACGTTTACGCGGTGTCCCGGGCGTGGTGTAATGACGCCCGCGCCCGCGGCGGGCGCGGGGGGAGGAACGAGTGGCCGGATCGTCCCAGGGACAGACGCAGAGCATGGCCGTGTTCTGCGATTTCGAGAATATCGCGCTCGGCGTACGCGACGCCAAGTATTCCCAGTTCGACATCACCAAAGTCCTCGAGCGCCTGCTGCTCAAGGGTAACATCGTCGTCAAGAAGGCCTACTGCGACTGGGAGCGGTACAAGGAGTTCAAACGCGGGATGCACGAGGCCTCCTTCGAGCTGATCGAGATCCCCCATGTGCGCCAGTCGGGCAAGAACTCCGCCGATATCCGTATGGTCGTCGACGCCCTCGACCTGTGTTATACGAAGGCCCATGTCGACACCTTCGTGATCATCAGCGGCGACTCGGACTTCTCGCCCCTGGTGAGCAAGCTCCGGGAGAACGACAAGGTCGTCATCGGCGTCGGGGTAAAGAACGCGACCTCGGACCTTTTGATCGCCAACTGCGACGAGTTCATCTTCTATGACGACCTCGTCCGCGAGAAGGAGGGGCGCCGGCGCGCGCGCCGCAAGTCCTCGACGAAGGCGGCAGGCAAGGGCGCCGACGCCGCGGCGGCCAAGGGCGACGTCGAAAAGTCCGAAGGGGACAAGAAACAGGACGCCATCGATCTGGTGATCGAGACCGTAGAGGCGTTATTCTCGGAGCGCGGCGAGGAGGAGAAGATCTGGGGGTCGATGGTCAAGCAGACCCTCAAGCGGCGCAAGCCCGGCTTCAGCGAGTCGTACTACGGGTTCCGTAGCTTCAGCAAGTTGCTCGAGGAGGCGCGCGAGCGCGGGCTGCTGGATCTGGAACGCGACGAGAAATCGGGCGGCTACATCATCACCGCCTTCAACCACGAGGAGTGATCGGAGCGGGCCCGCCGCCTCAGTCGCGGATCCAGTTGGACAGCGCCTCGATGATCGCACGCGCCTGATCCTTGCTCGAGATCGTGAATTTGGACTTCTGCTGATATTCGCCGCCGCGCTTCTGATAGCGGCGTATGGAGAACTTGTCCGGGCCGTACCCGCCCTTGCGGCGGTCCCATTCCTGATAGCGGTAGAGGATCGTGCTCCAGGCGCCGCGGGAAAGGACTACTTTGTCCAGTTGCTTGACGACCTGGACGCCGTCTTCCGTATAGTCCACTGTCAGCTCGTCGATGTCGGATGCCATGAATTCACCGTTTGTTGGAGGGGCCGCGCCCGGGATGGCCCCGGGGACCGCCGCCGGCCCGTGCCGCCGCGGCCGGGGTCCGCGCCCCTACGCCCCACGGGGGGCGCCGGCCGGCAGGCGGCTACAAGGTAGGCAATCGCGCGGCCCCGATCAAGCGTCCCGGTCGCGGCTTGCCTGCCGGGCGTCGATCGGATAGCTTGGCCGCCGGGTGTACCTGGGGGTCGGCCCCGGGCCCGCACGCACCGCGGCGATTTCGATGAAGAGCCTCTGGAACGACCAGGAAGCCGCCGGATTCAGCGGCGAACTCGGCCTGCGGGTCTACTCCTCGCGGCTGCTCGGGCGCGAGCCCGCCCTCGTGCTGCACGGCGGCGGCAATACCTCGGTCAAGATCACGGAGACCGACCTCCTGGGCGAGGAGGAGCGGATCCTCTATGTGAAAGGCAGCGGATGGGATCTCGAATCGATCGACGAGCCGGGTTTCGCCCCGGTGCGTCTCGACCACCTGATCGCGCTCTCGCGACTGCCCCTGCTCTCCGACTCGGAGATGGTGAACGAACTCAAGACCCATACCAAGCGCGCGTCGGCCCCGACGCCCTCGGTCGAGGCGATCCTGCACGCGATCCTGCCGTACCGTTACGTGGATCATACGCATGCCGATGCGGTGGTGACGATCACGAACACGGACGACGGCGCGGAGCGAGTACGCGAAGTCTACGGCGAGCGGGTGGTAATCATCCCCTACGTGATGCCGGGATTCGATCTCGCGCGGCTGTGCGCCGAGCGCTTCCCCGCGGAGTCCGGCCCGCATACCGAAGGGATGGTGCTGATGAATCACGGCATCTTCTCCTTCGGGGAAAGCGCGCGCGAGTCGTACGAGCGGATGATCGAGCTGGTCAGCCGTGCCGAGGCCTACCTGGAGCGCAAGCGCGCCTGGTCGCTGCCGGCGGCGGAGCCGGTCCCTGCGCCCGACGTGGCGCCGGAGGCGATCGCGGCACTGCGTCGCGCGGTCTCCGAAGCGGCCGGCGCACCGATGATCCTGCATTGCGCGCCCGAGCCGGAGTTCCTGGCGTTCGCGCAACGCGCCGACGTCGCGCAGATCTCGCAGCGCGGCCCGGCGACGCCCGACCACGTCATCCGCACCAAGCGCGTGCCGATGCTCGGCCGCGATGTGGACGCGTACGTGCGCGACTATCGCGCCTACTTCCGCCTCCACGAGCCGCGCTCCCGCGCCCGCAAGACGATGCTCGATCCGGCGCCCCGGGTCGTCCTCGATCCGGAACTCGGCCTGTGCACCGTCGGGCGCAGTCCGCGCGAGGCGGCCATCGTGCAGGACATCTACCGGCACACCATCGGGGTGATCCTGCGGGCCGAGGCGCTCGGGGGCTTTCGGGCGCTTCCCGCCCAGGAGATCTTCGAGGTCGAGTACTGGGAACTGGAGCAGGCGAAGCTGCGCCGCGGCGGTACGCCGCCGGCCTTTGCCGGCGAGGTCGCCCTGGTCACCGGGGCCGCATCCGGGATCGGCCGCGCGTGCGTGGAGTCTTTCCGCGCGCGCGGCGCCGCCGTCGTGGGCCTCGATCTCGATCCGCGGGTGGAGGCGCTGCATCCGGCGCCGGGGTATGTCGGCATCCCCTGTGACGTGACCGACCCGGAACGGGTCGCGGCCGCCTTCGCCCGCGCGGTACGCGAGTTCGGGGGGGTGGATCTCCTGGTGCTCAACGCCGGCGTGTTTCCCGCCAGCCGTTCGATCGCGGAACTGCCCCTGGAGGAATGGCGCCGGGTCATGGCGGTGAACCTCGACGCGAACCTCGAGATCCTGCGCCGGGCCTGGCCGCTGCTGCGGCTGGCCCCGCGGCGCGGGCGGGTGGTGGTCGTCGGCTCGAAGAACGTGCCGGCGCCGGGCCCGGGAGCGGCCGCGTATTCGGCCTCCAAGGCGGCGCTCAACCAGCTCGCGCGCGTGGCCGCCCTGGAGTGGGGCGGCGACGGCATCACCGTCAACGTCGTGCACCCCAACGCGGTATTCGACACCGGCATCTGGACCCCGGAGGTCCTCGCCTCGCGCGCCGCGCACTACGGCCTGAGCGTTGAGGAGTACAAGCGGCGCAACGTGCTCGGCGTGGAGGTGACCAGCCGCGACGTTGCGGAACTCGCCGCCGAGATGTGCGGCCCGGTCTTCGCCAAGACCACCGGCGCGCAGATCCCCGTCGACGGCGGCAACGAACGCGTGATCTGAGCGCCCCCCGCGCGACGTAGTCCGGCTGCAGGCCGCAGGCCGGAGGGTCGATGTAGCCCGGATGTAGGCCGCAGGCCGCAATCCGGGGATCGCGGTGCGGGGAGGACTCCCGTTCCCGGATTGCGCGTCGCTCCATCCGATGGGATGGTCTCCTCCCCCTCTACTTCGGCGTCGTGATGCGCCAAGATGGAGTGGATTCTGGGACCATCGGTGAGAGTGAGGAGGAGACCATGGGTGAGCTTAGCGTGATTGGG
>JALUXX010000045.1 GCA_027013145.1 Gammaproteobacteria bacterium | reverse complement strand
CCGCCGCAGGTCTATGCCCGCGGCGTGCGCAACTCGGTGGGATTCGACTGGCGCCCGGGCACGGGGGTCCTCTGGTTCACGGACAACGGGCGCGACTGGCTCGGCGACGAGCGCCCCCCCGATGAACTCAACCGGGCGCCGCGCGCGGGACTGCACTTCGGCTTCCCCTACTGCCACGGCACCGCCGTCGCCGATCCCCGCTACGGCGGGCCCGCGCACCGGTGCAAGGACTACACGCCGCCGGTCCGGGAACTCGGCCCGCACGTCGCCGCGCTCGGAATGCGCTTCTACACCGCGACGGCCTTCCCGCCCACCTACCGCGGGGCCGTCTTCATCGCCGAGCACGGGTCCTGGAACCGCAGCCGCAAGATCGGCTATCGCGTGACCGTGGTGCGGCCGGACGTCGCCGGCGCGGACGGCTATCGCGTGTTCGCGAGCGGCTGGCTGGATGCGGGGAAGGTTCGCGGGCGCCCGGTCGACGTGGCCGTCGCCGCCGATGGCGCCCTGCTGGTCTCCGACGATTATGCCGGGGCCGTCTATCGGATCGGGTATGCGCCGCCGCGTATCCCGCGGGGGGACACGACCGAGCACCGCCGGGGCGGCACACCGGCCGCCCCCCCCGGGTCGCACCCGCGCCCCCTCAGACAGGGGCGTTCAGAGGTCCCCGAGCGGGCGCATGAAGGTGTACTCGAACGGACGGACCACGAGCTTCTCGGCGGCCTCGTGCACGTTGCCCCCGAGCAGGCTGAACGGCAGCGAGACGACGAAGACCGCCGTCGTCACCGCCGCCCCCGCGAGGGAGGCCGGCCGCACCACGATCAGATCGGCGACCATGGAACCGGCGGACGGCTGGCCGCCGCCCGAGTTCGAGCCGTAGGCGGCCGCCACGCCGGGCAGCCCGACTCCGGTCAGGGCCAGCATCAGGGCCAATCCATAGCTGAAAATCTTCTTCTTCAACAGATGCATAGCGGCAAACCTCCAGTATGGGCGGTCGGCGGCCGGCCGGGTTCCCTGCCGCCGCGGTTCGCGACCGGTCCGGGTCCGCACCCGACCGGCGGCCACGGACCGGGCGGGCTGGTGCGTGACCACCGATATAGGCGACGCGGCGCCCCAATACTTTAACGCGCTTTTCCTTCCCGCTCCCGCCCCGGATCGAGCGGCGCCCCATCCGGGCCCCATCGCAGCCCGGATGCAGGCCGCAGGCCGGAATCCGGGAAATCACGGTGCCGGAGCGGTCCCCCCCGCCCCCCCGGATTCCGCTGCGCTTCATCCGGGCTACATCCACCCCTCGTAGCCCCGGATGCAGGCCGCAGGCCGGAATCCGGGAATCGCGGTGCCGAGGAACTTCCCTTCCCGGATTCCGCTGCGCTTCATCCGGGCTACATCGACCAGGGTCAGACATGAGCGGAGACGATGGCCACCTCGTCCCCGTCCCGTACCGGCGTGCCGCCGGCGGCGAAGGACTTGTTGACGGTCACGGTGACGGCATCGCCGGGCAAGGCCGCGGCCCAGCGCGGCCCGCGTTGGCGCAGCCACGCGAGCAGGCCGTCGACGTCGGCCACGGTCGCGGGCAGGTCGACCTCCTCGACGCTGCGGCCGAGCAGGTCCACGAGTTTCGCGAAATAGAGCAGACGGATCATGGCGACGGCCTCCGGCGGACTTTTCAGGCCACGGCCGGTGCGATTGCTGCCGGGCGGTCCTGCGGGGCCCCGAGTGTAGGATCAAAGTCGGCGGCGTTCAAACACGGCGACCGATTCCACGTGCGCGGTGTGGGGAAACATGTCGAGCACACCCGCACCGGCCAGGCGGTAGCCGAAGTCGCGCACCAGCGATCCCGCGTCGCGGGCGAGCG
>JALUXX010000044.1 GCA_027013145.1 Gammaproteobacteria bacterium | reverse complement strand
GCAGTTCCTGTTTCCGGTCCACGAGCTGATGGGACTCATCAGTGCGGCCACGATCGTCCTGTTCTGGCTGTACGCCTACGCGAACGGCGACCTGCGGATCCTGCTCCCCTGGAACGCAGCGGGCGCCGGGGCCATCGGGCGCGACCTGCTCGGGATGCTGCGCGCGCGCCTGCCGCCCGCCGGCCGGCGCGTCGGGCTGTCGAGCTTCGTGCACGGGCTCGGCCTGCTCGCCCTGACGGGTAGCGGATTCACCGGCGTGATCCTGTTCTTCCTGGCGCCGATGGGTTCGCACGCGAGCCCGGCCGACGCGCTCGAGTTCACGCACATGTCACTCGATCACAAATTCTTCGGCGAACTCGTCTGGGCCTACCTGATCGGCCACGTGTTCTTCGCGCTGCTGCACGAGGTGCGCGGCGGGCGGATCCTGCGCGGCATCTTCGGCATTCCACCTCAAGGCGGCGGCACCTCGTAGCCCGTCGCTGAAAGGGTCCGGAACGGGCCTATCCGGCCCGCCGCGCCCAGCGCAGGTCCGTGCACGGCGGCACCCGTTGCCGATCGCGCCGGTGCACGGAGACGCGCGGTCACGTGTAGCCGAGACGCCTACCTGCGTTCCGCGAGCCCCGTGCCCCATCCGCGTGTACACCCAATCGCACCGCCCGCCGGCGAACCGCTTGTGTGTCATTACGCACATATCCTCATCGGGATACGGGTAATCCTTATGTCGGCATCAGAACGTTTGAATTTTTTCCGTGCGGTCTGCGCCCTATCCTCTTCGTTGCGTATTTGCGTGGAACGGCGACGCGGCCGGTCCGGACTGTAAGGCCGACACCGATTCCTCATTTCCGGCACGCCGCATCGCGTTCAGATCCGTTCCAATGCAAACACACCGGATGATGTACGGGGAGGTTGGAATGCTTTGATCGAAATCCAAGCGTACGCCGGGCGGCGGAGGGCAGGCGGACCCCCGCAGCGGCCGGCGCCAAGGAGAATACGACCATGTCCGAAATCGCATTGGAAGATGCCGACGGCTCACAACCGCCGCATGAGGAGTCCACGCCGACCGGCCTGAGCAGTACCGAGGCGGCGCGGCGCCTGCAGCAGCACGGTCCGAATGAGATCCAGGAACACCGGGTCTCCCCCTTCCTCAAGTTCCTCCATTATTTCTGGGGACCGATCCCCTGGATGATCGAGATCGCCGCGATCCTCTCCGGCGCGGTGGGTCACTGGGACGACCTGATCCTCATCGTCGCCCTCCTGCTGATCAACGGCGTGATCGGCTTCTGGGAGGAGCACAAGGCGAGCAACGCGCTCGATGCCCTCAAGAGCCAGCTCGCCCTCAAGGCACGCGTGTTGCGCGACGGGACCTGGCGGGAGATCGCCGCGCGCGAGCTGGTGCCGGGCGACGTCATCCGCCTGCGCCTGGGCGACATCGTTCCCGCCGACGTAAAACTCCTCGACGGCGACTACCTGCGCGTCGACCAGTCCGCCCTCACCGGCGAGTCGCTCCCGGTCGACAAGAAGCCCGGCGACGAGGCCTACTCCGGCACCATCGCCAAACAGGGCGAGATGGTCGCCGAGGTGACGGCCACGGGCGAGCACACCTTCTTCGGGCGCACGGCCAAGCTGGTCGAAGGGGCCGGGGCGACCTCGCACTTCCAGCAGGCCGTGATGCGCATCGGCAACTTCCTGATCGCGATCGCGGTGGTCCTGAGCGTGGTGCTGATCGGCGTCGAGCTGGCCCGCGGCTCGCACTTCCTCCACGTCATCCAGTTCGTGCTCATCCTGGTGGTGGCCTCGATCCCGGTGGCGATGCCGGCGGTGCTCTCCGTCACCATGGCGCTCGGCGCCAAGGCCCTTTCCCGCCACAAGGCGATCGTCTCCAAGCTGCAGTCGATCGAGG
>JALUXX010000043.1 GCA_027013145.1 Gammaproteobacteria bacterium | reverse complement strand
TGGATTGCGGCGTTGATTTCGCAGAGGTGGGCGCGGGGGATGGTTGGGCTGGTGTCGGGGCCTGTGGGTTCGGGGGCGAGGGCGGTGAAGGGCGTGGCGGTGGTCATCGTGTCGAGCTGGCCCAGGTAGTTGACCAGCACCTGCGGCGCCGGGGCCGCTTTGAGCTGAGCGGCGCGGGGATCGGCTGACAGATGGCTGAGGGCGCCGTGGCTGAGGCCGCCGTCGGGCCGGGCGCGCAGCTGGTCCTTGACCGCCAGGATCAGCGCGGCGGGGGTCAGATCCGGCAGCTCCAGCGTCACCGGGGCCAGAGCCGTGAACCAGCCGATGGTGCGGCTGAGATCACTCTCGCCTGAGGCCCTGTTCAGCGGATCTTCGGCGCGGCCGTGGGTCTCGAGCGCAAGGCGCAGGCGGAGATCGCGCGATCTGCCTGACAGCTCGGCAAAGGTGGCGGCCAGCGCCGCGATCAGCATGTCCTGCACATCGGCGCCAAAGGCGCGCGGGGCCTCCTGCAGCAGATCGCGGGTGAGGGCAGCGTCGAGCAGCAGTTCATGCTGCAGTGCAGCGCCGTGCAGGCCCGGGGTGACGTCGCGGGGCGCCACGCCCGGCAGCAGCAGCGGCGCGATGGGCAGGGCGCGGGGGGCCGCGGCGGCCTCGTCCAGCCAGGCGCTCCAGCGGGCCTCGGCCTTTGGGGAGTGATCCTGTGCCCAGGCGGTGAGCCGGGCGATCCAGGCGGCAAAAGAGGTGGTTTGGGCGGGCAGGGCGATGGGCTGACCCGCCAGGGCCTGAGCATAGGCAAGGCTCAGATCTTCCATCAGAATCCGCCAGCTGACCCCATCGATCACCATGTGATGCACGGCGATCAGCAGGCGCAGAGGCTGGCCCTCCTGGCAGAGCAGCAGCGCGCTGGCGAGCGGGCCTGCCTCCAGATCGAAGCCGGCTTGCAGGCGGGCTCCCAGGGTCTCGATCTGAGGGGCGATCTCACCCGGCTCGAGGTCATGGGTGGCGAATGTGACCTGCGGATCGGGGGTCGCCTCGGCCCTCCATTGGCCTGCTGCATCGCGGCAAAAGCGGGTGGAAAAGGCGGGATGGGCCGCCGTCACCCCGGCCCAGGCGGCGCGCAGCGCGTCCCCGTCAGTGCCAGGCGCGAGCGCAAAGAGCAGGGTCTGGTTGAAATGGTTGCGCGCGGCCTGCTCTGGCGCCTGGGTGAGGAACCAGTGCTGGATCGGCCCCAGAGCGCGGGCGTCGCTTTCCGCCTCGTCCGCTTCGGTGGCGGCGGCGCGACGGTCGGCGAGGGCGGCGAGGTCACAGAGCCGCCGCGCCGAGAAGACATCGCGTGCCTGCAGCCGGAGGCCCGCACGCCGGGCGCGGCTGACCAGCTGGATCGAGACGATGCTGTCGCCGCCGAGCTCAAAGAAACTGTCGTCGCGGCTGACCGATGTGGCGCCGAGGAGATCCTCCCAGAGGGCGGCGAGCAGGCGCTCGCTCTCGGTCTGGGGCGGCGCAAAGGCGCGGGCCTGGCGCTGCGCCGCAAGGGCGCGGGCCGGGTCGGGCAGGGCGCGGCGGTCCAGCTTGCCGTTGGGATTGAGCGGCAGCGCGGGCATCAGGATCAGCACCGCGGGCTGCATATGCTCGGGCAGGCGCGCGGCGAGGTGCTCCCGCAGGCGGCTGCGACTGGCGGTATTGTCAGCGAGTCCAGAGACATAGGCGGCCAGATGGGCGCGCCCGGCCCCGCCTTCACCGCTGCGAAACAGGCGCACGGCGGCGGCGGAAACGCCGGGGCAGGCCAGAAGGCAGGCCTCGATTTCCCCCAGTTCGATGCGGAATCCGCGCAGTTTGACCTGATCATCCTCGCGCCCGAGATAGTCGAGCTGACCATCCTCGCGCCAGCGCACCAGATCGCCGGTGCGATACATGCGGGCGCC
>JALUXX010000042.1 GCA_027013145.1 Gammaproteobacteria bacterium | reverse complement strand
TTCATCGTGGCCAGAGAACCCCTCGCGGGTCCTCACCAACAGGCCGAATATACGGACGCAACCTGTCCCTGCCATCGACCCGCTCACGGCCTTGCAAAATGGGAGGAGACCATATACGGGCTACATTCGGCGCGCCCGAAGTAGCCCGGATGCAGGCCGCAGGCCGGAATCCGGGGTTGCGGCACCCACAGGAGTTCCGCGCCATCGTTACGCCCCGACGCCGTGCAATGCTCCCCCGTCCTCCGGGGGAGGCACAGGGAGAGGGGATCAATACCGCTTTATATCGCCGCGGAACACCCCCCCTCTCCCGCAGGCCCATATTCCGGATGGAGATCCCGCCTAACGGCTGCGTAACTCCTGCAGCGCCTCGTTCATCTTGAACATCACGATCAGCAGCTCGCAGAAGATCCGCACGCCCACCGCGCCGAACAGAATCGCCAGCAGGCCGCGGAAGAAGGCATGCCCGGCGAACATCAGCCCCAGCCCGGACAGCACCACCGACAGGAGCATGATCCAGTAGAGTACAACGATGATCTTGGGCGTAAGCATACTATCGAAGAAGAAGATGTCCTTCATGGTTCCCCCTTTTGCGTCATCCGGGTGGTATCGTTCGCGCCGGGGCCCTGCGGTCGGGCGTGGCCGCCGGCGGGTTTGGTGTTTTCCTTCCCGAGAGCGGGACGGTAGCACACTACGCCTGGGCCATGAAGCCGCCGGCCTGGTATCGCTGCCCGCGCAGCGGATACTTTTGCGTCACGCCGAGATCCCGAACAGGGCGCCGACGAGGGCGGTCGCGCCCATCGCCAGCGCGCCCCAGAACGTCACGCGCAGGGCGGCCCGCCCGACCGGCGCACCACCGGCGCGCGCCGCGACCGCTCCCAGCGCCGCGAGGAACAGCAGCGACAGGCCGGCGACCGTCGGGATCAGCCATCGCCCCGGTGCGAACAGCACCGGCAGCAGCGGCAGGGCGGCCCCGACCGTGAAGCTCGCAGCCGAGGACAGTGCCGCCTGGATCGGCCGGGCGCGGGCGCGATCGACGATCCCGAGCTCGTCGCGCGCGTGCGCGTCCAGGGCATCGTGCGCCATGAGTTGTTCTGCGACCTGCCGCGCCAGTTCCGCGTCGAGGCCCCGGTCCTCGTAGATCCGCGCGAGTTCGCGGTGCTCGAACGCGAGGTCCTCCGCGAGGTGGCGCCGCTCGAGTTCGAGATCCGCCGCCTCGGTATCCGCCTGCGCGCTGACCGAGACATACTCTCCGGCTGCCATCGACATCGCCCCCGCAACCAGTCCGGCGACGCCGGCGACGAGGATCGCCTCGTGACCCGTATGGGCCGCCGCGACGCCGATCACCAGACTCGCGGTGGAGACGATACCGTCGTTGGCCCCCAGCACCGCGGCACGCAGCCAGCCGACGCGGTGGGATCGGTGTGCTTCGTTGTCGACCATCGAATCCTCCTGCGTGAACGGCGGGGTCCCCGTCCGCGACCCGCGGCTACCGGGCGCGAGGGCTCCGCCCGAGCGGGTGACAGGTCCAAATCCCGGTGCGATGCGGATGCGCTTCAGCGGCCGCCGCCGGCCGGCCGGCGTTTCGCGCGTAGTGCGGCCCGGTAGGCGCGCTCGGCCCAGATACGCGCCTCCTCCGGCGCCTCGAGAACCTCCGCCGGGGCGAGATAATAGGAGAGCTGAACGCGTTTCCCCTGCCGTAGATATTCGAACGGACCGAGTCCGCGCGCGACGAAGTCCGGCGTCGTTTCCGCGTCCGCCTTCAGATAGAGCGTATCGTCGGCGACCAGGGCGAACATCACCCCGTCATGATACACGCCGTAGCCGCCGAACATCCGCCGCGTCCGGATCGGCCCGAACGCCGCGAACACCTCATTCAGGTAATCCGAAAACCCGCTCATCGCGAACAGATCCGTAGCCGTTCCCCTGCCGATCCTACGCGAGACGGTGCGGGCGGGGAATGGTGCGTACGGGACTTCCCCGGCGAAGTGTCAGGGCTGGCAGAGCCGCGGCCAGGGATATCCTTCAGCCTTCAGGTCGGCCAAGTGCTCGTCGACCGCTGTACGCCAGTCCTTCCTCGGCCTGTATCCGAGCTTCTTGCGCGCGTAGTCGCTCGGGCAGATCCAGTCCTCGCACAGGTGAACGATGGAGCGTGTGAGGAAAGGGGATGAGCCGGGCAGGATACGATGCGACGCCTCCATGAGCCGGCCGAACGCGTAGCCGACCGGATAGGGGACGCTGTAGCGCGGCTTCGGGGCGCCGGTCCGTCGCGCGATGTGAGTCACCACGGTGCGCAGGGTGGGGAATTCCGGTCCACAGATGTTGAATGATTCGTAGTCGTCGAGATCGTCGGCGACAGCGGCTAGCGCAAAGGCGCGCCCCAGGTCGACGTCCGCGGTCAGGGGCAGGTGTTTCCTCCCGCCGGCCAGCCAGGGGACGAGGTACGTCTTCAGGCGCGGTACGAGTGCAGGCAACACGCCCAGGCGGTTCCCAGCGCCCACGAAATGGCCGAGCCGCAGTGTCACCATCCGGGTCCCTCGATGGCTGTTCTCCTGCATGTAGTCGTCGAGGTCGATCAGATAATCCAAGTGCGGCCAGAACCCCGTGTAGCGCTTGGATGAGCAGTCGTCGTGTGGCGTGCCGTCGCGCGTAACCTCTCCGATCGCCACGGTGCTGGCCATCACGAACCGCCGCACGCCTTGGGTGACGGCCTGTGCGATGAGGTCGCGGGCGGGCTCGAAGAATCGGATTGATTCCAGTCGCCGGTGGCTCCACATCGAGGCCCAGGTCCCGGCGTGACAGACGACGTCGACGTCCTTCATCAGATCCCGCCGGTATTCTGCGTCCAACAGATCTCCCGCACGGACCATGCCCGCGAAGCTGCGGGGCAGTCGCGACGGGTCCCGGCAGGCCGCGACCGGCTCGATCGCCGGGTGCGCGCCGATCGCTGCGAGAATGTTGCGCCCCAGAAAGCCGGTCGCCCCGGTCACGAGGACGCGGATCTTGCGTGGTTCGGACATGGCTTCCCCCTTGGTTGTCCCCCCTCGGAGCGGGCCGACCGGCCGCATTAAATAGATACCGAATGGTACAAAAATTACCGGTCGGTATAATATTTGTCAAGGACCCGCTGATCTGCGCGAGGAGGCAGGCAGGTGGCACGCGGACGACCCAGAACGTTCGACAAGGAGCGGGCGCTGGATGCGGCACTGGCCGTTTTCTGGCGTCGCGGCTACCACGGTGCCTCCCTTACCGAGTTGACGCGCGTGATGGGCATCAGCAAGCCCAGCCTGTACGCCGCGTTCGGCAACAAGGAACGGCTCTACCTCGCCGCGCTGCAACGCTATCGTGAGCGGCGGCTCGCGGTGCACGCCGACGTGCTCGCGGTCGAACCGGATCTGAAAAAGGCCCTGCGCGGATTCCTGCGCTCGGTGGCAACCATGTTGACCGAACCGGGGCTGCCCGGCGGCTGCATGGTCGTCAACAGCGCCGCATCCTGCGATCGAACGACGCTGCCGTCGCGCGTGATCGACGCCATCGACGAGTCCATCCAGGTATCGTCTCTCGGTCTCCTGAAGGGACGCCTCGAGGAGGGGCTGCGCCGGCGCACGCTCCCGGAAGGTACGCTGGTCGGAGAACTGGCAGACTACTTGGCGGCCTTCATGTCCGGGATGGCCGTGTTGGCGAAAACGGGGGTAACCGCCGATCGCCTGTTCGCGACGATCGAGCACGCATTGCGCGCGCTGCCCGATCCGGACCCGAACACCGAGTCCGTCGAGGGATAGGCTCGGAACGTCGGACGACGCTGCGCTCGGCGGGCGCGCGTGCCGTAGGGTGAATCGGGTCACAGTCCACACCGGGATCTTCAATTACGATTATCTTCCAGTGCACTCGGCGCTGGCGGTGGCGCCGATTGCCCCCAACAAACAGAGAAGAATCACGATGGGCGGCCGAAACCTGTTAATCCTGCTGGTATGGTCGGCCTTCTTCCTGGGCGGCTGCCGGAACGCATCGGTGAGTTCCGCCCCGACCTCGAGCCCCGCCGCCGCACCTGTTCCCGCGGGTACGTCGTCGGGTACACCGAGCCCGACGGTCGGCGCGGCGACCCTGCGCTGGAGCGCCCCTACGACACGACTGGACAACACGCCGGTTTCGCTGAGCGAGATCGCCGGGTATCGCCTCTACTACGGCCCGACGGCCACCGATACACCCAGCTTCGTCAACATCAATGACGGAACGGCGACCCAGTACACCATCAACCTCCCGGCGGGCAGCTACTACTTCCGCATCAGCGCCATCGATACGCAGGGTTTCGAAGGCGAAAAATCGGTCGCGCTGCAGAAGACCGTCAACTGAGCCGAAAGTACCCGATTTCCTGACGAGGATCCGCCGATGTGGAATCGCGCGCTGCTGGGGATCGTGGTGGGGGTCTTCTCCTGCGTAGCCGTCGCCGGGGGTTGGCGGCTGCCTAACGGCTATTTCATTCCGGCGAAGATGCCCATGACGCTGGTGTTCCCGCGCCCGGACAGCGAGACCGCCCCGTGGGCCCGTCAGCGCCGGGCGTATGCCGACGGTACGGTCCAGTACCGGGTCCCGATCGTCGTTCAGGGCGGGGCCTATCCGTTTCACTACAGCCTCGACTCCGGCCCCTCCGGGATGACGATCGGATCGGATATCGGCAACCCCGAATACGGCATCGTGACCTGGACCCCGACCGCGGCACAGATCCGCACGGCGGCGTATCCGGTGACCGTTACCGTCACCGACCAGGAGGGCCACAGCGTGACCGCGACCTGGAGTGTACAGGCGACGACTGCGGGGTTCGTATTCGTGGACCCCAAGGCGGCGGTCAACGGCAACGGCAGCAAGGGCAGCCCCTTCAACAGCGTGGCTCCGCTCTTCGTCCTGCACGGAACGACCGGACCCTATGCCGGGGATATCGTCTACTTCCGTTCCGGGACCACTGTGCTCTCGGGCCCGGAGGCGCTCGGCAACGTGCAGCTCCAGTCGGACGGAAACCCCGCGGTATGGTTGGGATATCCGGGAGAGAACGCGACGATCGACTTCAGCCATTCCAAGGTCCTCGTCGACAAGCAGGACGACGTGTTCATCGGCGGGCTGCGGTTCGTCAACGCGCGCAACGATGTGCCGAATGCACACTTCTTCTTCTTCAATCAGAACTACCCCCAGAGCCGCGTCACCTTCTTCGAAGACCGTTTCGACTCGATCGGGCGGGGCACGGTGGGGAGCGACAACCCGGCGGCCATCACCCTGTTCAACCCCGGAGCATTGCGCAAGTACCTCGCCATCGTCGACTGCTCCCTGGACCACTTTTCCGCACCGCTGGTCGATGCCTACGCGATTTCCTACGCGGTCATCGAAGGCAACACGTTGTACTCCGGAAACGTTCCCACCGTCGATCAGGGAATCTTTCTGAAGTCGGACATACAGGACGTCTCCGTGCGCCGCAATACATCACTGTCGCAGCCGTTCGGCTACGGGGCGATCGAGGTCTATCAACAGGCGCAGCGATTCACCAACGCGAACATCGAGGTCGCCTACAATCTCGTTCGGGCCACCAACCCGCGCCAACCGGCCTTCGTCTACGAATGGACGGGGGTGGGTGGCGGTGCAAACGTCGATCCCCAGATCTACGTCTACCGGAACACCTTTTCCGGCTGGATCGGGGGTCTCGACGACTTTCCCTACACGGTCTGGGAGGAGAACAACGTCCTGATCGACGACTCCGGGCAGACTGCGAAATTCAACGTCAGCGCCGCCGGAGGCAAGACCGTGAAGTCGGTGAACAACCTGACCGGCACCTCCGCGGACGGTCTCATCGACGCCGATGGAAAGCTGATCGGCGCCGCCTCGCAGTATCGCGGCACGCGCGGCTACGAGATATCCGTCGGGGTGAATCCGCTCAGTGCGCCCACCTGGCGCTAGCCGTCCGCGGGCGTCGGTGGCGCGGATACCTTGGTAAATGTCGTGAAAACAAATGGCTGGGAGGTCGGCCCGGCCCCGTGTTGCCAAACCTTGTATGACTGTATATAAATACAGTTATTGGAGATCGAGTACCGCGGGTGCGCGGGGCCGGGCGGCGGGGGTGCGCATGGCGGAGCGGGCGGAGGTGGCGGCCTTTTCGAACCATCTTGCGGTGGGACGGCGGGTGGTGATGGCCACGCGGGATCGGGCCCTCGGTGCGATTCCGTTTCTCTGCAAGCGGGTGCCGGGGCGCGGGACCGGTCGGGTCGGGGGTGTGACGCACGGGCAGGGCGCTTCGCGCCCGGCGGCGGTACGGACCGGGAGGAGGTGCCGTTCATGCCTCGGCGTTTGCAGGGGCGGGATTGGCTGACGGGTCCGCGGGCCACGACATCCGCACGATCGGGGAGCGGTCGGGGCGTCGCGACGCGCGCACGACGATGATCGATACGCATGTCCTGGGGAAGGGCGGGCGCCGGGTCGGAAGCCCGCCGGATGGGGTGGTCTCTGCGGCGGCTAGCGGGGCCGCGTCGTGACCGGCCATGCTGGACCTGCCCGGATACGCGGAGCTGCATTGTCTCAGTAACTTCACCTTCCTGCGCGGGGCCTCGCATCCGCACGAGCTGGTTGCGCGCGCGCATGCGCTCGGCTACCGGGCGCTGGCGTTGACCGACGAGTGTTCGCTGGCGGGGGTGGTGCGCGCGCACGAGGCGGCGCGCGAATGCGGGCTGCACCTGATCGTGGGCAGCGAATTGCGCTTCGAGGACGGCACGGGGCTGGTGGTGCTGGCGACGGATCGCGCCTCGTACGGAAACCTCTCGGAGCTGATCACGCGCGGGCGGCGCGCGGCGGGGAAGGGGCGCTACCGGCTCACGCGTGCGGACGTGGAGGGGCATGCGGCGGGGTGCCTGGCCTTGTGGCTGCCCGGCGCCGCGGCGGCCCTGGACGGGGAGGAGGCGCTCGGCTGGGCGGCGGAGGTGTTCGCGGGGCGCTGCTGGATCGCGGTCGAGCGCCTGCTGCGCGGGGGCGAGCGGGCGCGGATGGCGCGGCTCGATGCGCTCGGCCGGCGCCTCGACGTGCCGCGGGTCGCGGCGGGCGGGGTGTGGATGCACGAGCGCGGGCGGCGCCGGTTGCAGGATGCGCTGACGGCGATCCGGCTGGGGACGAGCCTCGAGCGCGCCGGCTACGCGCTGGAACCGAACGGGGAGCGGCACCTGCGCACGCGCGCGATGCTGGCGCGGCTGTATCCGCCGCAACTCCTGGCCGAGACGCTGCGGGTGGCGGAGCGCTGCCGGTTCGCGCTCGACGAGCTGCGCTATGAGTATCCGCGCGAAGTGGCACCGGCGGGCGAACGCCCGGCGGCGTATCTGCGCCGCCTGACGGAGGCGGGGCTTGCGGCGCGCTGGCCGCGGGGGGCGCCCGAGCGGGTGCGCAGACAGGTCGAGCACGAGCTGGCCCTCATCGCCGAGCTCGGTTACGAGCCGTATTTCCTCACGGTGTACGATCTGGTGCGCTTCGCGCGTTCGCGCGGGATCCTGTGCCAGGGACGCGGGTCGGCGGCCAACTCGGCGGTGTGCTACTGCCTCGGGATCACGGAGGTGGACCCGGCGCGCATCGATACACTGTTCGAGCGCTTCATCTCGCGTGAGCGCGGCGAGCCGCCCGACATCGACGTGGATTTCGAGCACGAGCGGCGCGAGGAGGTGATCCAGTACGTCTATGAAAAATACGGCCGCGGTCGGGCAGCGCTCGCCGCAACGGTGATCCGCTATCGCGTCCGCAGCGCGGTGCGCGACCTGGGCAAGGCCCTGAGCTTCGGGTCCGATGCGGTGGAGCGGCTGGCGGGCTCGCTGCAGTGGTGGGACGGAGAGCGGCTCGCGCCGCAGCGACTGCGCGAGGCGGGGCTCGACCCGGCGCATCCGCGGGTCGCACTGTTGCTGGAGCTGGTGCAGCAACTGGTCGGCTTCCCGCGGCACCTCTCGCAGCACGTGGGCGGCTTCGTCATCGCGCGCGACGCGCTCTCGCGGCTGGTGCCGATCGAAAATGCGGCGATGCCCGGGCGCACCGTGATCCAATGGGACAAGGACGACCTGGATACCCTCGGGCTGCTCAAGGTGGACTGCCTCGCCCTCGGGATGCTGAGCGCGATCCGTCGCGCCTTCGATCTGGTGGCGGAGTACCGCGGGAAACGGCTGTCGATGGCGACGCTGCCGGCGGAGGACCCGCGGGTGTATGCCATGATCCAGCGCGCCGACACCGTGGGGGTGTTCCAGATCGAGTCGCGCGCGCAGATGGCGATGCTCCCGCGGTTGCGCCCGGCGTGCTTCTACGATCTGGTGATCGAGGTGGCGATCGTGCGCCCGGGGCCGATCCAGGGCGACATGGTGCATCCGTATCTGCGCCGGCGCCGCGGTCTGGATCCGGTCTCCTATCCTTCGCCGGAGGTGCGCGCGGTGCTCGAGCGCACGCTCGGGGTGCCGCTGTTCCAGGAGCAGGTGATCCGCCTGGCGATGGTGGCGGCGGGATTCAGCGCCGGGGAGGCGGACCGGCTGCGCCGCTCGATGGCGGCGTGGCGCCGGCGCGGGGGGTTGGAGGCGTTCGAGCGCCGGCTCGTGGAGGGCATGGCCGCACGCGGCTACGACGTGGCGTTCGCGCGGCAGATCTATCGCCAGATCCTCGGCTTCGGCGAGTACGGGTTTCCCGAATCGCACGCCGCGAGCTTCGCGCTGCTGGTGTATGTCTCGGCATGGCTCAAGTGTCACGAGCCGGCGGCGTTTCTGTGCGCACTGCTCAACAGCCGCCCGATGGGGTTCTATGCACCCGCGCAACTGGTGCAGGACGCGCGCCGCCACGGGGTCGAGGTGCGCGCCGTGGACGTGCGCGACAGCGCCTGGGAGTGCACGCTGGAGGGGTCGCAGGCGCCGGGCGGGCAGCCGGCGGTGCGCCTGGGGCTGTCGCTGGTGAAGGGACTCTCGCGCGCCGGCGGGGAGCGGATCGTGGCGGCGCGGGCGCAGGCGCCGTTCGCGGATGTGGAGGACCTGGTGGCGCGCGCGGGTCTCGACCGGCGTGACCGCGAGGCGCTGGCGGCGGCGGGGGTGTTGGCGGGGCTGGCCGGAAACCGGCACCAGGCGCGCTGGCGGATGCTGGGGGTGCACCGCCCGCCGCCGCTGCTGCGCGATGCGCCGGTACCGGAGGCGGTGCCGCTGCTGCGCCCGCCCACGGAGGGCGAGGATATCGTCGCCGACTATGCGAGCCTCGGCCTGACGCTGGGGCGTCATCCGCTGGCACTGCTGCGCCGCCGGCTCGATGCGCTCGGCGTGGTCCCGGCCCGCGAGCTGGGGGTGCGCACGCACGGCGAGCGACTGCGCACCGGCGGGCTGGTGATCGGGCGCCAGTGCCCGGGCAGCGCCTCGGGGGTGATCTTCGTGACCCTGGAGGACGAAACGGGGCCGGTGCAGGTGATCGTCCACCCGCGCCTCGCCGAGCGCCGCCGAGGGCCGTTGCTCGGGGCCCGGCTGCTGGTGGTGGACGGCGAACTGCAGCGCGACGGCGGGGTGGTGCACCTGCTCGCCGCCGCCCTGGAGGATCATTCCCCGTTGCTTGGAGGACTGACCGTACACTCGCGCGATTTCCGATAGGCGGAAAACAGGATCGTCGAATGTAGCCCGGATGAAGCGCAGCGAAATCCGGGGGAACGGGAATTCTCCCGGCGCCGTGATTCCCGGATTCCGGCCTGCGGCCTGCATCCGGGCTACGAGCCATGCTGGTAAGCGTCGTGGCGCGTTTCCGGCGGTCGCGCGGGGTAGGGCGGGCCTTGGCCCGCCGGCGCCGTTGTGCAGATCGGTCCGGTGACGGTGGGCGCGGCGACCGGCCGGGCAGGCCTGGCCCTACGGAGAGAGCTCATTCCCGGGCCAGGTTGCCGGGGAACCAGGCGAGCAGCTCCGGGCGCTCAAGCAGTTTGTGGGCGAAGAGGAACGCGGCCGCCGACCACACCTGGTTGAGGTTGGCGCGCCGGCCGATGAGCCGGCCGGTGCGACCGTCGTAGTACTCCGGCCAGACCTGCGCTGCGAGCCGCTCGTCGGCGATGCGGAAGGCCCGTTCGGCGAGGTCGCGACGCTCGGCCTTGATGCAGGCGGCCACGAACGGCCACAGCAGGACCGGCCAGTTGCCGCCGTTGTGATAGGACCACGGGACGTTCTTTGGGTCCCCGCCGGTGAGCACGCGCCACTCCTCGCCCTCGACGGCGGCGTAGCAGATCTTCACCGGCATCGCGCCCACGAGATCGTCCCAGCGCTCCTCATAGAGATCCATGATCTTCTGCGTCTGCGCCCAGGTGGTCAGCCCGAAAAGGACCGCCAGGAGATTGCCCTGGGCGAAGAAGCGCACATCCATGCGGCCGGGGCCGACGTTTCCCACCAGGTACCCGCCACGGTCGGGAATCCATGCCTCGATCCAGCCCGGCAGGGAGTCCGGATGGATATTGAGGATGTTCTCGCTGCCGTCCCCGAATTCCTCGGTCCGGAACCGATGAATACGAGTGAGCCGATCGAGGTCGAGCCAATAGCATTCGCGCACGTAGTCGCGCAACGCCGCCTGGCGCTTGCGCGCCGCCCCGATCAGATCCCGGGCTGGCGGATCGGCGCTGCACAGGTCGCCGATCGTATGCAACATCCCGTAGAACAGGGCCTGGATCTCGAGCGGGTGTCCGTGGACGCCCATTCTGCGGTCGATCATGAACGAGGCATCCGGGACCAGGAGCGTCGGATAGATTTCGAACGAACCCTTGAGGCACAGTGCCAGGATCGCCTGCAGGCCGCGTTGGAAGTCCTCGCGCTCGGCCAACGCCCGGTCGCCGGTGGCCTCGACGTAGATGTGCAGCACTACGGCCCACCACATCATCGCGTCGACCGGGGCCACCCGTCCGATCGCGCGATTGCCGAAGTCGGCGATCAGGTGCTCCTCCCCGCCATCGCGCTCGACGCGGAAACTCGCGGGCATCACCCCCGGCTGGATCTCGTGGCCCTCGATGTGCAGTTCCTGCCCGCACAGCTCGAGGACGGTCTCCAGAAAGTTGCGGACGATCTCCGGCTTGCCGTCGGCCAGAAAGACCAGTGCGGAGACGACGAAGTCGCGAATGAAGCATTCGGAGTAGTTGTCTGCGGCGAGCGCCTTGGGGTCGCGCGCGGCGACGGTGCCAACCGGCCGGCCGCGGTAGGAGAGGATCGCCTGTTCGAGCACCGAGCGGGCGGAGGTGAGCGCGGAGTCGGTCATGAAGGGACTCTCTTGTTTGATTGTTCGGCCGCTGGTCGCCGGATTCCAACCGGCCGCGGTCAGTCGGAGTGGCGCCCTACGCCATCCTCGTCGCAGTGGAACACCGCATGCTTGCCCTGCACCTCCGTCTCCAACAATACACTACGCCCCCACAGCCGGTACAGATAGCGGAGCGTCTTTTCCATCGAGTCGGGTTCGAGATCGCGACCGTCGTGCTCGTGCCGGACGTAGAGCGTGCGGCTGTGGTCGTGGTCGGCATCCACGATCCGCATCACCGGGACGGCGTTCATGCCGATCCCGCGCAGCAGTGTGTTCTTGACGTCCTGCCAGGACTCCTCGTCCGAAACCTTCGAAACGACGAGGTGCTCGCCCTTCTTCGCGTATTCGAACAGATCCATCTCCCGCATCAGCTCCGGCGTCAGGAAGCGTCTCAGGAACGATACGTCGCGGTCCGTCTCCCGAACCTCGAACAGCTTTTCCAGGCCCGCCCCGGAGTCCCCGTCATACCGGCGTTCGATGTCGTGCCAGACGCGGAAGCCGATGTAGTAGGGGTTCAAACCGCCCGGGTGCGGCCGGATCACCTGATTATGGTGAACCAGAAATTCAAGGTGCAGGTCTTCGGGCAGATCCAGGCTGTTCATGATCCTGTGGTGCCAGTAGCTGGCCCAGCCCTCGTTCATGATCTTGGTCTCCATCTGCGGGATGAAGTATTGCGCCTCCTCATGAACGATCTGCAGCAGGTCCCTCTGCCACTCGGAAAGATAGGGATTGTGCTCGGCGATGAACAGCAGCAGGTCTTCCTCGGGCTCCAGGGGGAGGCGGTTCAGGTCCGGGGTCCGGTGTTCGACCGGGCGGTGGATGCGCTCGTAGGGGTCGGGTGCGGGCGCGGCCGCCTCCTCGGCGCGTGCGCGCTGTTCCTCCGGCGTGAGCTTGCGGATAGCGGTGTGGCGGCGGCATTGCAGCGACAGCGCGTGGGCGGCGTCCAGGGTCTCTTCGACGGCCTGTAAACCGATCGCCGGGTGCTCGACGTAGCTGCGCACGCGGTCGGCGCGCATCTTGAACTGGCTCAGGATCAGCTCCGGGCGTGTGTCGCGGAACATGAAGTTGTTGCGGAAGAAGTCGTTGTGTCCGTACACGTGGGCGATCGTGAGAACCTGTAGGCAGAGCGAGTTGTCGCGCATGAGGTAAGCAAGCGCCGGGTTGGCGTTGATCACCATCTCGTAGGGCAGGCCCGACACCCCGTAGTCGTACAGCGTCTTGAGCTTCTCGTAGGACTTTCCGAAAGACCAGTGCGGGTAATGGGCCGGCATGCCGTGGTAGGCCATGTAGCCCAGCATCTGCTCGTGATCGCAGACCTCGAATTCCTGCGGGAAGCAGGAAATCCCGAATTCCGATACCTTATCGCGGATGCGCGCATCCCAGTTGCGGAGATCGTCGAGGGACCAACTGTTCATCATATGTTCGCCGCTGAAATCAATCGGCGGCCGCCGCAGCCCGGTCGCGGGTCAACAGGGAGCGGAAGCTCGGCCAGATATCCTCCTTGTTCTCGATCATCAGGGCGTGAAAGTTCTCGGCATCCACCTCGTCGAACAATTCCAGCAGGGAGTCGCCGTAGGAGCCGGAGTTGAGCGGCTTGATCTCGCCGTAGCCGAAGAGGTTGCATACCTCGCACAGTTCCCGTGCCGAAGCGAGCGTGGCGGCATTGTCGTGGGGCCAGTTGTCGCCGTCGGAGCAGTGGAAGGCATATACGTTCCACAGGCTCGGATGATAGCGCGCCTGAACAATCTCCAGGGCCTTCCGGTAGCCGGACGAAATCATCGTGCCGCCGGATTCGCCCTTGGAAAAGAATTCCCCTTCGCTGACCTCGCGCGCGCGCGTGTCGTGGGCGATAAAAACGACCTCGACGTTGTTATATCGGGTACGCACGAACTGGTAGAGGAGGAAGAAGAAGCTGCGGGCGAGGTATTTCTTCATGGTGTCCATGGATCCAGAGGTGTCCATGATGCACAGGACCACCGCATTGGACTGCAGGCGCACGTCGGACACCATCCGGCGGTATTGCAGGTCGTCGCGGTGAAAGGGAAACCGCGCCGGCTCCGTCGGGGATTCTGCGGGGTTGCGGGTGGCGAACTTGCGGCGCAGCCGCGACATGGCGGTGCGTTTCTTGTCGAGATGGGCGCGGACTCCGACGCGGCGGAAGCCTTTGCGTTTGCGCGCGCTGTCGGCGGCGATCTCGCGCAGTTTCTTACGCTCCATGTTCGGTAGCTCGAGATCCTCGAACATGATGTCGACGAGTTCTTCGAGGGTAATGTCGGTCTCGTAATAGTCGACCCCGGGGCGGTTTCCGGGCGAGCCGGGGCCGCCCTCCCCGGATCCGGCCTCGCCGACGATCTGGCCGGGCTCGGTGTCGCCGTTGCCGGTGCCGACCCCGGGTTCGCTGTCCCCGAAGACGAAGCGGTATTCGCGGATTCCGCGGATCGGCACCTTGATGATCTTGTCGCGGCTCTGCCCGATGATGGACTCCTCGGCGATGATGTCGGCGATGTTTCCGCGGATGGCTTCGCGGACCTTCTGCCGGTGGCGCAGGCGGTCGGTCGCGCTGCGGTCGGAGCGCAGCGCGTCGGATTCGGAGTAGGGACGGAAGACGGTGTGTTCCACGGTTTGGTCCCGCTCCGTTAGTCCTTCCAGAGGTTGTTGGCGGCGTATTTCAGGACGACCTCCGCCGAGTGCTCGTTGTAGCCCCGCTCGAGCAGAGCCTTGACGAGATCCGTGTACTTGCCCGCCTGTTCCTCGTCGCGGGTGCGCGCCTTGGTGATCACGCGGCTCATCTCGCGCACCGAACTCATCAGCTTCTTCTCGATTGCCTCCTTGAGGGGCTCATAGGACTGATAGCTGACCTTTTCCCCGCGCCGGCTCTTCGCCCAAAGATAGGCCATGACCTCCTGCCGGAAGCCCTGGGCCGCGGTGCCGACGATGGCGATCTGCTCCTCGACCGACTTCAGGAAGGCCTCGTCGGGCTGCAGTTCCTCGCCGGTGTTGCGGTCCTTGACGCGCCCCTTGTTGACGTAGGCCTCGGTGTGGTCGAGGTAGTTCTGAAACAGCGCATCGGCCTGTTCCTCGAAGGAGTAGACGAAGGCCTTGGTGATCTCCTTCTCCAGTATTTCGAGGTAGGCCTTGTGCAGGGTGTCCTGCAGGAACTCCAGGTGACGCTTGCGCGTGTCGTCGGAGACGTCTGCTGCCTTGACCATGTTGATCAGCGCCTCGCGCACGTTGATCGGATTGATGCCTTCCGGGTTCTCGGCGAGCGCGTTATCGATCGCCTTCATGATGAAGCGCGGGGAGATCCCGAACATCCCTTCCCGGCGCGCCTCTTCCTGTAGTTCGCGGATGTTGATCTTGACGGTCTTGCCCTTCTCGACGACCTCCTCGCCGTTGTACAGGCGCAGTTTGGTCATCAGATCGCACTTGTTGCTCGGCTCCAGGCGGGAGAGCACGGCGAACATCGCCGCCAGTTCCAGGGTATGAGGGGCGATGTGTTCGCGGAAATCCGACTTGTCGAGGAGCTTGCGGTAGATCTTGATCTCCTCGGACAGGCGTAGGTTGTAGGGGACCTTGACGACGACGATACGGTCGAGGATCGCCTCGTTGGTGGGATCGCCCTTGAAGCGCTGCCACTCGGCCTCGTTGGAGTGGGCGACGATCACGGTGTCGACGTAGACGGTGCCGTGGCGACCCGGAGCGGGAATGAACTTCTCCTGGGTGGCTGTGATCATGGTATGGAGATATTCGGGTTCGTTCTTGAATACCTCGATGAATTCCGTCATTCCGCGGTTGCCGACGTTGAAGGCCCCGTTGAGGTCGAGGCAGCGGGGGTCGCCCTCGGAATAGGTGTCGAGCTTGGAGATGTCCACCGATCCGATCAGGACGGAGGTGTCCTGATTGTTGGGGTCGACGGGCGGGACTACGCCGATGCCGCGGCGCTCGTGGCGCGAGAACGGGACCGTTACCACCGGCACGCTCTCATAATGCCCCTCGAATTCCTCCTTGAGCCGGAACCGGCAGACCGGGCACAGCTCACCTTCGATGTGCACGTCGAGCATCTTGCCGAACTCTTCGCGCAGGTGCTTGGGAATCAGGTGCAGCGGCTCCTCTGCCATCGGGCAGCCCTCGATGGCGTACACGGGCGGGCTCTGTTCGAGGCCGCGCTGGAGGCGTTCGATCAGGGAACTCTTACCGGCGCCCACCGGGCCCATCAGGTACAGGACCTGGCGGCTCTCTTCGCCGTGCATGGACGCGGCGTGGAAATAGCGCGCGATCTGGGACAGAGTGCGCTCCACGCCGAAGAACTCGTCGGCGAAGAATTCGTACACCTTGATCGGTTCGTCGCCGAAGAGGAGGGCGATTCGCGGGTCCCCGGAGGCGGTGATGTCGGTTACACCGGCGGAGACGATGGCATCGTACAGGCGCGTGTGCGCCAGTTTGGAAACGGTGGGGTCGGCCTTGACCTTTTCCAGGTACTCCAGAAAGGTCCCGCGCCACTCGAGACTTTCCCTGTGGGACCGATCCTCTTCGATCAGTTCGGCAAAGGTGCGCGTGTTTTCGGTCATGACCGGCCTCCTGATGTCTGCTTGCGTTCACTCATCTCGTCATGGTGTCTGCCCCTTTACGCCTGTTTTTGTTCGTCGCGGTCCAGCAATGTTCTTAAGGTTCGCCCCGGCATCCGCAATCCGCCCGCCACGGTCACCGACGCGGAGCGGAATCGGCCGGGTTGGTTCATGCGCCGCGATCCGGCTCCCCCGGATGTCCGATGTCTCTACCATCCACGAAGCGAACCCCCGGGGCAATCCCTTGACAAGCCGGGAACGCTCTGTTCCGTGTCGCGCGGGCGCGTCGGGACGCCCTTCCCGCCTCCTGTGCCTCGGGCCCGATGTCCGTTCGGCCTGAAAATTTGCTTGCAACCCTCGTGCCAAACGTCGTTTTTTCGGCTGTCGTAACATAGGATCAATCGCTTACTTCATGTTGGACAGCGGAATCCGGGTGGCGATTCCATGACGCATTCGTGCCCCACCCGGAAGGATGCAAGTCGCCCGGCCCCGCTCAGCGCCCGCCGGGTGCGCCGTGGAACGCGCCGCCGTGCGCGAGCGGAGTGGCGCGGGCGGTCGGGAGGCGCGTGGGCGTCGCCCGCCCGAAGCCGCGCCCGTGGTTGGACGCAAAGTCGCAGCGGGGGAATCGTCGGGTGTGCGGGCGTCCGATGCGCGGCCCGTGTGGGTAGGCGGGGAAGTAGTGCGGCGGGATCGGCGGCAGCAGGATCGCGATCTCCGGCGCGTCCGCCTCCGCCGCGGCCGGAGCGGTGTTCGCGGGCGGCACACGGGTGGGCGCGTCGCTGCGGCCCGGCTGCGACCCGTCGTCCAGCGCCTCCAGTCGGCGCAGGCGGCGCTCGATCGAGGCCACGACGTCTTCCGCACTCGTGTGCCGCCGCTGCGCCGGCGCTGCCCAGTGGAGCCGTTCGAAGCGGATCGGCGGGGCGGGTCGGAACTGGCTGAAGTGAGTGACGCCCTGTGCATCCACCCACCGATACGCCTCGCCGGCAACGGCGGAGCCGCCCGGCAGGGTCAGCGCCAATGCGCCCGCGAGCGCCGCGGTTCGCAGCGCGCCGCCGATCGCCGCAGCGCCCGTCATCTTCGTCCTCCCGGCCGTTCCGGAGGCGGTTCGGGGACTGCGCAAGCCGCAGCCCCAGCGAACCGGAACGACCTGAATTCCCAGTATACCGCAGCGGGCGCGTCGCAGATGCCCGCACCGCCGCGGCGGGAACCGGAGGGCGCTTCAGTCGGCGCGGCGGACCGGGACGGGGCGGCGATGCGCGCGTGCGCGCCGCAGCTCCTCGCGGATCGGCGCGCTGCGGCGCAGCTCGCGGCGCAGGTAGCCGATCAGCAGCACGGTGCCGATGGCGAAGGTGATCCGGATCATGCGTGCGTTCCTATGCGGCGCTCGGCGATGGTTCGGGTTCCGCCCCGGCCCGGGGTTCCTCGAAGCCGAAGTAGGTGGCGCCCACCTGGTGGTCGAGGCCGGCGAGACCGGCCTGCAGACCGTCGATGAAGGTGTGCAGGTCCCGCTGCTCGAGCGACTCCAGCGGCGCCTCCTGCACCGTGCGCTGCAGGTGCGCGAGCGTGCGCAATGGGGCGTCGTTGCGGGGCAGGTCGTGCAGGCAGCTCTCAACCTCCCCGAGACAGTGGTAGACGGCGCGCGGGAACTTCGCGCTACGGAACAGAAACTCGAGCACTGCGCGCCGTCGCACCGGGCCCTGCACCTCGCGGCGGTACATCTGGTAGGCCGTCAGCGATTTGAGCACGCTCATCCACTGGATCGTCTCGAAAGGGCTCAGCTCTCCGCTCTCGGAGGGCAGCAGGTCGGCGGAGCGTACGTCGATGATGCGGGTGGTCATGTCGGCGCGCTCCAGGTTGCGGCCCATACGCAGGAAGTCGTAGCCGTGGTCGTGCGTCATGGTTCCGGCCAACAGGCCCGTGATCTGCTGCACGCTCATGATGAGTTCGCGCAGGAAGTCGTGACGCCGGCGCGAGGAGAGGGCCGGCTGGATCCCCGTCTTTACCGACAGGTAAAGGCCGTTGATCTGCTCCCAGGCCTCGCGGGGGATGATGTCGCGGATGGTGCGGGCGTTTTCGCGCGCCTGGACCAGCGAGCTGAGAATCGATCCCGGGTTCTGCGCGTCTCCGATCAGGAAGCGTACGACGTTGCGCTCTGTGGGCTCGGAATAGATCTCGTGGAACAGGACCTCGCCGCCGGTGATTTCGATCAGCGGTTCCCACCCCGGGGTCGCCCGCCGCGGCAGGTCCAGCAGCAAGTGGGTGTTGACGTTGATCAGGCGGGCCGTGTTCTCCGCCCGCTCGACGTAGCGGGCCATCCAGTAGATCCGGTGGGCGACGCGCGAGAGCATGATCAGCGCCCCTCCGGATCGAGGATCCAGGTGTCCTTGCTGCCGCCCCCCTGGGAGGAGTTGACGACGGTGGAGCCCTTGCGCAAGGCCACACGGGTGAGGCCGCCGGTGGTCACGTACATTTCGGCCCCGGAGAGGATGAACGGGCGCAGATCGAGGTGGCGCGGCTCGGCGTGGTTGTCGACCAGCGTGGGCGCGGTCGAGAGCGTGAGCAGGGGCTGGGCGATGTAGTTGCGCGGATCCTTGCGGATCCGGCGCGCGAAGCGCGCGCGCTCGGCACGGCTCGCCTGCGGACCGATGAGCATCCCGTAGCCCCCGGATTCGTTGGCCGGTTTCACCACCAGCTTGTCCAGATTCTTCAGGACGAAGTCGCGCTCCTTGCGATCGACGCAGAGGTAGGTCGGTACGTTCGGTACGATCGGGTCCTGGTCGAGATAGTAGCGGATGATCTTCGGTACATAGGAGTAGATCACCTTGTCGTCTGCGACCCCGGCACCGGGCGCGTTGGCGAGCGCCACGTTGCCCGCCTTCCAGGCGCGCAGGAGGCCGGGGACGCCGATCATGGAGTCGGGGCGGAAGGCCTCCGGGTCCATGAACAGGTCGTCGATGCGCCGGTAGATCACGTCGACCCGGGTGAGACCCTCGACCGCGCGCATGTACACGCAGTCGTCGTCGCCCACGACGAGGTCCGACCCTTCGACCAGTTCCGCGCCCATCTGCTGCGCGAGGTAGGCGTGCTCGAAATAGGCGGAGTTGTAGATGCCGGGGGTGAGCACCACCACCTCGGGGCGCTCCATGGGCCGGGGCGAGAGCGAGGCGAGGCAGTCGTAGAGCTGGGAGGCGTAGTCGTCCACGGGGAGGATGGCCGACTCCTCGAAAAGCTCGGGGAACACCCGCTTCATGATCTGGCGGTTCTCGAGCATGTAGGAGACGCCGGAGGGCACACGCAGGTTGTCCTCGAGGACGTAGACGGTCCCGTCTTTGTCCCGCACCAGGTCCGAGCCGCAGATGTGCGCCCAGACGCCGAGCGGCGGGTCCACCCCGACGCACTCGCTGCGGAAGTTCTTCGACTTGGCCAGCAGATCGACCGGCAGCACGCCGTCTTTGACGATGCGCTGGTCGTGATAGAGGTCGTCGATGAACAGGTTGAGCGCCTGCACCCGCTGGCGCAGCCCGGCGTCGATCCGGTCCCACTCGTCTTTGGGGATGATTCGCGGGATAATGTCGAACGGCCAGGCGCGGTCGATCGAACCGCCTTCCTCCGAGTACACGGTGAAGGTGATGCCGCCGACCTGGATGGCGAGTTCCGCGGCCGCCTTGCGCGCCCGGAGTTCCTCGTCGCTGAGGGAGGCGAGGTAACGGCACAGGGGGCGGGCGGCGTCGCGCGGGCGGGCGCCGCCGCGCATCAGTTCGTCGTAGAGACCGCGGACCTTGTAGTCGCGCCAACGGATGGGCATCGGATTCGGGATTCGCAACGGATGCATCAACGCTAACAGGTAGGCGGCCCGTACACAAGGGCCGCGGCGCCGGGATCGGGGGCAGCGATGACCTACGGAGTGGCGATCAAGGTGAACGACGGTCTCGTCTTCGCCTCCGATTCGCGCAGCAACGCGGGCGTGGACCACGTCAGCGTCTACAGCAAGATGCATGTTTTCACGCCGCGCCCGGAAGGGCCGGTGTTCGTGCTGCTCACCGCGGGCAATCTGGCGACCTCGCAGGCCGTGGTCAACCAGTTGCAGCGCGACCTCGACGACCCCGACTGCGAGGTCCGCCTCGACCGCGTGCAGCACCTGTTCGACGCCGCCCAGTACGTGGGCGATATCAGCCGGCGCGTGCAGGACCGCTACGCCGATGCACTCAAATGCAGCGGCGCGGAGGTCGCGGCCACCTTCATCCTCGGCGGCCAGCTCCCGGGCCAGAACCCCGACGTGTATATGATCTACGCCGAGGGCAACTACATCAGCGCCAGCGCCGAGACGCCCTATCTGCAGATCGGCGAGACCAAGTACGGCAAGCCGATCCTCGACCGGATCGTGACCCCCGCGACCGCCCTCGAGGATGCCGCGCGCTGCGCCCTGGTGTCGCTCGATTCGACGACGCGCAGCAACATCTCCGTTGGGCCGCCGTTCGAACTCGCCATCTACCGGCGCGACGAGCAGCGCATCGGCCACTATCTGAATCTCGGGTTACAGTCCCCGCTCTACGTCACTATCGGCAAGCGCTGGAACGAGGGCTTGCGGCGCGCCTTCGAACGGCTGCCGCGTTTCGACTGGGAGTGAGGCAGGCGCGTCAATGCGCCGCAGTGCGGACCACGCGGTGCACGAAGCGCAGCTTTTCCGTCGCCGGTCCGGACAGGACGAAGGGGTAGACGTCCGGAAGGCCCATGCTGCGGTTGAGGTCGTTGAGCGCGAGGGTCAGGCGGACCCAGTCGCGCAACAGGGTGTCGAAATCGGCGCCGGGCCCGGCGGCGTACTGCTGCGTGGGGGCGTCGGGGCCCGCGGCCGGACCCGGCAGGGTCAGTTCGCGGCCCTCGATGGCGAAGCCGTGGTCCGCGGCCGTCTCCAGGGTGTCGGTCATGTGCAGGTAGTGGGCCCAGGTCTCCGCCCAGTCCTCCCACGGATGGCAGGCGGCATAGGCGCTTACGTAGTGCATGCGCCAGTCGGCGGGCGGGCCGTTCGCGTAGTGGTGCGCGAGCGCGGCCTCGTAATCGGCGCGCTCGTCGCCGAAGCGCGCGCGGAACTCCTCGAGCCACGGCGTGCTCCGGATCAGTCGGTCCCAGTAGTAGTGTCCGCTCTCGTGGCGGAAATGGCCCAGAAGGGTGCGGTAGAACTCGTTCATGCGCTCGCGCATGCGCTCGCGGCTGCTGGGATCGGCCTCGGCGAGGTTGATGGTGATCAGTCCGCCGCGGTGGCCGGTCATCACCCGGCGGTAGGCGCCGAGGTCGTCGGAGAATTCGGCGCCGGGCTGTTCGTCGGCGAGGAAGGCGAAGGCCAGCCCGCCCTCCGGGTCCTCCTCGCGGCCGCGCACCGGCAGCCCGAGGCGGTCCAGGGTGTAGAGCAGCCGCCGCTTGGCCGCCTCGATGCGGTACCAGAGCAGCCCGTTGCGCGGCTGCGAGAGGTCGGGGATCGTGTCGTCGAGGCGGCACGCGCGGCAGAACGCATGACCGTCGCCGGCGGGGATCATCCAGTTGCAGACGTTTTCCTGATCGTAGTTGCGGCAGGGGCGGTAGGTCGTGTCGCCCGCGGCCGCATGCAGCGCGCGCCAGGTCCCGTCGTCGGTCGGTTCCAGCGCGCTGACGACGCCGTGTTCGGGGAGGTAGCCGAGCCGGCGCCCGCATCGGAGACAGCGGGTGCTCTCGAAGTAGACGGTGTTGCCGCACCGGCAGGTGAAGTTGCGCATGGGTGTGGCTCCGTCGGCTCCGGCGCGGGTCGCCTGAAGGCATCCCCTCGGGGGTGCGCCATCCGCCGTCCCTGCCCCGCGGCGGTGCGTCGCTTCCGGCTTCTACTTTACCCGAGGCGGATGCCCGCTGCGAACCGCGCACCCCCTCCCCGCCCGGCCCGCCCGTAGCCCGGATGCAGCGAAGCGGAATCCGGGGATCGGACTCCCCGTGCCATCGTGATCCCCGGATTCCGGCCTGCGGCCCGCATCCGGGTCACGGGACGGCCGCCAACCGTTTACGGAAGTCCAATATATGGATTCTAAAGGATACTCTGCGTCAATCAGATCCCGAAGCGATTGAGGGTCCAGCCCACGCCGCCGACCACCGCCTCGGGGTGGCGGCGATGGACGAAGTCCTCGATCTCGGCGACCCGCCGGGCGGGCACGTCCACCATGAGCAGGATGTCCCCGTGGCGGAGCGCCTCGCGGAATTCCTCCAGGTGCGTGTCGGGCACGCGCAGCGCGAACGCCGCCCCGGCGACGAAACTCGCGACCAGGACGCCCAGGGCCACCGCCGCCCACGCCTGTGTCCCCGCCCAGAGCGCGGCTGCCAGGCCGAGCAGGGCCACGGCGAAGAGTCCCAGGTTCGCGTTCCACAGCGCCTGTTCCAGGCGCCACCCCGCGTCGCGACGCTGGCGCGGCGTGGCCCCGGGCAACCCCGCCGTATCGGTACCGTCGCGTGCCAGCGTATGGAGACGCCCGCGCGGGACTCCGCGCCTGGCCAGTTCCGCGACGATCCGCTCCACATCGCGGCGCTCGGAGAACAGGAAATACAGTCTGCGGTACATGGCCACCTCCTCGCCGCCGCCCGCGCCGGGCCGCGCCCCGCGCCATCGGGTGGCCGGGCCGGCGGCGGCCTGTGATCGTTTCGCTTGGGGGCGCGCGGGGCGGGGTTCAACGCCGCGGGCAGTACGGGAATCGCCGCGGCGACCCCCGCGGGGTCACTGGAGGTCGGATCGTGGGGCGGGCGCCGTCGCGAGGCGCCGGGCCAGGCGGCGTAGCTCATCGCCGCGCGCGCGGATCAGCGCGTCGGCGCGCGCCTGCAGGCGGTCGAGGTTCTCCGGGCGGGTGTCGTCGAGGTCGTCGTTCGTCCCGGGTCCGAGGTCGGTCTGGAAGCGGTGGTAGCCGCGCGGAAATTCCTGCATCAACTGGTAGTCGACGGTGTCGCAGACGCCGTCGAAGATGACGCTCAGGATCGGCCGCGCCCAGCCCACGAGCCCCCAGTCGCGCGCCTCGTCATAGGGGATCGGTCGCTCGGCCTGTCCGGTGCCGAGGGAGACGATCAGGTAGCGGCGCGCGCGGGGGAAGAGCACGCGCGCCGAGGCGACCGCGCACATGGCGGGGTTGTTCGCGAATACGCCGCCGTCGATCAGCGCGAAGGGCTCGCCGGCGGCGTTGTTCACGCGCGCGGGTTCGAAGTAGGTCGGCGCCGCGGAGGTCGCGCGCGCGACGTCGCGCAGGCGGAACTCCCGCTGGGCGGCGCGCTCGCCCGCGCGCAGCCGCTCTCCGCGCGCCTTCCAGCTTTTGAAAAAATACGGGTTGCGCCGCTCGATGTCATAGCTGGTGACGAGCAACTCCGCGCGCGCCTGCGACAGCGTGAGATCCCCGAGCAGGCGCCGGAGCGTCTTCTCCAGTGCATCGGCCGGATATTTCTCGTCGACGGTCCCGCCGAGCGAGGCGACCCCGTGCCACAGGCTGCGGTGGAAGATGCGCGGGCCCTCTTCGCGATAGAAGCGCACCAGATCCCGCGCCCCGTAGCGCGGACCCCCGCCGGCGCGGGGGGCGCACAGGCCCGCGGCGAGGATGCCCCCGGTGGACGTGCCGGCGATCAGATGGAAGGACTCGCAGATCGGGCGCCCGGTGCGGGCCTCGAGCCAGGCGAGAACCGCCGCCGGGATGAGGCCGCGGATGCCGCCGCCGTCGAT
Organism: Gammaproteobacteria bacterium; assembly: GCA_027013145.1. Lineage (GTDB taxonomy): Bacteria > Pseudomonadota > Gammaproteobacteria > 21-64-14 > 21-64-14 > BMS3Abin12. Next base: position 28,646 of record JALUXX010000042.1, on the reverse strand, counting down.
CGACAGGATCCGTACCGTCGCGGCCATCGCGGTCCCCCCTCGCGAGTCCCTGCTTCAAGTCCCAGTCTGCCGGGGCGGGCTCCGGCGGTCAAACCGGGTGCGCGGGCGGTCGCGGTGTGTCCCGCGGGGCGGCCGGGGTTGCGGATCCGGACGCGGGTACGGACCGGGGCGCCGGAGATCGGGCTTCAAGATCGGCCCCGGCGGCGCCGATACCCGGGGTAGCGGGGAGTCCGCCGCGGATCCGAACGGGATCCGATTCGTGCCAACCGTCAGAGGAGTGCACGCCATGGGCAGACGCGACCGGGATGAACTGTGTTTCGAGGACGATTACGCGCCGGAGCGCGAGCCCCGGCGCCGCGCGCGGCGCCGCCCGCGCGAGAGCGAGGAGCAGATGTTGCGCCGGCTCGCCGCGCGCCGCCGCCTGGAGGAGATGCAGGAGGCCAAACGGCTGCGGTACTACCTGCGGGACGTGTTCACCGAATACCCGGAGGTCTGAGTCGCGGCGGGACGGGGGCCGGATCGCCCGACCGGTCCGCCGAGGTGCCGGGGCGTTGCGCGTCGGCGCTCAGCCCCGGCTGCGGCGCCGGGCGGCGCCGATGAGCGCGAGCAGCCCCGACCCCATCAGCAGTGCCGCTCCCGGAAGCGGGACCGGCGTGGCCAGGAAGCCGTGCCTGCCAGTAGCATCGTCGTAATACCCGACGACCTGGCCCGCGTCGTTGATGTTGAGGGCGGTCAGTTTGCGGGCTCCCGTCGGGGCCCCCAGTTGAATGAACCTGGTCCCGTCAGAGACGAAGGCTTTTCGGCCCGACACTGAATCGTAGTTGCCTACCATCCAGCCCAAATCGTTGATCCCACGCAGATCGGTGACGCCGCTCGTTCCGGGGTAGTTCACGGTAGTATACGTGGAACCGTTGCCGAAGAAGCCGAACTTGTTGCTGAGGCTGTCGTTGTAGTAACCGACGATCGTCCCCGACTTGTTTACGCCCCATGCGTAGCTGGCTCCCTTCGAACCGATCGGGAGGTTCAGCGTCGTATAGGTGTTTGTGCCGACATCGTAGCGGAACGCAAGGTTTGGAGAACCGGAGCCGGGGTCGGTCTGGTAATAGCCGACGACCGTGCTCCCGGTACCGTTGATTCCGCGCGCGAAGGTGTATTGGGCGCCCGGATAGCCGAGGGTCGTCCAGCTTGAACCGGACGGATCGCGGATGAAGCCGTGGCGCCCGGTTCCGCCGTAATCGTAGTAGTGCCCGACGATCTGGCCGGCGTCGTTGATGCCATAGGCGCGCGTGTCGGTGAAGCCGCCGCTGCTGCTGCCGGGCGGCGGGAGTGAACTGGGATCGTCGATCGACGTGAACGTGCCGTGGTCGTAGAGAAAGCCGTGTTCGCTCGAGCTGTCGTAATAGAAGCCGACGATCTGTCCGTTGTTGTTGATACCGGCCGCGCCTGAATTGGCGGCGCCGGCGAAGGGTGCGTCGATCGTCTGGAAGGTGTACATCGCGGCCGCGGCCCCGAAGGAGGCGGTCGCAAGGGTCGTGCCGCACAGCAGTACGGCGGCCGTTCGGATCATTCGGTGCATGGCGTCGTTCATGGCGGCGTCGCCCCCCGGGTTGCAGACTCGAAATCGAAACAGGGGTCCCTCCGTGAAGGCGTCCGCCCGTGCTCCGTGGCGGGCCCGTCGCTCCGATCGCCGGCGTCACCGCCGCACGCGCCGTGCTCCACCGTGCGCTCGCGCGCCGGGCGGCTGCCGCTCGTTCCTTCGGGCGAAATGGTGCGTAAAGGAGGATCTTTCCGGCGTTGTTGTTCGTGGTCCGCCGGATGCCCCGCGGGCTCCCCAAGCACTGTAAATAGTAGGTGATAGAATGGGCGACGGTCAAGTTGGATGGGCGCGAAACGGGGTTCGTTCGCGGCGTATCGGCGGCTATCGGGCCGCGCGTAGTTCCGCCGGCGACGTATGCCGTTGCTCGCGACCGGTCGCATGGTTTGGACGATGGACACGGACGCGGCCAAGACCTTCATCGAACGGATGTGGGACGAGTCGATCGTCCCGCGGCTGATTGACTACGTCCGCATTCCGAACGAATCCCCGGCCTTCGATGCCGACTGGCGCGCACGCGGCGAGATGGAACGCGCCGTGGAGCTGGCGCAGGCGTGGTGCCGTGCGCAGCCGGTCCGCGGGCTGACCGTCGAGGTCCACCGCCTGCCCGGGCGCACGCCGACGCTGCTTCTCACGATCGACGGCGATCCGCGGTTCACGACCCTGCTCTACGGCCATCTCGACAAGCAGCCCGCGATGACGGGCTGGCGCGACGGGCTCGGCCCGTGGACACCGGTGCTCGACGGCGAGCGGCTCTACGGGCGCGGGGCGGCCGACGACGGGTACGCGGTGTTCGCCGCGCTGACGGCGGTGGCGGCGCTGCAGGCTCAGGGCGTTCGGCACGGGCGCTGCGTGGTGCTGATCGAGTGCTCCGAGGAGAGCGGCAGCCCCGACCTGCCGGCGTACCTGGAGGCCTTGGGGGCGCGCATCGGTACGCCCGATCTGGTCGTGTGTCTGGATTCGGGCTGCGGCGACTACGAGCGACTGTGGTGCACCACCTCGCTGCGCGGACTGGTGGGCGGCGTGCTGACCGTGGAGGTCCTGACCGAAGGCGTGCACTCCGGAGACGCCGGCGGCGTGGTGCCGTGCAGCTTCCGCATCGCGCGTGCGCTCCTCTCGCGCCTGGAGTCCCCGGCCGACGGGACTCTGTATCCCGAGGTATTCCACGCCGGCATCCCGGCGCCGAGGGTGGCGCAGGCGCGCGCGGCCGCGCAGGTGCTCGGTGCCGGAGCGGCCGCCCGCTTCCCATGGGCGGGCCCGATACCGGCGCGCGATCCCGCCGAAGTGATCCTCGATCGTACCTGGCGGCCGGCGCTGGCGGTCGTCGGGGCCGACGGGCTGCCGCCGGTGGCGCGGGCCGGCAACGTGCTGCGGCCGTACACGGCGTTGAAGCTCTCGCTGCGGTTGCCTCCGACCGCCGACGTGCGGGCGGCGGCGGGCGCGCTCAAGGACCTGCTGGAGCGCGATCCGCCGCCCGGGGCGCGGGTCCGGTTCGACCCGGATTGGGGCGCGCAGGGTTGGGAGGCGCCGGAGCTGCGGCCGTGGCTGGCCGGATCGCTCGATCGGGCCTCGCGGGAGTGGTTCGGGCGCCCGGCGCAGTTCATGGGGGAGGGGGGGACGATCCCGTTCATGGCGATGCTCGGGGCACGCTTCCCCGCGGCCCAGTTCCTCGTCACCGGGGTCCTCGGCCCGCAGGCGAACGCGCACGGGCCGAACGAGTTCCTGCACCTGCCAACGGCGCGCAGGGTCACCGGCTGCGTCGCGCGGGTACTCGCCGACGCTGCGGACGGTCTCGGCGTCGGCGGATCGTAGCGACGCGCGCCCGCCGCGGCCCAGCGTCTCCTCTTGTGTCCCGCGCCGATCCTGTGTAAGGATCTATGCCAGCCGTCCGACTAAATTCACAAATCGACGTGAGGGTCTGCCTATTGCAGGTCCTCACGCCGGCCGTACAGGGGTGGTACCAGCCGCACCCCGGTAACCCCCCCAAGCGGGGTGCCGCCACCCCTTTCTTGAAGCCGCCCCCCCGGCGGCTTCTTTTTTTCAATCCCCCGGCGGCGCAAAAAGAGGCGCCACCCGGAGGTGGCGCGATCGCTCATATCGATTGTTGATCTTGCGGTCGATTGTAGGTCTCAGGTCGAAATCCCCGGGCTTTTCCTCCTCAGTCCTGTTCCGCCGGCGCCGCACGGCGGCGGTTGGCCGCGGCGAGGCCCAGCATGCCGGCCGCGAGCAGCAGCACCGTACCCGGGTCCGGCACCGAGAGGTGCTGGTCCAGGCTGAAGCCGACGGTCGCGCCCCCGCTGCCCTTCGGGGGGAGCGTGAAGTCCCACTGGCGCGCGTAGGTCGCGTCGCCGACGGTGCCGCTACCGCTGTCCGTCAGGCCGGTGGGGCCGGAGTCGTTCAGGCTGTCGAGAAGCCCGGAATACGGCCCGATCTGCCACTTCGAAGGGGTTGGCGCAGCGGAGTCGGTCAGGATCATGCCGCCGTCGCTTTGAATGATGGTATTGGCGTTCGGGGCCGTGGCCGTGTCGTTGTCGGAATTGTCCGACAGGTCGAAGTCGCTGTACTGGAAGATGTGCAGCGTCACGGGCGAGTCGGTCAGGTTGGAGAACATCGCCTGTGTGTTGAGATCCGAGGTGCGGCTGCCCGCGGCGCCGCCGGCCAGGCTCAGGTGCAGCGCCACCGTCAGCGACGAATCGGCGGTCGTCGTACCATCGCCGTAGAGCAGCGACAGGGTGTCGTTGCCGGGGTTGAAATTGGTGTCGGTCGCTTTCGCATTCAGGAGCGTGAGGCTGTCGAGGCTGTGTTCGGGGCCCGTCGATCCTTCGCGTCCCCAGAACCACTGCTGGTAGAGCTGGTTCACGCCGTCGACCTTCCACGCGGAGATCCCGTCCTGACTGGTCGGGTCCACCGTGATGCTGCTGTTGAGGTCGGTGAGGGTGTAGCTGGTCGCGTGCGCGAGCGGAACCGCCACGGCGAACACGGCCCCGGCGAGCAGGGACAAGGCACCGCGACGCGGGCCCCGCACGAACGGATCGGTGAAGTTGTGGAATCGGCTCATGGTCAACTACTCCCCTGGATTCTGGTTCGACGCGGAATCACTCGTCTCGCGCCGGGTGGCGATTCGCCGGGCCGGAATTGCGATTCCGACGCCAAAAACTTGGCAAAGACCGTGCCAGATCTATTCAATTCACATAAACACAATAAGTTAGGTGGGTTCGCACCTTCCGGGGACGAGCGCACGCGCGCCGAGTGTAAAAAAAGTGGACGGTCCGAGACGGGGGATTACGGCCATTTTCAGGTCTAACGTGCCGATTTTCCGCTCGATCCCGGAAAAGGGGTACGCCCGGCCGCCCCGAGGCACTGTAAAAAATGTTGACACCGGATCGATGCCGGGCCCTGCATTCCCGGTACGGGTAATGTGCGCGACGGCCTGCGACGCCCCGATCCGAGGGTGCGAACCAACGCCAGCCATAGGAGGGGAAGGGCGGGGTCGGGCCGGCCGCCGTCGCCGAAGGCGCGGCGTCGGTTCGCAAAATGCTTGTCATGCGAGCGTGATACCGTCACCATGAATGCCGTTACATGAGTTCGAAGGGGAGCGATCGTCGCCACGGCCGTACCGGGCCCCGGCATCGAGCACCGAGGCCGATTCCCGCACCGACGCGGATGCGGGTTCCAGCACAAGCCGGGGGGCTCAATCATCGTGGCGGTACGGCCGATACGGGTCGGTGACGCCTCGAAATTCCATTAACCGCCCCGTTTCCCGGAGAGGGCCCCGGCGCGACGGTCGTTGCGTCTCCCGGTCCCGGTGGATGGGCGGGCAGGCGGCATTTCGGTGGTGGCGCTCGGTTGCGGGGGTCGGCGCGGACGGTCGTGAACGCGGATCGGTAGGACTTGAGGGAGAGAATAACGTGAAAAACTCGCTGGTAACGATCGTCGCGGGCGTGATCTTCGGCATCACTGTCCTGATCTCCGGGTGCGCGGGTACCGGTGCGGGGGCGGCGGCCGCGACGGCCAAGGGCGTCGCGCCCGAGTACGTCATCGGTCCGGGAGACACCCTTCAGATCTTCGTCTGGCACAACCCCGAGGTCTCGGTGACCGTGCCGGTGCGCCCGGACGGGCGCATCTCGATCCCGTTGGTCCAGGACCTCGTCGCCGCCGACAAGACCCCCACGCAGCTCGCGCACGAGATCGAAAAGCGGCTCGCGCGTTACATCCGCAACCCGATGGTGACAGTGATCGTCACCGGCTATGTCGGCACCTTCAGTAACCAGATCCGCGTCGTGGGTCAGGCGGCCAAGCCGCAGGCCTTGCCGTATCGGCAGGGGATGACGCTGCTCGACGTGATGATCGCGGTCGGCGGTCTGACGCAGTACGCCGCCGGCAACCGCGCGGTCGTGGTCCGCCGTGTCGGCAGCAAGGAGATCAAGATTCCGGTCAAGCTCGACAGCCTGCTGGACGGCGGGGACATCAAAGCGAACATCCCGATGCGTCCCGGCGACATCCTCATCATCCCCGAGTCCTGGTTCTAGGGCGCGCGCTTCCGCACGGTATCGAGAGCATGAACCAGATCGTCTCTCAGTTGGTGAACTACGCCTACGGTACCTGGCGGTACCGCTGGTACGGTGCGCTCGTCGCCTGGCTGGTGTGCCTGGGCGGTTGGACGTGGCTGCACTTCCAGCCGAACATCTACCGGGCGACCGCGCAGGTCTACGTCGATACCGACACGATTCTGCGCCCGTTGCTGGCGGGGATGGTGGTGCAGCCCAATATCCAGAACAAGGTCGATCTGGTGACGCGCGTGCTGCTCAGCCGCCCCAACCTGGAGAAGGTGGCGCGCTCCACCGATCTGGATCTGAGGGCGCGGACGCCCGAGGAGATGGATCGGCTTCTGCTGAAGTTGGAACAAAGGATCGACATCCGCGGAACGCACCGCGACAACTTCTACACCATATCCTATATCGACCGCGATCCGGGTACCGCTAAGAACGTCGTCCAGACGCTGCTCAACAGTCTGGTCGAGAATACGCTCGGCGCGGGACGCGTCGATTCGCGCGCCGCGCAGCACTTCCTCGATCAGCAGATCGAGCTCTATGAGCAGAAATTGAATGCGGACGACGACCGCCTGCGCGACTTCAAGCAGAAGCACGTGGGGATGATGCCGCAGCAGGGGAAGGACTACTACAACCGGCTTCAAGACGCGACCGCCCAGCTCAACGACGCCAAGCTGCAGTTGGACGAGGCGCAGCGCACGGCCGACGCCCTGCGCAAGGAGTTGAGCGGGGACGAGCCGACCTTCGGCATCATGTCGGAGACGGGCGCCGGCGGCGGTCCTCTGGATGCCAGGATCAACGCGCTGCAGTCGCGCCTGGACGACCTGCTCCTGCAATACACGCCGCAGCATCCCGACGTGATCGCGGTGAAGCAACAGATCAAACAGCTCAAGGAGCAGCGGCGTAAGGAGCTGACGCGCCTGGCGGCGGCGGGTGCCGTCGGCGCAATCTCCGAGAATCCGGTCTACCAGCAGCTCAAAATCTCTTTGAGCCAGACTCAGGCCAAGGTCGCGGGGCTGCGGGTCAAGGTGCAGGCCTATCAGAAACGGGTCGATTACCTGAAGAAGATGGTCAACACGATTCCCGCAGTGGAGGCGCAGCTCGCACGCCTGAACCGGGACTATGCGGTGACCCGAAGCCAGTACAACGATCTGATCAAGCGGCGCGAGCAGGCCAGGATGTCGCAACAGGCCGAGCAGCACTCGGACGACGTGAAGTTCAAGATCATCGATCCGCCGTTCGTCGCTTCCAAGCCCGTGGCGCCCAAGCGCATGCTGCTCGCGAGCGCGATCCTGGTCGGCGGGTTGGGCGCGGGCTTCGGGTTCGCCTTTTTCCTCTCGCAGCTCAAACCGACGTTCAACGACCGCCGGCTGCTGCGGCGGGTGACGGGTTTTCCGGTGCTGGGTACGGTGGGGACCGTGTTCCGCGGCCGGGCGCTGACGCGGCGCCGGCTCGACGCCGCGGCGCTGGCACTGACGGTGCTCTTGCTCGTCGGGCTCTACCTCGGCGGCGTGGCGCTGATGGTCCTGAAAACCGGGGCGTCGTGATCCGGACACGCGGACTTCTACAGGTGGGAAGATGAGCATCATTGAGAAAGCGATCGGCCAGGTGGGGGCGAAGCGCGCGCATGCCGGTATCGAACGGCCCGAGCCGTCATCGGACGGGTTTCACGCGGACGCCGCCGCTCCCTCCCCGTCGACCGGGCCGACCGATGCGGCATCGGCGGCGGGCTCGGGGAAGACCGTGCCGATCGATCTCGGACGGCTGGCGGCGATGGGGTTCGCGGTCGCGCCGGAGGACGGCGGCGCGCAAGCGGATGACGGGGCGCATACGCGGGAGGAGTTCCGTCTGATCAAACGACCGCTTCTGCTCAACGCCTTCGGCGAGGCGGCGGCCTCGGTGCCGCGCGGCAACGTGATCATGGTCACCAGCGCGGTTGCGGGGGAGGGAAAGACCTTCTGTTCCATCAATCTCGCGCTGAGTGTCGCGATGGAGCGGGACCGCCGGGTCCTGCTCGTGGATGCCGACCTCCAGCGGCCGATGGTCGCCACGACCCTGGGGATTCCCCAAGGACCGGGTCTGGTGGATCTCCTGGAGAATCCTTCGCTGGATCCCGGCGAGGTCTTCGTGAATACCAGCGTGTCGCGCCTCAGCGTGCTGCCCGCGGGCAGCCGGCATCAGTTCGGTACCGAGCTGCTGGCGAGCGAGGCGATGAAGGCGTTCGTGCAGGAACTCTCCGAGCGGTATCCGGACCGCCTGGTGCTCTTCGATTCCCCGCCGCTGCTGGCGGCGACGCAGGCGGTCGTGCTCGCGGGCCTCGCGGGACAGATCGTCATGGTCGTCGGGGCCGGGTCCACGTCACAGGAGGCTGTCACCGAGGCGCTCGGGATGCTCGATGCCGAAAAGCCGATCGGCTTGGTGCTGAATCGATACCCTCGGGTGTTCCGACCGGAGTACTACTACGGGTGAGTGTGTCCGCGGCGCGCGCCACGGCGCTCCGCCGGTAACGGGCCCGCGGGCCGCCCGGCACCGTGCGGGTCGTTCCTTCTTCCCGTTCTCGAGGGCGGAGCCCGGGTGAGGTTCACGGACCGGGCCCGTGAACAAGGGATACGGAGACGGGCGATTCCGGCGCCCCCGTGTCGCCGGCGCGTCGGCGTCCGGTTCACCACAATGACAAGGACCACGCGAATGGGGACAACGAAGGAGGGGCGGCGGGGGCGGTTGCGGGCCGGGGCGAGATGGGCGCTGGCGGGCCTCGTCGCCGCGGGCGGTGCAGCCGTCGGCGCTCCGGCGCTTGCGCAGGGCGCGAGCTTTCCGACCGGATACGGATCGTCGGGTGCATTGGGGGTCGAACTCGGCGCCGAACCCGGCCTGTCGCAGGGCGTTCCGTTTTCCCCGCCCGGCCTCGGCGCGGGGTGGCGCATCGCGCCGTCCCTGGATCTGCGCGAGATCTACGACGACAACATCGCCCTCGCGCCGCCCGGACAGGAGCGCAGCGACTTCGTCACCGAGGTGAACCCCGAGATTTCGATCAGCAAGCAGGCGCCGCGCTTCGATCTGCTCGCCAATTACCGGATGCAGAACATCTTCTACGCCCGGAATTCGAGCAGTGACGCGACCTTCCACCAGTTGTTCTCACGCGGCGACCTCGACGTCGTGCCGGGGACGTTTTCCCTCGGCGCCCAGGCGACCGCCTCGCAGGCACTGATCTCCCCGTCCCAGCCGGTACCGCTGAGCAACGTGTCGATCAGCGGCAACCGGACCAACGTCGTCACATATTCGGCGACGCCGCGTCTCCAGCACGCCTTCGGCCGCCTCGCGGTGGTGCAGGGGCACTACACCTACAGCGTCGTCAACTACAACACCCAGCAGCTCTCGGGGAGCCAGACGAGCGAGGTGGGCGCCTCGCTCGGCACCGGGCCGGATGTGCCCGGGATCGCCTTCCAGCTGGACTATGATCGCAGCCGTACCAATTTTGATGCCGCCCAGGCGGTGATTTTCGAGAGCCTGATCGGGGTCGCCCGCTTTCCCGCGCATCATCGTTTCCGGCTCGTCCTGCGGGGCGGCTACGAGGACAACAACTTTCAGTTCGGCCCTGCTGAGGCGCAGCCGAAGGGCAAGATCTGGAGCGGGGGATTCGAGTGGGACATCACCCCACGCTCCTACCTCGAGGCCAGCTATGGCCGGCGGTTCTTTGGCCGCACCGTCGCCGTGTCCTTCCGCCATGAAGGGGCCTGGACGAGCGCGCAGGTGAGTTTCACGGAATCACCTACGACAGTCTCTTCGCTGACCAGGGAGCAGCAGCCCGTCGTGCTGGGATCCGGCGGACAGTTCGTGCAGGTCCTTGCGCCCTCGTTGGCGGGTCTGCCGGCTCAGGTCTTCATCAATCGCCAGCTCTCGGGGACGCTCACCGCCCGCGGCGTGCGCGATCGCGTGTCGGCGACCGTGTCGCGTTCCCAACGCAGCTTCGAGCTCACCGGCGGGAAGGAAACGGTGACCGCTGTGGACGCGTCATGGAACCGAGACCTCGGCGTGCGCACCAGCAGCAACATCGCCGGCTATTGGCAGCGCTGGCGGTTCATCGGCGGGTTTCGGGTCGACGAGTTGTGGGAGATCCGTGGGGCGTTGCGGTACCGTTTCGGGCCGCATGTGTACGGTTCCCTGTCCGTCACGCATACCCAGCGTACTTCCAACGCGGCCGCGGACTACTTCGTCAATATGGTGGCGCTCGGCGTTACCGTCGGGTTCTGACCGACGTTCCGGCGGGAGTGCGCAAGCGCGGGTGTGACGCGGCGCCTCCGGTCGGGGGAGGGCGGTAGCGTGGCCGGGCGTGTGGAGGATCGGTGACTAATTCACCCGACGTGATCGTGAACGCGATGAGCGTGGACGTCGAAGACTATTTTCAGGTCTCGGCGTTCGAGCCGCACATCCCTGCGGCGAGCTGGGCGGACCTGCCGGCGCGGGTCGAGCGCAACACGCGGCTTGCGCTGGACCTGTTCGGGCGCCACGGGGTCCGTGCGACCTTCTTCGTGCTCGGCTGGGTGGCCGAGCGCTACCCGGATCTGGTGCGCGAGATCGTGCGCGGCGGGCACGAACTGGCGAGTCACGGGTTCTCACACGTGCGCGTCATTCGCCAGACGCCGGCGCAGTTTCGCGAGGACGTCGGCCGCACCAAGGCCCTGCTCGAGGATATCGGCGGGGTGGAGGTGGCCGGTTACCGGGCGGCGAGCTACTCGATCGGCCGGGACAACTTGTGGGCCCTCGATGTCCTGCAGACCGTCGGCCACCGGTACAGTTCGAGCATCTATCCGATCCGGCATGACCTCTACGGCATGCCCGAGGCGCCGCGCTTCCCGTTCCGTTACCGGGAAACGGGTATCCTCGAGATCCCGATCACCACGATCAATCTGTTCGGGCGCAACCTCCCGGGCGGCGGCGGGGGCTACTTCCGCCTCCTCCCCTACCGGGCGTCCCGGTGGGCGATCCGGCGCGTGAACCGCGTCGACGCCCGCCCGGCCGTATTCTATTTCCATCCCTGGGAACTCGACCCGGAGCAGCCGCGTCCGGCCGGGCTGGGGCTGAAGACCCGCGTGCGCCACTACCTCAATCTTGGGCGTATGCAGGCGCGCCTCGTGCGCCTGCTGGGCGACTTCCGTTGGGATCGGATGGATCGGGTCTTCCTCGGGGCCGAACCGGCCGCCGCCGCTTCCGGCGAGGTGCGGCGCGAGGCGGCGGCCCGGTGATACCACACGCGGGACGATGGCGACCGAAGCGGCGCAGGTGATCGCGGCGCCGACCGCGGCGCGCTGGCGCGCGCCGCTGCTGGCGCTCGGCGCGGTCCTGATCGGGGTCTCGGTGCTCTATGCCGGGACGGTGCGGTCGATGGTCGCCATCTGGTGGCGCTCGGAGACCTTCGCGCACGGGTTCCTGATTCTGCCGATCGCCCTCTACCTCATCTGGAAACGCCGCGCGGAGATCGCGCGGGAGCGCCCGGTTGCCTCCGCCCTCGGAGTCGGCGTGGTCGTGCTGGCGGCACTCGCCTGGGCGGTCGCCGCACGCATCGACGTCCTGCTCGGTCAGCAGCTCGCCTTCGTGACCCTGATCGTCGGCGCCGTGTGGGGCGTTCTGGGTACGCGACTGGTGCGCATCCTGCGGTTCCCGCTCGCTTATCTGTATTTCGCCGTTCCGATGGGCGACGGACTGATCCCGCCGCTGCGGGATTTCACCGGGCACTTCTCGGTCTACCTGCTACAGCTCACGCACATGCCGGTCCTGCTGGAGGGCCGCTACATCGTCATCCCCTCCGGGACCTTCGAGGTGGCGGAGGCGTGTGCGGGGCTGCGCTATCTGATTGCGTCGGTCGTCCTCGGCACGGTCTACGCGTACCTCGCCTATCGCGGCCTTTGGCGCCGCGTCGTGTTCATCGCGTTCGCGATCCTCGTGCCAATCCTCGCCAACGGGGTGAGGGCGGCCGGCATCGTCGGACTGGCCTACCTCAGCGACATGCACCTGGCCACCGGCGTCGACCACATCGTCTACGGGTGGATCTTCTTCGGGTTCGTGATGTTCGTGCTGTTCTGGGCCGGACAGTTCCTGCGCGAACCCGAGACCGCGGGGGCGGAACCGGCACGGACCCCCGCGACTCGGCCGGCGGCCGCCGCGCCCGCAACCCGGTCCTCGAGCCGGGCCATGGCCGGGGCGGCCCTGGCGTTGGTCGCCGCCGCCGGACTCGGCCCCGGCGCCTTGTACGCCCTCGGACTGCGTGCGGCGCGGGTCACCGAGCCGGCGGCGATGACCGCGCCCGCGGCCCGTCCGCCCTGGTCCGGTCCGTTCGCGACCGCCGACAGTTGGCGCCCCGTGTTCCCCGGGGCGGGGGGCACCTTTCTGAAGGTCTACCGGTCGGGGGATCGGTCGGTCTTCCTCTACTCCGCCTACTATCCCCGCGAGCGGCAGGGCGCGGAGCTGATCCGCTGGGGGACGCGGCTCTACGACGGCAGGCGCTGGGTGCGGATCGGCTCGCAGTCGCGGGAGGTCGCGCTCGGGGCGGGACGGCGGATGCGGGTGATCGAGACGGAGATCCGCTCGGGGGACGTGGAGCGCCTGGTCTGGAGCTGGTATCGGATCGGCACCCGTCGCACGGTCGATCCGCTGGCCGCCAAGCTGCTGGAGGCGTGGGAGGACCTGCGCCACGGCGGCACCGACGCCGCGGTGGTGGCCGTGGCCGCGGACTACACCGTCGGACCGCAGCAGGCGCGCCGGGTACTCGCCCGCTTCCTGCGCGCGATGGGGCCCGTGGCCCCGGTGGCGTCGCCGCCCGCGAGGCGATGAACGCGCGCGCGGCCAACGCCGTGCGCGAGCGCCTGCGCGACGCGTGGCGCCGCGGGGCGAGCGGTCTGTGGTTTCCGCTGCACGAGCGCCTCAAGGGGCACGATACCGTCCGGCGCCTGCGCGAGCTGGAGACCACACAATGGTGGGAGGCCGCGCGTATCGAGGCGCTGCGCGCACAGCGCCTGCGCGGTCTGCTCCAGGACGCCGCCGCCTCGGTGCCCTATTTCCGCGATCTTGCGCGTGCCGGCGGCTTCGACTGGCGGGCGGTGAGGGAGGTCGCCGATCTCGAACGCCTGCCGTTCATGACCAAGGAGACCATCCGGGCACACGTCGGGCGCCTGCGCTCCGAGGCCGCGAAGCGGCTGCATCGTTCGAACACGGGCGGCTCCACCGGCGAGCCGATGGTCTTCTACCTGGGGTCCGAGCGCGTCAGCCACGACGTCGCGGCGAAGTGGCGCGCGACGCGCTGGTGGGGCGTGGACATCGGCGATCCCGAGATCGTCCTCTGGGGTTCGCCCGTGGAACTGGGGGCTCAGGACCGGGTCCGGGCGTTGCGCGACCGGCTCCTGCGCAGCCGGCTGCTGCCCGCGTTCCGGATGGCGGAGGCGGATCTGGAGACCTATGCCCGGACGATCCGGCGATTGCGCCCGCGCATGCTGTTCGGCTATCCCTCGGCGCTCCACCGCCTGGCCGCGTTCGCGGCCGCGCGCGAGATCCCGCTGGACGGGGCCGGCGTCCGTGTGGTCTTCACCACCGGGGAGCGGCTCTACGACGAGCAGCGCGCCACGATCGCCGCGGTGTTCGGCGCGCCGGTGGCGAACGGCTACGGGGGGCGCGACGCCGGCTTCATCGCCCACGAGTGCCCGGCCGGCGGGATGCACGTGTCGGCGGAGGACATCATCGTCGAGGTCGTGGGTCCCGACGGGCGCACGCTGCCCGCGGGACGGCCCGGAGAGATCGTGGTCACGCACCTGGCCACGCGGGCGTTTCCGTTCATCCGCTACCGTACCGGCGACATCGGCACGCTCGATCCGCACCCGTGCACGTGCGGGCGCGGTCTGCCGCTGTTGCGGGACGTACAGGGACGGTCGACGGACTTCGTGGTGGCCGAGGACGGGACGGTGATGCACGGCCTCGCCCTGATCTACGTGATACGCGAAATCCGCGGCGTGCGTGCCTTCAAGATCGTACAGGAGAGCCGCTCGGCGATCGAGGTGCTGATCGAGCCGGGTCCGGATTTCGCCGACGGCGCACGCGAGACGATCGTGGCAGGCTTGCGCAAACGGCTCGGATCCGGGGTCGACGTGCGGGTGCGCACGGTCCGCGAGATCCCGGCCGAGGCCTCGGGGAAGTTCCGCTACGTCGTGAGCCATGCGCCGGAGGCCGCCCGGTGACGGCGGCGGGCGAATCGGGCGGCGGCCTCGGCGTCACGGCCGCGCGGGGGGTCCTGTGGACGGGGGGCGGGCAGGTGCTGCGCCAGATCGTGCAGGTCGCGACCTCCGTGATCCTGGCGCGGCTGCTGATGCCGGCGGATTTCGGGCTGCTGGGGATGGCGCTGGTCTTCTACGGGTTGGTTCAGTTGTTCGCCGATTTCGGGCTCGGCGCGGCGATCGTACAGGCCCGGGAGGTATCGCCGGCCGCGCTGTCGTCGAGCTTCTGGTTGAACGTCTCGGTTGCGGGGGCGCTGGGTGCCGCCCTGGCGCTCGCCGCGCCCGGAATCGCCTCCTTTTACGGCGACGCCCGGTTGGCGCCGATCGTCTCCGTGCTGTCGGTCGGGCTCGTCTTCGGCGGGCTGGTGGTCGTTCCCCGGGCCATCCTGTTGAAGCATCTGTGCTTTGCGCAGATCGCCAAGGCCCAGGCGGTGGGCAGTCTGATCGGTGCGATATGCGCCGTCTCCCTCGCGTATTCCGGGTTCGGCGTCTGGAGTCTGGTGGTGCAGCCCCTGGTCGGCTCCGCCGTTACGATGACCATGATCGCCCTGTATGCGCGCTGGCTCCCGTCCCTGCGCTTCGAGTGGCGCAGCATCCGCCGGATGACGGGATTCAGCGCAGCCGTGCTCGGCGCGGACATGGTGAACTACGCGCACCGTGAGGGAGACAATCTGCTGGTCGGAAAATTTCTGGGGAGCGGGCCGCTGGGGTACTATGCACTGGCCTACCAATTGATGCTCTACCCCATGAACCAAGTCAGCCAGGTGATCGTACGCATCCTGTTCCCGGTGTTGTCCACACTGCAGGACCAATGGGCGCGGTACCGCGAGGTCTATCTGAAGGCCGTCGCCGCGATCGCCTTCGTCACTTTCCCGATGATGATCGGTCTTTTCGCGGTCGCACGCGACCTGGTGGCGGTGGTATTCGGCGCCAAGTGGCTGCCGATGGTCCCGGTCCTCCAGATCCTCTGCTGGGCCGGGCTCCTGCAGAGTGTGGCGACGACCGCGGGGCTGATCTATCTGAGTACGGGGCATGCGGGGACGCGCCTGCGATTCTCTCTTTTCGCGACGCCCGTGTTCCTCGCCTTCGTCGTCGCCGGCCTGCCGTGGGGGGTGGTCGGCGTGGCCGCCGGCTACGCGACGGCCGCCCTCTTGGTGGCCTACGCCAACTTTTTCGTGTCCTTCCGTCTGGTCGCGCTTCCGATCGCACGCTTCCATGCGGTGCTCGCGCGACCGGCCGCGACGGCCGTCGCCATGTTTGCGGTGGTCAAAGTCTTTCAATGGTGGCTCGCAGTCCACGCCGGAATCGGCGCGGACGCCCGGTTGGGCCTGCTCGTCGCGGCAGGCGCGGCGAGCTACGCGGCCGGTACGCTCCTGATCAACCGCGGCCAGTTCCGCGAGATCAGAGCGCTCCTCGCAGGCGTCCGGGGCGGTGGGCCGGGGGCGCCCGGCGGCGGGGTCCCGCTCGCGGGCGGCGTCGGCCCGGGGAGGGGCGGATGAGGGGCGTCGCCGTCGCCGTCATCGTCTTCGGGTCGCTGCCGTTCATCCTGGTGCGGCCGTGGATCGGGATCCTGATGTGGGCGTGGATCGGTCTGATGAATCCGCACCGGTTGAGCTGGGGATTCGCGTACAACTATCCCTTCGCGATGATCATCGGCGTGACGACGCTTGTGGGGTGGCTGATCTCGCGGGAGCCGAAACATCCGCCCTGGAACGGGCTTGTGATCATGTTGGTGGTCTTCAACCTGTGGATGGTCTTCACGTCGTTTTTCATGCTCAATCCCGTCGAGGGGTGGCACGAGTGGGACAAGGTCGTCAAGGTCCAGTTGATGACCTTCGTGACGATGATGTTGATCCAGAACCGCAAGCGGCTGCATTGGCTGGTCTGGGTGATCGCGGGTTCGGTGGGATTCTTCGGCGTCAAGGGTGGCCTGTTCACCATCATGACAGGCGGACACTACATGGTCCTCGGGCCCCCGCACAGTTTCATGCCCGGAAACACGGAGATCGGGCTTGCACTGAGCATGACCCTACCGCTGTTCCGCTACCTGCAGTTGAGCGCAACGAACAAGTGGGTGCGGCGCGGGCTCGGCGCGGCGATGGCGCTGACGGGGATCGCGATCATCGGGACCTACTCGCGCGGGGCCTTTTTGGCCGGCGGCGTCATGGGTGTCATGTTGCTCGCAAAGAGCCGGAAGCGGGCCCTGATCGGGCTTGGGCTGCTGGCGGTGGCGGCGACCATGTATCACTTCATGCCGGAGAAGTATTTTCACAAGATGGACACGATCGAGACGTACAAGCAGGATCGATCCGCGCTCGGGCGCATCAACGCCTGGTGGTTCGCGTTTCATCTCGCCAACGCGCGACCGATCACCGGCGGAGGATTCGAGACCTTCACCCCGGAGTTGTTCAAGAAATACGCGCCGGAGCCGGACAACTATCACGACTCGCACAGCATCTACTTCGAGATACTGGGCGAGCACGGGTATCCGGGGCTCGCGATCTTCCTCACGATCGGGATCCTGGCGTGGCGTTACGGTTCCTGGACCGTGCGGCAATGCCGCGACCGGCCCGACCTGAAATGGGCCGGAGACCTGGCCGCGATGCTGCAGGTCAGTCTGGCGGCCTACGCGGTCGGAGGGGCGTTTCTGGGATTGGCCTACTTCGACCTGGCGTGGTACCTCATCGCGCTGCAGGTCGTTACCCGGGTGATCGTGGAACGGACCCTGACGGTGGACGGGCGCGCTGCCGAGGCGAAGCCGCGGGTGGCACATGAGTTCGTGCGGCGTGCGGGGGCGCTTGCGGATGGCGGGCACTGACCCGGGGCGGGCCCCGGAGGCCTTCGAGCGGACCTGGCGGCGGCGTTTCATCGGTTTCGCGGAGTCGTCCGAGGATGATGCCGGGATCGCCGGGTGGAGCGTTACCGGGCTGCGCGCCCGGCTCGAGAACTTCCGCCGCCTGTCGGGCCCCGGATTGCGGAGCGGGCGCTGGCTCGACGCCGGTTGCGGTGCCGGTACCTACAGCCGGGAACTGGCGGCGCGCGGGTGCGAGGTGGTCGGCTTCGATTACTCGCTGCCGACGATTCTCAAGGCGCGCGGGCGTAGCGGACCGGAGGTACGGTGGGCGGTCGGGGACGTCACGGCGCTTCCGGTACGCGACGCCGCCTTCGACGGGGCCCTGTGCTTCGGAGTGGTGCAGGCGCTGGGGTCCTCGGAGCGGGCGATCCGCGAGTTGGCGCGGGTCGTGCGCCCGGGCGGCGAGGTCTGGATCGACGCGCTCAACGGGTGGTGCATCCCGAACGCGGTCGAGCGTCTGCGCCGCGGCGTGCGTGGCAGGGCGCCGCACGTACGCTACGAGTCGCCGCTGCGGCTGCGCCGGATCGCGCGGGCCTGCGGTTTGAAGGATGCGCGGATCCATTGGGTTCCCGTTTTTCCGGCGCGCTTCGGTCGCCTGCAGCGATTCGTATCGCGCCCGGCGGTGCGGTCCGCGTTGCGGCGCCTGCCGTTCGTCGCGGCCTTCGTGAGCCATGCCTTGGTGATCCGGGCGACCGTGGGGCCGTCGCGGTGAGGGCGGCGGACGGTCTGCTGCATGCGCTCGGCAGTGTGGTTGCGCCCGGCGGTCGCCGGGCACGGCTCTCCATCCTCATCTACCATCGCGTCCTGGAAGCGCCCGATCCGCTCGTGCCCGGGACGATCGAGGCCTCGGCCTTCAGGTGGCAGATGCGCTTGCTCGCGCGGCACTGGCGGGTCCTGCCGCTGGGCGAGGCCCTGCGGCGTCTCGACGAGGACTCGCTGCCGCCGCGGGCCGCGGCGGTCACGTTCGACGACGGCTACGAGGACAATGTTCGCGTCGCGCTTCCCATTCTGCGGGACAACGGCGTGCCCGCCTGCTTCTTCATCGCCGCCGGATTTCTCGACGGAGCGATGATGTGGAACGATGTCGTTATCGAGTCGCTACGCCGGGCATCCGCGCCGCGGATCGATCTCGAGTCGATCGGTCTGGGCAGGCCGGCGGTCGATACCCTGGAGCAGCGCCGTGAGACCCTGCGACGGATCGTCGATGCGCTCAAGTACCGCCCGGTCGCCGAGCGGGAGGCGGCGGTCGAAGCGGTGCGCCGGGCCTGCCGGGCGGATCTCGGCGGGCTGCGCCTGATGATGGACGCCGACGAGGTGCGCCGTCTTCACGACGCGGGGATGGAGATCGGTGCACACACGGTGACGCACCCGATTCTGTCGCGGCTTTCTCCGGAAGAGGCGCGCATGGAGATCGCCGGAGGTCGCGAGCGCCTGCGTGCGATTGTCGACGCGCCCGTGGATCTCTTCGCGTATCCCAATGGAAAGCCGGGGCGCGATTACGGGCCCGAACACGTCCGTCTGGTCCGGGATCTCGGCTTTCGCGCCGCCCTGAGTACACGCTGGGGCGCGGCCCGGCGCGATCAGGATCGCTTCCAACTTCCGCGGTTCACTCCCTGGGATCGCACGCCGGCGCGCTTTCTCCTGCGACTCTACCGCAACTGCATCGGCGCGCCCGAGGCCGGCGTCGGTGCGGTCGCGGCGGTGTGAGCGCTGCGCGCGTCGAGCCACTGGGAGAGCATCATCAGGACCCAGACCATGGTCCCGTAGTAGGCCGCGTGCTCGTCGAGATGGCGGTCGATCAGGGCGTCGAGGAAGTCGCGGCGGAAGATCCCCTGCGAGTGCAGTCGTCCGAGCGCGTCCCCGGCCAGTTCCCGCAGGGGTTGGTATTCGTTCATCCATACGCCGAAAGGCAGACCGAAGCCGTGCTTGGGCTTGGTGAGGATTTCGCCGGGCAGGAAATCGGCGAGCGCCTTCTTGAAGAACACGCGCAGTCGGGTCCCGCGGACCTTCCAGGACGGCGGGAGGCGGCCCGAGAACTCGACGAGCCGATGGTCGAGCAGCGGAAAGGCGGGTTCGACCCCGGCAAGGTCGCACATGCGGGTGACCTTGGGGAGGTCGTTGTCGGCGAGGGTCTGCTTGAGGTCGAGCGCGAGCAGGCGGTCGATGACGCCGTCGGCGTCGGCGCGCCCATAGGTGTCGCGCAAGACCTCCAGCGGATGTCCGGGATTTACGCTTTCGAGAAACTCCGCAGCGAACACACGGTCGATCCCGAAGTGATGGAGCAGATTGTAGGTCTCGGCGCGGTCGGGCAGAGGGATCGCCGCCTGGGCCACGTAGCGGCGCAGCTTTCGCATCGGCCCGCGGGCCCGGTCGGCGCCGCGGGCGAGCAACGGCTCCAGTATCCCGCGGCGGACGGATGCGGGGATCCGTTCGTAATACGAGAAAACGTTCTGTTTTGCGTAACGGCTGTTGCCTCCGAACAGCTCGTCGCCGCCGTCCCCGCCGAGTAGACGGGTGATGCCGTGTTCGCGCGCGAGGCGCGCGCAGTGGTAGGTCGGCAGCGCGGACGCGTTTCCGTAGGGCAGGTCGTAGGCGGCGGCGATCAGCGGGATCGAATCGACGACGTCCTGCGGGCTCACGTAATACTCGTGATGCTCGGTGCCGAAGTGGCGCGCGGCGATGCGTGCGTATCCGGTTTCGTCGTAGCCTTCCGCATCGAACCCGATCGAAAATGTGCGCGCCTTGTCGCTCGCGCTGCGTGCGAGCATCCCTGCGACCGTCGAGCTGTCGGTGCCCCCGCTGAGAAAGGCCCCGGCCGATGCGCCGGCGGCGGCGCCGGCGACGGCCGCCTCCAGGTGGGCGAGAAACTCGTCACGAAAATCCGGGTAGTGCGGGCGCCGTTCGGGTCGGTAGCGCATGTGCCAGTAGGTGCCGCGTTCGATAGCGCCGGATTGGAAGCGCAGGAACTGTCCCGGCAAGAGCCGTTCGTGGCCGCGGTAGATTCCGGCCGGCCCGGGGAGCATGTGGAAATAGACGTAGTCGAACAGCGCCTGCGGATCCAACCCCCTCGACGCGGCCGGGTGGCGCAGCAGGGCGTCGCTGTCGCTGGCGAAAAGGAGCCCGCCCGCGGCGGCGGCGAAGGTGAGAGTGCAGATGCCGAGGCGGTCGATCGCGAGGAACAGTTCGCGCCGCCCGCTGTCGACCACGGCCAACGCGAAGGCGCCGTGCAGACCCTGCAGGACCTGTTCCCGACGCCGCCCGTATTCACGCGCCAGGACCCGGGCCGGCCCCTGTTCCTCGGATGCGGCCGCGAGCTGCGGGTCGCTCCACTCGGGGCGGCCGCAGATCGCGATGAGGCGCTGCCCCTCCGTGTGCAGGCGGCCGGGGAGCGGTTCGGTGTGGACGGCCAATGCCGCCGCTCCGGCAGTGGCATGGCAAGGCGCCGCGCACCCGCCGAGCGGGGCGGGGAGACCGGCGGCCATGGCGACGATCGTGCGTTGCCGTTCTTCGTCGGTCGCGGGGATGTCGATCCAGCCGCAGAGTCCGCTCATGGCTTCGAGGGTCTCCTTGCGCCTCGCGGAACCCACGTCCGGAGCCTGCGCAGGCGGGGTTTGATATCGAGGTTCCAGCCCGCGAGCACGCGCCCGCGCAGGGAGGGGGCGTAGCCGTGGGCGACGATCATCCGCTCTCCGCGATCCGTCCAGCGCAGTTTGTAGGCGTTGTCTCCGGGCCCCATGTAGTAGCGTTCCAGCCCCCGTCCGAACAGACCCTCGAGGATCTTCCAGTTCAGGTAGGCGCCCGGCGAGAGTTCCGCGTAGCGTCCGTCGAAATCGGCGCGCAACGCGTAGACCGAGCCGCCGTTCACGAGCTGATACTCCATGGCGACGGGGTGATCCGAGAGGTACAGGACCCAGACCGACAGCCACCCGTGTTCCAGCGCCGCTTCGGAGAGCCGGCGCAGGAAAGCCCCGGGGCCGGAATGGTCCAGGCTGAAGGGCGTCTTTCCCTTCCAGCTTCGCGCCGATATCGCGGTGATGTCGGCGAGCAGCGGATCGAGTGCGGCGCGATCGACGGACCCGGGTCGGAACCATTCGAGGCGGATCCCGCCGGCACGGCGCAGGCGATTGGCGGCGAGATTGTTGGCCTTCTTCAAACGCCGGCTGCAGGTGCCGTAAAAGTCATGCCAGGCGCCGGCAAGATCCACGTAGGGGTTGACGCCGCCGCCCGCGGCATGTGTACGGATGCGCAGCGGAGCGAGGGTCCGCGGGAGGGCGGCCGCGGTGGGCGACGCCGCGGCAAGATAGCGCAGCGTAATGGTATCCCAGCGCGGCGCATGACGGGCGAGGTAGGCGCCCGCTGCGGCCGTGCAGGTGTCGCGGTCGGAATCGGCACAGACGAGGTCGCAGAACTGGGTGTCGGGGACGGACAGAAACTCGACCAGGCACCGACGGCCGGACCGCCGGCGCATCAGGGGTACGATGCCGATGGTGCGCGTTCCGTCGTGGATCCTGAGGATGCTGAGCTCGGAATCCTCGCGCCTCCAACGCCATGCGGCATCGAACCACTCGTGACGGAGAAAAACGCCTGGGCCGCGGGTCGTGCGCGCAAGCCGGTTCCACTCCTCGCGCAGATGTGCGAAGCTGCGCTCGCTGTCGATGCAATCGACCTTGATGCCATCGGGAAACGCCATGCTTCGAATGCTGCCTGCGCCGCGGCTGCCCGGCCGCAAGGGCCGTGTATGCGGATACGGTCCGGCCGATCGGAATACAACGACGCGGAGCCGCTCCCCCCTGGGCGGCTATCATATCAGTTTCGTACCGTGTGTTCTTCGTTTCGCGGTGTGACAACGGCTTGGACGGCGATGGGGTGAGCGGGAATTCGGTGCCGATACTTTTGGTCGGGATGCCGCGTTCCGGAACGACCTGGATCGGCAAGATCTTCGACAGCCACCCGGATACGCTCTATCGGCACGAGCCCGACAGCGTCGAGCCGATCGAGGGCGTGCCGCTTGTGCCGCGGGTTGGCGACTGGCGGCGGTATCGGCCGGCCGTCGAGGCCTTTCTCCGCCGCATCCCGGATATGCGTGCGCTCAAGGTCTCCGGTTCGATGCCGGTATTCCCGAAGCGCTACCTCTCCGCGTTCGGACTCTATCGCCTGCGTGCAGGCATCGCGGGCGCCAAGCTCGCGGCGCGGTTCGCCGGCGAGTGGCCGGCGCCGCGCGCCGGCCGGCGGCCGGGTTCCGGCGACGTGCGCCTGGTGTGGAAGTCGATCGAGTCGACCGGGCGCCTGGGGGTGCTCGTGCGTTGCGCGCCGATGCGGGCCGTACTGATTCTGCGGCATCCCTGCGGTTACGTCGCGTCGGTGCTGCGCGGGGAGGCGCGGGGGAAATTCGGGGACCGCGGGTCCAGCAGCGAGGACTACGGCATCCTCGAAATGCTCTTGGACACGCCCGCGGGCCGTTCGAGCGGGGTCACCCTGGAGACCTTGCGCTCGCTCAGCGCGGTGGAGCGCTTGGCCTGGCGCTGGCGGCTGTTCAACGATCAGGCCCTTGACGATACGCAGGGCCGGGAGGACGTTCTGGTGCTGAACTACGAGGACCTATGCGCCGCGCCTTCGGCGCAGGTCGAGCGGCTGTTCCGTTTCGCGGGGCTCGCGTTTTCGGAACAGACGGAACGCTTCGTGGCCGCGAGTACGTCGACGCGGCGCGGCGGGTATTATGCGGTGTTCAAGGATCCGCGCGCGGCGGCGGGCCGCTGGCGAGGCGAGCTGGCCCCGGAGGACGTCGCGCGGATTCTCGCCGTTGCGGCCGCCGGACCGGCGGGGAGCCGCTTCAAGGCGGGGGCGGGCGCCGCTCCGGCCGGCGCCTCGGCGGCGGCTTCGTGAGCCGCACGGGCCGGGGATCCGGGGCGAGGCTCCGGTAGCGGATGTTCGCTGAGGAATCGCTTTGGATCCGCGACGTGCTCTCGGTCTCGTACCGGGTCGAGCGCGGGCGGGCGCTCGATATCGGGTCGGCGGACCGGGAGTTCCGCGAGCGTGTCCAGCCCCACATCGCGGCCAACGTGCACGCGCCGTTGCTCGCCCGCGGCTGGCGGATCGCTCATCTCGATCTCGATCCCGGACCGGGAGTCGACTATGCGGTCGATCTGTGTGCCGGGCCGTTGACGGTTCCGCCGGCGGGAGAGACCTTCGATCTGGTGTTGTGCTGCAACATCCTCGAACACGTACGCGCACGCGAGCCGTTCCTGGACAACGTCGCGCGGCTGGTGCGTCCCGGCGGGCGGCTGCTGGTCACCGTTCCTAAGCGCTATCCGCGCCACGACGACCCCATCGACACGATGTACCGTCCGGGCATCCGGCGGCTCGTCGCGGATGTCGCCCGCGCCGGGCCGTTCGAGGTGCGCGAGGCGGGCGTGATCCCGATTCTCGAGCCCGGCGCCTATGCACGCAGATCGGGTCGGAGGCTGGAGCGCTTCATGCCGTGGCGCACCTATCCCAAGTGGCGCCGATGGCTGGCCCCGATGCGCTGGCAGGTGGCCTGCGTGTTGTTCGAACGCCGGGGCAGGGACGTGCGGTGAAGGCAGGACCTGCAGCCGGCGGTTCAGTGCGCGGGCGGCTCCTTGCGCTGCGCCTCCGGGGCCGGCGTATGCGGCGCCTTCCAGCGGCCCATCCGCTCCAGCCTGAGCCGCAGACCGGGCAGCGGATAGCCGAGGCGATAGGCGGCGTGGGCCTCGCGGTTGGCGGAGGCGTAATCGCGGATGTCGAGGTAGGCGAGTCCGAGATCGTAGTGTGTTTCCGCGGAGGTCGGATTGAGTTTGAGTGCCTCGCGGTACTGGTCGATCGCTTCACGTATCTTGCCGTTGCGGTGGAGGAACACGCCGTAGGCGGTGTGGGTGCCGGCGCGATCGGGGAACAGGCGGATCGCCTTTTGGAAGTAGCGCACGGCCTCCTCGGGCTTGCCGGTCCGCACGGCCAGCTCCCCCATGCGCAACAAAGCCCTCGGGTCGTTGGGGAAGTAGCGCAGGATGAAATCGAAGTCCTGCCGCGCATAACCGTATTCGCCGCGCTCCATCTTGCCGATCCCCTGCTGCAGGTGGTGTCCCTCGACCATCTTCAGCAGGTGACGCGTTTCGGCGTCGGTGGCGTAATAGTCATGGGGACGGCGCCATTCGGGTACATCGGCCGCATGCAGTGCCGGTGCCAGGATCAACAGCGCGAGGGCGGCCGGGAAGGCGCCACGCAGCAGACGGGCGTACGTTGGGGACATGGTCGTGCCTCTCGTTGGCGCCGTGTTCGTCGCCGGGCGCCGTGCCGGGTCTGGGGACACCATAACGGCTCGCCCATGCGGCGTAAAGATCGCTCGCATGGGATCGGGTGCCGGGCCGGAACGCGATGAGCGAGGCCCCGGAACGCCGTGTCGTTCTGGTCGGTCCGCTGCCTCCGCCTTCCGGGGGCATGGCGAACCAGACGCGCCAGCTCGCGGGGCTGCTCGCCGGCGACGGGGTTCTTGTCGAGGTGGTGCGCCAGAACCGCCCCTACACGCCGCGTTGGATCGGGCGGATCCCCTGGGTGCGGTCCGTGGCGCGCCTGGTGCCCTACGCGGTACAGCTGTGGCGGCGGGCGGGGCCGGGGAAGATCCTCCACGTGATGGCCAACTCGGGATGGTCCTGGCACCTCTTCGCCGCCCCTGCGATCGTCCTCGGTCGGGCCCGCGGGGCGGCCGTCGTGGTCAATTATCGCGGCGGACTGGCGGAGGAGTTCTTCCGCCGATCCTACGCGCGGGTCGCACCGGTCCTGCGCATGGCCGACGCGGTGGTGGTGCCCTCGCGGTTTCTCGAGGAGGTGTTCCGGCGGCGGGGTGCGGCCGTGCGGGTGGTTCCCAATATCATCGACATCGGGCGCTTCGCCCCCGGCGACGGCGACGGCGACGGCGACGGCGCCGCGCCGCCCGGCGCCCCGCACCTGCTCGTGGCCCGTAATCTCGAGCCGATCTACGACAATGCGACCGCCCTGCGGGCGCTGAACATCGTACGCGAGCGCATTCCGCAGGCGCGTATGACGATCGCCGGGACGGGGCCCGAGGAGACGCGCCTGCGCGCCCTCGCCGACGAGTTGGGGTTGCGGGATGCGGTGGACTTCGCCGGACACGTGGACAATGCACGCATGCCCTGCCTGTATCGATCGGCGTCCGTCGCGATCAATCCGAGCCGTGCCGATAACATGCCCATCTCGGTGCTCGAATCCCTCGCCGCCGGCGTCCCGGTGGTCAGTACCGATGTGGGCGGGGTGCCGTTCCTGGTCGAGGACGGACGCAACGCGCTGCTGGTGCCGCCGGGCGACCCGCAGCGTATGGCGCAGGCCGTGCTGCGCGTCCTGACCGAGGAGGGCCTGGGGGCGCGGCTCGTGCGTGCCGGGCGCGAGGCCGTCCGCGAATATGCGTGGGAGTCGGTGCGCGGGCGTTGGTTCGCGGTCTACGACGAGGCGGCGGAGGCGGCGGTGCGCCGGCGTGCCGGCGCCGGGGCGTCGGGCCGCAGCCGCGGGCGCGAACGCGCGGGGGGCGGCAGGTGAGCGCCCCGAAGGGTGCGCCGGAGCGGCGGCTCCTGGTGATCGCCTTCCACTACCCGCCGGACAACTCCAGCACCGGCGTGTTGCGCACGCTCAAGTTCACCGAGTATCTCGCGCGTCACGGTTGGGGATCGGAGGTGATCTCGGTCCCCGAGACCCTCTACGAAAGCCGGGACCCGGCGCTCGCCGCGGCCCTGCCGGGTCACGTTGGTGTCCATCGGGTGTGGGCCGCCGACGTCAAGCGCCTCCTGGGCGTGCGCGGGATCTACCCGCGGGCGCTCGCCTTTCCGGATCGCTACTGGCCGTGGATCCGGCCCGCGGTGCGGCGCGGGTCGGCCTTGATCGAAGCGGGCCGCGTCGACGCGGTCTACTCGACCTACCCGATGGCGACCGCGCACCTGATCGGTCTCGCCCTGCACCGGCGCTACGGGTTGCCGTGGGTGGTCGACTTTCGGGATCCGTGGATCGAGGACTCCATGCCCCCGATCCGGCGCTGGGCCGAGGGCCTGCTCGAGCGGCGGGTCGTCGCGCGGGCCGGGCGGGTCATCTGCAACACGCCCGCGATGCGCCGCTACCTGCTGGGGCGCTATGCCGACCTGCCCGAGGAGCGGTTCGTGACCATCCCGAACGGCTACGACGAAAAGGACTTCGCGGACCTCGAGCCCGAGTCGATCGGGAAGTTCGAGATCCTCTATCCGGGCGCCATCGACGGCGCCAATCGCGATCCGCTGCCGTTCCTGGCCGCCGTCCGGCTCGCCCTCGAACGCGGCTGGCTGGTGCGCGAGGACCTGCAGGTCACTCTGCTCGGATGCGGGCCCTACGCCGACGCCCCGCAGTTCCGCGCCGGACTGCGTGATTCGGGTGTCGCCGACGTCGTGGCGGTCCGTGGCGAGCGCCTGCCCTACCGCCGGGCGCTCGCCAGGATGGCCGGTGCGGACCTGCTGCTCGCGCTGAGCGAGCCGGTCGGCGGCGGGGACACCGCCCGCCGCAACCGGACGTGGACCTATATGCAGGTGCCCGCCAAGACCTATGAGTACCTGCGGGTCGGTCGCCCGATCCTGGCGCTGATGTCGGGCGGCGCGGTGGCCGAGTTGCTCGAGCGGACCGCGGGGGTGCGCACGATCCCTCCGGACGACACCGAGGCCATCGCGCGTGCACTCCGCGACCGGTACCGCGAACGGATCCCGGTGTCGACGCCACCGAGGGCTGCGGCGCCCGGTGTCGCCGAGTTCAGCCGCGAGCGGCTCACGAGCGCACTGGCGGCCGAACTCGAGACGCTGATCGCGGCGCAGAACGCAAAAAAGTAGCGATATTTCCATCGATTACGGCCGGCCGCCGGAGGCGGGGGAGACGGCGCCTGCGGCCCCCCGGGGCAGCGCATTCGTACCCCGGATGTCGTTCGGAGGGTGACGCGGTTGCGGAACTGCCAACCGAGTCACACCGGCCCGTCATACCCCATCGATATACTTTCCCAGCCTGCCGTGGCCTTGCGGGAGCAGCGTGACGAGGTCGCAAGGCGGAACGTGCGCCACCCGGCGCAGCGACGCGGCAGACTACGGGAGGTCCTGCATGCCCAAGCTCCACGTGTCCCTGGTCCTGTTCGCCGCGGCCCTCATCGCACCGCTCGCCGCTGCGGCCAACCCCATCGACAGCCTGGCCCCCGGTCACTGGTATCAGGTCCCCGGCTCGCAGATGAAAGCGGTCGCCCCGCTTCCCTATGACTCCCGGGTACGCAACGTGATCGACGCCTGGAGCGGCGGGGCCTTCGACACCCGGCGCCACCGGTTGATCGTATGGGGCGGCGGGCACAACGACTACTGGGGCAACGAGATCTACGTCTTCGACGTCAACAGCCTCAAATGGCAACGGGTGAATGACCCCTACTGGCCGGCGAAGGATTTCGGCTGGGGGGTCAGCGTCACCGTGTTGCCGGACGGCTCCCCCGGCTCGCGCCATACCTACGACGGGATGGTCTATCTGCCGGTCCAGGACCGGTTGTGGGAGAGCGGCGGCTCCATCTGGCGCAGCGGGAACGGCGTGCGCGACACCGAGGAATTCGATTTCACCACCCTCAAGTGGCAGCACAAGACCCAGGCCCCGCACGCGGCCGACGGGGTGGCGACCGGCTATGACCCCGTGACCGGCCACATCTTCATGTACTGGTGCGGCTGGCTGACCGAATACGATCCCGTCGCCGATCGCTGGTCCACACGCGGCCAGGACTCCTGCGACAGCAGCCTCGTCGGCGCGGTCGATCCGGTGAACCGAAAGTTCGTGGTGCTCGGGCGCGGCAAGGCCTACGTGTACGATCTGACGGCGTCGGGCTCGATCCCGCGGCAAAATCTGGGCGCGGTCGGTGACGGTGCGACGGTGATGATGAACGCCAACGCCCCCGGCCTCGTGTACGATCCCGCGATCAAGCGGCTGGTCGGCTGGGCCGGCGGCACGGACGTCTACACGCTGGACCTGTCGGTTTCTCCGCCGCGCTGGAGCCGGATTCCGGCGGCCGCGGACAATACGGTCACCCCCACCGCGCCGGCGCACAACGGCACCTACGGCCGCTGGCAGTACGTGCCCTCGAAGAACGCCTTCATTCTGGTAAACGGTGTCGATCAGGACGTGTACTTCTACAAGCTTCCGTCCGCACTGCCCAGCGCAACGGCCGCAGCGACCACGCCGAGTCCGACGAGCGCGCCGCCGCCGGCCTTGAGTTTTTCGGCTGATTTGGGGTCGGTGGTTGCGGGAGGGAGTGTGAAGCTGACGTGGAGTGGTACGAACGTGGGCCGTTGCACGGCGACGGGAGGGTGGAGCGGTGCGAAGGCGGTGAG